>NZ_CP089211.1:0-1200000 GCF_021183825.1 Sinomicrobium kalidii | reverse complement strand
TATGACCTGAACATGTGGATGATAAAGCCTGCCGGTTTTGATCCGGATAAAAAATATCCGCTGTTAATGTTCCAGTACAGTGGCCCGGGGTCGCAACAGGTGGCCAACAGGTGGGGAGGCGCTAACGATTACTGGTATCAGATGCTTGCGCAACAAGGGTATATTGTAGCTTGTGTAGATGGCAGAGGGACCGGATTTAAAGGAACTGCCTTCAAGAAGATGACTTATAAGGAACTTGGGAAATACGAGGTGGAAGACCAGATAGAAGCCGCAAAAGAGTTTGGTGAAAGACCGTATATAGATGCCGGAAGGATAGGTATCTGGGGATGGAGCTATGGCGGTTTCATGTCATCCAACTGTATTCTGAAGGGAAATGATGTGTTTAAGATGGCTATTGCAGTAGCCCCGGTGACCAACTGGCGGTTTTATGATACCATTTATACCGAAAGGTACATGCAGACCCCTCAGGAAAACGCCTCGGGCTATGATGATAACTCTCCGATCAACCACGTTGGGAAACTGAAAGGAGCCTATCTTCTGATACACGGTACGGCAGATGATAACGTGCACGTACAGAATACCATGCGTATGGTGGAAGCCCTTGTACAGGCCAACAAACAATTCGACTGGGCCATCTATCCCGATAAAAATCACGGTATTTATGGTGGAAATACCAGGCTCCACCTTTACACCAAAATGACAAACTTCATTAAGGAAAATCTATAGGAACATAAATATAACTACATGGCAAATATTTCGAGACCAGCACACCAGAGGGAATTGTTCGGACATCCGGCAGGATTGTATATCTTATTTTTTACGGAAATGTGGGAACGCTTCAGCTACTACGGTATGCGGGCGTTGTTTACCCTGTTCCTGGTTTCGGAAACCACTTCCCGGAATCCCGGTTTCGGCTGGACCAACCAGGAGGCGCTTTCCCTGTACGGGTGGTACACCATGCTGGTATATGTAGCCTCGATCCCCGGAGGGTGGGTGGCAGACCGGTTGCTGGGACAGAAAAAGACAGTGATGCTGGGAGGGATATTGTTGTGTATAGGGCACAGTATCCTTGCCCTTAATTCCGAAATATCCTTTTATATAGGGTGTTTGTTTATTATCCTCGGAGTAGGGGGGCTCAAACCCAATATTTCTTCCATGGTAGGAGGACTCTATAAACAAAAGGACGAAAGAAGGGATCTCGGTTTCTATATCTTCTATATGGGGATTAATATAGGGGGCTTTGTTGCCCCGATCGTTTGCGGGTATATTGGCGAAAAAATAAACTGGCACTACGGTTTCGGGCTGGCAGCTATAGGAATGTTCCTTGGACAGATCGTTTATATGTGGGGACAAAAATACCTGAAACATGTAGGGAACCTGATCTCCGCAAAGAATGAGAAAGACCGTGCAATACTGGAAAGACCACTTACGAGAATAGAAAAAGACAGGGTGAAAGTACTGCTGCTTTCCTTTTTGCTGATCGTACTTTTCTGGGCGGCATTTGAACAGGCCGGAGGGTTGATGAATCTGTACGCCAAGCAAAAAACGGACAGATCGTTTTTCGGACTGGGGGAAATCCCCGCTTCCGTGTTCCAATCGGTGAATTCATTCTTTATCATTACACTGGCCACCCTCGTGGGAGCGTTGTGGTTGAAGTGGAGGCGAATGGGCAAGGAAGCCTCTTCCTTGTTTAAAATGGCTGTAGGGATCATTATTATGGCCCTTGGTTTCGGGTTTATGAGTGCGGCGTCCGTGCAATATGAAAATACCGGCTCTTCTGCCATGTACTGGCTGATCCTGGCCTATCTGTTTCATACTATCGGAGAGTTGTGTACCTCACCGGTGTCCTTGTCTTTCATTACGAAACTGGCACCCCTGAAATACGCTTCAGTGATCATGGGGCTGTACTGGGCGGCCACGGGACTCGGAAATAAAGCCGCCGGAGAAATAGGAAAACTTGCAAAAGACCTCGGTGATTTTGAAGTGTTCACGGGGATTGCTGTTATCTGGACACTCATAGGTCTTATCGTGATCCTCATGCTGAAACCCTTAAAAAGACTTACTCACGGTGCCGAAGAAGGCGAAGGTGCGGTAGCCGTGGACTGATAGGATTTACTGCCCGTCAAAAATATATGCTCCCTTTTCGTAAGTATTGTGAAAAGGGAGTTTTTCTTTTTTACAGGTGGCTTCCCACTTTTTGATCAGGAAAGGGGCGTTGCTGCCGTCGGCAACAATCATTTCCGGCTCGTGTAACCTGAGGACCCGTTCCAGGTTTATTTCCGGAGAACCTCCCAAAAGGATGTAATCGGCCTTTAACCCCTTTGTTTTATATATGCCAAGACTGTCAATGTACAGTAATGCACATCCGTTGATGTTATAAAGGTTATTTGGCTGCCGGGCCTCTGCTGTTTTTATGCGCTCCGCAACCATGTAATTTTGTAATGTCCGGTCGGGTGGCTTATTATATCCTTTTCCGTAGATGGTAAGCATTTCTCCCTGTTGCCTGGTAACCAGGGTGTTTTTGTACTTGTGAAAAATGACAAATTGATCCGTGGACAAAGTTTTAAAGCGGTTGTATATAAAAGAGGCCTGCAGGCAAAGTATGGCGATTAAAAGCGCAGCTGTCCTCCGGAACGTGTTTTTCTGCAATAAAAGGAACAGGAAAACAAGGCAGAGGTAGCACGATATGAGCAGTCTCCAGTCGAAAGAAATATCCCTGAAAACAAAGCTTTCCCGGTGTGCTATCCACGAAACGAGCCGATTCATGGCACTGATCACAAAGGCATATCCATCTGCAAGGAATGCGGGAAGGATCTGAAACAGCGCAAGTACTATGACCAGGATGCCTGTCCCGAGGAGTATTCCGAGTATGGGGACAATCACCAGACTGGATATGAAGAACAGGCCGGGGAACTGGTGAAAATAATACAGACTCAAAGGTAAAACCCCTAATTGTGCTGCTACGGTTACTGTTGTCAGCTTCCATAACCCATCAACCGCTTTCCATCGGGGCTTCCAGCAGCCATAAAATACGGGCTGGAGCCCTACAATGGCAAATACGGCAATATAACTGAGCTGGAATCCTGCATCAAACAAAAAGGAGGGGCGGACCAACAGGAGAAAAAACATGGATACCAGTAACACATTGTAAATATTTGCGGTACGCCTGAACAGCAGAGCAAGCGCCACAAAAGAAAACATGCTTACTGCCCTCACTACGGAGGCTGATAATCCTGCAATGAATGCAAAGCTCCACAATGCCAGCAGGATCGCAATAAACTTCAGGCCTTTCCCGTACCTGATACGTTCCAGCGGCTTTAGCAGGAAATGCAGGAAGAAAAGAAGAATGCCCACATGAAGCCCGGAGATGGCAAGGATGTGTATGGCCCCCGCCGAAGCGTAATCCCGGTACATTTCCTCCGAAATGTCCTGCCGCTGCCCGAGCAATAAGGCGTTGATCACGGCCAGCGTATCCCCGTTGAAATGGTACTCTTTTAGTGCGGTATACACCTTTTGCCGTATGCGGGCTGCAAAGGCATAGACGTTCTGTCCTGTTTCCGGAAGAGGGAAGAGGGCGTCGGGTTCCGGAGACAACCGGTGATGGATATACTTTTTCCGAAGGTATTCCCTGTAGTCAAACTGGTGCGGGTTCCTTGGCGGGGAGATTTCGCGGAGCGTGGCCCCTGTAAGGTATTTGTGGCCGATAGACAGTTGTTTTGCGCTGCTGTCCCTCTCGATATGCAGAAGTACCCTTCCGGAAGACCGGTGTCCGTTTACTTCTTTTACGCTGGCGATGTAGCGGTGATCGTATATTCCGGATTTCAGCTGTTTAACGGGAACAAAAACAATAGTATCGGTTCCGCGGGTGTAGTTGCTGTAATGCCGTGGTTTAAATCCGGGCCGATCCGTACTTGCGGTAAGTATGCCAATACAAACTATGAGTGCAAAGGCTGTTGCCCCGAAGCAATAATTGATACGTGATCGGGTGCGGGAAATGTAAAAATAGAGAGATCCGAGAAGCAGGAGAAGGGCAAATACACTGCCGAAAACAATAGTCCGCGGAATATCAATACGAAACCCGATGATGATCCCGGTAATGAGAAAGGCCAGCAATTTTAAAATGTTTAAATTTTGTAATGGCATGCCTAAAAATAAGAAAATATACGGAACCTGTTGAAAGGTATGTAGTTACAGGATGCGCCGGGCTTCGGTAAAGGCATGGTTCCAATATCCTTCCCGGAGCGAAGAGATTAAAACTCCCCTGGAGGTAGTGGAATGAATAAAACGGATATCCTCATCCTTGATCTCCACGACGAGCCCCACGTGGTTTATCCTGTTCTTTCTGCTCGTTTTAAAGAAGAGGAGATCTCCTTTTTTTACGTTTTTGAGCTTTATTTTGGTGCCCTGTCCGGCCATCATGTAAGAGGCGCGTTGCAGGGCTATATCGTGTGCTTTAAAGGAAGCATATACCAGCCCGGAGCAGTCCATGCCCTTCCTGGTGGTGCCCCCGTACCTGTATCTTGTACCGTTGTAAGAAATCGCCGTTTGGATGATCTCGTTGGCCTTGGTCTTGCTTTCCGGCCCGTGGTCAGTTGCCTTTCCGGTATTTTCACCGGGCCAGGCTTCTACGTGTACGGTTTTGTCGGGCGGGGTGCCCTTTACTGTAATTGCCCTTGGTTTTTCCAAAGGTGCTTTCTTCGATTTGCAGGCACAAATGGATAATAGCAGAAAAAAAATAAAATAGGTTCGCCGCATGAGCAAAACAGGTTTGCGCTAAAATACTAAAAAATGTGTTTTTCCCGCACTGTGCAGATGTTAAACTAAGTACTTTTGATTTTAGAAACGATGAGTTGGGCGGTCTGCCTGCTGGCTCCCCTTCCACCCAGCTTTTTCTCGAGTTCGTGGTAATCACTGAATACCTGCTTACGTTTTTTATCGTCCAGGATCTTGACAAGTTCTTCCCGCAGACGTTTTTTGTTGAGATCGCCCTGAATGAGTTCGGTCACCACTTCCTTGTCCATGACCAGGTTAACCAGGGATATGTATTTCAAAGTGATGATCCTTTTGGCGATCTGGTAAGAAAACCAGTTGCCCCGGTAACAGACAATTTCAGGGACCTTGAAAAGGGCGGTCTCAAGGGTAGCCGTACCACTGGTAACGAGGGCTGCCGTGGAAACACTGAGAAGGTTATATGTTTTATTGCTTATTAATGCAATATTGGCATCGGTAATAAAAGGGCGGTAAAAAGCAGCATCCTGTCCGGGAGCACCGGCAATGACAAACTGGTATGCCTTGAAAAGCGGCGCCATTTCCAGCATTACCGAAAGCATTTTCCGTATTTCCTGTTTCCGGCTTCCGGGAAGAAGGGCAATGATCGGTTTTTCAGGGTGCAGGTTATGGTTCTTCCGGAATTGCAATTCATCTACTTTGGGATACTGTGCAATGGCATCGATAAGGGGATGCCCGACAAAATGAACGGGGAAACCGTGTTTTTTTCCATAAAAATCCTTTTCGAAAGGCAGGATAACATACATTTCGTCAATATCCCTTTTAATGGCCTTTATCCGGTTTTCTTTCCATGCCCAGAGCTGTGGCGAAATGTAATAGTGTGTTCGGTATCCTTCCGTCCTGGCCCATTTGGCAATACGCATGTTGAATCCGGGATAGTCCACAAAAATAATGACGTCCGGTGCAAAAGATGCTATATCTTTTTTGCAGAAAGCGATGTTCTTAAAGATAGTCCGTATGTTCATAAGGACCTCTGCAAACCCCATAAAGGCAAGATCCTTGTAATGCCTGACCAGGGTTCCGCCAACGGCCTGCATAAGGTCTCCTCCCCAAAAGCGGAAAACGGCATCCTCGTCCTGAACTTTCAGGGCTTTCATCAGATTGGCGGCATGGAGGTCTCCGGAAGCTTCTCCTGCTATGATATAATATTTCATCGGTTTAAAAGCGTTAAGCCTGTTGTTTTTTTATCCATAAATATCCGGTGTGCCCAAAGCATCAGCGTATTTTATAAATGAGAACGATAATCGCGGTGCATATTGTGGCCATTAAAACTCCTTTGGCCCTGTGGTCGCGTTTGATCTTCAGGAAACCGAAAAAAGCCAGCAGGTTGAGTATTGCCCCGAGAGCCAGAATGCTGCCAAAATGTCCTGCCTTGTGGGCTTCCTCAAGGGTTGCTGTGATCCCCAGGTCGGAAAAGAGTAAAATGTAGAGCAGGGAACCGAAAACATTGGCTATGATCCCTACGGCAAATCCTATGGCTATTTCTTTTCTAATCATTCAGGTTCCAGGTATTTAAAGGTTGTATGGCATGATGTGCGGTCAGGTCAAACTGTACGGGAACTACCGCAATATAGCCGTTGGCCAGTGCCCATTCGTCTGTGTCTTCGCCCTTATCCTGATTGACGAACTTGCCCGTAAGCCAGTAATATTCCCTGCCCTGCGGATTGGTTCGCCTGTCGAATTCCTCCACCCACCTCGCATTGGCCTGTCGGCATATTTTAATGCCTTTGATGTCCTCTTTTTTCAGTTTTGGGAAATTGACATTGAGCACTACGCCTTTGGGTATGCCATTTTTCAGGGCATTGACCGTTATGGTTTTGATGTAATCCTTGATGGTTTCGAAATCGGCGTCCCACGAGTAATCGCAGAGCGAAAAGCCTATGGCGGGAATTCCCTCTATTCCGGCTTCTACCGCAGCGCTCATGGTACCGGAGTAAATGACATTCACGGAAGAATTGGAACCGTGATTGATGCCGCTTACGCAGATATCGGGTTTCCTTTTCAGTATTTCGTTTACCGCAAGTTTTACACAGTCCACCGGTGTACCGGAACAACTGTACTCCTCGGTAACCTGGTCATCTATGTTTATCCTGTTGCAGAACAAGGTGGCATCTATCGTAACGGCGTGTCCTTTGCCCGATTGCGGGCTGTCCGGGGCAACGACAATAACATCGCCAATTTTTTTCATGACTTCTATAAGGGCTCTTATGCCCGGTGCGGCTATGCCGTCGTCATTGGTCACCAGTATCAGGGGTCTCTTTTTCATGAAGGTCTACACTTGATTTGTGTTGCTAAAATAAGCATTTTTTATGCCCACGTTCGCTTTTGTAAAGCCCAAAACCGGATTCCGGTTGAGCGTTATATCCGGAATCCGTTGGCTCTGCTGTTGCCGTATCGTTTTGCGTTTAACAAAAAATTAGTATCATTGTAGTAAAGTGGCATAATTTTTTCAGTAATTTAGAGGTTTCTAAAGTGTACCGGAAGATAAACAACGCATTATTTTTCGGTATTTTTCTGAAAAGAGAAGTGGCTTTTACGAAAAGATGTAGTATAGCGTGTTCCGCAGTGATGTATTTTCCCGGGTTCGTGTTTTGAGGTTCGGGGATACGAGGTGCAAAGTAAAAAAATTAAACAGATGAAAAGGAATTTTGTGTATGTACTGGCGGCGTTGCTCATATCGGCAGCGTCCTGTAGTTTTACGAATAAGACATTCGATAACCCGGATAAAGACAAACTGCTTATACAACTGATCTCTTATGTGCTGGAGAAAGGACATTTTAACCCGGCCGAGATGGATGACGGTTTTTCCGAAAAAGTGTTTGACGAGTATATCCGAAGACTGGACCCGTCCAAACGCTATTTTTTGCAGTCGGATATCGATGAGTTTGAAGTATACAAGCATAAAATAGACGACCAGATCAAGGATTCCGATATTGCTTTTTTCGACCTGGTACACGGACGTCTCGTTCAGCGTATGGAAGAAGGCCGGGAAATATACAAGGAAATACTGGAAAAGCCTTTTGACTTTACGAAAGATGAAACCATAGTGATGGACTATGAAAACCTTCCTTTCGCTACTTCAAAGAAAGAATTGAAAGAAAGGTGGAAAAAGTACCTTAAATTTTCCGCTCTTTCCGGGTATGTGACCAGGATAGAGGAAGAAGAGGACAAGAAAGGGGAGGATGAAACCTATGCCATGAAATCCGTGGATGAAGTGGAAGAAGAGGCCAGGAAATCTGCATTGAAAACCCAGGAAGAGTTTTTTGACCTGGTAGATGACCTGGAAAGGAAAGACTGGTTTGTGATGTACCTCAATGCGATAGTGTCGGAGTTTGATCCGCACACCTATTATTTTGCACCCGAAGAGAAAGACCGTTTCGATACCAGTATGTCGGGTAAATTTGAGGGGATTGGTGCGCGATTGCAAAGAAAGAACGACCGTATAAAAATTGTAGAGATTATTTCGGGCGGACCGGCATGGCGGGGAAATGAAGTGGAAGTCGGTGACGAGATACTCCGTGTGGGGCAAGGTGATGAGGAACCCGTGAATATCATAGGCATGCGCCTGGAAGATGCCGTGAAGCTCATTAAAGGGCCCAAAGGTTCGGAGGTGAAACTTACCCTGAAGAAGGTAGACGGCACCACCGAGGTGGTGTCTATTGTCCGCGATGTCGTGGAACTGGAAGAATCCTATGCCAAGTCGTCTGTTGTGGAGAAAGACGGTAAAGTGTTCGGGGTTATTAACCTGCCCAAGTTCTATATTGATTTTGACAACTATAGTGACCGCAACGCGGCATCTGATGTGGAGCAGGAAATTGAAAGGCTCAAAGAACAGGGAATGCAGGGATTGGTACTGGACCTCAGGGGCAACGGCGGAGGCTCGCTTAAAACCGTAGTGGACATGGCCGGTTTCTTCATAGAAGAGGGGCCTATTGTTCAGGTGAAATCATCGGGGAAAAAGAAAGAAGTGCTCTCCGATACCGACGAACGTGTGCAATGGAACGGGCCGCTGGTCATACTGGTCAATGAATTGTCGGCCTCCGCATCTGAAATACTTGCCGCTGCCATGCAGGATTACAAACGTGCCGTAGTGATAGGAAGTAAACAAACCTACGGAAAGGGAACTGTACAGAATGTTATTGACCTGAACCAGTTCCTCAGTCAAAAGAACGATTACGGCGATGTAGGCGCCCTGAAATTGACCACACAGAAATTCTACCGGATCAACGGGGGCTCTACCCAGCTTGAGGGTGTAAAAAGTGATATAGCGATTCCGGACAGGTACAGCTATATAGACATTGGAGAAAAAGACCAGGAAAATCCATTGCCGTGGGATAAGATCGATGCGGCCAGTTACCGGCCCTGGGACGGTTATGTGAATTATGATTACACCGTAAAAAAAAGTAAGGAAAGAACGAAAGAAAATTCACGGTTGGCCCTGATCGATGAAAATGCCCGGTGGGTGAAAAAGAAACAGGACGAGAACACCTACTCCCTGAATTATGAAGCCTACAGGAAATCCATTGATGAAGACGAAGAAATGGCGAAGCACTTTGATGCGCTGTCCGATTACAAAACGGATCTTACGTTCCGTTCCCTGCCTTATGAAAACAAACTGATGGAGAAAGATACGGTACTCAGGGACAAAAGGCAACGCTGGCATGAGAACCTGTCCAAGGATGTATATGTGGAAGAAGCGCTTAATGTCCTTGCCGATCTGCAGTTGACCTCCGATAATAAAAAGCGTTTGGCTAAAATAAGGGATTAGCGTACCGCAATTCCCGGAAAATATTTTAAGATGAAGGTGTTTAACAAGTTTAGGCACCTTCTTTTTTTACCCCTTGCTGAGAACGAAAGTCATGATATTAACGGTTTACGTAGCCTGTGTATAACAGCCTTAAGCAAGTTACCATGGTCTTTAAGCATAATGATATCATTGCGGATCAATCCTAAAAGTTGTGGACACTGTTGGGGTTCAGACATATGACAACAGGACATAGGAGGTACGACTTGCGATTTATAAAATAGTTCCTTTTTGTTACAGTGTTTGTTATTGGCCTCAATTGAGAGTCATTTATTGCAACCCTTGAGTAGTATAAAAATCATAGTCTTGTTGTTGAGTTAACAGGTTAACGACAGGTTATTGAGTTCGTGCGTGATGCCTAAATAACTGAATAACCCAATAATTAACATACAACCTTACTTGCAACATTCAACCCAAAAAACATTCGTGTATCCGTGGCAAAACCAAAACGGGAAACTTACAACAAGTGAAAAAATCCACAACCTTTGATCCTGATCCGGAATACATCACCGTAACTCCGGGTCTGCCAACAGCCGGGAACAGTGGTTGTCACCCCGGTTCGGGCTTTGGCGGGGAGGCTGAAAAGGAATGATCTACGGCAAGCGCTACACCGCTTACGATTCCTTGCCCGGGTGCTCTTGAAGCGTTTTCGGTGGTGAATACGGTTGTTTTTTGTTCCCCGGAAAGCCCGGAACAGTACTGTTTAAGGGATTGCGTATACGCCGAACCTAAACCCTTAGGCCGCGAACTTAACCCGGTTCACTGCTCAAGCAATTGCTTACACTGCATAAGCAACCCGGTATGCGGTAAACTTAATTGTGTATGCGGCGGACTTAACCCGTTATGCCGCGAACTTAACCTGGTTCACCGCTCAAGCAATTGGGTATGCTGCATAAGTAACCCGGTATGGGGTAAACTTAATTGGGTATGCCGCGAACGTAACCCGGTTAGCCGCTTAAGCAGTTGCTTATGAATTCACAAGCAACCCGTTACGCGGTAAACTTAATTGTGTATGCGGCGGACTTAATTCGTTATGCCGTGAACTTAATCCGGTTTACCGCTCAAGCAATTGCTTACGCTGCATAAGCAACCCGGTACACGGTGAACTTAATTGTGTATGCGGCGAACCGAACCCCTTACGCCGCAAACGTAATCCGGTCCGTTGTTTAAGCAATTGGGTATACGGCTTATTTTTTCGATATTGTCAACGGAATTCATTAAAGTCTTCCCACTCGTTGATCTGGTTGGCATCCAGTTTTATAAATACGAAGAGCAGGAGGGTAAAAGCCCAGAGTCCTGATCCCCCGTAACTGAAAAACGGCAAGGGAATACCCACGGTGGGCAGCAGGCCTATTACCATACCTATGTTTATGGTGAAATGGAAAAACAATATAGCGGCCACACTATACCCGTAAATACGGCTGAATTTGGACTTTTGACGCTCCGCCAGGAACAACAGGCGCAACAACAGGAAAGTAAATAACAGTATCACTACAGAGCTGCCCACAAATCCCCATTCTTCGCCAACGGTACTGAATATGTAATCGGTGTGCTGTTCCGGGACAAATCCACCTTTGGTACGTGTGCCTTCCAGGAACCCTTTTCCCGAAAATCCCCCGGAAGATATGGCAGATTCCGATTGGTAGGTATTGTAACCGATGGACCTCCGGATCTCACTGAGTCTGGTGGGGTCGTCTTCCAGTTTCAGCCACAGGCTTATCCGGTCGCGGTGGTGTTGTTTAAAGACATTGTCAAAAGTGAAACGTACACTTGAAGTCACGATCACCGTAATGATAAACAAGGTGATAAAAGGAAGGACGGGGACCATTTTTTTCCTTCTTTTTCGCCAGAGGAAATAAAGGATCAGGAAGAGCGCTGTTACTACACAAACCCCTATGGCCCCGAACATCAGTGTTGTGATGAACAGGAAGGTAAGTCCCAGCCCGCTCCACAGATAAATGGACGGCAACCCTTCGCGGTGCAATACGAGAATAAAAGAAAGGAAAACCATGGCACTCCCCGGGTCGGGCTGGAGTAAAATAAAAAGTATGGGTGCACCCATGATCAAAAGGGCTTTTAGCTGGTATTTCCAGTGTTTTATATTGGTCTGGGAGTCGCTGAGGTATTCGGCCAGGGCCAGGGCAGTTGCGGTTTTGGCAAATTCTCCCGGCTGGATACTGAAAAAACCCAGGTCATACCAGGCTGTCTGGCCGGCAATGGTTTTTCCGAAGAGAAAGACCCCGACGAGTGAAGCCAGGGAAACGAGGTATATCACCCCTGCAAACCGCTGGTAGAATTTGGCGTCTATGGCCAGGATGAGTACAATAAATATACTGCTGAGACCTATGAAAGTAAGCTGTTTGCCGTAAAACTGGGAAAAGTCGAAAACAGAGACCCCGTTGCTTTCGGTAATACTGCTGGAATATATGTTCAGCCATCCTATGAACACCAGGAGGAAATACAATATTACCGTAAGCCAGTCTATTTTTCGTATAAAGGAGTTATTCATTAATCCTAAAGGGTTTTCCGCTGTATGGTTTTGCGTATTCTTCTTCCAGGCTCGATTCCAGCATGCGTTTTTCCAGGTCTTTTCTGGTTACTTCACCTTTGAGATATTTTTCGATCATAATGGAAGCCATGGGGCCTGCATACCTGGACCCCCAGTACCCGTTCTCTACAAAAACGGCAATGGCGATCTTCGGGTCTTCCACCGGGGCAAAGGCCACAAAGATGGAGTGGTCCGTAAGCTGTGTCCGCTCCCCGTCTACCTTCGTAAAGTTTTCTGCAGTACCGGTTTTTCCGGCAATATTGATATCCGGGATTTGAATAAACCTTGCGGTTCCGGTTTTGTACACATCAAACATTCCTTCTATAACGGGTTCGAAGTATTTTTTGTCTATGGTCGTGTGCTTCGGTTTGGTGAATTTTTTGTTTTTAATGGGGTTGTTTTCTACGGTTTTCAGGACATGTGGCGTATAAAAATATCCCCGGTTTGCAATCGCGGCGGTAATGTTGGCCAGTTGTATGGGCGTGGTGAGCACCTCTCCCTGCCCGATGGCATTGGATATGTTGGTTGTGGAATACCACCGGTGCTCGCCATACATGCGATTGTAGATGTCTGCATCCGGAATCCTTCCTGCTTTACCTGTGGGCAGGTCATACCCGAGATAATCCCCCAGGCCAAAGCTGCGCATGTGGTTTTCCCAGGCGGTCATGCCTTCGGCAGAAGTAGGGTATTTGTCTATGATCCTCCGGTACACATTGGCAAAATAACCGTTACAGGACAAGGCAACGCCTTTTACCAACTGCCTGGTCCCGCCTCCGCAATGGCATGCCATAAGCCTTCTCCCGTTGTAATAATAACCGTTCTTACAGGTGATCCTGGTCGAAGGGTCAATAACCCCTTCCTGTAATGCCGCGAGTGCATTCAGCGCCTTGAAAGGAGAGCCGGGAGGGTACATGGCCAGGAGGCTTCTGTCATACAGGGGTTTTGCTATGGAATCGTAAGAAAGCCGGGTATAGTTTCGCGAGCGTTGCCTGCCTACCAGTAACGACGGGTCATAACTCGGTGCGGTGACCAGCGCCAGGATCTCCCCGGTCCTGGGTTCCAGGGCTACAATGCCCCCCCGTTTATTTACCATGAGTTGTTCCCCGTAGGCCTGAAGGTCAATATCTATGGTGAGCTGAATGTCTTTTCCCTGTTCCGGAAGCGTGTCGTATATCCCGTTTTTATAAGAGCCTATATCCCGGTTAAAACGATCTTTCTGAATGAATTTCACCCCTTTCTGCCCCCTGAGGATATTTTCATAATATTCTTCTACGCCTTGTATTCCTATGAGTTCTCCCGATTGATAGCCCGGGTTCCTTTTTAAATCGTAATCACTTACTTCCCTGATATAACCGTAAATATTTGCCCCGTGTTTGGTCTGATAGTGGCGGAGCGACCGTTTCTGGATATAAAAACCGTCGTATTTCCGCATTTTTTCCTGTAAAGCGGCATATTCTTCCTTGGACAACTGCGGTACGAATACGGAAGGCAGTCTTGGCGAATAGGTACGGGCTTTATTGTATTTTTCAATAAAATCCTCCCGGTTGATATTCAGAAGTGAACAGAATTCCAGGGTGTCCAGGGACTTTACTTCTCGGGGAATGACCATGACGTCATAGGAAGGCTGGTTGGCCACCAGTAATTTTCCGTTACGGTCGTAGATATATCCGCGTTCCGGATAGTCATATACCCGTTTTATAGCGGTATCATCCAGCGGATTGTCCCTGTTGCTTGCAATTAATTGCAGGTAGGAGAGCCTCCCGATATAAACGAGGGCAACAATGACGATAATGGATGACAGTAATAGTTTTCTCATTGATTTTTAGTCCTGAACAGCGGGATGAATAAAAAACACAACAGCAGGGTAAAGGCCCCGGACAATAACGCTTTTTTCAAGGTTGTGAGTATATGTGTAAAACTAAAAATCTCCAGGCAAAAAAGTATGATATGATGTGTTAAAATCATTATGGACAGGTATATAAAACGCTGTCCGAGATTGGTGTTGCCTATTTTCAGGGTCTGGTATTCGTAAGCGCTGCCAAAAGAGAAACGCAGTACTACCGGGCGTATATAAGCAATACACAGTGACGCAGCTGCATTGATCCCGCCGCTGTCACTAAAAAAATCCACACTGAGACCAATAAGGAACGACAGGAAAAGAAAAAGTGCCTTGTTTTCATTCTTCAACGGGTAGATCAGGATAAACAATATGTAAATATAGGGACTGATGAAACCCAGAAAATGAATATGGTTGCATATGAGCACCTGCACCAGTACCAGAACTATAAACCGTATGCTGTTTGTCAATGCGTTATTATTCATTTACCGATTGTTCTAATTCGATGATCTCCTTTCTGTTGGTGTTTTCAATGACATATACATGGCTGAGACTGGTCATGTCATTAAAGAGTTTTACATTGATAATATAATAATTTTCGGAAATGTCAAGTGCAAAGTTTTTTATGGTGCCTATGGGGATGCCTTTCGGGAAAATGGTAGACATCCCTCCTGTTATGATGGTATCTCCCTTTTTTAAGGGGGCTATGCGTGAAATATCAACAAGTTGAACCGTATTTTCTGAATTGCCGTCCCATTTCAGCGTACCGAAATGGTTGGTGTTTTTGAGTTGTGCATTTATCCGGGTCAGCGTGTTCAGCACAGATTGAACCGTGGCATAGTTGCCCGAGGTGTTATCTACGATACCTACAATTCCGTTGGATGTGATCACTCCCATATCCTGGGCTATGCTGTCGTTCTCTCCCTTGTTCAGCGTAAGATAGTTTTTCGGGGAGTGGTAACTGTTTTTGATGACAGATGCATTGCGAATCACATATCCCGGTTTTCCGGGCAATAATGTGGAGTCTTCCGGAATGGAATCGGGATAGGGGTGTGACCGGTTGAACAGCAGGGTCCGAAGCCTTTTATTTTCCTCAACCAGCTGACGGTTGTATTCTTTCAGGCCGAAATAGGCAGATATGTTGTTGGCGGTCTGGTATAACCCGCCCGTAACCCAGTTGGCGGAATTTATGAACTTACTTTTATGATAACTGTGTGACCTGATAGTGAAAAACATGGACAACATGAGCAAAACAAGAAAAAGAAAGAAAAACCTGTTCTTTAAAAAAAAGTTGATTATGTTTTGCATAGTACTTTACCTATCTGACCAGGATACTTTTAAATCTTCCGATGTTTTTCAGGGCAATTCCCGTTCCTCTCACCACGGCCCGGAGCGGGTCTTCGGCGATATATACGGGAAGGTCGGTTTTTTGCGAAAGCCTTTTGTCCAGTCCCCGCAGCATGGAACCCCCGCCGGCGAGGTATATTCCCGTGTTGTAGATATCGGCTGCCAGTTCGGGAGGGGTCTGTGAAAGGGTTTCCATAACGGCATCTTCGATGCGGAGTATGGATTTGTCCAGGGCCTTGGCGATTTCCCGGTAAGACACCTGTACCTGTTTGGGCTTTCCGGTGAGCAGGTCCCTTCCCTGCACGCTCATTTCTTCGGGAGGGGTCTCGAGGTCCTCGGTAGCCGACCCTATCTGTATTTTAATATTTTCCGAAGTGGCCTCACCTACGTAAAGATTGTGCTGGGTACGCATGTAATACACAATATCGTTGGTAAATACATCCCCGGCTATTTTTACTGACTTGTCACATACAATACCGCCCAGGGCGATCACTGCGATTTCCGTAGTTCCCCCTCCTATGTCTACGATCATGTTCCCTTTGGGCTCCATAATATCAATACCGATACCGATAGCTGCGGCCATGGGTTCGTGTATAAGGAAAACTTCCTTGCCGTTGACCCTTTCGGCCGATTCTTTTACGGCCCGCATTTCCACTTCGGTAATACCGGAAGGAATACAGATTACCATACGCAGTGCAGGCTGGAATAATTTGCGTTTCAGGGCCGGGATATTTTTGATGAACATGTTTATCATCTTCTCAGAAGCGTCAAAATCGGCAATTACACCGTCTTTGAGGGGACGTATGGTCTTGATGTTTTCATGGGTTTTTCCCTGCATAAGGTTGGCCTGTTGGCCTACAGCGATAATTTTTCCCGATATCCGGTCTCTGGCAACAATGGAAGGACTGTCCACAACAACCTTGTCGTTGTGAATGATCAGCGTATTTGCCGTACCGAGGTCCATAGCGATCTCCTCTGTTAAAAAGTCAAAAAATCCCATGTATGCGTAAAATTAGTCAGTTTATTCGTTTTTGTTTTAGGTACTTACCGGGTTGCTGGTGTTCTCCAAATGTAGCAATAGTTTATTACATTTTGATTAAAAACCCCATAAAGTATTATTTACGGGACCATAGCATAAACAGAAGCTAATGCACTGTTAATACAGGCTTCTCCTTCATAACGGAAAAACCGGTACAATTAGTGTTTGAAATGTCGTGTTCCCGTAAACACCATGGCTATGTTGTGTGCATTGCAATAATCAATGCTGAGCTGGTCTTTAATGGAACCGCCGGGTTGTATTACTGTCCTGATTCCGGCATTGTCTGCAATTTCCACACAATCCGGGAAAGGGAAAAACGCATCGCTGGCCATAACTGCCCCGTTGAGGTCAAAGCCAAAAGACCTTGCTTTTTCTATGGCCTGTTTCAGTGCATCTACCCTGCTGGTCTGGCCGGTACCGCTGGCACATAGCTGCCGGTTTTTGGCAAGGACAATGGTGTTGGATTTGGTGTGCTTGCATATTTTGGATGCAAAGAGCAAATCTTCTAACTCATTATCCGCCGGTTTATTGTTTGTTTGATACGTTAAATCTTCAGCAGTATCTGTTCTTGTATTTTTTTCCTGCACCAAAAGGCCATTGAGACAGGTTCTTACCTGTGTGGCAGCCAGCGCTGCGTCTTTTTGAACCAGGATGATCCTGTTTTTTTTCTTTTTGAGTATCTCCAGGGCTTCGTCGGTATAGGAAGGCGCGATGACCACTTCACAGAAAAGGCCGCTTATTTCCTGTGCCGTTTCCGTATCTATTTTTGTATTGGCTATCAGAATACCCCCGAAGGCCGAAACCGGGTCGCCGGCCAGGGCATCCGCATAGGCTTCTTTCAGGGTCCGGCGGGTGGCAACTCCACAGGCATTGTTGTGTTTGAGGATGGCAAATGTGGGATCGTCTCCCCTGAATTCTTCCATCAGGTTAACGGCTGCATCTACATCCAGCAGGTTGTTGTAAGAGAGTGCTTTGCCGTGCAGTTTGTCAAACATGGCTTCCAGGTCACCGAAGAAATAGCCTTTCTGATGCGGGTTTTCCCCGTAGCGCAGTTGCTGGCCTTTGGTTTCACTGGCTTTATAAACCAATTCTTCTTCATTAAAGTAGTTGAAGATGGCGGTATCGTAATGCGAGGAAATATTAAAAGCTTTTGCCGCGAAACGTTTCCGGTCTTTTAACGAGGTACTTCCGTCTCCTTCGGAAATGACCTGTAAAAAGTCGTTGTAATCTTCCATGGAGGATACACACAATACATCCCTGAAGTTTTTTGCAGCGGCACGGATCAGGGAAATACCGCCTATATCTATTTTTTCTATAATGTCCTGTTCGGAAGCACCGCTTGCCACGGTCTTTTCAAAGGGGTAGAGGTCAACGATAACAATATCGATCTGGGGGATGTCGTATGCTTCAAGTTCGGCGGTGTCATTTTCGTTATCCTGTCGGTTCAGGATACCGCCGAAAACTTTGGGGTGAAGTGTTTTTACCCGGCCCCCGAGAATGGAGGGATACCCGGTGACATCTTCCACGGGAACGACGTTTACGCCCAGGGTGCGTATGAATTTTTCGGTCCCCCCTGTGGAATAAAGGGTGATGCCGAGTTCATCTAATTTCCGGATAACGGGTTCCAGGCCTTCTTTACTGAAAACAGATACTAAAGCGGATGCAGCTTTTTTTGTGGTACTCATATTGTTGTGTTGTTAATGCTTGATATTTTCCGAAAACAGTTGATCCGGATGTTTCTGAAACTTTACGGAAATACCCTTGTTTTTTCCGGGGGACAAGATCCCGGGAACCGTAAAATTTTAAAAACAGCCCGGTTTACCACCCGGTTTTTGAAAACACGGGCGTAATTTGACTGCAAAAGTAGTTTTTTTACGGCAATGATTTGACCCTCACGGGGAAAAATGTTAAAAAGTGCCGGAAATGAAGAAATATATAAGGGCAGGACGCTTTCGTACCTGCCCTTTTAGAAGATAAGAGGGGCTGGGGCTGAGGTTTCCCTTCGGTCGGGATTAATGCTGTTTTGCTGTGATACTGATGCCGTTTGCCATGTCTTCCATAGCGGCGTCTGCGGCCATTTTCAGAGTGGCTTCACTCATGTAATTACTGATGAAGGGCAAGACGAGCCCTACAATGCCTATACCGGCCATACCTCCGCGAGCCCGGATATTGGTACGGTTGTTATTGGCATTGGATTGATATTGGTTCAGAGTGTTCTGCCTGTTTTGCATCGTAGGACTTTGCCGGAGGGTATCCCTGGCACTTTGATAATTATTTCCCCGGTTCATGCCTCGCCCATCACCCCTGCTATTGGTAAAAATACTCCGTACCTGATGCCCGTAAACTCCGTTCCTGGCATTTCTGAAAACTTCTGCGGCCGCGGGGTTGCTGGCCTTTGAAAAACCATTGGGTTGTCCTGTATTGGGGTTTATCTGGTTTGCCGTGGTAATGGCATTATTGACCTGTGCGATCTGTGCATTTAACCCGGCGATCATTCTTTCGGAACCTCGGACACCCAGCAGATTTCTCTTTTGCTCTTTGAGGTTTCTCAGGACTTCTTTTATACGATCTCTCGGGCTTTTGGCGTTCCAGGTAGAAGCTACTTCCCCTCCAGGAACTATATCAGACAGAGGATCTTTAAGCGGGGTAGGGGCCGGAGCATCCGGAGTTACGACTTCAATAATGCTGTCAGAAACATCCATTTCCGGGCCGACCATATCGGTCATATCATTGTAGTACGGGTTGGGTTCATTGTTATAGGTCTCTTCAAGGACCCAGGACTCTGCGTCTAACAGAGGTTGGAGTACTACGGCTGAAAGTCCTGCACCCCAAAGAAGGGATTTTCCCACTCCGAGAGCTCCCGAGGTCCCCCCTGTAAAACCCATCGCCATACCGCTGATAAAACCGGTTGCTCCGATAACAGCGATCTCGTTCTTGTTTTGGCTTCCGATTTCCGCTGCTGCTTCCGCTGCTTCCGATTCGCTGATAAACGGCAGCAGGAAACCACCCTCTTTGCACTGTATCATGGACTGTTTGGTCACCGCGGCATGGCCGTCGAAAGTTACTGTAGGATGGGGGTTTAGCCAGGAAGACTCCTGGTAACCGATCATTTCGCTGCAGGTGGGTTTGGGCTTGAACATTCCGAAAAGGGCGGAACCAATACAAAAAGCGGCAATTAATCCTCCAATAACCCACCCTGCTACCGGAACGGTGGCAACAGTGGCGGCGACAGCCAGCCCGGCCATAATACCTACACCAAACGCGGCAGTCCCTACACCGCTACTCCAGCCTGTTTTACAGGAGAACTGCCCGTCTAATTTTTTATCGGCTTCAGTGAGCAACGGCTTGCCCTTGGACTTGAACAGTACGGTAAATTCTCCCCTTGCATCCGGGTTGGTCAGTAATTTTCCATAATCGCTTCCCGCATTGTGGGTGCATACGGTAAATACTTTTTCCGGCAGATAACTACTCATGGTAAATTTGAAGTTTACAGGTTACTCCAAATTTAGGCTGCCGATGTTACGTGAAGTTTAGGGGTGTAATAAGGAATTGTTGTATAAAAGTTAAGTCTGCAAAAGGGAGTAAATAGCTTGTCCAGGTAAAAATAAGCGAAAAGGAATTTGCCGGATATTAATGTTCCCGGGCTGCGATGGTAATGCCGTTGGCCATATCTTCCATGGCGGCTTTCGCGGCTATGTTAAGCGTTTTTTCACTGAGCCAGGTACTTATAAACGGAGCGCTTAATGCAGGCAGGTTGCCCATTGCACCTAAACCGGCATTGGCACGTATTCTGTTTTCACCTTTTTTCTGTTTATCTTTATGTTCCTGTAAATCATTTTGATGGCCATTTAATACCTGGGTCCTTTCATTGCGGACATCCCGATACAATCTTTCCCGTTTTGCTCCTTTTACTCTTTTGTTTTTCTTGCCATTTTCTGAACGGTTTGAAAAAATTCGCTGGGCTTCAGGGCCGTAAGCACCTCTTTGTATATCTTTTAAAACTTTCTTACCATAAGGGTTTTTCTTTCCGGCAAAAGACCTGGTCACTTCTGCCCGTTTTAAGGCCCTGTCTATGTCTGCTATTTGGGAATTGAGGGTTGCAATTCGTCTTTCGGATGCTCCCTGGCGTATTTCTGCCCTCCGCTTTTCATACAATCCTTTGCGTATCCCTTTTATTTTATCGGTAAACCCTTTAGGGTTCCACGCGTCGACTACATCACCGGATTCCAGATCAGTATGATTTAATAAGATCTCCTTAGTCGGTTTATTAGGCATAGGGATGTCGATAAAGGGAGGGTCGGAAGAGAAAGGATTTATATTAGTGTCTTCTTTTTTATCCTGGGTAATCTCGTCGTAAATAGGATTTTCACCATTATTATTATCATAATGTTCCCGAAGTTCACCCTTTTCCCAGGACAATGCCATTCCAATGGGGATGGCACATGCTAATCCGTAAGCGGTAAATTCCAGAACTTCCTTGCCCGCCGCTTTTGTTCCGGCAAACCGTCCCGTGCCTACAGCTGCACCTCCTACCGAACCGGCAGCCCATCCGGAGAGTACCCCGGCCAGAAAGCTGGCCCCTATGTTTACGCCTACTTCCCATCTGTTATTGCTTGCAATTTCTCCTGCAGCGGCAGATGCAGCAGATTCACTGATAAATGGTAACAGCATTCCGCCTTCCTTACAGGCTATCATGGATTGCTTGGTTACCGCAGGAAATTCGTCAAAAGTTACTGAAGAATGCGGATTGATCCATTCGGATTCCTTATAACCGATCATATCACTGCAGGAAGGTTTGCGTAAAAAGCTGATAAGCCCCCATGCAAGACATCCGGCAGCAATAACTCCACCCACAAGCCATCCGGCTCCGGGAATGGTAGCTACCGTTGCCGCTATGCCGAGTCCGACCATAATACCGCCGCCAAAGGCTGCCGTGCCTATACCGCTGCTCCAGTTGGTCTTGCAGGAGAACTGCCCGTCCAGTTTTTTGTCGGCTTTAGTAAGTAACGGTTTGTCTTTGGACTTGAACAATACCGTATATTTGTTCCTTTCTCCAGGATTTTTTAACAATTTTCCGTAATTGCCATTGGTGTTATGTGTACATACGGCAAACACTTTTTCCGGTAAATAGCTGCTACTCATGGTAATTCGGGTTTTTGTATTCTACATATTTTACACCCTGCCAGTTGTGTGTCCATATAGAAAAGGGCACATTGCCTTCCACAAATCCCAGTTTCTTCTGGCAGTACAGGCAAAACGCATCTAACTGCTCTTTTCCGGTATGGTTTATGGCAGAGGTGAGGTTGATCTTTTCACCCCTGAAAAAGAATTCCGCTTGTATATCCCCTTTTTTGTTAGAGTGATGGAGGGTCCGGACAGCCTTGAGATCGTCTATGGGCCTGATATATTCATCAACATCGTTATAAATGACCTTTACAGTGTCTTTGTTTATAAAAAAACGAATGCTTTTTTTGAGGTATTTTTTTTGTATTAGACGAATACCCGCAAAAAACAGGGCAAGCACCAGGACAAAGCTATAAGGCGATTGTATTATTCGGAGGACGTCTCCCAAAAATACCTTGATCCCAAAAAATGATATGATCACCACAATCCCCCACAATATGTACCATTTACCTATCTGGATGGTCATGACGTTGTTAAGGGTAAAGCCTGCGGCATACTTCTCCTTTTCACTTTTTGTATGAGATAGGGTTGGGTTCATTTTACCTTATAATTTTCGCATTTTAAATTCGCAAAAGCTCTCTGCATTATCCTTGATGGCCTCGTTCCATATCAGTCTTGCTTCATTCACCAGGCGGGTTGTCGGGTCCACATCGTAGGTTTGCCGGAATTCCAGTTTGTATTCCGTAAAGCTGTACTTTATCTGGGGCTTGTAGTATTGGTCGTGTTTTTTGATGATCTCTTCAAGCAATTCATCCCCGAGTTTTGCGGAGCCCACTTTTCGGAGTTTCAGTATATCGTCCTCTTCTTTTAACACATCACACCTGAAATCCATTGGTACAATAACGTTTGGCAATAAAATGGAACGGAACAAAAACTCCTTTTGTTGAACGCTGTTGTTGTCATTGGAGGTAAGCTGCCAGTCGAAAAGGACGGAGTAGAACATTTCCCTGCGCAGTTCTTCTTCCGAATCATGGGAAAGGGAAAATTGCCGGTCTCCCGACCTAATGATCTCTTCGAGCCCCTTTTCGTTATTGTCCTGCATGCCAGTAATGAACTCTGTACGGAACTCTTTGGAATTCTTAAAGGCTCTCCATTTCTCTGCCTGTTCTTCTTTGTTCAGGATATTGGTGATCTTACCGTCTTCTCCGTAGTTAAAGGAAACATCATGGCGGATAGACTCTGTTTTGGTGATAAAATCGAAAACCTTGTTCAACACCGGAGGGTTCATATTGTAATAATGATCTTCGAGTTTTACCTTCGCTGTTTTTGTCGAAGGGAAAATTTCGACGTGGAACTGGAACTTTTGCAGGGAGTTACTGGTGAGCTTTCCGTCTATTTTGGTAGTGTTCACCTGTTCGCACCTGTATTTGGCCGAAGTATCCCGGGTGGGTTCGACAGGGGAGTGTGCTTCCGTTTTTTCTTTTTCTTCTACCGCTTGCGGATATTCCTTGTCGCCTTTATAAAAACTGTATTTATCTGAATCTGACATGGGTGCTTCTTAATTTATATCGACTTCACTTCCTGAGATGGTGACAATTCCCGTGGGTGTTACGGCAATTTCAGCTCCGTCTATTGTGGTTTTGGTATCGCCGGTCACAGTGTTGGTTTTGCCGCTGATTGTAACAATATCTTCTCCTGCTAAATCAATTTTTTCTTTTCCTTTTAAATTTACATTTTTACTGTCGATAGTGATGTCGTTTTCTGTTATCTCTATCTTACTGCTGTTGACTTTTAACGTTATGTTGGTATTTCCTTCTATTGTGACGGCCCCGGAACAATCCATGGTGATTTTGGCATTGCCGTCTCCTACATTGAGTGTAACATTGGAATTGGCATTTACGTAGAGGTTTCCGGCACCGTCATACAAAGAGGATGCCCCGCCGTTATCGGACATAAACATGGAACCACTATTGTCGTCCATAATGATCTTATTGCCGTTCCGGCTTTGTATGGCTTTCAGGTTATTGTTGGGGTCGGCGTAGCCACTGTTGGCATTGCCGTGCTGAACGCACCCGGTAACATAGGGCATTTCGGCATTGCCGCTCTGAAAGTCCACCATCACGGTCTCCCCGATCTCGGGGACGAAATGAAAGCCTTTGCCTGAGCCCCCGTTAGGAGTGGAAAGGGGGATCCAATCTGTAGTCTGGGCATTTTCTTCCTGCCATGCCATCTGTACTTTTACACGGCCAAGCCCTTTGGGGTCATTATTGTCTATGACCGTAGCGGGCTGGCTTTCACAGTTCGGGTAGTTTCCGGGACTGGAATAGGGCGATATGGTTACAGAAGCCGGGACCGCCTTAAAGGTGTTTTCATAATCGCCGGTATCCGTACAATGATGTGAGGCGGCAATTATTTTAAAGCGACCGGTAGTGTTGCCGTTCTCATCAAATACGTTGATAAGGGTTCCGGGACGGAGTGCGGGATTCTCGCTTTTCCCATAGATAAAGAGCATATTGGCCACTTTCTTCTGAAAATTCAGCAGCGCATAATGATCCATATCGGTTTGCCCGTTACCTTCATTGACCAGGAGGTTGTGCTGCACGGTGGTCTCTTTGTCAAATACCCTTCCGGAAGACTGTATCAGTTCACCTGCAATGCCGTTGATGGAATTTTCGAGTGAACGGGTAGAGCTGTAGTGCGAGGCCCCCAGGGAAAGGTCGTTACCGTGATATTTGAAGCGTGTGGGTTGCAGGGTCATTTCAAGGTCGAACTCAAAGAGGTTGTACCCGTAGTGCAGCTCGATGTCCTCCCCGGGATCTTCCTGTCCTATGATAAGCTGTACACCGTTGTAATAAAACCATTCCCCTTGTCTTGAACACATGCGCTTGAGAAAGTCGTAATCACTTTCGTTATATTGTACGATATACGGGTAAGGCTGATTTTTTACCGGTTTTGTGGTGATTTTCAGCATGTCGCTGTCGTAGAGCCTGGTCGTATTGTGTACAATGTGGATAAAATCTTTTTTCAGAAAGGAGAACGATTCGGGACCGTTATCCAAAAGAATAGTGGGGCTGAAGGCTTTGAAGTGCAATCGTTTCCCTTCGTGTTCATCCGAATTCCTGGCCTTTACCCGGGTAACCACGCCTTTAAAATATCCGGTGTGAACAGAGAACATACCGTCCGTGCCCTTCATGGTGACGAGTATTTTTTCACCGATCAGCTTTTGGTAGTTGCCGTACAGTTCCGGATGTTGCAGGTATATTTCATCTTCCCTGCATTCCAGGGTGAGTTCGTGGTGATTGTCAATGTTCTGGGTGAGCTCAAAGCGAAGGAAAGTATTTAAACTGAGCGTTCCGATTTTTATGGTTAAGTCGGTTTGCAGTGCCATAATGTGTGCTTTTTTGAGTTTATGACTGGTTTGTTGTAGTCCGGAAAAAAGAATATCAGCGTACTTCGGTCCATTTCTTTTTGTAAAGGGTATTACCGATGCTGATTTCCCTGGCGGAGATCAGGATATCGGTAATCATGGGGTCGTTGCCGGAGGCACGGAAAGTTTCACCGTAACGGATACAGTATCCTTTTTTAAAGGAAATACTCTTCATGCGGCTCATGCCGTCCCGTTTGTAAAAGACAAGTTTACCGTCCTTGGTCTGTGTGTTGCTTACCATCCAGTCGGAAAAATTGTCTTTCATATCTGTTTCTATAACAAGGCGTATCTCGCCTCCTTTGGGACCACTGGAGGGTTTGCCGTTGCTGTCCGTCTTTTGTTCCAGGAAAATATCGTATTCCAGGATGTTGTATGACATGTCGTCAATCTCAAATTTTGCCAGGAAACTCATAGGATTTGGGGGGTTAAGTTTTGTTTTCGATATGAAGGGATAAAGTATAATTTCCCGTGGTCACTTCCTCATTTTATGCCGGATGGTGTATACGTTCGTCCCGGTTTGCACCGGGTATTGTTCTGGTAAATGGTGTGTGTAAGAAATGTCTGTAGGTGTCATGCGAAGGCGGAAGGTTACTTTTAAAAACATGGTCAATTAAGTATTTAGGGTAAAGAAAAAAACACGAAAATCTATGAAATAATGCCCTAAAAGTAAGGAAAAGAGGTCTTTAATCAAAGCATAAAAAGAAGATTATTTTAAAAAATATGATTTTTTGACGCAGGGTTAAAGGTTTGATAACATAAAAAAACCGCCGGTACAATGCCGGCGGTTTCCAGAAAATAGTTTGTTTTATGCGTACGAAAAATAATATTATTGCTCGGAATATTCGGTATCCCATTCGGTGCCTTCGTCGCCTTTTTGACCGTCCATTTTGATAAGGAAGTTTTTGGCGGGGAAGTACGGTTTAAGGCGAATATCCAAGAAAATCCGGTCTTTTTGATTGGGATCCTGTTCAAACTTGGTAATGTCAAAATCCTCGATCAATTTGTCCGGGCCCGAAACACTGTCGAGGAACTTGATGACCTGGTTGAGTATTTGTTTACGGGTTTTGGCGTTGAAGTTTTCGAATGCCCTCCGGTTGAGGAAATCCATCATTACCTTGGTCACATAATCGAACACGCGTACCACGGAATACGTTTGTAATCCGAGGTTATCTCCGTTGAACAGGGTTTTTCCGGAGAAGGCCATTACCTTGTTGTATTCGTTGACCATGGGTACCAGTCCGAGGTGCTCCAGGTCGGCGATCTCACTTTTCTTGAGGTCGAATTTCACCCCGTCCACCTCGTTAATACCGCCGAATTTTTTCCCGGCGGTGATCTGGGACATCAGGGTGTTGTATATCTTTCCGGCGAGGGCACTGGAAGGAGGGATGTAAAGGTGGTCTTCTTCACCTACTTCTTCGTTTTTACCCCGTCCCACGAGCCAGTTGCACGTCATAATAACATTAGAACGGTAAATGTCGCCCCCGGTAAGGTTGGCCAGTTCGAACATTTCAATAACATCATCGGGTTCGTCCAGATGCTGGAAGTCGGTAACCAGCATCACCTTATTGTTATGGGCAATTTTCGCCCATTTTTCCAGTACTTTGTTAGAACCGAGGTAACCGGGGATGACCAACAGGGAATAATTGTTCCGGAGGTCGAGCCGGTCGTAATTGTTAACGAGTTCTTCCTCGATATGGTCAACAAACCGGGTATTGTCAAGGTCTTTGAGCTGATCGAGTTCTGCGTTGATTATGGCAACGTTTTTCACCTTGCTTTGCTCGGTGTTCTTGAAGAACATGGCCAGGGTGCGGTAAGACTCTTCCAGTTCCTTGGTATCGTCCAGTGCGGTAGAAAGGTTCTTTTTCAGTGTCTTTTCAGCACTTTCGGCTTCATCCTGGCAATTGTCTACCAGGTCTACCAAGTTGTCTGAAGATTTCAGGGCTTCGCCCCATAGCTTCAACACCCTTTTCAAGTTTTGCCTTTCCGTTTTTTTACCTGCCTCGTTTAAAAATATATTTCTTCTCGCTTTTCTGTCCGGACTCAGATTCTGTACACCTTCTATAGCACTTTCCAGCAAGTCAAAGCCTCCGAACTGGATAAAGGACTCCAGCTTTTGCTCCAGACTTACCTTTTTGCTTTCCTTTGCCTGATCCTTTACTGCAGAAGGGGTTGTTTCTTTTGGATTCTTCATAGGTAGAATTATTTATCAGATTCTTCAATTTCCTGAACCAAAGCTTCAATAGTCTCTATAATGGATTTCTTGGCTTCCGGGTCCTGGAGGGCAAGCTTCAAAACCTTATTGGTCTTCAGCTGCTTTATCATTTTACTGTACTGTTCTTTTTTGGTCTGAAGATCGGTGAGGAATTCGCTTTGTGCCGTGATTCCTTTTGCCGAGAAATCGGAAACACTCCTGAACTTCAGTTCTTCCCTTACGGTCATTCCTTCGCTGTTTTCGAAATTGACGTTTATTTTAGGGGAGAAATGTTCAAAAACTTCGTCCATGTTTTTCAGGCCTGTTGTTATTTCGGGCCTTACCGGGGTATTGGGAGTTAACTTCTGGGCTATCAATGTCTTATTCTGTGGGATGTCAACGATGCTTTCTTCGCCTTCCGGCTTTACTTCATTTCCTCCAATCCCGTAACTGTTTGAAAGATTTGCCATAACGTGATTTTTAAGTTAAATATAATAAAAATTAATTACCAAGTATATTTTTCCTGTTAAAACAGTCCTTTTCGTTTGTAATCCAGTACGATAAGAGATACGCAGTTGTTTTTTTTGTTGCGTACCATAGATACACTTTTCAGTTCTATTTTTTTGCCCCGGAGGATGTTGTTGAGGTAATGGACGGAAACCACCCTGTCTTCCTTTAATAATTGTACGGACGGGAGGCGGTCCTTGCAGAAATACCTCGTGAAATTGCTGAAAGAGAGCTTGTCTTGCGAGATGCCCATGATTAGTCTTGCCAGTTTGCCTTCGTCCAGTTCAGGCACTTTTATCTTTTCTTCCGGTTCCTCTGTCTTTTTAACCGCCACCGCAGGTTTTTCCTCAAGTTCCGATGCGGGTGCTTCCGGAATTCTGTCCAGATAATCATTGACCACACTGGTTTGGGTTTCCCGGATGATATCGGCCCTCGAGATCGGTTTGTTTTCCTTCCGGGCGGGCAAAACGGTGATTTTTTTGAAACTCACATACTTGATATCGTCATTGACAAAGAGGGATACCGTTTTTTCTCCCGGAGTGGAATAGGTGTAGGTGGGATTTTTATCAATGGCATCGATCTTATCGCCTTCGCCGAAACGCCATTCCCAGGATTTGGCATGCGATGTGCTGTCGCTGAAAGCAACCGGCTCGTTCACGTAGGCCACCCTGGGGGCCCGGAACCTCGGCAGCAATGTAGAGTCAATCACATCCGTTTCCGGTTTGATCTCCACAATTTTGGCAATGTTACAGTTTTTGTTTACCCAGAGGTTCACCAGGTATTTGCCGGGTTCTTTGTACTCATGGGCCACCTTGGACCGGAACGAGACCTCATTGCCGTCACCAAAATTCCATTTCCACTCGTGTGCGTTATCGGTATAATCTGAAAAGGTAATGAGTTCACCGACCTTGAAGGAAGAAGCCTGTATCTTGAAGTCTTCAACCTGGCAGGGTTCATTTTCATTGACCCTGAAAGCCAATATGATACCCGATAGCAGGAGAATGGCGACAAAAGACAGGATAACCCTGGAATCAAAATGTGTTTTAATATGTGAATTCCTGTTCATTCTCAGTGGTTTTTAACTTTGGGAGTGAATCAAAAACGGGGTTTAAAATGTAATTTCGGGTGCTTAAATACTTCATCTTCCAGCACTTTCCAAAAATACACAATTTGAGAGTTATAAAAAATCATGGAAAACAAGTATTTCTAAATAAAACAAAAATATTGTATTTTCGTACGGAAAAATGAGGGTACAAGCTAATAAAAATAAATAAAACCTTAAAGTCGTGCCAGATTAAAGCCCGGATTTAAGTCGTAAAATAACGTAATTTTGACGTATTTTTAAAATGAACTTAACTTTTGCGAATATTTCTGTTTTAATTTGCTGCATCAAAAGTGACCCGGAGTCGTTGAGGGACATTGTGGGATCGTAACTGTTTGGTTCCGGGGTCGGAATGTCTTTTTTTGTTTGCGGTCAACGCAATTTGGAGATGATTTTCAGAGCGATGATAATTAATAAAAAACTTTAAATACAGGGTTCTGTAATTAAAATCTGAACGGATGAAGAATATATGGATACGCATTGGTTTTGTATGTGTTTTGTTCTGTAGCTGCGGAAGTAATAAGGATACGGCATATATGATCACAGATCCGTATGTCAATGCCGAGTTGGGTGAAAAGCCGGGACTGGAACAGATCAGGGTGGTAAGGGAGATGGATATCGTGCCCGGGGAAGAGGAGAAAGAAGAAGAGCCGGAATTGATCTCCGCCCGGGACAGGGTCTATTTTGCAAGGGTGTTGGGTGTAAAACCTTCCGAGATCACCAATCAGAAATTATATGCATATATAAAGGAGTGGCAGGGTGTTCCTTATTTATACGGCGGTGAAACCAAAGGAGGAATTGATTGTTCTGCCCTGATGCAGGACCTGTACCGGGAGGTGTATGATGTGGAATTGCCGCGTACGGCCTCGGAGATCATGCTCAATGACAACCATGTGGAGCCTTTCCGGTCTGTAAAGTACCTGAAGGAAGGCGACCTGGTGTTTTTCAGGTCCAGTAACGAAAAAATAATGACGCATGTAGGGATATATCTGAAGAACATGAAGTTTTTATCGGCTACCGAATCCCGGGGAGTGCAGATAACAAGCCTCAGGGATCCCTATTGGCGAAATACGTATAAGGCCAGCGGCAGGATAAAAGCCATTCCGGAATCCATACGTTAGGAAACGACGGACCGGATGGAGGCTTTGCATCTGCCTCTGTATTGTTGTGGTATGGGTTTTTTAAGTATCCTTTCCGGGTAACGGAAGTGCGACCGTTTTTGGTGTGCTTTCCTCCCTGGTTTTGCAGGATCGCACTTCGTTTTTCGGATTCCCATTGTGAAGTTGATTAAAAAACCCCTGTTTTCGGCTATAATGCAGCGCGGGTAATTGTTGTATTTTCAACCCCTGAAAAAATATGTCGCCCGGGGTGTTGGCGTCCTTTTTACTATAAAGCTATGTGTATGACAAGTAAATCAGGAAAAAAGATATTATTAAATGGTTATGTTGCCTGCCGGGCAAGCGGGAAGTCGTATCCTTTTTGGAAGTTTTTTTTAGATTTGTCCGTAAACTCCGGGGCAAAGCAGGTCCCGGTGGCCTCAAACGATAACATATCGGGTTTTGGGATTCCGTCTGTCACAGATACTGTCATATCATTACAAATAAAGCAAGCATGACAAGAAAAATATTAGGATGTTTATGGCTGGTGGTCCTGGTGGTTTCCTGTAAATCCTCTCAACAGGCCATCATTCCCATTACCGATGAACTGGTGCAAATGGAATTCGGAGAACTGGAAGACCTCGACGAAGAGAAAGAAGCAGCTGTCGAAACAGGGGAGGAAGAATCTTATATGGCCCTGGAACCTATTACAGACAAGGATGTCCGGGCCGAACTGGACGGGGAAAGCAGTACCCCGGCACCATCGCCGCCCAGGCAAACAACTTCAACTACAGAGACTGTTCCCGAAAAAGAACCGATGAACGCAGCGCTTCTCCTGGAAACAGGACAGGTGGTACTGTCTGACAGTGAATCTTCGATTATGCTGGACGAGGTTGAGGTTGTAGGGATCATACGGCCCACGCAATATCCCTTAGACCCGATCGTCCCCGGGAATATTTCCGGTTTGAAGAGTCACGGAGCCCGGTCGGCCCCGTTGGTGGAAGAAGTGAAAGTGAAGGGGTACTCCCCCCTGAAGATAGAAGACAAGATTTTCTTTGGCGAAGAATTAAAAGTGAAGCCTTTGGAAGTAAAGAACGCACAATTGTACTCCTATATAAAGGACCGCCTCGGAACTCCTTACCGGAAAGACCGCATGGACCACCTTACCCTGATGCAAAACCTGTACAGGGAAGTCTATGAAGTCAGCTTTCCCCGTACCACTTCGAAGGCCATTCTCACCAATTATACCGAAGGGCAGATACACTATACCAGGGATATGAAAGAAGGGGATTTGCTCTTCTTCCGGTTCAGGGATCGCGGACGGCCGTATACCCATGTGGGGATATATCTCAAAAACAAGCGTTTTCTGACCGTTACGCCTTCAGGAGGAGTGGAAATAGTGAACCTGAGAGATCGTATGTGGCGTAAAGGCTACATCGGGAGGGGGAGAGTGAAAAATATGAAACAATGATGAACAGGGAAGATATCATTTTTGAAGAATTACAGCATATACCTCCGTTCGACCTGAAAGCCGAACTGCTTTTCGAGGTGTTGCTGCGTTATAAAGTTCAGGAAAAGGATGTCACCGTGTTGCCCGAAGGTAATTTTTACCGGAAGTTCAGCAGGGATATCATGCAGGTGGAGCTGGACATGAATAACGCCGATATGTGGCATTTCAGGGTGAGCCGTGACGGCTTTTACGATATCCTTCCGGAAGGGATTACCCATAATTACCGGTCGCGCGAACGCAACGAAGATCCCGTAGAGGAATATAAAAAGCGGAAAAAGGAAGAAAGGGAAGCCAGGCACTTTTTCAACCCGCTCGAAAACGAATTTTTTCGTTTCAGGCACCAGGTGGAAAAGTACGAGTCTGATTTTTTCAGGGATATTAATGCCTACGGACTGGCAGATGTGATCCGCATGATTCTCGGCGTATCCGAAAAGATCCCCGATGAACTCCTCGTCAGGATGTTCTTTCTGCTGATGCGGCAAAAGAACTTTGTGAGCCGCAATGTGGAAGATGTAAGGAAAGGATTGGAGTCCATTATAGGCGAAAGTGTGGAGATCATTACAAAAAATGTTAAATTGGAGCAGGTTTTTGACCCTTATGAAAAAGCAGAAGAGATGTTATTGGGGATCAATACCACCCTGGAGAGCAAGGAAGAAATATTTTTAAAGAAATACCATTTTGTCATAGGTCCGCTGAAAGATTCGAAAAAACTTATTGAATATGTCAACAAGGGGCAAATGGAAAGTTTTTTGGAAGCCTTTTTTCATTTATTCTTACCTTGCCAGGTGCAATTTTCATATCAGTTGATGCTCAGGGACGAAGACGAGCGTTTTGAACTGAACGAAACCCTGTATCAATCCAGGATGGGAATCTCAACCGTAATATAGACCATGAGAAAGATTTTAGATTATATTGTAACCGGAGAGGTCCTTACCGTACTTTTGATTGTACTTGCCGTTGCATTCATACTCAGTATGGTTTTTGGTGCCGTAGCTCCGAAGTTCCGGAAGAAAAAATGGAAATACCTGCTGTATGTCCTGGTACTTGGCGTTATAGTTATTGGTTTCGGGGCTATTCTATACAATTTGAAATCCACTACCCTGAACGCCCGTTTTATTTCTTTTCAGGGGTTTATGTTGCTGATCGGAACAGGGCACCTGATATTTTTTCACAAGTTTTTCAAGCGCTTTGAAACCAGGAAAATATACAAGGAGATATTTTTTGCTTTTGTAACGTGCCTGTATGTGGCAGTATTCATGATCGTGGTGATCGCCTATTTTGCAGAATTCCAGTTTGTATATTATATGTTCGGCAGTCTGCTGCTCTTTTTGGTGCCCACCCTTGTGCTCATTTTGTTTGAAACCGCCATAACCATACCTGCGCGGTTGTACAAACGCTGGTTTTACCCGTTAAACAACAAGTATCCCAATCCGCAGATCACCGAGATGCGCAATGTTATTTTGCTCAATCTCGTGTTCCACAAAAAACCGAACGACAGGCATATTATCAATTTTAAGGTAAAAGCGCCCCGGGCCATGGAGTTCGGAAGGCTGTTTTATTATTTTATCAATGACTATAACGACAAACACCCGAACAGCCAGATCCATTTTACCGATGCCAAGAACGAACCCTACGGATGGTATTTTCATTCCAGGCCCAAGTGGTTCGGTTCCACCAATCATATAGACCCTGAAGAATCCGTGGACAGCAATGACATGAAAGACGGTGACACCATAATATGCCAGCGGATTTAAACTGAACCTGAAACCCAGAAACAACAAACAATAAACAACCAATTGCCATGGCAGAAGATATACGATATTTCCCGGTAAACTGGATCGATGGGATGAAGATCAATAAAAATCATTTCATCGATCTGCAGAACAATGCTGAAGACCTGGTGCGCGATGCCAGGAACATGGGGGTAAACCAGTTACAGTACGGGCTGTTATCCACCAAATTTATGGCGCCTTTCGAGTATTCGGTCATCATTGACGAGCACAATGAACTGAATGTGTCCATAAAATTTATGAAAGCCGTAACCCCGGGCGGAGGCCGTATAGAGATCACGGACTATACGGGAGAATTTTCCGAAAAGATATCCCTTGAAAATTATGATTTTAAGGAAAACAACCGTTTCCTGCTGCTCAATGTAGATCCCTACAACAGGGTGCCTACCGGAACGCAGAACATGGAAGAGATCCCTCCGCGGTTTCCCTTTGCCATGCCCAAGTACTACCTTACCACGGTAGCGGAGACCGAAGTGACCCAGAACAATATCGGTCCGCTACAGTTTCCCATCGCCAAGTTTATGTCGCAGGGGAGTGTATTTGAAACCGTGGAAACCTATATCCCGCCCTGTGTTACGGTAAACAGTCACCCGTCACTGGTAAAGCTTTTCGAGGCCTACGATGCTTTTTTCAAGCAAATGGAGTTTTATGCCGTGCAGATTTCCCAGAAAATAAGGTTCAGAAGGCTCAGCGGGGATGAAAACCTCATTGCCGACATCGTATTTGCCACGCTGGAACGAATATTGGGGTATGTGGGGCAAACCATAAACCAGAACCGGTGGAAAGGCTTTTATTCCTCGCCCATGGAAGTCCTGGACAGAGTGGTGAGCCTTGCACGGGTCATGAAAAACAGTTTTGATTCCTTCTCGGGCGACGGGAAAGAAATGGTGTTCAACTACTTTGCCGAATGGACTACCGAGTTGGGCAGCGGAGATTATGAAAAACTGTTTTCCGAAACCATAAACCTCAAATACAAGGGCTACGATATGGGGCCCTGCGTGAAAGGAGTTATGGAATTTATTGAAAAAACAGACCACCTGTTCTCTATTCTCAACCAGCTCGACTATATAGGCAGGAAGAAAGATTCCGGTATCTTTGTCAACGAAAATATTGTCAAGACCGATAAAACATCCGGTATTTTCTTTAAACAGGAAGAAAACAAGGACCGGGATAAAGGCAACAATCAGGACGGTGCCACATCATTCCTGGCCGATTGATATAAATTTATTTTTAGACTATGGAAATACTCAATAAGAAAGAGCGGGTTTCCGCATTTTTATTATTCCTCCTCATGTTGGTTATTACGGTAGGGATTCTGGTCTTTGCCGTGTTTTTTAATTATAAGCTGCCCTGGAAAGAGAACGAAGCGCTGAAACACGAGAACGACAGGATAATGAATGAGTTTCGTTACCAGGAAAATTTTTCTGCCAAAATTGATGAGCTGACAACCAGTATCGATTCCCTGGACCGTGCCGAGGACGGGTTCCAGTTTTTGGAACAGACCATTAACCTGGAACTGGCAAAACTCAGGGAAGGGATCCCCGCCGATAAGGAAGTATTTAAACAAACCCTGCTTTACAACAATGTGATCCTGAACCTGAACGACCTGGTCAAGACCAAGAGAAAACTGCAGTTGCTCAGACAATCGGAAGAACAAATAGACGAGTTAAAAGGACAGGTAGATGAATACGAGGAGATCATTAATGAGTTGAAGAGGGAACTGGAACTTTGTAAACGACTCAACAGGAATTAATTTTAAAAACCCGTAACCCGATATGTTTACAGCAAACGGTACCCAGGCGATCCATATAGCAAAACAACTGGCCAGGGAAAACCATCATTCTGCATATGCTCCGGCACATTTTCTGAAAGCCATGTTAAACCGCGAATTTTCATTTATCCGGGAACTGGACGCTGCCGGGATCGATGTATTTTATATCGATGAATGGGCCGACATACGCATGGAAGAATACCCCAAAACAAGCCGTCCCGATGAAGACCCGGCACCGGATGAGGCCATGGAGGCCGTATTTGTGGAAGCGGAAGACATTGCGAAAAATGCGGGGCGGGAAGAAGTGGGGTTCATACCGATGCTTATGGCCCTGGTTACCCCGGGAGTAGGCTTTTCTCATGACGAACTCAAATCCATGCCCGTTACCGCATTGGAGATCGCCGGCAAACTCGGATATGCGGGGAATGCAAAAAACAGACCGCAGTCCGGAAGCGGTCTGCCGAATGCGGCCTCCTATTCCGGGGAAGCCGGAATGCCCGCCGTACAGGGTGCCCTGGACAAATACTGTACGGATAAGGTGGCAGCTTATCGCGAAAAGGAAGACATCCCCCTGGTAGGGCGCGATGAGGAACTGAAGGCCATTACCGAGATACTGAACCGGAAACTGAAGCCCCACGTGATCGTAACGGGGGAAGCCGGTGTGGGGAAGACCGCACTTATTGACGGGTTTTGCGGTAAAATTGCCGAAAATCACATTATAGCACCTTTGCAGGGCGCTTCCGTTATGGAAGTAAACACCGGCGTATTGTTTGCAGGTGCCTCCTATAAGGGAGAGGTGGAAGACCGGTTGCAAAAGATCTTCCTGGAATTGAAAAGGATGCCAAAACCGATGCTGTTTATTGACGACATCCACGAACTTTTTGATGCCAATCAGGGCAATGGCATAGCCAGTATTGTCAAATCCGAACTGGCCAAGGGGGATATCACTTTTATCGGGGCCACTTCCACTGAAAAATACCGTAAATCCCTGGGTAAGGACGATGCACTGAACAGAAGGTTTGAGACCCTGGAGGTTACGGAACCCACGGAAGACCTGGCACTCCGGATGCTGAAGAACGTGGCTCCGCATTATGAAGAACATCACCAGTTTAAAATAGACGAAAACGGGTTGAAAGAGGCCATCAGGTTATCCGGAAGGTACCTCAAGGAAAAATCCCTGCCCGATTCTGCACTCGATCTCATAGACCGCACCATGTCATCGTTACGCGTGGCCAAGGAAATGGTGCTGGAAGAGCTTCCCGCATTAAAGGAAAAGCTGGAGGGATTAAAGGATTCCGGAAAAGAAAACAGGGAGGAAGAACTCCACTGGCTTTATACGGACATCCTGGACAAATCGGGGGAGCTGCTCGGGGGAGAGGAAGAAGAAACTTCCGGGTTTTACAATTTGAAAACGGATGAAGAAAAAGCGGATTACCTGGAGAAACTGCTCCTGGAACTGGAAGCACTGACCGGTGCAGACAATGTTGTGACCCCGGACCATTTGTCGGCTGTGGTGTCGGGCATTACAGGTATTCCTGCGGGAAAAGTAAAAAGCGAAGAGCGGGAACGCCTGCTCGAAATCGAAGACAGCCTGAAACAAAGGGTAGTGGGTCAGGACCATGCCATAAAAGTAGTGTCGGACGCCATCCTGGAATCCCGTTCGGGGCTTACCAAACCGGGACAGCCCATAGGGTCTTTTTTCTTTCTGGGGCCCACCGGGACCGGAAAAACGGAATTGGCCAAGTCTCTGGCCGACTTTTTGTTTGGCGATGAAAACGCCATTATCCGTTTGGATATGTCAGAATTTAAGGAAGAGCATTCCGCGGCATTGCTGTACGGGGCGCCTCCTGGCTATGTAGGTTATGAGGAAGGCGGCCTGCTCGTCAACAAAATCAGGCAAAACCCTTATTCCATAGTCTTGTTTGACGAGATCGAAAAGGCCCATCGCTCCGTATTTGATGTTTTCCTCCAAATACTTGACGAAGGAAAACTGCACGACCGTCTGGGCAAGGAAGGGGATTTCTCCAATGCGGTGGTACTGTTTACTTCCAATATCGGGTCGGATTTTGTGGTGAAATCCTTTACCGAAGGGAAAATACCGGTCTCCAATGATCTGCTGGAAATCATGTCGGCTTATTTCAGGCCGGAATTTCTGGGGCGGCTTACGGAAATTGTTCCGTTCGCCCCGATAAGCCGCGAGAGTGTAGTGAAGATATTCGACATCCATTTGAAAAAGGAACTCACGAGCCTGCTTTCCAAGCTGGATATCACACTGAAAATAACAGATAAAACGAAAGAAAAGGTGGCGCTGATGGGTTTTAGTCCCGAATACGGGGCCAGGCCCATAAAAGGTATTATCCGGAATAAGCTCAAACGCCCGCTGGCACGTAAGCTCATTTCCGGTGATGTCGGAGACGGTGATACGCTGACCCTTTCCCTTACCAAAAAAGGAGAAACGAAGTTCTCGGTGAAAAAGCAGAAGGACGAGAAAAAATCATGATCGTATAACCTGAAAACCAATGCCCGTTGAAAGACCTTTATTATAAAATACCCATAAATTATAAGCGAATTACCGAAGGGCAGGACCTCCGCAAAGTAACGCTGGAAGAATCCCTGGCACAGTATATATCACTGGTCATCACTACTATTTTCGGAGAATACAGGTATGACACGGAATTCGGCACCGCTATATGGGATGCTGATTTTAACCTGCTGTCCAATGTAAACCAATTAAAGGATAAGATCAAGGAATCGGTTTTCGAAAAAGTAAAGAAATACGAAAAACGCATGACCATTACCGATGTGAGCCTGGCCATTGGTGAAGATACGATAGAGTACAACCCCAACATACGGATAAAGAAAAGACTGGACATCGTGGTCTATGGTGTTATTAAAAAAACAAACGAGCCGTATTATTACAAAAGCTCATATTATCTGGCACCTTTTTCTTTTAAATAAGAAACTGCCGGGTACAATGGTTTTTAACGGAACATAACGGTCCGGTCGTTCCCGTCAAAAAAAGCAGACATAATGAAACAACTATCCAAAGCGCAGATAAAAGACAGGCTCCTGAAACGGGCTGCAAAGCACTGGGGGTATTCGGATGTGGAACTGGAGAACATTTTCGACCCTATTGTGAACCTTCTCTTTGACGTATGTGCCAAGGAACTGGAAAACATTTCCAACGAGATTTTTTCCAGCAGGAGAAGGATTACGGAAAGGCTTGTCGATATACTTACCCCCATTACTTCATCCAAGGCCACACCGGCAAGGGCCATTATGCAGGTGTTTCCCGCAGAGGAAGAAGTGACCCTCAATGACCACCACCAGTTCTTTTTCCAGAAAAGACAATACAATCCGTATAATCCCGGAGAGAAGATCGTACGTGAATTTTTCTTCGGCCCTACCAGGCCCGTAAAGGTCACCCGGAACCAGCTGAAATATGTGGTGCTGCCAAACGGGATTCAGGATGCTTCCCGGGGGCAGTTTCAGAATTACCTTGACGAAGAGGCCTACCTGAAGCCCATGCCCCATCAAACGATATGGCTGGGGCTCGAACACAGGGGAGGAGGTATTGTTAAGAACCTCATGTTCTATTTTTACCTGAAGAACCTGCACGACAGAAATACCTTTTTTCATTTTCTTCCCAGGGCAAAATGGTATTTTAACGGTCACAAACTGACTGTAACACAGGGATACAACAGCAAAGGGGGCATTACTTCGGGAGATCGTCATATGGTGCACGAGGATTTTCATCACCTGCAAAGGGTGGAGGAACATGTCAACGAATATTATCAAAAGAATTTTATTACGGTAAAAGATGTCCTGAATATCGGTGACTCGGAACATTTACTACCCGAAGAGTTCAGTGAGTTTGTGCCTGCCGATACCCTGGCGGCCCTCGAAGAAGAAAAATTGCTGTGGTTGAAGATAGAGTTCCCCAATGTTATCGGGAAAAGCATATTGTCTGAAATATTTTGTGCCAACAACTGTTTCCCGGTGATCAATAAAAAAATGAACGAGACCCAGGGAAATATCAGGAAACTGCTCAACATTTATCCGTTGAGCATCGGGGAAGAATTTTTTCTCGAATTGTATTCTGTCCTGGACGACAGGAGCCGGCAGTTTGATGTTATTGCCAAAAACCAGGAAGAGTTTACCGAAGATTACGCGTATCTCCGTTTTGGCGGTGTAGCGCGTTTTGACGAACGCAATGCCACGGAGATGATCAATTACATGATAGATCTCATAAGGGATGAAGCAGCTGCGTTTTCAAGGCTGGAAACCGATTTTATGGAGGCCAACCTGCACGAGATCAACCAGATCATTTCCAGATTCAGGAACAAAATGGCCCAGACCGGAATGCATAAAAAGAACACCCCTTACCTTATTCTCAATACCAAAGGGGAAGAGAGCAAGGGTACTTTGTTTGTAAAGTACTGGACCACCAATGGTGAAGAGGCCAATAAAATCAACACGTTTTCAAGGCTTCAGGCACACCGCGGAGCAGATTTTGAGAAGGACAGCATTATGCTGTTATCCACAACGCAGGGCGGGCGGAACGAACTGACCAATTCCGATAAGATCTATGCCTACCGGGAGAATATCGTTTCCAACCAGCGTGTGGTGACCCGGCAGGATATCATTATACTGTGTAAGAACCACTTCGGGGATGCTATAGTGAATGTTGAGGTAAAGAACGGGATACAGACCAGCCTGGACGACCATGTCGGTTATACTCCTACAATTGATATATTCCTTGAAAAGAATCCGGAGGTGCTCTATTCGGAAGAGGAGTGGAGTTTTCTGAGCGATGACCTGATGTTGCTGTTAAAGAACAGGGCAATCAATGTTGTTCCCTTCCGGGTAATGTATCTGGAAGATAAAATGGAAGTCAAATAAGAGCCCCCATTCCCACCGGACTACGGGAAATGAGGGCTGTTTGTCTACTTTGGTTTGACTGCTGTTCCGTTATTCTTCGAGGAGTAACCACATTTCTGCATTGATGTCGTCACCTTCGGGATATTGGCGTTTAATGGCCGCTTCCAGATTTTGCGGGTTCTGGGTCTGTTCCTTGGAAGGGTACATCCATCGTTTCGGGACCCTGCCGTTGTTAAGGACGCCACCGCCGGAAACGTCAAATTCAGGATATCCGGTGCGGCGTTGTTCGTAAAAGATCTGCCATCCCGTATTCATAAACATAGCAATGTGTTTTTGTATAAGGATACTTTCTATTTCGTTTTGCGGGTCTAATTGTGCTCCCGGTTTTTCCAGGTAAGCATTGATATCCGCTTCGGGAATGCCGTAAAATTCCATGGATGCCTTTATCCCTTCCGTATAAAATTCATCCGTATTTCCGTTTATCCACCCGCGGGAAGCAGCTTCCGCAAGAATAAACTGTAATTCGGCGTAACTCATCAGCAGGCCCGGTTCATTTTCCGGGTCGTCATAGTAACGGGAAGCGATCCTCGATGCATCACCTGCCACGGTTACCTGCACGTTTTCATCCAGGGGGGCGCTTCCCCGCAGGCCTTCGTATGCATTGAAATCGTCTTCTGCCAATCCCTGTTTTTTGGCGTTCGGTGTAATTTCCGCAAAAGAGAATAACCTGGGATCTTCTGTTTCTTTTAAACGGTCTACGAAGGTTTTTTCCATATAGAAGGCGGTCTGTAAACCATTATTCTGAAATAGCGGGTAGCGGTTCGTTTCGATATTGTGAAAGAGCAAAGCTCCGTTATCGGCATTTGAATCCATAAGCGGGTACCGTGACGGATTACTTACAATTTCCCTGAAGCGGTTAACCACATCCAGTTGGTCATTCCCGGTCTTGGCAGAAAGGCTCAGAAGCACTCTCAGGTAATAGGAATTTATAAGTTTTCGCCATTGCAGTACATTTCCGTCGTAAATAATGTCCCCGAGGATGCTTTCTTCACTTTCGGTCAGTTCGTCCGAGGCGGATTTCAGGTCGTTCAGTACAGCGAGGTAGATGTCTTCCTGCGTGTCGTAAACCGGTGAAAAAGTGCTTTCGGTAGCCCGGATCGCTTCGGAATAGGGAATATCACCGAAGGTCTGTGTTAACCCGATAATAAAATAGGAGTTAAAAAACCGGGCCAGGGAAGTATATATGCGAAGTTCGTTGTTCTCTGCCTCTTCTACCATTTTGCTTACCTGCTTCAGGTAGTCGTAGTTCCCAAACCCGGATCTTTGCCAGTTGTAGTACTGATCGGAATTGACCCCGTCGGTATAGGCCAAATGCCTGCATGCCAGCGCAGCCGAAGTGCCGACGTTGTTGAATGCGCTTATCTCGATGTTGGTGAGTAACAGTTCCGGAGTTACTTCTGTGGTCCGGTTGGGATCGTCCTGGAGCTGGTCTATTTTGCTGCAGCCGCTGATAAAAACGGTGAGCAAGAGAATGAGAACAGTGTGTTTATTTTTCATGATGTTTTGTTTTCCGGTTACATTTAAAATTTAAGGTTCAGGTTAAACCCGATGCTTCGCGTGGAAGGAGCCTGAAGGTTGTCACTCCCCGGATCGGGGTCTACATTCGGGATTTTGGAAGAAACCCACAGATTTCTACCTATAAGCGAAACGCTCATGGCATTTAACGGTGTCTTTTTAATAAAACTGTCGGGGAGATTATAGGTGAGGGTAAGTTCGCGGAGTTTTATAAAGGTCTGTCTGTAATAGTGATAATTCTTGTTATGGCCGTTGCTGGTGGTCTGCATAAAAGAGATGTAATTTACCGGTACATCATTCGGCGCATATTCGCGTGTATCGCTGATAATGTTCCCGTTGGTATCGTATTCCACCTCACCGCTTATCACCTTAACGCCATTGCCTATATATGTGCTTTCCCCGTTATTGGCATCGTCCCTGTATTGATTGACAGTGCCGGGCGAGGTGCCTCCCCACCACATCTTTTGGTTGGTAGTGGAGTACATGAGTCCGCCTATCCGCCCGTCCAGGAGAACTGAAAGCGACAGGTTTTTATAGGTGAAGGTATTGGTAACGCCATAAGTCCAGTCGGGTTCGCTGTACCCGATAAAGCGACCGTAAGGATCACTGACCGGAAAGCCGTTTTCGAAAATAATATTCCCCTGCCCGTCTGTCTGGTAAACAGAAGCGTTATTGATCTTATCAACACGGTCACCTTCTTTGAGACGGTTTTCCGTATACTCTTTGTCTCCGTATATTTCATCGATATACTTACGGTACCGGCTAAAATTCAGCTGTGTATTCCAGCTGAAATTTTCCCCTTTTACAGGCGTGGCATTGATAGTGAATTCGATGCCCTTGCGTTTGAATATATTACCGTTGAGCAACAGGGAGGCGTAACCGGAAGCATCGGACAGGGGAATGTAATCGAGATTGTTGTAATCCCTGGTCTGGTAGTAGGCTACATCCAGGTTTAAGCGATTTTGAAAAAAGCGGAGGTCCGTGCCTATTTCCCAGGTGTCGGAAGTTTCCGGTTTTAATTCGGCGTCGTTTAGTGTGTTCCCGAAGCGAACTGAAGGTACGCCTCCCCAGGTGGTCCCGTTTTCATAGGCCTGGATGTATCTGTACGGATAGGAATCACCGGAATACGTTCTTATTTTCCCTTCGGAAACGCGTGACCAGGACCCCCTGATCTTGGCAAAAGACAACCAGGAAGGCATATCCGCCAGGCTGGAAATGACTACAGAACCGGATACCGAGGGGTAGAAAAAGGAGTTATTGCCTTCGGAAAGGGTGGAAATCCAGTCATTCCGCCCGGTAAGTGACAGGTAAAAAGCGTTGTAAAATTCCAGGTCGACATAACCGTAAACGCTGTGGATAGCTTCTTTCTCTTCCTGGTTTCTTCCCGTGAGCGTAGCCCCTGCATTATTGTCGAGATTGTAGAAACCGGGCACATTCAACCCGTCGGTAGAGGTGTAATGATATGTTTGCTTTCTGTAATAATCTGCATAGGCCACTTGTCCTGAAATGGAAAAATTATCGGAGAGATCACTCTCATAGTATATTCCCAGATCAGTAGTGATATCAAAATAATTGGTATTGGACAGGGAGAAATTCCCTCTTGATTTGTTGCTGTATCCCAGATAGCTTTTGGGTTCCTTGTATGTCCTGCCAAGCGCATATACGTTGACACCGCTTCTTCCTTTCAGGGTAAGTTCGGGAGTGAGGTTATACTCGAAGGCAACATTTCCGAAAACATTGTCCTTGTCATAGCCCTGGAGGTATTCGTAAGCCTGAAAATAAGGATTGTTGTACCACGAGGTGTTAAAATGTCTTTGCTGATACCCTTCCTGTCCTTCTTTCCAGTAATTTCTGAGGTCCCTGATATCTACATCGGTCCCGGTCCAGAGTATAAGGTTGTAAAGGTAATTGGTAGGGCCATAACCGATTTCCGGGAAGTTATCGGTGAATTGTTTGTTGTAGGTAAGTGAGGCATTGATCTTGACTTTTTCCGAGGGAGTCAATGAACCGCCCACCTGGAATGAAGTATTGTTCAGATCGGTATTGGGAACAATTCCTTTCTGGTATACATTTGAAAGGGAGATGCGGTAATTGGCCTTGTTATTTCCCCATCCCACACTCAGGTTGTTGGTTTGTACGAGTCCGGTCCTGAAGAAATTATCGATATTGTCCTTTCCCCTGGATACCCAGGGCAGCGGGGTTAATTCACCGGTTTCCGGGTCGATCGGGCTGTTGTACTGCGGAATTTCTACATATCCGCTTGGAGTTGAAGGATCGGTCTGGTCTAATTTCGGGCCCCATATCCATCCACCGCCTTCTGTTCCGCCGCCGCTACCGTCAATATAGGAATAGATGCCGTTGTTGCCGTTACCGTAGGTGGTCTGCACTTCCGGAACTTTTATAAAGGACGGCTGAAACATGGTAGAGTTATTAAAGGTCACCGTAAGCTTACCTTCCTTTCCCTTTTTGGTGGTGATCATAATGGCGCCGTTACGGCCTACCGAACCGTAAAGTGCGGAAGCTGTGGCCCCTTTCAGTACACTTATGTTTTCAATATCGTCGGCATTGATTTTCCAGAGGTCGGCCGTACGGTCGGGAATACCGTCAATGACCAGGAGCGGACTTTCCCCCCTGAGGCTGATCTCGGGATTTTGAAAGAGGTCTGTGGAATTCTTGATGTTGAGTCCGGCCACCTTACCGCTAAGGGCACTTATAAAGTTGGGCTCCTTGGCTTTTTCCAGGGCTTCGCCCTGTACTTCCTGCACGGCATAGCCCAGGGCCCTGGTTTCCTTTTTAATGCCGAGGGCGGTCACCACAACTTCTCCCAGTTGTTGGGTGTCTTCGGTAAGTGTGACTTCCAGGCTTTTTTTTCCTGCAAGGGGAACAGTCAGCGTTTTAAACCCGATATAGGAAAAAGTAAGGCTGTCCTTCGGGGATTCGGTGGCTATGGTAAAAAGCCCGTCGAAATCGGCTACGGTTCCGCGGGAACTTCCCGCAACGGAGATATTTACACCTCCCAGCGGTATGCCATTGGTATCGGTAACTTTTCCCGAAACTTCATGCTGAGCAAAAAGTTTGGGTGTTATCGATAACAATACGATAATTAAGCAGTGTTTCATCATAATAGTCAGTTTTTGATTCGTAGTTTATTTCTCTGTGATGAGACACACGGCCGTGTGTCTTTACGAGTGGATCTATTTAACCGTTGTAATCCATGTGTTCAAGGTGCTTCCCGGAGTTTCCAGGACGATCTTGTGGAAGTGGCCCGGGTTGTCCAGTTTGTGTGTAAAGGTTTCCGCTTTAACCGGAACTTTACCGAGCATCCGGTATTGGTCTTGTCCGCCCGTCTTGTAGTTGTTGGTGTCGGCGACCCATATTTTGGCAGTTTTGTTGCTGTCTTTCCCGGTACTTTTCCAGGTAACGGACAGCTGGTTGTTTCGGATTTTTGCCTGTAAACCGATAGCGTCCACCTTACCGATCAGTGAAACCCCGTCGAGTTCATAGGCTTGTGCTTCGGGGAGTTTTATGTCGAGAAAACCGGTCATGGTGGGGAGGATGTCTACAATGGCCGGGGTTTCCTGCCTGAAATAGGTGTTGGTCTGCGGGGTGTTGGTCACGATCCACGTGCTTCGTTCCCTTTCGGACTGCCCGCCGTGATGATGCCCGGTTTCCTTTGTTCTCCCGTGATCGGTGGTGATAATAAAAAGCCATTCCTCATCGCGGTTTTTCTCCCTTTTCTGAATGGCCTGCCAGATCATGCCGACGAGTTTATCTTCAAAAGCTATGGCTTTTGTAAGTTGCGGGCTGTCGCCGTATTTATGTCCTATGTCATCGGTGTATTCCAGGTACACCCAGGAAAGGTCCGGTCCTTCTTCACCGATATACCGGGCGGCTTCGGTGGCTACTTTTTCATCAATGTCCCGGATGAACTTTCTTTCGGGATCGTGGGGAAACTGTACCGTATCCAGTTCAAAACCGTCATAAGCATAGTCAACATGAATGTTCCCGGTTTCGGGCAGGCCTTCCCCAATCAGCTTGGTGCGGTTGTCCAGCCAGGTAGAGAAAATGGCGGTTTTTTTATCCGGATAGTGCGTCTTTAAGAGTCTGTAGATGGTAGGGTAATTGTAATTGGGGGCCTTTATGCTGTTTCCCCATACGTTGTGTTTGTTAACCCATGTTCCGGTAAGCAGGCTGTTGTATCCTACGGCAGAAATGGTCGGGGTTTCGGAATACCCGCCTTTTTTTCCGCCTACATAGGCACGGGTGTATCCGCCGTGGTTTGCAATGGCATCCAGGTTTGGGGTAGGGTTGTTTTCGATCATGTCGGCAGAGAGCCCGTCCACGATTATAAAAACCACTTTCTTCGTTTTCCCGGGGGAGGGGTCGGGGTCGGTGATGTGTCTGCTTCCGGCGGTGGTCGGAAGACAAAGGAAATACACGGTCAGAACGGCTGTGAAATACTTGCAGATTTTCATTTTTGGTTTGGTTGATAGTTTTAACAAAAATAATAAATTTATTGAATGTTCATTCAATTTATGATAGCAATATGGCATATTTGTGTTTGGTTTTATGGTTTTAAATCAAGGTTTTAAGATGTGTTTTAAAGTGTTTGGACAAAGGTATGTTCGGAATTAATAAATTGAACGAATGTTCAGTTAAAAAAATATTATTCTAATGTTTTGTTTTTGTTATGTGTATCGCGAACCGGTTTTATGTGGTGCAAAATGTTATTTTTGTTAAAAATTACTTTCATGGGGAGAAAGCGTTTGACCGATGTGCGTCAGAAAGAGATTATCAAATCCTTTTACAGGGTAGCCAAGAAAATCGGACTGGAAAATACTTCCATAGCCAAGGTTGCCGATGAAATGGGGATCAGTAACGGGCTCGTTATGCATTATTTCAAGACTAGGGACGACCTTCTTATGGGACTCAATGACTATATCCTGGAGCGCCACCTCAATATTATCACTTCAAGGGAAAACGGCAGCATTGACAGTTGGGAGAGGTTGGAGAGCCTCGTGGAAAACCTTTTTTCGAGGAAATGGAACCGCTATTTTGACGACGGGGTGTTTTACAGTTGTTATGCCCTGATCTATCGCAAAAGGAATTTTAATGAAAGTTTCCGGAGATACCTGGAGGCGCTGCACGAGGTATTGCTAGACAAACTAAAGGAGGCCAGGGCTAACGGTGTTATCAGTAATGACAACCTGGAAGAGCTGACCGAGATCATCTTTGCCCTGGTGGACGGGGCTTATTACTACCTCGGAATGTTTACCGCAAAGGAAAAAGCCTATGAAAAGCAGGTGGATATTTATGTGAGGCACGCCCTGTCACTTTTTAGAAAAACCTGAACTGTTCGGGTTTATCCGGAGATGTTCCGGTATATGCGATATACCGCCAGGACGGCGATGATGGTCCATACCGTATTTACCACCACATTGGGGAGGTCGCTGAGGTGCAGGGCATTTATTACGAGACAAATGCCTCCCGCAGCATTCAGGGAGTGGTACAGCGGCCTGTCGGCAGAAATATATTTCATGCTCAACAGAAAGTAAGCAACTATAAATATGACGGCCCCGAGCCAGCCCATCATCGTATATAAAAACATGAGATATCTTTTGCGGGCAAAACACGTACCCGGATTTTTGGCGAAAGATAAAAAGTTACCGTTATAGTAACGGCATTTCCCTTCTGAAATTGCCAAAACAGGACTACACACACCGGTTTAAAACCGACCGGGGCAAAATCCCGGCCAAACGTTGATAAAATGTGTATAACTTGAAGGTTGTGGGCAGTGGGTTTGCTTTTATTCTCTGGGTATTTTACTATATTTGTCCGTTCGTCTTTGCATAGCCTTTCCGGAAGTGTTGAAACTCCGGAAAAGCAGGCTTGGCGAATGCTAAAAAAAACAGATTTAATCTATGAGCGAAGCAATTGATAAAAAGCAATATTCTGCAGACAGCATTCAGGCGCTGGAAGGAATGGAGCACGTACGTATGCGCCCCTCCATGTATATTGGCGACGTCGGAGTAAGAGGGCTGCATCACCTGGTTTATGAAGTTGTGGATAACTCCATTGATGAGGCACTGGCCGGGCATTGCGATGTCATATCCGTTATTATAAACGAAGACAATTCCGTTACCGTTGAAGACAACGGCCGGGGGATACCGGTGGATATACATAAAAAAGAAGGGGTCTCCGCCCTGGAGGTGGTAATGACCAAGATCGGGGCCGGAGGTAAATTTGACAAGGATTCCTATAAAGTATCTGGCGGACTGCACGGTGTCGGGGTCTCTGTGGTAAACGCCCTTTCCGATAACCTCAAAGCCACGGTGTACCGTGACGGTAAAGTATGGGAGCAGGAATACGAGAAGGGAAAGACCGTTTATCCGGTAAAAGCAGTCGGGGAAACCGATAAGTCGGGTACCATAATAACGTTTAGACCGGATGCCACCATCTTTCAGCAGACCATAGAGTACAGCTATGATACCCTGGCCAGCAGAATGCGGGAACTGGCATTCCTGAACAAAGGTATCACCATTACACTTACTGACAGAAGGCATAAGAACGAGGAAGGCGAGTTCGAAAACGAGGTCTTTCATTCCGAAGAAGGGCTCAAGGAATTTATCCGTTTCCTGGATGGTACCCGCGAACCTATCATAGGGGATGTTATCTCCATGGAAGGGGAGAAAAACGATATCCCCGTGGAGGTAGCGATGGTGTACAATACATCTTTTAATGAGAATTTGCATTCTTATGTAAACAATATCAATACTCATGAGGGAGGAACACACCTTGCCGGATTCCGGAGAGGCCTCACCACAACATTGAAGAAATATGCGGATGCTTCCGGGATGCTCGACAAACTGAAGTTTGAGATTGCGGGAGATGACTTCCGGGAAGGACTGACGGCAATTGTGTCCGTAAAGGTGGCAGAACCGCAATTTGAGGGGCAGACCAAAACCAAATTAGGGAACAGGGAAGTTACTGCGGCAGTTTCGCAGGCCGTGTCCGAAATGCTGGAAAATTATCTCGAAGAGCATCCTAATGATGCCAAGACCATCGTTCAGAAAGTTATCTTGGCCGCTCAGGCAAGACACGCAGCAAGAAAAGCGCGTGAAATGGTGCAACGGAAAACCCCGATGGGGGGCAGCGGACTCCCGGGAAAACTTTCGGACTGTTCCGAACAGGATCCGGAAAAATGCGAGGTGTTCCTGGTAGAGGGGGACTCTGCAGGAGGTACGGCCAAACAGGGGAGAGACCGGAATTTCCAGGCGATACTGCCCTTGCGTGGTAAGATACTCAATGTAGAGAAAGCCATGCATCACAAGGTCTTTGAAAACGAAGAGATAAGGAATATTTTTACTGCCCTTGGGGTAACCGTGGGTACCGAAGAAGACAGCAAAGCACTGAATATTGAAAAGCTGCGCTATCACAAGGTGGTTATCATGTGTGATGCCGATGTGGACGGAAGTCATATCGCTACCCTTATCCTTACGTTCTTCTTCCGTTATATGAAGGAACTTATAGAGAACGGTCACGTATATATTGCTACACCACCCCTGTATCTGGTGAAAAAAGGAAGCAAGAAGAGTTATGCCTGGAGTGACAAAGAAAGGGACAGACTGCTTGAAGAATACGGATCAGGTGCCGGTTTACAACGTTACAAAGGCCTCGGGGAAATGAACGCCGAGCAGTTATGGGATACCACAATGAACCCGGAGTTCAGGACACTGCGGCAGGTAACCATAGATAATGGCAGTGAAGCGGATCGTATATTCTCCATGCTTATGGGGGATGAAGTACCGCCGCGAAGAGACTTTATAGAGAAAAATGCGGTTTATGCCAATATAGATGCATAAATTGTCAGAAGGTCATCAAAGGCATCCCGGTTAAAGGATGCCTTTGTTTTTATAACAATAGGGGAATGAAGTTTCCCTTTCTTCACAAAAACATGTTCCGGTCAGTAAGAAGCATGCGGCTTAATGCCTTCATTTCGTGCTAAAATGACTAAATTTGTCATACTGAAAAAATATTCAAAATAAATAATTATCATATGAAAGTTACAATAGTTGGCGCCGGAGCCGTTGGTGCCAGTTGCGCAGAGTACATTGCCATTAAAAATTTTGCTTCAGAAGTAGTTTTGCTGGACATCAAGGAAGGCGTTGCCGAAGGAAAGGCAATGGATTTAATGCAAACCGCATCGTTAAACGGATTTGATACCAAAATCGCAGGGTCCACCAACGATTATTCCAAAACAGCCGGTAGTGATATTGCCGTAATAACCAGTGGTATCCCGCGAAAACCGGGGATGACAAGGGAAGAACTTATCGGTATTAATGCCGGGATTGTGAAGGACGTGGTGTCCAGCCTTATCGAACAATCTCCCAATGTGATCGTCATCGTGGTAAGTAACCCGATGGATACGATGACCTACCTTACGCATAAAGCCACCGGGCTGCCCAAAAACCGTATTATAGGTATGGGAGGTGCGCTTGACAGTGCCCGCTTTAAATACAGGTTAAGCGAAGCCCTGGAATGCCCGGCCTCCGATGTGGACGGTATGGTGATAGGAGGGCACAGCGATACCGGAATGGTGCCTTTGACAAGGCTGGCGGTACGGAACAGTGTTCCCGTAAACAAGTTTCTGAGCAAAGAGCGACTGAACCAGGTGGCGGAAGATACCAAGGTAGGAGGTGCAACCCTCACCAAATTACTGGGAACCAGCGCATGGTATGCCCCCGGCGCCGCTGTTTCTGCATTGGTTCAGGCCATAGCGTGCGACCAGAAAAAAATGTTCCCCTGTTCGGCACTGCTCGACGGTGAGTTCGGACTGAACGATATCTGTATCGGTGTTCCTGTTATTCTCGGTAAAAACGGTATAGAAAAGATCGTGGAAATAGAACTTGACGAGGCCGAAAAAACAAAATTACGGGAAAGCGCCGAAGGTGTCAAAAAAGTGAATGCCCTGTTGTAAATAGTGATACGATACTTTTAAGCGAGGAGCTGCGTAAAACCCTGACAGACGAAAAGGAATGTTTTACGCAGCTTCTTTTTTGTCCCGCAATTATTTCGATAAAGGCGTTATGTATTCTGATTTACAGATAGATATATGTAAGTTCCTGTTTCCGAAATACTAAGGGAATAAAACGGGGAAATAAATTGTTTAATCCTGTTGTAAATTATATATTTGCTCGTTTCTAAAAAATGATTAATTAATAAGAATAAGAATGCAAAACAAGGGACTTATCAAGCTTTTTGCTATTTTATTTGGAATTGTAAGTATTTATCAGTTATCCTTCACTTTTATTACGAATAAGGTAGAAGATAAAGCTGAAACATTTGCAATTAACAAAATTCCCGAAAGCACGGAAGGCTATGTAGTAAAAAGGGAGGTGGAAGAAACCAGGTACCTGGATTCTATAGGCAATGAGACGGTTTTTGATGTCGGGGTTGCGAGTTTTACCTATAATGAGGCAAAAGATAAAGAACTCAACAAAGGACTGGACCTTAAAGGAGGAATAAACGTTATCCTGGAGATATCGGTAAAAGATATTTTAAAAGGATTGGCCAACAATTCCAAAGATCCTGTGTTTAACAAGGCTCTGGCCAATGCGGACAAAGCGTCCAAAAACAGTGATAAGCCCTATGTGGACCTTTTCTTCCAGGAATTCGAAGCGATAAAAGGAGATGCAAAACTGGCTTCTCCGGACATCTTTGCCAATAAAATACTCAGTGAAGAGATCAATTTCCAGATGTCCGATAACGAGGTGAAACCCGTTATCCGCAGGAAAGTGGATGAGTCCATCGTGTCTGCTTTTGAAGTACTCCGCAAGCGTATAGACCGTTTTGGTGTTACCCAGCCCAATATACAACGACTCGGGACTACCGGGCGTATTCTTGTGGAACTTCCCGGAGCCAAGGATATAAACCGGGTGAAAAGACTGTTGCAAAGTACCGCCCAGCTGGAGTTCTGGGAGACTTTCAAGAATGAAGAGGTCATGCAGTACCTGATGCAGGTGAACGAAAGGTTGAGAACCATTGTAAAAACTTCTTCAAAACAGGAAGAACCGCAACAGGAAGACGCTTCTGAGATCGACTCGCTTCTGGCCGATGCGGAACAGGATTCACTGGAGTCTGTAGGGCAGGCCAATCCGTTGTTCGACCTGGCCGTAGCCCCTGGGGCACAGGGCGGTCCGGTATTGATGAGTTTTGCTACCAAGGATACCGCTCAGGTAAATGCATACCTGAATATGCGTGAAATAAAGCAATTGCTTCCCGCCGAATTACAGAATGCAAGGTTTGCCTGGAGCAAACCGGGCGCTAACGAGGAGGTGATTGACCTTTATGCCCTGAAATCCAACAGGGAAGATCAACCCCCGCTGAGTGGCGGAGTTGTGGTAGATGCGCAACAGACTTATGACCAGAGAGGAAACCCTGCCGTTTCCATGCAGATGGACGGTAAGGGTGCCAAGATATGGGAAGAACTTACCGGGAAAGCCTATCGCGAAGGAAATTTTATAGCTATTGTACTGGATAATATCGTGTACTCTGCTCCCGGTGTAACCAGCGGACCTATTTCCGGTGGTAATTCTGAAATTACCGGGCAATTTACACTTAATGAGGCGATAGACCTTGCCAATGTTCTCCGTGCAGGTAAACTGCCGGCTTCGGCAGATATTATACAAAGTGAGGTTGTAGGGCCTTCACTGGGACAGGAAGCCATAAACAGCGGTATGATGTCGTTTATCATTGCCATGGTGCTGGTGCTGTTGTGGATGTTGTTCTACTACGGCCGTGCAGGATGGTTTGCCGATGTTGCCCTTATATTTAATATTGTTCTCATCTTTGGCGTACTGGCAGGTCTGGGAGCGGTATTGACCCTTCCCGGTATAGCAGGTATTGTACTGACCATCGGTATGTCTGTAGATGCCAATGTACTGATTTTCGAAAGGATCAAAGAAGAACTTTCGAAAGGAAAAGGACAAATGCAGGCCGTTGCCGACGGTTTTGGCAATGCACTGTCCTCTATCCTCGATGCCAATATCACTACGGGACTTACAGCACTTATCCTGTTCATTTTCGGTACGGGCCCCATCCAGGGATTCGCAACGACATTGATGATAGGTATTGCTACCTCCCTGTTTACCGCTATCTTTATTACAAGGTTGCTGGTTGACTGGTATATCGGAAGGAAAAAATCCCTGCAGTTCGCTACCGGGATCACCAAAAATCTGTTCCGGAATGTCAATATTGATTTTCTCGCTAAACGGAAAATGTCCTATACCATTTCCGGGGTCATACTGATTGTGGCAGTGGGCTCCCTGTTTACTCAAGGACTGAATCAGGGTGTGGATTTTGTGGGCGGACGCTCCTATCAGATACGCTTTGAACATCCTGTGAACCCTACCGAACTGGCTACTGAACTCAATGACGGACTGGGAAGTGTGGAGGTAAAAACTTTCGGGGCTGCCAATCAGGTAAAAGTAACAACCAAATACAAGGTGGACGAAGAAGGTACTGAAATCGATAGAGAAATTCAGGATATTCTTTATACCACCCTGCAAAAACACCTTCCGGAAGGATTGTCGGAATCTGAATTTGTAAGCGGAGGGGACTCCAAGCAATACGGTATTATGCAGTCTGTTAAAGTAGGTCCTACTATTGCAGATGATATAAAACGAAATGCCATATGGGCCATTGTAGGCTCACTTATTGTAGTGTTCCTGTACATTTTATTGCGTTTCCGCAAATGGCAGTTCTCTATAGGGGCTGTTGCAGCCGTTTTCCACGACGTGCTTATTGTACTCGGGGTATTCTCGCTGACTTACAAGTTCATGCCGTTCAATATGGAGATCGACCAGGCATTTATTGCCGCCATACTTACGGTTATCGGTTATTCCCTGAACGATACGGTGGTAGTGTTTGACCGTATCCGGGAGATCACTTCCGAGAGGGGCTGGAAAGCCGGGCAAAATATTAACCTGGCCATAAACAGTACCCTGAGCCGTACGCTGAACACCTCACTTACCACATTGGTGGTGCTTCTTGCCATTTTTATCTTTGGTGGAGAGTCCATCCGCGGATTTATGTTCGCATTGATCGTAGGGGTGATCGTCGGAACGTATTCTTCCGTATTTATAGCTACACCTATCATGTTCGATACTTTAAAGAACAAAGGGGAAAATGTACTGAAGAAGAAAGAGGAAGAAACAGAAGCAGAAAAATAAAAAAGACAGCTTCTCTTATATATAAAAAAACCGCTTGCATGTTCAATGCAGGCGGTTTTCTTTTTATAGAATAACGCTATGTGTTTTAAACAGCTACGTCATATTCACGCAGTGCATCGTTAAGCGAAGTCTTCAGGTCTGTAGAAGCCTTTCGTTTACCGATAATAAGGGCACAGGGTACCTGGTATTCACCGGCAGCAAATTTTTTGGTGTAACTTCCCGGTATCACTACCGATCTGGCGGGGACAAGTCCCTTGCTTTCCACGGGTTCGCTTCCCGTCACATCAATAATTTTTGTAGAAGCCGTAAGGACTACATTGGCACCCAGTACCGCTTCTTTTTCCACACGTACGCCTTCCACTACAATGCATCGCGAACCGATAAAGGCATTATCTTCTATAATAACGGGGGCGGCCTGTAAGGGTTCGAGTACACCGCCAATACCAACACCACCGCTGAGGTGCACGTGTTTTCCTATCTGGGCACAGCTTCCTACCGTAGCCCAGGTATCCACCATCGTTCCCTCATCGACATAGGCCCCGATGTTTACATAACTGGGCATCATGATCACTCCGCCGGAAACGTATGCGCCATGACGGGCAATGGCATGGGGGACTACACGAATACCTTTGGCAGCATACCCCTTTTTTAAAGGGATCTTGTCGTGGAATTCCAGCGGTCCCGCTTCAATAGTTTCCATTTTTTGTATGGGAAAGTATAATACTACTGCTTTTTTTACCCATTCGTTGACCTGCCAGCCGTTATCCGCAGGTTCGGCTACCCTCAGTTTGCCTTCGTCCAATAACCCGACGACCTCCCGTATGGTGTTCTGTGTATTTTGTTCTTTCAGTAAGTCCCTGTTATCCCAGGCATTTTCTATGATCTCACGTAATTTTTCCATATAATATGTAATGATTTTATTTGTTTTTATATGTATTCCGGAACCGGAATATGTTGTATAAGTACCCCGGCATCAGGGCAAATATAAAGGCTTATAATTGAATATACCCGGCTATTTTATAGTTATAACAATTTAAATCTTAAATTTGCCAAAAAATCGGATGGGTAGAATACTGGCCATAGATTACGGAACAAAGCGCACAGGGATAGCCGTAACAGATGAATTACAGATCATTGCGTCGGGGCTTGCAACAGTGCCTACCCCCGAACTTATGGATTTCCTGAAGGAGTATACCCGGAAGGAAAGTGTAGAACGCATCATTGTAGGAGAACCCAAACGGTACAGCAACGAGGCCTCGGAAAGCGAAAAATATATCCGGGTGTTCCTGGAAAAAGTGAGTAAACAATTACCTGATATACCCGTAGAACGTGTTGACGAACGGTTTACTTCCAAAATGGCTTTCCAGACCATGATCGACAGCGGTCTGAAAAAAAAGCAGCGCAGGAACAAGGAGCTGATAGACGAGATCAGTGCTACGATCATATTACAGTCATATCTGTACCGGTAGCTGAACCAAAGTAATTTGTTAAAAGAATTGTATTAAGATGATATTACCTATTGTTGCCTATGGCGACCCAGTTTTGAGAAGGAAAACCAGGGAAATAGATGAAAATTACCCGGACCTTCAGGAGTTGATAGCAAATATGTTCGAAACCATGTATAATGCCTATGGTGTAGGATTGGCCGCACCCCAGGTAGGGCTGCCCGTCCGGCTTTTTGTTATTGATACCAGCCCTTTTGCAGAAGATGAAGAGCTGGATGCGGAAGAACAGGAACAACTGCGCAATTTCAAAAAAGTGTTTATCAATGCGAAGATACTGGAAGAGACCGGTGAAGAATGGGCCTTTAACGAAGGATGTCTCAGCATTCCCAATATCCGGGAAGATGTTTCCAGGGAAGAAACAATAAAGATCGAGTATTACGACAAGGATTTTGTTAAACATGTCGAGGAATACGACGGATTGATTGCCAGAGTCATTCAGCATGAATATGATCATATCGAAGGTGTACTGTTTACCGATAAACTTTCGGCACTGAAAAAACGGCTTCTCAAAGGCAAACTGACCAATATTTCCAAGGGAAAGATCGATGTAGACTACAAGATGCGCTTTCCCGAAGCCAAAAAAGCGCGCTGATCTCACGGCTCCGCCCGGGAACCGGACATGGTGAAAATCAAAACCAGAAGCTATAGACCAAAAACGAGAAACTATAAACCATAAACTATAAACTTTTATATATGAGTTTAGACAAGATACTGGCCATTTCCGGTAAACCCGGATTGTACGAATTAAAAGCACAGACCAGGAGCGGTTTTGTTGCGGAATCCCTCATAGACGGTAAACGTATAACAGTGGGGTTGCGGAATAATGTGAGCCTCCTTTCCGAAATTGCCATCTACACCCTTAAAGAAGAAATTCCGCTTCGCGAAGTTTTGAGGAAGATCAAGGAAAAGGAAAACGGAGGAGAAACTTCCGTAAGTCATAAGGAAGAGAAGGTGAAGCTGGAAGAATATTTCTTTGAGGTCCTCCCGGACTATGATGAGGACAGGGTGTACCCGGGAGATATCAAAAAGATCATCCAGTGGTACAATTTATTGATTTCCAAGGGGCTTGACGATTTTGAAGAAGAAACCTCCGAAACCGAAGGTAAGGAAGGAGATGAAGAGAAAAAAGGAGAGGACATCGGCTAAAGCATAAAAAAACAGATAATTTTGCTCTGTCAGATAGTATAAAAACTCCCGGAAAGGGAGTTTTTTTGTTGGAATATTTTTAATATTCGGCTTATATCTCTAATATCGCAGAAGCAAAAACACCATTGCGAACAAAACCGTAAAACAAAAAGCAAATGAATTCCAGGGAAGAACAACTGAAGGGCATAGACAGGCTACTCACCATAATGAACGAACTCCGGGAACAGTGCCCGTGGGACAGGAAGCAAACCATGCAAAGCCTTCGTCACCTCACCATAGAAGAAGTTTACGAGCTGGGAGATGCCATTCTGGACAATGACCCGGAAGAAGTGAAAAAAGAGCTCGGCGATGTATTGCTTCACATTGTTTTTTACGCGAAAATAGGGAGTGAAACGGAAGATTTTGATATCGGTGATGTGGCGAACACCATCTGTGAAAAACTCATAGCCCGCCACCCGCATATTTACAGCGATGTAAAGGTGGATAACGAAGAGGATGTAAAGAAGAACTGGGAAAACCTGAAGCTGAAAGAAGGTAAGAAAAGCGTCCTGGAAGGAGTGCCCCGCAGTTTGCCCGCCCTGGTAAAAGCCAGCAGGATACAGGACAAAGTGGCCGGTGTAGGTTTTGATTGGGAAGAACCGTCGCAGGTATGGGAAAAACTGCAGGAGGAACTCGGGGAATTTCAGGAAGAAGTTAAAAAAGGCGATACCGACCAGATGGAAGCCGAGTTTGGCGATGTGCTTTTCAGCATTATAAATTATGCCCGGTTCCTCAATATCAACCCGGAAAATGCACTGGAAAGAACAAACAAAAAGTTTATAAAAAGATTTCAGTACCTGGAAGAACAGGCAACCGCTTCCCGAAAAAGCCTAAAAGACATGTCACTTTCTGAAATGGATGTCCATTGGGAAAAATCAAAGGATTTTTTCAAATAGCTTTGAAATGAAAATCAAAGGATTTTGCAGGGAGATCAAAGGATTTTTTCAAACAGTCCGGAATAAAAAATGATCTTTTTCGATTCAAAAAGACGAAGAATTTCCCTTATGGGCCCGTCCCCGGACTGCGCTTCCCGAAAAGATTGTTAATTGTTAAATTCGGGAGTTTTACAGCGTCCAAATTTCTATCTTTGCCCATTCAATCCGTAGCAAATGTTAACGCAATACACCAGGGAATTTTCCTATAATTTAAAATTGTCGTTACCCGTTATACTGGGTATGCTGGGACACACCTTTGTGGCCTTTGCAGATAATGTTATGGTAGGGCAGTTGGGGACGGCAGAGCTTGCAGCAGTATCGCTGGGAAACAGTTTTGTGTTTATTGCCATGTCACTGGGTATAGGTTTTTCCACGGCCATTACGCCCTTGGTGGCCGAGGCTGACGGAGCGGGAGATGTGGACAAAGGAAAGGCCGCTTTGAAACACGGCCTGATATTGTGTACGGGCCTGGGCCTGGTATTGTTTAGCATTCTCCTGTTTGCCAAACCGCTCATGTATATCATGGATCAACCTGCGGAAGTGGTAGAGTACGCCATGCCCTACCTGGACCTTGTGGCCTTTTCGCTGATCCCCCTGATCATGTTCCAGGCCCTGAAGCAGTTTTCTGACGGGCTCTCCGAGACTAAATATCCCATGTATGCCACAGTATTGGCCAATATTATAAATATCAGCCTGAATTACCTGTTGATCTTCGGTAATTTCGGCTTTCCGAAAATGGGGATTGTAGGCGCGGCTGTAGGAACGCTGGTATCCCGGATCATTATGGTGATTTTTATCTGGGCCCTTTTCAAACAGAATAAAAAATTCCACGATTATATCACGGGGTTCAGGTTGCGGGAATACAGTAAAGCTGTGTTCGGGAAGATTGTCAATCTGGGCTTTCCTTCGGCCTTGCAAATGCTTTTCGAGGTAGCCATATTTACGGCTGCGATCTGGCTTAGCGGGGTGCTGGGCAAAAACCCCCAGGCGGCAAATCAGATAGCACTGAACCTTTCCAGTATGACCTTTATGGTGGCTACCGGACTTAGTGTAGCGGCCATGATCAGGGTAGGAAACCAGAAGGGGCTGCGAAATTTTCATGAATTGCGCAGGATTGCCTTTTCCGTGTTTCTGCTCACCATTATACTGGATGTGATATTTGCCCTCTGTTTCTGGATCTTCCGCGATTGGCTGCCCACCATATACCTGGATCAGCACGACATAGCCGATCAGGCCGATAATTTCGAGGTAATGGCCACGGCCTCCAAATTATTACTGGTAGCGGCCGTTTTCCAGATATCCGACGGTGTGCAGGTTGTGGTGCTGGGTGCGTTGCGGGGCTTACAGGATGTCAAGATCCCCACATTTATTACCTTTGTGGCTTATTGGATTGTAGGATTTCCCGTTTCGTATTACCTGGGACTGCATACGGAATGGGGGAGTGCCGGGATATGGACAGGACTTTTGGCGGGGCTTTCCGTCTCTGCCGTGCTGTTGTATATCCGGTTCAATCACCTTACACAAAAGCTTATCAGGAGTGCTGCGGATAATTAATGAGGCTGGGTGTAAAAGGAAAAACAAATTGACAATATAAAACATGGAACTTCCGAAATTTTTACTGGGGGATAATACCGATTATCCGGATGCAATTTTTATAATGCATACCGATTATCCCCGATTTATTATCAACCTGGCCAATGACGAAGTGGAATGGCTGGAAGACTTTGATCCTGCAGATGAAAAAGAACTGGAAACCGAAGCCGGTAACCTGATACAACAGGCCAACGATTTCTATGACCGGGAAATAAGCAGGTTTGAGGAACAATAACGTGTGTCCTGTTAACTGATCAGCGAATACCTGAATACCGAAACATATGCTGGACAAAATCATTGAATACGATCAGGAACTCTTTTTGTTTCTCAATACCCTCGGAACGGAAAGCTGGGACGGTTTCTGGCTGGTGGTTACCGATAAGTTTGCATCCATCCCCCTGTACCTGGTTTTGCTGTACCTGTGCATACGGAAATTCGGATGGAAGCCCACGATACTGATTTTGGCAACAGTTGCGCTGATGATAGCATTTACAGATCAATTGGCCAATACGTTCAAATACGGTTTCGAACGCCTTCGCCCTTGTCATAACCCGTTACTGATCGATAAAATGCGAATTGTGAAATGCGGCGGGAAGTTCGGGTATTTCTCCGCACATGCTGCCAGTACTTTTGCCGTGGCCACCCTTTTTTCCCTGTTGTTCAGGAAATACTATCGCTTTTTACCTTTAATTCTACTGGTATGGGCATTGATAGTGTCGTACAGCAGAATATACCTGGGTGTCCATTTCCCGTTGGATGTTATTACAGGGATCGTCTTCGGGCTGCTTGGCGGATGGTTGTTTTTCCGGATACTGCTCCTGGTTTCCCGAAAGCTGTTTAAGGAGAACACCAATCCCCTGCGTTAATCCTCTTCTTTTTTCTTTTCCCCTGAAAAAATGTGATTGTTGAACGGACTCAGGAAGATCAGAAAGAACATCACCCCGAAAGCCAGTTCGTAAACTTCCCATTTCCGGTCGGCGGGAATAATGCTTACCAATACCGTACAGGCAATAAAAGCAATGGTATGCCTCCATTCCACGATCGGTACGGCAAACATGTCTGCCAGTTTTCTGATCCAGCCGACTTTCCGGTAGAGCAGCGGAATGGCCACCAGGTAGAGCACCATGGTGATCATGAGCAACTGACTGAAAATGAGTTTGTTTATTTTGGTGTCCCCGACCACCAGGTTGTGCAGGTTGGTTTCTCCCTGTGCATTGTTTTCCATAAAGAATTCGCTCGATTCCACTCCGAAGATGCGTTGTCCCCAGGATATTTCCTCGCCAGCTGCAAAAAAGAAAAGCACGGCAAAGGCCAGAGTTCCCAGTTTCCACAGCGGTTTTTTGAATTTCCGGAGTTTGAACAGGTGGTACAGGCAAAGCAGGCTGATCGCCAATAGCATAAGTGCGGTTTCATTTTCTACCAGTCCGTCTTCCTGGGCGTAATGCTCATTAAAAAGTGCGGCATCGGTGAATCCGAAATACAGGCTGTTCACAAAGGTGATGATGAGGAACATGTAACCGAAAACCTCTGTTTTACTCAATTTTTTCATTACTTTTTATTTAGAATATAATACCGGCTTACCAATCTTTGTTTATAACTCCTTTCGTCTTCGCCGGCCGTATAGTTGATATCAAAAACATCTGCTAAACGCATGTTGAAATCCGGAGCAAAGATACGTTTAAATTCTTTTTCATCATGAAGTGACACCAATACCCCAAAGCTGTTTTCAGACGGGATTTTTGCCGGGGTGCCGACATCCAGCCTCGGGGCCGTTTTTCCGTATTCCCAGATCATTTCCGGGGCCTGTTCGCCATAGGAATAGACATTTATGCCTTCTTTTTCGGTCTTTCGGGCCAGGTTGTTGACGTTATTAAAACCGGGATTGTCGTTGCTGAAGGTATTGGCCAGCGGAAAGCCGAAAAGGATAATGCTCATGATAAATCCGACGGTCAGTAAAAACACATAATGAATGTTCTTTTTTAGCAGGTACCGGAACATAAAGATACCAATGACACACAGGAATACCGAAGCCAGTACGAACGGCATCCAATACCCCTGTAGCTCCTTTCCGAAGAAAATATACCCGGCAATAGGGAAAGCCACTCCTATAAAGGCTATTAAACCGAAATTAAAATAGACCGGAATGGTCTCTTTCCTGTTTTTTAGGGAGGCGAACCTGTTTACAAGATATTCTATGTAAAAAGCGGTGTTCATGGCCAGCGGGAAGAGTACCGGAAGCAGGTAGCGCGATTTTTTTTCGGGAATTACCGAGAGCAATATCACAGCCCCCATGGTCCAGAGGAAGGAAAACAGGTAGGCCTTTTTGTCGCTTACCCGGTTTTTAAGATAGGGGTATAACAGTCCCGCAAATGCCGGAATGGTCCATATGCCGCTTTGCGTAAAGAAACTCCAGTAATAGTAAAATGGTCTGATGTTATAACTCCCCCAGTTGGCGGCCTCTTCGGAAGCAATGGCTACAAACCATTCCGGATCTGCAACCCTTACATAAATATACCACCAAAGACCGGATACGGCCATCGTAATGATAAACACAAGAAGTGGCAACATTTTTTTACGGAAATAACGGTACTTATAGACGATACCATAAGCAATTACAAACGGTAAAAACAGGGTGTACAATGAAACCGGCCCTTTACTCATAAAGGAAGCCCCGGCAAAAATACCGGCGAGCAATGCATTTTTCCACGGTTTTTCTCCCTGAAAAAGCATGTAGAGAAAATATAGGGAAGTGATCATGAACCCGTGGGTGAATATATCCCATTGTCCGTTCCTTCCGGAGAAGATAACGTAAAACGAAGTGGCAAGGATAAGCCCGGTGTACAGGCTTAATCTTTTGTTTTGATGTACTTTAAAATTCAATCTGTACATCATGTATACCCCGAGTGTGGCTGCCAGTGCCGCCGGGAGGCGAAGGGCAAACAGGTTCTTCATCCCGAAAACGGCTGCGGAAAGTGCCGTAAGCCAGGTAGGTAGGGGAGGTTTTTCGTAGCGGGGGAGCCCGTTGAGCGTAGTGAGCAACCAGTTGTTCGCAGAGAGCATTTCCCTTGCCGTAACAAAGTTGCGGGCTTCCATGATATTTATATAAAGTTCGTCGAGGTTGCAGAAAAAGATAACGAGGCAAACCAGCAAAAGCGTAATAACCGGGTAGCGTTCCAGAGTTTTAACCATGTTGCTTGTTTAATATCATCAGGTTTCTAATGTAAATAATACTGCCGAAAAGATGGCCTGTCATCAGCACCGGGTCTTTCCGGAGAATGGCATAGGCGAGGATAAGGATGGCCCCGATGAGGCTGAGTATCCAGAATCCGGCCGGAAGGGAAGACTCCTTTTTCCTTTCGGAATATATCCACTGGTAGATAAAGCGAAAGGTAAAGATGACCTGTGCCACACTTCCCATGATCAACAGCCATAACGGAATATTTTCATTCTGAAGCAGATTTTGAATATCCAGTTTATTGTTGTTGTAATAATAGATCACAATTAAAAACGGAAAGAGCCATAAAAAAGTACGGAAAGCCTTTGGAAATTTATGCCATGCTCCCTGTATCTGTATATTCCGGATATAGATAAAATACGTCAGTGTCTGTCCCAGCATAATGGCAAAGTCATGCCTGAGATACCCGTAAATAAACAGGAGGAATGAAGCCAGCAGGCTGAGTTGCCAGAACAGGCGGGGCGTAAGTACCGTTTTGCTTTTTTCCGAAAGGATCCACTGTAACAGTAGCCTGCTGGAGAACAGGATTTGCGCGAGAAATCCAATAGCGTAGATGATCCAGTTTTGCATTTATCCTTTCTTGGCTATGGTGTAGTTGATATACTTTTTTTTCATCCACAGGTAAGCGAAACAGTCTGTAAGCGGTCCCAGCAACCTGTTCCACAGCCCGAACTTGGCCTGGCCTGCGGTTCTCGGAAAATGCCGTACGGGAATCTGGATGATCCTGCCGTTTTGCAACAGTATCATGGCGGGCAAAAAGCGGTGCAACCCCTTGAACATGGGAATCCGCCTGGCATATTCCGTTTTGATGACTTTGAGGGGACATCCGGTATCGTCCATGCCGTCATGGGTAAAAGCCCTTCTTATCTTATTGGCGATTGTGGAAGACATGTTTTTCACAAAAGAATCCTTCCGGTCTGCCCTTACCCCGGTTACGAGGTCGTATTCACCGATATGTTCGAGCAAGAGGTCAAAATCCTCCGGGGCGGTCTGCATGTCCGAGTCCATATAGCCCAGTAACGGGGTGTCTACATGGTCAAACCCGGCTTTTATTGCGGCACTCAGGCCTCTGTTTTCCGCAAATTCCAGAAAATGAAAGGCCGCATTCCGCCGGCAAATGATTTCGATGAGTTCCTGGCTTCTGTCGTCGGAACCGTCGTTTATCAAAAGGACTTTGGTCTTTGTTGCAGTTTTGGAAATATACCCGGAGAGCTCTTTTTCTAAACGTTCAAGGTTGTCTTCCTCGTTGTAGATCGGAACAATAATGGTAAACTCGTAATTCATCTTCCGTTTAAATAATGGCAGAAGCCCTGATGTGGGGTCATTCTGGGCGCTTTTAACACGCAAAGATGTGAAAAAAATATGTGATTTCCTTCTGAAATATCAGGAGATGGATCAAAACTGCATGTAAAAGGGGAACAGGAAAGGTATTATCTGTGCCATAATTCCAGCAGTTTTCGCGCAGCGGCGAAAGGTGTGGTTTCATTGTTTTCGAGGGCGGAAAGCTCTCTGCCCAATTGTTTTTTTATTCTTTCATCCTGATAAAAGCTTGTTTTCAGCCGGTCTTCTATAGTCTGAAGCAGCCAGTATTTGTTCTGTTCCGACCGTTTGTAACTGAAATAACCGCTTTCTTGATTTCGGGCCACATATTTTTCGATCAATTCGCGGATTTCCGTGATCCCCTTGTTCTCTGTGGCAGAAGCCGTGAGTACCCGGGGCGTCCAGTTGTTTTCTTTCGGCGGATACAGGTGAAGTGCCCTTGCAAATTCGGCCCTGGCCTTCCGGGCTGCCTTTTCGTTGTCGCCGTCGGCCTTGTTGATGACAATGGCGTCGGCCATTTCCATAATTCCGCGTTTAATACCCTGGAGTTCGTCGCCTGCACCGGCCAGTTTCAGCAGGAGGAAAAAGTCTACCATACCGTGAACAGCAATTTCCCCCTGGCCTACACCTACCGTTTCCATAATAATGATATCGAAACCACAGGCTTCACAAAGCAGGATGGTCTCACGGGTTTTCCGCGCTACTCCGCCGGGAGAATTTCCGGAAGGGGAGGGGCGGATAAATGCGTTTTCATCTTTTACGAGCTCTTCCATGCGTGTTTTGTCGCCCAGGATACTTCCCCTGCTTACGGAGCTGCTCGGGTCTACGGCCAGTACTGCCACTTTTTTGCCGAGAGCCGTAAGGTGTTTTCCGAAGGTTTCTATAAATGTGCTTTTGCCTACTCCGGGGACTCCTGTAATACCGATACGTACGGACCGGTTGGCATGCGGGAGGCATTTTTCGATGACCGATTGTGCATTTTCGGCATGTCTGGGCTGCGTACTTTCCACCAGGGTAATGGCGCGGCTCAGGGCCACGACATCACCGGAAATGATCTTTTCGGCCAGTTCTTCGGGAGAAGGTTGTTCCCTCTTTATTTTTTGCACATTGGGCGTAACGGATTTTCTCCCGGAACTTTTGTCGGGAGTATTTTGTTTTTCCGGTATCGGTTTTTGTTTTGCGCTCAAAAAGGAAAACTTTTCTTATGAACAAAAATACAATTTCTTTTGGCGTGTCCGGAGATGCAGTAAGCGATTGTACTTTAATGCCCTGTACCTGTTTGCCGTTCAACCAAACACCGGGTTACCTCAATCCGAATTCCAGCACGGTTTCGTTCCGGTACACTTCGCCGGGACGGAGCACTGCGGAAGGAAAGTCCGGCTGATTTGGCGCGTCGGGGAAGGTTTGTGCCTCGAAACATATGGACGAAAAGTTTTCGTATTCCGCACCGTTTACAAAATTATTGATCCTCAGGTCTTCGGGAGTAAATATTACCATGGCCTGCTGGTTGGTGATGACCTTCATTTCTATGCCCGTTTGCGGAGCGTATAATATGGCTGCCGGCCCTTTTCCGTTCAGGACAAAAACATCATCTATTCCGGAGAATCCGGGTTTGGTACCGATGATTTCAGGGGACAGGAAATCATATGCAGTACCCTTAACAGGTGAAAAATTTCCCGTAGGTAACAGTTTCCGGTCGAGTTCAACAAAGGTTTCGCTGTTGAGTTTTAACTCGTGATCCAAAACGGAATTTCGTCCTTCCAGGTTAAAATAAGCATGATTGGTGAGGTTGAGCACCGTGGTTCTGTCTGTCGTCGCCTCATAAACGATTTTAAGGCTGTTGCCGATCAATTTGTAGGTAACACTCACTTTCAGGTTTCCCGGATAGCCTTCTTCGAGATGCGGACTGGTCACCGTATAGGTGATGGAAGGAGTGTCCGTATCCTGTACTATGTGTTCCGGTTGCCACTGCTTCTTGTTCAGCCCGTTTTTACCGCCGTGCAGGTGTACGCCATTTTCCTGATGAAGTTCGTAATGATCTCCGTTCAGTGAAAACCCTCCTTTGCTTATCCGGCCGGCATAGCGGCCAATGGAAGCCCCGATATAAAAGGGATTGTTATAATAGTCTTCCTCTTTTTCAAAACCGAGGACGACATTGACATCATTGTCATTTTTATCTCTTACGATCAGCTGTTGAATGGTGGCGCCATAGTTGAAAGTGCTCAGGCAAATATGGTCGTTCTTGATCAAGTGTTTCACTGAAAATACTTTTTATGGGGGTTGGGTTCTCCGGTAGGGAAACCTCAATACATTCGTTATCGCGGGGCTAAAATACAAAAACCCCGCATTTACGGGGTTTTGTGTTGTAAATAAAACGAATATATAATGGTTTGGTAAAATACAGGAGAATGCCCGTCCTATTCCAGGTGCTCCGGGAATAAGCCCAGGGCCTGTATAAGTGTGACGCGGCCGGTCAGTTCCCGTGCAAAAAGCTGGACACTAAGGCGTTCGGCTTCCAGTACCTGCCGTTCGGCATCTACCACGTCAATATAATTTACCAGTCCTTTGCGATAGCGTTCGTTGGTGAGGTTGGCAGCATCCCTGGCCGCAGCAACAAATTCCTGTTGGGCCAGGAGTTGCCGGTGTGCCCACTGTAACTGTGCATAGGCATTTTCTACCTGCCGGTAGGATTCCAGGGTCAGTTTATTATAGTTTTCCCGGGCTTCCTGTAATTCACTGCGTTTCAGCTTTATTTCCGAGCGTTTTCTTCCACCTTCGAAAATGGGCAGGGAGGCGGATATACCGGCAATCCATGTTCTGCCGTTATCCTCGATCAGGTTATCGGCATTACCGGACAGGTAACCATAGGAACCGTTAAGGCGAAAAGAGGGCAGGAGTTCTTTCCACTGACTGCTTACTCTTTTGTCTGAAGCTTCCATTAAAAGTTTAGCCGCTTTCAGGTCAGGCCTGGAGCCGGAAAGCGAGTCCTTGTCTACAAATGCCACAGAAGGCGGCAGGTACCTGACCTTGCTGTGCGGAATTTGAAAAGTACTTGCATCTTCTCCGGCCAGGGTGGCCAGTATCAGTTCTATTTCTGCCCTGAGCTGCCTGTTGTTCTTTAACTGTACTTGGACAGAAGAAAGCTCTGTTTTGGCCCTTAACACATCGATCTGGCTCACCAGTCCTGCTTCATAACGGGTGGAAGTGATCTCCAGGTTATCCTGCCGGGTCTTTTCCGTGTGAACGAGAAGATCATTTTCCGCGTCGAGTTGCAAGAGCAGGAAATAGTTCCGGGCTACTTCCGCAGTAACGGCAAGCAGGGTATTTTTCCGTTCTTCCTCGCTTGCCTTTGATCTCAGGGAGCTGGCTTGCACATTGTTGATGTTTTTACCGAAAACATCCAGTTCGTAAGACAGGGTGAGGGGCAGTTCGTAGGTATTGAGTGTGGCCCTGCCTAATTGCCCTCCGAACGGATTGGGGCGGTTTGCCGAAAATTCCTGTCTTACAAAAGAAGGTTCAAAACGGATGGCGGGAAACAATTCTGCGAGTGCGATCTGTTTATCAGCCCTGGCCTGTTCTACCCGGGCCCTGGCTATTTTAAGGTCCACATTATTGAGGATGGCCTTTTGCACGAGGCTGTCCAGCGTGGTATAACCGAACGCTTCCCACCAGGGCTCGACATCGGTTATGGGATCGGTATTTTCCGTGATGGTATCATTACCTATATACAGTGCTACACTTTCCTGTGGCGGTTCCTGCCATTTCCAGCCGGTTACGGGGTCCTGGGCCTGTGCGGGCAGGGCGAACCACCCCGCCAGGACGATATTTGCGATTCTCAAAAAATTGGTCATCTTCATGTTATGCTTTTACGTCGATAGATTTTGTTTTTTTAATGGCCAGTCTTCTACATATGACATAGAACACCGGGGTGAAGAGAAGCCCGAAGAAAGTAACACCCAGCATACCGCTGAACACTGCCGTACCCAGCGATCTCCTCATTTCGGCACCGGCACCGGATGCCAGTACCAGCGGAACTACCCCGAGAATAAAGGCAAATGCCGTCATCAGTATGGGGCGAAGCCGTAACCTGGCCGCTTCCCTGGCTGCTTCTTCGAGGCTGTAACCACGATCTTCCAGTTGCTTGGCAAACTCTACAATAAGGATGGCATTCTTACTGGCCAGCCCTACCAATACCACCAGCCCGATCTGGGTAAGGATATTGTTGTCCATTCCCACGATGCCTACCCCGAACATAGCAGAGAGCAAACACATGGGGACGATAAGGATCACGGCAAGCGGGAGTACCCAACTTTCATATTGGGCGGCCAGCAATAAAAAGACGAACAGTACGGCCAGTAAAAAAGCAATGATCGCCGTGTTTCCCGATTCCTTTTGTTGATAGGCGATCTCGGTCCACTCGTAATCGATACCTTCGGGCAGTACTTCTGCGGCAAGTCTTTCCATGGCTTCGAGGGCTTCTCCGGAACTGTGGCCCGGAGTGGCATTTCCGGTCAATGCCAGGGCAGGGTAGAGGTTGTACCGGGGTACCCGTGCAGGTCCGGAAATATTTTCGAGTTCGCCAATGGTGCCAAGAGGTACCATCTTGCCGTCCTTGTTTCTTACCCGGATACGGGTAAGGTCATCGGGACCGTATCTGTATTGTCCGTCGGCCTGGGCCGTTACCCGGAAGGTTTTTCCGAGCAGGTTAAAATCATTGACAAAGGCCGATCCCAGGTATATTTCTATGGCACTTGATATTTCTTCGATGGGAATTCCCAGTTTTTGGGCCCGCTCTTTATCCAGGTCAAAAAACAACTGTGGCGAACCGGTATTGAAAAATGTGAATACATCGCTGAGTACAGGGTCCTGGTTGGCCGCGGCCATAAGTTGGTACCCGGATTGCAGTAATTGTTCGTTGCCCAGTCCCCCTCTGTCCTGGAGCATCATTTTAAAACCTCCTGCATTTCCTATTCCCCTTACGGGCGGCGGAGGAATAACCACGACGAATGCATCCTGAAAAATTCCGAGGCTTTCGTTCAGCCTGACCTGAATATCTGCGTAGGAAATCCCTTTTTCTTTCCTGGTCTCAAAATCTTCCAGTACGGGAAATATCACGCCGGCATTGGACGAATTGGTAAAGGTGGCGGCATCGAAACCCGTAAAGGCCACTGCATCCTTGATCCCGTCAATTTTCAAGACACTGTCAATCGCTTTTTTCACCACCTTGTCAGTCCTTTCCAGGGAGGCTCCCGGGGGGAGTTGGATTACCGAGATAAAATACCCCTGGTCCTGTTGCGGGATAAACCCGGTGGGGACTTTTAAAAAAGTAAATACGGTAAGGAGGATAAGCCCTGCATATATCAGGAGTACCCATCCCCTTATCCGGATAAATCTGTCGGTTATTTTCCCGTATCCGTCAGATACCCTGTCCATAACCCGGTTGAATCCGGAAAAGAATCTGGGTATGAACCCGAATTTTGCCGTAGTCGCGGGTGACTGGTGTTCATCTTTGTGTTTTTTCATCACGATCGCGGCGATTGCCGGACTAAGGCTGAGGGAAACAAAAACGGAGATCATGGTTGCTACGGCAATGGTTACCCCGAACTGGCTGTAAAACTGTCCGCTGATCCCTTCCAGGAATGCGGTAGGCAGGAATACGGCTACGAGGACCAGCCCCATAGCTATAAGCGCTCCTCCTACTTCGTCCATGGTTTTTCTGGCTGCTTTTTTGACGCCCAGGCCTTCCCGAAGGTTCCGTTCCATGTTTTCCACCACGACAATAGCATCATCCACCACGATACCGATAGCCAGTACCAGTCCGAAAAGGGTCAGGTAGTTCAGTGAATAACCCAGGGCCTGCATTACGGCAAAGGTACCGATGAGCGATACCGGGATGGCCAGAATGGGAATAATCGCAGCCCGCCAGGTTTGCAGGAACAGGATGATAACCAGGACTACCAGAATCACGGCTTCGTAAATGGTATGCCCCACTTCATCTATGGATTGTTCAATAAATTCGGTAGGGTTGTAGGCTATCCGGTATTCTATGCCTTCCGGAAAGTCCTTGGCGGCCTCTTTCATGGTGGCTTTTATGGCATCTGCGGTTTCCAGGGCATTGGTTCCCGGTCGCTGAAAAACGGGAAGGGCCACGGCCGGGTATTCACTCAGGTATCCCTTGGTGGCATAACTGGCGGCCCCGAGTTCTACTCGTCCTATATCCTTGACACGTACCAGTTCGCCCTGTTCACCGTTCCGAACAATGATATTCTCAAATTCTTCGATGGTGTTGAGCCTTCCCTGGGTCTGTACATTGATCTCAAAGGCATTTTGATCGGTGAGTGGCTGCTGATTCAGTGTTCCTCCTGCAATCTGTACGTTCTGGGAACGCAGGGCAGTGAGTATTTCATTGGGTGTCATGTCCATGGTGGCGATCAGGTCTGGATTGAGCCATATACGCATGGAATACTGGTCGCCCCCGAACATCCTTACGGCACCTATTCCGTCTATACGCGACAACCGGTCTATGATCTGAAAGTTGGCGTAGTTGGCCAGATAGGTCTGGTCATAGGAGTTGTCCGGTGATATCATGTGGATCACCATCATGAGGTCCGGGGAACTTTTTACGGTGGTAATTCCCAATCGTCTTACCTGTTCGGGAAGGCGCGGTTCGGCTATGGCCACCCGGTTTTGTACAAGAACCTGGGCATTGTCTACATCTACGCCCTGTTTAAAGGTCACGGTAATCTCCAGGGAACCGTCATTGGTGGCCTGGGAAAGCATATATATCATGCCTTCCACCCCGTTGATTTCCTGTTCCAGGGGTGTGGCTACGGTTTTGGAAATGGTTTCCGCACTCGCTCCCGGGTAAGTGGCCCGTACCACTACCGTGGGAGGGGCTACTTCCGGGTATTGCGATATGGGAAGTGAAAAATAGGCCAGCCCCCCTACAATCATCAGTAATATGGAGATGACAATGGATAGGATCGGCCTTTTTATAAAGGTGTGACTGAATTTCATATACGCGTTGCTTTTTAGATATGGAAAGGCCGTTGAACAGCCTTTCCGTTTATTGGACAGTTCAAAATCAGATAATAATGTCGTTCTCCCGGGAATTTCGGTACCGGGAGGGCGACTGAAAATTGATATGTGAGTTTAGCCTAACGTGAGGCGACAGAAATGCTATCCTGTTGCTTTACTGCAAAAGACTGCTGTTGGGGCCGGACTTTCATTCCCGGTCGTACTTTAAGAAGATTGCCTGTGATTATACGATCTTCTGTTGTGAGTCCGCCGGTAATGATCCTGTATTTTTCGCGGTACAGTTTCCCCAGTTTTACCGGTTTTACCTGTACGGTGCTGTCGGGTCCTATCGTATATACAATCTTTTGCGACTGACTGCTGCTTATAGCTTTTTCCGGGATGAGAATGGCATCGGTCCTGTTTTTTTCCAGCAACCGCAACCGTCCGAACATCCCTGCCTCAAGTTGCATGTCGGGATTTTTAAATACGGCCCTGCCCCGTATGGTTCCGGTATTTCGCTGAATTTCATTGTCTACGAAATCCATATATCCTTCGCGAGAATAACTGTCTTCGGAAGAAAGTTTAACAACTACCGGTTTGTGAGTTTTCGTTCTTTCTCCGTTCGCTCCCCGGGAAGAATGAAAGCGTGCAAAATCATCTTCATTACCTTCAAAATAAAAATGAATGGGATCTACAGCGAGGACCGTGGTCAGTAGTGTGGCATTCGCCGCACCGCCGGTAATATAGTTTCCCCGGTTTACAAAATCTTCACTGATTTTCCCTGTGATGGGCGCCTTGATCTCGGTATAGCCGAGGTTGAGGCGTGCTTCCTCCAGCCTGGCATTGGCAGCCATAAGCCTGGCCTCAGCAGATTTAGCGATTTGTTTGCGCTGTTCTACTTCTTCAGCCGATACTGCCCTTGAATCCTGGACAGATGCAATACGGTCATAATCACTTTGAGTACGAAGGAGATCGGCCTCGGCCTGTAATTTATCGGCTTCCGCCTGTTTCAGGGCCGTATAAAAAGGACGCTGGTCTATGACAAACAGGGTCTGTCCCTTTTTTACGACATCCCCGTCGCGGAAATTAACCGATTGGATATAGCCGTCGACCCGTGAACGGATCTCTACACGTTCTGACGCCTCGAAGCGACCGATATATTCGCTCCAGTCGGTGATTTTTTCCGTAGACGGGATTATGTACGGGGTGGCCAGAGCCTGAGGCCCCTGTTCCGCGGCAGTGCTATTGCTGCAGGATACTATAGCCGAGGTGATCAGCAGGGACATGGATAGTACTATCCCTATGCTTTGGATGTTGTGTTTTTTCATAGCGTTTAGTTTTTGGAAAAGAAAATACCCGATACACGAAAATCGGGATTCCTTCCCCGTGTCATCTGTTTGATCTTACGAATAATGTTTAGTGAATGGATTTACCCGGGAAATACCCCGGGGTACTTTTACAAAGTCTTGAGAATGTGTGGTGCGGAATGTTTCATAGCGTTTCTGGATTTTAGTTTGGTGTTTGTGTTAAGTTGACCGGTCGTCTATAATTGACGAAAAAAAATTATTTCAGTATGAGGGTCTTTAGAAAAAATAAAAAATTGTCCAAAGGTTCGGCACTCTGGCTTGATTTCATGGAGATGAGCATCCCTTTGTAAGCATCTTCGATAAATGCAACTATTTTATCCGGGTTGACGGTATGGTCTATTTCTTCGTTCATTTGGGCGGCTATTACCACATCAATGATCTGCCGCCTTATCCTTTCTTCATGGTTCACCACGGTAAGGCGTATTCTCTCACTGTGTTCGGCCATTTCGTTGCCGATATTACACGCCATACAGCCCAGGGTACATTTCAGTTGCTCTTTCATTATCGTAACGCGCTTGTCGTAATAATTGTAGAGCCGTTGTGAAGGCGGAATGGATTCATCCTCCAGCATTTCTGCCGTAGCTTCCCTTTTCAGCGTAAAATACCTGTCGAGCGCTTTTACGGCAAAGTCTTCCTTGGAGTCAAAATAAAAATAAAAAGAACCTTTAGGTACATCGGCCACCTTGACAATATCGTTGACACTGGTACCGTTATACCCTTTAAACCAAAGCAATTCCAGGCCTTTTTCCAGAAGGAATGCGGTTTTTTCTTTATGTCTGACGGTTTCTGACAAGGTCTCCTTAATTTGACGGGACAAATATATGACCGGTCGTCTATAAAATCCAAATCCCTATTGTTAAATTTTTTATAAGAAGAGGATTAAAAGATTTACAAAAGATCATTTTTGTGTGTAATCCGTTGTATTTCTTTTGTTTATGATGATTTTTGATTTAGGGTGATGCGATTTTTTGCGTATCTTGTTGAGGACAAAGTTATAAAATTTGCTAAAAATTGCAACACCGGGTTTTTTATATCGTCTATAAAGATGAAAGCCATGCGGATTTAATATGAAGTAAAAAATAAAAGTTCAACAGACCGGCCGGAATGTTTCAGACAGATCTCATCGAAAAGTGTAAAAATAACGACCACAAGGCACAATTAAAGCTGTACAGGCAATATTGTGATGCCATGTTCTGTGTGGCCAAACGTTACCTGGACAACCGGGAAGACGCCGAAGATGCCGTGCAGGAAGCTTTTATAAAGGCTTTTCAGAAACTGGACCAGTACAAGAGGGAAGTGACTTTCGGGGCATGGTTAAAACGCATTGTGATCAATCACTGTCTGGACAACATAAAACGTAAAAAAGAGCGGTGGCTGTCTGTAGAAGACGTATTGCATGAAGTAGCGGAAGAAGGACCGTCGGAGTGGCTGGTGGAAGACAGCGTTACACAGCAAACAGTGATCCGTGCCATGGAACGGTTGCCCGAAAGCAGCAGGCATGTAGTAATGTTGTTCCTGGTGGAAGGATACGACCACGAGGAAATATCCGAAATACTGGGGATTACCGAAGTGAATTCAAGAACATTACTCTTCCGTGCCAAAAAGAAGCTGCGGGAAATGCTGGAGGAGTACAAACAGGTATAAAAATAAAATTGCCGGATTTTAGCTGCCGGACAATAGTATAAACAGGATACAGGCTTATGAAAGACCTAAGGAAAATGTTGAAAAAGGCATACGAATCCTCCGGTAAAATGCCGGAAGGGCATGAAGAACGGTTTTTATCAAGATTGAAGCATGACTTGCCGGAAAAGAAAATTAAAAGAAGATATTTTTCGCAGGCCCGGAAAATTGCAGCTTCCGTTTTGCTACTTATAGGGATCGGCGTTGCGTTTTACGCCATACGCGAAACCGGAACTCCCCGAACAGATAACCCCGTGATTACCGATACCGGGAATCCGGACGAACCGGCCGGCCGGATTTCCCTGGGCGACCTTTCCCCCGATCTGAAAAAGGTGGAAGATTATTACATGACAGCCATAAACTGGGAGTTGTCGCGTATTGAGGTGGATGAAAAGGACAAAAGGCTTTTCAAAGGGTATATGGACAGGCTGGCCGAACTCAATGAAGAATATCAGGCGCTCAACCGGGAGCTGAACAACGTGGGGCCCAACGAACAGACGGTAACCGCCCTGATCGATAACTTGAAAATGCGGTTGCAGCTGCTCTATCGTTTAAAAGAAAAATTACAGGAACTCAAAAACAAAAAAGATGAAGAAAGATCTGATTTACAGGTTTAGCCTGTTGTTCGTATGGCTTTTTACCGTACATGTGCAGGCACAGAAAGAAACCGAGACTTTTCGGGAAAGTTTCGAGGTTAACCCGGATGTTACTATCGAAGTAAACACCAGTCATACCGATGTGGAGTTTGAAACCTGGGATAGAAACACGGTAGAAGTGCTGGCCACTATTGAAGTGGGAGGTATAAGCCGTGAAGAAGCCGAAAAATATTTGGAAAGCTGGGAATTTAAGGCTACGGGGGATAAAAAGAGGATTTCTGTCGCTACCCGCCCCGGCAATATATGGATAGCCGATGCAGACGGGATGAACTTTAACTTTGTGCTGCCCGATATGCCCGAAATTCCGGAGATGCCGGATATTCCCGACTTTGCGGATATACCTGTTCCTCCCGTACCCCCGATGCCTCCGCAAGTACTGGATATGACCAATCTCTCTTTTGACTATGAGGCCTATAAAAAGGAAGGAGACAAGTACATGGAAGAATGGAAAAAGAAGTGGGAAGAGACTTTTGACGAAAAATTTAAAAAACAGATGGAATCCTGGAAGAAGAAGATGGAAGCACACCGGGAAGAGGTAGAGGAAAATGCGAAGAAGATAAAAATAGACCGGGAAAAAATAAAGGAGCATGCGGAAAAAGCCCGGCAGGCTGCCGAAAAGGCAAGGAAACAGGCCATTAAGGTCCGGGAAGAGGCAGGAGATCAGGCACCCTCCATATTTTATTTCTACAGTGACGGAAAAGAGAAGGAAGTGAATGTAAAGAAACGTATCCTGATCAAAATGCCAAAGGGGGCAAAGCTGAAAATGAATGTGCGCCACGGCGAAGTAAAACTGGCCGAAAACTCGGAAAACATACGGGCCACCCTGTCACATGCCAGCCTCAGGGCCAACCGGGTTAACGGAAAAGAGACCTCCATCGAAACATCATATGCTCCCGTTCTGGTACACAACTGGAACGGGGGTAAACTCAAGGTTAACTACGTAAAGGAAGTTGACCTGGAAAACGTAAGCAGCCTGGAACTTATATCCAATTCCTCGGATGTTACCGTAGAAAACCTGTTGCACAGCGGACATATCCAGGGGAGTTTCGGTAGTCTGGAGGTGAAGAACATTGGCAGGAACTTTAACAGGCTGGACCTGGTGCTGGACAATACCAATGCAATGATCGTATTACCCGAATCCGGGTTCCGGCTGTTTTTCAACGGGGAGGATTCGAATATAAAAATCCCTCCGGGATTAAAAGTATCGACTACAGTAGAGAAAGGCAATACCGAGATAAAAGGCTATCATCAAAACAGTGGTTCCGACAGGCAAATCACGGTGCGGGCCAGATACAGCGATATTATTTTCAATTAGTATGCCGCTTTTCCCTTTTCTGAAAAATTTCAGGAATTATTCCTGTGCAAATACCTGCAGTGCCTTGGTATATTCATATCCTATGAGAAACATTTTTTCTGCCTTCGATGCATCCAGGATAGGATAATTATATAATTCTGACGGCGCTATATAAATATCACATTCTTCTTTTTTCCGTACGGAAGTGGACTCTACACTAAGGTGAAAGGTCCTGCTGGCAATATCTATCAGGTTATTGAGTTTATCCACCCGCTGTGTGGGACTTATGTTTATACCGATGATGGTTTCACATTTTTCCTTGAGAGGGGCAATGGGAACATTGTCAAAAATACCGCCGTCCACATATTTTTTACCGTTGATTTTGACCGGGGAGAACAATACCGGGATGGAAGCAGAGGCCTGTACGGTCTTTCCCAGTTCACCTTTGTCAAAATACTCGATGATTCCGTCGTTCAGGTTGGAGGCGGCTACATAAAAAGGCAGGGGAAGGTCTTCAATGTTCTTGGCAGGGATAAACCGGGTGATGGTGTGCTGCAGCTTGTCAAAGTTCAGGAGGCCGTCCCTGGGGAACTGAATACCGGTAAAATTCCCCAGCCTGTTCTCTTTCATGATCTCAAAAACTTCGTCCGGGGAAAAACCTCCCGCTATAAAGGCACCTACAATGGCACCGGCACTTACCCCGGAAATGATATCGGGTTTTATCCCGGCTTCCTGCAGGGCCTTGAGCACGCCCAGGTGAGCAAAACCGCGTGCACCGCCCCCTCCCAGCGCTATGCCGTACCGGTAGGGGGCGGTAGTTTTTTTCCTGTTGAAAAGAGACTTTAGCATAGGTGCGTGCAATTTGGTGTTAGTCGTATTTTACGGGTTGGTCCTTTTTCGGGGAGGAATGCTGTATAAACTCCCGGATATGGTCATTTGCCGTTTTGAGGTCCTCTTTGCGGAGGTACATCATATGTCCGCTTCGGTAGGCTTCGAAACGGAGCCTGTCTTTAAGCCTGCCGCCCGGGTCCATTTGCCACATGGTATATTTGGCATTGAAATAAGTGGTAGCCCCGTCAAAATACCCCGATTGTATCATGACGTGCAGGGAGGGGTTTTGCGCCATGGCCTGCCTGAGGTTTTCTCCGGTATGGTCATCAGAACGGTCCCAGGGGTGTACCGGGCCGAACATATTGTATTTTACATCCGTTTTAAACCTGAGACGTTCCCGGATGTAATAGTTGACGGCCGGGGTGAAAGAGTGCAGCCAGGAGGTCAGTTCGGCATTGTAATCGGGAGAATCTCCGGCATCTTTGCGGTCTATGCCGAGGTAACGGGAATCCAGTCTTCCTATGGTATATCCCTTTTTATCACGGAGCAGTTCCTTCCAGAAATACCGGAACGGTACTTCCAGGTCGTGCTGCAGGATCACCTTTTCGGACAATCCGGAATAGCGGGCCATACGGGAAGCAATGTTTTTTTTTCGCGATTCTTCGAGGAAACCGCCCCTCACCAGCGCGGGAAGAAGCTCGTTTACAGCGTAATTTTCCACTTCGGGCAGTAGTTTCTCCAGGTCCTTTTGCTGCAATTCGGGAGGGAGTACTTTGTGATACCACGCTGCGGCGGCAAAGTAAGGCAAACGGTTTGCAATTTCTACCGGGCCGTCCCTTTTTATTCCCAGTTCTGTAGGTGACACAAGGATCACCCCGTTGAGGTACATCCACTGCCTGTTTTGTAATTCCAGTGCCAGTCCGGACACCCGGGTAGTTCCGTAACTTTCACCGATGAGGTATTTGGGCGACCGCCAGCGTCCCATACGGCTTACAAAAGTATTGATCCAGTCCGCAAGGTATGCGATATCGGCATTTACACCGAAAAAATCCGAACGTTCCGCCTTTTTTTCTTCGGTTTCCATAAGCCTGGAATAGCCTGTATTTACGGGGTTTACATAGACAATATCAGCAACGTCCAATATGGAATGCGGATTTTCCTTTACACCGTAAGGTTGTACGGGATACCCCTCATCATCAACATTCAATATCCGGGGGCCGGTATAGGCGAGGTGCATCCATACCGATGCAGAACCCGGTCCGCCATTGAACGATATGACCAGGGGCCTGTTTACCCGGTCTTTTATGCCGTCCCTTTCGTAATAGGTATAGAAAAGTGCTGCTACCGGTTTGTCGTCTTCCCCCCACACAGGTTGTGTACCCGTTGTGGCAGTATAGGAAAACCGGTTGCCGTTAACGGTTACTTCATGATTGGTAGTGACGGTAGTGTCTGTCGGAAGTGTCCTGTTCTGGGCAAATAACAGGGAAGAGATAAAGAGGAATAACAGTAAAGAGGTATTTTTCTTTTTCATAGGGTGGTTTTAATATAATATAAAATCCTTTTGGGCTGCACCTAATTTACTACAAAAAATCAGAACTTTTCAAAGGCTCCGAGTCCAAAGAGGGCAAAGTCATATTTTACGGGGTCCCGCAGATCGAGGTTCCGGAGGCTTTTGTCCAGTTCGGCCAATCCCCTGGCGTCGTTTTGCTTTCGTTTCAGGAGCCCCAGCTTGCGGGCGATATTTCCCGAATGGACATCCAGTGGACAGGAGAGTTGCGACGGGGAGAGGCTTTGCCAGATACCGAAATCCACTCCGGTATTATCATTGCGAACCATCCACCGGAGATACATGTTAATGCGTTTTGCCGAAGAACCTTTTAACGGGTCGGAGACGTGTTTTTCCGTCCGGGTTAAATGTGGGATTTCGAAAAAGCGTCTTTTGAATTCATGAATGGCTTTCTGCAGAGATCCTTCTTCGGCATGGTGTGCAAAAACAGCTTCCATTCCCCCGTGTTCCGAATAAATGTGACGCAGGGCGCGGGCGAAACATTTAAAATCTTCCCCGTTAAAGGTACGGTGGACAAAGCTGTCCAGTTTTTCCAGGTCACTTTCTTTGTGCGACATTACAAAGTCATAAGGGGAATTTCCCATAAGCCCAATCATTTTCTTTGCATTGGTAATAATGGTCTTGCGGTTGCCCCAGGCAATAGTGGCTGCGAGAAATCCGGAAATTTCAATATCTTCTTTCCGGGAGAACAGATGCGGGACCTGGATGGGATCTGTACCTATAAAGTCCGGCCTGTTGTATTGTTCAACCTTGGTGTCGAGAAATTCTTTGAGTTCTGCAGCATTGAGAGCGGTTGTAGTGTGTACTTCCAAGATCTGTTGTAATTTTCAGGGTTAAGCGGTAGCCGACGGATCAAAAAAATAAAAATCCGCATCACCTGTATCATAATTCGTAAATCGCCGTTCGGGGTTAGGTTATTTCGTGCAAAATAAATAATTTTAGAGGATAAACATAACGCGGAAGCTATGAGATTTCACACCCGGAAGTGGGTTAAACCCGAAGACCTGAACCCGAACGGCACCTTGTTCGGGGGACGCCTTTTACAATGGATTGACGAAGAGGCGGCATTGTATGCCATTATTCAACTGGAAAATAAGAAGGTGGTAACCAAATTTATGTCGGATATCAATTTTGTGGATTCGGCCGGAGAAGGCGATGTTATCGAAATTGGTATTGACGTGGTGAAATTTGGCAAGAGTTCCCTGATTCTCCGCTGCGAGGTGAGGAACAAGATGACGAGGATGACCATTATATCCATAGAGAGAATAGTGATGGTAAACCTTGGGGAAGACGGTAAACCAAAGCCACATGGAAAGACACAGATAGAATATGTGAAAGACCGGCTGGAAAAATAAATGCGTACCGGATCTGAATTCAGCGTTGAAAACAACACATTCGCACACTGGTGCAAACCAGTTAATTAGGAAATATTTAACGATTGTCTAAAATAATTGATATAAAAAAATCGTTATATTTGGTGTAATTATATCCCCGGTCTCTGGTCGGGACTAACCCTAAAAACGTTCATAATTATGGCAAGAGCTATGTATGAGTATACCCAAGTCGTACTCCAGAAAGTGAGCTTTGATTCCGTTCTTTTCTGTAAAGAAGTAGAAAAAGCGGTACACCGATTGTTACCATATGAACTGGAAGAATTAAAAATCTGGCTAAACCAGTTTATTTCAGGGAAACCTGAGCTTTCACAATGTCTGATCTATCTAAAATCATAACGATCAAAATCCCGCGGGAGCGGGATTTTTTATTTTGACATCATATACGATTTGTAGTTGGCCGGAAAAGAAATCCGGCTTTTTTTATTATTTTTTGCCGATGGGGCTTATAATCTGAACGTTTTGAAAAGCAATGGCCCCGCGGATTACGCCGGAAATGACTTCTTTCAGCGCTTCTATAATATGTAATTTCAGTTCGCTTTTGTGATAAATAAGGCTTACCTCCCTGGCCGGGCTGGGGTCGTTAAAGAAATGGAGGTGTTTTTTCTCATTTTCATTGAGTTCCAGTGTGTGCAGGTAGGGAAGCAGGGTCATGCCCATGCCTTCATCTGCCAGTCTTATCATGGTCTCGAAACTACCGCTTTCCAGCTGGAAGCGTTCGTTCTTGAAATCTTTTTCGGCATGGCAGAGGTTGATGACGCCGTCCCGGAAGCAATGTCCGTCTTCCAGGAGAAGGACATCCTCGATTTTAAGATCGGCCGTATCGATTTTCATATTGGAGTGGAGCCTGTGATTTTCCGGGATATAGGCCACAAACGGTTCGTAATAGAGCACTCTTTCCTTGATCTGGTTGTTTTCCAGCGGAGTAGCGGCAATGGCAGCATCGAGGTGCCCGTCCATGAGCTTCTGGATAAGAGTGGCGGTATTCTGTTCTTCTATTTTGACATTGACCTTAGGGTATTTATTGATGAAATTCTTGAGGAACATGGGCAGAAGCGTAGGCATTACCGTAGGAATGATCCCCAGTTTGAATTCTCCGCCGATGAACCCTTTTTCCTGGTGAACGATATCTTTGATCCTTCCGGACTCACTGACAATGTTCCGGGCCTGATCCACTATTTTTTTGCCCACTTCCGTCAACTGGATGGGTTTTTTGCTCCGGTCGAAGATGAGGATGTCGAGTTCGTCCTCCAGTTTTTGTATCTGCATGCTCAGGGTAGGCTGGGTTACAAAACTCTTTTCGGCAGCCAGTGTAAAATTCTGGTACTCGGCAACAGCCAGTACATATTGTAATTGGGTAATGGTCATTGTTATATCATCTTTGGAAAAAAGGATTACGGCCGGGATAAAGGCCTTGTCTTTCCCCGTGTTTTACATAGTTTAATTCGATAAAAATATAAAAACTATTGATAAATGTTATGCTCTGTTGCCCATAAATAATAGGTAAATTTGTTGTACATTAACAAGGAACTTAAAATCATACCATTATGCAATTAAACAGTTTAGGATTAGACGTAAGCAAAACCGAAGATTTGAAAAAGGATCTCAACAACTTGCTGGCCAATTTCCAGCTTTACTATCAGAACCTGAGAGGGATACACTGGAATATTCGCGGAAAACGCTTTTTTGATCTGCACGAAAAGTTTGAGGAGCTGTATAATGACACCCAGGAAAAAATAGATATGATCGCGGAACGGGTCCTTACGCTCGGCGGAACACCTTTACACACTTTTGAAGATTATATCAAGGCCGGTAAAGTACCGGTAGGCAAAAATGTCCACAAGGATGAGGCTGCCGTAAGTCTTGTTGTGGATTCACTGACCGAATTGCTCAAGATAGAACGGGTTATCCTCGACGAATCTGCCGATGCCCATGACGAGGGGACCAACTCGATGATGAGTGACTTTATCACCGAACAGGAAAAAACGGTTTGGATGATGAAAGCGTGGCTGGATGAAAAGATATAACCGGCTTGAAAAAGTAGGTGTTTAAGTTTTAAAAGGTGCAGGATTCTGCGCCTTTATTCTTTCCGGATTTCCTCTATGACCGACTGTCCCCCGGAACGGTCACCGGAAGTCCATTGCCAGTTTTCGTGTAGCCGTATCCTTCCGTCCGGGAGGATTTCAGGTACGGACCGGCACATTCCGGTCATCAGTTCCCCACGTGTGTTGATCTGGTGGTACTGCATATCGATTATACCACCTGAATTGACAATACCCAGCAAATGTCCGGTGACGATCTGCCCGCCTCCGTATTCCGAAGAGAGGATATTTCCCTTTTGTTTGTAGTGAAAAACCGTTTCTGAGGAAGTTTCCCCGTTTTCCGTATTACTTACAGGCCGGAAAACCTTGTTGTCATAGTTGATTTCCATGGTATTTAATAATTTTGTTCTTAAAATCAAAAATCGTCAGTTGTTCATCACAACAGCCCCCTGGCCTTGATCTCCAGGTATTTGTTGATCGTATCTATGGTAAGGTTCTCGGGAGTGGTGAGGATGGAGTAGATACCGTATTTTCTGAGTTCGTTGACAATGAGCCGTTTTTCGAAAGCAAATTTTTCGGCGATGACCTTGTCGTAAACCTGCTGGATGGTCTCGGCACGATTGTGGATGAGGGCGTTGAGTTTGGTGTTTTTAAAGAAGATGACCACGAGCAGGTGATTTTTGGCAATACCTTTTAAATAAGGCAACTGGCGGTGCAGTCCGTCCAATGTTTCGAAATTGGTATAAAGGAGAATAAGGCTGCGGTTGGTGATATTTCGTTTGATATCGCCGTATAACCTGCTGAAATCCGATTCGAAAAAATCGGTCTGAATGTTGTAAAGCGTTTCCAGGATCAATCCCATCTGGGAAGTTCGTCGTTCCGCTACCACAATGTTTTCCACTTTTTTTGAAAATGTGAACATCCCTGCCTTGTCCTGCTTTTTCAGAACGACATTGCTGATAACCAGGGTGGCATTGATGGCATAATCGAGCAGGCTCAACTCTTCGAAAGGCATCTTCATTACCCGGCCTTTGTCGATCACCGAATATACGGGTTGTGATTTTTCATCCTGAAACTGGTTGACCATGAGCTGGTTTTTCTTGGCTGTTGCCTTCCAGTTGAGGGTTCGTATGTCGTCCCCCTGAACGTATTCCTTGATCTGTTCGAATTCCATGGTATGGCCTATTCGTCGTATTTTTTTAATACCGTACTGGTGGAGGCGGTTGGTAAAGGCCATAAGGTCGTATTTGCGGAGTTGGAGAAAGGCGGGGTAGGTGGGGATCATAACATTGTCGCAGAAAACATATCGTTTGGCAATAAGCCCTAAGGCGGAAGAAATATATATGTTCAGCCTTCCGAAGTGATATTCCCCTCTTTCCGTGGGCCTTAATGTGTATTCCAGGGTGTGGGAGGCAGAAGCGGGCAGTTTTCTGTCAATCCTGAAGTCCCTTATCTGGAACTGCTCCGGGATTTCGTCCGTTACCCTTGCATGTACGGGAAACGTATAATAATTATCGATGGTAACCTGCACCGGATTTTTATCTCCATTGGAGAATTTTTCGGGGAGTGCTCTTACCGCTTTTATCCCGGTCCTGGAATAGAACAGGATCACAATGTCCAGAAACGTAAAGGCCAGTAGTATGATAAGCCCCAGTTTGGCAACAAAGAAGAGCTTGCCGAAAATAAAGCTGATAATAAAAAGCACTATCACGGCGATGCAACCATAGAAAAAGCGGTTTTGCAGGTATAGTGGTTTAAATAGTTTCAAATTTCATGTTTCTGGTTCAAAGTCTGTTTTTGTTGCAGGTCTGGTGTTTAACCTACGGTATTCGGTTCCTTATTGCCCGATTATCTTTGGTACATCACCTGGGGACTTCCACGGCCTGGATGATCTGCTGGATGACCTGTTTTCCGGTAACGCCTTCCATTTCCCGTTCCGGTGTGATAATGATACGGTGTTGTAAAACAGGGACAGCCACCTGTTTGATATCTTCCGGAGTAACAAAGTCACGCCCGTTGATAGCGGCATAGGCTTTCGAGGCTTTCAGTATGGCTATGGAAGCCCTCGGGGAGGCCCCCAGATACAGGAAGGCATTGCTGCGGGTATTTGTGATGAGTTCGGCAATATACTTGAGTAAATGGGGCTCTACCAACACCTCATTGACCAGTTTCTGATAGGTGGACACTTGTTCCCTGGTGAGAAAAGCAGTTATTTTTTCCGTTTTTGTGGTTTCCTTGAGCTGGTGTTCCCGGGTAATGATCTCTATTTCCTCTTCCAGGGAGGGGTATTCCACATCGATTTTAAAGAGAAAACGGTCCAGTTGGGCTTCGGGCAGGCGATAAGTACCTTCCTGTTCCACCGGGTTCTGGGTGGCCAGTACCATAAAAGGGGCTTCCAGTACATAGCAGTGCCCGTCCATGGTGATCTGCCGTTCTTCCATAACTTCAAACAATGCTGCCTGTGTTTTGGCGGGGGCACGGTTTATTTCGTCGATCAGCAGCATATTGGAAAACACAGGTCCTTTCTTGAATTCGAATTCCGATTTTTTCAGGTCGAATACCGAAGTACCCAGGATATCTGAAGGCATCAGGTCGGGGGTGAACTGTATTCTGCTGAAATCGACGGTAAGGGCCCTGGCCAGCAGTTTTGCCGTAATGGTCTTGGCCACACCGGGGACCCCTTCGATAAGTACGTGGCCGTCGGCCAGCAATGCCGTGATGAGCATGTCTATCATGTGTTTTTGCCCTACGATGACCTTGGAGAGTTCACTCCTTACCTGATCCACGGCTTCCTGCAAGGCGGAAAGGTCTATGCGCGACCGGAACTTCAGCGCTTCGGGACCATGGTTGCTGTCTGTTGTACTTTCCGTTTGGGAAAGCCCGGCATTTTCTATAGGCTGATCTGTATTTTCCCCTGTGTTTTCTTCGGGGGTATGGTTTTGTTCACTCATGGTTATTTTTCTTTTCTTACGTTATTCCCGGCATAAAATTTTTCTATCGCCCGGTTGAGTTGTAAAAGGTCCTGTTCCGTACATTCCGGCCTGGACTGAAGCCGCAATACCAGATCAATAAGTTTTTTGATCATGGCTTTGTCCTTACCTGTTTTTGCGGCCAGGGTATGAACGAATTTATCGTTTAAATCAGTGGTTTCCAAATAATAGTCCTTCCTTATTTTCTCCAGGAAATAGGTAATCTTTTTATCGACGAGGTTGGTGTGGTCTTTGGTTTCGTAATAGAGGTTACCGATGGTTTTTATAAAAGCTACCGTTGTATTTTGCAAAGGCGATAATACCCGTACTATCCGTTGTTTCCGCTTGGCATTGAAGATCATAAACACCAGCAGGGTAACCAGCCCGATAAACCATGCCCATCGCAACGGGGGTTGGGTCAGGATATAACGGAGCGGCGAATTTCCGAGTTGCCTGCGGTCCCTGGAATCGAAGAATACGGAATCCCGGTCGAGATAAGCCAGGATGTCTTCTGCATAACGGTAATTGTTGCCTTTAAGCAGGTAATAGTTGGTGAAAATATAAGGATGGGTATGGAGCAGAAAATATCCGCTGCCATATTCTATTTTTACAAAATTAATATGCCTCTTCCCGAAATCCTGATATCCCAGCACAGTGGTGTTTAACGAGTCCAGTTCCTGAAAATAGGAACCTGACCTACCGTCGTCCACGGAAACGGAATCCTGTTTTACATGAGGATTAGCAAGGCTGATACGGCCTTTTTTCCCGGGACTGAAGTCATATGCCGTAGAAAACCCGAGGGAGTCCTGTAGCATGTCCGGCATCCTTTCCGAAGCAATAAATACCGTATTACCCGCAGCAGCATAGTAAAGGAGTTCTTTTGTAGAAACTTCATCCGGCAGGTATTCCCGGTTGATGTAGATGTAATTCCGGTTGAAGTCATAAGTCAGGCTTTCCGGATTGTACAAGGGGTTCAGGAATTCGTAAGGCGATTTTTTGACATCCCGGACACTGTCTTTGAAAGCAGTGCGTAACTCGTTGTAAAACACCTTGAGGCCATAAGGTCTGGTATGTGTTTCGTTGAACGTAGGCCTCCAGTCCACCGGTTCCGGTTGTGACAGCTCGAAAACCGCTACCACGACCACCAGCACGATCAGGAGTCCTGTATATAGTTTAATGCTGTTGTTCATACCTTCACGGATTTTATCAGGGCCGAAAATGTACCGGCGGCGTTATTGTACTGTTCGTGGTCTATGGTAAATTCTCCGTACCATATGTAATTGTACAGGTAAGAAGCATAACCAAATTCCGACTGCAGTTTGTGGTCTTTCAGTTCCCGGAGGTAATCCGTATTGGTCTTCTCCGCATCGTATATGATGAGTTCTTTTCCTGATAATTCCTTGAGCAGCCACAGGTAGTAATACCTTATGGCTTCCCGGTAGTGGTTGTCGGCAACGGCATCACTGATAAGTTTGTTAAAATCGGTAATGTGAATGTTGTTTTCAATATCCCTGGCAGTAATAATCTTCCGGTCGGATGATTTGCGGAAAGCCCACTGGCCTTCCCTGTTCATGATGGCACGGACAATAAAGAAAATCACCGTGAGTACGAGAAGCACGTAAAATACCTGCAGGAAAATATCGGCAATGTTCGAAGCCTTTTGTCTGGATTCAAGCCGGAAGAGATCGGCGAGGAATTGAATAAGCCATTCCTTGAACCGAGTAAACCAGCCGCTTTGTACCGTACTTTCGTATTGATATTCTGGACCGTTATACTTTTCCCTGAATTCCGGTGAAAAAGCCCTTTTTTCCAGGGGAGAAGTGTCGATGCGAAGACTGTCTCCGGTTTCCTGTGAAAAAGACACCAGTGAAAGGAACAAACAAAAGATATGTAATAACAGGTACTTCTTCAATACAGTTTTTTTAATCCTCAGTGGTGCCGATCTGGTCGATAACCGAGGTGGTGTTTATGTTTTCGCTTTCTTCCTTGAGGCTGAAATAGATGATGGCCTGGTTGATCTGTATTATGGTATTGCCAAGGAGACTCAGGAGAAAAGAGAGCACATAAAAGATGAGCATAATGGTAAACACAGCAGCGACATTTTCTTCTGAATTGCCCAGGCTGGATGAACTGCTGGTCACTATCGAAAAAATACCCGCCAGATAGGGGATGAGTGTCACGATACTTTGTATGATCTGGATCATGAGGTAAAAGAGGGCAACACATCCGGCATTAACCCAGAACCGTTTGAACGTTAGCTGAAAACCATATCCGAAACAGTCGAATATACCCTTGTCGGAGTCCAGGTACTCCATAAGGGCATTATTATAGGACAGGGTGATCACCGCCAGTACCAGAGGAATTAAAAGGATGCCGATAATCGTAATAAACAGGATGAATATGGCAATGCCTGCCCCCAGGAAGACCGCCATGGAGATGAGCATGGAAGCCAGAACATAGATAAAGAGTTTCCCTGCCTGTTGTTTCAGCACTTTAACAATGTCTTTTGCCGTAAAGTCATTGCTCCCTTTTTTAGCGTAAAGCAGCATGTATACCGGGGTATAGGCATAGGTGATGAAACCTACAAATACCGCCATTATGACGAAGAGAAACATAAAAAGAAAAACCAGCAAGCCATTGTCATTGACGTAATTCTCTACTGAAGCATCCGGGGCTACGGGGCCCATGGAGGTTGCCAGCAATGAACTATAGACTTTTACGAAAAAATAGGCCAATACCAGGAGTACGAGGATAAAACCTCCGTTAATAAGAAAATAGTTCTTATAAAAGTGTTTGCCGTGTTGTTTTATAAAGGTAAACGTATCGGAGAAAAGTTCTCCGAACTCCCTTTTTTTATAGAGTTGTATCATAGATGTGATGCCGTTTTTTTGATTACTATAAAAGGGTAGAAGATATAATAGAATGTAATAATACTAAGAGTGGCCAGGATGATCGCTACAGACAGGCCATTGGGCATGACATCCGAATAACGGGTAACAAAACCTTCCAGGAATCCTGCAAAAACAAAGAACGGAAAAGTACTGAGCAGGATTTTTACACCGTCCTTAAATGCCATTTTAAAAGAAACTTTCCGGGAATAGGTAGCGGGAAAGAGTATTCCCGCTCCGAGGATCAGCCCTGAAGCCCCCGTGACCACGATGGCAAATATTTCCATGGCGCCGTGTATCCAGATTCCCCGGACACTTTCCCACAGCACTCCTTCAGCCTGGAACATATACTGAAAAGCTCCCAGCATAATACCGTTTTGTAACAGTATCCACCCTGTGCCCAGTCCGCCGAATATACCGTAAACAAAGGCACGCATCCCCACGTAAATATTATTGATGGTAATCCCTATAAAGCCTCCCCAGTTACTTCCGCTTTTGTACACGGCCACCGGGTCGCCGTTCGCTATGTTTTCCAGAGTCATGTTCACGTAGTTGTCCCCGAGGATAAGCCGCACAAACGTATCGTCATGGGCTGCCGAAACTGCTCCTATGGCTGCAAAGGTAAAAAAGAGAATAAAGGCATAAGCAAAATACCTTCTGTATTGGTAAACCACCAGAGGTATTTCCGTCCGGAAAAAATACAGAAAACGATTGGTGTCCTGCCGCTTGGTCCGGTAAATCCTCTGAAATGCCCGGGCGGCAAGCTGGTTCAGATAAGTAATGACCTTGCTCTTCGGGTAATAGGTCTGGGCATACGACAGGTCATTGATGATGTGAATGTATAAAGTGGCCAGCTCATCCGGGTTTTTAAACTGACGGTTAAAAACAGCCTTTTCAAAGTTGAGCCATTTTTCCTTATTTTGCTTTATGAAGGCAACTTCTCTCATTGTCTGGATTCACTACACACCGATAGGTACGTGTTATGACCCGCTAAATGCGGAACCGAAGGTGTAAAGTTAAAATAAAACTGATACTTTTACGGCGGGGAAAGGTGAATTTTATCCTGTATGTGGACATAATTACCGGAAATCAGGGATATAAAAGGAACGGGAAAACAAATAGCTTGCAAGCAGTTACAATTAGTGATAGAGAATTCTCACCCCGGAAATAAAACAGGGTAAAGCGGAAAACAATATGGCAGAACTGCAAATCAATACCACCCAGAACGTAAATATCAGTTTTACGGCTGCCTCTGTAGGAGAACGTATGCTGGCTTATTTTGTTGATATGCTCATAAAGATTGCCTATGTGGTGGTCATATACCAGATAATGTTCAGGTTACTGGGGCTTGACCGGATTTTGAGCGGGATGGATCAATGGTCGCAAATTGCCGTGGGGTTGCTGTTTTTTCTTCCTTTCATGTGCTATACCCTGTTGTTCGAATCCCTGCTCGAAGGGCAGACCCCGGGCAAAAGGCTGCTGCGGATCAAGGTCGTTAAAATCGATGGTTACCAGGCGTCATTCCCGGATTACCTGATACGCTGGTTCCTGCGCATTGCAGATATCAACATGCTGGGAGGTATTGTTGCACTGGTAAGTATTGCTATGAGTAATAAAAGCCAGAGGTTGGGCGATATGACAGCGGGAACATCGGTAATCAGCTTAAAGAACAACGTCACTATAGATCATACGATACTGGAAAATATTCAGGAAGGATATCAACCCGTATATCCGACAGTTATCCGGTTGTCTGATAATGATGTGCGGATCATCAAGGAAACTTTTTTGGCCGCAAAAAAGTCGCGTGACAAGAATATTATGCTTAAATTAAAAATTAAAATAGAGGAGGTCATACAGGCAAAAGCGGAAGAAGCCGATGTAAATTCTTTTATAGACCGGGTGCTGAAGGATTATAACTATTTTACGCAGAAAATGTAAGTGAAATGTAACGGGGCTTGGTCGTAAAGTTTGCGGCTCCGGAATAAAATACAGGGAACATATGTTTTATTTTATAATAGATCTTCTCGGAGTGGTGGCTTTTGCCATTTCGGGTGTCCTTGCGGCTTTACACAAAAAACTGGATATTTTCGGGGTTTTTATCATTGCCTTTGTCACGGCAGTCGGAGGGGGGACGATCAGGGATATTATTATAGGGATAGAACCTGTCACCTGGTTGCAGAACAATGCATATATGTATACTATTATTATCACTGTTATTGTAGCATTGATATTTAAGGAGAAATTAAAATACATGAGAACTTCCCTGTTTCTTTTCGATACCATTGGAATCGGTCTGTACACCCTGGTGGGCGTGGAAAAAGGTGTGGCGGCAGACCTGAGCGCAGTAATGTGTATTGCCCTGGGAACAATTACAGCCTGTTTCGGAGGGGTGGTACGGGATATTCTCTGCAACGACATTCCGGTGATCTTCCACAGGGAAATTTATGCTACGGCCTGTGTGGCGGGCGGAGGAGCTTATTTTTTATTGGGATTCCTGCCTATTCCGGAAGACATCCTTTTCATCCTTTCCATTTTAATTGTGATTACCATAAGACTGCTGGCCGTAAAGTTTAAACTTGCACTGCCCAGTATTTATAAAAAGTGAAATGAAAAACCTTCCTTGAAATTATTTTTGGAAATTATGTAGACAGACTTGTCTGTATGTACAATTTTATAGTATATTTGTCCCATGCAAACTGAAAGAAAAAAAGGAGCCAGGGAAAGGATCGTGGAAACCGCCACATATTTATTCCACACCCAGGGATACAATGCCACCGGGATCAACCAGGTGATCAGGGAGGCGTCCGTAGCCAAGGCCAGCCTCTATCAGCATTTCGAATCTAAAGAGGACCTTGCCATAGCGTACCTGAAGCAGAGACACATTTCCTGGTTTGCCAGACTGGAAGATTATGTGAAAAACGATCAGGAGAATACGGTCCTTTCGGCTTTCCGCTTTATTTGCTACATGAATGAAAGGGAGAACTACCGCGGATGCAGCTTTTTAAATATTTTGTCTGAAATTCCGGCAAATAATACGCGTATACTGGCCGTTATCCGGGAACATAAGTGTGATTTGCGCGATTTTTTCCGGAAGTTACTCCCGGAAGAGGAAGAGCAGCTTACAGATACGGTTTACCTGCTTTTTGAAAGTGCCATCATGGAAAGCAGGATGTTCCGTGACAACTGGCCCGTGCAAAGGGCCGTGGAAATCGTACAATCATTATTAAAATAAATACATGAATTATGGAAAAGAAAATGCCCGTACCGCCTTTTACCGAAGAAACGGCAAGACAAAAAGTAAAAATGGCTCAGGATGCCTGGAACAGTAAAGACCCGGTAAAGGTGAGCAAGGCCTATACTGTTGACAGCAAATGGCGAAACCGGGATGAAATGTTCAGTGGACGGGAAGAGATCGTCCGTTTTTTAACCCGGAAATGGAACAGGGAGCTCGACTATAAACTGGAAAAGGAATACTGGGCCCACACCGAAAACCGTATTGCCGTACGTTTTGAATATGAGTACAGGAACGAGGATAACAAGTGGTACCGGGCCTATGGCAACGAAATGTGGGAATTTGATGAAAACGGACTGATGTGTAAACGGTTTGCCAGTATTAATGACTTACCCATCCGTGAAGGAGACCGGAAATTATAGCGTGTTACATAATATTCCCCGCGGTTCCGGGGGCAGGAGTTTTGATGATTTTTAGTGCTTTTCTGTACCTCCTTTTTTATCTTTACCCGCTTAAATAATGATTTTATGCGTTTACATGCTATAGGTATAGGAAAGAAGGAGCTGTTCTCATTGGTAAGGGAACTGCATCGTATCGGGTATGCAATAAGTGGTAGTGACGAATCAATCCCGGAAGCACGAAGAACCGTAATGATGGAACAGGGATGGCATACCGGTGAGGAAGGCTGGTTTCCGGAAAAGATCACTTCCGACCTGGACGGGGTCTTGCTGGCGCCCGATATAGAATCCGATAACCCCGAACTGCTGAAGGCCCGGGAAACCGGAATAAAAATATATTCTTATCCAGAACTGCTTTATCATTTTTCCAGATACAAAACCAGGGTGGTACTCGGCGGGAGCTTTGCAAAACCGGGTATCGCTTCGGTCATTATGCATGTGATGGACTACCACGACAAGGCTGTTGATTACATGATAGAAAATAATCCGGAAGAAGAGAACCATGTTTACCTCACCGAAGATAATGAGTTTATACTGATTACGGGAGGAGAATTCCCTTCCTCCGCAGAGGACCCTACACCCGGACTTCACTGGTATTGTCCCAATATTGCCCTTTTGAGCGGTATTGCTGCAGATGCTCCGGAAACATTTTCGGGAAAAGAGGATTACGAAGCACTGTTCCGTGTTTTTGTAGATAGCATCGTGAAGGGAGGGATTGTTGTGTATAATGAAGAAGACGGAACCGTAAAGGAAATTTCGGAAACTTCTGAAAACCCCATAAGAAAACACCCGTATCGTATACCGGAATACGAAGAAGCCGACGGGGAAATATTGCTGGAAACTCCCGAAGGACCCATGCCGCTGGAAGTTTCGGACAAACAGATCCTGTACCATCTTGCCGGTGCCAAGTGGATATGTCAGCATATGGGAGTAGACGAAGATGATTTTTATGAAGCCCTGGCCGTATTTGCCATCTGAAAAAGGAATCGTTGATCCGTGGCGTAAATTTGCACAGATACCGTCAAAAACTTTATCTTTATGCAAAATACGATCGTATGGAAAAACCGGCTTCCTTTTCCATCAAGAAATGGAAAGAAGATGACAGGCCAAGAGAAAAGCTTTCACAAAAAGGCAAGGAAATATTGACCGATGCCGAATTGATAGCCATTCTGATTGGTAGCGGCAACAGAGAAGAAAGCGCCGTGGGGCTGTCCAAACGCATATTATCTGCTGCAAACAACAACCTCAATGAACTGGGGAAATTCTCCCTGAAACAACTCAGGACCTTTAAAGGTGTAGGCGATGCCAAGGCCGTAACAATCGCGGCAGCACTGGAACTGGGAAGGAGAAGGAGGGTTGAAGAAGCCCTGGAACGCATTAAGATAACCCACAGCAAGTCGGTATTCGAACTTATGCAACCCGTTATCGGTGAACTACCACATGAAGAGTTCTGGATCATTTATCTCAACAATTCCCATAAGGTTATACAATATGCACAACTCAGCAAGGGAGGAATAACCGGGACCCTGGTCGATATACGCCTTGCTATGAAAAATGCACTTGAATTCGGGGCTACTGCCATTGTACTGGTACATAACCATCCGTCCGGGGCCCTGTCACCCAGTGAGGCAGACCGGCAATTAACACGAAAGCTAAAGGTAGCTTCCGAAAGCCTGGATATTAAGGTGCTGGATCATTTGATCATTACGGAAAATACCTATTTCAGTTTTGCAGACCACAGGATATTGTGATCGTATGGGGTCGTGCGGATGTTGGCAACTGATTGGTGACGGGATGTGGTGATAAAAGAGATTTGACGGGGTGGAGCGCGATTGAAAAATTATGGAGCAGACAGAAACCAAAAGTTGCTCGGCGGATATCAGATCTGTAACCTGCAACAGAAAATAACATTGAATTAATCTGAAACCTGAAACCTGAAACCTGTAACCCGACGCCCTTTAATGTTATTAGTCTATACACATAAAATAACCACCCGGATCAATTATATTATGAAGCATATCTTTGCGAAGATGCTTCGAACGGAGGTAAGCATAACCGAAAAAGTAGAGGACTTTATCGCCCACTCCGGTCCCAAGATCACGTATACCAGGCAGCCCTTACAAAATGAATTCTTTATCCGAAGTCACGATATCCTGTTTGAACAGGGAATAACCAATATAGAGATCAGCGTACAGCCCTGGGACGATATTCCCTGTTTTTTCCCCATAGGGGATAAGGGCAGTATCCCCTTTGATATTTTTGCTGCGAGTTTTTATCTTCTTACGCGTTATGAAGAGTACCTCCCCCACGTTAAGGATGAGCACGGAAGGTATCCGGCAAAGGAAAGCCTTGCCTGGGAACACGGGTTCCTCGAAATACCCGTGGTGGATTGCTGGGTAAGGAAACTTGCCGTAGCCCTGGGAAAACGGTTTCCGGAAGAGAATTTCGGGAAACGAAAGGCGAATTATATTTCTGTAATAGATATTGCCGCCGCCTATGCCTACCGGAAGAAAGGGATTATCCGTACCCTGGCCGGAACCGCACTGGACCTGACAGGCCTGCGCTTTAATAAAGTGCTGGAGCGGTACCTGGTGTTGCTCGGATTTAAAAAAGACCCTTATGATTATTTTGACTGGCTTATCGAAAAGCATAAAACATATGGCACCGATGCCGTTTTTTTCTTCCTGCTCGGCGATTATTCGGCATTCGACAAGAACATTCCCTACAACAAGGGATCGTTCCGGACATTGATTAAGTCGGTAGCCGATTATCATATCGTATCCCTTATGATGTCCTATTATGCCGTAAACGACCCTGCACAGCTCAAAAAGGAGAGGAGGCGCCTCATAGATATCATCAACCGGCCTGTAAAAAGGGCCCGGGCCCGGTACAACCGCCTGTTAGTGCCGGAAACATACAAGGCATCGGTGGAAGCGGAATTTAATGAAGACTATACGATGGGATATTCCAGTTTCCCGGGGTTTCGGGCGGGGACCTGTACGCCCTTTTACTTTTATGATATAAGTTACGAAATACAGTTGCCGCTCAAGGTCAATTCGTTCTGTATTCAGGACTCTGCATTGCTGGCATTTGATGATGAAAGGGAGGTCCGGGAAAAAATGCTGGAACTTTATGGTCGTGTACAGGAGGTAGGCGGAGATTTTGTTGCTGTCTTTTCCAATGAAAGATGGACGGAGGCGATGACAATAAACCTTAAAGAAATATACCTCTGGTGGATAAAATACCTTGCGGAGGAAACCACAGGGCAACCAACAGCTGATAAAAAAACATAACCGGAAACCACTGAATTTATAAAACCAGACTTATTTTGATGTCACAGAACAATCACTGGAAGGATAACAGCAAAATAACCGATGTCTTTTTTGACCTTGATCATACCCTTTGGGATTTTGAGCGGAATTCTGCCCTGGCTTTCACGCGTATACTGAAAGAATATCGTCTGGGAATCCCTCCTGCGGATTTTCTGGAGGTCTACACCCCGGTCAACCGGCAATACTGGAAAAAATACCGCGAAGGCAAAATAACCCAGGAAGAATTGCGCCGGCAGCGATTGCACTATACGTTTGTTGCCCTGGGGCGGCCTGTAGAAAATGAACTTGTAGATAAATTGGCTGAAGATTATATCCGGTACCTTCCGGACTATAACCATTTGTTTAACCATACCGAAGATATACTGACGTACCTGAAACCGAGATACAGGTTGCATATTATCACCAACGGGTTTGAACAAGTACAGGATAAAAAGCTGGCCAATGCCGGGATAGGCACCTATTTTATTCATGTTGTAAATTCGGAAACGGCAGGGGTGAAAAAGCCGCATCCGGCCATTTTTAAGCATGCTCTGGAAAAGGCCGGGACAATTCCCCAAAACGCGGTGATGATTGGTGATGATCTTGAAGCAGACGTTATGGGCGCTATCAATACGGGCATGTCGGCCATTCACTATAACACCCGGAACGAAATGCGGGAGGACGGGATCGTTACGATCAATAATCTCCTTGAAATAAAAAACTACTTATGAGCCGTTTCCCGTGTATACGAATTTTGTACCTCCTGTTTCCGGCCTGTATGCTGATGTCTTGTGTGAAAGACGTGGATTTTGACCAGGTCAATGAATTTGAAATGTCCCCCGTAGTGGAAAGCAGCCTGGTGTATTCGACACTTCCCGTTCCCGTATGGGACAGTATCCCCTTCACGCTTACCGTATCTGATACCGCCCGGATCGAATTATTTTCCAATTCTTTTTCGGTGGATAACCTGCAACGTGCGGAACTTTATTTTGAAACACTCAGTACGGTGAGCCAGTCGTTGTCGGTAGAAATGCATTTATTGGATGATAATTATACCGTTCTGGACGAACTTTCGTTCTCCCTTCCGGCGGCATCGGAAGGAGAAGAAGAGCAGGCTTCGGCCGAACTGGTGTATGACGAAGATCGTGTAAATATGCTCACCGATGTTACCAGGGTCATTTTTTATGTGACCATCCCGGATTTCGGGAACAGGAATGAAGAAGCCTATGTGAAATTAAGGTCGAGAGGGACCTTTTATTTGTACATAGAATGATGGGAAAAGTATTTTGGATAACCATTTGGGGAATGTTCGCGATTTCGGTTTCGGGTCAGAACATGCCGGTTCTTTACGATTTTACCGAAATACCGCAATCACTGCTTATGAATCCCGCTGCGGAAGTAAATAACCGTTGGTATGCCGGAGTGCCTTTGCTTTCCGGAATTCGTGCCGATTTCGGTTCAAACGGTTTCTCCGCTTATGACCTTTTTGCCGACAATGATGTGAGTTTTAACGATAAGGTGAGCGACCTGGTATTCCGGTTATCGTCCACAGATGCGGTAATGGTAAACCAGCAACTCGAAATTTTCAATGTGGGTTTTAAGAACAACTGGCGGGGGAAGTACTATTTTTCCTTTGGCATGTACCAGGAAACCGACGTATTTACCTATTGGCCGGAAGATCTTGTCATACTGGCCTATGAAGGCAACAGGGATTACATAGGCAGGAAGTTTGATTTCAGCCATCTCAATGCCTCTGCCGAAATGCTTACCGTATTGCATTTCGGTGTACGGAAAAAAGTTAATGAACGGTTGTATGTCGGGGCACGTGCCAAACTGTATTCCGGAATGATCAATTTTAATACCACCAAAAACTCGGGATATTTTGTCACGGAAACGGGAGAAGAGAATTTCTATAACCACCGTGTGGTTTCCGATGCTGTTTTACATACTTCCGGTTATGCCTCGTTACGCGAAATAGAGGCCGATGGCAACGAAGTCCGTGAGGGTTGGAAGGAACTGAGAAGCCGGGCCCTGTTCAGCGGGAACATGGGCCTTGGGCTGGATATAGGTTTCACATACCATCCGGACAAGCATTGGACGGTTACCGGGAGTGTCCGGGATATCGGCTTTATACGGTATACGGAGGACGTGGAGTCTTACCGGTTAAAGGGAAGCTATGAACTGGAGGGGATAGACCTTATTTTTCCTTCCATTATTGACAATTCAGGAGAGGTGAGGGATTACTGGCAGAACCTTAGGGATGAAATAGAAGAACAACTGCCTTACGATACGCTTCACAATAAATACACCACCTGGCGACCGCTTAAAATAAACGCTTCGGTAAGTTACGATTTCGGGATAAAGCGGAACAGGAAACGGTATTATCTCACGGATTACGAAACTCTGGTGAATACGGTAGGCGCACAGTTGTTCATTGTAAACAGGCCGGGAGGCCCGCTCCCTTCCCTTACCGGGTTTTACGAAAGGAAATTCACCGACTTTCTGGATGCCAGGGTTACTTATACCGTAGACAAATTTTCATGGAGTAATATAGGTGTTGGCCTGTCTTCCCGGGTAGGAAATGTCAATTTCTATGTGCTGGCAAACAATGTGCCGGCCTTTGCCGATCTCGCAAAGGCCCATTACGCATCGGTGCAATTTGGTTTTAACTATATCTTTCCGCATTCGGGAGCGCCTTATTAAGATGGTATCCGCAAACAAAAAAATTAACAATCGGGATGGAGTACCATCAGATTTATATCGTTAAATTTACCGGTAAAGTTCCTGCAAAACCTGTTGGTCCGAAATTATAACTTTCCCTTATACACAGGTGTACTACGGAACTTCGTCTGAAAACAGTATTACCAAATTATTATGATCTTAAACGACAAAAAGAATTTTTTTCAAATTCCCGAGGATGTAACTTACCTGAATTGTTCTTATATGTCACCCTTATTGCACAGTGTGGACCAGGCGGGATCGAAAGGGATACGACTTCGCGGGAATCCGTGGGAACTAAAGCCCAAAGACTGGTTTGACCCGGCGGAGGAACTCCGTACCCTGTTTTCCGGGATCGTCAACGGCAATAAAGACCAGGTAGCGCTGATCCCGTCGGTAAGTTATGGTATGGCCATAGCTGCAAATAATATTTCGCCTGAACCGGGGCAAAAGATGGTGGTTTTGGCGCAACAATATCCGTCCAATATTTATGCCTGGACAGAACTGGCAAAGCGTTCAGGGGCGAAAGTCGTTGCCGTGGAGCGGCTTCCGGAACAAACCTGGACCGGGGCAGTATTGAGCGCGATCGATAACAATACCTGTCTTGTAGCCGTTCCCAACTGTCACTGGACGGACGGTACCATACTGGACCTGGAACAGATCGGTGCCAGGGTAAGAGAAACGGGCAGTAAACTGGTGATTGACGGAAGTCAGTCACTCGGGGCCTATCCGCTGGACGTTCAGAAGATAAAACCCGATTTTTTGGTCACCGTAGGATATAAATGGTTGCTGGGACCTTACGGACTGGGATATCTTTATGCGGACAAAAAATATACGGAAAGCGGGCAGCCCATAGAATTTTCCTGGCTTAACAAAAAGGAAAGCGAAAATTTTGCCGGGCTGGTAGACTATAAAGATGCATACCGGCCGGGAGCAAGAAGGTTTGATGTCGGGGAATTTTCGAGTACCATCCATATCCCGATGGCAGTTTCGGCCCTCTCACAAATACTCGACTGGGGTGTAGAGAATATCAGGGACACGATTACCGTATTAACGGACACCATAGAAAAAAGAGCAGTTGCATCGGGATATGAAACCGTGAAAAAGCAGGATCGGGTGAACCATTTGATCGGGATAAGGGTCCCGGATAAAAAATCCGCTGTCCTGAAAAATGAGTTGCCCGCAAATAACATTCATGTCAGTTTCAGAGGAAACAGTATGCGTATAGCCCCTCACATTTATAATGATGTAGCAGATATCGACAGGTTGTTTGCCTTTTTGTAGAGAGGAGTTTAATTATTTCTTTTAAAAGTTATAAAATCCCCGGTTTTCAGGCCCCATTTTTCAGCCATTCCCGCATTGATTTCCAATACATATTGCGCAGGAAGGTCCGAAGGGATGGAAGCCTCGTTGAACGGTTCGGCGTCAGGCTTTATGCTTACAATTTTCTTTGCTGCATCCAGGTAGATAATATCCAGTGGAATGTTGGTGTTTTTCATGTAGAAATAACGGGGTTTTTCCTCGTCAAAAATAAAGAGCATCCCCCGGTTTTCCTTCATTGAGGTACGGTACATCAGTCCTGTCTGGATCTTGTATTCGTTGTCGGCTATTTCGATGTCGATCTTTTTTGTAAGGGTGCTGTCGGCACTGAACAGCTGTAACTCTCCGTCCTTGGTAAAGTGGATTTCTTCTGTTTTCACCGTGTTGTGCTGTTTGTCGTTTTTACATGAAAAAAAGAGAACGAGGCTGAAAGCCAGGACCAGGGATACGGGGATTTTGCTTGTTATTTCGGAAGTCATATTATACAGTAGTAGTTGATGCCGGTATTTTATGAATTTTGAACATTTTTTGTTTGCTTTGAACTCCGAAATATGAGGTAAAGTCCGATGAGGATAAACGGAATACTCAGCCATTGTCCCATGTTCAGGGGAATACTGTCTTCAAAGGGAACCTGGTTTTCCTTAGAGAATTCCACAACAAACCTTACGGTCCAGAGCAGGATAAGGAAAAGCCCGAAGATATAACCGGTTTTTTCCCTCTTGTCGGTTTTCCAATAGGTGTACCATAGGATCAGGAATACGAGAATATACCCGGCTGCTTCGTATAGTTGTGACGGGTGTCTCGGAAATGTTTCGCCGAGTTGCTGAAAGACCACCCCGAAATCACTGTTGGTAGGCCGCCCGATGATCTCGGAATTCATAAAGTTCCCTAAGCGGACAAATACCCCGCCTATGGAAACCGGGATCACTACACGATCGAGTATCCATAACAAAGGTTTGTGAATGATCTTTTTACTGTAATAATACATGGCGATAATAATACCTATCGCGGCCCCGTGACTGGCCAGCCCCCGGAAACCGACGATACGGAATTTGGGGCTGAATTCTACCGGGAGGAATATATGCAACGGGTCTTTGATGAACATTTCGGGTTCGTAAAACAAAAAATGTCCGAGACGGGCGCCGATTAGTGTGGCTAATACGGTATAAATAAAAAGGGAATCGAGTTCTTTTACCGTAAGGCCTTCACGCAGGTATATTCTTTTCATCAGGAACCACCCCAGGGCAAAGGCCACCACAAACATGAGGCTGTAGTATCTTATCATAAAAAAACCGAGGTCAATGCCTTCGCTCGGGCTCCAGTTTATACTTAAAAAATGCATGTTCTTTATTTTGGAGGTGTAAATATAACGAAACGTAGTTGAAAAGAACAGCAGGGGAAACTAAATTCTGCCGGAATCATAAAATGTGTTATCGAGTTATTCTTTTAATTTCTATATAGAATCTCTGTGTTACTTTGTGCCTGCTTTATAAGCCCTTTGTGGTAAAATAAAAACTATAGGGTCAGGATTTTTTGAAATGGCATCTGCTTTACAGGATATACGGATATTTAAGTGCTTGTTTAAGAGTTTGGTATAAATAATATCTGTGTGTATAACTCAAATGTGTTATATTGACAAAAGAAATGTCACGTTTGCCTGCTTTCATTTGTCTGTATGTATTTAAGCCTTTGGAAACACAATCATGAAAACAGAAACTTTACGACCCCTGCTGGAAACCTATGCCTACAATATTCTCGGCTCATATGAAGACGCCAGGGATGTGGTTCAGGATATATGGTTAAAGTTGTTGGAAAACCCGGCAAAGCACGTGGACAATTACAGGGGGTATCTCATAAAATCGGTGGTCAATCATGCCATAAACGTAAAAAAACGGCAGAAGAAATTCCTGAAGGAATACCCGGGGCACTGGCTGCCTGAACCTGTAGCTACCGAAAGGGCAGACACTTTTGTGGAACACCGGGAGATCCTCTCTTACTCGCTTATGGTACTGATGGAAAAACTGACCGCGCGTGAGCGTGCCGTATTTATCCTGAAAGAGGCTTATCATTATTCGCACCGGGAAATTGCGGACACCCTCGATATTTCCGGAGAAAATTCGAGGCAACTTTTCCGAAGGGCCAAAGACCGGCTGGACAAGGCAGGTGCAAAAACAGGTATTCCGGACCAGCCAAAGTTGGAACAGTTATTTGCTGCCATGCAGAACCGGGAGATGGAACAATTGGAAGCCCTGCTTCACGAGGATATTGCGCTCACTTCCGATGGTGGAGGCAAGGTTTCTGCTGCGATGAAAAGCATATTGGGCATACCCCGTGTTGTGAAGTTCCTTGTCGGGGTTTACAGGAAATTCTACGAGAAGATCCCGGACCTGAAGATCACTCCGTCCCGAATCAACCACCAGCCTGCACTTTTGTATTATTCAGGTGACAGGGTGATCAATTGCCTGTTATTTAGTGTGAAAGGGGAGGAGATAGATCAGATCTATTTTGTACGCAATCCGGACAAGCTGAAAAATCTTCGGTAAAAATAGATAATGATGTCACGTTTCTTCCGGGGTATTTGTCTTTATAACAAACCATAAAAATAAAATATCATGGAAAGAATCAGTTTAGGGGAATTTCCCGAAGGTATGTACAACGTTATGGCACAAGTGGAAAGCTATGTGCGTAAAAGCGGACTGGATATGCGATTATTGAAATTGCTCAAATACCGTATATCACAAATGAATCATTGCGCTTTTTGCCTGGATATGCATTATAAGGAGGCGCTTCACCATGGAGAGGAACCACTGCGGTTATATTCCATAGCAGCCTGGAAAGAGTGCCCCTATTATTCCGAAGAGGAGCGGACGGTCCTGGAATTTGCCGAGGCCCTTACCGATCTGCCGAACCATCATGTAGATGATGCCCTGTTTGACAAAATGAGACAGTTTTTCAACAAGCAGGAGATTGCGGTCCTGACCTTGGCCATTACCCATATAAATTCCTGGAACCGTTTGCAGCAGGTTATCCGCACCAAACCCGGAGAATATCAGGTAGGCCAATATAATGTAGGAGAACAGGCAGGTGCAGAAAATTAAAGTGTAGTATTCAGTTGTCATCCTTGTCCGGAACGGAGTCATAGCCTGAACCTCCCCATGGCGATGGAGCGTATAGAAACAGTCCGGTGGACTGTTTTAGCGAACAGGCGAGCTGGCGCGAGGGCATTCAGTTGTCATCCTTATCCGGAACAGGGTCATAGCCTGAACCTCCCCATGGATGACAACTGAATATTCTTTTAACGGCGAGTTTTCCCCCTTTTACAAGCCCGTGTTTTTTCAGGGCTTCAATGGTATACTGCGAGCACGTGGGTGTGTATCTGCATGTTGCAGGTGTGAGGGGGGAAATGAGATACTGGTAAATCCTTACCAAAAAGATAAACGGGTAGGCGAGTATTTTTAGTAAAAGGTTCATCTGTTATCAGGGATTTCCGTAAATAATGCCCCGTTCTATCAGGAAACGGAAAAAGTGGTTCCTTCTTTTCCGTCCTTGAGTTGAATACCCATTGCGGCAAGCTCATCCCTTATCTTGTCGGATGTGGCAAAGTCCTTGTTTGCACGGGCTTCGGCGCGCAGTTTAATAAGGAGTTCGACTACGCCGGACAGTTTATCGGTACTGTTTTCCTGTGAAGCGGTGACATCGATAAGGCCAAGCACATCAAAAACAAAGGAATGCATGGTTGTTTTCAGAGATTCCCGGTCCTCTGCACTGATCTCCGCTTTTTGCTCTTTTACCTGGTTGATGAACTTCACGGCCTCAAATAAGTTGGCTATGAGTACGGGACTGTTAAAATCGTCGTTCATCGCGTCATAGCATTTTTGCTGCCATTGTGTTAGGTCGAAACCGGAAGTTTCGGAAGAAACGGGCAGTTCTTCCAGCAAGTGAACGGCTTCCATCAGCCTGTAAAACCCTTTTTCGGAAGCCAGCAGGGCGTCGTTGCTGAAGTCCAGCACACTCCTGTAATGCGCCTGGAGGATAAAGAAACGCACGACGGCAGGGGCAAAGGGTTTACTGAGTATGTTGTTGTCGCCCGTAAAGATCTCGTTGGGCAGAATGTTATTCCCGGTGGATTTCGACATTTTCTTGCCGTTGAGGGTAAGCATGTTGGCGTGCATCCAGTAATTTACCGGGGTGTGGCCGTTAGAGGCTTCGGCCTGGGCTATTTCACATTCGTGATGTGGAAATTTCAGGTCCATACCGCCCCCGTGGATGTCGAACCGTTCCCCGAGGTACTTGGTGCTCATGGCGGTACATTCCAGGTGCCATCCGGGAAAGCCGTCACTCCAGGGAGAGGGCCAGCGCATAATGTGCTGGGGTTCGGCTTTTTTCCAGAGGGCGAAGTCCTGCGGACTTTTCTTATCGCTTTGTCCGTCGAGTTCCCGGGTGTTGTGGATGAGGTCTTCGATATTCCTTCCGCTTAACTTTCCGTATCGGGAAGTCTGGTTGAACTTTATCACATCAAAATAAACGGAACCGTTGACTTCATAGGCAAAGCCCTTGTCGAGGATCTCTTTTATGATATTTATCTGTTCTATAATATGCCCGGTAGCCGTGGGTTCTATGCTGGGAGGGAGGTTGTTGAAACGGTTCAGTGTGTTGTGAAAATCCACGGTGTAACGCTGTACCACTTCCATGGGCTCGATCTGTTCCAGCCTGGCTTTTTTGGCGATGCGGTCTTCACCTTCGTCGGCATCGTTTTCGAGATGGCCGGCATCGGTGATGTTCCGGACATAGCGCACCTTGTAACCGAGATGTTTCAGGTAGCGGAAGATGAGGTCAAAGGAAATAAAGGTCCGGCAATTCCCCAGGTGTACATAATTATAGACTGTGGGACCGCAGACATACATGCCTACATGGCCATTGTTTATGGGCTCGAATGTTTCCTTGTTTCCTGTGAGTGAGTTATAGATCTTCAGTTTTTGGTTCAGGTAGCGTTGCATTCTCGGTTCCTTGAATTTTGAGGTGGATAAATTTTAAAATTCGGTATCTAATTTAATATAATCCAGAAATTCTCTCCTCACAGACGGGTCCTTGAACTTGCCTCCGAATTCTGCCGTTACTGTGCTGCTTTCTATATCGCGTATGCCCCTGGAATTGACACAGAGGTGCTTGGCATCAACAACGCAGGCCACATCTTTGGTGCCCAGGGCCTGTTGCAGTTCCTGTACGATCTGCATGGTCATCCTTTCCTGTACCTGTGGCCTTTTGGCATAATAGTCCACAATACGGTTCATTTTGGAAAGGCCGATGACATTGCCTTTGGATATGTATGCCACATGGGCTCTTCCCACAATAGGGAGCAAATGGTGTTCGCAGGTAGAATATACCGTAATGTTCTTTTCCACGAGCATTTCGGCATATTTGTATTTATTCTGAAAGGTAGAGGCTTTGGGTTTTCTTTCGGGATGCAGTCCGGCAAAAATCTCCCTGACAAACATCTTGGCCACCCTTCTGGGCGTTCCCCTGAGGCTGTCGTCAGTAAGGTCGAGGCCCAGGGTTTCCATAATGTTGTATACGTCCTGTTCTATGCGTTCTATCTTTTCACTGTCAGACAGATCGAAAGCATCTTCCCTAAGAGGTGTATCCGCAGATGATGAAATGTGGTTGTCACCAATTTCCTCAAATTGTTCTTCCAAAGTTTTATCTATTTTCATCTGTTTATTTTTGGACGGATGCTTTGACTTCGCTCAGCAACCGGTGATAGCTGGTGATGGATGTATTTTCCGGTTTTCCGTCACCTTATCATCTATCATTGTTTTTTACTTCGTATGTATTTTGCTACCAAGTTGCAAATATAAGGATTTTTGTATTCGACAGCTTTTGTGAAACAGGTATAAAAGTTGCCTTGCAAAAATATACACGCCGCATCGGGAGCAAACCGGAGAGCAAAGATAGGTATTTATGCAGGATAAATTATTTTTCGGAGTATAGATAATGACAATGCCTCCATAGCTTTAATTTACTTTTAACAAAAGAATTTTATCCTTCCCGTCACGGTTATTTATGCCGGAAAGGATAAAATAAGATTTTAAAGATTGAATGTAAGAGACAGGGTTACGTTGGTGTTTTTTGCGTCAATATCTGCCGTATTGGTAAGTCCTGCTTCATAAAGCTGTGATCCGTAATCTCTCTGGTATTGATTGAAAGCGGCATCGATCCTGGTCGGGCCGAAATCATAGCCGAGTCCCAGGGAGAAGCCGTTGAGGTCGCCAATCCTGTCGCTGTCATAGGGACTTTGTTCGTAACGATACCCGCCTCTCAAACTGAACCTTTCTATCCGGTATTCTCCGCCTACGCGCAAAGAGGACACGGCTTCCAGGGTGTTTTCCATATAGTCGTTCTCTTCTGCAAAAACCGGGTCGGAAGTGGGTTTTAACTTGGCATTGCTCATGTCCTGGTAGCTGTAGTCAAAACTGATAAGACCCTGTTGCCCGAATACCAAAGCAAGACTACCCGTATATTTAGCCGGGATATGGATCTTGTAATCGGGGTATACGTTTACCTGGTTAAAGTTGATATAGCCGATTCTGTCATCTTCATAATTGGAACCGATCCGCTGCGACAGTTCGTCGGTGAGCCTGTACCAGGTAGGAGACTGGTATGTGGCTCCGACCCTGACCATTTCACTGATCCGGGCAATACCGCCGAGGGAAAATGAGAATGCGTCTCCCGAAGTGCGCAGGAGGTTGTCAAAAGTGGCTTCCCGCAAAATGGATTCGGAGGAGTATCCGTCTTCGTCAAGCTGGGTATATTTTTCGTACTGGACATCGTGGAAATTGAGGGATGCCCCCAGGTAAAGATTGTCTAGAAACTGTCCGGCCATGTTTACCGTAAACTTGTTGTTATAACCGGAGGTACTTTGAAAAAAACGCTGTCTTACCGTATTGTCAAATGCGGCGTTGGAAATATATTCGGTGTTGTTGTCATTGTCGGGGTCCAGCGGATCAATAATCCCCCCGTAATAGCCCAGAAATGCCTGCTGGGTTCCGAAGCCGTATGAACTGCCTATGTCCAGGTAGGCATCTTCTATATTTTCATCATTGAATATGGCCATGTCTCCGAGAGGGACTCCCTGTGCAAAAGAGAGGAAATAGGAGTCTATGGACCGGTTACTGTTCCCGTCCGCCAGGAATTCATTTTCAAAATTGTTGACCCTTTCATAGTTGAATGCGAGTGAGAACTTGTTCCATCCGCCTCCGGAGCCCGTATTGTTAAAAACGAAAACACCACCGAGTTGGTTCATGTCAAAATCGGAGATGTCTGTTGAGGTGTTCCCGTCAAAATAATTGGTCTTGTTCTTTGTGTTATAACTGGTTCCGGAGATGGTAAAGCTACCGTTGTTGAAGACTGCGGACCCTGCGGGATTGTTGTTGAGTGCAGAGAGGTCACCTCCCAATGCCCCGAATGCGCCGCTCATGGATTGATATCGTGCCGTACCCTGCAGGTCTTCTATGCCGTATCGTAGCACATCGTTTATTGTTTGTGCCTCACTGGGCAGTACAGCACCCAAAACCACAATTATTGCCAGTATTTTTTTCATGAGAATTCGGTTTTAATAAAAGACAGTATTTTTTCGGCAAAAAATAATCATGATAGTTTTGAAGTATCACGATTATTTTTCATCTCGTTTTGCAATGATGAACAGGGATTGGTCTTAACCTCTTCCGCCGCGGCTCCGTGAAGTGGAGGAACGTCTCGAACCACCCGAAGACCTTGAAGACGAGGAAGAACGTATACTCGATCTGTTTGAACTTGAACGCGTAGGCGTACTGTATGACCTGCGCCGTGTCGATGAGGAACGGTTTACCCTGGTCCTGGTGGAGTTGCCTCTGTTGTAGTTAGTATTGTTATTGCTTCTTCGCCGGACATCGCTATTTCTGTTGGCATTTACATCAGAGCTGTTGCGGTACGTTCTTCTGCTGGTGCCGCTCCTGCTGGCATTTACGTCGGAACTGTTGCGGTATGTCCTTCTGCTGTTCCTGTCCGTTCCCACATTGGCACTGTTTCTGTATGTCCTTCTGCTGGTAGAAGAACGGTTTCTGTCTGTAGAGGCATTTCTCCTGCTGGTAGACGAAACACGCGACCGGTTGTTGTAATACCTCCTGGTATTTGTATAGGCATATGCCCTTCTTCCGGGATTATGATAGTAATACGGACGGTTGTAATAGTAACTGTTCCATCCCCAATAAGGGTGACCACCCCAATAACCCCAGCCCCATCCGGGACCATACCAGTTATTGTAATACCAGCTGTTCCAGCCTAAGCCCCAGCTCCAGTAGGGATTGTACCGGTTATATCCCCAGCCCCATCCGGAACCGTACCAACCGCCCCAGCCCCAGGTATTATTATAGATATTAACGGAGGTGGACTGCGGATTATCTCCCCATCCGGGGTATCCTTCCTGGTAGTTGTAGTTATAATTGTCTGCAACAACATCGGTAGAATCGTTTACCTCGCTGCTGGAATACGAGTCGATATCCGTAAAAATATAATCGTTGCTGGTCATCTGTTCGAATTGTTCGGATTGCCTTGCGAAATAAGACTGGTAATCCGAAGAAGATGATGATTGCGTTGTTCTGGTGTTCCGCGGAGTTTCGGCATGACTATAATCGGTGGCATCACCATAGATACCATCGGAATCGTAATAGGAAGCCTGCTGATATGATCCGCAGGAGACGAGAAAAATCCCGGATACTGCACCAGCCAGTAAAAAACGGAATTTTTTAATATGGTTTAAAGTATTCATCATTGCAAAATTTTATTGTTGAACATAACAAAAATAGTTAGTTTTGCCAAACTATTCTCTACTTTAACAAAAGCGCAATATTTGTGCCAAACTACTGATAATGGGTAAGAACTTAACGAAACGCAGCGAAGATTATTCAAAATGGTATAATGAGTTGGTTATAAAGGCGGATTTAGCTGAAAATTCGGGAGTTAGGGGGTGTATGGTGATCAAGCCCTACGGGTATGCTATCTGGGAAAAAATGCAGGCTGAACTGGACCACATGTTCAAGGAAACAGGGCACGAGAATGCCTATTTTCCACTTTTTATCCCGAAATCCTATCTGAGCAGGGAGGCCGATCATGTGGAGGGTTTTGCGAAGGAATGTGCTGTAGTTACCCATTATCGGCTCAAAAATGAGGAAGACGGCAGTGGACTGGTGGTAGATCCGGAGGCTAAACTTGAAGAAGAACTTATTGTACGGCCCACTTCAGAAACAATAATCTGGGACACGTACCGAAGGTGGATACAATCTTACCGCGATCTGCCTATCCTTGTCAACCAATGGGCCAATGTAGTACGATGGGAGATGCGTACACGGTTGTTTTTGCGTACGGCTGAATTTTTATGGCAGGAAGGCCATACGGCGCATGCCACTAAAGAGGAGGCTGAAGCAGAAGCAGTACAGATGATGGATATTTATGCCGACTTTGCCGAGAATTTTATGGGTGTACCTGTGATCAAGGGTGTTAAATCGGAAAGTGAGCGTTTTGCCGGGGCGGAAGAAACCTATTGTATCGAAGCCTTGATGCAGGACGGAAAAGCATTACAGGCCGGGACATCCCATTTCCTCGGACAGAATTTTGCAAAGGCTTTTGACGTGAAGTTTGCCAATAAGGAAGGAAAACAAGACTGGGTATGGGCCACTTCCTGGGGGGTTTCCACACGCCTGATGGGCGCGCTTGTGATGACCCACAGTGATGACAACGGTCTGGTACTGCCGCCGAAACTGGCCCCTATACAGGTGGTTATAGTGCCCATACACAGGGGAGAAGAGCAGCTCAATGCCATATCCGAAAGGGTAGCTCCCTTGGTAAGTGAATTGCGGAGCAAGGGAATATCTGTAAAATTCGATAACAGGGATACGCACAAACCGGGCTGGAAATTCAACGAATATGAATTGAAAGGAGTTCCTGTTCGCCTGGCCATAGGACCGCGTGACCTGGAAAACGGCACCTATGAGGTAGCACGCAGGGATACCCTGGAAAAAGAAACGATGAAGGTCGGGGATGTGGTTGCCCGGGTAGAAACCTTGTTAAAAGAGATACAGGAGAATATCTATAAAAAAGCATTCGATTACAGGGAAACTCACATCACTGAAGTGAATTCCTTTGACGAGTTCAGGGAAGTGCTGGAAAACAAGGGGGGATTTGTATCAGCGCACTGGGACGGAACCCCGGAAACCGAAGAAACCATCAAGGAACTTACCAAAGCCACGATACGATGCATTCCGCTGGATGCTGTGGAAGAAAAAGGTAAGTGTATTTACAGCGGCAAGCCTTCGATGCGAAGGGTATTGTTCGCTAAGGCATATTAATGAATAGGATAGAGGCGCACGGCCGTGCGCCTCTATCCTTAAAATCCTTTTATGGGACTATTTATCCGCGGTGTTCGCGGTTTCACCCTTTACATGTTTGGAACGGATTCTGAATTTTCTGCGCTTGGGGCGCAGTTTTCCGTATGACCCCATGATTATTTTTCCTCTTCTTGTCTTTTTGTCTCCTTTTCCCATATTTTTAAATCATTTGGTTAAACATTAAACTTCGCTACAAGTTACTAAATTATAAGGAAACCGTTATCAGTGTGTAAACCGAAGTTTCCGTTTTCCGTTCTCACTTCCGTTAACGGATGGTACCTATAAATTCAGGGATACCTTCTACTCCTTTTTCAGTCAGGGATTTAATAAAAGCCGAGCCTATGATGGCCCCTTTGGCCAGTTTTGTAGCCGTTTCGTAGGTTTCGGAATTGCTGATGCCGAAGCCTACGATCTGCGGGTTTCTGAGATCAAGCCTGTGAACGCGTTCAAAATATTGCTTTTGGACGTCGCCGAATGTATTTTTTGCACCGGTAACGCTTGCCGAACTCACCATATAGATAAAACCTTCGGACACCGAATCGATAAAACGGATGCGTTCGTCCGGTGTTTGCGGAGTGATGAGGAAGATATTGGCCAGGCCGTATTTTTCAAAGAGTTCCCTGTACTGCTCTTCATACACATCTACGGGAAGGTCGGGGATGATGAGCCCGTCTATTCCCGTATCGGCACATTGGGCACAGAACCGTTCCACACCGTATTGCATCATGGGGTTAAAATATCCCATAAGGATAAGGGGGATATGTATTTTTTTCCGGATGCCTTTCAGTTGCCCGAAAAGTTTAACGGTGGTCATACCGTTCTGTAATGCTTTCGCAGAACTGGCCTGGATGGTCGGGCCGTCAGCCAGCGGGTCACTGAACGGCAATCCTATTTCTACCATATCGACACCGCTTTCCTGTAGTTTTTCGAGAATGGGGACCGTGTCTTCCGGGTTGGGATAACCCGCCGTAAAATATATGGACAGGATCTTTTTGTCTTCCTGTAATTTCTGATGTATTCTGTTGGTCATTATGTTATTGGTCTGATTTGCCATGTTTTTCCGTTTTAGGGTTTATAGCCCGAAATGATCGATATATGTGTTCAGGTCCTTATCGCCCCTTCCTGATAGTGCTACCACCACCACATCATCCGGTTTGAAGGTCGTATTCTCGAAAATGGCCAGGGCATGGCTGGTTTCTATGGCGGGAATAATGCCTTCCAGTTTACACAATTCCAATCCCGCTTTCATGGCGTCTTCGTCGGTGATAGCCTGGAATTCCGCCCTTCCGGAAGTGTACAGGTGGGCGTGCATGGGGCCTACACCGGGATAGTCCAGTCCTGCCGATATGGAATAGGGCTCCGTGATCTGTCCGTCATCGGTTTGCATGAGCAGGGTCTTGCAGCCGTGAATAATACCCTGATGCCCTAAAACCGAGGTAGCGGCACTTTCCCCGGAATCGATACCTTTTCCGGCAGCTTCAACTGCAATAATGCCCACATCCTCATTGTGGAGAAAATGATAAAACGTACCGGCGGCATTGCTGCCCCCGCCTATACAGGCCACCACATAATCCGGGTGTTCCCGTCCTTCTTTTTCTTTCAGTTGGTATTTGATCTCTTCGGAAATAACACTCTGGAAACGGGTCACCATGTCCGGATAAGGATGCGGCCCGATGGCCGACCCGATGATATAGTGGGTGTCCACCGGGTTGTTGATCCAGTCGCGAATGGCTTCGTTGGTAGCGTCCTTGAGTGTGCGGCTGCCGGAAAGGGCGGGGCGTACTTCGGCACCGAGCATTTTCATCCTGGCCACATTAGGGGCCTGCCGGGCAATGTCTATTTCACCCATATATACCACGCATTTCATCCCCATGAGGGCACAGACAGTGGCTGTGGCCACACCGTGTTGTCCGGCACCTGTTTCTGCGATAATACGCGCTTTTCCCAACCGCCTGGCCATGAGGATCTGGCCTATGGTGTTATTGATCTTATGCGCCCCGGTGTGGTTGAGGTCTTCCCGCTTCAGGTATATTTTTGTCCCGTATTTTTCCGACATGCGTTTGGCGAAATAGAGCGGGGAAGGGCGCCCCACATAATCCTTCAGTAATTGATCGAATTCCTCTTTAAACGAAGGTTCGCTCATTACTTCCAGGTACCTTTGCCGCAGTTCTTCCACGTTGGGGTACAGCATTTCGGGAATAAAGGCCCCGCCGAATTCGCCGTAATACCCCTTTTCGCTCACATGGTACGGCCCCGACCCCGGTATGGCCCCGATCAGAGCGGTTTTTACTGGTGTTGACATGATATTTTCGATTTAAATTCTTTTAGTTTTTCCGTATTTTTCAAGCCGGGTTCGATTTCAAACCTGCTGTTGACGTCTATGGCATAACAGCGTGCAGTTAGCCTGTTATTGTTTTCAAGAAAGCCGAGGACTTTATCTGTTTCTTCCGGACCTATCCCCCCACTGAGGAAGAATGGTTTTTCAGAAGGATAATCCTTCAGTACTTTCCAGTCAAAAGTGTAGCCGTTGCCACCGGGCAGTTTTCCCTTGGTGTCGAAAAGGAAATAATCTACAGTATTTTCAAAAGGTTTCAGTTGTTCGAAATCAAAAGAATCCTGTATGGAAAATACTTTGATGATCTCAACCTTGTGCGGATATTCATTTCCGGATAAAACCGCAGCAAGTTCTTTACAAAAATCCGCAGGTTCGTTTCCGTGTAGCTGCACCGCCTGTAAATTGTATTTCATGATCTTAGTCGTGATCGTTTCGATTGATGCCTTTACAAATACTCCGGTTTTTTTTATTCCGGATGGCAGATCGGGAATTTCCCCTGCAACATACCTGGGTGATTTGTCGTAAAAGATAAATCCCATGTAATCCGGGTGTAAACGGGCTGCTTCGGCTATGTTTTCGGGATATTTCATGCCGCAGATTTTCAGTTTCGGATACTGACGATTTATATGTAAATGGTTGTCCGGCATTTATTTTTTCAGTTTTTGAATGAACTCCTTTGCACTTTCACCCGGATTTTCCGTTTTCATAAAATTTTCGCCTATCAGGAACCCCCGGTATCCGTATTGTTGCAGGTCTCTGATCGCTTCCGTATTGCTGATACCGCTTTCGGATACCTTTACAAACTCGTCGGGAATGATCGCTGCCAGTTGTTTGCTGGTATCAATACTCACTTCGAAGGTTTTCAAGTTGCGGTTGTTCACACCCAGCATATCCAGGCTCGGCATAACTGATTTATGGAGTTCTTCCTCGTTGTGGATTTCCAGGAGTACATCCAGTCCCAGACTTTTGGCGCATTGCGAAAGCGATTCGATTTCTTTTCGCGACAACACTGCTGCTATCAGTAAAATAACATCTGCCCCGTGGGCTTTGGCTTCAAACAGCTGGTATTCGTCTATGATAAACTCTTTTCGCAACAATGGGATATTAGCAACGGTCCTTACCAGTAACAGGTCTTCCAGCGAACCGCCGAAATACTTCCTGTCGGTAAGTATCGACATTCCGGATACCCCGGCTTTTTCATATCCCCTGGCTATATCGGTCACGCTCAGCTTCTGGTTGATAACGTCCTTGGAAGGTGAGCGTCTTTTGTGCTCGGCAATGATCCCGGTATGGCTTTCCCGGAGGTTGTGGGCAAGGGAAATCGTTTTACGGCTGAACAGGGCCGCCGATTCCAGTTGTGAAACCGGGACCACACTTTTTTTGAGTGCTACTTCCTTGCGCTTATCGGCTATTATTTTGTCTAATATGTTAGACATGAGATGTTAGATTTTAGGTGTGAGACTTTGTTGTTTACTTGGTGTGTTGATGACAGGTGACCGATGACGGGTGTTTTTTATTTGATACTGTTTTTGTATGCAATTAATTTATTCATTAAAGAAAAAGCCTGTTTATAATGACAGTTGAATTCGTCGACTGCAATGTAATTTCTCCTTTTGGCCTTATGGAGACAGGTAACAACTTCTGCTAGAGACCGGATAGCAGATCCTATAAATCGTTTTTGTTCGGGATTGGATTGACCAATACTTCCTTCAGAAATATTTAGTGCTATGGAATCGGCTGCTCTACAAGATTGTGAACTGAGATTAAAGTTTTCTTTCGCCGGAAACTTTTCGGAAAGAAATAGAATGTCATCCCCGAGGTCCATGGCTTTCTGCCATACCATCAAATTTTCAAATTTAAATTTTGCCTTCATAATTTTGAGTTTATAGTGTGTTGATCTTGTTTCCATCCGTCCCCGGTCATCTGTCAACTATCCTCTGTTTTCGGACTACATTATCTGCTGATCTCCTGTAGTTTCTTCAGCGCTTCCAGGGCCCTGCCCGAAAATAGGCTTTCCTTTGCTATTTCAAAACCTTCCCGGGGTTGCAGGTCTTTTGCGGTGGCAATGGCAATTCCGGCATTGGCGCAGACCACATTGTTCTGGGCTTCGGTACCTTTCCTGTTGAGTACGTTCATGAATATTCCGGCGGAATCCTCGATAGTATCCCCGCCTTTGATATCTTCCTGTTTTAAGGATTCGAGACCGAAATCGGCGGGAGTAAGCATTTGCTCTGCCCGGTTCCGGATGGTTTTTGCCGGTCCGGTAAGTGACAATTCATCATACCCGTCGAGGGCGTGGAGGATGGTGTAGTTTTTATCGGTATTCTGGTAAAGATAGCCGTACATGCGTGCCAGTTCCAGGTTGAAGACACCTACCATCTGGTTTTTCGGGAATGCCGGGTTTACCATGGGGCCGAGCATATTAAAAAAGGTCTTTACCGCCAGTTCTTTCCGGATCGGTCCCACATTTTTCATGGCGGGGTGGAACAGGGGGGCGTGAAGCACGCATATATTGGTTTCGTCCATAGAGCGTTTCAGGAAATCCATGTCGTTGGAAAATTTAATGCCCAGGAATTCCATAACATTACTGGAACCGCATTTGGACGAAACCCCGTAATTTCCGTGTTTGGTTACCGGAATCCCGGCGCCGGCCGTTATAAAGGAGGCCAGTGTGGAAATATTAAACGTGTCCTTGCCGTCTCCTCCGGTACCGCAAAGGTCGATGGCTTCGTAGCCGTTCAGGTCGACGGGGATGCAGAGTTCCAGCAGGGCGTCGCGGAAACCTTCCAGTTCCTCCACCGTAATGCTCCGCATCATATAAACGGTAAGAAAAGCAGCGATCTGGCTCGTATTGTACGCTCCTCTGGAAATATTGACCAGTACGTTCCTGGCTTCTTCCTTGGATATGGTCTCGTGGTTGATGAGCCTGTTGAGTATTTCTTTCATTTTGTGGTATTTTAATATCTTTTTATTCTAAAGGCTTTACGGATAGAGCTGCACGGCCTCTTTCCCGCTTGATACGCATGGCCGTACGTCTTTACGAGGCCTTCTATTTAAGCCAGTTTTTAAGTATCTTTTTCCCGTCCGGGGTAAGTACCGATTCCGGGTGATACTGTACGCCTTTTACGTCATATTCCCTGTGGCGCAGGGACATTACCTGTCCGGTTTCGTCAAAGGAAGTGGCTTCCAGTGTTTCGGGGAGTTCGGGGTCGACTACCCAGGAGTGGTACCGGCCTACTTCGATCTCCTTTTCCAGCCCTCTGAAAAGCGGTTCGTCATCTGCGGTGATGGTTACTTTGGTAGCTACACCGTGATAGACTTTGTTGAGATTAATAATACTACCGCCAAATACCTCGCCTATGGCCTGTTGCCCGAGGCAGACGCCCAGGATGCTTTTTGAAGGGGCGTATTTTTTGATAATGGCTTTCAGAAGGCCGGCTTCATCCGGGATGCCGGGGCCGGGAGACAGCAATATCCTGTCAAACGGCTCGGCGTCTTCCAGTTCGAGTTGGTCGTTGCGTTTTACGGTCACCTCACACCCGAGGTCTTCGAGGTAATGCACGAGGTTATAGGTAAAGCTATCGTAATTATCTATGACCAGTATCTTTTTTGTTTTCATCGATTTCAGTATTCTGATTTATATTGTCAAACCTTTTTACGCTATATGGTTTCTGCCAGGTCCATAGCTTTGTTCAGTGCGCCGAGTTTGTTGTACACCTCCTGCAATTCACTTTCCGGATTGGATTCGGAGACCAGTCCTGCGCCGGCCTGGTAGTGCAGTCGATGATTTTTACTGAGGAAGGTCCGGATCATGATGGCGTGGTTATAATTACCGTCAAAATCCATAAACCCGATGGCTCCGCCGTAGAAGTTGCGATTGCAGTTTTCATACCTGTCTATGAGTTGCATGGCCATGTGTTTTGGTGCGCCGCTGAGTGTGCCTGCGGGGAAAGTATCGGCTACGACCTGCATGGTGGAAGCATGATCGTGGAGTTTACCGGTGACCTTGGAAACGAGGTGGATGACATGCGAAAAGAATTGCACTTCCCGGTAAGTTTCCACCTTAACCCCGCGACCGTGACGGCTGAGGTCGTTCCGGGCCAGGTCTACAAGCATCACGTGTTCGGCATTTTCCTTGGCGTCTTCGGCCAGTTGTTTGGCCAGAACAGAGTCCTGTTCGTCATTTCCCGTCCGGCGGAAAGTTCCTGCGATGGGATGAATCTCGGCTTTCCTGTTTTTTACCACCAGTTGTGCTTCCGGCGAAGACCCGAATATTTTAAAATTGCCGTAATCAAAAAAGAAAAGGTAAGGGGAGGGGTTAATACTTCTCAGGGCACGGTAAACGTTAAATTCGTCACCCTTGAATTTCTGGGCGAACCTTTTGGAAAGTACCAGCTGGAATACGTCGCCCCGGTGACAGTGTTTTTTGGCAAAATCCACATTCTTTTTGTACTCTTCATCCGTCAGGTTGGATACGGGGGCATTCACTTTGGAAAAGTTGTAGGTGGCAAAGTTCTTGGATTGCAGTAATTGTTCTATTTCTGCTATATTATTGGTGCCGTCTGCGCTGTGACAGAAGATATAGGCTTCGTTTTTAAAATGGTTTATGGCGATGATATTCTGGTAAACGGCATAAAAGATATCCGGGATTTCCAGGGAATCTTCCTTTTCGGTAATCTCGATATCCTCAAAGTAGCGGACACCGTCATAGGCAATATAACCGAACAGCCCCTTATTGATAAATTTAAACCCGTTGTCTTTGGACTTGAATGTGCCGGCAAAGTTATGAATGGCCATCGGGACGTTCGTGTCCTTTTCTATCGGGGTCTGTTTTGTGTTTCCGTCGGGATAGGATTCGGTAATGGTTCCTTTTTTAACTTCTATACTGGCAATGGGGTTGCAGCATATATAGGAAAAACTGTTATCGCTGGCGTGATAATCGCTACTTTCCAGCAACAGGCTGTTGGGATACCTGTCGCGTATTTTGAGGTACACGCTTACCGGAGTAATGGTATCCGCAAGGATCTGCTTGTAGTTTGTGGTCAGGTGAATCATGTTCATAAAATTAAAAGGTCATAAAAACAAAAAGGGCCTGTCGTGATGACAAGCCCTGTATATTTTCTTTTAAAAATACCTAATAGTGCCTTAGCTCACGACGTTTTGACGTAAGTTGCTCCACCACCAGGCATTGTTTAAAATGATTTGCATTTCTTTTTGATTTGGATACAAATATAGAAAGGAAAATGAAATCCGCAAGCAGTAAAATACTTTTATAACATTTTTTTTGCCTTTCATTAAAAAAGGCTCCTTCTTACCGGAGGAGCCTTACTTCTTTCAAATAGCGATCTTTTCCCGATCCTGACTTAGAAATTCAGGTCTACTACGAGGTCAAATTCATCATAGATCACTTTATCTCCGAGATTTTCGAAGAAATTTCCCGATTTATATTTTATGTCATACTTGGTCCGGTCCACTTTTACAGCCCCGGTAGCTTTGTTGCCATAAACAGAGAGTTCAAAGGTAACGGGATGTGTTTGTCCCTTGATGGTAAGGTCTCCGGTGACTTCATAGGCGTTTTTTCCGGTGGATTTTACATCGGTAAATACCAGTTTGGATGTAGGATGATTTTTTACACCGAAGAAGTCGTCGGACTTCAGGTGACCGTTCAGTTTCCCCTGGTATTCGCCTTCGAGGTCGGTGCTGGTCAAAGAGGTCATATCAACAACAAACTCACCCCCGGTCAGTTTATCCCCGTCAAAAATAAGGCTACCTTCTTTGAGGTTCACGGTGCCTTCGTGCGATCCGGTAACCTTATAGCCTTTCCAGGTTACTTTACTGCTTTTTACATCCACTTCCTTTTTTTCGTTTTCAACAGTGGTGAATGCGGTTGCGCCGAATGCCACTACCAGAGTGAGCGCTGCTTTTGCAAATTTATTTTTCATAATGTTTTTGTATTTAATATAGTATTTGGTATTTGATCTCTTTTCCCGCGGTATCAAAAATAGTCTATCCGTGTTTAAAATAACTTGATCCGCTATTAAATAGTGGTAAATAATTCTTCTGCAGGGCGTCTTACCTTGGCATAGTGTTGGGTATCATCCTCCTGTGCACGGTAACCTATTGTGGCGATAACGGAGGCATTAAGCCCTTTTTTGTCCAGTCCCAGTATTCTGTTGTATCCTTCCGGATCAAAACCTTCCATGGGACAGGCGTCGATACGAAGTTCGGCTGCTGCGGCCAGAAGACTGCCCAGGGCAATATAGGTCTGCTTGGCTGTCCAGGTATGCTTGGCCTCCTGCGGAAGCGATATCACCGTATTGTTTATCATATCGCTGAAACCGGACAGGTTTTCTACCGGGATGTTCCGCGTTTTACTGATGTTGTTCATATAGGCCTCTGTGTCTTTTGCGGTAACATTGGTCTTGTTGGCAAAGACGATGAGGTGGGAAGCATCTGTGATCTGTGTCTGTCCCCAGGAAGCCTCTTTCAGTTGTTTGCGGATTTCCGGGTCTTCGATAACCAGCACCTCGTAAGGCTGTAAACCGTAGGAAGATGCCGATAACCGGATGGCTTCTTTCAATGTTTTCAGGTCTTCTGCAGTTACTTTCCTGGAAGGATCGAACTTTTTGGTAGCGTACCTCCAGTTCAGGGATTCGATTAGTGTACTCATTTTTGTTCTTGTTATATTATTTGATTTCTGTTTATATTCAACTTCGCAGGGTGTCGAGCATATGGTTCAGCGATTCGAGTTCCTGCTTGCTAAGGTGTTTTACGATTTCTTTCTCCGCATTGGCTACAACGACATTAACTTCTGATAGCAGGTCCCGACCTTTTCCGGTAATGAAGATCTCCACCTTTCTCCTGTTTTTAGGGCACTGGATGCGTTCCACCAGTCCCTTGTCTATCAACTTGTCTACAATGCGCGTGGTATTGCTCATCTTTGAAACCATGCGTTCCTGAATGGTGGACAGGTTGGCCGGTTTCCCTTTTTGCCCCCGGAGAATACGGAGCACATTAAATTGTTGGGTCGAGATGCCATAGGGTTTTACGGTTTCCGATATCCGGTTACCTACTTCACTTGCCGTATAGACCAGATTGATCACCGTCCTTGAATGACTGTGCATAGTTCCCGTTTTGATCACATCTTCAATTTTCATTGTCTATACAATATTTGTATGTACAAATGTACGGTAAAATTATTTTTATTTCCAAATCCGGCACAGATAAATTTTTGTTAAAAAGACTTGTGCAGAACAGAAGAGTTCATATTTTTAGCATTAAGTAAAAAATCTAATGCATTAAAAAACAAACACATGAAGCTTCAGGTCGCTTGTGTATTTTTCGTTTTTTTAATATCTTGTAAAACAGACACGGGGAAGAAAAAAACTTCCGGTGCGGAATTGAGTTTTGCAGATTTTCCTCCTAAAAATGTGGTATCGAATGACCATATGAAGGTGGACGTATACGATTTTGAAGGTTTTGAACGTTTTTTACATATAGAGGATAACAAAACCTATGTTGTTAATTTCTGGGCTACCTGGTGCAAACCCTGTGTAGCGGAACTCCCGTATTTTGAAAAACTCAACAGGGAATATGCCGATAAGGGTGTTGAAGTGATACTGGTGAGCCTTGACATGCCCGGGAGGCTTGAAACAAAATTGCTTCCCTTTCTGGAAGAAAAGAAACTGACATCCAGAGTTATTGTGCTGGACGACCCCAAACAAAATGAGTGGATACCCAAAGTGGACAGGGAATGGTCTGGTGCCATACCGGCTACATTGATATACAACGATAAAAAACGCGCTTTTTACGAATCGTCGATGACGTACAAAGAACTGGAAAACAACCTTAATGCTTTAAATGCCAACTGATGAAAACGATTAAAACCTTATTATTTCTTGCCATTGCTGTTGCAATGAGTTCTTTTACCGCCAGGGCCCTCGGCTACGATAACGGTTATGAGATCGGCGATGAGGCAACAGATTTCAGCCTTAAAAATACAGACGGTAAAATGGTGTCCCTTTCCGATTACGGTGATGCCAAAGGGTACCTGGTGATATTTACCTGCAATACCTGCCCTTATGCCCAGGCCTATGAAGACAGGATCATAGCGCTGGATAAAAAATATAAAAAGCTGGGGGTGCCGGTTATTGCCATAAACCCCAATAATCCGGAGAAATCACCTAAAGACAGCTTTGAGGCCATGAAGGTGCGTGCGAAGGATAAAGGGTTTACCTTTCCGTATTTGCTGGATAAAGGTCAGCAAATATTCCCGAAGTACGGAGCGTCCAGAACGCCCCATGTTTTTCTTCTGGAAAAAACAGATGCAGGGAATATCGTGAAATATATCGGCGCCATTGACGACAATTATCAGGATGAGGATTCCGTGGAGACCCATTATGTGGAAGACGCCGTTGATGCCATGCTGAAAGGGGAGGAGATCAGGATAAATACCACGAAGGCTATCGGTTGTACCATTAAAGTATAATTTGTGATGGCTTTATTTTGAGATATAAGCACAGTGAGTTGATAAAAAAGTCCGGGGCGAACAGTTCCGGATTTTTTTCTTTTGCGTAATTTTGAAAAAAAATAACAACAATACTATGGCAGATTTAAATCAAGAGGAGTGGGCAGAACAACTGGAAGACAATAAAAATGCCGTTATTCTGGACGTTCGCACGGAAGAGGAATATGAAGAAGGCTATATCCCCAATGCAGTAAATATAGATATCAGACAGGGACAGGGGTTTATTGACGAACTGGAAAAACTGGACAAGTCAAAGACCTACTATGTGTATTGCAGGTCGGGAGGCAGGAGTGCACAGGCTTGTAACATTATGGGGCAACTCGGCTTTGAAGAGGCACATAACTTGCTGGGAGGCATTATGGAATGGGAAGGCGAGGTTGTAGAATAAAGGAAAACCCCATCTGTTTCTTTTCGGATAAAGAACGGCAGATAGGGCCTTGTTATTTTAACCGTTATTCCAGTCTATCTTTCGCGATATGAACATTACCGACGCCAGGATTAGGAACAACCCTATACTTCCTACCAGAAGCGCGTAATTTTCCAGTTGGATAATTACATATATAAAGGAGTAGAGCGCTGCTAACGACAAGCATATGAATATGGAAAACTTCCGGGTTTTTAGAATGGAATGGGAATAGATAGTGATCAGTGCAATTACCGATACTCCGGCAACCAGATATGCTTTCAGAAAATTGCTGTGTTCGGAAATGGAGAGTAACAGGGTGTAAAACATGGTAAGGGCAAGGCCGATCATGAGGTACTGGAAAGGGTGTATGCCGATCTTGCTCATGGTTTGTATGAGAAAGAAGGTGAGGAAGGTGAGCCCGATAACTAAAAAGCCGTATTTTGCGGAGCGTTCGCTTTTTTGGTATTCATCTACGGGGATCATAAAGTTCACTCCGAATGCAAAGGTGTTCAGATCGGGTAAGTGATGAAAATGTTGTTGTGAAAAGGGTCTGTTGATATCGAGCACTTTCCACCGGGCATCAAAACCGTTTTCATGGACTTTACCGTCATTATGGGGAAGGAACTCCCCGAAAAAATTGGCGGTTTTCCAGTTAGACGATATATTGGCCGAAGTTTCCTTCCCCACGGGAATAAAACTTATTTGCCGGCTTCCTTTAACGAAAAGAGATATACTGAAATCCGTATTTATATGTGTCGGGAGGTCTTCCTGTTGTAAAAAGCCGCTTTCCATGGTGTGCAGAGCAGTTGTGCCGTAAGTATTGGCTGTATTTCCGTTGTACTGCGATTCAAAGTTATAGGTATTCTTGTTGAGTTTTATGTGTACCCTGTTATTTACACCTTTGAGGTTTGAAGTGCGAATAATGATTTTGGCTTTGTCCCACAGGATATGTTCATTGCTGATCTCCCGTTCGCTGAAATCCGGTTTTGTAAAGGTGCCCGATATGTCCATATTGCTTTCAAAAACGGAGGTTTTATAGATGCCGTAATATTTCTCTTCCGGGTTTATCTTTGTATCTATAGTGAGTTTTTCCGGAAAGAAAAAGGCATAGTCAATACTTTCAATAGTTTCGGTATACACCTTTTTAGTGTCCTTATCCGTTACTGTTTTTTCCTGAAATGTTTTGTACGGTATTTTCAGGACCGGTCCGTAAAAAAGGACTTCGCCACCCCATTTTTCACCGATCTCGTTTATCACCCCTTCTTTTCTGAGCGAACGCTCACGTATCAGGTCTTCAATATAGGAAAGCGGGATAAGCAAAACCAGGATCAGGAAGCCTATCATAAGCATTCTTGCGGTAGTTGAGATTTTTATCCAATGGCCGAATTTGCTGGTGTTTTTCTGATTGTGTTCCATTTTTATTTATTTTTAAAGTACTTTGAATTTCAAAGTTAATGTGTAAAAAAAATTATTCGTTTCTGTTTATGAGTTGTTCCAGGGCATTGAGGTGATCCTTAAATGCTGTTTTACCCGATTTGGTTGCCCTGTAACGCGTATTGGGTTTTTTACCGATAAATCGTTTTTCTATAACAATATATTCTGCTTGTTCCAGAGCCTTGGAATGGCTGGCCAGGTTGCCGTCGGTAACGCCCAGGAGTTCTTTGAGGGTTTTAAAATCTGCATATTCGTTGACCATCAATACAGACATGATGCCCAACCGGACACGATGATCAAAAGCTTTGTTTATGTTGTTTATAATACCCAAAATTTATGCCCTGTCATATTTAAAATACATGAAAAGACCGTATACGATATGCATAATGCCAAACCCGGCAACCCACAGCCAGAACCCGTAGCCTGGGAACAGGGCACAAATCAGTCCGAGAAAGATTTCTGTATAGCCGAGGTATCGTATATCCCCTATACTGTATTTGGATGCATTGACCAGGGCGATCCCGTAAAAAATAAGCATTAGTGCTGCTGTTTGTCCGTATTTCTGTTGGCCGAGTATGATCAATATGTACAGTCCGCCGGTGAGTAGTGGGACCAGGAAATTAATCACCAGGCGTTTTGATGAGGTATCCCAAATCTTTTCGCCGTTTTTCCTGGCTTTCCGGGTGGTGAGAAAAATAGCGGTACCGATGCTCAGAAATGCGATGAGAAACAGATCAAGAAGCATCAGTCTGAAAATGTATCCGTCGAGGATCAGGTATGTTCTTGTGGAGTTTGTGACCACAACATAAGCTATTGCTGCCCCGATCAATGCGTAAACTCCGGCAAGTATCCCCGAAAGGCCACTAAGGGAAATGAAGCGGGAGGATTTTTGCATCAGGTCCTTAATTTCATTCAGATCTTCCAGGTATTTTTTTGAATCCATTTTTAAAGTACTTTGAAATACAAAGTTAATTTTTAATTGCTAATGAACAACTTTTTTTACCGGTTTTTTATTTTTTATAAGCCGCTTTCTATACTTTTTGTGTAGTCCCGTTTGATTTTTTACATTTATACCTGATTACGAACAAATTAAAGATTAGCTGCCTGGTTCGTTATCCATCTGAATCACTTTTTGTTTCAAGGTATGAAAGAAGACTTTCTGCATTACCTGTGGAAATTTCAAAAGTTCCGCGGGGAAAATTTATATACCTCTGCTGGAGAACGGGTAGAGGTTGTAACCACAGGGCAGCACAACAGCAATTCAGGCCCCGATTTTTTCAATGCAAAACTCCGTATAGGCGGACAGTTATGGGCAGGTAATGTGGAGATCCACCTGAAATCCTCCGACTGGTATGTACATCGTCATGAGAAAGACCCGGCATATGACAATATTATACTTCATGTGGTTTGGGAAGACGATATGCCTGTTTTTCGAAGGGATGATTCCACGGTGCCCGCAGTGGAGCTGAAAGATATTGTTCCCGAAACCACTTTTGAGAACTATACCACTCTTCTGAAAGGCAACTACTATTTTATTAATTGCGAAAAGGATATCGGTAATGTACCTCCCTTTTTGCGGTACAATTATCTAGAACGCTTGTTTTTTGAACGCCTGGAACAGAAATCGCTCGCCGTTTTCCGCGATCTGGAAGATTCCAGGAACGACTGGGAAGCGGTATTTTTCAAAAACCTGATGAAAAATTTCGGACTGAAGGTCAATGGCGAATCGTTCCGGAGCATAGCAGATACTGTCGGTTACGGTACTGTGAGAAAAGTACGGGATAACCAGTTCCGGCTGGAAGCCCTTTTGTTCGGTCAGGCCGGTTTACTGGACACTATTGAAACTCCGGATTCTTATACTGCACAACTGTGCAGGGAATATGCATACCTCAAACACAAATACCGGCTTTCTGCGGAAGGGATCATCCGTCCACGGTTCCACAAGCTGCGTCCCGCCAATTTCCCCACCCTGAGGTTGTCGCAACTGGCCAACCTTTATTTCGAAAAAGAAAAATTATTTGCGGCAGCAATGCAGGCCGGGCACATTCGTGAATTTTACGACCTTTTTGACAGCGTAGCCTCGGGGTACTGGGATTGTCACTACACCTTCGGAAAAGCCTCCGGAAAGAAGCGGGTAAAAAAAATGTCACGTAGTTTTATAGACTTGTTGGTCATCAATACCGTAATTCCCCTGAAGTTCTGTTATGCCAGGTATACGGGTATGGAGGTCAATGTTGCCATAACGGAACTTGCAGGAAGCCTGAAACCCGAAAGGAACAGGATAACCGACAAATATGCCGAAGCAGGAGTGCAGGCCAAAAATGCGGGCGAAAGCCAGGCGATGTTACAATTATACAATGATTATTGCTCCGGAAACAGGTGCCTGGAATGTACCATAGGGCATCACCTCCTTAAATGGGAAAAATGAATCGCCCGGCACCCGTTCCGTATATTTTCATAAGTCAATTATCAAATCGGCACGTTGACGCATTGGTACATTGGCCTGGTTTTCCATTTTTAATTATTCCTTATCTTTGCCTTCGTGAAAACGCTGAACAACATCCGGTATTTTTTTGAGAAGCACGGTTTCGCCGTTTCTTCCCGTCTTGCCGACAGGCTCGGAATGAAAGCCAAAAATGTCCGGTTGTTCTTTATATATGTGTCGTTTGCCACTTTCGGTATATGGTTTGCCGTTTATCTTACCCTGGCTTTTGTGCTGAAACTGAAGGACATGGTCTATACGAAGAGGACTTCGGTTTTCGACCTGTAAAATGAGTGGTCCCGTCTTTCTTTAAAAAGGCATTTTTAAATGTTTTTTAAGTATTTTTTAATAATTAGATAACGAAATCAGAACTAAAATTTGATTTAGATTCTTTTTTTTTGGATATTGCTCCCTTTTATTGTTTAACCTTACACTTAATTCCGGTACAATGTTATTTTAAGGATTTAAGTAAAAAAACACAACTCTAATCTAAAACTTAAAAACATATGCGTTTTATGAGAAATAAGTTTCTCTCTCTTCTTCTGACATTAACTTCTTTTACAGTATTTTCACAAGAATTAAAGGTACAGGAAACCCTGGAGAACCCCTCGAAGGTAATTAATGACGGGGAAATGGTGCTTCAGGTAGAAGGGGGACAGGAGCCGTATACCTATAAATGGAGCAAGCCGGAGACCCCGTTAACGTCAAACAGGGCTTCGGGGCTAACAGAAGGTATTCCGTATACGGTTACGGTCACCGATGCAACCGGGCTTTCTGTCACCAAGGAATATAAGATTCCGGCAAAGTCAATAACAGAAATTTTTAACGGAACCACGCAACCTATAGTAGATGCGATTGGTTCCGTTTTATTTTGGGACCCTTTTGCCGCTGTGGGGTTATACGATCCCGTAATGTATGACGATAACGGTGAAGCACTTTTGCATCCCAACGGCGATCCGAGGACCATCGCCGTACCTTTTATAGTGATATGGCTTATAGTAGGGGGGCTTTTCTTTACCCTGCGCATGAAATTTATAAACATCCGGGGCTTTAAGCATTCCATACAACTGGCACGGGGAAAATACGACCAACCCGATGCTCCGGGTTCGGTAACCCATTTCCAGGCTTTGGCAACCGCAGTTTCAGGGACCGTTGGTCTGGGGAATATAGCAGGGGTGGCCATAGCTATAGCTGTAGGAGGCCCCGGCGCTACCTTCTGGATGATACTCGCCGGGTTTCTGGGGATGTCCTCCAAGTTTGTAGAGTGCTCCCTCGGGGTGAAATACCGGGAAATCGCACCGGACGGCCGGGTTTTCGGAGGTCCCATGAGTTATTTGGTCAAAGGGCTCAAAGTACGGGGTAAAGAGAAATTCGGTAAAGTACTCGCCGTGGTCTTCGCTGTTTTATGTATCGGGGCTTCATTCGGTTCCGGGAACATGTTTCAGTCCAATCAGGCCTTTGATCAGTTGCAGGGGCAATTTCCCGCTTTGGAGGGGAATGGCTTCTGGTTCGGTATAATGATGGCCATATTGGTAGGTGCTGTAATTATAGGAGGCATTAAAAGTATAGCCAAGGTTACGGCAAAGGTAGTCCCCGTTATGGCTTCCATATATGTCCTCTTTGCCTTGATTGTCATATTTATGCATATCAGTCATTTGGGGAGTGCTTTTATGGAAATAATAGACGGGGCCTTTTCAGCCAGTGCGTTAAAAGGTGGTTTTATAGGCGTGCTGATACAAGGATTCCGTCGGGGAGCATTCTCCAATGAAGCCGGTGTGGGATCTGCGGCTATTGCTCACTCTGCAGTAAAGACTAATCACCCGGTATCCGAAGGGTTTGTTGGCTTGCTGGAACCATTTATTGATACGATAGTGGTTTGTACTCTTACAGCCTTGGTGCTGATCTTTACCGGTGCTTATCACGATGCGGAAGGACTTGGCGGTGCACAATTAACCTCAAATGCCTTCGGTAGTATTATCAGCTGGTTCCCTTATGTGCTTGCCATAGCGGTGTTCTTATTTGCCTTCTCCACGGCGATCTCCTGGTCGTACTACGGTATGCGGGCAACTACCTTTCTTTTCGGAAAAAGCAAAAGAGTGGAATTCATATACAAAATATTGTTTTTAATGTTCATCGTTCTGGGGGCTTCCATAAGTCTGGGTGCCGTACTGGAATTTTCAGATATGATGCTTCTTGCCATGGCCTTACCGAACATTATAGGGCTGTATATCATGTCCGGGGAAATCCGTAAAGACCTCAAGGAGTATATACGCAAACTGAATGCGGACGAACTGTTTAAAAAACCGGAACGTGTTAAAGTAAAAACAGCTGATAAGCGGGGCTAAACATTATTGTTAGAGTATGACAAAGACTAAAGAATCCTGGGGCTCCAGGGTTGGGCTTATTCTTGCCATGGCAGGAAATGCCGTAGGACTGGGCAATTTTTTGCGGTTCCCGGTCCAGGCAGTGGAAAACGGAGGAGGAGCTTTTATAATCCCCTACCTGGTGTGTTTTTTGCTTATGGGGATTCCCCTGTTGTTTATAGAATGGTCTTCCGGAAGGTTTGGAGGGAAATTCGGTAATCACAGTACACCTTACATTCTGGACACCATGACCAAGGGCAGAATACTCAAGTACATCGGGGTATTCGGCATATTTACCAATATTGCCGTAGCTGCATATTACGCCTACATCGAATCCTGGACCATGTCATATGTGCTGCATTCCATAAAGGGGACGTTTATCGGGATGGACCAGTCTGAAGTGGCCAATTTCTTCCTCTCGTATACCGATGTGCTTCACAGTACTACGGGGATTCCATATGAAGCCGTTATTTTTTATGTGCTTTGTCTTACTATTAACGTATATGTCCTCTCCAAGGGATTGGGAGGAGTTGAAAAAGTAGCCAAGATCGGGATGCCGTTGCTCATCCTCTTCGGGGTGGTGCTGGCCATAAGGGGACTCACCCTCGGAACCAGCGGGGCCTCCGAAATATTTCCGGATGCCAATGCCTGGGACGGATTGAATTTCCTGTGGACCCCGCAGTACGAGTCCATACTCGACCTGAAGGTGTGGATGGCAGCAGCCGGACAGATATTCTTTACCCTATCCGTGGGTATGGGTACCGTACACTGTTATGCGGCTTATGTGAAGAGTAAGGACGATATAGCGTTGAATTCCGTTTCCGCAGGTTTTATGAACGAGTTTATTGAAGTGGTGATCGGGAGTTCCATAGTGATTCCCATAGCAGCCGGGTACCTCGGAATGGACTGGGTGTTGGAAAATGCCGGTTTCGGAATGGCGTTCCAGACCATGCCCTATCTCTTCCAGCAGTGGGGAACCGTGTTTGCGGCGATTGCGGGAGTTATGTGGTTCGGGCTGTTGTTCTTTTCCGGGATAACCAGCTCCCTTGCCATGGGGACGCCCTGTGTGAGTTTTATGCAGGACGAATTTGGCTGGGAAAGGAAAAAAGGGGCCTGGGCCTTCGGCCTGATTACCCTGATCATGGGGTTGCCCACCGTATTCTTCTTCCAGGAAGGGGTTTTTAGCGAATATGACTACTGGGCGGGAACGGTGAGCCTTGTTGTTTTTGCAATGATGGAAACCATTTTGTTCTCCTGGGTGTTCGGTCTGAAAAAAGGATGGCGGGAGATCAATATGGGGGCAGATATTAAGATCCCTGGTATTTATAAATACATTATCAAATATGTGACCCCGGCCATACTGATCATCGTTTTTCTCGGAACGATGTTTGCCCCTGAAGGGAATGACTGGTCGGGAAATATAAACAGCCTTTTTTCCGGAAACGGATGGGCGCTGGATAACCTTTCCATTATAAAAAAGGTTACCAACGCAGGGCTCCAGGAGCAGATAGCGCAGGCTACGGACCCGGAAGAGATCAGCAGGTTGCGGGAAAACATGTCCGCTGTAAACATGGCACGGGGATTTCTGTTGTCCTTATTGATATTTATACTGGTATTAATATATTTGTCGTATAAGAAAAGAGTAAGAGAAGGGAGGGTAACAAGAGTATGAACACAACAGCATTAATAACCATGGTATTGGCGCAGGGCATAGTAACAGCCATTGCGGGCTATTTCTTTTACAGGGTCCTGACCACACCGCCGAAAAAGGAACCGGATTCCTATTCGGAAAATGACGATGTTCCCGGGGAATAGTAGCCGGGCAAAAAAAATATTTTATCATGAAAATATTTTCCCACTTCCGTTTTAATAAGAACGAACGAAGCGGGATTTTCTTTTTATTACTTCTCATTATACTGGCACAGGCCTTCTATTTTCTGATGGCTTCCCGGGCAGCGGGAGAAAAGCATGAAATACCGGACAACACATGGGTTCGGTATCAGGAAGCAATAGATTCACTGAAAAGAATCAAAATAAAGGAAAAGGACACCGTTTATCCTTTTAACCCCAATTATATTTCAGACTACAAAGGGTATGTGCTGGGGATGACCGTAGAAGAAATAGACAGGTTGCGCCAATACCGTGCTGCGGGCAAGTTTGTAAATACGGTTTCCGGGTTTCGGGAGGTAACGGGCATTTCCGATTCACTGTTAGATAAAATATCTCCGTACTTCCGGTTTCCGTCTTTTGCGAAAAACGAAGGAACAACATATACGGATAAACATACGGCGCCCGTCGTTAAGGACGATACTAAAAAGAAAGATCTGAACGCTGCCTCTGCCGATGATTTTATGGTTGTCCGGGGTATCGGAAGAAAATTGTCGGCACGTATTGTGAAATACAGGGCGTTGCTGGGTGGGTTCTCCGTAAATCAACAACTTTATGAAGTGTATGGCCTGGATTCCGCCATAGTAAATCGGGCATTGCAATATTTTGATGTTGTAAAACCACCGGAAATAGAAGTGCTCGATATTAATTCGGTCTCGCTGAATAAACTCGCTTCCCTGGTATATTTGGACCGGGAGGATGCTGTAAAAATAATCGCCTACAGAAGTGAGCACGAAATCGGGGCTCTGGAGGAATTGACGGAAATCGAAGGTTTTTCTTCTGAAAAAATAAACAGGATCCGGTTGTATTTAAGGGTGAAATAAGTTAAGGTGCATCTATCTGCCTGCCTTTTTACCGGATACGATGAACCCCTGGAAGGTATAGAGAAAATAGTCCTGCTGCTGCGCTTTGGCCAGCTCGGCCCACCAGTGATCGATCTCCTGTTGCTTAAAAATCCCATTCTCAACAGCGGTTGTCAGGACGGGGGAAATGATAAATTTCAGAAATTCATAATCGGGGGTTAGGGTGTGGGGAATCACTTTTACGTCTTCCGCCCGTCTGGTTTTTAACAGCATACCGAGATGTGATCCGATCCACCCGTTAGCGATATTGTCACTTACATACCGGATAATTCTACGGGTGAATTCCCTGTTCGTATGATAGGTGGCAGTAGCGTCGAACGCTATGTCAAAAATCACAATCCGGCCGCCTGGTCTGGTTACCCGGAGCATTTCATCAATAACCTTAGCGGGGTCGGCTACATGCATCAGCAACCGTTCTGCCCTGCAAATATCAAAGGAAGCATCTTCAAACGGGAGTTCATCTGCCGAAGCCACCGTAAATGTGATGGGCAGATCTGTTTCGGAATGACGGGAACGGGCAATTTCAATAAGTTTTTTACTGATGTCAATGCCGGTTACCAGGCCTTTGTTGCCCGTAAGTTCAGCCAGTCTCCTTACATCGTTCCCTGTCCCGCATCCGAAGTCCAGTATACGATCTCCGGGGCGGATGTGCATTTGTGCTTCCATATAACGTTTGCAATCCTTTACCGAGGGGTTTTGGCCGGCGCGGTCCAGAAAGTGAACCACATAATCAATATCTGATAGTGTGTCCACACTCCGGAAAGCTGAAGTTACATCTGTCTCTTTCATTAGTATTAAGTAATATAAATCTTTCTAAAGTTAAGGAAAATATTGTATTTTTGAAAAGAGTGAATGATTTTAACCTGTGAAAGAAGAGATGAATAGTAATGGCAGGCGCCTGGCTGGTCAAATCTGTTCCCGGGATGAGTATACAAAATTGATAGAATTAAGCTATATTTGACAACGGAATATACAAACAGCGAAAAACCGTACCGAAGGGGGTGTGCAGGGAAATAATAACCGCGAACGGGTTCCGTTTTATCGTTAAATAATTTAGGAGGTTGTGAAATATGCCTCCTGTTTTTTTATCTTTATTTTAGTATTTACAGCTTGTTTTACACGATTGAACATCGTATTTTTGTAATGTTTTATAGGTTGATTATCATATATTTAATTAAATTTTACGCTAAATGGATGTCGATATGAATACCGCTATGAACTTTGACTATTCCGAGACCCAGCAAATGGTCAAGTCCTCGGCAATGGAATTTGCGGAACAATATATAAGGCCTCATATCATGGAATGGGATGAGGAGCAGGTGTTTCCTGTGGAATTGTTTAAAAAAGCCGGGGAATTTGGCTTTATGGGAGTTTTGGTTCCCGAACAGTACGGAGGTTCCGGGCTGGGGTATCATGAATACATAGCGGTCATCGAGGAAATTTCTAGGGTAGACCCTTCCATCGGGCTCTCCGTGGCGGCACATAATTCGCTTTGTACCAATCATATCCTTGAGTTTGGTAATGAAGAACAAAAACAGAAATGGCTGCCCAGACTCGCTACCGGAGAGTGGATCGGGGCATGGGGACTGACGGAACACAATACGGGCTCTGATGCCGGAGGGATGAATACCACCGCCGTAAAAGAAGGAGAGGAATGGGTGTTGAATGGAGCAAAGAATTTTATAACCCATGGAAAAAGCGGGGATGTTGCCGTGGTCATAGTGCGGACCGGGGAAAAAGGAGATTCCAAGGGAATGACGGCTTTTGTTGTGGAAAGAGGGACAGCCGGGTTCAATAGCGGAAAGAAAGAAGATAAACTGGGAATGCGTGCCAGTGAAACTGCCGAACTTGTTTTTGATAATTGCAGGATTCCCGATGCGAACAGGCTGGGAAATGTAGGGGAAGGATTTATACAGTCGATGAAAGTGCTGGACGGCGGCAGGATATCCATAGGGGCACTCTCCCTGGGAATTGCCAAAGGAGCTTATGAAGCAGCATTGAAGTATTCAAAGGAACGAAAGCAGTTTGGGAAAGCTATATGTGAGTTTCAGGGGGTATCCTTTAAACTTGCGGATATGGCTACCGAGATAGAATTGTCGGAACTGTTGCTGCACAAGGCTGCGTTCGGGAAAAATGCCGGGCGTGATATCACCAAGATAAGTGCCATGGCAAAAATGTACGCTTCCGAAGCTTGTGTAAAAATAGCCAATGAAGCCGTACAGATACACGGAGGTTATGGCTATACCAAGGACTTCCCGGTGGAGAAATTCTACAGGGATGCCAAATTGTGTACCATAGGAGAGGGAACTACTGAGATACAGAAAGTAGTTATTTCCAGGCAGATATTGAAGTAGCACGCTATAGAGTGTGTGCAACATATAATCGTGGCCGGCAATCGCCGGCCTTTTTTGTGGAATAAAGTATCGAAAACAGTTGATAGCAGACGTTTCCGGAAAAGTTTTTAACACGAAAACGTTTTCATTTATAAAGAAGTTTTCTGTTTAAGGATGTATTTTTTAGATTTATTTAAAAATACACCGACAAAACTTTGAATTATGGAAAATTTACACCAAAAATTATTAAAATGTAAAAGTATGCTCCTCGGTGGAGGGCTGTTAATGGTGATGTCGGCATGTCATAAAGAAGGGCCGCTGGAAAGTGAAACCGAAATGCATGACCCGGATGCTCAATATGTACTGGCCTCACGTGAAGACCTGAAACCGATAGGCTCTGGGGTGATGATGCAGGCTTTTTACTGGGATGTCCCTGCGGGAGGAACCTGGTGGGACCATTTGAGTGCCAGGGTGGCTGATTGGAGCGCTGCAGGGATCGATGCCATATGGTTGCCGCCGGTGTCGAAGGCGCATAACGGGGCGTATTCCATGGGGTACGATCCGTTCGATTATTTTGATTTTGGCGAATACGACCAGATGGGGAGTGTAGAGACCAGGTTCGGATCGGCAGCGGAATTGGAAAACCTGATCGACGAGGCGCATCAGAACCGGTTAAGTGTTATTGCGGATATTGTTATTAATCATAACAGCGGCGGTGATGCCGAAGATAATATTTTCACCGGAACGCAGACCTATACCGATTACAATCCTGCTTCGGGCATGTTCTACCGGGATATGTATGATTTTCACCCGAATGATTTTCACAATAATGACAGCGGTACTTTCGGCGGGTTTGCAGATTTGTGTCATCACAAGGATCACGTGCAGGACTGGCTTTGGAAAAACACCAATTCCGTGGCCAGATATTACAGGGGTCAGGTGGGGTTTGACGGATGGAGGTTCGACTATGTGAAAGGGTTTGAACCCTGGGTGGTAAAAGCGTGGAAGGATGAAGTTGGTGGTTTTGCTGTCGGGGAGTATTGGGATGGCAATGCGGCTACATTGGATTGGTGGACCGGGGAAGCCGGAGTCAGTGCGTTCGATTTTGCCTGTTACTACCGGATGAGAGATGCTTTTGAAGGGAACGACCTTACCAGGCTCAATGACGATATGTTGTGGAAGCGAAATCCCATGCAGGCCGTCACCTTTGTGACTAATCACGATACCGATGAGATATATAACGGTAAGATGCTGGCCTATGCCTATATTCTTACCCACGAAGGCTATCCTGCTGTTTTTTACAGGGATTACGAGGAATGGCTGGACAAGGACAAGCTGAATAACCTGATCTGGATACACAACAACCTGGCCGGAGGGGATACTTCCATTCTTTACGCCGACAATGATGAATATATAGCCAGAAGGAACGGTTATAACGGTCCCGGGCTAATTGTCTATATCAATAATTCAGATGCCCGGCAGGAAAGATGGGTAGAGACCAACTGGGCCGGCACCACTATTAAAGATTATACCGGGCACTCCGGGTGGGAGCCCGCTACCCAATCTGATAAATGGGTTAAAATAGAAGTGCCGCCCAAAGGATATTCTGTCTGGTCTGTAAAGTAAGATAGTTGAGGCGCACACCCGTGTACCTCTTTACAATATATGGAGAAGGTATAGCTTTCGATAAATCAGGGAAATAGTATTGGGGGCACAATTTCGCTATCAAAGGATTAAAACATTTTGGTGGTTTAGGTAAAAAACGTATCTTTGCAATCCTAAATGAGAGGAGGTGGTTAAGATATGTTAATAATACCGATAAAAGAAGGCGAAAATATAGACAGAGCGCTGAAGCGTTTTAAAAGGAAGTTTGATCGTACAGGGACGATGCGTCAACTGCGTTCCCGTCAGCAATTCACAAAACCTTCTGTGAAAAGGAGATCGCAAATCCAGAAAGCGCAATACATTCAGCAGCTGAGAGACCAGGAAGATATTTAGTCTTTTTGTTTTCTTGAGATGATAACAAAATCCCTTGCCGGCTCGGCAGGGGATTTTTTTGTGCCTTACCTTGTCCTTTGTGTTTTTTGACGATCGAGCTAAAAAGTTGTGGACATTATTGGGGTTCAAATGTAAGACAGCAGGACGTAAGAGGTGCAACTTGCGATTTATGAAATAGTTCCTTTTTGTTGCGGGTTTGTATCGGCCACAATTGAGGGTCATTTATTGCCGTCCTTAAGTAATGTAAAACATTATAATCTTGTTATTGGGTTGACAGGTTCATTGAGTTCATGCGTGATGCCTGAATAACTAAAACACAATTTCACAGCCTGCCAAAACCGTTATACCTTTCGGTACAGCGTGGTTTGGTTTTTTGTAAATGAAGGAAGGCAGGAAGCCGGAAACGCTCCCGGTTTACAATGCATCAGTTGCACATACAACTTTCAGTCAAAAAACATTCGTGTATCCGTGGCAAAATCAAAACAGGAAACCGGCAACAAGTCAAAACCCCACAACTTTTGATCCTGATCCTGAATTACTATGACATATGAATCCGGAAATGAAAAAAAAGGTTGGGCGCTATGGTTCTTGGAACCTGTAACATCTGACGATTTTCCATGTCTTGTGGTCTTAAGCCTTATATCCGTGGTCTAAAACCTGACCTTGCCTGTAACTTTCGGGATTGTTCCTTTTCGGCTTCCTTCGGAAGTTTGCTATCTTTGTTTAACTAAAGGATTCTGATATGTCGGTTACGGCTTTTCTGGAATATCTCCGCCTGGAGAAAAAGTATTCTTCGCATACGATCGGGGCCTATGCGGCAGATTTGCGTTTTTTTGCAGATTTCTGTGCAGCCGAATACGATGTGACCGATATCAGTGCTGTTGCTTATCCCCTTATCAGGAGCTGGGTGGTGAAACTGGTGGATGACGGGCTTTCCAACCGCACCGTAAACCGAAAGATAGCTTCGCTCAATGCATACTACAGATTTCTGGTCCGAACAAAAACCATAAAGGTGAACCCGCTTGCCAAACACAAGTCCCTGAAAACACCCAAAAAAGTGGAAGTGCCCTTTTCGGAGGCGGAAATGGAAGCTGTGCTTCGCTCCATTTCGTATGAAGATAATTTTGAAGGGCTCCGTGACAGGTGTATGATAGAATTGTTTTACGCCACCGGGATGCGGAGGAGCGAACTCATAAACCTGAAGATCGGGGATATCGATTTTTCCGGCAATACCATTAAGGTACTGGGAAAACGCAACAAGGAGCGGATTGTTCCTTTGCTGCCACACCTGAAAGCTATTGTAGAGGACTATATGGAGAAAAGAAAGGAAGTGGCTACAACAGCCTCGGGGGATATCTTAATTTTAGTTAAAAATGGTAATAAAATTTATGAAACACTTGTTTATCGGGTGATAAATCGCTATTTTAGTGAGGTGTCTTTTAAGGTGAAAAAGAGTCCGCATATTTTGAGGCATACATTTGCGACTCATATACTTAATAAAGGCGCGGATCTAAACTCGGTAAAAGAATTGTTAGGGCATTCCAGTCTCGCTTCCACACAGGTGTATACACATAATAGTATTGCGCAATTAAAGGAAGTATACGGAGAAACGCACCCCAGGAACAAGAAATGATTCTCTTGCCGGACGAATTGATGTTTAACCCAGAAAGCACTTGTATTTTTATCCGGTACAAATGATCGAAACTCATACTGCGCCTTCTGCTTTCCGAAGTGAGTTTGTCCGGTACAGGCCTGCTGTCGGGGATGAGTAAACGCAAACAGGTAGAGGTCAGACCGCGATGGAGAATACGGGTGATTTCGTCTAATACCTAATGCAATGAGAGTAAACATGCAATCTGTGAATTTTACTGCGGATGGAAAACTGGTGGACTTCATTCAGAAAAGAATGGATAAACTGGAGAATTATTACGACAGGATCGTGTCTTCCGATGTCTATTTGAAAGTGGAGAACACCAGTGTAAAGGAAAATAAAGTGGTCGAGGTCAAAGTTCATGTGCCGGGCGATGAATTTATGGTCAAGAAACAGTGTAAGACATTCGAAGAAGGGATGGACACCGCAGCAGGTTCGCTGGAGCGGGTGTTGCTCAAACGCAAAGAGAAACTCAGGGCGTATATATAGATAAAAAATTCAGGAAAAATGTTTTGAATAAAAAAATAAATATATACATTTGCAGTCCGTTAGAAATAACGGGCTTTTTTTATTGTTTCAGCCCTTTTGGAGTCAGTGCTTCAAAGCGATTGATAGTTCCGGTTTCCGGGCTTTTTTCGGATGCCCTCAGGGGGCGGAGAGAATTCAAAAGAAATATAAACAAAAGCGAGGTTTGGGGAGATACTCAAGCGGCCAACGAGGACAGACTGTAAATCTGTTGGTTTTTACCTTCGCAGGTTCGAATCCTGCTCTCCCCACGAAATTTTCAAATAAACCGGCGTCAAGAGTCAGTGGTTTTTTGTGAAGCGGGGCTTTGAGAATTTTGAGTAAGGGGTGTCCTTGCGGATCACCAGGTGATAGTGGGGTGATCCTTTTGTTCTGTGATAAAATGAGATTTTAAAACTTAATTAATAAGCGGGAGTAGCTCAGTTGGTAGAGCGTCAGCCTTCCAAGCTGAATGTCGCGAGTTCGAACCTCGTCTCCCGCTCTGTTGAAAAGGTGAATGGTTCATTTGAGTCAGATCATTTGCTGGAAAAGGGAGTGAGGTGAGAAGTTTATCCTGAGCACAGTCGAAGGGAATCTTGTCTCCTGCTCTTAAATTGAGGTTTTTTAGTGAAGCCGGTTTTCGGGCTTTGGCTTTAAACCGAATCAAGCCGACGTAGCTCAGGGGTAGAGCGTTTCCTTGGTAAGGAAGAGGTCACGGGTTCAAATCCCGTCGTTGGCTCACGGAGAACTTAAATTTGAACACTAATATATAACTAAGATTAAATTATTACATCATGGCAAAGGAAACTTTTGATCGTTCCAAACCGCACTTGAATATTGGTACTATTGGACACGTGGATCACGGTAAGACAACTTTAACCGCTGCTATTACTAAAGTTCTGGCGGATGCCGGATTTTCCGAAGTAAGAAGCTTTGATCAGATTGATAACGCTCCTGAAGAAAAAGAAAGGGGTATTACGATTAATACATCTCACGTAGAATATCAAACAGCGAATCGTCACTACGCACACGTTGACTGTCCTGGTCACGCCGACTATGTGAAGAACATGGTTACCGGTGCTGCTCAGATGGACGGAGCTATCCTCGTGGTTGCCGCTACTGACGGTCCTATGCCGCAAACTCGTGAGCACATCCTTCTCGGACGTCAGGTAGGCGTGCCGAAAATTGTTACCTTCCTGAACAAAGTGGACCTCGTAGATGATGAAGAATTGTTGGAGTTGGTTGATATGGAAGTAAGGGATCTGTTGAGTTTCTATGAGTATGATGGAGATAACGCTCCTGTTATTCAGGGGTCTGCACTTGGTGCGCTCAACGGAGAGCAAAAATGGGTAGATTCAGTAATGGAGCTTATGGATGCTGTGGATAGCTGGATAGATCTTCCGGAAAGGGACATAGATAAGGATTTCCTTATGCCTATCGAAGATGTGTTTACTATTACAGGACGTGGTACCGTGGCTACCGGACGTATCGAGACCGGTGTTGCGAAAACCGGAGACCCTGTAGAGATCATCGGTATGGGGGCTGAAAAACTGACTTCTACGATTACCGGAGTTGAGATGTTCCGTAAGATACTTGACAGAGGTGAGGCCGGAGATAACGTTGGTCTTCTTTTGAGGGGTATTGAAAAGACTCAGATAAGAAGAGGTATGGTAATCTGTAAGCCTGGTTCTGTGACTCCGCACACCAAATTCAAAGCTGAGGTGTATATCCTCAAGAAAGAAGAAGGCGGACGTCATACACCTTTCCATAACAACTACCGTCCCCAGTTCTACTTAAGGACTACAGACGTTACAGGTACTATTTCTTTGCCTGACGGAGTGGAAATGGTTATGCCTGGTGACAACCTGACTATAACCGTTGAGTTGATAAACTCTGTAGCATGTAATGTAGGTCTGCGTTTTGCTATCCGTGAAGGTGGTAGGACTGTAGGAGCTGGACAAGTTACTGAGATACTCGACTAATTAAAGTTCGGGACTTATAAAATAAAAGCCGGGAGTTGCCTCTTTGTTTTGGGTACTTCCGGCTTTACCAACGGGTGTAGTTCAAGGGTAGAATAGCGGTCTCCAAAACCGTTGATGGGAGTTCGAATCTCTCCACCCGTGCTAAGAGAAAAAAAGATGACAATAATAGGTTATATAAAAGAATCTTTCGCAGAATTAAAACACAGTGTTACCTGGCCAACCTGGGCCGAAGGGCAAAGGTTGATGGTTGTGGTAGCTGTTTTTTCTATATTGTTTTCTTTGGCTATATGGGGAGTAGATACTGTTTTTGGCGAATTGATAAGGCTGTATTACGGTAATTTGAGTTAACTACGAGAATAGATTATAATGGCAGAAGCATTAGTCAAAAGGTGGTATGTAGTAAGAGCGGTGAGTGGTCAGGAAAACAAGGTGAAGTCCTATATCGAAAATGAAGTGGCCCGCCTTGGCTATTCCGATTATGTAGATGAAGTTCTTGTGCCCACCGAAAAAGTGGTCCAGATACGCAATGGCAAGAAAGTGAACAAAGAACGGGTTTACTTTCCGGGCTATGTAATGGTTAAGGCCAATCTGGGTGGTGAGGTGACTCATATTATAAAATCCATTACCGGGGTTATTGGTTTTCTCGGAGAGGTGAAGGGCGGAGATCCCGTGCCTTTGCGTAAGTCTGAGGTGAACCGTATGCTCGGTAAGGTGGATGAACTGTCTGTGAAAACAGATAATGTAGTGATACCTTATTCCGTAGGGGAGACCGTTAAAGTGATTGACGGGCCTTTCAACGGGTTTAACGGTACGGTTGAAAAAGTAAATGAAGAGAAGCGCAAGCTGGAGGTAATGGTGAAGATTTTCGGCCGGAAAACTCCGCTGGAACTTAGCTACATGCAGGTAGAGAAAATCTAAAATGTTACATATTATACATAGGGGTGTCTTTTGCTTCCTTAATTAAGACGCTTCCGAGATTAAATTCTGAACAATGGCAAAAGAAGTAAGTAAAGTAGTTAAACTACAAGTTAGGGGAGGTGCTGCGAATCCGTCGCCACCGGTTGGACCCGCTTTAGGTGCTGCCGGAGTTAACATCATGGAGTTCTGTAAGCAGTTTAATGCGCGTACACAGGACAAACAGGGCAAGGTATTGCCTGTTGTTATCACGGTTTATAAAGATAAGTCGTTCGACTTTATCGTAAAGACACCGCCGGCGGCAGTTCAATTAAAGGAAGCGGCTAAGATTAAAAGTGGTTCCGGAGAACCTAACCGTAAGAAAGTGGCAAGTGTTACCTGGGATCAGGTGAAAACTATTGCCGAAGACAAGATGCAGGATCTCAATGCGTTTACCGTAGAGTCTGCCATGAGTATGGTGGCGGGTACAGCGAGGTCTATGGGATTAACGGTTAAAGGTGAGAAGCCTCTTAAATCTTAAAAGACAAGGAAAATGGCAAAATTGACTAAAAAGCAAAAAGAAGCTTTAGCTAAAATAGACAAGAACAAGCTGTATTCGGTAAACGAGGCTTCCGCTTTGGTGAAAGAGGTGACCAATGTAAAATTTGATGCATCCGTGGATATTGCCGTAAGGCTCGGTGTAGACCCGCGTAAGGCCAATCAGATGGTCCGTGGCGTTGTAACGCTGCCCCATGGTACCGGAAAGGATGTAAGAGTGTTGGCGCTGGTTACTCCGGACAAGGAGGCAGAGGCCAAAGAAGCCGGTGCTGATTATGTGGGACTGGACGAATACCTGCAGAAGATCAAGGACGGCTGGACTGATGTGGATGTGATCATTACCATGCCGAGTGTAATGGGTAAACTGGGCCCGCTGGGACGTATTCTCGGACCCCGCGGATTAATGCCCAACCCGAAGACCGGCACCGTGACCATGGACGTGGCCAAGGCCGTTGGCGAAGTAAAGGCCGGTAAGATCGATTTTAAGGTAGACAAGACCGGGATCGTACATACTTCGATTGCAAAAGCTTCATTCACTCCGGAAAAAATTGCCGGAAACGCGAATGAACTCATTCAAACTTTAATAAAATTAAAACCGACTGCAGCTAAAGGTACGTATATAAAGAGCATTCATTTGTCAAGTACAATGAGCCCGAGCGTACCTGTAGACCCTAAGGCAGTTTAATTTGGTAGTTAATAATTCTTTTAATCATGACGAGAGAAGAAAAAGCAACGGTAATTAGTGATCTAACTGCACAGTTGGCGGATAATGGAAATATCTACCTGGCAGATATATCAGGCTTGGATGCGGCAACTACCTCTAATTTGCGTAGGGCGTGTTTTAAGGCTAATGTAAAACTTGCAGTTGTAAAAAATACATTGCTGGCCAAGGCAATGGAAGCATCTGATAAAGATTTCGGAGAGCTGCCTACCGTTTTAAAAGGCAATACCTCTCTGATGTTCTCGGAAACCGGTAATACACCGGCCAAGCTGATCAAAGATTTCCGGAAAAAATCGGATAAACCCCTTCTGAAAGGTGCGTTTATAGAAGAAGCGATCTATGTTGGCGATGAACAACTGGATACACTCGTAAACATCAAGTCCAAAGAAGAGGTTATCGGAGATATTATCGGCTTGCTGCAATCTCCTGCCAAGAATGTTATTTCCGGTCTCAAATCCGGTGGCGGAAAACTTGCAGGTATCCTCAAGACTTTATCAGAGAAAGAATAAGTACGCACTTATAAACAATTATATTTTAAAATTCTAAAAACGATAGAAATGGCAGATTTGAAAGATTTTGCAGAACAATTGGTTAACTTAACGGTAAAAGAAGTAAACGAGTTGGCCGACATATTAAAAGAAGAATACGGCATTGAGCCTGCTGCTGCTGCAGTAGCTGTAGCTGGTGGCGGAGCTGCCGCCGGTGGTGGTGAAGAAGCTGAAGAGAAAACTGAATTTGACGTAATCCTTACGGCTGCAGGAGGTTCTAAGCTGGCGGTTGTTAAGCTGGTAAAAGAGCTTACAGGTCTCGGACTTAAAGAAGCCAAAGAGGTCGTAGACAGCGCTCCCAAAGCAATTAAAGAAGGGATTTCCAAAGACGAAGCAGAAGGAATCAAATCTTCTTTAGAAGAAGCCGGAGCAGAGGTTGAACTTAAATAAGTTCTTCGTGCTTTAAAGCCTTGGTTTAGGTCTTTTCGCCCTGTGCGAATTAGGCCTAAACCCTTTTGCATATATGATTATATGCCTTATATTACTTATATTTAATCAAAATTTTGTCCATTGATGTTCACAAATCAGACTGAAAGAATAAGTTTCGCCTCGGCCAAGAACACCCCGGACTATCCGGATTTCTTGGACATTCAGATCCAATCGTTCCAGGATTTCTTCCAGCTGGAAACCAAGTCTGAGGAAAGAGGACGTGAAGGGCTGTACAACACCTTCATGGAAAACTTCCCGATTACTGATACACGCAATCAGTTTGTATTAGAATTTTTAGATTATTTTGTGGACCCTCCCAGGTATAGCATTCAGGAATGTATTGAAAGAGGGTTAACGTATAGTGTTCCTTTGAAAGCCAGATTGAAACTGTATTGTACCGATCCGGAACACGAGGACTTTGAGACCATAGTACAGGACGTTTACCTGGGCACCATTCCTTACATGACCCCCAGCGGTACCTTTGTGATTAATGGCGCGGAAAGGGTAGTGGTTTCCCAGTTGCACCGTTCTCCGGGAGTATTCTTTGGACAATCTTTCCACGCTAACGGAACCAAGCTGTATTCTGCCAGGGTAATACCGTTCAAGGGTTCCTGGATAGAATTTGCCACAGACATTAACAGTGTGATGTATGCGTACATCGACAGAAAGAAAAAGTTACCGGTAACTACTTTATTCCGGGCCATTGGCTTTGAAAGGGATAAGGATATTCTGGAAATATTTGACCTGGCCGAAGAAGTAAAAGTATCTAAAACCGGACTCAAAAAAGTACTGGGAAGAAAACTCGCCGCGAGAGTGCTGAATACATGGCACGAGGATTTTGTGGACGAGGATACCGGCGAGGTGGTTTCAATTGAACGTAACGAGATCGTTCTCGACAGGGATACCGTACTTGAAAAAGATCATATAGAACAGATTATCGATGCAGATGTAAAAACCATTCTCCTGCACAAGGAAGACAGCCAGACTGCAGACTATGCGATAATCCACAATACACTGCAAAAAGACCCTACCAACTCTGAAAAGGAAGCGGTAGAACACATATACAGACAGCTGCGTAATGCGGAACCGCCCGATGAGGAAACCGCCCGTGGCATCATAGACAAACTGTTCTTCTCCGATCAGCGATATAACCTCGGTGAAGTGGGAAGGTACAGGATGAACAAGAAGCTGGGTCTCAATATCGATATGGAGAAACAGATCCTCACCAAGGAAGATATCATCACTATCATCAAATATCTGATAGAGCTGATAAGCGCCAAGGCCGAGGTGGACGATATAGACCACTTGTCCAACAGAAGGGTAAGAACCGTTGGAGAACAACTGTCTGCACAGTTTGGCGTAGGTCTGGCCCGTATGGCAAGGACGATCAGGGAGCGGATGAACGTAAGGGATAACGAAGTGTTTACACCGATCGATCTTATCAATGCAAAGACCCTGTCTTCCGTGATCAACTCCTTTTTCGGTACCAACCAGTTGTCGCAGTTCATGGACCAGACCAACCCGTTGGCCGAAATTACACATAAAAGACGTTTGTCGGCACTCGGGCCGGGCGGACTTTCAAGGGAAAGAGCCGGATTCGAGGTGCGTGACGTACACTATACACATTACGGACGACTTTGTCCCATCGAAACACCTGAAGGGCCGAACATTGGTCTGATCTCTTCCCTGAGCGTTTTCGCCAAGGTGAACAATATGGGATTCATCGAAACGCCCTACAGAAAAGTGGAGAACGGCAAAGTGGACGTATCCGAATTCCGTTACCTGAGTGCGGAAGAGGAAGAAGAAAAGCTTATTGCCCAGGCCAATATTCCGTTGGATGAAGAAGGAACCATATTAAAGGATAAAGTTATTGCACGTGAGGAAGGCGACTTCCCTGTAGTAGACCCGGCACAGGTTCACTATACCGACGTGGCACCGAACCAGATAGCATCCATATCCGCATCACTTATCCCGTTCCTGGAGCACGACGATGCGAACCGGGCCCTTATGGGATCCAACATGATGCGTCAGGCCGTGCCGATCCTGAAACCCGATTCACCTATTGTAGGTACCGGGCTCGAAAGGAGAGTCGCTTCCGATTCCAGGGTACTTATCAATGCCGAAGGCAATGGTGCGGTAGAATATGTAGATGCCAATAAGATAACCATTAAATATGACAGAACGGAAGAAGACCGGTTGGTAAGTTTTGATGACGATTTTAAGACCTATGAGCTCATTAAGTTCCGGAAAACAAACCAGGGGACTTCAATCAACCTGAAACCCATTGTTAAAAAAGGGGACAGGGTGGTCAAAGGACAGGTATTGTGTGAAGGGTATGCTACCCAGCAGGGAGAGCTTGCCCTCGGTCGAAACATGCAGGTGGCCTTTATGCCCTGGAAAGGATATAACTTTGAGGATGCGATCGTGATTTCCGAAAAAGTGGTAAGGGAAGATATCTTTACATCCATCCACATCGATGAATACTCCCTGGAAGTAAGGGATACCAAACTCGGTGCGGAAGAGCTTACCAACGATATCCCGAACGTTTCGGAAGAAGCTACTAAGGAACTCGACGAACGGGGAATGATAAGGATCGGTGCCGAAGTAAAACCCGGCGATATCCTTATCGGTAAGATTACGCCCAAGGGAGAATCAGACCCGACACCGGAAGAAAAACTGCTGCGGGCCATATTCGGAGACAAGGCGGGAGACGTAAAAGACGCGTCCCTGAAAGCCTCTCCCTCCCTGAGCGGTGTGGTGATCGATAAAAAGCTGTTCTCCAGAGCCCTCAAGGATAAGCGCAAGAGAGCAAAAGACAAGGAAGATATCGCGAAACTGGAGTTGGAATACAACACCAAGTTCGAAGACCTGAAGAGCGTACTGGTGGAAAAACTGTTTACCCTGGTAAATGGAAAAACATCACAGGGCGTATTGAACGACCTCGGGGAGGAAGTATTGCCGAAAGGTAAGAAATATACCCTGAAAATGCTCAACGGTGTAGACGACTTTGCTCACCTTGTAAGCGGTACATGGACAACAGACGATCATACCAACGCACTGATCGCCGACCTGCTGCACAATTACAAGATTAAGCTGAACGACCTTCAGGGAGCACTGCGAAGAGATAAGTTTACCATTTCCGTAGGAGATGAACTCCCGGCCGGTATTATGAAACTGGCCAAGATCTACATCGCCAAGAAACGTAAACTGAAAGTAGGTGATAAAATGGCCGGTCGTCACGGGAACAAAGGTATCGTGGCGCGTATCGTTCGTCAGGAAGACATGCCTTTCCTCGAAGACGGTACCCCGGTAGATATCGTGCTTAACCCGTTGGGTGTACCTTCCCGTATGAATATCGGGCAGATATACGAAACCGTACTCGGATGGGCCGGTAAAAAACTCGGCAAGAAGTTTGCAACACCTATTTTTGACGGAGCTTCGCTCGAAGAGATCAACGAACTTACCGACAAGGCCGGAGTGCCGAGATTCGGACATACGCACCTCTATGACGGAGGAACAGGTGAACGGTTTGACCAGCCTGCGACCGTCGGTGTGATCTATATGATCAAACTCGGTCACATGATCGACGACAAAATGCACGCGCGTTCTATCGGGCCATACTCCCTTATCACACAGCAACCGCTCGGTGGTAAGGCACAGTTCGGTGGACAGCGTTTCGGAGAAATGGAAGTATGGGCACTGGAAGCCTACGGAGCATCCAGCACGCTGAGAGAAATACTCACGGTAAAGTCTGATGACGTTATCGGAAGGGCCAAGACTTACGAGTCTATTGTGAAAGGAGAAGCCATGCCGGAACCCGGACTGCCCGAATCCTTTAATGTGTTGATGCACGAACTCAAAGGGTTGGGACTGGACATCAGACTGGAGGAATAATTTATATAACGAACCTCCCGGTAAACTGTTTTCAAAACAGCTTGCCGGGAATCGTACCAAATTACACTTAATTCATTATCACCATACATCATGGCAAGAGGAAAAGATAAGAATACAGTAACGAGATTTAACAAGATCTCCATAGGCCTGGCGTCGCCGGAGTCTATCCTGGCGGAGTCACGCGGAGAGGTTTTAAAGCCGGAAACCATAAATTACCGGACTCATAAACCGGAACGTGACGGGCTGTTTTGTGAACGGATTTTTGGTCCTGTTAAGGACTACGAATGTGCTTGTGGAAAATACAAGAGGATCAGATATAAAGGCATTGTTTGCGACCGGTGTGGTGTAGAAGTTACTGAGAAAAAAGTACGAAGAGACCGCGTAGGGCACATCAACCTTGTTGTTCCTATTGCACATATATGGTATTTCAGGTCCCTGCCCAACAAGATAGGGTACCTGCTGGGGCTTCCTTCCAAGAAGCTCGACATGATTATCTATTACGAGCGTTACGTGGTTATCCAGCCCGGAGCGGCTAAAAATCAGGAAGGAGAACCGTTACAGAAAATGGATTTCCTTACCGAAGAGGAATACCTGAACGTACTGGACAGCCTTCCCCAGGAAAACCTGTACCTGGAAGACAGTGATCCCGAGAAGTTCATTGCGAAAATGGGAGCGGAATGTATCATTGAACTCCTGAACAGGATTGACCTCGATGCACTGTCTTACGACCTGCGTCACAAGGCCAATAATGAAACCTCCAAACAAAGGAAGACCGAAGCCCTGAAAAGGCTCCAGGTGGTGGAAGCGCTGCGCGAAGCACAACAAAACAGGGAAAACAAACCGGAGTGGATGATCCTGAAGGTCATCCCGGTCATTCCGCCGGAACTGCGCCCGCTGGTGCCGCTGGACGGAGGGCGTTTTGCCACTTCCGACCTGAACGACCTTTACCGAAGGGTAATCATAAGGAACAACCGCCTGAAAAGACTCATGGAAATTAAAGCACCGGAAGTGATCCTCCGGAACGAAAAGAGGATGCTCCAGGAATCTGTAGACTCGTTGTTCGATAATACCCGTAAGTCTTCCGCAGTGAAGACCGAGTCTAACAGACCGCTGAAATCCCTGTCCGATTCCCTCAAGGGTAAACAAGGACGTTTCCGTCAAAACCTGCTCGGTAAACGTGTGGACTATTCCGCGCGTTCGGTGATCGTTGTAGGTCCGGAACTGAAAATGTACGAGTGCGGGCTGCCGAAAGACATGGCTGCGGAAATTTACAAACCCTTCGTTATCCGTAAACTGATAGAACGGGGCATCGTAAAAACCGTAAAATCCGCGAAGAAGATCATTGACAGGAAAGAACCCGTGGTATGGGACATCCTGGATAACGTGATCAAGGGACACCCGGTATTACTGAACCGGGCCCCCACGCTGCACAGGCTTGGTATCCAGGCTTTCCAGCCCAAACTGATAGAAGGTAAGGCCATCCAGCTGCACCCGCTGGCGTGTACGGCATTTAACGCCGACTTCGACGGTGACCAGATGGCGGTACACCTTCCGCTTGGTCCGGAGGCCATACTGGAGGCACAACTGTTAATGCTGGCTTCTCATAACATCCTCAACCCAGCAAACGGTTCACCGATTACCGTGCCTTCACAGGATATGGTACTCGGACTGTATTATATGACCAAGGAAAGAAGGAGCACCCCGGAAGAACCTGTAAAAGGAGAAGGGCTTACCTTCTATTCTCCGGAAGAGGTGATCATTGCATATAATGAAAAGAAAGTCGATTTGAACGCTATCATTAAAGTCAGAACCATAGACTTTGACGATAAGGGAGAATTGACACGGCAGATCATAGAAACTACTGTAGGTAGGGTGTTGTTCAACGAAGTGGTTCCGGAAAAAGCCGGTTACATCAACACCGTACTTAACAAGAAGTCACTGAGAGACATTATCGGGTACGTATTAAAAGTAACCGATGTGCCTACCACTTCAGACTTTCTGGACAAGATAAAGAATACCGGATACAGGATGGCATTTCGTGGAGGATTGTCGTTCAGTCTCGGGGATATTATTATCCCTGAAGAAAAACACCAGATGATAGGTGAAGCCAATGAGCAGGTGGACGGTATTATGATGAACTACAACATGGGATTGATCACCAATAACGAACGTTATAACCAGGTGATCGACGTGTGGACATCAACCAATGCCATGCTTACCGAACTGGCCATGAAGCGTATCCGGGAAGACAAACAGGGCTTCAACTCCGTGTTTATGATGCTCGACTCCGGGGCGAGGGGATCGAAGGAACAGATCCGACAGCTTACGGGAATGCGGGGACTGATGGCCAAGCCGAAGAAATCTACGGCAGGAGGCGGTGAAATTATTGAAAACCCCATCCTGTCCAACTTTAAGGAAGGACTTTCCATCCTGGAATACTTTATCTCCACCCACGGTGCACGTAAAGGTCTTGCGGATACCGCCCTTAAAACGGCCGATGCCGGTTACCTGACACGTCGTCTGGTGGATGTTTCCCAGGATGTCATTATCAATACTGCCGATTGCGGAACCCTGAGGGGCGTAGAAGTGGAAGCCCTCAAGAAGAACGAAGAGATCGTTGAATCACTCGGGGAGCGGATACTCGGACGTGTATCACTGCACGATGTTTATGATCCGCTTACGGAAGAACTGTTGGTAGAATCCGGAGAGGAGATCTCCGAGGAGATCGTGAAAAAGATCAACGCTTCTCCACTGGAAAGGCTCGAAGTACGTTCTGCCCTCACCTGTGAAGCAAAACACGGTATCTGTGCCAAGTGCTACGGCCGGAACCTCGCTACCGGTAAAATGGTACAACGGGGAGAAGCAGTGGGTGTGATTGCCGCACAATCTATCGGGGAGCCCGGTACACAGTTGACACTTCGAACGTTCCACGTTGGTGGTATCGCCGGAAACATCTCCGAAGAAAACAAGCTGCTGGCCAAGTTCAACGGTATTGCCACGATAGAAGACCTCAAAACCGTAAAAAGTGAAAATAGCGAAGGAAAGGTAGTAGATGTTGTAATATCCCGTACGTCTGAGGTGAAGGTCACTGATGAAAAAACGGGCATAGTATTGAGTACCAGTAATATTCCTTACGGATCGCAAATCTTTATCAAGGAAGGCGAAAAGATAAGCAAAGGCGATGTAATCTGTCAGTGGGACCCTTATAACGGTGTGATTATCTCCGAATTCTCCGGGAGCATTGCTTACGAGAATATAGAACAAGGGGTAACTTATCAGGTTGAGATCGACGAACAAACCGGCTTCCAGGAAAAGGTTATTTCCGAATCCAGGAACAAGAAACTCATTCCTACCCTGCTTATCAAAGGCAGCAAGGGAGAGACCCTGCGTTCGTACAACCTCCCCGTAGGTGCACATATTATGGTGGACGACGGTGAGAAGATCAAGGAAGGTAAGGTTCTGGTTAAAATACCGCGTAAATCGGCCAAGGCCGGGGATATTACCGGTGGTCTGCCCAGGGTTACCGAACTCTTCGAAGCAAGGAACCCGTCAAATCCTGCCGTCGTTTCCGAAATAGACGGTGTGGTTTCGTTTGGTAAGATAAAAAGAGGTAATCGCGAGATCATTGTGGAATCCAAACTGGGAGAAATTAAAAAATATCTCGTGAAGCTTTCCAATCAGATCCTCGTTCAGGAGAATGACTTCGTGAGAGCGGGAATGCCGTTGTCTGACGGTTCCGTGACTCCGGAAGATATCCTGAACATCAAAGGACCTTCTGCCGTACAGCAGTACCTGGTTAACGAAGTACAGGAAGTTTATCGCCTGCAAGGGGTGAAGATCAACGACAAACACTTTGAGGTAGTGGTACGTCAGATGATGCGAAAAGTGCGGATCAACGATCCCGGCGATACTATCTTCCTGGAAGGACAACTTGTCCATAAAGATGACTTTATCGAAGAGAATGACGGACTGTTCGGTAAAAAAGTTGTTGAGGACGCGGGAGAATCCGCCAACCTCAAACCGGGCCAGATCGTTACATTGCGCCAGCTGAGGGACGAAAATTCCATCCTCAAGCGGGCAGACAAGAACCTTGTTGTGGCCAGGGATGTGGTTCCGGCTACAGCTTCACCGGTACTTCAGGGTATTACCAGGGCGTCACTGCAAACCAAATCGTTCATCTCAGCCGCATCGTTCCAGGAAACCACCAAGGTGCTGAACGAAGCTGCTGTGAGCGGTAAGGTAGACACACTGGAAGGACTGAAGGAAAATGTCATCGTAGGGCACAAGATACCTGCGGGAACTGGTATGCGCGACTATGATAATATCATCGTAGGTTCCAAGGAAGAATACGATGAGATCATGAGCAATAAGAAAGAAGCCAGTCTTTATTAAAGCCAGCGGTCCGAAGTCGGAGGTCGGAGTAACCCGGATTTTTACTTCGAACTCCGGACTTCCGACTTCGGACTGTTCTAATACCAATTTATATCATGAGCGATCAGGACAAACCCAAACGGGAAAAGATAGATATAGAACTTGATGAAAGTGTTGCGGAAGGTACATATTCCAATCTGGCCGTCATCAATCATTCCGTGTCTGAATTTGTGGTGGACTTTATAAGTATGATGCCGGGTGCACCCAAGGCAAAAGTAAAGAGCCGTGTCATACTCACGCCGCAGCATGCCAAACGCTTTTTGAAGGCACTTGCGGATAATGTTCACCGTTTTGAATCTGCTCACGGTGAAATCAAGGATTATGAGCAACCTCCCCTGCCGTTGAATTTCGGTCCTACGGGAGAAGCATAACAAAATATATAAAAACCCTGAGCCTTCCGGTTCGGGGCTTTTTTTGACTCCGATGCTGTTTTTATGTTCCCCGGACACATAATTTGTCGGGTTTTGGTGGATATATGGACAGAATTTCAGAACTTAGCAAAAATATGGGGGTGTCGGGCCGGTGGTGAAAAACGGGAGTTGAAGAAATCCTGGGTTCAGGTGATATCCATGTGGCTTACCCTGCTAAAAATTATAAATACAATGAAAAGAATAATAGTTGTTTTTGCTTTGTTCGGTCTGCTGTTCGGGAATGCCCAGAACAGTGTTAATGGTTATAAATACGTTATAGTACCCCAGAAATTTGATTTCCTTAAAAAGGAAAACCAGTATCAGGTAAACGCCCTCACCAAGTTCCTGTTTGAAAAATATAACTTTAATGCTGTCTATGCCAATAATCTTCCCGTAGATATAGAACAGAGCAGTTGCCTCGCCCTGAAAGCCGATGTTAAGGACAACTCCAATATGTTCACAACCAAATTGAGTGTGGAGTTGACAAATTGCAGGGGAGAGGTGGTCTTTGTCTCCGAAGAAGGAAAGAGTAAGGAAAAGGATTATAAAACGGCTTATCACGATGCGCTCCGCAAGACATTTACGTCCGTAGAGGAATTGAACTACAGCTACGATCCGTCCATGTCCATAGTTTCACAACGACAGGCTGTAACGACAGCTCCGGTTGCTGTTGAAAAACCCCGTGCTGCGACTGCTGCCTCCGAGGCTGCGGTTGAGCCCGCAGAACGACAAAAAGCTGTTGCTGAAGTTCAGCATGCGCCGGTTGCCAAAACGGTAGATAAAAATACCGTGTTGTATGCGCAGCCCGTAGAAAACGGTTATCAATTAGTGGACAGCAGCCCCAAAGTGATTTTTATATTGCAAAAGACCAGTGCAGACAATGTCTTTATCATAAGGGACAAAAACGGTATGCTTACCCGCAAGGACGGAAAGTGGATTGCCGAATATTATGAAAACGGTAAACACGTAGAACAGGAACTGAATATCAAATTCTAAAAAAGTGCTGAAAAAGGAGAGCTAATCTTCTTCTTCCGGAGATCCTTCAGGGTTTTCTATAAAGTTGCCTTCATCGTCAAAATGCTTTAAAAAAGGATCGTTCTCTTCGTCATAATCCTCCTCTTCCCAGGCGTATTTTACAGGTTTAGGGAGGTTGTTCCGGATAATTACGGCCAGAATAAATCCTGCAATAAAACCGGAAAGGTGGCCTTCCCATGAAATTTCCCCGTCTATGGGGAAAATGTACCAAAGTAAACTGCCGTAGAGGAACACGACCACCAGGGAAAGTGCTATCAAACGGTAATACCGGGTAAAGATCCCCTTGAAAAAAATAAAACTGCTGAATACGTAAATAAGTCCGCTGGCACCGATATGGTACGCCTCCCGGCCGATAAGCCAGGTGAGGAAACCACTGAGAAACGTACCGTAAATAATAACTTTGGTGCTCTGCCTGCCGTAAAAATAAAGCAGTATGGTACCCAGTATAAGCAGGGGGAAGGTATTGTTGTATAAATGCTTTACCGAACCGTGCAGGAAGGGGCTGAACACAATGCCCCGGAGTCCGGAAACTGTCCTGGGAAGTATCCCGTAATCCGTAAAATCATAGCTGTACCTGATCTGTATCCAGTATATTGTCCATATCAGTACAATGAACAGGAAAGGATAGAGGACCGTAGTTATTGAAAAATGAAAAGTCTTGTGGTCTTTCATGGTGTTTTAAATGAGTCAATTAGCTAATGTGCCAATACATCATCATAGTATCAAATTATCACATTGACACATTATCAAATACGTTTATATGAATTTTTAGTAGGGCAAACACATTGCCAAAAACAGGAACATGGTAAATTGTCATCAAAATAAATATAGTAATTTTATGGCATGAATGAACCACTTGCAGAACGAATACGACCCAAAACCCTGGACGAATATATCAGCCAGTCCCATCTGGTGGGAGAGACGGGCTCCCTGACAAAACAGATAAAACGGGGGATTATCCCGTCCCTGATATTCTGGGGGCCGCCCGGAACCGGAAAAACCACCCTGGCCAATATCATAGCCAATGAAAGCGACAGGCCGTTTTATACACTGAGTGCCATTAGCAGCGGGGTGAAGGAAGTCAGGGAAGTCATTAATAAGGCCAAACAGAGCGGAGGGCTTTTTACGGCCAAAAACCCTATCCTGTTTATCGACGAAATACACCGTTTCAGCAAAACACAACAGGATTCCCTGCTCGGGGCGGTGGAAAAAGGATGGGTAACCCTTATCGGAGCCACTACGGAAAACCCCAGTTTTGAGGTAATCCCCGCACTGTTGTCCAGATGCCAGGTATATGTGCTTAATGCTTTTAACAAGGAAGACCTGGAAGCGTTATTGCACAGGGCACTTGAAAAGGATTCGGTGTTGTCCGGGTTCACGATAAACCTGAAAGAAACCGAAGCCCTGCTGCGGTTGTCCGGAGGTGACGGGCGGAAATTACTGAATATCTTTGAACTGGTCATCAATTCCGAAGGAACGGAGGAAGTGACCATTACCAATGAGCTGGTCATGGAAAAAGTACAGAAAAACACCGTACTTTACGATAAGACCGGCGAACAGCACTACGATATCGTTTCGGCATTCATTAAATCAATAAGGGGGAGCGACCCCAATGGTGCGGTATATTGGCTGGCACGGATGATTGAAGGCGGGGAAGATGTAAAGTTCATAGCCAGGCGGCTGCTTATCCTTGCTTCGGAAGATATCGGTATTGCCAATCCCACTGCACTTGTCATTGCCAATAATACCTTTCAGGCTGTAACCACTATAGGTTATCCCGAATCCCGGATCATATTGAGCCAATGTGCCGTCTATCTCGCCACATCGCCAAAGAGCAATTCCACTTATATGGCCATAAACAAGGCACAGGAAACCGTAAGGCAAACCGGTGACCTTTCCGTACCCCTGCACCTCAGGAATGCACCTACCAAGTTGATGAAAGAGCTGGGCTACGGCGAAACCTATAAATATGCCCATGACTACGATGCAAATTTTGTAGATCAGGAGTTTCTGCCCGACGATATAAAAGGGACTTCCTTTTATATCCCGGGACAAAATGCAAGGGAAAAGAATATAAAGGAATTCATGCAGAAACGTTGGAAAGGCAAATACGATAAATAAGTGGGTGTAAATGATAAGTTTCGTGTAAAACCCTGATAATTATCCTTAAAAACAAAACCCATCCTTAATCGGTGTCAAGGATGGGAAAAAATTGCTATGAAAAAGAAAAAAATTAACACTAAGATCTCTTAGTGGGTTTTCAAATATACATTTTTTTTATGATATTTTTAAGGATTGAATAAAAATTGACCGAAATATTTTGTATAGCCGTATATTTCAGGTTTTCAGGGTATAAAAAAGCCGGAGTTCTGCTCCGGCTTATATAGTCCGGTTTACCCTTTCTTTATGAAAACATGTCTTTTACTTTTTCAAAGAAAGATTTATCGCTTTTTTCGGGTTTGGGGGTAAAGTGTTCGTCGTTTAACATCTGCTCAAAGAATTCCCGCTGCTCTTTGTTCAGTGTTTTAGGGGTCCACACATTAACATGGACCAGCAGGTCACCACTGCCATAACCGTTGATGCTGGGAATTCCCTTGCCTCTTAACCGCAGAATTTTTCCGGATTGGATACCCGCTTCGAGTTTGATACGCACTTTTCCGGTAACGGCATCTATTTCCTTGGAAACACCAAGTACGGCCTCCGGGACACTGATATAAAGGTCATAGTGGAGGTTATCGCCTTCCCGTTTCAGGGTCGGGTGTTCAACTTCTTCGATTGCTACGAGAAGGTCGCCGGGAATACCGTTACCCGGCGCTTCGTTTCCTTTTCCGGTTACCTTGAGCTGCATCCCTTCCATAACTCCTGCGGGAATTTTAATGGAAACGGTTTCTTCAGTCACTTTAAGGCCCTGTGCATCGGCATCGGAAGGCCGTTTATCCAGGGTTTGTCCGGAACCGCCACAGGCATTGCAGGGTGCGGAAGTTTGCATTCTACCCAAAATGGTATTGGTTATCCGGGTCACCTGTCCTGTGCCATGACATGTGGGGCAGGTTTTATAAGAAACTCCGGGAGCTTGTACCTTTCTGCGTACTTTCACCTTTTTTTCCGCGCCCTGGGCTATATCTTCCAGGCTGAGTTTTACATGAATCCTCAAGTTACTTCCCTTGGTACGGCGCTGACCGCTGAAACCACCTCCGAAACCACTGAATCCGCCACCGAAGGCGCCGCCGAAGATATCACCGAATTGGCTGAATATGTCTTCCATATTCATACCGCCGCCGCTAAATCCACCGTTGCCGTCAAAAGCGGCATGTCCGTACTGGTCGTATCTGGCGCGCTTGTCGGGGTCACTTAACACTTCATATGCTTCCGCAGATTTCTTGAACATTTCCTCCGCATGGGCATCCCCCTGGTTTTTGTCCGGGTGGTATTGTATGGCCTTCTTGCGGTAGGCCTTTTTTATTTCCGCGGCGGAAGCACTCTTGTCAATGCCCAGTATTTCGTAATAATCTTGTTTCATCTGTTTGGTTTTAGACTGATGACAGACGATTACAGGTGACGGGTGTGCCCCGTTCGTCTGTCACCTGCTATTTCTCCTTACTGTCCTACTACTACCTTGGGGTACCTTATGATCTTGTCTCCCAGTTTATACCCTTTTTCCACTACATCGATAATCTTTCCTTTCAAGTCGTCCGAAGGCGCGGGAATCTGGGTTATGGCTTCGTGCAATTCAGCATCGAACGCATCGCCCTGTGCTGTTTCAATTTCCGTGAGGCCTTTGCTTTTCAGGGCTTCCCTGAACTTGTTGCTTATGAGTTCCACCCCTTTCAGGAGTTCCTTTTTCCCTTCCGTGCTATTGTTGTCATGGTCGGGTCTTTGTATTTCAACAAGGGCCCTGTCAAAATCATCAAGTACGGGCAGCATGGCAGACACGACATCCTGTCCTGCCGTTTTGAACAATTCAATACGCTCTTTGGACGTTCGCTTTTTGTAGTTTTCAAATTCTGCAAAGAGGCGCAGGAATTTGTCCTTTTCCTTTGCCAGTTCCTCCTTTAACTGTTCTTCCACCGGAACTTCCTGAGCTTCTGTCTTTTCTTCAGTGGCAGGTGCGGTTTGCTCTTCTGCCATGATATCTTTGCTGTTGGTCTCTTCCTTTTTATCTTTTTTTGCCATACGTATATACAATTTATACCGGCTTTCCATACCGCAAAAGTACTGCCAAACATTACAGGGCGATTTTCGGGCGGTTATACCTTCCAGAAAGTGCCAAAATGTCATTGATACGGAGCTTTTGCCATGTACAGACCACCGGGTATGATTTGTCAGGATCACTGGAAATCTATGCCTCCTGCTCCTCTTTCCTTACCATATTCCGGAGAAAGAGGGCACAGACCAGGGCTATCACTCCCAGTGTCCCCATAAACAGCCAGTTGGCGTTATAACCCCAACGGTCAATGATTTCCATACCTGTTTTCGCACTCCATATGTGTGCCAGAGAAAAACTCATGGTGTAAAGGGCCATGTAACGACCTTCCCTGCCCTTACTGGCACGGCTCATGGCAAAGGCATTGGTGTAAGGGAACCCGATCATTTCTCCCAGGGTAATGATAGCCATACTTAGCACTAATACACCGGCCCAGCCCGGAAACAACAGGACAAAAAAGCTGGTTGCCATGAGTATTGTGCTCAGGAGGATAAGTCTTGTCTTTGCCGCTTTTTGTTTTTCAATATAACTGACAAGGGGCATTTCAAAAACGAAGATCAACAACCCGTTAAGGGACATTAACAGGCCGGTCTGGAATTCCGTAAGCCCGTACACTTCCTCGTGATAAATGGGAAGGGTGGTGAAGAGCTGGAAAAACAGCATGCCCAATACAAATGTAACAAACAGGAAAACCCAGTATGGTTTGTCCCTGAACACAGGTTTCCCTTCTTTCGAAACCGCCGTATCCGGCACATCATCTTTGGTATTTGTTCGCTTTTCACCGACCAGTATGCGAAACAGTACAATGGCCAGGATACAGGTGATGCCATCTACCCAGAACAACCCGGCATAACCCATCTGAATTATGATAAATCCGCCCAGGGCGGGCCCGGCAGCAAATCCCAGGTTTATGGCAAGACGCACCAGGGTGAGCGCCCGGGTCCTGTTCTCGGGTTTGCTGTAGGTCCCGAGGGAAACAAACATGGCGGGACGGAACATATCCGAAACGGTCATAATAATGAACATCGCGGCACACAATCCCTGGAACCCGGTAACGAATTGAAGGGCCAGAAACAGGACTCCGCTGGTAAACAGGCTGAAGACCATAACCCTGTAAAAGCCGATTTTATCGGTGAACTTTCCGCCCAGCCATGACCCTGTCATGGAACCCAGGCCAAAACATACCATGATCCATCCGATCTGGCCGTAGGAAAAATGAAGGTCTTCCTTCAGGTACCTGGACAAAAAAGGCAATACCATGGTGCCCGCCCGGTTGATAAAGGTTATGAGCGTGAGGAACCAGATTTCCCTGGAGAATCCTTCGAAAGAGGAAACGTATTTTTTCAGGAATGAATTTGGCATGAGATGTCTGAAATTGGAAGGCCAAACTTACTCAATTATTCATTAGAATAAAGGATGGGGAAGGTTATTTTTACCCGGATAAATAAATAAATTATAGCTTTGCAACGGGAATACTTCAGGACACAAAAAACAGTTGAATACTTATGAAAACAACGCTAATAACACTGCTCTTTCTGATTTGCCTGACGAGCTGCAAGGGAGATAAAAGATATCACGACAGGGAGGATATGATCTCCGCGGACAGTACGAGTGCGGTTTGGGACATAGAACAGTTTCAGCGGGAATTGAACGAAGAGTTCAGGGACCCCAAAATATCTCCCCTGAAAAATCGTGACCGAAAGGACTTTCAGGGACTGGATTTTTTCCCGATAGATACGACCCTCCGGGTAAGGGCCAGGCTGGAAAGAACTCCGCAGGACCTCCCCTTTACCATGCCGACAACTACAGACAGGGTAACGGAAGAGGTGAGGTACGGCATCCTGCATTTCAGCATAAACAACAAAGAGTATAGGCTCAATGTGTACCAGAACCAGGAATTGATTACCCGTGAAGGGTATGAAGATTATTTATTCCTGCCTTTTTCTGACGCTACGAACGGCGAGGAGACCTATGGGGGCGGGCGGTATATCGATCTTCGTATACCTGAAGGCGATGAGATCGTGCTGGATTTTAATAAGGCTTATAATCCTTATTGTGCTTACAACAAAAAATATTCCTGCCCTATTGTGCCTGAAGAAAATACCCTGCCCGTTCCTGTCAGGGCCGGAGTAAAGTCCTTTGAGGAAAATTAAACCACGCCTAAATTAAAGGTCCGGCTCCCGAAAGGAAGCCGGACCTGAAAAACATAAGTAACAAGTAACTTAAAAAATCAGGAGAGATTTTTAGAATTGATATATGGCGGCCAGGACAAAGGAGCCCAGGCTCCCTTCGGAAGACATGCCGTTGTCATAGCCGTCCTTGTCAAAAAATACATCTTCAGATACACTGTCCAGCCGGAGTTCGGGTTTTATGGTAAGGTCCCCTACGGTATAACTTCCGGTGAGCGTGAAATCCAGGGTTTCGACGTCCGATCCGTAAACGGGCCCTCCATCTTCCAGTTCTTTGAAGTATTCGGCCCGGAGTCCCAGTGCAAAATGCTCGGATGTTTTTAATTGCGGATACAGGGCTACCCCGTAAAACCCTCCGGCATCCTTGGTTTCGTTATACGTGGCATTGAGTCCCAGGTAGAACATGTCTGTCAGGTCATAACCCGTGGTAAGGTCGATCTGGAAGGTAGGGTCTTCAATGATCGCTTCTGCTGCTCCGTCGTATTGCTTGCCGTAAATCGCGTTGAGCCATGTACCGCCGTTCTCCGTTTCATAACCGATCTGTGCACCGAATGTGTACACTCCCGACGGGTTGTATTCGGTATAATCGGTAGGGTTCATAACAGCCAGCATGAGCGACCAGTTGTCGGAGAGGCTGAAATCTGCCTTTAATCCGGTGTGTGAAAACGGTCCGTAAGAGAACATGTATGAGGTGGAATAGTTAAAGTTCCCTGTGGGAGAGATCACCTCATAGCCCAGGAAGGTGTTGAAATTACCAAAAGTCAGGGTTACGGCATCACTGACGGTCCAGTACACATACAACTGGTTTACGATATTGGAGGAACCGGTGGACAGAAACACGGCATCTTCCCCGCGCGGGCCGAAGACGAGGTCGGCAACAAAGCCTACTTTTTCACCCTCGTAAGAAGCAATTATATTGGCCATACCCAGGGCAAATCCGGGGTCATTTGCGAAGGAAGAAGCCGGGGCCTGTCGCTGTTCATCCGAAAAGTTGTAGCGATAGTACCCGTCTACACTACCGCTTATTTCAAATTTCTTTTTTTCCTCCTGTGCGAAGACGGTTAAATTTACGAGTGCCGCAATGGCAAAAAACGCATTTTTTACGAACTTTGTCATAGTAATCGATTTCATAATAAAAGGATTAGTTGTTTTTTTACTTGTTTATGTGTGTCGAACAACGCCTGAAACTCTTTTTTATGAATGAGGATTATATGCGGAGCGTTCTGCCAAACGCTCCGCTTTTCATTTTTTAAAGATTTTTCAGGACTTTATAGTTAGTTTAGTGTTGGTCAGTTGTTCGGTTAGTGCTGATTCATCCTGAAGTCGGGATAGGCTTCCATTCCTCCATGTTCGTGGAGATCGAGCCCTTCGAGCTCTTCTTCTTTGGTAACCCGTAACCCTATGGTCTTTTTGATGATTATAAGTATGATAAATGCCGATACCACACAGAATGCACCGATAATGGCTACACCGGCAAGCTGAACGAGGAATTGATTAAGGCCGGCCATTGCACCGAAAATACCTACGGCCAGTGTTCCCCATATGCCGCATATCAGGTGAACGGCAATAGCACCTACCGGGTCGTCCAGTTTCAGTTTATCTATGAAAGCTACACCCAGTACGATAATTACTCCGGCTACAACACCTATAATTATGGCATCGGTAGGGGCCATCTGGTCGGCTCCGGCGGTGATACCCACCAGTCCGCCGAGAATACCGTTGAGAAACATGGTAAGGTCATAGTTTTTATAAAGTATGGTAGAAATGATAAATGCCGAAACACCTCCGGCAGCTGCGGCGAGACAGGTGGTCACCAATGTCAGTGAGGTGGCCCCGGGATCGGCGGAGAGTACGGAACCCCCGTTAAAACCGAACCATCCCAGCCACAGGATAAGCACCCCGGCAGTGGCCATGGGGATATTGTGCCCCGGAAGGGCGTTGACCTTTCCGTCTTTACTGAATTTACCTATACGTGCCCCCAATAAATACACGGCTACTATGGCAGCCCATCCGCCTACGGAATGTACCAGGGTGGAGCCCGCAAAATCATAGAATCCCCATTCGTCCAGGAATCCGCCGCCCCATTTCCAGGAACCTGCAATGGGGTATACGACACCTACATAAATAATGGAAAAGAGCATAAAGCTTCCGATTTTCACCCTTTCGGCAACTGCTCCGGAAACTATGGTTGCGGCAGTGGCCGCAAACATGCCCTGAAAAAGGAAGTCGGTCCAGTATGTATATCCGCCGTCGGCATATGCTGCGGTTAATCCGCCTTCCGGGACCGAAAGTCCGAACAGGCCTATAAAGTAGTCGGGAAGTATACCTCCTATAAAACTTCCGGGATACATGAGGTTAAAACCTATGAAACAGTAAAGCAATAAGCCCACACATATAATAAATACGTTTTTGAAAAGGATGTTTATCGTGTTTTTTTGCCGGGTAAGTCCTATTTCGAGAAAGGAAAACCCCAGGTGCATAAAGAATACCAATCCGGTACACACCATCATCCATATGTTATTGGCTGTCAATAAAGTTTCTTCCATAACTGTGCTTCTTTAAATTGTTTGCTTTTTCGGTTAGTTTTATTTATGAATTAATTGAGCGAGGGTTTTCCCTTTTCGCGTGTACGGATTCGATACGTTTCTTCCACGGAAGACACGAATATTTTTCCATCGCCCACGCTCCCTGTGCCTGCAGCATCCAAAATGGCTTCAACCGCTTTGTTTGCAAATTCATCAGAGACTACAATAGAGAGGTACCTTCTTTGAATGTCGGCAGTACTGTAGGTGACCCCCCTGTACACATGCCCCTGTTTTTCATTGCCCAGCCCGGTAACATCCCAATAGCTGAAAAAATTCACTCCAACCCGATGAAGGGCTTCTTTCACATCATCAAATTTTGACTTTCTGATAATTGCTTCTATTTTTTTCATAAGAGACTAAATTTTAAGAATGTTAAATTTATATTAATTTGAATACACCCCTTACTAAAATATACTAAATGTTCTTATTTTTATGTATAATTCATTAATACCCCCTAAATTATTAGGGGTAACTTCAAAAATATGTAGTAAAAATATGGTATCTGTATTTTTGGTGATATAAAAAACAGCCTTTTTGAAAGAGAATTGAAAAATCGAAAACGTTTTCGAAAGCCGATAACAGGAATATTATGCGACTTTGGGTTTTACAGTGTCCGGAAAGTGTCTTTCAGGGATGTAAAAATCTGTTTTATAGACGGAAAGAAAAATACCCCCGGGAAAGAAATCCCGGGGGTATCACCTTTGAATAAATGGTACAGGTGTAATGCTTTTATTCCACTATAGGCGGAATGTTCAGTTCGGATACCGGTACATAGATCTCGGTAACCCATTTTGCGGGGTTGAGGGTCCTGGAAGCATCAGAAGGGTAAAATTCCAGGTAAGGGCCGGTGGTGTCCTGTGCTATCCGTCGTTCTTCGAGATATGCAAAAGCACTGTCCCAGGCCTCATCAAGATGTTCCGTATTTCCCCGGAGGGTGACTTTAAGTGCACGGAAAGGCGGTATTTTCCCGGTCAGTATTTCGCTTCCGGGTTCCGTGACGATCTTGGAAGAGGTAAAGACCCCGTTGGAAAATATGGTGGCGTCATTTTCTTCGTCCCGGGAATGATAGTAGGTGAACGGAAGCCCTACATTGCTGATATTGTTATTGGCAATGTACTCACGCATGGCCTGAATGCGTTCGGAGATCTTTTTTCTGCTGTCTGAAATCTTACTGGAAGTGGTGGTGTAAAGATAGAAACCCCCGCTCTGTTCGGCAATACCGTCAATACTGATACTATACTTATTAATATCTTCAAGGATTACACTGTCCAGTTTGTGGAGCCCTCTTTCCAGGTCGGGGCCTATATTTTTTTCCATGCTTCCCTTATACAGAATGTAGGCCTTGGACATAAAATCAAGCTTTCCGCTGATTTCCCAGGTTACTTTTGTAGTGTTTTCCTCCGGTTCAAAAGTCCAGGATACGGCGGAAGGGGGCCGCTTTTCATAAGTCAGTTTTTGTTCCAGGTTAGTGTTGGGCGTGGCGGCCGTAGTTTCCAGCTTTCCGCTTCTTTCTTTGCTTATCCAGGTATAGCTGGCGCCAATCCCACGGGTGGATTCTCCGTATGTAATGGCCATATCCGGATCTTTTTCCAGCCATGGAATCCAGCTTTTCCAGGTTTTCAGCTCCTGTACATAATTATAGACTACCGGGGCATGTGTATTTATAACCTGTGTCCTGGACACCCGGTATGACGAAGGCTGTATGGCAATATATATGGAGATACCGATTGCCAGGATAAGAATGAGGAAAAAAAGATATTTCAGGATTTTCATGATTTCTCTTGTTTGAAATAATGCTAATTTACACAATAACGTAAAAATTTACACAAAAGAAATCACTTTCATTTTCCCGATGATCGAAAAAATGAATGGATATTGTCGCCAAAGCGACCCCACAAACAGAAAATACCTCCTTAAACGGCTTCCTTATAGTTTTTGATACTAAAAGAAGCGGTAAGTTTTTTTTCCGGGTTTTCCGGATAGAACCGAAAAGGCTTGTTTGTTTTCTTCTCTGTCTTATTGATGCTGAAAGTTAAAAGAAAGACATTGATAAGAAGAAGCGAAAGTAATACACCTAAAAATGTAATCATTGCTTTTTATTTTTTTAAACCACGGCGCTAATTTATAACTTTTTTTAGAAAAACGATAGTTAAAGGAAACAAAAAACAACGCAGTGTTTTACAGATATACCGGAAAAACCGTATCTTTTTTAAGATGTTGTCAGTCTTCAGGACCTTACCCAGGTCTTTAACAGGAATAAAATAACGAGAAAGAGGATGAAACCAATTAAAATCCTGATACTTCCGGTATAATGCCTGGCATGCAGTTTTTTGTCCTTTTTGTAACTGAAGAAAACCACCAGGGCGAAGGCAATAAAGAAAAAAATGGTGAATATGAGTTGTCCTGTTGTGAACATATCTTTATTTTTAGGCAAAAATAACCAATTTATCGGCAGGAAGAGCGTGCTGTTCGAAGTCCTTTCTGTAAAAATAATCCTGTATTTATGTCAAACCGGAAAAATCATCAATTATAATGAAAAGAAAACTGGAAGCCGTAGCAGAATTTCACCGCGCATTCGGACTGGGGGTAGCTTCAGCACCTACAGTCAACCTCGGAAAAGATAAAATAGACCTCCGTTTTAAACTCATGGCCGAGGAAAATGAAGAATATCTCGAAGCCGCCGAAAACAATGACCTGGTGGAAGTGGCGGATGCCCTTGGCGACATGCTTTATATTTTGTGCGGAACAATTCTGGAACACGGACTGCAACACAAGATAGAGGAAGTGTTCGAGGAAATACAACGCAGTAATATGAGCAAACTGAGTGAGGATGGTCTGCCCATTTACAGGGAAGACGGAAAAGTAATGAAAGGACCCAATTACTTTAAACCGGACATTTCTACGGTACTCGATAAATAAAGTGAAAACTAACGGGCAGGGGGAAAAGGTAGGTTTACCACCAGGGCCTGCCCGTTAATATATTGTCTATTCTACGTCTACTTTGTAACGCCATCCGTAAGGATCTTCCGCCTTGTTGTACTGGATGTCTACAATTTGTTTCTTGATGAGTGAGGCATAAGATTTTTCTATTTTCGGAAGCTCGAACTTTTCACCTTTGTAGCCGAACCCTGCCACCGGATTGATCACTGCAGCAGTACCGCTGCCGAAAATTTCCTTGAGGCTGCCGTCTTTTGCCGCGGCCATGATCTCGCTTACTTTTATGGGACGAACCGCTACGTCTATACCATTGGCCTCTGCTACGGCAATAACACTTTTACGGGTAACCCCGTCCAGTATCCTGTCATTGGTAGGTGCAGTGAGGAGTGTGTCTCCGATCCGGAAAAAGACGTTCATGGTGCCTGCTTCTTCCAGGTATTCGTGTGTGTTTGCATCGGTCCAGATCACCTGTTGGTATCCTTCTTTCTGGGCCAGGTTGGTAGGGTAGAACTGCGCTCCGTAGTTGGCGGCGGCTTTTGCATAACCGATCCCTCCGGAAGCGGCCCGGCTGTAGTGATCGGCTATTTTTACCCGTACTTCGCCCCCGTAATAGGATTGTGCGGGGGAACATATGATAACAAATTTGTACCGCCCGGAAGGGGAAGCCATTACACTGGGTTCCGTGGCAATGACAAACGGACGGATGTAAAGCGAATTCCCGATGCCTTTCCTGATCCATTCCTTATCCAGTTTGAGCAGGGTTTTTAATCCTTCAAAAAAATAATCTTCCGGGAAGACGGGCATGGCCATGCGCTCAGAAGATTTGTTGATCCTCTTAAAATTCTCTTCGGGGCGGAAAAGCCATATCTCGTCATTGTCGTCCTTGTAGGCTTTCATGCCCTCAAAGACGGCTTGGGCATAATGGAACACCCTGGCCGAAGGGTCCAGTTGAAGAGGTTGATAAGGTATGATCTGAGGAGTTCCCCAACTGCCATCTGCATAGTCACAGACAAACATGTGATCGGTAAAAACACTTCCGAAAGTAAGGTTGTCAAAATCTACTTTTCCGATCCGGGAACTTGCTGCTTTTTCAATTTTAATGGGAGTAACTTCTTCTGTCTTCATGGTCAAATAAATTTTATAGCTAAAGTAATTAAATAAATACGTATATGGAATTAAAAAATCACATAAAATTCATTTATTTTGCAGGTATAAAAGGGTAATGATTTGTTGTAATTCTTAAAATATTGAAATATGAGGCAGTTAAGTGCAAAATTTTTAACGGTGTTGTTTTTGCTGGTGTTTATAGCTTGTAAACAGACTGCCGAAAAAACAGATACCCCAGACCGGGCTTACACGTCTTTCGGCGATTCCATAACCCTTTCCGGACATTGGAAAGCAGCAGAGATGGACAGCAGGTTTGCCACACTTGGAAAAGACGATACCCTATCTGTGAAGTTCGCTTCGGAGATACTTGAAGTTTGCCCCAAAAAGGGATGCTGGATGAAAGTAAAACTCGCAGACGACCGGAAAGCCATGGTACGGTTTAAGGATTACGGCTTTTTCGTGCCCAAGGATGCTTCGGGAAAAGTAGTGATCGAGGGAAAAGCCTATGTAGAGAAAATGCCCGTCAAAGACCTGAGGCATTATGCAGCGGATGCAGGAAAGTCCGAGGAAGAAATAGCACAGATCACCGAACCGGTAATTACTTATGCCATAGAAGCTAATGGCGTGCTGATAGAACAATAGTTAAATCGGTTTTCGGGTTGCCGTAAAATTTGATACGGGATAATGTTTTCCCGAAAAGGTAATGGTTTAAACGTATCACCTGATCAACTCAGTAACCCAATAACCCAGTAACTCAATAACCCGACTCCCCCTTGAAACGAAAAATCATCAAAACTGCCGACGGTTCCACGACCATTCACCTGGAGGAATGGGACGAACACTATCATTCTGTCCACGGCGCCATACAGGAAGCCCGTCACGTGTTCATAAAGAACGGCCTGGATACGTTTCCGGACGGGAAGGTAGCTGTACTGGAAATAGGTTTCGGTACGGGGCTCAATGCATTTATTACCCTTCTGGAAGCCAAGAGGCGCGGACTTGCGATAGACTATACCGGGGTCGAGGCTTATCCGGTCGCTTCCGAAGAATTACAACAGTTAAATTATGTCGGGGAGTTAAAGGCCGAACAGCAGTTGCCCCTTTTCGGGAAGATGCATGCGGTTTCCTGGGAAGAGATACACCGTATATCCGGAGAGTTTGCACTGACCAAGAGAAAACAGTCCTTTACAGCTATTGAAGATAAAGAAAAATTCAACCTGATTTATTTCGACGCCTTTGGCCCCCGCGTACAACCCGAGCTGTGGACCAGGGAAATTTTTTCCCGAATGTACGATGCCCTGAAAGAAAAAGGCGTTCTGGTTACATATTCTGCCAAGGGGAGTGTGCGACGTGCCATGCAATCCGTAGGATTTACGGTCGAACGCCTGCCAGGCCCGCCCGGTAAAAGGGAAATGCTGAGAGCGGTTAAATAGGTGTTTTTCACGTAGAAATGCATGGCTGTGCGTCCCGGTGATGGCCAAATCTATTCGACGGGAATATAGTTAAGATTCTCTGCTATTTTTCGTAAATTTGTTAGAGTCTGTCTAAATTTTGTTTTTGGTCCCGATAATTATCGGGATTATAGTGCATTTTTTTGTCAGGCAGGGCCGAGCGTATAAAAAAGGTCTGGGAGACCTTTTTAGCGAAGGAGTCAGACTGCCGCGAGGGCAAGATACATAGCCTTAGCTACGTGGCGGAAAAGACTCTTAATAACCAAAACATATTTGAACGCATCATGGAACCAGCATATGAAAGCAATCCTGTATTAGACAAACTCCCTGTGCATCTGAAGCAGTTCGTAAAACCCCAGAATTACGAAAACTATTCGGCAGTAAACCAGGCGGTATGGCGTTATGTTATGCGCAAAAATGTGGATTATCTCAGCAAAGTGGCCCACGCTTCCTACCTGGACGGGCTGAAACAAACGGGGATTTCCATAGACAGTATTCCCAATATGTATGGCATGAACCGCATACTGGAAGAAATAGGCTGGGCAGCCGTGGCTGTGGACGGGTTTATCCCCCCGAGTGCTTTTATGGAGTTCCAGGCCTATAACGTACTGGTCATTGCGTCAGACATACGGCAGCTGGAACATATCGAATACACCCCCGCACCGGATATTATCCACGAAGGGGCGGGACATGCCCCCATTATCGCCAACCCGGAGTATGCCGAATACCTGAGAAGGTTCGGGGAAATAGGTTGCAAGGCGATTTCCAGTGCCAGGGACCATGACATGTATGAAGCCATAAGGCATTTGTCCATTATCAAGGAAGCCCCGGACACACCTGCCTCTGAAATTGAGGAAGCGGAAAAAAAAGTGGACGAACTGCAAAACAATATGGGAGAGCCCAGCGAGATGGCGCTTATTCGGAATCTGCACTGGTGGACCGTGGAATACGGTTTGATAGGGCCGTTGGAGCATCCCAAAATATACGGTGCGGGCCTGCTGTCTTCCATAGGGGAAAGTACCTGGTGCATGACCGATAATGTAAAAAAACTTCCTTATACCATAGAAGCAGCCTATAGAGAATTTGATATCACCAAGCCACAGCCTCAACTGTATGTGACTCCCGATTTTGCCCATCTGAGCCTCGTGCTGGAAGAATTTGCCAACACCATGGCCCTGCGGACGGGAGGGTTGAGTGGTATTAAAAAACTGATAGCTTCCGGTGCATTGGGCACTGCCGAGTTGAGTACCGGCCTCCAGATATCCGGGGTATTTACAGATGTAATTGAACACGAAGGGCACCCCATATACCTGCAAACCAAAGGGAAGACCGCCCTGTCCTACAGGGAAAAAGAACTGGTAGGGCACGGCACGGCTTATCATGCCGAAGGCTTTGGCAGCCCTGTGGGAAAACTGAAGGGGATTAACCTGGCCATCGAAGACATGAGCCCGCGCGACCTGAAAGCATACAATATCTATGAAGGCGAACGGGTAACCCTGGAGTTCGAAGGCGGCATTGAGGTTACCGGGGATATCATCACCGGGACCCGCAACCTGCAGGGCAAGATCATTCTGATAAGCTTTGAGAACTGTACGGTGACCCATGGCGACAAAATCCTCTTTAAACCGGAATGGGGCATATATGATATGGCTGTAGGCAAAAAGGTGGTATCTGCTTTTTCAGGTCCGGCGGATACCCGTAGTTTCGACCTGATTACCCACGTACCTTCCGAAGGGACCATCAGAAGGAAAAAATCTGAAGAACAAATTGCGCTGGAAACCTTATATCAAAGCGTACGTGATATCCGGGAAAACAGGGAAATAACTATGGAGGTACACGGTATCTTTGAAAGTGTAAAGGCTAACCACCCGAAAGACTGGCTCCTTTCCGTAGAACTGTATGAACTTGCTGTAGATAAAGGTGATGATGCCTTTGCCCGGGAAATACTCGTACACCTGGATAAAATAAAAGCGGAATCCCCGAAAATTGCACACCTGATCGAAGATGGTGTGGGACTAACAGATAATAATCTGGTAGAGTAGGCTTCTGTTCCCTTGACAGAGGGGAGAAATAGTTCCTTCCGAACCGGTGAAATGACATGCAACGGTTTCTTCCGGTTCAATTTATAATCCTTGAGCTACCGGGATACCGATTTACAACGGAATATTCCCGTGTTTTCGCTTTGGTCCTTCCACCTGTTTGTTCCCGAGCATGGCAAAGGCCTTCAAGAGTTTCCGCCGGGTGTCCTGGGGTAAGACCACTTCATCAATAAACCCGCGGTTGGCGGCAATATAGGGATTGGCGAACAAGGCGGCATATTCGGCCTCCTTTTCGCTGAGTTTTTTTTCCGGGTCTTCCGCATCCGAAATATCCTTTTTAAAAATGATCTCGGCAGCACCCTTGGCTCCCATAACGGCAATTTCGGCACTTGGCCAGGCAAAGTTCATATCTGCCCCGATGTGTTTGGAATTCATTACGTCATAAGCCCCTCCGTAGGCTTTTCTCGTGATCAGGGTGATACGTGGCACGGTAGCTTCGCTGAATGCATAGAGCAGCTTGGCCCCATTCATTATAATACCGTTCCATTCCTGGTCCGTTCCCGGTAAAAATCCCGGGACATCCACCAATACCAGTAACGGAATGTTAAAACTGTCGCAGCACCTTACGAAACGGGCCGCTTTTTTGGAACTGTCTACATCAAGCACGCCCGCAAGGAACATCGGCTGATTGGCCACGATACCGATACTCTGCCCTCCCAGCCGGGCAAAGCCTGTAATGATGTTCTTTGCATAATCCCTGTGGATCTCAAAGAAAGTATTGTCATCGATGATCCCGGTAACCACTTTACGCATGTCATAAGGTTTGTTGGGGTGGTCCGGAATGATGGAAAGGAGGTTGTTCCTGGTCTCGTCTCCCGGGGTAAAATCCAGTTTGCGCGGTTTTTCCCTGTTATTTTGCGGCAGGTAGCTGAGGAGTTTTCTTATATCTTCCAGGCATTCGGCATCGTTGGATGAGGTGATATGGGCCACACCCGATTTGGAAGCATGGGCGCTGGCACCTCCGAGTTCTTCGGAAGTGACGTTTTCATTGGTCACGGTTTTGACCACATTGGGCCCGGTAACAAACATATAGCTGGTGTCTTCCACCATAATGGTAAAATCGGTGATGGCGGGAGAATAAACGGCACCTCCGGCACAGGGCCCCATAATGGCAGAAATCTGGGGAACTACACCGGAAGCCTTTACATTTCTATGAAAAATGTCGGCATAGCCGCCCAGTGAACGCACGCCTTCCTGGATACGTGCCCCTCCCGAATCGTTGAGTCCGATAAGGGGGATACCCGATTTTACCGCCAAATCCATGATCTTGCAGATTTTTTCCGCATGCGTTTCGGATAACGACCCTCCGAATACGGTAAAATCCTGTGCAAAGATATACACGGGACGTTCATTGATGGTGCCGTACCCGGTGACCACCCCGTCGCCGTAGTATTGTTGTTGTTCCATCCCGAAATCTTTGGTACGGTGAATGACCAGGGCACCGATCTCTTCAAAAGAACCGTTATCCAGAAGGTAGGCTATCCGTTCCCTGGCGGTCAGCTTTTTCTTTTGGTGTTGCTTCTCTATCCGTTCCTGACCGCCGCCAAAGTACGCTTTGGCCAGTTTTTCATTGAGTTCTTTTATTTTGGAATCCATAGTGTGCGTGTTTAAAATCTTGAATGCCTCTTGCAGAATGGTAACGGCTTATAGTTTTGGGAGACGTAATTTTTTCAGGTCTTCGGTATATTGTTTTACAGCGAGCAGGGCGGCTGTTCGGGCAGCATCCTTCTGCGCTGCGAGCAGGGCATCGGGAGTATAGTGATTAGCGACAAAATGCGTGTCAAAATTTCCCGACCGGAACGCTTCGTGGAGGCATACGAACTTTCCGAAAGGCAGGGTGGTCTCCACACCTTTTACGGTATATTGATCAATGGCTTCCACCATGATCTGCAGGGCCTCTTCCCTTGTGCTGCCGTAGGTGATGAGTTTGGCAAGCATGGGGTCGTAATAAATCGGGACGTCCATACCGGCCTCAAAACCGTTGTCCACACGTATGCCCCTGCCGGATGGGATACTGTAATCTTCGAGGTACCCCACGCTGGGAAGGAACTCGTTCAGCGGGTCTTCGGCATATACCCGCAATTCCAGGGCATGTCCCCTTATTTCCAGGTCTTCCTGTTTTAAAGGCAGTTTTTCTCCCCGGGCCACCCTTATTTGCAGTTCTACGAGATCAGTTCCCGTGATGAGCTCGGTAACCGGGTGTTCCACCTGCAGGCGGGTATTCATTTCCAGGAAATAAAAATTCAGGTTTTCATCCATCAGGAATTCCACGGTCCCGGCACCGCGATAATCACAGGCTTTGGCCACTTTAACCGCAGCTTCCCCCATTTCAGCTCGGAGTTCCGGGGTGAGTATAACCGAAGGCGCCTCCTCGATCACTTTCTGATGCCTGCGCTGTATACTGCACTCCCGTTCGAAGAGGTGAATGATGTTCCCGTGATTATCAGCCATCACCTGTATTTCCACATGCCTGGGCGAAGCGACGTACTTTTCGATAAAGACCGCCTCGTCGCCGAATGCCGACCGCGCCTCACTGACGGCTCTTGTCATTTGTGTTTCCAGGTCTTTTTCGGCTTTTACGATACGCATACCTTTTCCTCCGCCCCCGGCAGATGCTTTTATAAGTATAGGGTAGCCGATGTCCTTGGCAATACGTTTGGCATCGGCAATGTCTGTGATTGCTTTTTCGGTTCCCGGAACCATCGGGATGTCATATGCCTTAACAGCTTCCTTGGCAGCGAGTTTACTGCCCATGACCCGGATAGATTCTGACAGGGGGCCTATAAAAGTTAGGTTGCCGGCTTCGGTCTGCTCTGCAAATTCGGCATTTTCACTCAGGAATCCATAGCCCGGATGGATAGCGTCTGCCCCCAGTTCTTGAGCTGTACGGATAATTACATCGGCATTGAGATAGGATTTTTCCGCCGGGGCTTCTCCAATACAGACTGCTTCGTCTGCATATTTTACATGCGGGGAGTTCCTGTCTGCTTCAGAGTAAACGGCAACAGTGCTGATCCCCATTTTTCTGGCTGTGCGCATTATGCGTATGGCAATCTCTCCCCGGTTGGCTATCAGTATTTTTTTCACAACATGGTGTTTAGGTTAAACAATAGCATGAGTATTGGTATCAGGGATGCGGAGTTCACTTTTGTCCGTGGGCCGGTATATGGCATTATTCCTCGAATATCAACAAGAGCTGTTTTTTGTCCACAGCATCTCCTTTTTTGACTGTGACGGATTTAATAGTGCCGTTGCGTGGTGAAAGGATAACATTTTCCATTTTCATGGCTTCGAGTACGATCAGGGTGTCGTTTTCGCTGACGGTCTGCCCGGGTTCTGCCTGTACGTCCAGCACGAGTCCCGGCATGGGAGCCTTGATTTCCAGTATATGTTCGGCTGCTTTCCGGGTGAATCCCATATCCTCGATAAGCTGGTCCAGGTCATCGGATATTTGTACCCTGTAGGTTTCCCCGTCCATCCGGATGGTATAGGTCTTGTTCAGGAAATCGGCCGCAGTTATTTCGGCTTTCCGCGACCTGTGGTCTTTTAGCAGATGAAAGGCATCCTTCCCGTTCCCGGCTACATTTAATGCCGTAATATCTCGGGTGTCGATCGTAAAATCGAAGGTATCATTAACCTTTGTTTTGTATGTTTTGTCCATAGACGACGAAATATTTTAATTCGCACATTTCGGGGTAGGAAACCGGAAAGGTTCAGGTGGATCCCCGTGTTTTGGCACTACCTGATCTTCCGGCTTAGGTATAAAGATATAAATTCTTTCGCGTTAGAGCCTAAACCGGGAACTGTCCTGGTGTTTTTTTATGACTTTCCGGGACAGGAAAATCGCTATGACCAGGGAAACCAGCGCACCTGTCCATGTGCCGGGAATAAAATTGATGAACAGAAAAAAATCATAGGCCCCGTGAAATAAAACAGCGAATAGCAACCCGTACAAATTTAATGTGGTCCTGTTTCGGGAAAACTTGGCCTTCCCCATAAAATACCCCATGAGTATACCAAAAGTGGCATGTGCAGGGACTGCCGTGAATGCCCTGAGGAGCGCCACTTCATAACCACCGCCGAGCACGTAAAAAATATTTTCGGTAGCCGCAAATCCCATGGAGACCATCACGGCATAAACAATACCGTCAAAACGTTCGTTGAAAGCCTTTTTGGGTTGGGCAAAATAGCGGACTACAACGTATTTGCTGAATTCCTCGGTAAGGGCCACCACGAGAAAGGCCTTTATGAACTGCTGTAGTATACTGCCATTGTCAGGCAAAGGCAATATCGTGTTATATACAAACGAAAGAATAACGGTGAGGATAACACTCACCACAGTGCCCAGGACAAAACTGTAGAACAGGAGGCGCAGCGGTTCTTTTTCATATTTATCCTTGATATAGATATAAAGGAGGATGGCAGCTACGGGTGCTAAGGCGAGGACGATTAGATTCATGGATGAAAAATAAGCAAAAAAAAATAAAATTTTGCATTATCGTAAGTTTAAGAAACATCTGAACAGGCAACCTTAATCAGAATACCGGTTCCCGGATAATCGTCTTCACCCGACTTATATGATGTGTTGGTCCCGGGGGAATCCGGAATATTTTTTCCTTGTCTGACCGCATTTAACTATTTTACCGGGCAGTGTGATAAAAAAAGTTGTTTAATTCTATAGTTTATAAAGAATTATCTCTTACATTTGCATTATAAACCTATAAACCTATCGATTAAATAGACTAATAGAAATGCAGAGCTTTAGGACAGAAATAGAGAATCCCGTTGTTGAAAAAGATATTGTCGAACTGGAACGAAAAATACGATTGTTCCGCGATGGGAAAATAGACGAAGAGCGCTTCAGGAGCCTGCGGCTGGCCAGGGGAGTCTATGGTCAGCGACAGCCCGGTGTGCAGATGATACGAATAAAGTTACCTTACGGAAAGGTAACGGGGGAACAATTACATCGTATAGCCGATGTTTCTGATGAATATTCTACCGGACGCCTGCATATTACCACCAGGCAGGACATACAGATACACTATGTGAGCCTGGAACGAACCCCGGAATTGTGGGCGCAACTGGAAAAAGATGATGTAACCATCCGGGAAGCCTGTGGTAACACGGTGCGGAATGTCACTGCCAGCGAAACTGCGGGGGTTGATATCAACGAAGTTTTTGATGTTACACCGTACGCTCACGCCACTTTTCAGCATATGCTGCGGAATCCCGTGGGGCAGGAGATGGGGCGGAAATTTAAAATATCGTTCTCTTCCTCCGATGAAGATACGGCCCTGAGCTATATGCACGACCTTGGGTTTATCCCGAAAATAGAAAATGGTAAACGCGGGTTCAAAGTATTGCTCGGCGGAGGGCTCGGTTCACAGCCCCGGCACGCTGACGTTATTTATGAATTTCTCGAAGAAGAACGTATTATCCCGCTTATAGAAGGGGTTGTCCGTGTTTTTGACCGGTACGGCGAAAGGGCCAAACGGATGAAAGCAAGGATGAAATTTTTGCTGAAGGATATGGGGGCGGAAGAATTTATCCGCCTGGTAAAAGAAGAACAGAAGGCATTGTCGCACAAGGAATACGCTATCGATACCGATGGTTTCGACAGTCATGCCATAGCTTTGAAAAACCTGGAACACATAGAAATTCCTGAAGTAGAGATAGAAGATAAGGAGACTTACGAACAATGGAAAAGGACCAACGTAATTCCGCAAAAACAGGAAGGTTTTGTAGCCATAGGTATAAAAGTACTCCTGGGAGATTTTTATACGGATAAGGCCAGGAAACTGGCAGACCTTATAAAGGATTACGCGGGTAATGAATTGCGGCTTTCCCTGAGACAGAATATTTTGCTGCGTCACGTACGGGAAGACCTGTTGCCGTTCTTTTATGTGGAACTGGGCAAACTGGGCTTCACCGATGCGGGCTACAACACCACGGCAGATATTACTGCCTGCCCCGGCACCGATACCTGTAACCTGGGTATTGCCAACAGTACCGGAATAGCAGAGGTACTGGAAGGTGTATTGAAAGAAGAATATCCGGAGTACCTGAACAATAAGGACGTCGCGATAAAAATAAGCGGATGTATGAATGCCTGCGGCCAGCATATGATGGCCCATATCGGTTTTCAGGGAATGTCCATCCGGTCTGGAAAACTGGTAGCTCCCGCCCTGCAGGTGCTGCTCGGCGGAGGTGTACTGGGGAACGGGAACGGAAGGTTTTCTGACAAAGTGATAAAAATACCCAGCAAACGCGGTCCGAATGCATTGCGGACCATCCTGGATGACTTTAAAGCCAATGTGAACGGAAACGAAACATTCCTGGATTATTATGACCGGCAGGGAAAAACGTATTTTTACGACATCCTGAAACCGCTTTCGGATACGGATAACCTTACGGAAGACGAGTTTAAAGATTGGGGACATACCGAAAACTATAAACAGGAAGTGGGAGTAGGTGAATGTGCCGGCGTAGTTATTGACCTCGTGGCCACACTCCTGTATGAGAGCGAAGAGAAAATAGACAATGCAGACGAGTCCATAAAAGAACAGCGCTGGGCAGATGGTATTTATCATTCCTATTCGGCACTGGTAAATACCGCAAAAGCCCTGTTGCTGTCTGAAAATAAAAAGACCAATACCCATGCCGGTATCATAAAGCAATTTCAGGAAGTTTTTGTAGATGAAGGAAAGGTACGGCTGGACGGTACGAACGGGGGCACTTTCTCAGACCTGGTTTACCAGATCAACAAGAATGAACCTTCCGAAGATTTCGCAACCAAATACTTGGCCGATTCCAGGACATTCCTGAACCGGATAAAAGCATACAGGGAACAGGAACTGGTGGCAAGCTGAGAAGCAGCCCCGAAACTATAGGACGGATAAGTGAAAATGATGAACCGTCAGGTTGAGCGTAGTCGAGACCTTTCTGTTCCGACCGATCCGGATCAAATGACAGCCCGTTTTTAGATAAACATGAAAAAACCGAAATTAATAGTAGTAGGAGCAGGCCCCGGTGATGCGGAGCTGATCACCCTGAAGGGGATAAAGGCATTGCAAGAAGCAGATGTAGTACTGTACGATGCCCTTATCAACAGGGATATCCTGGAGCATGCCGTGAATGCCGAAAAGATTTTCGTAGGGAAACGAAAGGGATACCATGCCCATACCCAGGAAGAGATCAACAGGCTTATCGTACAGCGTGCTTTTGAATGCGGAACGGTAGTGCGGCTCAAAGGGGGAGACCCGTTTATCTTCGGACGCGGTACCGAAGAGATCGATTATGCCGAAAGTTTCGGCGTAGAGACCGGGGTTGTGCCCGGGATCACTTCTTCTGTTGCCGTACCTGCATATCAGGGGATATCGCTTACCAAAAGACATGTCACCGAAAGTTTCTGGGTGGTAACGGGAACCACGTCTTCCGGGAAATTATCCGGAGACATACGCCTTGCCGCACAGTCTACGGCTACGGTGGTGATACTGATGGGAATGAGCAGGCTGAATGCTATCATGGAGCTGTTCCGTGAATACGGAAAAGGGGAAGTCCCCGTAGCGGTGATCCAGAACGGTACCACAGCCCATGAGAACCTGGGGTGCGGAACCGTAAACACCATCGGGGAAGTGGTGCGCAACAAAAAACTGGGCACCCCGGCCGTCATCGTTATAGGCGAAGTGGTAAGGGAAAGTGTAAAGCTCAGGGGGTTGTTCGAAGAAATGAATACATTAGTGTCCCCTGCCCATGATTCCGTCCGGAAAAACGCAGCGTTGTTTAAGAGATAATAGAGTTTTCGGAAAACTATGGAAAAGAACGAATTATACCCGGTATTCCTGAAATTACACGAACTGAATGTGCTGATCGTGGGAGGCGGCAATGTAGGCCATGAAAAACTGTCCTTCATGCTAAAGTCCAGTCCTGCCGCCAGGGTGATCATAGTCGCCGAGGAGTTTTGTCACGAGGTGAAGGTGCTGGCCGAAAAACACGGGGTGCCCCTCCTTTTGAGGCCGTACACTACCAATGTGCTGCACAAGAAACACCTGGTCATAGCTGCAACCAGTGACCCGGAGGTCAACAAGCAGATATGTGAAGATGCCAGGGAGAGGAACATACTGGTCAATGTAGCGGATACTCCGGAATTATGTGATTTTTATCTCGGGGGGGTCGTAACCAAGGGAAATGTAAAGATTGCCATTTCCACCAACGGAAAGTCGCCCACCATGGCCAAAAGACTGCGGCAGCTTTTCGAAGAGATTATCCCCGACGATATTAACGAACTCGTGGAAAACCTGAACCGCTACCGCGGTACCCTGAAGGAAAATTTCGAAAACAAGGTGGAAAAACTAAACCACATCACCCGCTCATTCATCAATAAAAGCTAAACAATTCCCACCTTGAAGGGGACTCCTTCAGACCAAAAAAATAAAAAAATCGCTGTAAAAGAAAAAGATTAACACTACAATAAATATATAACAGAAACAGAAAATGATAAAGACGGATATTTTAATTATCGGCGCCGGACCAACCGGTCTGTTTACGGTCTTTGAGGCCGGGTTGTTAAAATTAAAGACACATTTGATCGATGCCCTGCCGCAACCGGGGGGGCAATGTTCCGAATTGTATCCTAAAAAACCTATATACGACATTCCCGGTTTCCCGGAGATCAAGGCAGGTGACCTGGTGGATAATCTGATGGAACAGATAAAGCCTTTCAGTCCCGGGTTTACATTGGGAGAGCGGGCAGAGACCATAGAAAAACTCGAGGATGGAACTTTTATCGTGACCACCAATAAAGGGACACAACACCATGCTCCGGTAATAGCCATTGCGGGAGGATTGGGTTCCTTTGAACCGAAAAAACCCCTTATTGACAATATTACGGATTACGAAGACAAGGGGGTAGCCTATATGATCAAGGACCCCGAAGTCTACAGGGATAAGAAGGTAATCATAGCCGGGGGCGGTGATTCGGCGTTGGATTGGTCTATTTTCCTGGCCGATGTCGCATCCGAAGTTACACTGGTACACCGCAGGAACGAGTTCCGCGGAGCACTGGATTCCGTGGAAAAAGTGGGAGAACTGGCAAAACTCGGAAAAGTCAACCTCGTTACCCAGGCCGAAGTTGTGGGGCTGCTCGGGGAAGATGAACTGAATTCCGTAGTCATACGCCATAAAGAAGAAGGAGAGTTTATCCGGGATACGGATTACTTTATTCCCCTGTTCGGTCTGTCTCCCAAACTGGGGCCTATTGCCAACTGGGGGGTGGAGATTGAAAAGAATGCCATTAAAGTGGACAATTCTTATGATTATTCCACCAATATACCCGGTATCTATGCCATAGGGGATGTAAATACCTATAAGGGAAAATTAAAACTGATCCTCTCCGGTTTCCACGAAGCGGCCATTATGTGCCAGAGTGCCTATCAACGTATATTCCCCGACAAACGATATGTGATGAAATACACCACCGTAGGCGGAATACAAGGTTTTGACGGTTCCAGGAAAGAAGCCAAGAAAGAGGTCATCAGGGCCATCGAGGTATAATCGGTCCGTTACATGGCGGGCCATGTAGAGACGCACGGCCGTGCGTCTCCCACGGAATGTAAAATCGAATATATAATGATCATGTATACAGCCCTGCAGGGATTTACCCGCAGGGCTGTATAGCAATAAAAAACACAATTAGCTTGCAAATGAAAAAGGGATTACATTTCTTTGCAGTCTGATTTACTGAGCAGTTATCAAGAAAGGCAGAGGGACTAGACCCGGTGAAGCCTTAGCAACCCTCCTTCGTGGAGAAGGTGCTAAATTCTACCCTGTACCGACAGGGACAGATGACGAAAATACTTCCCGTATTTTTCCCCTGTTTCCTGATAGCTTTTATAAATGTAACCATCGTTACGGTTGAATGTCGGTTTTTTTACCTTCGTTGCTGTGTAACGGTCATTAACTATGTCATCTCATGAGTGCATTAAGAGAAGAACTGCAAAAAAGGATACTGGTACTGGACGGTGCCATGGGGACCATGCTTCAGGAGTACCGGTTTACGGAAGAAGATTTCCGGGGAGAGCGATTTAAGGATTATCAGCACCCCCTGAAAGGAAATAACGACCTGTTGTCACTGACGCAACCCAAAGCGATCGCAGATATTCATGCCAAATATTTTGAGGTGGGCGCCGATATTGTGGAAACAAATACATTTTCGTCCACAACCATCGCCATGGCCGATTACCATATGGAAGACCTGGTGTACGAACTGAATTATGAATCGGCAAGGATAGCCCGGGAGGTGGCGGATAGATTTACTTCAGAAAACCCGGAAAAACCCAGGTTTGTTGCCGGAGCCATAGGCCCCACCAACAAAACGGCCAGCATGTCGCCCGATGTTAACGATCCCGGATACAGGGCCATTAGTTTCGACGAACTCAAAACGGCATATAAACAGCAGGCAGAAGCACTGGTAGACGGAGGAGTGGATATTCTCCTTGTGGAAACCATTTTCGACACCCTGAACGCCAAGGCCGCCCTTTTTGCCATAGAGGAAATGAAAGAAGAACAAGGCTTGGACACACCTGTAATGGTTAGCGGTACTATTACAGATGCCTCGGGAAGGACCCTTTCCGGGCAGACGGTAGAGGCCTTTTTGATCTCCATAACGCATATCCCCTTGCTCAGCGTAGGGTTTAACTGTGCCCTGGGGGCCGATCAGTTAAAACCCTACCTGAAACGGCTGGGACAAAACACCGATCTCAATATCTCGGCCCATCCCAATGCCGGGTTGCCCAATGCTTTCGGGGAATATGACCAGACTCCCGAAGAAATGCAGGCCCAGATAAAGGAATACCTGAACGATAATCTGGTCAATATTATAGGGGGATGTTGCGGGACTACCCCGGAACACATCAGGCTTATCGTTGAGGCGGTGGCACAGTACGGTCCGAGGAAACCGGAAGTGGCAAGCTACTGAGCAATATACGGTCCGAATCGTTCCTTCAGGGCCGGATTCAAAATGAGGGAGAAACAAATTATATCGGTCGACACAAGTGGAAAAAGAAATAACAGAAGGGAATACATACGATAATGATCAGAAGGAGATAAAAAGCGGTAAAGCGGCCCGACCGTTAAAACTGTCGGGGCTCGAACCTCTGATTATTACACCCGAGAGCAATTTTATCAATATTGGTGAGCGGACCAACGTTACCGGATCACGCAGGTTCCTGCGTCTTATCAAAGAAGAAAAATATAACGAAGCCCTGGAAGTGGCCAGGGCACAGGTTGAAGGAGGTGCCCAGATCATTGATGTGAACATGGACGAAGGGATGATAGACGGGGCGAGTACCATGACCACCTTTTTGAACCTTATCGCGTCCGAACCCGACATTTCCCGCGTCCCGATCATGATCGACAGTTCCAAATGGGAGATCATAGAGGCCGGCCTCAAGGTGGTACAGGGAAAATGTGTGGTAAATTCCATCAGCCTGAAAGAAGGGGAAGAGGTATTTATCCGTCATGCCAAGACCATTAGGAGGTTCGGTGCAGCCGTTATTGTCATGGCATTTGATGAAGCAGGGCAGGCCGATACCTACGAACGGCGGATTGAGATTTGTAAGCGTTCCTATGATATTCTGGTGGAGCGGGTGAAATTTTCTCCGGAAGACATCATATTCGACCCCAATATTTTTCCCGTGGGTACGGGAATGGAAGAGCACCGTAAAAATGCGGTAGATTTCTTCAGGGCCACCAAATGGATCAGGGAAAACCTTCCCTATGCCAGTGTAAGCGGAGGGGTGAGCAATGTTTCTTTTTCTTTCCGGGGCAACAATACGGTGCGTGAAGCGATGAATGCTGCGTTCCTGTACCATGCCATACAGCACGGCATGAACATGGGGATCGTAAACCCCGAAATGCTTGAAGTCTATGATGAAATTCCGAAAGAACTGCTGGTATATATAGAAGATGTACTCCTGGACCGGAGGGATGACGCTACCGAACGCTTGCTGGATTATGCAGAACAGGTAAAGGGAAACGGAAAGACTTCGGAGAAAAAACGACAGGAATGGCGTTCTTTGGATTTACAGGAACGGGTAACGCATGCCCTGGTAAAAGGTATAGATGAATTTATAGAGACCGATGTAGAAGAAGCCCGGCTTCAGGTAGACAGGCCCATAGAGGTGATCGAGACCTATCTGATGAACGGTATGAACGTGGTGGGCGACCTCTTCGGAAGCGGAAAAATGTTTCTGCCCCAGGTGGTGAAATCTGCCCGGGTAATGAAAAAAGCAGTAGCCTATCTGCTCCCGTTTATCGAGGAAGAAAAGAAAAAGTTGCCCGGAGGGGCCGGGGAAGCCCGGGCGGTAGGAAAAATACTCATGGCCACCGTTAAAGGTGATGTGCACGATATCGGAAAGAATATCGTGAGTGTAGTGCTCGGATGTAACAATTACGAAGTAGTGGACCTCGGTGTCATGGTGCCGCCCGAAAAAATCATCCAGACCGCCCTGGACGAAAATGTGGACATTATCGGTCTTAGTGGACTTATCACCCCGTCACTGGACGAAATGGTTTACCTGGCCAAGGAGCTGGACAAACTGGATATCAATATCCCCGTGCTTATAGGGGGAGCTACGACTTCCAGGGCACATACGGCCGTAAAAATAGCCCCGGCATACCGGGAGACCGTGGTGCATGTCAATGATGCATCGCGTGCAGTGACCGTGGCCAGTAACCTGCTCAACGCGAAGACGAAGACCGAATACTGCAAATCAATCAGGCTGGAATACGACAAGTTGCGCGAGGGGTTCCTCAACCGTTCCAAGGTGAAAGAATACCTTAGCATTGCCGGTGCCAGACAAAATAAATTGCAGTTGGACTGGGAGAACTATAAACCTGTAAAACCTGCGAAACCCGGTGTGCACAGCATAGAAGTAGACCTGGAAGAACTGCTGGACTATATAGATTGGACTCCCTTTTTCCGTACGTGGGACCTTCACGGAAAATACCCGGACATTCTCACGGATCAGGTGGTGGGTGAACAGGCGGTTTCCCTTTTTGAAGACGCACGAAAGATGCTGGCGGCTTTGACCGGGGAAAAATGGTTGCGGGCCAAAGGTGTTTATGGCCTTTTCCCGGCAAACCAGGTCAATGATGATGATATAGCAATTTATGATGAAGAGGGCAATCAGGTTGATACGTTCCTGACCCTCCGGCAGCAATCCAAAAAGAACAAAAGGGCCTCTAATATAGCCCTGGCCGATTTTGTAGCACCTGAAACCACAGGGATCCGCGATTATGTAGGGGCGTTTTGCGTTACCGCAGGCTTTGGTGTAGAAGAAAAAGCAGCCGAATTTGAAAAGGAACACGACGATTATAATTCCATTATGATAAAAGCCCTGGCTGACAGGCTGGCGGAAGCTTTTGCCGAATACCTGCATAAGAAAGTACGAACGGAATTCTGGGGATATGCCACAGGAGAATCCCTGACCAACGACGAACTCATCAGGGAGTCCTATAAAGGAATCCGCCCGGCACCCGGTTATCCCGCCTGTCCGGATCATCTGGAAAAACAGACGATCTGGAAGTTGTTGCGGGTGGAAGAGAATACCGGGGTAAAACTTACCGAAAGCCTTGCTATGTGGCCTGCATCTTCTGTTTCCGGGTATTATTTCGGGCATCCGGAAAGCAAGTATTTCGGACTGGGAAAGATCAAGGAAGACCAGGTGGCCGATTACGCTGAAAGAAGAGGGATTCCGCTTGAAACGGCTCAAAAATGGCTGAACCCGAACATAGCAGATTAATTTTATAACCAACAATAAACCGGTAATTCCGGATCGCTGAACGAAGCTGAAACATGAAAGTAACAGAACATATAGAACAGGCCAACGGGAAAACCCTGTTTTCGTTTGAAATTGTGCCGCCGCAAAAGGGGGCGAACATACAGGACCTGTACAATAACATAGATCCCCTGATGGAGTTTAAACCGCCGTTTATCGATGTCACCACTTCCAGGGAAGAATATGTGTACATCGAAAAAGACGGGTTGCTCGACCGTAAGATCGTACGGATGCGCCCCGGAACCGTGGGTATTTGTGCTTCCATAAAACACAAATATAAAGTGGATACCGTGCCCCACGTGCTTTGTGGCGGGTTTACCTGTGAAGAGACCGAATACATGCTGGTCGATTGCCACTACCTGGGTATCGAAAATGTTATGGCGCTCCGGGGAGACGCCATGAAGCACCAGCGCTATTTTGAACCTACAAAAGGAGGGCATACCTATGCCAATGAACTGGTAAAGCAGATCAGGGACATAACCCGTGGAAAATACCTCCACGATGTGGCGGAAACCAATAACAAGCCCGATTTTTGCATTGGAGTAGCCGGTTATCCCGAAAAACACCTGGAAGCCCCTTCACTGGACTATGACCTGAAAAAACTTCAGGAAAAAGTGGACTCGGGAGCGGATTATGTGGTGACCCAGATGTTTTTCGACAACAGCAAATTCTTTGAGTTTGTAAAGAAAGCCCGGGAAATGGGGATTAATGTGCCCATTATTCCCGGAATTAAGCCCATTGCGGTAAAACGACACCTGCAGTTACTGCCGCAGGTATTTAAAATAGACCTGCCGGAGGACCTTATTCATGCCGTGGAGCAATGTAAAAATAACAAGGAAGTAAGACAGGTAGGTATCGAATGGTGTATACGGCAATCCAGGGAATTAAAAGATGCAGGTGTCCCCGTTTTGCATTATTATTCCATGGGAAAATCAGACAATATCAGGAAGATCGCTTCGGAAGTATTTTGATAAGACATAGGGATGCAGGACGAAAGGAGGTAAGACACAAGACATTAAGAGAAGATATCCCGGGGCTTACCTCCTGTGTCCGGAAGTCTTAAGTCTGTCTCCTCCGTTTATGTAGAAAATAAAATATACTTTTGTGCTGAATTCAACGGCATGAAGAGAGTATTTTTTGGCTTTTTTATAATATTCCAGGTGTTTGTTTCCGGACAGGAAAAAGAAGGGGGCAAACACTTTTCCTATATAGATGTCAATTATTTCTACGGGAATATAGCGCTCCACAATACCGATATTCAACACCTTATTACCGGCCACCCGGAAGGGATGATCCTGAGCTGGAACCGGAAAACCTTCGGGGAAAACGAATGGGAACAACGTTTTAACTATCCGGATTATGGGGTTTCCATGAGCTATCAGAACCTGAAAAACGGATATTTGGGTGAGAATTATGGTCTTTACGCCCATTACAATTTCTATTTCTTCAAGCGAAACCTGATGTTGCGTATAGGGCAGGGACTGGCCTATACCACCAACCCGTACGATAAGGAGGAAAATTACCGGAATATTGCCTTCGGGTCGCAGATCATGAGCAGTACCTACCTCATGCTTAACTATAAGAAGGAGCGGATTATAGACCGGATAGGCCTTCAGGCAGGTTTTTCCCTGATCCATTATTCCAATGCCAATGTCAAGGCTCCGAATACCAGTATTAACAGTATTGCGTTCAATATCGGTGTCAATTACCAGTTGGACGAAGAACAACCGGAATTTATACGGACAGTCGGTCATGAAAGGTTTACAGAGCCCGTCAGGTTCAATATGATATTCCGTTCCGGAGTAAATGAAAGTGATATTGTAAACAGCGGGCAGTACCCTTTTTATATTTTTTCATTTTATGCCGATAAACGGTTGAGCAGAAAAAGTGCCGTACAACTGGGAACTGACGTCTTCTATTCCAATTTCCTGAAAGAATATATAAAATTCAAAAGTATAGCCTACCCTGAAGATGGTATTTCCGGGAATGAGGATTACAAAAGAGCCGGAATGTTTATAGGGCACGAGTTGTTTGTAAACAGGCTGTCCCTGATTACACAACTGGGGTATTATGTGTATTACCCGGTAGATTTTGAGGGACGGTTTTACCAACGTGTAGGGCTGAAATACTATCTTAATGATAAAATATTCGGGGCGTTGACCCTGAAAACACATGCGGCCAAGGCTGAGGCCGTGGAATTTGGTATGGGGATACGCTTATAATTCGGACAGATGAGAAAACTGGCATGTATATTTATGGTGCTTCTCCTTTCCTGTAACAGTGAGGATGGCAACGACTGTTTTAAAACGGCCGGTAGTACGGTACGGCGTGAAGTCGAAGTAACGGGTTTTACGACGATCCTGGTCAGGGAAGGAGTGGAAATGGTGCTGAAGGAAGGCCAACAACACAGCGTGGTCGTAGAAACGGGGAAAAACCTGGTCAATGACATCAGGGCCGAAGTAAATGACGGACAATTAGTCCTTTCCAATACTGCTTCCTGTAATTTTCTGAGGGACTACGATAAAACAACAATATACGTAACTGCCCCGGATATTACTGAAATACGGAGTTCCACCCAGTTCGATATCCGGTCGGACGGAGTGCTTACCTACCCGGACCTCAGGATTGTTTCCGAAAACTATCAGAGCGACTATCAAAATGTAGGTGATTTTTACCTGCATATGGAAAACAACAGTTTCGGGCTGGTGTTTAACAATCTGTCCAATTGCTATCTGAAGGGGAGTACGAAAAGAGTGAACCTCTATCTTGCGGCAGGGAATTCCCGTATCGAAGCTGCAGATTTTATTGCGGATGAAGTACATATCTATCACCGCAGTTCCAACGATATTATTGTTCATCCCGTACAGCGTATTTCAGGAGATATTTACAGCACGGGTGACATCATATCCGTAAACCGTCCTCCCGAGGTGGATATCACGGAGCATTACAGGGGAAAATTGCGATTCAGGGATTAAATGATTCTTCCTTTACCCTGAGAAGCCATGCGATCATCAATCCGAAAATTGTGATAATGGCAGGCAGGTAAATATTGAAACTCCACCTGTTGAGGAGATCTATTTCCAGGTACATGCCCAACAACCTTATGCCCAGGCGGATGGCGTTGATACCGAAGGCTATGTTTATCAGGATATTTATTTTGCGACGATTGGAAAATTTAAATGCAAGAATGGTGCTTCCGATAGCCTGTGTTAACATTAACGGGAAATACAAGGCGTATTGAACGGACTGAAACAAGGTGTATTGCATTAAAATGTTTTCCTTATCACTGCCTTTCGAAACAAAAGCACCGGGAAGAGAGCGCTGTATGTAAAACAATTCGACAGAGCGGATAAGGATCTCCAGGAAACAGAAGCTGAACAACCCGATAAAGGCACACGCCGTGAGTGTAAAATTGTAGTTCAGGTTATAGGAACAGATGACCAGGAATACATGGATCATCAGAAAAAAGGAGACGAGAAGCAGAAATGAACGCCAGAGATGGATGTCCGTGGCCTCCCTGATCAGTCGTTCCGCGGGAGTTTCTGCTGAGGGGGAAGTTGCGAATATGTAAAACTGAAATCCCTGCACCAAAAGGTAAAAAAAAAGGATGACGGCGGCAACCTGTCTGTTTTTTTGATCTGAAAAACCGGTTATCCTCAACGTGCCCGCGAATTTTATATGGATGATAACAGAACCTGAAGTTAAGCAAAATATTTGATTATATGCTTATTTTCAATGTGGTATGTATGGAGTTCCGGTTGCCGGAACGAAATATTCAGGATTATTGGGCCTTGGTCAATTCCCGGAACAGACTTTCCAGGTTCCGGTTCTTTTTGTTGAGCTGCAGGGTCTTTAGCCCGTTGTCGTGGGCAAAATCAAATACGGTCGGCCGCATGTCCTTCGAAGTGTCAAACCGGAGTTCGTAGACAAAGTCGTAAATATTGTTTACTGAAGCGATGTTCGGAAGGTTTTCCAATAAAACAGGTTCCACCCGGTAATCGAATTCCACCTCGATAATTTGTGCGGTTCCTTCCCTCAGGGAAGCCAGTTTTTTGTCCGCCGCGATTGTTCCCTTATTGATAATGATCACCCTGTCGCAGATAGCCTCTACTTCCTGCATGATATGGGTGGAGAGCAGTACGGTCTTTTCACTCCCCATGTCCCTGATGAGTCCCCTGATCTCGACAAGCTGGTTAGGGTCAAGGCCGGTAGTGGGCTCATCGAGAATAAGTACTTCCGGATCGTGCAGCATGGCCGCGGCAAGTCCGGCACGCTGGCGGTATCCCTTGGAAAGCTGTCCTATCTTTTTATGAGCCTCCGGCGCAAGTCCGGTAAGTTCGATAACCTCTGCAATACGGTCTTTCCGGATTCTTTTCCCCGCCGACCGGTATACGGAAGCACTGAAACCGAGGTATTCCTTTACGTACATATCCAGGTACAAGGGATTGTGTTCCGGGAGATACCCGATGCTTTTCTGGACCTCCTTTTTCCGGGTGGTCACATCACAACCATTTAGCCTGGCCCGGCCGCTGTCGGCAGTAATATAGGTGGTCAGTATCTTCATCAGGGTCGATTTTCCGGCACCGTTGGGCCCAAGGAATCCCACGATCTCACCTTTTTGTATGGCGAAGGATACGGCGTCCAGGGCTTTTTGGTTTCCGTAAGTCTTGGATATATCGGTAACTTCTATAGACATGGTTCGGATGTTTAGCGGCTGTTATCGGTCTTCAAAAATACATAAACGGATATTAAGGCTAAATGTTTTTAAATACTTCTTCAAATAGAAGTGATCCGGACTTTTCCAAAAAACAATTTTGATTCAGGATATCAGGATTTAAGACACAGAACTAACCATCGGTCGAACGGTTCGCATAAGATCCTCCGTCTTAAGAGCTTGTTTAGAAAGGATTGATTGTAGCGAAAAATGATGATTTTTGCTCCATATGAAGGCTTTTTTGATCCCGATTTCTATCGGGAGCATAGCCGTAGCTATGGTGGGAGAAAAAGACAGGACCGAACGTTAAGAAAACAGCCAGCGGCTGTTTTTAGTGAAGGGGCCAGGTGGCGCGCCGGCAACAAAAAGGGCATTTTTTTAGCCTCCCGATATTTATCGGGATGAATTTTTTTTAAACAAGCTCTAAGTCCTGCAGTCTTACATCTTACCTGCGTTTATTTACTAAAAAACACTTGCTTAAATTTTCAATTTGTCATTTTCCTGTTTTTTTCCGGGGAAATCAAAAAAAATGCTTTTCCCGTGTTGCCTATTTCAAATTTATAATTACTTTAGCAGCGTCAAATGAAATAAACAAATGACTCAGATTACTTATAACTGGAACTTTTATTTTTTCTTCTTTTACTTTTTTAAAGGAAGGACGGGACAGTTATAAGTTATTTTGAATGCAAAAATATATGACGAGTCCCGGATTTTCCGGGACTTTTTTTTGGTCTGAAAAATCGCAATCACAAAAAATATGCAGGTAATTGCAACAATATGAACAGGAAAGTAGCCATACAGGGAATTAAAGGATCTTTTCACCACCAGGTGGCAAGAGAATATTTCAGTGAGGATATCGATATCCTGGAATGCCTTTCTTTCGATATTCTGGTAGACAGCCTTCTGGACAAAACCGTAAACAGTGCCGTTATGGCCATAGAAAATTCCATAGCAGGGTCTATCATCCCCAATTACGCACTCATAGACAATAATCAACTGCACATTATCGGGGAGCACTACGTCAACATCCACCATAACCTGATGGCGTTGCCGGGACAGAAAATAGACGATCTCAGGGAAGTGTACTCTCATCCCATGGCACTCCTGCAATGTAAACAGTTTTTTAAGCAGTTCCCGCACATAAAACTCGTGGAAGATGCCGATACGGCAGAGACAGCGAGGAGAATTCAGCAGAACGGCCTTAAAGGCGTGGGGGCAATAGCCAGCAAAACCGCTGCGGAACTTTTCGGTATGGGAATACTTGCTGAAAATATCCAGACCATCCGGGACAATTCCACCCGGTTCGTTATTTTACAGACCAAAAACTCGGTACTGCCCGAAGAAGACATAAACAAGGCCTCGGTGAAATTCATGACCGATCACAAACGCGGAAGCCTGGCTACCGTACTTAATGTAATGAGCGATTGCCGGCTGAATCTGACCAAATTACAATCCCTTCCCGTTATAGAAACACCCTGGAAATATTCCTTTTTCGTAGACGTGACTTTTGAAAAGTATGACGACTTTAAAAAGGCGAAATCCCTGCTGGATATCATGACGGAAAGTTTTAAAATACTGGGAGAATACAAAAATGCAAAATTATGATTGAGGTAGCCAAACGGTTAAATACGATAGAGGAATACTACTTTTCCAGGAAACTGAGGGAGGTAAGGCAGCTTATGTCGGAAGGAAAACCGGTGATCAATATGGGGATAGGAAGTCCCGATCTCCATCCTGCCCCGGAAGTGATAAACGCTTTGCGGAATTCCGTAGAAGACAGCCTGGCGCATCAATACCAGAGCTACCAGGGATTGCCGGAACTCCGGGAAAGCATCAAGGATTTTTATGCAGAACGGTTCGGGGTTACACTGAACAGGGATACGGAAATTCTCCCGCTAATGGGCTCTAAGGAAGGGATCATGCATATTTCACTGACCTTCCTGAACGAGGGCGATGAGGTGCTCATCCCCGATCCGGGTTATCCCACTTATACATCCGTGACCAGGCTGGTAGGTGCGAAACCCAGGTATTACGACCTCACGGAAGGTAACGGCTGGCTGCCGGACCTCAAGGCGCTCGAAAAAGAAGACCTTTCCGGGGTTAAGTTAATGTGGCTCAACTATCCGCACATGCCTACGGGGACCAACGGGACGCAGGAACTGTATACCGATCTTGTTGCTTTTGCACGGAGAAATAATATCCTCCTGGTCAATGACAATCCGTACAGCTTTGTGCTCAATGATTCCCCGCGCAGTATACTCGGGGTGGAAGGGGCCGGTGACATGGCCCTTGAACTCAACTCGCTGAGCAAAACGTTCAACATGGCCGGATGGCGTGTGGGGATGGTGCTGGGGAGTGAAAATAATATCAACGCCGTACTGAAGGTAAAGAGCAACATGGACAGTGGCATGTTCTACGGTATCCAGAAAGGTGCCGTGGCAGCATTGCAATGTTCGGAAGACTGGTACGCCGGTATCAACAAGGTATATGGCGAACGCAGGGAGCTGATATACCGCCTGGCGGAAAAACTGGGTTGTACATACGATAAAAATGCAGTGGGAATGTTTATCTGGGCAAAATTACCCATGGAAACGCATGGCCATGTGCCTTATTCGGCAGAAGCATTTATCGATAAAATACTGTACGACAAAAGTATTTTTATCACCCCGGGAACCATTTTCGGGAAAAACGGTGAGGGATATATCCGTTTTTCACTGTGCGTACCGAAAGAAAAAATAGAAGAAGCCATAAACAGAATATAATATAAATAACGTAGAGACATACGGCCGTATGTCTCCCCTTCCCGGGAAAACACGGCCCGTATGTTCACAAAGAAAGAAAAAGGATTAGCCTTTTTCCGACCGATAAACAGACAAAAAATGACAAATGTATTCGTAATAGGCCTCGGACTGATAGGCGGATCTTTCGCCCTCGATATCAAATCGGTGTATGAAGATGTGGAAGTTTACGGTATCGATACGGACGAAGAACACCTGAGCCAGGCATTGGACCTGGGGCTGATTGATAAAAAGGCCCAGCCAAAGGACCTGGAAAAGGCAGATACCGTTATTGTTGCCGTACCGGTAAGCACAAGTATGAAACTTCTGCCCGGGATCCTGGACGTGGTGCGGGACGATACCGTAGTCTTTGATGTGGGATCAACCAAATCACTGATCTGTGAGGTGGTGGCAGACCATCCCAAACGGAGGAACTTTCTTGCGGCCCACCCCATTGCAGGTACGGAGTTTTCCGGGCCTTCGGCGGCACTGAAAGGACTGTATAAAAACAAGGTGAATATTATTTGCGAGGTGGAAAAGACCGCTTTTAAGCTTCAGGAAAAAGTACTGAAACTGTTTACGGATATCGGGATGCGTATCCGGTACATGGATCCCGCCTCTCACGACAGGCATATAGCCTATGTGTCCCATTTGTCACATATCAGTTCTTTTATGTTGGGAAAGACGGTTATTGAAAAAGAAAAGAATGAACGCGATATTTTTGACATGGCCGGGAGTGGATTCGAAAGCACGGTACGCCTGGCAAAAAGTTCACCGGCCATGTGGGCGCCTATTTTCGAGCAGAACAAGGCCAATGTCATAGAAACCCTGGAAGAGTATATTGCCAATTTGCAACAGTTCAAGGAATTGATGCAGAAAGGTGATTTCAATGCCATTTACAACGAGATGGAAAACACCAACAGGATAAAGGAAATTCTGAAGGGGATGAATGTCACCGCGTCATAATCCTACGGGGTACGATACCCCGTGGAGACCTACAGCCGTAGGTCCTTTCAAAAAAAGAATAGTCACAACAAAAAATAAGAAACCAAAACTAAGATTTACAAATTAAAAACGATCATGGAAAATTCGAAAGAGATGAGGGCATGGCTGGACGATCTGGGACTGGATCACCCTCTGGTAATTGCCGGGCCCTGCAGTGCCGAAACCGAAGAACAGGTATTAAAAATAGCGCATGAGCTCAAAGATAGCGATGTCACCTACCTGCGGGCGGGAATCTGGAAACCCCGAACACGTCCCGGAAATTTTGAAGGTGTAGGAGCCCTGGGATTAAAATGGCTGCAAAAAGCCAAGGAAGAAACCGGGATGCTCACGGCCACCGAAGTGGCCAATGCAGCTCACGTAAAACTGGCTTTGGAACACGATGTAGACTTGTTGTGGATAGGTGCCCGGTCTACGGTTAGCCCGTTTATTGTGCAGGAAATTGCCGATGCATTGAAAGGAACGGACAAGGTGGTGCTGGTGAAAAACCCGGTAAACCCCGATCTCGCACTGTGGCTCGGTGGTATAGAACGTTTGTATTCGGCAGATATCAGGAAACTGGGAGTGATTCACAGGGGCTTTTCCACTTATGAAAAAACCAAGTACAGGAATATTCCCGAGTGGCAGCTGGCCATTGAACTGCAAAACAGGTTTCCCGACCTGCCGTTGATCTGCGATCCGTCGCACATTACCGGTAAACGCGATATGATCTTCGATGTGGCACAGACCGCACTCGACCTGAATTTTAACGGACTGATGATCGAAACACATACCGATCCGGACAATGCGTGGAGTGATGCCGCACAACAGGTAACCCCCGCAAGCCTTATCCGGATTATGGAAGACCTCAAAATAAGAAAGGAGACCGACGCGGAAGCCGAATACAACAACAAACTGGGGATGCTCCGTGCGCAGATCGATATTATTGACAACGGGCTTGTTGAAACGTTGGGTAAACGCATGAGAATTTCAGATGAGATCGGAACACTCAAAAAGCAGAAGAACGTTGCCGTGCTGCAAAGCAAGCGATGGAATGAAATCTTGGGAAGAATGATCCTCGAAGGCCAGGAAAAAGGACTTAGCGAAGAATTTGTGTTGAAAATGTTCAAGGCCATTCATCAGGAATCCATTAACCATCAGGAGAAAATATTAAAAGCGTAAATTTGTAAGCAATACAAATTTTCGTAATTAATATTTCGGGGAATATCCGGAAATTATATAACCTGTCACCCCGAGCGGAGTCGAGGGGTGACAGCAATTTTCGGAAGCCCTTTTCAATGCCTATGACAGGAACAGTTTATAAATCTACCGGCAGTTGGTACGCGGTAAAAACCGATGAAGGTCGGTTATTCGATTGCAGGATCAAGGGGAAATTCCGTATAAAAGGAATAAAAAGTACGAGCCCGGTTGCGGTGGGTGATGTAGTGGACTTTGAGCCCGAAACGAATGCCGACACCGGGATCATCACACGTATTCACGACAGGAGAAACTACATTGTACGCAGGTCGGTAAACCTGTCGAAGCAAAAACATATCATAGCGGCGAATATAGACCTGGTCTTTTTGCTGGTTACCCTGAAGAATCCGCTCACCCTCACTACTTTTATCGATCGTTTCCTGGTCACGGCCGAGGCTTATGACATCAAGGCGGTATTGCTTTTTAATAAGGCCGATCAATACGATGATGAAGAGTTGCTGGAAGTAAAATACCTGGCAAACATGTACCGTCAGGTGGGGTATGAATGTATTGGCGTGTCTGCGGTCACCGGGAAAAATACGGATAAGGTAAAAGAATTGATGCGGGGGAAAGTAAGTATGTTCTCCGGTCATTCCGGAGTGGGAAAATCCACTTTGGTGAATAGCATAGAACCCGGCCTGAACCTCAGGACTGCCGAACTTTCCGAACAACACAGACAGGGCCAGCATACCACCACATTTGCGGAAATGTTCGATCTCGGTTTTGACGATACCAGGATTATAGACACTCCCGGGATCAAAGGGTTTGGCATTATTGATATGGAAAAAGAAGAGATAGGCGACTATTTTCCCGAATTTTTTGCCCGGAAAGGGGAGTGCCGGTTCAATAATTGCCTGCATGTGGACGAACCGCATTGTGCCGTAAAACAAGCCCTGGAAGACGGAGAGATCCCCTGGAGCAGGTATAAAAGCTATTTACAGATACTGGAAGGCAAGGAAGAAAATTACCGTACCGATATTTACGGAGAAGAATAATATGGAAAAATATGCGTGCAGTAATACAACGTGTTAAAGAAGCAAGCGTAACTATAGACGGAACGACAAGATCGTCCATAAAAACAGGACTGTTGGTCCTCCTTGGAATTGAAGGTGCCGATACTACAGAAGATATAACCTGGCTGTCGCGAAAAATAGTCAACCTCAGGATATTTAATGACGAAAACAATGTTATGAACAAGTCGGTTGCCGACAGTGATGGAGACATTATTGTGGTAAGCCAGTTTACCCTGCATGCCTCCACCAAAAAAGGAAACCGCCCTTCGTACATCAGGGCTGCCAAACCGGAGGTATCCGTTCCGCTGTATGAAACATTTGTCAAACAAATCGGGGAAGACCTGGGTAAAAGTGTGGGGACAGGCGAGTTCGGGGCCGATATGAAAGTGGCCCTTGTCAATGATGGCCCTGTTACTATAATCATAGATACGAAAAACAGGGAATAAACAAGTGTTTTCCTGCAAGACGTCAGGGAATTGTTTTTCGTTTGATGTCAAGAACAGGTATTTATGTGTAAATCGGATAACCTTCTCTTCGATTTTTTCTATTTTTAGAAAGTTTTAACAAAAAAGCAGATTGTAAAACCATGAATGCCAACACCTGTCTCACCCTGTTTTTTTCCCTCTGTTCAATTCTCGCAAAAGCTCAGTCCGAAAAATATCTGGCCGTGTTTCCGGATAACGGACTTACCGAAGATGCCGATGCCATTGTCCGCCTGGACGAAATGCAGGTGGAAATAGCCTCGCAAAAAAATATGACGATCAGCCTGAAACGCATCGTGACGGTGATGAATAAAAAGGGTAACAAGCATGTACACGCCGTAGTGAGGTATGATGATAACCGGAAGGTGAAGCGTGTAAATGCTGTGGTTTACGATGCCTTCGGTAAAGAAATAAATAAGTTTAAGGAAAAGGACTTCAAGGATGTCAGTGCAGTGACTAACGGGACCCTGTATTCTGATTCCAGGATACTTTACCTGGATTATACCCCTACAACTTATCCGTATACAATGGAGTTCAGTTATGAAGTGCGAACGCCCAATACCGGGGTCGTCCCTTCGTGGTATTTTCTGGACGGCTATAATGTGAGTACCGAAGAAAGTCATTACCGGCTGGTGTATGACAAAGCGGAGTTCACCCCCAGGTTCAGGGAAAAACACTTTTCTGAGTACGGGATAAGGAAAACGGAGACCGGAGAAGGCATTGAATTTTCCGGAAAACTGCTCCCGGCGATAGAAAAGGAAGCATTGAGCCCTGCATTTCCTGAGTTTGCCCCGAAACTGATGATCGCCCTCGACAGGTTTCACGTGAACGGCTATGACGGAAAAGCAGAAAACTGGGAAGAGCTGGGCAGGTGGATGTATGAAAAAATACTGAAAGGCCGGGACAAGATCCCGGAAGCTACGGCCCGAAAAGTAAAAGCATTGGTAGCCGGTGTGGAAGACCCGTTGGAAAAGGCGGAAATAGTGTACAAATACGTTCAGGACAATACGAGATATGTAAGCGTACAGGTTGGTATAGGAGGCTTGCAACCCATCACTGCAGCAGAAGTAGACCGGGTAAAATACGGCGATTGTAAAGGGCTGTCCAATTACACCAGGGGGCTCCTGGACCTTGTGGGGGTAACATCCTACTATACTCATGTGGAGGCGGGGAATGAAAAGATGGGGCTGGAGCCCGATTTTGCATCACTGGCCCAGGGTAATCACGTGATCCTGGGGATACCAAACGATGATAAAATGGTGTGGATTGACTGCACCAGCCAGATCCATCCGTTTGGTTTTATAGGCGATTTTACCGACGACCGGAATGTGCTCGTCATGAAACCGGAGGGAGGAGAAATTGTACGTACGGTAGCGTACGAAAATGAAAATAACTACCAGCATACCGGGGCCGATTATTATCTCGATATCGAAGGAGCAATACGCGGTAATGTAGAGATCATTACAAAAGGAATCCAGTACGACCGTAGGATATACCGGGAAAAGCAACCGGAAAAAGACATTGTAGAAGGCTATAAGCAATACTGGAGTGGTGTTAATAATCTGATTGTTAATGGTTATAAATTTGAAAATGACAAGGAAGCCGTGGAGTTTACCGAAGCAGTGGACATCGAGGCTTCCGGCTATGCATCCCGGAGTGGCGACAGGCTCCTTTTTGTAGTCAATGCCTTTAATCGGAACAGCTTTGTACCCGATCGTTACCGGAACAGAAAACTTCCGCTACGGATAGACCGGGGCTACCTGGACGAAGACGAATTTGTGGTACACCTTCCCGAAGGTTATAAAGTAGAGGCCATGCCCGAGGGACTGTCACTCGAAAATAAGTTCGGGGAATACGGTATCGAACTGGCCAAAACCGGTGATAACACCATCACCTACAAACGCCATTTGAAAATACGGGGCGGTACCTATCCGGCAGAAGATTATGAAGCCTACAGGGATTTCCGGAAAAAAGTGGCGCGTACGGACCGGTCGAAAATCGTATTGTTAAAGCAATAATCACCTTACACTAATACAAAACCCACCGTTATGAAAAGAATTTTACTGTGCTTTTTGTTTTTAAGTATCCTTAACTTTAACCCGCTCTTTTCCCAGAACTATAAGTTCGGAAAAGTATCCGAAGAGGAACTGAAAGAAAAATTTTGTCCGCAGGATTCCTCGGCAAATGCGGCCATCCTGTATAAAAAGACCAGGGTGTATTACCGGTATACCAGAAATACGGGGTTTGAGCTGGTTACCGATGTGCAGGAACGCATCAAGCTGTATACCCGGGAAGGATTTGACTATGCCACCAAAAAGATAATGCGCTATACACCGTCCGGGGGCGATGAGGAAAAAGTAGCTGGCTTAAAAGCAGTAACCTATAACCTGAACAACGGTAAGATAGAAGAAACCAAATTAAAACGGAGCAACGTGTTTGAAAATGAAGAATCCAGGTACTGGAGCAGTACCAAGTTTACGATGCCCGATATAAAACCCGGTTCCGTTATAGAACTGACCTATCACCTGAATTCCCCATTCCTGGGAAATATGGATGAGATCGCATTGCAATATGACATCCCGGTCAAAAAAATAGAAGCGCAGGTAGAAACCCCGGAATATTTTAACTTTAAACCCCTGATGAAAGGATATTATCCTTTTCAGATCAGCTCATCAACTAAAAGGGGAACTATTAACTTTACCAATAAACAACGAAGCGGAGGGGGTGGATTTGGTGCTGTGCAAACGAACTACAGCAACAATAAAATAGATTACACCACAAATGTATATACCATAAACCAGGAAAATATACCCGCGCTTAAAGAAGAACCCTATGTCAATAATATTGACAATTACAGGTCGGCCATAAAATATGAATTGCAATACGTAAAGTTTCCGAATTCTACCATAGAGTATTATTCTTCAACATGGAAGGATGTAGCCAAGCGCATCTACAACACCCCTGATTTCGGAAATGAGGTTAAAAAAACCGGTTATTTTGAAAACGATCTGGAATCATTGCTGGCAGGAGTGTCTGATCCCTTGCAAAAGATAGCCCTTGTTTTTGGTCATGTGAAATCCAGGATGAACTGGAACGGTTATTTTGGATATTATTGCGATGATGGTGTCCGGAAAGCCTATAAGGAAAAAGTGGGGAATGTGGCCGAGATCAACCTGATGCTTACCGCGATGCTCCGTCATGCCGGCCTGGATGCCAATCCCGTACTGGTAAGTACCCGCTCCAACGGTATCCCGTTGTTTCCCACAAGGGAAGGGTTTAATTATGTAGTCAGTGCGGTAACCCACGAAGACGGCCATATACTGATGGACGCGACCGATAAGTTCAGTACGCCGGGTATCCTGCCCTCCAGAACACATAACTGGAACGGGAGATTGATAAAGAAAGATGGTACCTCCGAGGAAATCAGTTTGTCGCCTCGTGAAGTCTCAAAGGAATATGTGTCTGTTAATTACATCATATCACCGGAGGGTATGGCCGAGGGGAAAATACGTAAGAAATTCACCGATCACCATGCCCTGGCGTTCCGGCAGAAATACTATTCCGTAGACGAGGAAGAATACCTGGAGCACCTTGAGAACACATTTAACGGCATGGAAGTGTCGGAATACGAACTGAAAAATAAGGACAACATAGGCAAGCCCCTGGAGGAAACCTATAGTTTTTCCAAGGAGAACGCTTGCGATGTTATCGGAGATAAGGTATATCTTTCACCCATGTTGTTTTTCACAACGGAAGAAAACCCGTTCAAGCTGGATAAAAGGGAATACCCCATAGATTTTTCCTATCCCTGGGCAGATAAATACATGGTCAATATAAAAATCCCTTCCGGTTATGAGGCAGAGGTACTCCCCGAACCTGCACGGCTGGTCTTACCGGATAATATGGGATCGTTTTTGTTTAACATTACCCGGTCCGGGGCCATGATCCAGGTAATGGTCCAGACCGAAATGAACTCGGCCGTATTATCACCGGTATATTACGGTGCGGTCAGGGAATTTTATAAACAACTGGTAGAAAAGGAAACGGAAAAAATAGTTTTAACCAAAATATAAACAATGCACTTAAAAAACGCCCAGGAAGAAGTCGATATATGGATCAAGGAACACGGGGTCCGTTATTTCAATGAACTTACCAATATGGCCCAGCTTACCGAGGAGGTAGGTGAGGTAGCCCGGATCATTGCCCGGAGATACGGAGAGCAGAGTGAAAAGGAAAGCGATAAGGAGAAGGATCTGGGAGAAGAACTGGCCGATGTGGTATTCGTGGTCCTGTGCCTGGCCAATCAGACAGGCATAGATTTACAGGCCGCCTTTGACAAAAAAATGGACAAAAAGACCAAACGCGACCACGACCGCCACCATAACAACGAAAAATTAAAATAATAAAATAATATGTAGCGACACACGGCCGTGTGTCTATAGCCGAAAGATCAATGAATATCAAAATATCCAATCCCCGGACTAAAATTGCAGGTGACATCCGTATCACCGGTTCCAAAAGCGAATCCAACCGTTTGTTATTGTTACAGGCCCTGTATCCGCAGCTGAAAATAGAAAACCTTTCCAATTCTGACGATTCCGAAGTCATGCAAAAAGCATTGACTACGGATGCTGCCATAGCCGATATCCACCACGCCGGAACGGCCATGCGCTTTTTGACCGCCTTTTTTGCTACCCGTGAAGGAAGGGAAGTTGTCCTTACCGGGTCTGAAAGAATGACGGAACGCCCGATAAAAATACTCGTCGATGCCCTGAAACAGCTCGGTGCGGAAATTACATATACACAGGAAGAAGGGTACCCGCCGTTAAGAATACACGGAAAACGACTGGAAAAAAACAAGGTGTCGTTACAGGCCAATGTAAGCAGTCAGTATATTTCTGCCCTGTTGCTGGTAGCACCGAAATTACCCAACGGACTGGAACTTACCCTGGAAGGAAAAATAACCTCCGTACCCTACATAAAAATGACCCTGGCCCTGTTGAATGAAATAGGGGTGAAAACCTGTTTTGAAGGCCATGTGATAAATGTATATCCCAGGGAAGAAATAGCCCCCGCAACCCTTACGGTAGAATCGGACTGGAGTTCGGCTTCCTATTTTTACAGTATAGCCGCACTGTGCGAAGAAGGTACGGAAATAGCCCTGTCGGCCTACAAGGCATCCAGCCTTCAGGGCGACAGTGTCCTGACGGAACTGTACAGGAGTTTTGGAGTGGAGACTACCTTTAACGGCAATACCATTACCCTGACAAAAAAAGAAATTAAGCCTTCCGAACCTATTAATTTCGACCTGGCCAATGCTCCGGATATTGCCCAGACCATAGCCGTGACCTGTTTCGGTTTGGGATGGGGGTGTCACCTTACCGGGCTGCACACCCTGAAGATCAAGGAAACCGACAGGCTGGAAGCCCTGAAAACGGAATTGACCAAACTGGGAGCATCCATAAAGGTGACCGATGCCGAGCTGTTCCTGGAACCCTCAACCACGATCAGGGAAAATATTGCCATTCCTACATACAACGATCACCGCATGGCCATGGCATTTGCCCCGTTGGGACTGAAAGTGCCGATTATCATCGAAGAAGCCGAAGTTGTGGGTAAATCCTATCCCGATTTCTGGAAGGACATGGAAAAATTGTATTTCCAAATAGAATCGTTATAATATAACACGTAGAGACGGCCGTCCGTCCGTCTCAAAACGTGATTTTTCGGTATACAACAGATGATTTCCAAACAGGACGTATTTCTAAAGGAATCGTATGACAGAAACCGTCAAACATAACCTTCAGCAATCCCTTCAGGCAGAGATACGGAAGGCAAGTCCCCTTTCCGGAGGTGATATTAATGACGTCTACCTGCTGGATACCACCGCCGGGAAATTTGTGGTGAAACTAAACAGCGCTTCCCGCTACCCCGGGATGTTCCCTGCGGAAGCCGAAGGGCTGGAAGTGTTGGGCAGTACCGGGGCCATTCATATCCCTGCCGTTATTGAACAGGGAACAGCCGGGGGAACGGCCTACCTTGTACTGGAATACATGGAACCGGGAAACCCCGGCCCCGGATTCTGGGAGGCCTTCGGACGACAACTTGCCGGATTGCACCGGAATACGGCGGATAATTTCGGGTTTGAACATTCCAATTACATAGGCAGCCTGCCGCAGTATAATGAATATTGTAAACGTGCTGCCGAATTTTATGTCGCCCAAAGGTTGCAACCCCAGTTCAAACTGGCACATGACCTCGGATATCGCTTTGATACCGTTCCGCTTTATAAAAACCTGGAAGCTGTGATCCCGGAAGAAGCACCGGCCCTGGTACACGGTGATTTATGGGGAGGGAATTATCTTGTAAGCAAGGACGGCAATCCCTGCCTGATAGACCCGGCGGTGGCCTATGCCCACCGCGAAACCGATATAGCCATGATGCACCTTTTCGGCGGGTTTCCGTCTCCCATGATAGATGCCTATAATGAAACCTTTCCCCTGTGCGCAGGATGGAAAGAACGCATGGACCTGTGGCAGCTCTACTATCTGCTGGTACATCTCAACCTGTTCGGTACGGGTTACCTGCAAGGTGTCCGAAGAATTGTAGGCCGGTATACCTGATCTTTTTTCTTACCGGCCGGAGTACATCCCTGTTTTTCAAATAATTTTAGTTATTTCCTTGACAACGCCTGTTCCGGGGTTGTATATTTGCAGCTTCGTAAAAAAGACAGAAGAAGCAAACCCCGCGGGCAAGGCGGGGAGGAGAGGCACCGGCCTCACCGGTGCAAAAAAAATCAAACACATGAAGTTATCTCATTTTAATTTCGATCTCCCGAAGGAATTGCTGGCAGAATATCCTTCAGAAAACAGGGACGAAGCCAGGTTAATGGTAGTAAACCGAAAAGAAGGCACTATTGAACACAAAATGTTCAAGGATCTTATAGACTATTTTGATGAAGGAGACGTCATGGTATTGAACAATACCAAGGTATTCCCGGCCCGTCTATACGGTAACAAGGAAAAGACCGGTGCGAGGATAGAAGTGTTCCTTTTGCGTGAGCTCAACGAGGAACAACGCCTGTGGGATGTATTGGTAGACCCGGCCAGGAAGATCAGGATAGGGAATAAGCTCTATTTTGGCGATGATGAAAGCCTGGTGGCCGAAGTTATAGACAACACCACCTCCAGGGGGCGCACCCTTCGTTTTCTCTATGACGGTTCGTACGAAGATTTCAGGAGAAAACTCAAGGAGCTCGGGGAAACACCACTTCCCAAGTACATCAAAAGGGAAGTAGAGCCCGAAGACGAAGAACGTTACCAAACCATATACGCCAAGTTCGAGGGGGCTGTGGCAGCACCCACGGCCGGCCTGCACTTTTCCAAACACCTTTTGAAAAGGCTGGAAATCAAGGGAGCCAAATTTGCCGAAGTCACCTTACATGTGGGGCTCGGAACGTTTAACCCGGTAGAAGTGGAAGACCTTTCCAAGCATAAAATGGACAGTGAAGAGCTGCTTATTCCCGAAGATGCCGCCAATATAGTGAACGGGGCCAAGCAGAACAAAAAGAAAGTGTGTGCCGTTGGAACTACGGTGATGCGTGCCCTTGAAAGTTCCGTATCGTCCGAAAAACTGCTGAACGCATACGAGGGATGGACCAATAAATTTATCTTTCCTCCGTATGACTTCAGTATTGCAGATTGTATGGTCACCAATTTCCACACCCCGAAATCCACTTTACTGATGATGGTCTCTGCCTTTGCCGGGCACGATCTTATCAAAAAGGCCTATGAGGAAGCGGTTAAAGAAAAATATAAGTTCTATTCTTACGGGGACGCTATGCTTATATTGTAAGTGTTTCCCGTACTAAGAAATTGCAGATCCCGAATCCGGAATGTTTTAAAATAGTCCGGGTTTGGGATTTGCATTTTAATGTTGTATAGTTCATTACCTTTGTACCACATGCAGACAGTTAAAAAAGACATACGGGCACTGAGCAGGGAACAACTCCGCGATTTTTTTGTTGACCGGGGCGATAAAGCCTTTCGTGGCAACCAGGTCTATGAATGGCTTTGGGGTAAAGGCGTACATTCTTTTGAAGGTATGACCAACCTCTCTAAGGAAACCCGGCAAATGCTCGAAAACCATTTTGTCATTAATCATATTCGGGTAGATCGTATGCAGCGCAGTAACGACGGCACCATAAAAAATGCCGTACGCCTGCACGACGGACTTATTGTAGAATCGGTATTGATACCTACGGATACCCGTACTACTGCCTGTGTGTCCAGCCAGGTGGGGTGCAGTCTGGACTGTAAATTCTGTGCCACCGCACGCCTGAAACGGATGCGGAACCTGAACCCCGATGAAATTTATGACCAGGTGGTGGCCATAGACAACGAGAGCCGCCTTTACCACGGCAGGCCGCTGAGCAATATCGTTTTTATGGGAATGGGCGAACCCCTGATGAACTACAATAACGTTATAAAGGCCATTGACAAGATTACCGATCCCGAAGGCCTCGGTATGTCGCCCCGGAGGATCACGGTATCCACTTCCGGCGTGCCCAAAATGATAAAAAAACTGGCCGATGACGAAGTAAAGTTCAAACTTGCCGTTTCCCTGCATGCCGCTATTGATGAGGTAAGGACCTCCATCATGCCGTTTAACGAACACTTTCCGCTGAAAGATTTAAGGGAAGCACTGGAATACTGGTACCAAAAGACCAAAAGCCGGATCACCTATGAATATGTAGTGTGGCGGGGGATCAATGACCAGAGGAAAGATGCCGAGGCACTGGTTCGTTTTTGCAGGTTTGCACCCTCCAAGGTCAATATTATAGAATACAACCCCATAGGGGACGAGCACTTTGCCCAGGCCGATCCCGAAGCGCTGGAACTTTACCGCGACATACTGGAAAAGAACGGCATTACGGTAACTGTTCGCCGGTCACGCGGAAAAGACATTGACGCTGCCTGCGGACAATTAGCGAATAAATCGTAGAGGGATGTTTATCAGCCTTATAGGCTATAAGATCAATTGGGGATATAACCCGATAACTGATAACTTTATTAGGTAAAAGCAATCCAACGCAATAACTCGGTACCCCGGTAATTCAATAACACATCACCTACCTCCGCGCGTTCCGGATATTTTTTGTCATGTTGGCAATGAATTCTTTGGTATATTCTGCCGAAGGGTCACGGTCCGGATCGAGGATGGTAATTTCCATACCTACGGCTTTTTTATGGGGCAACAGTTTTTCCAGTATATGGTTCAACTCTGCATAGGTAAGCCCGTCGTGTGTTCTGCTGTCTACCGCGGGCATTATGCCATCGTCCAGCACATCCACATCGAGATGGATAAAAAAGCCGTCCAGTTTTTGGTCGGTGACCATTTGAAGAAAATCATTCGTGCATTGTTCCGTCCCCTTTTCCTGTAGTCTTTCCAGGTCGTAATAGTGTATGTTCGAATCCAGTATCGGAGCCACGTAGTCTTTATCGTATTCCCGGTTGCCCACACACCATACGTGTTCTTCCCTAAAATAGGGCTTTAGTCCGTCAATATCGGTCAGTTTCGGGTGGCCGTGCCCTGTGACTACGGCCAGGTCCATTCCGGCCACGCCCCCGGTTTGCGAGAGTTCCGGCAATATAAAATCCGTATGGCCGTCCAGGAAGAACAGGCCGTAGTTCCCCCTTTTTTTGAGGGCTATGGCATTACCTATAAGAATACTGCAATCCCCGCCAATGATTATGGGAAAAGGCGCTTCGTCCAGTACATTATCCAGCATTTCCGCCTGCTGTTTTGCGTAGGCTATAATAGCATCGCTGTTGCGCACCCTGGCCTCTGTATCCATGTTCATGCTATATGAGGGCGGAGCTAAGGTATAGATGTTTTTGGGTTTCAGCTGTTGATAAAAACCGTTGCCACGAAGCCAGTCGGGCAGGTTTTTTACACCGGGTTCCACACCCGGTTCAGGTGCTTTAAGCCCGAGGTTTGACGGAAATTCTATAATATTGATACGATTGTTCATGTTTAAATGTTCATTGATGTATGCCATATAAATATACAAAATAGGAGCAGGAATGCAACTAATGCAAAACAAAGCGATAATTTACTGTACGTCAAAAAGTGCTTTTATATGAGGTATATTATACAGTGAAAATCAGTATTTCGCCCGATTTCAAAGGGTTTTTACAGGCTATATGTAATAAAAATAAGACAATTTTTACCATTTGGAGCAAAATATGAGTATATTTACTTTACAAAACACAAAAACTATTAGTGATGAAAAAAGTTGTTTTAGTAATTATGGCAGTCGTAGGCGTATCGTTATACGGTAATGCCCAATCCATTCATTTCGGGGCCAAAGGCGGGGTGAACTTTGCCAGTTTAAATGGAGATGATGCAGACGGAACTGACGGACGTACTGGTTTCCATATCGGCTTATTGGCAGAGTTGGGCCTAACCGATAAGTTCTCTATCCAGCCGGAAGTGCTCTATTCTGCACAGGGTGCAAAATTATCGGATACAGATCTTAATCTGGATTATGTCAATGTACCGATATTGGCCAAGTACTACCTTACAGATGGCTTTAGTATACAGGCCGGGCCCCAGTTCGGGATCAACGTAAAAGATGATTGGGAAGGTTTTGATACCGATGTAAAGAGCCTTGATATGACCGGGGCCGTAGGTGTGGAATATAGAATAGGAAGCTTTTTTGCTCAGGGAAGGTATAACTTCGGGCTTAGTGACGTGGCTGACGAAGGAGACATAAAAAACTCCGTATTCCAGTTATCCGTAGGTTACCTGTTCTTTTAGGAGGATATTTCAAATAAAAGCATATTCAAAGCGAAAGTTGTTTTTACACTTTCGCTTTTTTTGTGATATCAAATAAAATATCATTTATCTTAGCCGCGTTAATCTAAAAATATAGCAATATGAAAAAAGTATTACTTATTGCCGTAATGGCACTCGGTTTTGGGTTTAACGCCGCCGCACAGGATGTTACCTTCGGGGTGAAAGGTGGGTTGAATTTTTCTAACCTAAAGGTTGAAGCAGACTTTGGAAGCGGAACCAGTGATGGACGAACCGGATTTTATATAGGTGGTCTGGCAGATTTCGGAATTTCTGAAAAGTTTCACATTCAGCCCGAAGTATTGTATTCCAGTGAAGGAGCTAAAGGACAAGATGTTTTTACAAATGAAGAAGTGGATGCCGAGATTTCATTTATTAATATTCCGATATTGGCCAAGTTCTATGTAGTGGAAGGTTTTAATATCCATGCCGGTCCGCAGTTAGGTATAGTGGTAGATGCTGATGGAGGTACAGACGACCTTAAATCTACAAATTTCAGCCTTAGTTTTGGTGCGGGATATGAACTGCCCACCGGTCTCTTTTTTGATGCCAGATACAATCTGGGGGTATCGGATATCCTGGATGTAGATGGTACCGAGTTTGCCGACTTTGAAATGAAAACACGGAATTTCCAGGTAGGTGTGGGGTATAGATTTTAAACACTTACCATTTTAAATGGTACAAAAAAGGGAGTCTTTGCGGACTCCCTTTTTTTGTTTAAAGCAGAAGTATATAAATAGGTTTTAACTGCCGACATAAAAATATATTCGTAAATTAGTGACGGGAAGAGGAGTATTGAGCATCCCTGACATTTTTTCATATGTTAAAGTTGTGTTAATTTTAGAGAGCAAAACCTGCCTTTTTTTCAGGTTTATGCACATATGTCGGGCTTTTTTGGGCTGGCAGTAGGGAGACAGAAATTTCCTTAAAATTGTTAAAAACTTAACCTGGCACAATTAACTTACTGTTTTTTAGCATATTGTGTGTCCCGGATTGATGCGTTTTATCCGTGTTTGTAGGTTTTTCCTAATTTTCAGCACATTCCTTGCAGTAACCTGACGGAATTTAATAATAACTATAAAACTTCAACAAATGAAAGTTCTTGTAATTGGCGCCGGAAACATGGGGCTAACGTATGCCCAGGGAATGGCCCAATCAGACTTATTAAAGAAAAAAGATTTAATGATTCTAGACAGTGCCCGGGAGCGAACCGACGCACTGAAAAAAAACGACGAATTCGACGTCTACGAAAAAATTGAAGATTGTTTACCCAATGCAGATATCGTGTTCATCGCGGTAAAGCCCTACCACAGCGATGAGCTCTTTCAGGCGATCAAGGAACACAAACGGCCGGATCAGATTTTTATATCCATCATGGCCGGTGTCACCATCAAAACCATGCAGGAAGCCATGGACATTAAAAAGGTAGTGCGTGCCATGCCTAACCTCGCGGCCAGGGTAGGTCACGGATTTACTTCCTTTACCGCTTCCAAGGACGTTTCCAGACTGGAGCTCCTTACCGTTGAAAAGCTGATAGATACCACCGGAAGGTCTATTAAGCTTGCCAGCGAAATGGAAATAGACAAATCTACCGGGATCTCCGGTTCCGGACCCGCTTACATATTCTATTTTATGCAGTCCATGATGGAAGCTGCAATGAAAATGGGATTTACCCAGAAAGACGCCCGCCTTATGGTGGCCCAGACGTTCCAGGGGGCTGTAGAATTGTTCAACAGTTCTGATCTCGACCCCAATGCATGGATGGACAGAGTGGCTTCAAAAGGAGGTACTACCCGTGCCGCGCTGGACTCCATGGAGGAGAACAACGTAAAAGAACTCATCAAGGACGCAGCCCATGCTGCTTTTGAGAGAGCGGTACAGCTGGGTAATGAAAACAATAAGGAATATGTACGATAAAAGAATAGTAGTCAAGGTAGGTACCAATGTAATGATCAATAAAGACAACCGCATTGTACAGCCTATCTTAAAAAGACTCGTAGACCAGGTTGCCGAATTGTACGAACAGAATATTATGACCGTACTGGTCTCTTCAGGTTCGGCCAATGCAGGACGGGAAATTCTGGGAGAGAGCGATATAGAGAACAAGTCCATACGAAGGCAGGTCTATTCTGCCATAGGACAACCGAGGATGATGCGTTATTATTACAGCATTTTTCACGATTACGGTATGCGTTGTGCACAGGTGCTGGCCACCAAAAGGGATTTTAATCCCGGTGAGCACCGCAAGAATATGATCAACTGTTATGAAGGGTTGATGTCTGAAGGAGTTATCCCCATTGCCAACGAGGACGACGCCGTGTCGGTAACACATTCCATGTTTTCCGATAATGACGAGCTGGCAAGCCTTATTGCTGAATTGATCCATGCCGATATGCTGATCATCCTTACGGATATAGACGGTTTCTACACCGGACACCCGGACAATGACGATTCCGAGCTGCTTCCCGAGGTAAGAGTAAACCAGAAAGTGGAACAGTTCATCGAGGAAACGGACAAAGGGGAAACCTCCGGCCGTGGCGGTATGGGCTCCAAGCTCAAGATCGCCAAGAACACGGCGGCCAAGAATATCCCTACCTATATTGCCAACGGTAAGAAGGACCGTGTGATCCTTGATATCGTGGCAGGAAAAGACGTGGGGACACGGATTGTGGAATAGAAAAAGGTTCGAAGTCAGAAGTCCGGAGTCCGAAGTATTTTTCACTTTCGACTCCGGACTCCCGACTTTCGGCATCAAAAAAACTTCATTCACAAAAAATCAGAAAAAATGAAACTATTAGCAAAAGATATAAAAAACAAGGTGCTCGAATCCATGGAGCGTATCCTGGACGAAGAGCGCGAAGCCATAATTGCGGCCAATAAAAAGGATCTGGATGCCTTTGACAGTTCAGACCGTGCCATGTATGACAGGCTGGTGGTAAACCAGGCCAAGGTAGACGGTATGATCCAGGCGGTGAAAGAAGTCCGCGGGCAGGACGACCCTGTCGGGAAGGTAAAATCGTCCCGTGAACTGGAGAACGGCCTGAAAATACTGAATAAAACCGCCCCGTTCGGTACGATAATGATCATATATGAGTCCCGGCCGGATGTAACCATAGAAGCATCCGTTCTGGCCTTTAAAGCCAATAATAAGATATTGCTCAAAGGCGGGAAAGAAGCCTGGAACAGCAATAAAAAACTCGAGGAATGCTGGCACAGGGCCCTGAAAGAAAACGGCCTGGAACCGGAAGCCTGGGTGCAATTACTGAACATGAACCGACAGGAAACCCAGGAATTTTTGAAGAATCCGCCGGAAAAACTGGACCTTATCGTACCGCGAGGAGGGGAAAGGCTTATTCAGTTTGTAAAAGACCACGCCCGCTGTGCCGTATTGGTGAGTGGAAGAGGGAATAATTTCCTTTATGTGAATAAGGATGCCGACTGGAACAAGGCCCTCAAGGTCATTATCAATGCCAAGACCGACAAGATCTCCGGGTGCAATGCTCTGGACAAAATTTTGATCGATAAGAATATCTCCGGCTATGAGACCAAAGTAAAAGAGCTGGAAAAGGAATTGCGGCAAAATTCCGTAGAACTCCTGGTTGATGAGAACATCAAGAAGGTTCTCCCGGATGCTTCCCTGGTGGAAGAAGAGTCGGTTTGGTATGAAGAATTCCTGGCGCTCAAGGCAGTGATCGGTGCCGTGGATAATGTAGATGAAGCCATAGACCGGATCAACAAGTATTCCGGTGGGCATTCCGCCTGTATACTTACGGAAGATGATACTACGGCACAGGCCTTTATGGAACAGATAGACAGTGCTGCGGTATACCAGAATGCCTCCACCCGTTTTACCGATGGCGGACAAATGGGCGTAGGTGCCGAACTGGCCATCAGTACCGACAAGCTGCACCACAGGGGCCCGCTGGGACTGGAACAACTGGTCACCAATAAGTACTATGTGTATGGTAACGGTCAGGTGCGTGTATAAAGGCTTTTAGACATTCACTGTTATCTGTTTTACACAGAGGCTGAAACAGAACCCTTTTTGAATAAATACACAAGTCCCGGAAGGTCACCAGATCATCCGGGACTTTTTTTATCGGCTTTTTCCATTTTTATCCATAATATTATGAATATTTTTACAATGAAAATTTTTTCGGATTGATTTCCGGTCAAAAGATACAGAAAAATGAAATTGATCATCATCAACGGTCCCAACCTGAACCTGCTCGGTAAGCGTGAGCCCGAAATATACGGTTCCGAAACCTTCGAAGACTACCTGTTTAAACTACGGTCGGATTTTCCGGGTGTAGACCTGGAGTACTACCAGTCTAATATAGAAGGCGAGATCATAGACAAGCTGCACGAAACGGGGTTCAGCTATGATGGTATCATCCTCAATGCCGGGGCTTATACACATACTTCCGTAGGTATAGGAGACGCTATAAAGGGTATAACCACCCCCGTAGTGGAGATACATATTTCCAATACCTTCGGGCGGGAATCATTTCGTCATCAATCCTATATATCGCCCAATGCAAAAGGTGTTATACTGGGCTTCGGGCTTCAAAGCTATGTGCTGGCCATTCAGAGTTTTATAAAATAAAGGAACTGCCTGATAGTCCCTCTCTTTGATCGGGACCGGAGGATTAGAAAGCCCATGTCACGGAATAGTACGGATCTGTAGGGAAGTCCCGGGACCTGCCGGGCAAACTCCCCGCCCAGAAAAGCGGGAAGCCCTGTAAAGCTAAAATTCTACCTCGAAGGAACGATCCAATACCCGTAAGCATACGAAGCATAAGGCAACCGGTATTTTTCCAGGGGAAGGCTGTACCAGCTGTCAATACCCGCTACGCCGGACTGCATGCCATCCACATTGACAAAAGTCTTTTTCCGCGGAACGAGTTCTCCGGAGTGCGTTTGCGCTTTTTCCATTCCCCCGTCCAGGTCATCGGTATTGTAGTGCAATGCCGAAAAATGTACGGGAGCATCACCTATGATCTGTAGAACAGCGCCTTTGCCGTTACTCAGGGTGGCATGACGGACATCCGTCTTGTTCCCGCTGTCCTGCGGACGGATATAAGGGTGGTACTGCCCCGAAACGGTCCCTTTGTACAGGCCGATAAGCGCAGCGGTCTTGCGGTCGGTATAAGACTCGAAAGGTCCGCGGCCGTACCACTCCACGTTTTCAAAGCCTTCGGGGAGCACCATGGTATTCCCGAACTTGAACATGGGGGTGTGTTCGCCTTTTCCGGCCTTAAAACTGTTAGCTACGTGTATCCTGCCGTCTCCGTAAACTGTGTACCGCTGTGTAAACTCAGCATCGCCTTGCAGTAATGGCCGGGTAAAAGTGATTTCTACGGCTTTGTCTTTTTTCAGCTCGGCCGTTTTGTAAGTAACATTTTCCCCGGATTTCCCCGCTTTTTTCCATCCGGCATATTTTCGCTGTGTTCCCGCACCGTAATCATTGTCTACGGGAGCCCGCCAGAAATTCACCTGTCCGCCTTCTTCGAGTAAGGTTTGACCGTTATGTGTATAGTTGCTGATTATTCCCTTACCGGTATCAAAGTTCACGGAAAAGGCATCACCTTTCAGGCTAATGTATCCGTCTTTTTTATTTATGGTGATGTTTTTTCCTGTTTTTTCGGGGATGAAGGTTTTTCCCTTTTGAAGCAGAAACTGGTCGTAGGCGATTTCATAATCTGCCGGGATAAACGGTTCTTTTTCCTTCAGGCGAACCGAAAAGTTCAGGAGGTATTCCTTGCCGGGCGCAAAACTTGAAGTCAGCGGAATGGAAACCTCTTTTTCTTCCCGGGGTTTCAGGTTGAAACCCTCCAGGGTGCCCTTTTCCCTGGAGGTACCGTTTTCCAGTAGTTCCCAGTCTATGCGGTAGTTGGAGATATCCCGGAAAAAGTACCAGTTCTTTATGGCAAAAGTCCGGTTTAGCGTGTCCCTGATGGCAAATTTCACATTTTGGTGCACCCTTTTTACTTCAAACATATGCGGGTTCGGGCTGCGGTCGGGCATCACCAGGCCGTTGAGGAGGAAATTACCGTCGCTCGGCGTATTTTGCGGGCCGAAATCGCCGCCGTAAGCGTAGATTTCCTTTCCGTTCTTTACCGTTTTGATCCCCTGGTCTACGTAATCCCAGATAAACCCGCCCTGCAGGATATCGTATTTTTCAATGACCTCCCAGAATTCCCTGAAGTTCCCGAGGCTGTTTCCCATGGCATGGGCGTATTCACTCATGATCAAGGGGCGGTTGTACCCTTTTTCTGCAAATGCCGCCATTGAACCCGGCGAAGGATATTGCGGCACAATAATATCCGTGTTCCATTCTTTCCCGGCGCGTTCGTATTGTACCGGGCGGGAAGGATCGCGTTCACTGATCCAGTTGTAGGCGTTGTAGAAATTCCAGCCGTTGCCCGCTTCGTTACCCAGCGACCATGTAATGACGGACGGGTGGTTCTTGTCCCTTTCCACCATGCGCCGAATGCGTTCCATGTGGGCTTTGAGCCATTTCGGGTTATTGCCCAGCGTGTATTCCAGGTCGTAATACATGCCGTGCGATTCTATATTTGCTTCATCCACAACATAGATCCCGTAAATATCACACAGTTCATAAAAATAGGGGTCGTTGGGATAATGGGCCATACGAACGGCATTGATGTTGTATTGTTTCAGGATGCGGATATCTTTTTCCATAAGCTCCCGGGAAATCACATGTCCGGTTACCGGGTCGTGTTCGTGGCGGTTTACGCCTTTGATAAGGATGGGTTCTCCGTTCAGGTAGTACTGGTTGCCTTTTATTTCGGTGGTACGGAAACCTACGCGTTGCGATATTACCTCTTTCTGTTTTCCCCTTTCGGAAAGGGTGATCTCCAAACGGTACAGGTTGGGAGTTTCGGCCGACCATTGTTTGACCCCCGGGATTTTATGTGAAAACGAAGTGATGCTGTCCGTTACCTTCCGGGAGTCTTTATACACGACGTTTTCGCCTTCAAAAAGGGTAATGTTCAATGTGTGCCTGTTCTTTCGGGAAGACAGGTCCTTCACTTTGACTTTCAGTTGAAAAATCCCGTCGGTATAAGAATTGTCGAGAGCGGCGAGGATATCAATATCCCCGATGTGGGTTTGAGGTGTGGCATAGAGGTAAACATCCCGTTCAATGCCCGATATTCTCCAGAAATCCTGGCATTCCAGGTAGCTGCCGTCGCTCCAGCGGTACACTTCAAGGGCCACCTGGTTTTTTCCCGGTTTTACGTAAGGGGTGATATCAAATTCGGCCGGGAGCTTTGACCCCTGGCTGTACCCCGCTTTTTTACCGTTTACCCAGATGTAAAAGGCAGATTTCACCGCCCCGAGATGAATGTATACCTTTTTGTCCTTCCAGCCTTCGGGGAGTGTAAATGTTCTTTTGTAAGAACCCACGGGATTATAACCGTCCGGGATATCCGGCGGAGAAGGGTTTTTGACCTTGAATTCATAAGGGTGGTTCACATAAATGGGCACACCATAGCCCTGTAATTCCCAGTTTCCCGGCACTTTGATATCGTCCCATCCGGAAGTGTCGTAAGTTTCCTTATAAAAATCCGTAGGGCGGTCGGCTACGTCACGCACCCAGTTGAATTTCCACGTGCCGTTGAGCAGGAGGTATCTTTTCGAAGCTTCCCTTTTGTCCTGTCCGGCAAGAGTATTATTTTCGTAGGCGAAGAAAGAGGCCCTCGGAGGGAGTTTGTTGATGCCCGTAACATCCGGGTTTTCCCAAACAGGGTCTAAGGTTTGCGATAATATGGCAGTGGATAGCAGTAAAAACAGAAATGTCGAATAGTGCGTTTTCATGGAAGTTGATATTGTGTTCGAACACAAATATATAAAAGAACAAGCTTATAATCCTGCTTTTTATGGTAAATCCCGATAAAAAAACATATTTGAACTGGAGCAGCGGAAAGGATTCTGCCCTGGCCTTATACAGAATGTCAGAGCGGGGGGACTATGATGTACAGACCTTGGTGACCACCGTAAACAGGGATTTCGGCAGGGTGTCCATGCACGGTTTGCCGGAAACGTTGCTGGGCCTCCAGGCAAAAAGTATCGGTTTGCCATTGCGTAAAATTTATTTTCCCGCCGTTGTGGATATGGAAACGTATGACCGGACCATGAAGAAAGAAACCGCCCTGCTTTATGGTAAAGGATACCGTTATGCTGCCTTTGGTGATATTTTCCTCGAAGACCTGAAAAAATACCGGGAAGAAAGACTTGCGGAAACAGGTTTGGAGGCCGTTTTCCCCTTGTGGAAACAGGATACCCGTAAACTTCTGGAAGAATTTCTGGAACTCGGTTTTAAAGCGGTTACGGTATGCGTAAATGCCAGGGTGCTGGGGCCGGAATTCTGCGGCAGGGAGATCGACCACAGCTTTATTCGCGATTTGCCCGGGGGAGTGGACGCCTGCGGGGAAAACGGGGAATTCCACACTTTTGTGTATGACGGCCCCGTATTCCGGTATCCGGTAGGTTTTAAGACCGGTGAAAAAGTACTGAAAAGTTACGGACCGGAAAACAACGAAAAACAAAACTGGGACAATTCCTTCTGGTATTGTGATCTTTCCCCCGGCTCAGGCTTATCCTGAGTGCAAGCCGAAGGGCTCGGGAACCGGGGGTTTTAGGAAATAGTTTACTATAAAACCAATATATCTGCCCTTCCTGGTTCCCGAGCGGAGCCGAGGGACGTTAAACCTTTTTTAAATTGTTGTGTTACCCGTATAATATACCGTATCTTTAATAGTGTGGAGAAAAAGATGGATGTGATGCGTGTTTTAATTACAGGAGCAACAGGATTGATAGGCAAGGAGATAGTCAGACTATGCGGCCGGGAGGGGATTGATGTGCACTATCTCACAACAAGTCATTCCAAAATTAAGTATACCGAGAAGTGCAAGGGATTTTACTGGAATCCCGGAAAAGAAGAAATAGCTACGGAATGCCTGGAAGGGGTAGATGCCATTATTAACCTTGCGGGAGCCCCGATTGCCAGACGGTGGACAGCGCAACATAAAAAACGTATCCTGGACAGCAGGGTAAAGTCGCTGCAATTACTGGATAAAACCCTGGAAAATAACAGAGAACATCATGTGAGAATGCTGGTCTCGGCTTCCGCCATAGGAATATATCCGGATTCCCTGACGCATTATTACGATGAAGAGGAAGAGGAGGTGGACAATTCTTTCCCCGGGAAGGTGATACGGGAATGGGAAGCTGCTGCCGACCGACTGGGGAAACAGGGGCTTGAAGTGGCCAAAGTACGTATAGGCCTGGTGCTTTCACCGGACGGGGGAGCCCTGCCTCAAATGGCAAAACCCGTACGGTATTTTGCAGGGGCTGCTTTTGGCAGCGGACAACAATGGCAGTCGTGGATACATATTACAGACCTGGCCAGGATATTCCTGTTCCTTCTGGAGAAAGAAATGCCCGGTATTTTTAACGGTGTTGCCCCCAACCCGGTGACCAATGAAAAGCTGACCCGGGAAATTGCGAAAAAACTTGAAAAGCCGTTAATACTTCCCAATATACCACGTTTTGTGATGCGGGGTTTGCTGGGTGAGATGTCCTACCTCTTGTTCAGCGGGCAGAGGGTGAGTTCGCGTAAAATAACAGATATGGGCTTTTCCTTCAGATACTCCAGCCTGAGCCCGGCATTGGACAACCTGTTCGACAGGGAATGATCTTATTGTTTTTTACGCTTGAAAAAAATAAAATAGATGTTCACACCGAGAATAGCAAGGTTGGTAATGATTACCGGGATGGAAGGGAGCATGACACCGTATATCACGAAGAGAAAACAACCGATGGAATTCACGGTTCTCAGTGTTGTGATATCCCGCATAAGGAAAGAAAGCAACACCCCCAGAGAGGCGGCATAACCAATCCATTCCGTTATGGAGATACCAAATAGTTCCATAAATTGCTGTCGGCCGCCCGGGACCCGATGAGAACCGGGCGGATGTTACTTTTTGATGTTTATAGTTGCCCGGAAACCACATGTCCGTGTCCGGTTATTTAATGCCGTTCAGCAAGCAACCGGGCACCTCCCGGTAGCTGAAGCGAAGCCGAAGCTAAGCTATTTTATGACGCTTCCTTTCGTTTTCGGTAAGGTATATCTTCCGTAACCTCAAACTTTTGGGCGTTACCTCAACATATTCGTCTTTCTGGATGTATTCCAGTGCTTCTTCGAGTGAGAATTTTATGGCCGGTACGATCTTCGCCTTTTCGTCGGCTCCCGAGGAACGGACATTGGAGAGTTTTTTGGTCTTGGTTACGTTCACGGTCATATCGTCGCTCCTGGAGTTTTCCCCGATCACCTGGCCTTCGTAGATATCCTCATTGGGATCGATAAAGAACTTGCCCCTGTCCTGCAACTTGTCGATAGAATAAGGAATGGCTTTTCCTTTTTCCATTGATATGAGCGAACCGTTGTTCCTTCCCGGGATATCTCCTTTGTAGGGTTGATATTCTATAAAGCGGTGCGACATGATAGCCTCACCTGCTGTAGCCGTGAGCAACTGGTTTCGCAGCCCGATGATTCCCCTCGACGGGATATGGAACACACAAACCATGCGTTCTCCCTTGGGCTCCATACTCAGCATTTCACCTTTGCGCAGGCTTACGAATTCCACCGCTTTTCCCGACAGGTTTTCCGGCAGGTCGATGGTCAGCTCCTCCACAGGTTCGCATTTTACACCGTCTATCTCCTTGATGATCACCTGGGGTTGCCCGATCTGGAGTTCATAACCTTCACGACGCATGGTTTCTATGAGAACGGAAAGGTGCAGTACCCCGCGTCCGTAAACCATGAATTTGTCGGCATTTTCGGTTTCTTCCACCCGCAGTGCCAGGTTTTTTTCCAGTTCTTTTGCTAACCGTTCCTTGATATGGCGGGAAGTCACATATTTACCTTCCTTGCCGAAGAACGGGGAATCGTTGATGGTGAAGAGCATACTCATGGTAGGCTCGTCTATGGCAATGGAGGTCAGGGCTTCCGGGTTTTCCAGGTCGGCAATGGTATCGCCTATTTCAAAGCCTTCCAGGCCTACAATGGCACAGATATCACCGGCATTGACCTCGGCCACTTTTTTCCGGCCCAGCCCTTCAAAAATATGCAATTCCTTTATTCTTGATCTCGATATGCTCCCGTCCCTTTTTACCAGCGATACCTGCATGCCTTCGGTCAGTGTGCCGCGTTGCAGCCTGCCTATGGCAATACGCCCGGTAAAACTGGAAAAGTCAAGGGAAGTGATGAGCATTTGCGGTGTCCCTTCCGATACTTTCGGTTCGGGGATGTGTGCTATCACCATGTCCAGAAGCGGCTCAATATTGTCTGTTTCGTTTTTCCAGTCTTCCGACATCCAGTTGTTCTTGGCCGATCCGTAGACCGTAGGGAAATCCAGTTGCCATTCTTCCGCTCCCAGTTCAAACATCAGGTCAAATACTTTTTCATGGACTTCCTCGGGCGTACAGTTCTCCTTGTCCACCTTGTTGATAACCACGCACGGTTTCAGTTTCAGGTCGATGGCCTTTTGCAGCACAAAACGTGTTTGCGGCATGGGGCCTTCAAAAGCGTCTACCAACAGCAAAACCCCGTCGGCCATGTTCAGCACCCGTTCTACTTCACCACCGAAATCGGCGTGCCCGGGAGTGTCAATGATGTTGATCTTGGTGCTCTTATAGGTCACCGAAACGTTTTTGGAGGTTATGGTAATCCCCCTTTCGCGTTCCAGGTCGTTATTGTCCAGGATCAGGTCGCCCGTGTTTTCATTTTCCCGGAATAGCTGGCAATGGTACATTATTTTGTCCACCAGCGTGGTCTTTCCGTGGTCCACGTGGGCTATGATTGCTATATTTCTGATATCCGCCATGTTCTTAACTTGATTTTTTATCGCTATTTTTTTTGCAGGTCATCGGTCATCGGTCATCGGTCATCGGTCATCGGTCATCGGTCATCGGTCATCGGTCATCGGTCATCGGTCATCGGTCATCGGTCATCGGTCATCGGTCATCGGTCATCGGTCATCGGTCATCGGTCATCGGTCATCGGTCATCGGTCATCGGTCATCGGTCACATCCGATTTTGAGGGCGCAAATATAAATTATATTATTGGTATATGCGTATTAAATTATTGTTTTTTAAGGAGTACGGGACAGATGCGGAAATTTTTTTGTATCGGAAATCCGGCAGTTTTTTCTTCACGAACAGGCCTGAATTTAAATAATTTTTTCCTTTTTTCCCTCGTTAGTAGTGATTTCAATATCTTTGGATGCTACTATGCGAAAACCAATATTGCGATATGAGTAATCTGCTGGAAGTAAATGATGTTTCCAAAAAATACGGACAGTACACCGCGCTGGACAATGTTTCACTGAAAGTGCCCGGGGGCAGTATTTTCGGTTTGCTGGGACCCAACGGGGCGGGAAAAACAACCCTGATACGTATTGTCAACCAGATTACCTATCCCGATAAAGGAACGGTCACATTCGATGGAGAACCGCTTCGGTCCGGTCATATCACCGACATTGGTTACCTTCCGGAGGAACGGGGGCTGTATAAAAGCATGAAAGTGGGGGAGCAGGCCCTCTACCTGGCGCAACTGAAAGGACTGTCACGGAAAGAGGCCCGGGAACGTTTGAAATACTGGTTTGACCGGCTGGATATCGGTGACTGGTGGAACAAAAAGATACAGGAACTGTCCAAAGGGATGGCACAGAAGATACAGTTTGTGGTTACCGTGCTGCACCGCCCCAAACTGCTTATTTTTGATGAACCTTTCAGCGGGTTTGACCCCATCAATGCGAACATCATTAAAGACGAAATATTACACCTTAGGGATAAAGGGGCCACTGTTATCTTTTCCACACACCGGATGGAATCGGTAGAGGAGCTTTGCGATGACATTGCCCTGATCAACCAATCGAAAAAACTGCTCGACGGAAAGCTGGCGGATATAAAACGACAGTATCGCAGCAATACTTTTGAAGTTGGCCTGGATACGGAAAACAAGGAAGAGTTGCGATTGTTGTTACAGGACCGGTTTACCGTGTCGGAAGCCAGTTTTAAATCGCTTTCCGACGAACTCAAATTAAGGGTACAGCTACAAAACGGGCATTCGCCCAACGACCTTTTGGAATACCTGGTGTCCAGGGCTACCGTCAATCATTTTGTAGAGGTCATCCCCAGTGTAAACGATATTTTTATTCAAACCGTAAAAGATAGTGACCGCAATGCATAAACTGCCGTTGATCATAAAAAGGGAATACCTGGCCAAAGTGCGCAACAGGTCTTTTATAGTGATGACCATCCTGAGCCCGTTACTGGTAGTGGGAATGGCAGCGCTGGTGTTCTTTCTTACCAAAGCCAATAATGACGAGAAAAAAGTCGTGGCCGTATTGAACGAGGGAAATTTTTTCCGGGCCCAGTTTCAGGACAATGCTTCCATGTCTTTTATAAAGTTTGACGAAATGTCGGTAGAAGCGGCCAAGGATTCCGCGCAACATGCCGCATACTATGGCCTGCTCTACATCCCGGAAGGGGGCGATATAGAGACCGTAGCCGAAAACATCGAGTTTTTTTGCAGGGAATCCCCGGGGCTCGGGACCCTTTCGTCTATGGAAAGTGAGATACGCAAGCAGGTCAGGGAGGTGAAACTTCAGAATTTCGGGGTGCCCGACAAGGTCCTGAAAGAGATGGCAAAAGGTTATGAGATCAACGTAGAGAACTATACGGGCGAGAAAAAATTACGCGGCATCAATGAAATGAAAGCCTTTATAGGTGGTGCTTTCGGGTATCTTATCATGATGTTCATTATCATTTACGGTGCTTTTGTGATGCGCAGTGTCATCGAGGAAAAGACCAGCAGGATCATAGAGGTGATCATTTCTTCGGTAAAACCCTTTCAGCTTATGCTGGGAAAAATTATAGGGACTTCCCTGGCCGGGATCACCCAGTTTATGATCTGGACGGTTTCGGCAGGCTTGTTACTGTTCCTGCTTGCCGGTTTTCTCGGGGTCAGTATAGGGGAGTTGGGCGGAGGTTCCAGGATTCCCCCCGAAGCTGTGGATGCCGTAAACAATATGTCCGGAGGAATGCAGGAAAAAATACAACTTTATCTGGTTGAATTGTTAAATATATCCTGGGGACTGTTGTTGTTTTCCTTTGTGGTGTATTTTATACTGGGATATCTTATTTACAGCTCTATTTATGCGGCCATAGGTGCTGCGGTAGACAACGAGACCGATACGCAGCAATTTATGTTCCCGGTAATATTACCGTTGATGCTGGCCATATACGTCGGTTTCTTCTCGGTGTTCAGCAACCCCCACGGACCGATAGCAGTAGGGTTTTCACTGTTCCCCTTAACATCTCCCATTGTAATGCTTATGCGTTTGCCCGGCGGTGTAGGCCCCGGAGGAGTGCCGCTGTGGCAGTTTATCACTTCCATAGCATTGCTTATAGCCACCTTTTTGTGTATTGTATGGCTGGCGGCCAAGATATACCGGGTGGGCATACTCATGTACGGTAAGAAACCAAGTTATAAAGAATTGTATAAATGGTTGAAATATAGTTGATAATTAACCAAATCTCAGCGCTATGAAAGATATAATAGATTTCATCAAAAACATTCTTGCCTATAAAATATATTCTCCTGAAGATAGTAAGGTAGATATAACCGTAGGGGTACTTATTGCTGTTATTATTGCTATTATCGCCACCAATTTTATCCTGAAACTGACAAGAAAGTTAATTACCAGGAAGATGGCCGACGGGGATAAGAATAAGTTTACAAGTATATTCCTGTTCGCAAAGTATATTACATATGTGCTGGTCATCATATTTACACTTGATGCCTCCGGGATTAATATCACCGTTTTCCTGGCACCGTTTGCCGCATTGGCCGTAGGTCTGGGTTTTGCCCTGCAACAGTTATTCCAGGACATTATGTCGGGCATACTTATTATAACCGACAAGTCGCTGCATGTCGGGGATATTGTGGAGGTAGACGATAAAGTGGGGCGGGTTACCAGCATCCACCTGCGCACCACGCGTATGGAAACCCGTGGCGGGAAAGTGCTGATCGTCCCTAATCATAAATTTATGTCCGATCCGTTGTTTAACTGGACACAGAACGGAAATACGGTAAGGGAAGAAGTGAACGTAGGGGTGGCCTACGGGTCTGATGTAGAGCTGGTCAAGGATATTCTGCTGAAATGCGCTTCCCGTCATCCCGGCGTGCTGGAATTTCCCGAGCCTTTTGTGCTCTTTGAGAATTTCGGTGATTCCTCCCTGGACTTCGGGGTCTATTTTTTCCTTCCCGATGGTTTTGTCGCGCTCAGGGTAAAAAGTGAAATACGCTTCGAAATCGATAAGATGTTCAGGGAAAACAATGTGTCCATACCGTTCCCGCAAAGAGATATACACATTATTCCGAACGATTGATAACAGGTAGGTGGAATTACTCTGGAAGAGACACCCCCACAAGGGAGGAACTTTGTATCTTTTAAAAAAGCGTTATGCTCCCCCCTTGAGGGGGGACACAGGGGGTGTATTCAGCAATCAAATAAACTCAAACCTGCAACAATAAACCAAAAACACAACTATGCCAAAGATTTTAGTAATAGAAGATGAAGTTGCCATACGAAGGGTATTGATAAAGATACTAACGGAGGAAAACAAGGAATACGAGGTGGATGAAGCCGAAGACGGCCTTGCCGGGATAGAAATGATCAGGAAAGAAGACTATGACCTGGTGCTTTGCGATATCAAGATGCCGAAAATGGATGGCGTGGAAGTGCTTGAGGCTTCGGCCAAGGTGAAGCCCGATGCACCTTTCGTGATGATATCCGGACACGGCGACCTGGATACGGCCGTGCACACCATGAAGCTCGGGGCCTATGATTACATTTCCAAACCGCCGGATTTGAACAGGCTGCTCAATACCGTAAGAAACGCCCTGGACAAGAAAGAGCTGGTCAGCGAAAATAAACGTCTCAAGAAGAAAGTCAGCAAGCATTTTGAAATGATCGGGGAAAGTGAGGCCATTTCCCGGATAAAAGAGATGATCGAAAAAGTGGCCCCTACCGATGCACGTGTATTGATAACCGGCGCTAACGGAACAGGCAAGGAACTGGTGGCACACTGGTTGCATGAGAAGAGCGACCGTTCCAAGGCACCTATGGTGGAGGTCAACTGCGCAGCCATCCCTTCCGAGTTGATTGAGAGCGAATTGTTCGGGCATGTCAAGGGAGCATTTACTTCAGCGGTGAAGGACAGGGCCGGGAAATTCGAAACTGCGAACAAAGGAACGATTTTTCTGGATGAAATAGGAGATATGAGCCTGTCGGCACAGGCCAAGGTGTTGCGCGCATTACAGGAAAACAGGATATCTAGGGTAGGAAGCGATAAGGACATCAAGGTGGATGTCCGTGTTATAGCGGCAACCAACAAAGACCTGAAAGCGGAAATTGAAAAGGGGAAATTCCGGGAAGACCTCTACCACAGGCTTGCCGTTATTATCATTAACGTACCTGCATTAAATGACCGGAGAGAAGACATACCGTTACTCATAGAACACTTTGCCGAAAAAGTGGCGGGGGAACAGGGCGTGCAGCAAAAACGGTTTTCCAAAGTCGCCATAAAGTTATTACAGGAATACGACTGGACGGGAAATATACGTGAACTCCGCAATGTGGTGGAACGGCTCACCATTCTCGGAGGGGATGAGGTCAGCGAAGGCGATGTGGAACTCTTTGCAAGTAAGTAACGAAGTGAGGTCCGGTTGCCGGTTACCTGTTATAAATACAACCGGAAAACTGGCAACATAAACAACGCCAATAATACTATCAGAAAGAATGTTGGGAAAGTCCGCATCCCGTTTTGTTTTTCGCTTAACTTTGGACAAAAATCAGAGAGCAGTATCATGAAGATTGTAATATCACCGGCAAAATCATTGGATTACGAATCCGAACTGCCCGTAAAAAGGTATTCCGAACCCTCGTTTTTAAAACAGGCGGAGCGACTGAACAAAATACTGAAAAAGAAGTCGCCTAAAAGTCTGTCGAAATTAATGGGGATCTCCGATAACCTGGCGCAGCTCAACTGGCAGCGCAATCAGGACTGGAGCCTGCCTTTCTCCCCGGAGAATGCCCGTCCGGCCGTGTACGCCTTTAACGGGGATGTTTACGAAGGCCTGGACGCCTATACCATTCCGGAGGCAAAGCTGGACCAGTTACAGGATTCCCTGCGGATTTTATCCGGGCTCTACGGAGTACTGAAGCCGCTGGACCTGATCCAGCCTTACAGGTTGGAAATGGGGACATCACTCAAAGTGGGCGTAAAGAAAAACCTGTATGAGTTCTGGAAAAAAACATTGACCAAAGCCCTGAATGAGGAACTCGAAAAGGACGAGCTCTTCATCAACCTTGCCAGTAACGAGTATTTCAAGGCAGTAGATACCAGGTCGTTGAAAGTCCCGGTCATTACCCCGCAGTTCAAGGACTGGAAGAACGATCAGCTGAAGGTTATCAGTTTCTTTGCCAAGAAGGCCAGGGGACTTATGGTGCGTTATATTCTCGATACCGGGGCAGAAACCGTGGAAGACCTCAAAGGGTTTGATTATGAAGGGTACAGCTTTAGCGAAGAACATTCGGTGAAGAAAAACGAACTGGTTTTTGTAAGATAGAAAAAAAGAGGTGAAACCGTAGGACTTATAAGACAGACCGGAGAAATGAATTGTCAGCCCTGCTGTCGTAAGTTCTGTGTCCTGATAATCATAAGTCATAAAATCAATCTGATTGTTTACGCATAAACATCCATTCCCGCCGTTCATACCCGAAGGGGCCACGAGGCTTATTGTCGGGACATTGCCCCCGCCCAGGTTTTCCACCGGAAAGCTGAAAAAAGGAGATGTGGAATTTTGTTACGGCAGTATTGACGGCCAGCTCTGGACCATCCTGGACAGGATTTTTGACCTGGACCTGAAATTCGAGACTACTCCCGAAGCCGTTGCACAGCGCAAGGCGTTTTTGAGGGAACAAAAGATCGGGATCTGTGACATCGTGGAAAGTTGTGAACGGGAAAAAATAGACGCTTCCGACCTGGGGATGCTGAATGTAAAATACAGGGACCTGATCGGTTACCTTAAAGAACATCCCGAAGTGCATACGCTTCTGTTTACCGGGGGAAACAGTAAGAACGGCCCCGAATATTTTTTCAGGAGGCATCTCAAAACACATAACATGAAGCTGGAAGTGATCTCCGATGAGGTACCGCGTATACACCGTTTTACATTGCCGCACTCCGCAAACGGCAGGGCGATCAGGAATATAAAAACGGTTTCATTGACGGCGCCTTCCGGTTCGGCCAACAGGGCTGTGGGGAGTATTCCCTTTTATAAGGAGATGAAGCGGAAAAACCCGGATTTTACGACCGTAGATTTCAGGGTGATGCAGTATGAGCAATTTTTTAAGGAATAAAATAGTTCACCCGGGACAAAGGATTTTAAAGGTGTCGGAAGTGGTCTGTTCGTAGATTTATCAGAAAAACCGAAAAAAAATAAATTAGGTATTGCATCATATTAAAATAGTTGTATTTTTGCATCCGCAATTTGAAACAAAAACCCTATGGCCCGTTCGTCTAGGGGTTAGGACGCCAGGTTTTCATCCTGGTAACAGGGGTTCGAATCCCCTACGGGCTACAGTTCTTTGAGCAAATGAATGATTAAAATAAAAAAAGCGTAAATGCAGTTGGCGTATTTTACTATATTTGCGGTACTTTTTTATAATGAATTATTCATTTTTAAATTCGGTCCGTTCGTCTAGGGGTTAGGACGCCAGGTTTTCATCCTGGTAACAGGGGTTCGAATCCCCTACGGACTACAGATAATAAGAGGATGATCTCTTATAAAGCGGAATGCATTGTGCAGTCCGTACCATATTTGGTATTTTAACGTATTTATTTAGATTTAATAGCTAAGGAAACAAAACATGGCAAATCATAAGTCGGCATTAAAAAGAATTAGAAGGGATGAAGCAGTGAGGCTGAGAAACAGGTATCAGCACAAGACTACGCGTAATGCGATCAAGAAATTGCGCAGTACTGAAGACAAAAAGGAAGCCGAAACACTGTTCCCGTCTGTAGTAGCTATGATTGATAAGCTGGCCAAAAGGAATATTATTCACAATAACAAAGCGGCCAACCTGAAATCCAGACTGGCAAAACATATTGCTTCTTTGGCGTAAAGAAGTATAGAAAATAGAATCAATAAAAAAGACGGTCTTTTTCAGACGGTCTTTTTTGTTTTGCAGAAGGGGAGAACAGATCAGGGATCATTCCCAAATGTTGTGGACTATGCAAAAAATAGGATCAGGATCAAAGGTTGTGGGGTTTTTTGTTTGTTGCCGGTTTCCCGTTTTGGTTTTGCCACGGATACACGAATGTTTTTTGGGTTGAATGTTGCCAATGAGGTTGTATTTTAGTTATTTGGTTATTCAGTTATTAGGCATCACACATGAACTGAATAACTCATGAACTCAATAACCTGTTAATCCGGCAACAAGACCATAATTTTTCACATTACTCAAAGGCTGCAATAAACGACTCTCGATTGAGGCCACTACCACCCTGTAACAAAAGGAACCATTTCATAAATCGCAAGTCGTGCCTCTTATGTCCTGCTGTCTTACATCTGAACCCAACAATGTCCGCAACTTTCAGGAATGATCCATGAAAATGTTTTTAAATACGCTAAAAACCTTTGTGCTTCTTTGAGGTCCTCCGTGTTTCTCTGTTAAAGCAATGTCCGGACTTCCCCTGTAGCATTTAAATTTAATAACTCAATTCAACTTTATGTTCTCAGGTCACAGATGTATATTCCATAACTGAGATTTAACGGTGATCCGGTCAATCACCTGGACATGACCGGTGTTTTGAACTTTTGTCCCCGCCTTTTCTTCCGTACCATCTTCTTTATTTTTATTTTGTAGTATTCGTAACTAATAATGACACCAATAACCACGGAGGCGATATAAAACACCATAAAACCGATGTTCTGATATACGATACCCGCAAAAATACCTCCGGAGAGGTAACAGGTAACTATGGCAAATAATACCCTGGCCTTGGCCCTGAGCGCCTTGTTTTCCCGGTATTCTTTCCTGGTAAACATGGAGGTCAGGAGTCCTACATCGGTTGTAAGACCGGTAAGGTGGGTGGTCTTTACGGAGAAATTGGATATACTCGCCGTAAGCCCGTTCTGGATGCCCATGGCAAAGAGCATTATGGCTACGAGGACCTCGGTTTCATTAAGGGTTTCCCTGTAGAAGAACTGCCCGTACGTGCCTACCGAAAGCAGGCATATTGCCTCTATGACCAATGGTGCGGCATGCGCGAGGTATGTGTTTTTCTGGTTGAAATTGATAATAATGAGATTGGAACAGAAATTACCTCCGAAGAACAGGAATATCCATGCGAATACTACTGCCGCCTGGTACCAGTTTCCCTTGGATACTTCTTCTGCGAGTATGGCGTAATGCCCCGTTACGTTAGATGTAAACGCAAAAAAGACGATCACCGAGGTCACGTTGACCATTCCGGCTGAAAAGGCAGTTAATGAGCCTAACTGGATATTTTCTTTTGTAGTTCTGCTGTTACTGAATTTTCTGAGCATAATTGTTGTGATGTATTTTTTTGAATTTCATTTTTGCAATTCCTTTGGCCTGCAAATCGGTATTGAAATACAAGATCATTTCGTCGTCGTTCAGTACCTGGAGGTTATAGTGCTCGGGCGCTACTTCCCCGTGGTCCAGTTTCAGGATGTTCCCCCTCGATTTTAATGTCCAGTGCATGGGCTTTGTCCGGTTTTTGTCATTGTGAAGCAGTAGCCTGCCATCCGGAAGGAACTCCCAGGTCTCCGCTTCATGAATAACGAGATCCCTGGTAATTTCATTCTTTGCCGTATGGCTTATAGCCTTCCCGAGGGAGGCGGCCTGTACTCCGGGCAGCTTTTCGTATTCCCAGGAAACTTCCTGCCATTTGCCCAGGATGGCAGTGTCTGGCGTGGCAGGTGCCAGTGCCGACATAAGGATAAAGAGCACAAGGCAGCTTCCGAATCCCATAAAATATGTGGCCCTGATCCCGGGTTTGTACTTTTTCTTTTTCATAGCAATTTTTTATGGGATTAATAATTTGGCCAGTGTTTCTTCTACGGTCATCGGAGTCCGGTTGCTGTATGTGATTTCGATCAACTCCAGATCAGCTTTTTTCAGAAAAGGGGTAAGGTCGAACCCCTTTTTCAGGCGCGGGTGCAGGGATTTCGGATCATTGGGGATGTACGCCTTGTCAATTTTATTCCCTTTCAGGAAATTATCGAAAGCATTCTGGTTTTTTCCGAAGAAAATATCGGTACGGAGCGAATTGACCCGGGAAAAGTAACGGTTCTCCAGAATTCCCTTGGCTTCTTTAAAGCTCGGGCTTTCCAGCGAGTCCAGGATTTTGCTCCTGGAGAAAAAAACCAGTTCCGATATGGATGAGGGAAGCGGTTTTCCGTAAGCCAGTATGAGATTTAGCTTTTCGTCTTCATTTTCGATGGCTTTTTTTAGCAGTACGAGAGAGTCTACTGTAAAGTCAGTAGGCACCAGGATGTTTTTCATAGCAATGTTTTTATGTTGTGAAACAAAACTATGTCTCCGGTTTTAGAACCGTCTTAGAGCCAAATTAAAATCAGATTAGAATTTTTTCGTGTTGACGGGAAGTTTGAGTTCTACCGTTGTGCCCCGGTTTTTGGTGGAAAAAACCGAGATAACGCCGTGGTGCATTTTGATCACATTTCGCGCAAGCGGCAGTCCGATACCGTAGCCGTGGTAATTTCCCGTGTTTGAGGCCCTGAAAAAAGGGTCGTAGATATATTGCATTTCCTTTTCGGGTATACCGATGCCCTGGTCTTTGATGATAATGATAACATGGTCGTTGGAAACGCCCAGTGCAATTTTGACTTCCTTGTTGTCCGAATATTTGCAGGCATTCATCAAAACGTTGGACACGGCCAGGTGAAGCAGCTGTTTATTGCCTTTTACCTTCAGTTTTTCCGAGGTTTCCGGAAGGAGGTCAAAATCGATATGGATCTGGCAGCCGGGATAAATCTTTTTGACGGTTTCTTCTACGTCGAGGATGAGCTGATCTATGCGAACCAGTTCGAACTTCTGTACTTTACCGTTGTAACCGGTATGCGCCAGGAGTAACAGGGCTTCGGTCTTTTTGCTGAGTTTTTCGGCATCTTCCAGTATGTTGTTAAGCGCTTCCCGGTATTCTTCCGGGCTTCTTTCCTTGGCCAGGGTTACCTCCGCTTCTCCCATGATGGAAGTAAGGGGAGTGTTTAATTCATGCGAGGCGTTGCTTATAAAATTCTTTTGTGTCTCAAAAGAAGTCTCAAGACGATTGAGCATATCGTTAAAGGTAAGTGTCAGGTTTCTGAGCTCTTCATTGTTTTGGGGGACTTCCAGGCGGAGGTGCATATTTTCCGTACTTATCTCCCGTATCTTCTTGATAATGGTCTGAACGGGCCTGAACACGAGTTTGGAAAAGAGAAAAGCAAAGAGGGCAATAATGAGTATGGAAATGAGCAGGGCCACGATCAGCATTTTTTTCAGATAGGCATTATGATGCGTGCTGTAATAGTTTTCGGCCGATACCACTACCAGGTAATTTTTTCCCCCGGTTTGATACCGTATACCGGAAAAGTAGGTGTTTTTCCTGCTGTAAAAAGCTTTGCCGTTGTTGAGGACTTCTTCGATAAAATGTACGGGGACAGCGAGTTTTTTGGCCTTGACTTCGGCTTTTACTCCTGAAATATCTGCTATGTTTATTTTTTCATTGGGGAGTTTTTCCAGGAATTCCTGGCGGATTTCACGGAGCACATCGCTGTCCTGCTGATGTTCGAGTTCAATTTTTGCAGCGGTGATGGCCCTTATTTCCAGTCGCTTGTAGAAATCTATATAGGAATAGTTTTCTATGGAAAAATATATAAAGCCGCTGAAGATCAGTATGTATCCAAGTGTTATGGCCGTAAGGAATATTATGATCTTATTTCTCGTGTTCATCTTCATCCTTTAATACGTAACCCATGCCGATAACGGTATGGATCAGGCGTGTTTTGTAGACTTTCTCAAGTTTTTTCCGCAGGTAATTGACATAAACGTCCACTACGTTGGTGCCGATATCAAAGTTTACGCCCCATACGTGTTCCAGGATTTCCTGGCGGGAAAGTACCCGGTAGGGGGTCCTTAAAAACATGAGGAGCAGGCGATACTCGGTTGAAGTAAGATTGATCTCTTCCCGGTTTCTGGTAACGGTCTTGGTAGTGTCATTGACTTCGAGATCGGCAAACCTGTATATCGCTTCTTCATGTATAAAACGGTTGCCGAAATTATCGGAACGTCGGAGCAGGCTCTTGATCCGTGCCACGAGCTCTATGAATTTAAAGGGCTTGACCAGGTAGTCATCTGCGCCGCTGTCCAGTCCGAGAGCAATATTTTCAGCACTTCCCAGCGCCGTAAGAAACAGGATGGGAGTGCGCTGATTGTCTTTCCGGACGGCCGTGCAGATATCCAGTCCGTTGATATCCGGGAGCATGATATCGAGGATCAAAAGATCGAAAACGGACGACTCCGCCCATTCCAAACCCTGTTTGCCGTTCATGGCAACGGTCATTTCAAATCCTTCCTCGCTCAGTCCTCTGTTGATAAAAGAGCATACCTTCGGGTCGTCTTCAACGAGTAATATTTTTCTTGCGGGAGATGTCATGCTGTGGCTGTTTCTTTGTTTAAAAGAATGATGACGGTTTCACATTGAAATCCGCGTATAAAAATAAGGATTCCCCGTTAAATTAAAATTTGCGATAAACAGGGGCTGTTTTTTCAGGCATTCCAATCCCAGATAACAATGTCCCAGCCGGTGTTGTCGGGATCGGTATAGCTGTAGAGGTGTTCAAAGCCGATCCTTTGATGGGCTTTTATCGACCTTTGGTTTGTGGTAACTATTTCGGTAATAACATAGGTGTAAGTGTGTTTATAGGTGTCCCTGTAATGCGCATATAGCTTGTCGAGAATACCTTTTCCGCGGTGTTCCCTGTCTATGCATACCTGCCCGGATACGATATAGTTGACATCGCGCAGTGCTTTCCCGTTAAAGGACAGTTCGTCTATGGTGTTGAACATGGGGATAAGCACGGGGATGTCGTTTTTGAAGCTTTTTGTCATCGCAAGGCAATATCCTACGACTTTGTTATTGTACCTGGCTATAATGCTTTGGGCTTCCCTGTTCATCCGGCTTAATATATCGGGGTCGTGGCGTACGGTTACGAATCCCTGGTCTTTGGCTTCTTCCGGAGACAGGTTGTCCGGGAAGTTTTTTTGCTGTAATTCGAGTATGCCTTCAAGGTCTGTTTCAGACCGGGCCAGATCGTATGCTATCATTTTGGGTTAAGGTATTTTAACGTGAATAATGTTTAAGCGCTATGAATAAAAAGCTTTTCAAAATTACACCCCTTGCTTGAGATGTCAAACAAGCTCCTCCCTTGATCCCGATTGTACCGATATCCATCGGGATCGGGAGAAGGGAGGTGGGCAGACTTTAGTCTGGTCGGAGGGTTTGAAAGCCCAAGCCACAGGAAAAATACAAAAGCCGGGGATATACCCAAAATTTGGGCCTGTTCAAACTCCCCGTCCCTCAAGAGGGGAGCTTTTTTCTTCTCCAATATTCACGTTATTTTAATTAAAATTCCCAAAGGGAGGAAAAACGGTTTCATCCTTTGGGAATTGTTTATTATTTGAGCTGTACGATACCGTTTCCGGAGGAACGGCCGGCCTGTTACTGGTTCATGGTCAGCAGAAATTCTTCGTTGTTCGCTGTCCTTTTAATACGGCCGTCCATAAATTCCATGGCCTCCACGGGATTCATGTCGGCAAGGTATTTTCGCATGATCCACATCCGTTGTATGGTGTTTTCGTCGAGCAGAAGGTCGTCCCGTCTGGTACTTGACGAAATAAGGTCGATGGCCGGGAATATCCTTCTGTTGGCAATACGCCTGTCGAGCTGGAGTTCCATGTTACCCGTTCCCTTGAATTCTTCAAAGATCACTTCATCCATCTTGGAGCCGGTTTCGGTAAGTGCCGTGGCTATAATGGAAAGGGAACCTCCGCCTTCAATGTTTCGCGCAGCTCCGAAGAAACGCTTGGGTTTGTGCAGTGCATTGGCATCCACACCACCGCTCAGTACTTTCCCGCTGGCGGGTTGTACCGTGTTGTACGCCCTGGCCAGCCTGGTGATGGAGTCGAGCAGTATTACTACGTCATGGCCGCATTCTACCAGTCGTTTTGCTTTTTCCAATACAATGTTGGCCACTTTTACGTGCCGGTCTGCCGGCTCGTCAAAGGTAGAGGCCACAACTTCGCCGTGTACGCTGCGTTGCATGTCGGTAACTTCCTCCGGGCGTTCATCGATGAGCAGTACCAGCAAATACACTTCCGGGTGATTGGCGGCAATGGCATTGGCAATATCTTTCAACAACATGGTCTTACCCGTTTTGGGCTGGGAAACAATCATTCCCCGTTGTCCTTTTCCAATAGGAGAAAAGAGATCCACGATACGGGTGGAAACCGTACTTTGCCTTTCTGCGATCCGGAATTTTTCTTCGGGGAAAAGCGGTGTCAGGTGTTCAAAGGCCACGCGGTCTCGTACTACCTGGGGTGCCAGTCCGTTAATCTTGGTCACCCGGATAAGCGGAAAGTACTTTTCACCCTCTTTCGGGGGGCGTATGCTACCGAGCACGGTATCTCCCGTTTTTAATCCAAACAGTCTTATTTGTGACTGTGATACGTAAATGTCATCCGGGGATGAAAGGTAATTGTAATCGGAAGAGCGGAGAAAACCGTATCCGTCCTGCATGATGTCCAGTACCCCTTCACTTTCCACAATACCGTCAAATTCAAAATCGGGGTCTTTATAACGGTTCTTTTTTTCTTTGTCGAAATTCTCCTTGTTATAGGACTGGTGATTATTGTTGTTGTTGCTTTTTTTCTGGTGTTGCTGCCCTTTGCCGGCCGTGTATTCCTTCTTCTTGTCTTTGGGCTGGCTGTCCGTATCTTCCTGCTTTTCCTCTCTTTGCTTTTTCTGGGAAGGCTGGGGGGTATTTTTCTGTGGAGCGTGCTCCTGGGGGGTGTTTTTCTGAATTGTATTTTTCTGGGGAGTGTGTTCCTGGGCCTTTTTTTCGTTGCTGTCTCCCCTGTCTTGTGTGGTCTTGGGTTTGGATGGTGTATCGGCAGGAACCTTTTTTATTCTTGTCCTGCGTGTTTTTCTTTCCTTTTCCTTGGGTGCAGTTTCTCCACTGCCTGCAGAAGATGAAGCGGTTTTCTGCTCCGTTACAGTTTTCGGATTTGTCGCCTGTACGTCCAGAATCTGGTATATCAAATCCATTTTTTTAAGTGTCCTGAATTTGGGGATACTTAAACCTTTTGCAATTTCCTGTAATTCAGCTAATTTCTTTCCTTTTAAATCTGAAATGTCGAACATTGAAATGTTAAATAAGTTAATTAATTCTTTTGAAGTGCTCTGTTAAGTCCGGTTTGTATGTTTTGGGATGAGCATCAAAGTGAAAAAAAAATCGAAGTCAAACGAACCTTGTTTTGAGTTGGTTACGAATGGATACCGCAATATTACAAATTTATTTTCATAAACCGGCTGTATTTTTTAAAAAGAACTCTTATTTTTGCTCATATTTCTGGCAGGAAGATGTTACAAAGAATACAGAGTATATATCTAATTATTGTGGTTTTGGTAAGTGGTGTATTGCCTTTTGTATTATCTTTGTGGAAAGATGCTGAGGGCGTTTCGGTGTATGCCGCATCAGAATTATGGGCCATGGTAATGTTCATAGTGTCGGCAATTTTGGGAGTAATTTCCATCTTTGCGTTTAAGAAGAGAAAAAATCAATTTGTGCTGAACAGATTGAACATGATATTAAACTTAATTTTACTAGGAGTATTTGCGTATCGGTCGCTAAATTTATCCGGAGAAAGTAATATTTCAGAGAAGGGTATTGGGATATTTCTTCCTGTTGTTTCTATCGTTTTTTTAGTTTTGGCCAATAAGGCCATCAAAAAGGATGAAGATCTCGTAAAATCTGTAGACCGGTTGCGATAAACCTGAAATCTTAGTAGTATTAGTGCGTTAAAACCCGTCTGTGTTATGCAGGCGGGTTTTTTTGTCCCTCGCTTCGCTCGGAAACCCTTGTTTTTTGAGAGCTTTAGTTTGTCGGGCTTTTTGGGATAGGGAGCGTATGGGTTTTATGGGATCAGGATCAAAGGTTGTGGGGTTTTTCGTTTGTTGTAAGTTTCCGGTTTTGGTTTTGCCACGGATACACGAGTGTTTTTTGAGTTGAATGTTGTATGTGAGGCTGATATATTGTAAACCCGGGATCGTTTCCGGTTTCCTGCCTGCTTTCACTTACTAAAAACCAAACCACGTGTGCTGAAAGGTACAGTGGTTTTAGCCGGCTGTGAAATTGTATTTCAGTTATTTAGGCATCACGCATGAACTCAATAACCGAATACCTCATTAACGCAATAACCTGTAAACCCAACAACAAGACTTTCTATTATTAAAATGGGGAAGGTGTCATTCGGAGTGAAGCGAAGAATCTCCTTTTACCTCTTTAACTCCGCTATTTCTTTCCCAGTTCCACAATTTCAAGGTCCCTGATCTGATCCTTGTCTATAACGAAGCGAAGCATGGTGCGGACCTGGTGGAGTCCGTATTTGCCTGCTGCTCCGGGATTCATGTGCAACAGGTCCAGTTTTTTGTCATACATGACTTTTAATATATGGGAATGCCCGCAAATAAAGAGTTTGGGCGGGTCTTTACGCAGCTCTTCCCTGACCCTTTTGTCGTACCTCCCGGGATACCCGCCTATGTGTGTGATCCATATGTCAACGCCTTCGCACATAAACCGGTTGTGTTCGGGGAATTCTTTTCGGGCATCTGCACTGTCAATATTGCCGTAAACCGCACGGAGCGGAGCTGTGTTCTTCAGGCTGTCGGTCACGGCGAGATTACCGATATCCCCGGCATGCCATACCTCGTCGGCCTGCCTGGCATATTTGAGAATGGTATTGTCCATATGGCTGTGGGTATCGGATAAAAGCAGGATTTTAGTCATTGTATTAATTGAGGTTTTATTGGTTAATTAGCGAATGTGTCAATTAGTTAATGTGCCAATGTTGGGTTTTCGGATTGTCCGGGTTGAAAAGGAGTAGTGAGGGGTGCTATTTAGCAATTATTATCGTGCGCATAAATAAAAATAATCCTATTTCATTATCCGATCGGCACATTGGCAGATCAACACATTTTAAATGGTTTCTTCCTCGGCCATGAACTGTACCTCGTAGAGGTTTTTGTAGTAACCGCCTTCTTTTTGCAGGAGTTCGCGGTGCGTACCCGATTCCACCACTTTTCCGGCATCCATCACCATTATTTTATCTGCTTTTTTAATAGTGGCCAGGCGGTGTGCTATGACGATGGAAGTCCGGCCTTCGGTGATTTTTTCGGTAGCGTTCTGAATGAGTTGTTCCGAATGGGAGTCGACAGATGAAGTGGCTTCGTCGAGTACCAGGATATCCGGGTTGCTCACGTACGCCCGTAAAAAGGCGATGAGCTGGCGTTGGCCGCTGGACAGCATGGTTCCTCTTTCTTTTACATTGTAATTATATCCGCCGGGGAGGCTCATTATAAAATCGTGGATACCGATACTTTTGGCCGCTTCGTGAACCTGTTGTTCTGTTATTTCCGGGTTTTTAAGGGTAATATTGTGGAATATGGTATCGGCAAAGAGGAATACATCCTGCAATACTACGGCAATACGGCTTCTCAGGGACGTGAGTGCATAGTCGCTGATATTCACTCCGTCAATCTGTATGGCTCCGGAATTTATTTCGTAAAAACGGTTCAGGAGATTGATAATGGTAGATTTTCCTGCTCCCGTAGCACCTACAATGGCGATGGTTTGACCGGGTTTGACCTCAAAAGAGATGCCGTGCAGCACTTCCTCGTCTTTCAGGTATCCGAAATGTACGTCTTTGAAACGGATGTGTCCCTTGAGGTTGCTGGCCGTAACCATGCCCTTGTCTTCAATAGAACTGCTGGTGTCCAGTATGCCGAATACACGACCGGCGGCTACCATTCCCATTTGCAGGGTGTTGAACTTATCGGCGATCTGTCGCAGCGGACGGAACAGCATTTGTGACATTTCGATAAACATGAAAACGCTCCCCAGCTCGATATCGTCCCCCGCAATGGTACGCAGTCCCCCGTACCAGACTACGAGCCCGATGGTTATGGAAGAGGCCAGTTCGGCCACGGGGAAGAATATGGAGTTGTACCAAACGGTCTTGAGCCAGGCTTTTTTGTGTTTTTCGTTGATTTCCCCGAATTTTTTGTGCTCGATGTCTTCCCGGGTATAGAGCTGTACGATCTTCATTCCCGAAATGCGTTCCTGAACAAAAGAGTTGAGGTTGGCCACCTGTGCCCTTACTTCTGTAAAAGCCACTTTCATGGCCTTCTGGAACAGGCGTGTGGCATAAAGGATAAGGGGGAGTATGGCAAATACAATAAGGGAGAGTTTCCAGCTTGTAAAAAGCATTACCCCGGCCACGACAAACATTTGCAACAGGTCGCTCACGATCATGAAAAGTCCCTGGCTGAATATTTCCCCGATGCGCTGCATGTCACTTACGGCTCTGGTTACCAGTATGCCTATGGAGGAATTGTCGTAATACTTCATCTTAAACCCGAGCATGTGCTTTAAGAGCTGTATACGGATATCCCTGATGATGGACTGCCCCAGCCAGTTGGCGTAATAGATAAAAGACAACTGGCTGACAACACCGCAAATGAGTGTTATGATCATAAGGACTATAAAAAACAGCATGCCTTCGTAGTCCTTGTGTTGTATGTAATCATCTACGGTGATCTTGAGCAGGTAAGGTCTGGCTACGGAAAACACGGATACCAGGACGGCAATAAGTGCCACACTGTAAAAGATAAGCCTGTAGTGACGTGCGTGTTTCATGAGCCTTTTAAAAAGGCTGAAGTCAAATGCAGTTCCTTTGTTGGTGCTCATTACTTTTTTAGGGTTAGGGCCGGGACAGTTTGTTAAGCCCGGAGGCGCTCTTTGTTATATCCGGCCCGGTTGCTTTTATTGTTTTCCGGGATGCGTTTGTTTTTCCGTGTCCGGAACGGTGTGCCCCGGTACCTATGTCCGGTTGCCATGATGCTCCTTTTCATTCCGGACAAAAGGATATTCAATTCGGGTTAAATATAAACCATGTGCGGGAACTGACACGCCCGCTTCACTTCTATTTTTGCTTTCTATGATTTTTTTAACGTTTTCTACCGGCATTTTTCCCGACCCTACTTCCAGGAGGGTCCCCACAATGGCCCGGACCATATTGCGGAGAAACCGGTCTGCCGTGATGGTAAAGACCAGTTTTTCGTCTGTAAATACCCATCGGGCATGGGATATTTCGCAGAAATATGTTTTTACATCGGTTTTTGACTTTGAAAAGCATTGAAAGTCCGAATATTTCATTATGATTTCTGCCGCCCGGTTCATCTTGTCGATATCCGGAGGGTGCCGCAGGTAATAGGACAGCCCGTCCAGGAACGGGTTTTTACTTTGATTGATCCAGTATTCATATGTTCTTGATACGGCATCGAAACGGGCATGCGCCTCGTCGGCTACCGTAAATATACGGTGTATGGCAATATCCCTGGCAAGCAATGCATTCAGCTTGTAGGCAAAATCTTTGGTATGCAGCCCGGCTTCGGAATCGAAGTGGGCAAACATTTGCCTGGCATGTACCCCGGCATCTGTTCTTCCGGCCCCGGTAATAGTTACGGGTTCCCGGAGCAATAGCGAAAGCCCGTTTTCCAGTGTCTCCTGCACGGAAGGGGCATTGGGTTGCCTTTGCCAGCCGTGATAATGCTTTCCGTGATATGATAACTCTATAAAATAGCGCAAGGGAAAATGGTCTTTTGAAGGTACAAAGATAAGAAGTTATTCGTTTATGGAGCGAAAGGAATGGAGTGCACTTTTCAGGTTACATATTCGGACGGGCTCTTAATTTCAATAGAATAGTTTATGTAACCTGCGGTTAAATAAGGCCTGTGACAGGTAAAATTCCAAAGAACCTCATAAACCTGTCTGCCGACATGGACAGGGCAGGCGAAGTGACGCAGAGATTTGTACACGGGAGTTATAGTATAACACGGTGATAACGAAATCAATAACGAATAATGAATGCCGAACAGCGAATGCTAAAGTTTTATGCGTTGTATTATATATTACTTCGTCATTCTGCGGTTCGACATTCCTTCCTTTGTAAAAAACTTAATGGTACTTTGTCCTTAGCCTGCCTGTACTAACGCAGTCGGAATTGTGGAAGGTCCGGGCCTTTGCAATTTGTTGCTTAGCAGCGTGAACAGAATATGGAGTTCAATATTTTATGTGAATCTTTTTTAAACATGTTCTAAGGGAATACGTATACCCCGAACCGGGATAGATGAGTTGTAAAAATACCCCGGTAAGGGGGCGGACCGGTTTTCAGTTGGTCGTTTTTGCATTTGCGTATGCAGCAAACCGAACCCCTTCCGGCGTAAACCGGGTTGTGTTTATGGCTGTTTTCCGGGCTTCAAAGGTTTGTGGTTTGGTCAACGTGAATAATGTTTAAGCAACATGAGTCAAAAGTATTTCAGTCCTGTAGAACTGTTGTTTTTCCGGTCCGTTATTCAGGTTATTTAACCCAGGTCCTCTTCGATAAGTGTAATGAGTTCATCCGTATTGTCAAAGAGGGTGAACTGGCCGTCTTTAATATAGGAAATCTGTCCGGTTTCTTCACTGACCACGAGTACAACCGCATCGGTTTTATCTGTTATGCCTATGGCGGCGCGGTGCCGGAGGCCGAACCTTAAAGGGATACTTCTTTCATTGGATACGGGAAGTACAACCCGTGTGGCCACAATATAGTTACCGTTTATGATCACTGCTCCGTCGTGCAACGGGCTGTTTTTGTAAAAAATACTTTCTATGATGGGGACGGTTATTTTGATGTACATGTTGTCCCCGGTATTCTTTACAAAGTCGAGCGGGGTGTTGCGTTCTATCACCAGCAAAGCGCCGGTCCTGGAATTTCCGAGTTTTTCGCAGGCGGTCACAAGGGCTTTTATATTGGTCTGGATGTCAAAACCATCATCCTTGAAAAAACGGAAATACTTTTTGATGTTTTTCCGGTTGGCCAGGTTGGTGGAGCCTATGGTTAGGAGGAATTTGCGGATTTCCTGCTGGAAGAGTACGATGAGTGCAAAAAATCCGACACTCATAAAACTGCCGAAAATACTGCTCATCATATGCATCTGCAACACTTCGGTAATTCTCCAGATAAGATAGATGATACCAAAACCGATAAAGATATTGACTGCAACAGTCCCTTTTACCAGTTTATATACATAATACAGTAAAAAGGCTACCAGTACAATATCTACAAGGTCGATAATTGTGAAATTGAGAAAATCAAATATCTTCAAGGTATTTGCTTTTGTGTAAAATTAGCAAAAAAAAGTACGAAAGGACAAAACAGAAAGAAAATGTCAACGGGCAGGAAAAGAATTTTATCTGCGATCGAAGTGCGGAGACCTGTTTTTCAGAAAACGCAAAATAAAAAGATATGGGCGCGAAAGACTCGGGTGCCATGCTATGAGGCGACAGAATAAAAAAAAGACGTTACACCGAAATTATAAAAGGCGGTTTTTGCAGGTGAATAATTTTATTTTATTCGATCGTGTTTTTAAATAGTTTATTGTTATGATGTGTAATCAGGAATGTTCATCCCGGGTTATGTATTTTCCGGGGTCAAAAAAACGAATTTTAAAACAACCCGGATTATTTGCGTTTTAATGCATGATAATTTTAGACTGACACATTGGTATTGTCATTTTTCGAAATGCGTTTGTGTGCGTTCCAGGCGGCCGGTAATTTTAATTAAAATAACGAAAAATTATATTTCATGTTACTTTTATAAGTATTTCTTATTTTAAAATATTGTTGATTTTTCCGGGATTATTTGCAGAGTTTGGTCAAAATTGCTGTATTACAGGTTCTTCTATGAGAGAGTAGCTTAATTTGGCCTTAACTTCCCAGGCTTCCGTAATTTCATCACTACTGATTTTTATTTCCTGGGGGATTATTTTATTGTCATTAACAAGTAAAAGTTCTCCGGGCGAATTGTATGATATTCGCACTCTGTTGATGAAGATGCCTCGCAATTGGCTCACAATAACATAATTTTTATTGTCCCTGATTTCATTTGGCGAATTGAGGCGTTGGCCAATTACAATAGCGTTGTCTTCCAGGGTGGGGTACATCATGTTTCCGGTAACCTGGAAAGCCCTCATGTTATTGCCGTTGATAAATGGAAAATTGTATCTCGGGATATTTTCCAGAAAAGAACTTTCGTCCAGGTGATTAACGTATTGATACTGTAAATCCCTGGTAATAACACTTATACCGGTGTTTTGATCGGTGTTTTCAACTTCGAAGACCGTGTTGTTATCGTAGAAAATATCATTCAGGTTAATACCGTATTTCTCGCATACCGAAACAATGAGTTCGTAATCCATACTGTTCCTTTTTTTCCATGTGGAAATGGTATTGGGTTTAATTCCCAAAAGGTCCGCGAGTTCTATATTCGTCCTTACTTGTAAGTAATTTTTTAATTTTTTTAGAATAAAACTCGCGTCAGGTGATTTTTTTTCTTGTGTATTCGCATAATGTTGTCTATATTTGGGTGTGTTTAACATATGTTTATGAGTTTTTGTGCTCATGTTGAGAAAATAGATTGCATACCCTTCTCAATGAGCGGGTTCATAAAAAATTAATAGAGGTTGGTTGATGTAGTAGGCGGTTACGGTAAGATGTTTTTAGTCCTTTATTGGGGGCGTTGAGGAGGTTTGGTGTTTAGAACTCCTGCTATATTAACTGTGTCCGATCAAAAATATTGTGTTAGTGCGTGCAAATTACTCGCAATAATGTAAAGTGTAAGAAAAAATCGTTGAAATCAGTTAAAAAATCGATTTCCTGCTGTAAGTCTTTAATAAAAAGAGATTTATGAGGAGTTTCCAACAACCGAAAATTGAAAATCCTGCCCCGCTTTTATAAGATATGATACATATATAATTAATAAGAAGCTATGGGAAAAAATTACTTCTTCAATTATTGCTTTAGGGGAGAAATGAATCCGGGGTATCGCAAATCGGATGCCGGAGACACCATTCCGTCCTATGCAATTCTTTTTTTGAGAAAACTATCCCTTGTTTTTACGAATGTATTTATGAGACACGGTCTGCTGGCAGTAATGCTGCGATGGTCAGATGACGTGTGTGTCATATTGTCCTGTGCCGCAAGAACAGATTGTGGCCATGTTGTTGCCTTCCGCGAATGTGGCAGAAACACAGTATGAAATAGTAAAATACGATTTAATCGCTATAATGTTCTCGTTTAGAGAGATGTATATCAGTTTAACTTGAAACCCTTGTTCTATGTACAAGAAAATTACTCTGAAGAGTAAGGCCAAATTACCGTTCTTTTTTCTAGCCTTCTCTTTACTTGTGTTAAAATCTACCCTGGGATTTGCGCAACAAAGCCCTTTCCATGCTGATAGTCAAGATTCGGACAAAGACATTGCTTGTCTGATTTGTTCGGTGACCGATCCTGAAAATGCGGTAGATTCCGATCCTGATACTTATACGCAACTACAGGCCAATACCGTTGGTGGTTCCGTATGGCAGGATCTGGTATTCCCGTTTCAAGGGGTTGCCGGAGACAGTGTTCAGGTAGTCATCGGTTCGGGAAGTGGTTTGTTTGAACTGGACTTGCTCGGGGGAGTTACCCTGGAAAGTTTTAACGGGGCAACGGCCAACGGTGACGGGGTTAACCTGTCTAACCTGGCAAGTGTGTATTTGTTACCGGGGACTACAGACCGTTATATTGTAAGTTTTCCTGCAGAAGCGGCTTTTGATAGGGTTCGGGTGAAATTCCAGGCTCTTGCCGCACTTGGTGCTGATATAAGGGTTTACGGAGCGAGAATAAAATACGGAATGCCCGGTGTTACCGGGGCTACTGCGGAATACGGGAGCTCCACAACAATCGGGTTGTCTCCGGTAAGTGCAGGAGACAATATAGAGTGGTTTACCGATGCCGAAGGAGGGACTTCCCTGGCTACGGGGAACAGTTATACGACCCCGGCCTTAACTGCCAATGCTTCCTATTATATAGAGATCACCCGCAACGGGCTTACCCAGCCGGAACGTTATCCGATAATGGTAGGCGTGCCCAGGCCGCCGATCGCGGACGGGGACCCCAGGGAACGGGTATATGCCTGTACCCAGGATAATTTTGTCGTAGGCGGGGTACAAAACCCGGAACTTGCAGTGGATGGTGATCCCGGGACGTTTTCTACATTTTCTATTCTGAAGGTAGGAGCGTTTTATCAACGGCTTAGTTTTGAAAATTGTGCGGTAAAACCTCAGTTGGGGGACAAGCTGCATGTTAAAATAGGGACACCTCCGGGATTACTGGAGGCGCTTGGCTTTGTAGGTATTCAGGCGGTTAGTAACGGGAAACTTGTAGGAGAAGCCGTGCCCCTGGTAAACCTGATATCCGCGCTTAACGGTGCCAATGAATACGAGATTGTATTTGACCCCGGAGTGCCTTACGACGGGGTACAGATCACTAAATTGTCTCTTGACAGTTTTGCTACCGATCTCAATATATATGAAGCTTATTTTTACCAGGCAGCAACAAGTACTGTAGATGTAAACCACCCGGTGGATGTGTTGACCGGTACAGGCACTATTGGCAGTACTGCTAATTTTGTGAATGATGTTGAGCTTGCCTTTGATGGGGATGATGCTACTTTTGCGCATCTGCGTGCCGACCTGGCCATAGCTGACGGTTATGCCAGTATTACGGCTTTGTATCCTACCGTGTCCAAAGAAGGTGACGGGGTCAGGGTGTTGCTGCAGAAGCAGGAAGGCGGTGTAATAGACGCTTCGTTATTGTCAGACAATATTCGGATACGAACCTATAATGATAATGACGCCAACAGCGAATTGACTTTAGACCCGGAACTGATACAGCTATCGCTGTTCCCGGGGACTACAGATGTTTATGAGTTGATCTACCCGGTGAATGTGCCGTTCAACCGGATAGAAGTGTCGCTTGATGCGGGACTGGCCAGTGCTTTTGACGGCCTGTATGTGTATGAACTGGACCGTGCGGAGAATGTGCCCGGAGGGGAATTCCCCGATCCCGTAAGCCCTTTCCATGCAAATAACCAGGAATGGGATAAGGATGCCTTGTGTGCTTTATGTGATGTGGTAAATCCCGGATTTTCTGTAGACGGTGACCCTGACAATTATGCCGAACTCAATGCTACGGTAGGTGTAGCCGGAGGTGTATGGCAGGACCTGATTTTCCCGTTTACCGGATTGAACGGCGACCAGATCGAAGTGGAGATCGGTATAGGCGGAGGCCTGGTTGATTTCTCGGTACTTGGCGGACTGACCCTTGAAAGTTTTAACGGGCCAACGGCTAACGGAGACGGTATTTCATTGTCAGAGCCTGTTAATATAGAATTGGTGCCCGGAACAACGGACCGCTATAAAATAACCTTTGATGCCGGGGCAGACTTTGATCGTGTCCGGGTAAAATTCGAGGCTTTGGCATCCGCATTGACCAATATACGGATATACGGCGCAAGACTTCGTTACGGCATGCCCGATGTTTCGGGCAACCTGGTAGCACCGGGTACAGCGGCCAATCTGGAGCTGAGCCCGGTAAGCCCATCCGATACTATCGAATGGTTTGCCGATGCTGAAGGCGGAACGCCCATAGCAACGGGACTTACTTATACAACTCCTGCCTTAAATACAAATACAACTTATTATATAGAGATCACCCGTGACGGCCTTACCGAACCGGTACGTTACCCGGTAACGGTAGGGATCAACCTCCCTCCGACAGAAGGAGCACGGGAGCGGGTGTATGCCTGCAGCCAGGACAACCTGGCCATCGGTGGTGTTGAAAACCCGGAGCTTGCCGTGGATGGCGACCCGAGTACCCATTCTACCTTTACCATAGTAAAAGTAGGCGCGTTCTATCAAAGATTGAGCTTTGAGGATTGTGCGACCAAACCCGCTGCGGGAGATGCATTGCACATTAAGCTGGGTACGGAATCCGGCTTGCTGGAAGTGCTTGGTTTTGTGGGTATCCAGGCCGTACGTAACGGCGTGCTGGTAGGTGATGTAGTACCTTTGGTAAATCTGGTATCCGTATTGAACGGGCCCGAACAGATCGAGGTGGTGTTTACGCCTTCTGTAAACGGAGAACCTATCGAGTATGACGGTGTACAGATCACGAAATTGTCGCTCGACAGTTTCCAGACACCTTTACATATTTATGAATCGTATTTCTACCAGCCTGCTACAGGACCGGTGGATGTCAACCAGCCTGTGGATGTGCTTTGGGGAACGGGCGGCGACATAGCCAGTACGGCGAATTTTGTACGTAATGTTGAAAATGCCTTTGACGGAGATGATACGACTTTTGCACACCTGAGGGCTAACCTTGCCGTACTCAGCGAAGGTGTTCATATTACCGCCCTTTACCCGACCTTGTCCGTAGAAGGCGATGGTGTACGGGTATTGCTTCAGAGAGAAGAAGGCGGAGTGATCGATGCATCACTGTTATCAGAAAATATACGAATACGAACCTATAATGATAATGACGCCAACAGCGAATTGACTTTAGACCCGGAACTGATCCAGTTATCACCGTTCCCGGGAACTACAGATGTTTACGAGTTGATCTACCCGGTGAATGTACCGTTCAACCGTATAGAAGTATCGTTTGATGCGGGACTGGCCAGCGCCTTTGAAGGCCTGCATGTGTATGAGCTGGACCGGGCGGAGAATGTGCCCGGAGGGGAATTCCCCGATCCTATTAGTCCTTTCCATGCAACAAGCCAGGAACCGGGAGTGAATGGGGTATGTGTATTATGTGATGTAGTAAATCCGGAATTTTCCGTAGACGGTGATCCGGATAACTATACGGAACTCAATACTCCCGTAGGTGTAGCCAGCGGAATCTGGCAAGACCTGATCTTCCCGTTTACCGGATTGAACGGCGACCAGATCGAAGTAGAAATCGGTGTAGGCGGAGGCCTGGTTGATTTCTCGGTACTGGGCGGACTGACCCTTGAAAGTTTTAACGGTGATACTGCCAACGGGGACGGTATTTCATTATCGGAACCTGTTAATATTGAGTTGGTTCCGGGAACTACCGATCGTTATAAAGTGGTGTTTACCGCCGGAGCGGATTTTGACCGTGTTCGCGTGAAATTTGCTGCGGTGCTGGAAGCCCTGACCAACGTAAGGATATATGGCGCAAGACTTCGTTACGGCATGCCCGATGTTTCGGGCAACCTGATAGCACCGGGTACAGCGGCCAATCTGGAGCTGAGCCCGGTAAGCCCATCCGATACTATCGAATGGTTTGCCGATGCTGAAGGCGGAACGCCCATAGCAACGGGACTTACTTATACAACTCCTGCCTTAAATACAAATACAACTTATTATATAGAGATCACCCGTGACGGCCTTACCGAACCGGTACGTTACCCGGTAACGGTAGGGATCAACCTCCCTCCGACAGAAGGAGCACGGGAGCGGGTGTATGCCTGCAGCCAGGACAACCTGGCCATCGGTGGTGTTGAAAACCCGGAGCTTGCCGTGGATGGCGACCCGAGTACCCATTCTACCTTTACCATAGTAAAAGTAGGCGCGTTCTATCAAAGATTGAGCTTTGAGGATTGTGCGACCAAACCCGCTGCGGGAGATGCATTGCACATTAAGCTGGGTACGGAATCCGGCTTGCTGGAAGTGCTTGGTTTTGTGGGTATCCAGGCCGTACGTAACGGCGTGCTGGTAGGTGATGTAGTACCTTTGGTAAATCTGGTATCCGTATTGAACGGGCCCGAACAGATCGAGGTGGTGTTTACGCCTTCTGTAAACGGTGAACCAATCGAATACGACGGTGTACAGATCACGAAATTGTCGCTCGACAGTTTCCAGACACCTTTACATATTTATGAATCGTATTTCTACCAGCCGGCTACCGGTCCTGTGGATGTCAACCAGCCTGTGGATGTGCTTTGGGGAACGGGCGGCGACATAGCCAGTACAGCGAACTTTGTACGTAATGTTGAAAATGCCTTTGACGGAGATGATACGACTTTTGCACACCTGAGGGCTAACCTTGCCGTACTCAGCGAAGGTGTTCATATTACCGCCCTTTACCCGACCTTGTCCGTAGAAGGCGATGGTGTACGGGTATTGCTTCAGAAACAGGAAGGTGGCGTGATCGATGCCTCGCTACTATCAGAGAACATACGTATAAGAACCTATAATAATAACGATGCCAATAGTGAATTGACCTTAGACCCGGAACTGATACAGTTATCGCTGTTCCCGGGAACTGAAGATGTTTACGAGTTGATCTACCCGGTAAATGTACCGTTCAACCGTATCGAGGTATCGTTGGATGCCGGCCTGGCCAGTGCCTTTGACGGCCTGCATGTTTATGAATTAGACCGGGCACAGGATGTGCCCGGGGGAGAATTCCCTGATACCGGATTATGGGCTACGCAAGAAGATCATGGAACTACACCTATTTGTGGAGCTTGTGATGTCATAAATCCAGAGAATGCTATTGATGCTGATTTAACTACTTACTCTCAATTAAATATGCCCGTTGGATTGACGGGTTCTGTATGGCAGGAATTATCAGGATTCCCTTTCCGTGCTGTACAAGGAGATCACATACAAGTGGTATTGGGTATCGGAAGTGGGGTAATAGATGCCAGTGTACTTGGAGAATTGACTTTCCAGGCTATGGATGGAGATACTAATGTAGGAGAGCCTGTCGGTATTTCCAATTTGGTAAGTGTTAACCTGTTGCCTGGTACAAGTGACCAATATGCTTTTGTCTTTGATCCGGATGCGGAGTTTGATAAAGTACGTGTAGAATTCCGTTCACTTTTAGATTTGCTTACGAATATTCAGATCTACGGAGCACGAATAAAACTGCCTGATCCGAATATCATTTCCGGTAATGTGATTCAGCCGGGAGAAACACCGACAATAGAATTATCACCAAATGGAGGAACTTCTTTAGAATGGTTTGCTGATGCAGAGGGGGGAGATCCGATAGCTACCGGAAATACATACTCTCCCGGTACTCCGTTAAATGAAAATATTACCTATTATGTAGAAATAAGCCGGGACGGCTTTGTAGACCCGCAACGTTTCCCGGTTACAGTATTTGCTACAACCGATACCTGGGCACTTGCACAGAACTGGGAGCCTTTTGGAGGCTGCCTGGTATGTAGTGTTACGGATCCGGAAAATGCGGCAGATGGAGATCCTGCGACTTTTGCAACACTGAACCAGACCGCAGGAGTGGCCGGGGGAATACAGATGAACCTCTTTGACTTCCCGCTTCAGGGACTCCTCGGGGATAAGATACAACTGGTAGTAGGCCTTGGCGGCGGAGTGATCGATGCAAGCCTGTTCGATGGACTTACCCTGCAAAGTTTTAACGGCGATACGGCCAACGACGACCTTGCGGACAATGCAGAACTGATTGATCTGCAATTACTTCCGGGCTCTGGCGATCAATACGTTCTGACCTTTACCCCGGGAGCTGATTTTGATCGTCTGCAATTAAATTCGCAAGCCCTGATAGACCTGTTCAGTAACCTCAGGGTATACGGAGCCAGGATACAGTTTGTTAAGCCGGATATTGTTTCCGGATTGGTAACCACGCCGGGTACATCTACTACCGTAGTGGCAGCGCCCGTAGCGGAAACGAGCCTCGCATGGTATGACCAGCCCGAAGGAGGTAACCTGTTGGCCAGTGGTAACGAATTGACCACACCGGCACTGGATGCAAATACCACTTATTACGTAGAAGTAAGCCGTGACGGTTTTGTAGAGCCGGAACGTTATCCCGTAACCGTACTGGTTATGGATGCCCCTGTGGCCGGAACACCTACTGTAAGGGAATATGCCGATGCACAATCGAATAGTAATTCTATTCTTTCGCCTTCTATTCAGAATCCTGAATTAGCTATAGATGGTGATAAGGATACTTATTCTACTTTGGGAGCACTTCTTTTAAGTAGTGCGTGGCAGCAATTGACATTTACTGGTGAGTTGCCTGGCCCCGATGATCCGGTACACGTCAAAATTGGAACGGAAACCGGTTTAGCAGGTTTGCTTTCTGGAATTACTCTACGAACTTATAATGGGGATACTCCGGTAGGAGAACCATTTCAGTTAAGTAATTTATTAAACCTTCTTAATGGTGAAGATCGGGCAGATATTGTATTGCCAGCTCCAGGTGAACCTTATGATGGCGTTCGAGTAACTTTTTCATCTGTATTAAATCTTGGACCGGAAATCAATATTTATGAAGCTTATTATAATAAACCCGGAGATGGCGTTGCTTGTGATGAACCTGCTGATATATTGTGGGGTAATTCAGGTGGTATTGCAGGAGGCTTAAATCCGGTAGATAATCCTGAAAATGCGGCAGATGGAGATCAAACCACTTTTGCTCATTTACGGGTTAATCTTGGGATAGCAGATGCAAAGACTCATGTTACCACTCTATATCAAATGGTATCTGTTCCTGGAGACTCTGTTCGAGTAGTATTCCGAAATGAGGGCGGTTTATTGGATGCAGGTCTTTTGGCAAGCAGCTTTACCGTAAGAACTTATCTGGATAATCAGGATAATGGAGCTTTAGATTTAGATGAGAATCTTCTTAAACTGAGCCTGTTGCCGGGTAGCGGAGATATACAAGTACTCACATATCCTATAGATACTGAGTTTAACCGTATTCAGGTGTCTTTGGGAGAGGGACTTGCTCTTGCGTTATCAAGTTTATATGTATACGAAATAGGCCGTGTGGCACCGTCACCTGTTGTTGCCGGTGGTGATGCAGTGGCATGTGAAGGGGAGGATGTTACGCTCGAAGTAGACTTCCCGACGGAAAATACAACTTACAACTGGTACGATGCGGAAACAGGAGGCAATCTGGTAGGAACGGGAACTTCGTTTACCATTCCTGCTGCTGACCTGGCAATAGGTATAAACACCTATTACGTATCTGTGACCAGAAACGGATGTACAGATGAGGCTTCTGCCCGTGCATCGGTCAATGTAGAAGTAATAGAAAGTCCTGTAGCGCCTGTAGTAGCGGCCGAAACCGTATGGGCAGCTCCGGGAGGAACAGCTACCCTGCAGGTAGATACTCCGGACCCGGATACTACCTATAACTGGTATGATGTGGCTACAGGAGGTACTGCCGTAGCTACGGGAGATACCTATGAAGTGACCAATGTAACTGCCGATGCGGTATACTATGTAGAAGCAGCCACCGCAGAAGGATGTGCAAGTACAGCACGTACTGCAGTTAATATAAATGTATTGCAACCACCGGTTATAGATCCGGCTGGAGCAACAATTACACAGGGAGAAACAGCGAGCTTTACGGGAACTTCCCCGGATGGCACCGAAATAGTATGGTACGATCCGTCGGGCAATGAAGTATTCGTAGGTCCTGATTTTACAACTCCCGAATTGCCGGTAGGAGAGCACACGTATACGGCGACTACAAGAGACCCCGTAACGGGAGCAGAATCCGATCCGGTGGAAATACCGGTTATCGTTGAGCCTCTCGTTCTGGCGGCTCCGGCCGTGACCCCTCCTTCCGCCACTATAGATGAAGGGGATACGCAAACCTTTACGGCAACCCACGATAACCCGGATGTAACTTTTACCTGGTATGACCCGGATGGCAATGTGGTGGCAACTACGCCGCAATTTACCACACCTGCCGATCTTGCAGTGGGAGATTACACTTATACCGTAACGGCAACCGATCCGGGAACAGGCGTAGTGTCCGATCCCACCCAGGTACCTTTAACCGTACAGCCTCTGGGCGGGGGATTACTGCCTCCGACGGTAAGCCCGGCTTCGGCCACTTATCCCGAAGGGGATACGGAAACCTTTACGGCAAGCCACGACAACCCGGACGTGACCTTTATCTGGTATGATCCGGACGGTAATGAAGTGGCTACCACACCGGAATTTACAACCCCTGCGGACCTTACCGTAGGAGACTATACCTATACGGTTACGGCCACCGATCCGAATACCGGAGAAGTATCCGATCCGGCAAGTGTACCTGTAACCGTAGAACCTGCAGGCAGTCTGGCATCGCCGACAGTAACGCCTCCTTCGGCTACAATTCCCGAAGGAGAGACAGAGACCTTTACGGCCAGTCACGACAATCCTGATGTAACCTTTACCTGGTATGACCCGGATGGCAATGTGGTATCTACCACGCCTACATTCACTACACCGGCAGACCTTCCGTTAGGAGATCATGTATACACGGTTACGGCTACTGATCCGAATACCGGTGAAGAGTCTACACCCACCGAAGTACCGGTTACTGTAGCGCCGGCCGGTTCCCTTGAGGCACCGACCGTAACACCGCCTTCCGCAGTGATCAATGAAGGAGATACGGAGACCTTTACGGCCAGCCACGACAATCCTGATGTGACCTTTACCTGGTACGATCCGGATGGGAATGAAGTGGCTACCACGCCAACATTTACCACTCCAACTACACTTACGGTAGGAGACTATGTATATACGGTAACGGCCACGGACCCGAATACCGGAGAGGTATCTTCTCCGACAGAAGTACCGGTAACCGTAATCGGTCCGGACGACTTGTTACCGCCAACGGTAACCCCGCCTTCAGCTACATATCCCGAAGGAGAGACAGAGACCTTTACGGCGAGCCACGACAACCCGGATGTGACCTTTACATGGTATGACCCGAGTGGTGCTCAGGTGGCAACAACACCGACATTTACCACCCCTGCCGATCTTACGGTAGGAGACTATACATACACGGTGACCGCCACCGATCCGAATACCGGGGAAGAGTCTATTCCGACCGAAGTACCGGTAACGGTAGAACCGGCAAGCGGACTGGCTTCACCGACAGTAACACCTCCTTCGGCTACAATTCCTGAAGGAGAAACAGAGACCTTTACGGCCAGCCACGACAATCCTGATGTTACCTTTACCTGGTATGATCCGGATGGTAATGAAGTGGCCACGACACCTGAATTCACTACACCTGCCGATCTTCCGGTAGGGGAACATATCTATACCGTAACAGCTACCGATCCGAATACGGGAGAAGTATCCGATCCGACAGAGGTTCCGGTAACTGTAGAATCAGCCGGTACTTTGTTGCCGCCTGCGGTAACACCGCCTTCGGCAGTGATTGTTGAGGGTGATACGGAGACCTTCATGGCCAGCCACGACAATCCTGATGTTACCTTTACCTGGTATGATCCGGATAATAATGTAGTAGCTACGACACCGGAATTCACTACCCCTGCCGATCTTATGGTAGGAGAGTATGTGTATACCGTGACTGCAACTGACCCGAATACGGGAGAAGTGTCTGCACCTACCGAAGTTCCGGTAACGGTTGAACCTGTGGGAACTCTTGTACCACCTGTGGTAACCCCGGCTTCTGCAACTTATCCTGAAGGAGAGACAGAGACCTTTACCGCCAGTCATGACAACCCGGATGTAACCTATACCTGGTACGACCTGGATGGTAATGAGGTGGCTACGACACCTGAATTTACAACCCCTGCCGATCTTCCGGTAGGAGAACATATCTATACCGTAACGGTGACTGATCCGAATACCGGTGAAGTATCTGATCCGACGGAAGTACCGGTAACTGTAGAACAGGCATCCGGTGAATTGTTGCCGCCTACGGTAGTGCCTGAAACGGCAACTATAGAACAAGGCGGAGCGGTGACTTATACCGCATCCACCGATTACCCTAACGGAGAGATTATCTGGAAAGATACGGACGGAAACGAAATTGCGGCCGGAGAAGAATTTACCGCCGGACCGGGACTGACCCCCGGAACCTATACCTATAATGCGGTAGTTCGTGATCCGGATACCGGGGAAGAGTCTGCACCAACCCAGGTAACGCTCAATGTAACCGAACTTCCGTTACCGGAAGATTGTCTCCCGGCTTATGCAAGAACATATGCAACCAGCCAGACTGTTGAAGACGGTACGGTAAATAATCCGGCGAATGCAGTTGACGGAAACCTGGAAACATTCAGCACATTGCCGATTCCGTCACTTTTCGCCACGAATGCACAAACATTGCAATTCGCACAGGCATACAGCCCGGCTAACGGAGATGAACTGCATGTGAGATTGAGTACTGTAGTGGATGTTTCACTGCTCGGAAGCGTGACCATAACATTACAGGCATATAACGGAGATACCGCGGTCGGAGAGCCTGCGGAACTCACCGGCGGAGTATTGCTTAACCTCGCTTCAGGAGATAACGAATCTGATATCGTTGTTCCCGTGGGAAGCCCCGATCCTTCCGTAAACTTTAATGCGGTCAGGGTTGAAGTACAGGGAGCACTGCTTGCCGGAGGTGATATTAATGTACACGAAGCCTATGTGAACCAGGGCGTGGCAAGTCTTGCAGAGTGCAATACTGTTGAAGATATCCTGGCAGGATCGACCTCAGGCGTGCTCGGAGGTGTAAATGATGTATCCGGAAGAGCAAATGCCGTAGACGAAGACCTGGCTACAGCAGCCCTGTTAAGACAAAACCTCGGAGTTGCGGGTTATGTACACCTTACAACAATTTACTCCGCACCTTCCGTTCCCGGAGATTCCATCCGGGTGACCCTGGCGGACCAGGATGCCGGCTTGTTAGACCTTAGTGTGGCAAGAGGTATAGCTATTGTAGCTTATAAAGGAAATACACCTGTAGATTCCGTACAGGTACAGGAAGGACTTTTAAGTATAAAACTCCTTGGCGGAGGTAATCAATATGAAGTGGCAACGGCGATCGATCAGCCTTTTGACCGGGTATCCGTGCAACTGGGTGGCCTGGCCGATGCCCTTGCGGGAGTTGATGTATTTGAAATAGAACGCGTACCGGGTATCAGCTTTGAAGGTAACGATCCGGGAGATACGACCCTGGAAGCCTGTGAAGGGGGTACGGTTACCCTCAACGCTCCTGCGGACGATTGTACGACTTACTTATGGTACGATGCCCGCTTTGGCGGCAATGTGATCGGAGACGGAAACCTCGTCTTTGAACTTCCCGCAGATTGGGAACCCGGTGAACACACGGTCTATGTACAGCCCGTTCGTTACGGCTGTGAAGAGTCCGGACGTATCCCGGTAACCATAAACGTACTCGAAACTCCTGCAACCCCGGTAGTGGATGCCGAAAATGTAATGGTGAACCCCGGGGAGGACGCTACACTGAATGTGGTAGATCCCGTAGACGGAGTAACTTATAACTGGTATGACGCTGCAACCGATGGAAACCTTATCGATACCGGGGCTACCATAACTCTTACTGCGGTAACAGCCGAAACCGTATTGTATGTAGAAGCGGTTAATGATGCCACTGGCTGTATCAGTGAGGCCCGTACCATGGTTACGGTGAGCCTGAACGAACCCCCTGTGGCCAATGACGATACGATCTTTACCATACCTAACGTAACGGTGAATATCCCGGTATTGGTAAATGACGAACAGGGAACAGCCCCGATAGACCCTGCAACAGTAGCCATTGTGACTCCTGCGGCAAGCGGTACAACGGTTGTAAATCCCGATGGTTCGGTAGATTATACACCTACTGCCGGCTTTAGCGGAGCAGACAGCTTCGAATATACGGTAGAAGATGAAAACGGCCTGGTGTCCAATACGGCGATGGTTTCCATAACCGTAAGCACGGCACCGGTAGCCAATGACGATATGGCCAGCACCAACCCGGATACCCCGGTAACAGTGGATGTACTGGCCAACGACGCAGAAGGCACGGCTCCTTTGGTACCATCTACGGTAACCATAGGTACTGCACCGGCGAATGGTACGGTTGTAGTAAATGCCGACGGTACGGTAACCTATACGCCAAATCCGGATTTTCTTACCGGTGAGGATATGTTTACCTATACGGTGGAAGATGAGAACGGGGCGGTATCCGATCCTGCAACAGTAACGGTGAGTATGAACGATACTCCCGTAGCTAATGACGATATGGTGAGCACCACCCTGGATACTCCTGTAATTATTCCGGTACTGGATAACGATGAGGAAGGAAGTGCTCCGTTAGATCCCGCCACAGTTACTATAGTTACGGATCCGACCAACGGTACGGCCGTGGTGAATCCTGACGGAACCATAGAATATACGCCGAACAGCGGTTATCTCGGTGACGACACTATAGCGTATACGGTAGCAGATACCAACGGACTGGTATCTAATGAAGCGGGTGTTACAATTACTGTCAATGACGGCCCTGCTGCCAATGATGATACAGCAGAAACAGAACGGAATACTGCGGTAACCATCCCGATATTGGATAATGACATCGCCGGAACTTCAGAATTAGACCCGGCAACGGTAACCATAGTAACATCGCCAGCCAATGGTACGGTAATAGTCAATGCCGACGGTACGGTAGAATATACACCGGCTGACGGCTACCTCGGTGATGATACCTTTACTTATACCGTAGAAGACATAAACGGACTGGTTTCCAATGAAGCTACTGTATCCGTAAATGTTATCAGGACGCTTACACCTCCCGATGTAGTACCGATGGATGTGACCATCACGGAAGGAGAGACTACTACGTTAACAGCAAGTACGGATCATGAAGATGTTGAGATCGTATGGTTCGACAGCGATGGAAATGAAATATTCGTAGGAGAAGTATATACTACTCCGGATAACCTGCCTTTGGGCGACCATACGTATGATGTAATAGTCCGGGATGTAAATTATCCCGATGTAGTATCAGAACCTACTACGCCGGTTGTTCATATAGTACCACCCGGATCTCTGGACGACTGTACTGTTGCCAATGCCCAGACAAACGGCACACGGTTCCTGTGTTTGCTGTGTAGTGTGGAAAATCCCGAAAATGCGGTTGACGGGGATATAGACAGCTTCTCAAGGCTGATCACCCCGGCAGCAGTAACAGGAGCGGTATGGCAGGAACTGATCTTCCCTAACGGTGGACAGGCCGGTGATACGATTACCGTACATATAGGAACACAAAACTCCCTGCTCGATCTCGATGTATTGGGTACGCTGAGTGTACAGACTTATAACGGTACAGGCGGTACGGCAGGAGATGTAAACGGTAATGGGGACGGAGCCACCATAAATGACGATACCCTTATCAGTCTTAGTATATTACCCGGAGGGGAACGTGCGGAAGTATCGTTTGTTGCCGGAGGAGACTTTGACCGGGTTCGTGTGGAATTTGCTCCTGCTGTAAGCCTGGCGAACAGCAGCTGGCAGATCTACCAGGCTGAAGTGAAATACCAGCAGCCCACCACATTACCTGAAGATACGGAAGTATGTCTTGGCGATGTTGCAGTGCTGGAAGCCATTCCTGCTGCCAATACCACGATCCGCTGGTACGATGCGGAAGTGGGAGGAAACCTGCTTTCTGAAGAAAACACCTATACTACGGAGCCTATGGATACCGTAGGTGAAGTAACGTATTATATAGCAGTGGTATATAACGGTTGTGAAGATTCCGAAAGGATCCCGGTAACCGTGAATGTACTGGATGCTCCCGGTGCGGATGATATTGCCGTAAGCGGTAATGAAAATCCGGTATGTGCCGATGAAGATGTGGTACTTACACCTTCAAGTACAGAAGGTACGGTATTCCGTTGGTACATGGATGCGGACAGAACACAACTGATTAACGACGGCGATGTTGACGGCGATGTTTCTTATGCCATAGATACAAATGGTGTATTGATCATAAGCGGTCTGAACAGCGATAACAGTCCGTACACCTATTATGTGAGTGTGGAAGGGGCCAACGGATGTGAAAATCCTGCAGGTGCCCTGAGGGATGTAATGATAGAAATTACACCTAATGCACCGGGTGAGGACATTACAGACATCGTAATAGACAATGTGAACGGCGATGGAGAAGTTTGTCTGGATGCCTCGGGTAGTGTTACACTCACGGCAAGTCTTACGGCAAGTAGTACGATAACCAATCCGGTATTCCATTGGTATGACGGCAACGGAGACCCGGTTACCGGAGGCGAAAACGGAGAGTTAGTAGTAGATGGTCTTACTGCCGGAACATATGACTATAGTGTAGGCGTAAGCGGAGACGGTTATTGTGAAACTGTAGAAGATCAACGTAAGACAACAACATTCGTTGCAAGAGACGACTGTGCATTTATAACAGCTAATGACGATACGGCCAATACACCTGTCGATACCCCGGTAACGATTCCGGTACTTGATAACGACGTGGCAGGTGATGCACCTATCGATCCTTCGACAGTGGCTATCGGTACAATGCCAACCAGCGGAAGCACCGTGGTAAATGCCGACGGTACTGTAGATTATACACCGAACACCGGGTTTGAAGGCACCGATACCTTTACCTATACGGTAGATGATGAGGACGGCTTTACATCAAACGAAGCCACGGTAACGGTATTCGTAGGCAGCAACGGCGGTTTAATGGCCGTTGACGACGAAGCGAATACACCTGTCGATACCCCGGTAACGGTTCCGGTACTTGACAATGACGTGGCCGGTAATGCACCTATCGATCCTTCAACGGTAGCTATCGGTACAATGCCGACCAGCGGAAGCACCGTGGTAAATGCCGACGGTACTGTAGATTATACACCGAACACCGGGTTTGAAGGCACCGATACTTTTACCTACACGGTAGAAGATACGGACGGCTTTACGACCAACGAAGCCACGGTAACGGTATTCGTAGGCAACAACGGCGGTTTAATGGCCGTTGACGACGAAGCGAATACACCTGTCGATATGCCGGTAACGGTTCCGGTACTTGATAATGACGTGGCCGGTAATGCACCTATCGATCCTTCGACAGTGGCTATCGGTACAATGCCGACCAGCGGGAGCACCGTGGTAAATCCTGACGGTACTGTAGAATATACACCCGACACCGGATTTGAAGGTACAGACACCTTTACCTACACGGTACAGGATACGGACGGCTTTACGACCAACGAAGCCACCGTAACAATAACGGTAGGCGGAGATAATGGCGGCTTAATGGCCGTAGATGACAATGCAACAACACCACTGGATGTTCCGGTAACTGTAGATGTGCTGGCCAATGATGTAGCGGGTAATGCACCTATAAATGAAGGCACAGTGGCAATAGTTACTGATCCTGTAAGTGGAAGCGTAGCTGTCAATACTGACGGAACGGTAGTGTATACACCGAACACCGGTTTCGAAGGTGTGGATACATTCACATATACAATGCAGGATACGGACGGCTTTACTTCTAATGAAGCTACGGTAACCGTAACGGTTGGCGGAGACAACGGCGGTCTGATGGCTAATGATGATACGGCCAATACCCCTGTTGATATGCCTGTGACGGTCCCTGTACTTGATAATGACGTAGCAGGTAATGCACCTATCGATCCTTCAACGGTGGCTATCGGTACAATGCCTGCGAGTGGAAGCACTGCGGTAAATGCCGACGGTACGGTGGAATATACACCGAACACCGGATTTGAGGGCACAGATACGTTCACCTATACAGTAAAAGATACGGACGGTTATACCACCAACGAAGCCACGGTAACCGTAACGGTTGGTGGAGACAACGGTGGTCTGCTGGCCAATGACGATACTGCGGCAACCCCGATGGATGTAGCTGTGGATATCGACGTACTGACCAACGATACACCTGGCAATGCCGCTATCGACCCGACAACGGTAACGATCGTGGATATGCCATCAGACGGCGGTACGACCGATGTGGATGCGACTACCGGAATGGTAACCTATACACCATCCGCCGGATTTGAAGGCGAAGCGACCTTCACTTATACGATGCAGGATGAAGACGGTTATACGAGCAATGTAGCTATGGTAACCGTAACGGTAGGCGGAGACAATGGCGGTCTGCTGGCAGTAGACGATACTGCGGCAACCCCGATGGAAACGCCTGTAGACATAGATGTCTTGGCCAATGATGAAGCCGGAAATGCACCGATTGATGTGACCTCGGTAATGATCGCGGGTATGCCGACGCAGGGAACTGCGGATGTAGATCCGGTAACCGGAATGGTAACCTATACGCCTGATGCCGGATTTGAAGGCGACGATACCTTCACCTATACAATGAAAGACGAAGACGGTTACACTTCTAACGAAGCTACGGTAACCGTAACGGTAGGCGGAGACAACGGTGGTCTTATGGCCAATGACGATACTGCGGCAACCCCGATGGATGTGGCTGTGGATATCGATGTACTGGCTAACGATACACCTGGCAATGCCGCTATCGACCCGACAACGGTAACGATCGTGGATATGCCATCAGACGGCGGTACGACCGATGTGGATGCGACTACCGGAATGGTAACCTATACACCATCCGCCGGATTTGAAGGCGAAGCGACCTTCACTTATACGATGCAGGATGAAGACGGTTATACGAGCAATGTAGCTACGGTAACCGTAACGGTAGGCGGAGACAATGGCGGTCTGCTGGCAGTAGACGATACTGCGGCAACCCCGATGGAAACGCCTGTAGACATAGATGTCTTGGCCAATGATGAGGCCGGAAATGCACCGATTGATGTGACCTCGGTAATGATCGCGGGTATGCCGGCGCAGGGAACTGCGGACGTAGATCCGGTAACCGGAATGGTAACCTATACGCCTGACGCCGGATTTGAAGGCGACGATGCCTTCACCTATACAATGAAAGACGAAGACGGTTACACTTCTAACGAAGCTACGGTAACCGTAACGGTAGGCGGAGACAACGGTGGTCTTATGGCCAATGACGATACTGCGGCAACCCCGATGGATGTAGCTGTGGATATCGACGTACTGACCAACGATACACCTGGCAATGCCGCTATCGACCCGACAACGGTAACGATCGTGGATATGCCATCAGACGGCGGTACGACCGATGTGGATGCGACTACCGGAATGGTAACCTATACACCATCCGCCGGATTTGAAGGCGAAGCGACCTTCACTTATACGATGCAGGATGAAGACGGTTATACGAGCAATGTAGCTACGGTAACCGTAACGGTAGGCGGAGACAACGGTGGTCTTATGGCCAATGACGATACTGCGGCAACCCCGATGGAAACGCCTGTAGACATAGATGTCTTGGCCAATGATGAGGCCGGAAATGCAGCTATTGATCCTGCGACGGTAGTTATAGGAACCATGCCGACGGATGGAGCCGTAGAGGTAGATCCGGTAACCGGAGTGGTAACCTATACGCCTGACGCCGGTTTTGAAGGCGATGATGCCTTCACCTATACAATGAAAGATGAAGACGGTTACACTTCTAACGAAGCCACGGTAACCGTAACGGTAGGCGGAGACAATGGCGGTCTGCTGGCAGTAGACGATACTGCGGCAACCCCGATGGAAACGCCCGTAGCTATCGACGTACTGGCTAATGATGAAGCCGGAAATGCAGCTATTGATCCTGCGACGGTAGTTATAGGAACCATGCCGACGGATGGAGCCGTAGAGGTAGATCCGGTAACCGGAGTGGTAACCTATACGCCTGACGCCGGTTTTGAAGGCGACGATGCCTTTACCTATACAATGAAAGATGAAGACGGTTACACTTCTAACGAAGCTACGGTAACCGTAACGGTAGGCGGTGCCAACGGTGGTCTTATGGCCAACGACGATACTGCGGCAACACCGATGGATGTGGCTGTGGATATCGAAGTCCTTGCCAACGACACGCCTGGAAACGCGGCTATCGACCCGACTACGGTAATGATTGTGGATACGCCATCAGACGGCGGTACTGCCGATGTGAATGCGACTACCGGAATAGTAACCTATACACCATCCGCCGGCTTTGAAGGTGAAGCGACCTTCACCTATACGATGCAGGATGAAGACGGTTATACGAGCAATGTAGCCACGGTAACCGTAACGGTAGGCGGAGACAATGGCGGTCTTATGGCCAACGACGATAGTGCGGCAACCCCGATGGATGTGCCTGTGGATATCGAAGTCCTTGCCAACGACACGCCTGGCAACGCCGCTATCGACCCGACTACGGTAATGATCGTGGATACGCCATCAGACGGCGGTACTGCCGATGTGGATGCTACGACAGGAATGGTAACCTATACACCATCCGCCGGCTTTGAAGGTGAAGCGACCTTCACCTATACGATGCAGGATGAAGACGGTTATACGAGCAATGTAGCCACGGTAACCGTAACGGTAGGCGGTGCCAACGGTGGTCTTATGGCCAACGACGATAGTGCAGCAACCCCGATGGATGTGCCTGTGGATATCGAAGTCCTTGCCAATGATACACCTGGCAACGCGGCTATCGACCCGACTACGGTAACGATCGTGGATACGCCGTCAGACGGCGGTACGGCCGATGTGGATGCTACGACAGGAATGGTAACCTATACACCATCCGCCGGCTTTGAAGGTGAGGCGACCTTCACCTATACGATGCAGGATGAAGACGGTTATACGAGCAATGTAGCCACGGTAACCGTAACGGTAGGCGGTGCCAATGGTGGTCTTATGGCCAACGACGATAGTGCGGCAACCCCGATGGATGTGCCTGTGGATATCGAAGTCCTTGCCAACGACACGCCTGGCAACGCCGCTATCGACCCGACTACGGTAACAATCGTGGATACGCCGTCAGACGGTGGTACGGCCGATGTGGATGCTACGACAGGAATGGTAACCTATACACCATCCGCCGGCTTTGAAGGTGAAGCGACCTTCACCTATACGATGCAGGATGAAGACGGTTATACTTCTAACGTAGCCACGGTAACCGTGATTGTAGGCGGTACCAACGGCGGTCTTATGGCCAACGACGATACATCAGTTACAATTGTCGATACGCCTGTAGACATTGACATACTGGCCAACGATACGGCAGGTAATGCGCCGATAGATGCGACAACAGTAGCTGTTGTAGATATGCCTGCAGAAGGCACAGTGGATATTGATGGCACCACCGGAATAGCAACATATACTCCGGGAGCCGGTTACATAGGCGAAGATACCTTTACCTACACGGTTAATGATGAGGAAGGCTATACTTCGAATGTAGCCACCGTGACGGTGACGATTGATCCCGCGCCTACCGGACCTATTGCTAACGACGATGCCGTTCAGGTGAATCCTAACAGCTTCCTGAGGATTGCCGTACTGGATAACGATGCCGAGGGCAGTGCTCCGATCGATCCGGCGACAGTGGCTGTTGTCAGCGATCCTGCCGAAGGTAGTTTTGCGATTAACGACGACGGAACGATAGACTATATCCCGGATGCCGGCTTTGTAGGACAAGACAGTTTCCAATATACTGTGGAAGACGTGGAAGGAAGGCTGTCAAACACGGCGACCGTAACCATAGATGTCACTACGAATTCAGACCTGGCCATTAATATCACAGTCGATGAACTGACACCGTCCATAGACAGTAATGTACAGTTTACCATTACAGTGACCAACGACGGCGACCAGGTATTCTCTGATGTCATTGTAGATGAACCGTTGCCTTCCGGATACGAATTCGTAAGAGCGGAATCTGCAGACGGAGATTACAATGAACTGACTGAGAAATGGACCATAGATCACATAGGAGCCGAAGGTACGGCTACCCTCACACTTACGGCTAAAGTAGTTGCAGTGGCAGGAGCAGATTATCTGAATGTGGTAACTATTGAAGCGTCGTCTCCGGTTGATGTCAATCCGGATAACAACACGGCACAGATAGCAGTCGAACCATTGTTACTGGTAGTGTATAATGAGTTCTCCCCGAACGGAGACGGGTTTAATGACACCTTCGTTATAGACGGTATACAACTCTATCCCAACAATACGGTAAGGGTGTATAACCGCTACGGAAACCTGGTGTTCCAGACTTCGGGTTACAATAACGATTGGGATGGAGTTGCCAATAAGAGCGGAGCTATCATGAAAGATGACCGATTACCGGTAGGAACATACTTCTATGTAATGGATACCGGAACGGGAATACGAAAAAGCGGATGGCTCTACATTGCAAGATAAAGGAAATTAAAGAGGGATGGCCCCGTCCCTCTTTAATGCATTAAACCCATATAAAACAGATAAAATATAAGCAGATGAAAATTATAACAGTCAAAAAGAGCAATTACATTTTGTTTATATGTATGCTTGCTATGATAACGGTTAAGGCACAGCAGGATCCTCAATATACGCAATACATGTATAATATGATGAGTTTTAACCCTGCCTATGCCGGTTCTGTGGGGACTTTGGAAGGTGTGCTGCTGCACCGTTCGCAATGGACGGGGATTGATGGGGCACCGCAAACCCAGTCGTTGAGTGTACATTCCCCCTTGAATAATGAGAAAGTTGGATTGGGTTTTAATGCTGCTCACGACAAACTGGGGCCGTCTAAAGAAGTATTCCTGGACGGAAATTTTTCCTATACCATCCAGACCGGATACTTTTCCAAACTGGCTTTCGGGGTTAAAGCAGGGGTCAGTATCTTGGATGTGGACTGGAGCGAGGGAGATTTTAAGGATCCCAACGATCCCGTTTTCGCACAGAATGTCAATAAAACCCATTTTATTGCCGGGGCGGGAGCATTCTATTATACCGATAAATGGTATGTAGGCTTCTCCGTACCCAGCTTTCTGCGTTATGATTATTATGAAGACAGGGAAGACGGGGGAGTACTGTCCGACAGGCTGCATTATTTTATTACAGGTGGGTATGTATTTGAACTTTCACCCAGCCTGTTATTCAAACCCGCGACGATGTTAAAAATAGTAAGAGGAGCGCCGGTGTCCGTAGACCTTTCGGCCAATTTTCTCTTACAGGAGCGATTTACACTGGGAGCATCATACCGCTGGGACGATTCTGTAAGTGCCCTGGCGGGTTTTCAGATATCTCCGAGCTTTTTTATAGGGTATTCGTATGATTATACGACAACCAGTTTCAATCGTTACAATGACGGAACGCACGAAATTATTCTGAGGTATCAGATGCCGTTTAAATCCAGCCGTATAAAATCTCCGAGATTTTTCTAAACCGAAGCACTATGAGAAGAAGACTATTTTATACCCTTGGTTTTGCATTTTGTGTCACCTTGGTCTTTGCCCAACAGCCCAGGAAAGCTGACCGGCTATTCAAGGATCTGGCCTATGTAGAAGCGGCCCAGGCTTATGAAGCATACCTGGAAAGAACGAGTTCGCCTTCCACCGATATTTTGGGGAATGCGGCCGATTCCTATTATTTTATCAGTAAGGATACCAGTGCGGTGAAGTATTATAAAAAGCTGTACGAACTGCAGAAAGACGCCATGTCTGATGTCCGTTTTCATCGTTATATCCATGCACTGAAAGGAACCGGGAATTACGACGAGGCCCATAGCCTGATGAAGGATTACCTGAAAAGGAAGAATAACGAAGACGAAATATCCAGGTATGCGGCGGAGAAAAGCCATCTGGACAGCCTGGAACAGGCAGAGTCCCTTTTTACGGTCCATGACCTGGAAAGCAATACCCCGCGTTCTGAGTTTGGTACTACCTTTTACGGAGATAAAGTGGTGTTCTCATCAACGAGAAAACCGAGTTATACCCTGTATGTATGGAACCAGCAGCCGTTCCTCGATATGTATATCGGCGAACGCAATGCTACGGACGGGGAATTGTTTAATGTAGAACTCTTCCTTCCCGATATCCGTTCCAAATATCACGATGCAACCATTACATTTTCTCCCGACCTGTCCCATATTTATTATACCACCAATATCGTAAAGAATAAAAACAAACTTATCAATGACGATTCCGGGACCAATAACTTCCATATTATCAAGGGAACTATTGAAGACGGGGAAATCGTAAAGACAGAAAGCCTGCCTTTTAACAGCGTGGACTATTCCGTGGGGCATCCCTGTATGAGTCCCGACGGGAAATGGCTGTTTTTCGTCTCCGATATGCCCGGAGGGTTCGGTGATACCGATATCTATGTGGTGGAAATGTCGGAAGAAGGCAGTGTGGTTTCAGAACCGCAGAACCTCGGTCCGGTGATCAATACCCGGGGTAAGGAAATGTTCCCTTACTACAGGGAAGGAAAATTGTATTTCTCTTCCGACGGGCATTACGGGCTCGGACGTCTCGATGTCTTTGTAAGTGAACAGATTGAAGAAGAGAAACCGGAATTCGGAAAACCCGAAAATCTCGGTGATCCCGTAAACAGTAATAAAGACGATTTTTCCTTTGTCATTGATTCCACGCAGGCCTATGGCTATTTCTCTTCCAACAGGCTCGAAGGTAAGGGCGATGACGATATCTATTACTACACGAAAGAAAAAGCTCCGTGCGACCAGCTTGTTTCCGGTAAAGTGACCAATAAGAACACCAAACTTGCCCTTGAAGGGGCCACGGTGAAAGTGTTTGACGAATTCGGAGACCTCGTTACCCAGGCCACAACCGGGGCAGACGGTATGTACGAGGTGGAAGTGCCCTGTGAAAACACCTATAAGTTCCAGGCTTCCAAACCGAATTATACCACAGAAGAAAAAGAAGTGACCACAACCGAAAAGAACGGTGAGGAAATAACGGATGTCAACTTTGAACTGACCAATTTCGACGATCTTGTCGTAAAAGAAGACAACCAGGAGAAAATAGATGTAAACCCCATTTACTTTGAGTTTGATAAGTCGGATATCACCCCCCAGGCCGCAGAAGAACTCAATAAGGTGATCTATGTGATGAACCAGTTCCCCAAGGTGAAAATTAAAATCGAATCGCATGCCGATTGCAGGGGAAGTGCAAATTATAACCGGGGCCTTACCGACAGAAGGGCCAAATCTACACAGCAGTATATTCTGGATGTAGGGGAAATTGATCCTTCCCGGATAGAAAGTGCCATCGGTTACGGGGAAGACCGCCCTAAAATTGTTTGTGAAAGCTGTAGTCAATGTACGGAAGAAGAACACTCTGAAAACCGGAGATCAGATTTTATTATTATAGAAAAGTAGACAAAATCATAATCGCCCGGATAGAGTTCCTAATCTATGTTTGTAAGATGATGTGTTGAAACCGGCACATCATCTTTACACACCAATCCAAACACCCTATGTATCTTAGATTAGAACACCGAGCAGTAGTAATACTGTATATCCTTTTATTCCCTGTACTGTGCGGCTTTAATCCCGTTTGGGGACAGCAGGCGCAGGAAAGGGTGTATGCCGTATCGCAGACAAACGGTGCACTTCTGGGGGCAGTTTCCAACCCCGGAAATGTGGTTGGAGGTAATATAGAAACCAATGCGGCATTAAGTGTGCCTGTAGGAGCGTTGGGTTTGTCCAGTGCATATATACAACCGCGATTCAGTACACTGCTTTCCGCCGGAACAACCACGTATTTAAAATTAGGGATTAATTCCTCTCTTTTGGGAGTGGGGATAAGTATCTCTGTTCAGGCCTATAATAATGGCAGTGCTGTGGGGACACAAGTGACTTTAGGTTCGCTACTGTCTTTATTAAATGGCGAGTACCTGGATGAAATGGTTTTTACTCCCCAGGACAGTAATGGGAATTTTGTGGCTTACGATGCTGTAAGGATCACCCTGAACGGAGGAATTTTGAGCGCAGGAGCCAATATGGATGTTTACTATGCATATTACCTCCGGGATGCAACTACTTCCATTGTCTGTAACACTCCCGAAGAAGTACTGTACGGTTCCATAGGGACATTGCTTTCCGGGGTGAACCAGGTAGAAAACCCGTTAAACAGCATAGACGGGGATTACAATACATATACACATTTAAGGTCGAATGTCGGGGTGGCCGATAAAACCTATATCAAATCCCTGTATAACACCCTGTCCCGTGAAGGGGATTCCGTCCGCGTGGTTTTTCAGAACCCGGACGGCGGATTACTGGATGCCTCCCTGCTCGCCAGCAGTTTTACCATAAGAACATATAACGACGATACGGATAACGGTGCCCTGGCCCTGGATGAAAACCTATTGTCCCTCTCCCTCTTGCCGGGCAGTAGTGATGTACAGGTATTGACTTACCCGGTAGAAGTTGTCTTTAACCGCATAGAGGTTGCCATAGGCGAAGGTCTTTTAAATGCACTGGGCAGCATGTATGTCTATGAAATGGAAAGAGTACTGAAAGCCCCGGACGTAATATCACCGGAAATGGTAGACGGGATAGTTTATGCCTGTTTCGGAGATGAAGTTACCTTACAGATAGATCAGCCTGTAACAGATTCCACTTATAATTGGTATACGGAAGCCTCCGGGGGTACACCCGTCTTTTCCGGAACTTCGTATACACCGGACACTACTGTTGCGGGGACCCATTATTTCTATGTATCGGAAACCAGGACGGGATGTACGGATGAATCCGGACGTGCTGTTGCACAGGTGGTTGTACACCCGTCCTACAGTCATCCCGATATCAGCATAGGAAATACAACGAATTAAAAATCCGATTAACAACTTAAAAATAATTAAAATGAAATCATTTGGAATATTTCTGAAAAAAGGCCTTGTCATCCTGTTTTTGACCTGTGCCGTTCCGGCTTTTGCTCAAATCGTAGCACCGGTACCCACAACGCCTGTCAGTACCCCTGAAAACCTGGATGTAGGTAGCCTTACCAACAATACCTTACCAGTTACTACAATCAATGATGCGGTATTGTTTTATGACCCGTCCACATCAGGCCCGTCCATTACCCTTACGGCCAGCCTGGATGATGGCCAGGGCAATACTTTTACTGGTTACGAATGGTACAATATTACCACAGACGGAACTACCGAAACGGAAAACCTGATTGCCGGGGAAGCTACACAAAACCTCACCCTCACCCAGCTTGCCCCCGGATACCACAAATTCCGGGTATACGGGCTTGTGGACGATGGCAGTGTTATCTGTCAGTCCGATGACTTTGAGGACATTATTCTTTTTGTGTTATCGCCGCTTACCGTAGATACAGCTTTTGATACCAACGGCAATCCCCTGGCTTACTGTGCTACCGATGTTCCGGCAACACCCATAGAATTGTCTGTAACTTCCCTTAATGCTGATTATTCGGCCAATACCAACGGGTATGCCAACCCGGCCGGGAATGATTTTGAGGTAAGTTATGCGTGGTATGCCGTAAAAGACGGGGATACCGTGAATCCCATCGATCTGGCCACCACTACCGACACGTATTCAGTAACCCTTACAGACCCGGGGACTTACACCTTTTATGTAGAAGTGGAATATGTGGTTAAAGATAAAGGAAGCAGGGATTATGTAACCTATACAGGCAATGTACAGGACGCAGGTGTCGACCTGGAAATTGTGGTTTCCCCCACTCCGGGAGCACCGACCATTACTATTGGCTCTGTAACGGATTAATATCCTGACCGGTACTGATATAAGGTAAGTTCGGCTTGTTTCGGGTCGAATATGCGTTAACAGGCATTTCGGGGAATGCAGACGATAAAGAATAATTTACCGTTTGCTTTCGCCCTGTACGGGTATCATTCCTTTATCCTAAACTATGAAGATCGGGAAAGTCATTTTTATTTTCCTCTGTTTCTGGCAATATGCCGGTGCACAGGAAGGCAATGAGGTTATTGTAGTCCCGCCGGGGAGTACGGTAAACCTTCATGCCTCGTCCGAAGGTGCTACGCAATACCAGTGGTTCCGGGACGGAGTGGCTGTTGACGGTGCCGTTGAGGAAACCTATGCGGCTACCCTGAAAGGAAAATATACCGTAGTTTCCATAAACGCCGAAGGATGCCCTTCTGAAATTTCCAATGCTGTGGAAATCCGGTTTTCAGGCAGTTCCCCGCCGCCCTCCGGGGAAGGAGAACAGTATTTTTGTTTCGTCTTTGATCCGGTTATTGCCGATATTGAAGTTACGGGAGAGCATATTACCTGGTACGATGCCCCCGAAAGGGGAAATGTGTTGCCCGGAACGCACCCTCTGGAAGACGGAGTTACCTATTACGCTTCGCAATCTCCCGGCGGACCCGGGAACGAAAGTGAAGAACGGCTGGCCGTAACCGTGTTTTTGAACGCCTGTCCCGATCTCTCCGTCAGTAAATCCGTGGACAATCCGCAGCCATTGGTGGACGCTCCGGTCGTCTTTTCGGTAAAGGTAACCAATGAAACCGCCGTAACTGTCAGGAATATAGTAATTGCCGACAGGTTACCGTCGGGATATGCCTATAGTTCTCACGGGGCGGACAAAGGCACATATAATGCCCCGTCCGGAGTCTGGGATATTCCGGTTTTATCCGAAGACGAAAGTGCGGAATTAGTGATCTCCGCAACAGTACTGTCACACGGGGATTATACCAATACCGCCTATCTGGACAATTCTGACCCGGAAGATACGGATGATACCAATAACAGTGCGGAAGCCACGACTGAACCTTTGTGCCTGAAAGTATATAACCTGTTCTCGCCCAACGAAGACGGTATGAACGATACCTTCCGTATCGATTGTATAGAAAATTATCCCGACAACCTGCTTCAGGTGTATAATCGTTACGGAAACCTTGTGTTTAAACAAAAAGGATACGACAATACCTGGAAGGGGAGTTCCAACGTAAAAAACACCATAAGCCGTAACGGCATGCTCCCGGTGGGAACCTATTACTACGTACTGGACCTGGGAGACGGGAGCACACCGGTTTCCGGGTGGTTGTATATCATGAGATGAGGCGATCGGCAAGTCCGGTGGGCACCCGCACAGGACAGGTGGATTAAGGTTGCAAATACGCGGGAAGGGTTTCCCGATGTGCGGGATGCAGACCAAAGCACAGGAGGGCGAAACAGAACCCCTGTATACGACAGAACAGGATCATTGTACGGATGAACGAGATCGTTATGCAGGAGAAAGGTTAACAAGTCCCGTGCTTTGAAACAGTTTCGATAAGGAACAAACTTGTTATACGGCAAAACAAAACCATTGTACGGGAGAACAAGATCGTTATGCAGGAGAAAGGTTAACAAGTCCCGTGCTTTGAAACAGTTTCGATAAGGAACAAACTTGTTATACGGCAAAACAAAACCATTGTGCAGGGGAACAAAGTCGTTCTGCAGGAGAAGGGTTTATAAGTACCGCACTTTGAAACGGCTTCGATAAGGAACAAACTTGTTATGCGGCGAAACAAAACCATTGTGCAGGGGAACAAAGTCGTTCTGCAGGAGAAGGGTTTATAAGTACCGCACTTTGAAACAGTTTCGATAAGAAACAAACTTGTTATACGGCGAAACAAGGTTGTTACAAGGCGGAAGAAACCCATACCCGTGTATAATAAAAAAATATCTGTAAAGGCCGGGGGATTGCTGACAGGAATGTCATTGCCATCTTGTTTGATAAAGCCCCCTTATTCCGGATCTCGAACTGAACTTGGGTATTTTGACTGGTCTTAAAAATAGTTCAGGCAATGCACTTTCAGTACATTTCGCTTTAGCTTCTGAAAAGTTGTAACCGGGTTGTTGGGTTAATGAGTTATCAAGTTACTAAGTTATTCAGGTAATCCTGGTAACTTAATAACCTGATCAACTCAATAACTGAGTAACTAAAGCACAATTTCATTGCTCACCAAAACCTATGGATCTTTAGTTCAGTAATTTAGTGATCCCGAACTCACCTTACTTTAAGCCTGCCTTGCGCACACCTTCGGAGTAATTGCATATCAATAAACTGCGTCAGCCCCTCAGACGAACCGGAAATAAAAAGTAAACCCGATTCATTATGACGGCTGGCGCGGGTTTTGTATTTTTGGAACCTTGTAGAAACAGAACAAAGAGGTACACATGCAGGAAGAAAAGGTCATACTCGTAAACGATAAAGACGAACCACAGGGATTAATGCCCAAAATGGAGGCCCATGAGAAAGGATTGCTGCATCGTGCTTTCTCCGTTTTTGTGATGAACGACAAGGGGCAGACCATGATACAACAACGGGCAAAGACCAAATACCATTCCCCGGGGTTGTGGACCAATACCTGCTGTAGTCATCAAAGAGAAGGAGAAGGCTCCGTAGATGCCGGGAAAAGGAGGTTAATGGAAGAAATGGGCTTTACTACCGACCTTAACGAAATATTCACCTTTATTTACAGGGCACCTTTTGACAACGGGCTTACCGAGCACGAATTCGACCACGTGCTCATCGGAAAGTACGAAGAAGCCCCCGAACCCAATCCGGATGAGGTGGCAGACTGGGGATGGGTATACCCCGATGAAGTGAAAAAGGATATGGAACGGCATCCGGAACGTTACACGGCCTGGTTTAAGATTATCTTCGATAAATTTTACGATCACTTAATGCAAAACGCATCGTTATGAGGGTAACGGTAAGCAGGGAGGCCCATTTCAATGCGGCCCACAGGTTACACAATCCCGGGTGGACTGCAGAAAAGAACCGGGAGGTTTATGGCAAATGCAACAGTCCCAATTACCACGGACACAATTACGGGCTCACGGTAAGTGTTACCGGGGAAGTGGACCCGGAAACGGGTTTTGTAATGGATATCAAGGATCTCAAGGAACTCATAGCTGCCGAGATAGAAGATGCTTTCGACCATAAGAACCTCAATCTGGATGTTCCCGAATTTAGAGACCTTAATCCCACGGCAGAGCATATTGCCGTAGTGATATGGGACAAATTGCGAAAGCACCTGAATCCCGAACACGAGCTCGAAGTAACCCTGTATGAGACGCCCCGTAATTTTGTGACTTACAAAGGAGAGTGAAAAAGAGAAAGACACCCCCTGCCCCCCTCAAGGGGAGAGCTTTTTTTCGTAAAAGAACATTTTTTCATAGAAAAGAGGACAGCTCCCCCCTTGAGGGGGGATACAGGGGGGTGTAAATGCTCCCGTAACTATAAACAACAAGCAACAAACAACAAACAATAAACATAAACAACAATATGAAATCCTATCCGATAAAATTCGTCCCCATCCTCAAGGAACGCCTTTGGGGAGGTACCAAATTAAAAGATGTTCTCGGAAAAGACATAGACAGTGACATTACGGGGGAAAGCTGGGAACTCTCGGCCGTAAAAGGTGATGTTTCTGTTGTGGCCAACGGCGCATACAAGGGCAGGGGACTTCAGGAATTAATAGATGAGTATGGCGCCGGGCTCCTGGGCGAAAGTGTGGCGGAGCGCTTCGGTACCGAGTTTCCCATCCTGATAAAATTTATCGATGCCAAACAGGACCTGTCCATCCAGCTGCATCCCGATGACGAACTGGCGCGGAAAAGGCATAACTCTTTCGGGAAGACCGAAATGTGGTATATCATGCAGGCCGACGAAGGTTCCGAGCTTATTGTAGGGTTCAATAAAAATGTAAGCAGGGAAGAATACACCGGAAGTCTGGAAAAGAACACCCTGACCGATCTTCTCAATTACGAAAAGGTGAAGGAAGGCGATACATTCTTTATCAATACCGGGAAAGTACATGCCATAGGCGCCGGAATATTGCTGGCGGAAATTCAGCAAACATCCGATATTACCTACAGGATCTACGATTTTAACCGCAAAGACAAAGACGGTAATACCCGTGAACTTCATACCGAACTGGCATTGGATGCCATAGATTACGAAAAGAAAGACGACTTTAAGGTGCGGTATACCAGGGAAAAGAACGTGCCCAATACCATGGTGGAATGCCCTTATTTTACCACCAATTATATGGATGTGGAAGGACACCTGGAACACCGTATAGCTGCGAGAGACTCTTTCAGTATCTATATGTGTGTGGACGGTGAAGCCGAAATAGCCGTGGAAGAAGAAAAAGAAAAAATACGGAAAGGAGAGACCATATTGATCCCTGCCGGGACCGATATTGTGGACCTTATAGCAGATAAAGCCAAACTATTGGAGGTTTATATCGGATAAATTGCCGTAAAAAATCTAAATTTGCAAAAAATAATATATTATGGCAAGTATTAAGGAACTGAAGAAAGAGATCAATTCCGTTTTGGGAGATATTATAGAAGCGGTTTACGTTTGGGAAGCTGCTACCGACAACAATAACTCCGAAAAAGGGAATGCGATAATAGATGAAGCTATAGAAACTTTTGACGACCTGGTGACAAAAATAAATGACAGGAGTGTGGAAAACCGAAAGGCTCATTTAAAGGCTGTTAACAAGGAACTGGAAGAAAAAGCAAATCAGCTTATCGAAAAAGTAAACAAGCTGTCTTAAAATTTTTCAAAAAAAGATTGGCAGAAAATAAAATCCATTTTATATTTGCTGCCGCTTTTAAGGCACAGATGAGGCCGGCATAGCTCAGTTGGCCAGAGCACGTGATTTGTAATCTCGGGGTCGTGGGTTCGAATCCCTCTGCCGGCTCAGATGTAAAAACCCTTCGGAAACGGAGGGTTTTTTTATGGAGAAAGAAATATTATTTCAATTCGTGCCCGGCGCTCGTCTCCGACGAGTGCCCCCCGATGCCTCTCTTTTTGTTTAAACCCGGTCATTTTTCAGACATTATATCTTTTCCCGTATTTTTGCAGCACAAGAATAATGATCCATGTATAAAACACTCATCCGTCCCATACTTTTCCGGTTCGATCCGGAAAAAGTACACCATTTTACTTTTACATTCATAAAAGCAGTGAATAAGATACCGGGAGTCCCTGCTCTTTTGCGGAAGATGTATGCAGTTGACGATCCGCGGCTCGAACGGGAAGTCTTCGGACTAAAGTTCAAAAATCCCGTAGGCCTTGCCGCGGGTTTCGACAAGGATGCGCGCTTGTTTAACGAACTTTCCGGTTTCGGTTTCGGTTTTATAGAAACAGGCACGCTTACTCCCAGGCCCCAGCCCGGAAATCCGCGTAAACGATTGTTCCGGCTCCGGGAAGACAGTGCCATTGTAAACAGGATGGGGTTTAACAACGGAGGTGTCGGGGAAGCCGTAAAGCGCTTAAAACGCCCCTGGGCTTCGCTCAGGGCCCGGGGTATTCTCATAGGGGGGAACATAGGAAAGAACAAGACCACGCCTAACGAAAACGCTGCGGATGACTACAGGAAATGTTTCGAGGCCCTTCACAACAATGTCGATTATTTTGTGGTGAATGTCAGTTCTCCCAATACACCGGATCTCCGGGCACTCCAGGATAAGGAGCCGCTTAAGAAACTGCTGAACGAATTGCAAAACCACAGACTCCAGACCGTAAACCGTAAACCCGTATTGCTGAAAATTGCACCCGACCTTACCGAAGGGCAGCTGACTGATATTGTACAGATTGTTAAGGACACCGGGATAGCCGGGGTTATAGCTACCAATACCACCATTTCCAGGGACGGGCTTAGTGCTCCCGCAAAAGAAGAAACGGGAGGCCTTAGCGGAAAACCGCTGAAAGACCGTTCGACCGAGGTCATCAGGTTCCTGCACAGGGAAAGCGAAGGGAGTTTCCCTATAATCGGGGTAGGGGGAGTACACACGCCCGAAGATGCTTTGGAGAAACTGGATGCAGGAGCCACGCTCGTGCAGGTGTATACGGGTTTTATATATGAAGGCCCCGGAGTCGTGAAAAGGATAAATAAGGCGATCCTCGACCGGTATTCGGTGGCCGGACTTTAGTCCGGACGGAGGGTTAGAAAGCCCGGGCCACGGGTGAAACGCAAACATTTCAGAATAAACCCGGAACCAGGCTCCGAAACTCCGGGACATTCTTTTTCCGGATCAGAAGAAGGGAATTTTTGGTAAAACACCATACGGCCCGTCTGTCACTGGTTGTCGGGCACTATTAACCGGTTACCGGCAGGATGAAACCGGAAACCGGAAATCCCAAAACCAAAGAAAATGTTTACATTTGAATAAAACAACGGAGATGCAAAAACACGTTATTTTTGATATGGATGGTGTTCTGGTAGACAGCGAACCCATACATATGCAAATACTGGGAGAGGTACTGCAGGAAATGGGGGTGAACCTTACAAGGGAATACCACTTTACCCTGGTTGGAATGGGAGCCCTGATGATGTGGGAAAAACTGAAAAAGGATTTCGGGCTGGAAGGAAAGCCCGCCGATCTTCTGGAAGCTCATAAAGCCTATTTTTTCAGTGTGATCGGCGACAGGCAGATCCCGAAGACCGAAGGCGTGTCCGAACTGCTCTGCAGGTTAAAGGATTCGGGCTACAATCTTTCCCTGGGGTCGTCTTCGCCGGTAAAGCTTATCGATATCTTTATGGAAAAGGCCGGTCTCGGGAGGTATTTTGATCATATGGTGAGCAGTGAACACGTGGCCCGCGGAAAACCTTTTCCCGATATTTTTCTGAAAGTAGCCGGATTATACGATATATCCCCCGATGCCTTTGTGGTGATCGAAGACAGCAGGAACGGGGTCAAAGCTGCCAGGGCCGCCGGAATGCAGTGTATCGGATACAGGAATGCGAATTCCGGACAGCAGGACCTGTCTGCGGCAGACCTGATCATAGATGATTTTCGTGAACTTACCACCACAAAAATGAACATGTTCTATTGCGTTAATGAATAAGATAAAACTCATAGAATGTCCCAGGGATGCCATGCAGGGGATAAAGACATTCATACCCACTGAAAAAAAGGTGGCGTATATCCAGTCCCTGTTGCGTGTGGGCTTTGATACCATAGACTTCGGTAGTTTTGTATCGCCTAAGGCCATTCCGCAGATGGCGGATACCGCAGAGGTGCTGGACAAACTGGACCTTTCCGGGACCCGGAGCAAGTTGCTGGCCATTGTGGCCAATGTCAGGGGAGCCAAAGACGCTGCGGTTCATCCCGAAATCGATTATCTCGGGTATCCCTTTTCCATATCCGAGAACTTCCAGATGCGGAATACCCACAAGACCATTGCAGAATCTACAGTGATCCTCCGGGAGATACTGGACATGGCGGATAAAGCCGGTAAGGAAGTGGTGGCTTACCTTTCCATGGGCTTCGGTAACCCGTACGGTGATCCGTGGAACGTGGAGATCGTAGGGGAGTGGACGGAAAAGCTTTCGGCCATGGGCATAAGGATTTTGTCCCTGTCGGATACCGTGGGGAGCTCAACCCCGGAAGTCATCAGTTACCTGTTTACCCATTTGATCCCGGCGTATCCGGAAATCGAATTCGGCGCACACCTGCATACCACCCCGTCGTCGTGGTATGAGAAGATCGATGCCGCCTACGGGGCCGGGTGCATGAGGTTTGACGGAGCCATACAGGGATTTGGCGGTTGTCCCATGGCCAAGGACGAACTTACCGGAAATATGCCTACCGAAAAAATGGTGTCCTATTTTACTGCTGCAAAAGCAGATACAGGCCTGTCTGCCATGAGTTTTGAGAGCGCCTATAATGAGGCGATAAAGGTTTTCGGCTCATATTTTTAGTTGAGGGCTGTACGGGTTTGACAAAGAAAGAGACTAAATGATAAAAAATAGTTTCTAATCCCCAAAATTGACGTATATTTGCGTGCAACTAATTTATAAGTTGCGCCATGAAAGCTCATAGTTCAAAAATTGTAGGAGAAGGGTTGACGTATGATGATGTCCTTCTTGTTCCGGCCTTTTCGGAAGTCTTGCCCAGAGAGGTCAATATTCAGACCAAATTCACCAGAAATATTACGATTAACGTGCCCATAGTCTCGGCGGCGATGGATACCGTTACCGAATCTGCAATGGCCATAGCCATGGCCAGGGAAGGAGGGATAGGTGTGCTGCACAAGAATATGACTGCCGAACAGCAGGCCCTGGAGGTACGCAAGGTGAAGCGTGCGGAGAGCGGAATGATCATAGACCCGGTAACCCTGCCCTTAACGGCGAAGGTGGCCGATGCGAAGAAGAACATGGCCGAACACAGTATAGGCGGAATTCCTATTGTGGATGACGGTGGTTTCCTGAAGGGGATCGTGACCAACCGGGACCTGCGTTTTGAAAAAAATAACGACAGGCCCATAGTGGAAGTGATGACGTCTGAAAATCTCGTTACCGTAGGGGAAGGGACTTCGCTGGGGGATGCGGAAGAAATACTGCAGGAAAATAAAATTGAAAAATTGCCGGTAGTCAATGCCGGGAACAAACTGGTAGGGCTCATTACCTTCCGGGATATCACCAAGCTTACACAAAAACCCACAGCCAACAAGGATAAGTATGGAAGATTACGGGTTGCCGCGGCCATAGGGGTTACGGCAGATGCCCCGGAACGTGCCGAAGCATTGGTGAACGCAGGTATTGATGCCATAATCATAGACACGGCACACGGCCATACGCGCGGAGTGGTCAGCATATTAAAAGAAGTGAAAAAAGCGTTTCCGGAACTGGATGTGGTGGTAGGGAATATCGCCACCGGTGAAGCAGCCCGCTACCTGGTAGAGAACGGGGCAGACGCTGTAAAAGTGGGGATTGGCCCCGGGTCTATTTGCACCACCAGGGTAGTGGCCGGTGTGGGGTTCCCGCAATTCTCTGCCGTACTCGAGGTCGCTGCGGCCATAAAAGGTTCGGGAGTACCTGTGATAGCCGACGGGGGCGTACGTTATACCGGAGACATACCCAAGGCCATTGCCGCGGGGGCAGACTGTGTAATGCTGGGTTCCCTGCTGGCAGGAACCAAGGAATCTCCGGGCGAAACCATAATTTATGAAGGACGTAAGTTTAAGAGCTATAGGGGAATGGGATCTGTAGAAGCGATGAAACAGGGAAGTAAGGACCGCTATTTCCAGGACGTGGAAGACGATATCAAAAAACTGGTGCCGGAAGGTATTGTAGGGCGTGTGCCCTATAAAGGCGAACTGGTGGAGAGCATGCATCAGTTTATAGGCGGACTCCGGGCAGGTATGGGATATTGCGGAGCTGCAGATATCGAAACACTGAAGGAAAAAGGACAGTTTGTAAAGATCACCGCTTCCGGCATCCACGAGAGCCACCCTCACGATGTGGCCATCACCAAGGAAGCTCCTAACTACAGCAGGTAATGACTTAATTCATTATAAGTTATCAGGTTACAGTTTGCCTGGGACCGTGTTCGTGAGTAAAACCTGCAATCTGTAACCTGCAACCCATTAATTTACAACCTGCAACTACATAAATCTTTGTTAAACGTCAACGCCCCGGCTTGCGATATTTTCCCGAATTATTATTTTTGTTAGCCCTCGGACAAGACCCCTGAAAAACCTGTGCATATGTATGGCCCGTAAACAAAGGATTTCAGGAAGTAAAAGAGGTTTGGATGTTAAGAAAAAAAATAATTGGTATTATCGTTTTACTGGGGCTGGGAAGCTGTTCTTATTTCCGGCAGGAAGAAACAGCGGATACCGTAGCACGTGTAGGTGATAAATACCTGTATAAAAAGGACCTTTCCGGTATTTACGGAGAGAATATGTCGAAGGAAGACAGTATGGTGGTCAAGGCCAATTTTATCAATTCCTGGGCGGCGAAACAGCTTTTTATGGAAAAAGCGAAGATCAACCTCCCGGAAGAACAGGTCAGGGAATTTGAAAAGCTTATTGCCGAATACAGAACAGACCTCTATACCACTACGTATAAGGAAGCTCTGGTCAATAATGCCATGGATACGGCTGTTTCGGATGCCGAGATAAAGTCGTTTTACAACAATACCGAAGATAATTTTAAGCTCAACGAAGAGTTGTGGAGGTTCAGGTATTTAGAGGTGAGCAGGGATTTTGACAAACTGGATGAAATACGCGAAAAGTTCAGGAGGTATGAAGAGGCCGACAAGGCCGATCTGGAAGAAATTGCCATACAGTTCAAATCTTATGCCCTGGAAGATTCCATATGGGTAAAAGCGGCACAGATATATCAAAAAATACCGTTACTGGCCCGTGAAGAGAATGAAAAAAATATAAAAAAATCGCATTTCTTTGAGTTAAGCGACTCTTTAGGGGTATATTTGGTGTATATTAACGATATACTGCACCGTAACGAGATTGCCCCCATGTCATATGTGAAACCTACCATAAAGCAAATATTGCTTAACAGGAGAAAACTGGAATTTGTAAGGAAGCTGGAAAAAGAAATAATGGATGAAGCAGTCAGAAAAAAGAAATTTGAAATTTATGAGTCGGATAAATAAAATGATCCTGGGCATTGCTGTTTGTATGCTTCAGATAGGATGGGCACAGGAAAAAGAGGAAGTGGAAAGTACCGGGAACGGAACTGCCGTAGCTGAAAGTACAGAGATACAACAGGACAGTACGGCCATTGTGCAGAAAACCGATATGACGATACAGGAAGCAGTTGCGGAAGATGAGGAAAATACGGAAGTGTCTGAAGAAAGGACCAAGGTAGACGGGGTCGTTTCGGTTGTGGGCGATTATATCATCCTCGAATCGGATATCGACAAAAGCTATATCGACCTTCAGAACCAGGGCGTGTCCATAAAGGACATTACCCGTTGCCAGCTGCTCGGAAAGCTTATGGAAGATAAACTGTATGCACACCAGGCCATACAGGACAGCCTGGAGGTGTCTGACAAGCAGGTTATGGCACAGACCGAGCAACAGCTGAATTACCTGGTGAGCCAGGTGGGTACCATGGAAAACCTGCTGTCCTATTACAAAAAATCGGACGAGGAAAGTTTCAGGGAAGAACTGTTTCAGATAAACAAAGTGCGCGCACTTGCCGAGAGAATGCAAAGCAAAGTGGTGGACGAAATAGAGATCACCCCCGAAGAAGTACGCCAGTGGTTTAACAAACTTCCGGAAGATGAGCGCCCGGTGTTCGGAGCAGAACTTGAAATAGCACAGATCGTAAAAGAACCGGATGTACCCGAAGCGGAGAAACAGAAAGTGGTGAACAGACTGAATGAAATGAAGCGCGATATCGAAGAAAACGGGGCCAGTTTTGCCACCAAGGCCATTTTGTATTCCAAGGACCCCGGTTCCAGTTCCAAGGGCGGTTTTTACCACATCACCAAACAGACCGGTTTTGCCAAGGAATTTGTTGATGTGGCCTACAGTCTCCGGGAAGGGGAGATATCCGAGCCTTTTGAAACCGACTTCGGATGGCATATCATAAAGATTGATAAAATAATGGGACAGGAGCTGGACCTGAGACATATTCTCCTTATACCGGAGATCCCGCAGGCAACCCTGGACGAAACCCGGGAAGAACTGGATAAAGTACGCCAAAAAATAGTGAACGACGAAGTGTCCTTTGCCGATGCCGCCAGGGAGTATTCCGATGAAAAGGAAACCAAGTTCGAGGGCGGGCAGTTGCGTAATCCCAGCAATATGGACACCCGTTTTGAGCTTACCAAACTCGATCCTTCACTGTACAGCCAGGTAAGTGACCTGAAGACCGGTGAAGTATCGCGGGTTTATAAAGAAGAAGACCCGAAAAGACCGGGAAAGATCACATTTAAAATATTAAAGGTGACCAACAGGTATGATGAACATACGGCCGATTATGTACAGGATTACCTGAAAATAAAAGAACTTGCCCTCAAGGAAAAACAAATAAAGGCCATAAGGGAATGGATGGAAGATACCATAGAAGATACCTACATTATGGTGAATTCCGATTACAAGGGCTGCGATTTCTCCAACAACTGGCTGAAGGAGTAAGATGTACCCGTGCCCGGTGATACTTCTGAGATTATGTATTTAAAATTTGATTCATAAAAAAACACCTCAAATCCAAAACTTTATGTCTGACGTTTCCGCTTTGAAGAACCTGGTTGAAAAGCACCGGGAGTTGAAACAAGAAATTGCCAAAGTTATAATCGGGCAGGAAGCGGTCATTGAAGAGGTGCTGCTTGCCATATATTCCGGCGGGCATGCCCTGCTTATCGGCGTTCCCGGACTGGCAAAGACCCTGATGATCAAAACCATTGCAGATGCCCTGGGACTGGATTTTAAACGTATACAATTCACTCCCGACCTTATGCCGAGCGATATCCTGGGGAGTGAAATACTGGATGCCAACAGGGAATTCAAATTTATAAAGGGGCCGGTGTTTGCCAATATAATCCTGGCCGATGAAATAAACCGTACGCCACCGAAAACACAGGCTGCCCTGCTTGAAGCCATGCAGGAAAGAGCGGTGACCGTAGCCGGGGATAATTACAAACTGGACCTTCCGTATTTTGTCCTTGCCACACAAAACCCGATCGAACAGGAGGGGACATATCCGCTTCCCGAAGCACAACTCGACAGGTTTATGTTTGCCATAGCTTTAAATTATCCTTCTTTTGAAGAAGAAGTAAATGTGGTAAAATCGACCACAATGGACAGGGAAGTAAAGGTATCCCCCCTGTTTACCGCAAAGGAGATGGTAGAAATACAACACCTTATACGTAGGATTCCCGTAGCCGATAATGTAGTGGAATACGCGGTAAGGCTGGTAGGTAAGACCCGGCCCGCAAACGGACAGTCCGAAAAGATAGTGGAAGAGTACGTAGACTGGGGTGCGGGGCCCAGGGCATCGCAAAACCTGGTGCTGGCAGCTAAGGCCCATGCGGCGGTAAACGGAAAATTTTCTCCCGATATCGAAAATGTAAAGGCTGTGGCCAACGGTATTCTGAGGCACAGGGTGATCAAAAACTACAAGGCCGAGGCCGAGAACATTTCCATAGAAGAGATAATAGGGGCATTATTGTAAATAGTCCCGTACCTTCTCAATAACTTTCTTTCTATACTTTTAAGTTTTGTACAGTGCTCTGTGGTAACCTGGGCCTGCTTTGCAGCACACCTCTGTGGTAAGATAAAGTCCATGATTATGGAAAACCACAAGGGCCACAAAACTTTTTACTACTTGGTGTTATTGTTGATGTGCCTGCCGCTTTTCATTGACAGGCACACTGTTATAGTATTTATTCATTGTTTTTTCCCTGTAACAACCGGTATACGAGTCCCGCCAGAATGGCGCCGGCAACAGGTGCAGCAATAAAGAGCCATAATTGCTGCAATGCCCAGTCACCAACAAAGATGGCCTGGCTGATACTGCGCGCGGGATTTACGGAGGTGTTTGTCACGGGGATACTGATAAGATGGATAAGGGTGAGCCCGAGGCCGATGGCAATACCCGCAAACCCTGCCGGGGCCTTTTTATCGGTAGCCCCGAGGATAATGATGAGAAACATAAAGGTCATTACAATTTCGGTGAGCAGTGCGGCATTCATGCTGTATCCCCCGGGGGAATGTTCATTGTAGCCATTCGCAGCAAAACTGCCTATTTCACTACCGTTTCCCGTGGCAATTACATAGAGGATTCCCGCAGCGGCCAGCCCGCCCAGTATCTGTGCAATAATATAAGGGAGTAATTCCCGGGCATCAAAACGTCCGCCTATCCATAGCCCGACAGATACGGCGGGGTTTAAATGAGCCCCGGAAATATGTCCCAGGCTGTAAACAATGGTCAGTACGGTGAGACCAAATGCAAGGGATACCCCAAGTAAACCTATTCCCAGTTGGGGAAATGCTGCGGCCAGTACCGCACTTCCGCAACCTCCCAGCACCAGCCAGAAAGTTCCGATGAACTCAGCTAAAATTTTTTTCATAGAATTAACATTTTACGGGTCAGGACCCTGGTTGATAAATAATATCCGGTATTTCCTCTTTATCCGCAGAGACGACAATCACACCGTTGTGGCCGGACCTCTGATCGATTTATATGAGAATACCGTGATTATTACATTTATTAAAAAATAAAGGTGTAAGGGTAGCATTTTGTAAAATGAATACTATCAAATTTAGTGTTTTTTGAAATATAATGTTAAATAGATGAGAGGTTTTTCTTAATTTAGGGTGAAAGGTGTTAAAATAAGGATCAATTTCATAAGCGGTTCCCTTTAGTTTATATGTTTGCGGCGAAAAGTTAATTTTGTATGCATAAACACGTATGCGATGGAAATGGAATACAGCAGGGAATTCCTGGTAAAACTGGCCCGGGCCAGAATGCCGTTCGGCAAATACAAGGATAGTTATATTACCGACCTTCCGGAATATTACCTGGTGTGGTTCAAGCAAAAGGGCTTTCCGCGGGGAATGTTGGGGCAGCAACTGGAAGCCATGCTGGAAATCAAAGTAAACGGCCTGGAACAGCTTGTGCGGGATATACGGAAGGTGCTTTAAAAGGTATAAAAAGAAGAGAGGGGCGGTGTTCAAAACCGGTCCCTCCCTCTTTTATGAATAAATATGCTTCACGATCAGCCATAACCTCCGCTTTCGAACACAGCGAAAAAAGCCAGGGCGAGCATTGTTTGCAACAGATAAAACAGGAATAGTAATACCGTAATTCCGAAAACAGAACCGATAGAGACCAGTGCCCATATCTTTGCATTTTTAGACGCTCTCCGGGCTTCATTGTAATTACCGTTCATATATGCCTTTACCCTGGAAGCATAGACAATACTCACTATACCCAGCGGCATACAGCATAAAAGCGTGCTGACGATGGCCAGTGCCAGGTGGTTATCCGGCATGGGAGGTCTTTCGGATCAATCCTAAAAGTTGTGGACATTGTAGGAGTTCAGACCTAAGGCAGCAGGACATAAGAGGTACGACTTGCGATTTTTGAGTAATGTGAAAAATTATGGTCTTGTTGTCGGGTTAACAGGTTATTGAGTTATTCAGTTCATGCGTGATGCCTAAATAACTGAATAACCAAATACCTAAAATACAACCTCATTTGCAAGATTCAACTCAAAAAACATTCGTGTATCCGCGGCAAAACCAAAACCGGAAACTTACAACAAAGGAAAAATCCCATAACCTTTGTCCCTGATCCGGTCTTTCTTCCACTGAAACATTTAAAACATTACTGGTATTGCTCCTGCATTAACCTGTATTGCTCCATGATTCCGTCAAAACCAATTGTGGCGATCATTATTATCATATAGACGATACAGGCAATGTTGAGCACAATACCTATAATGGCAATGATCCTTCCTGTTTTTACATTGTTGTAGTTGTCATAGAGTTCCGGTTCGGCCTTGTACAGCTTTACGGATTTATTGGCAAGTACCAGGGCGATGACGGCCGGAATAATACCTACCCCGTAAAAACAACAGCACACAAGGGAAAGTATACTTAAAACAAGGATAAGCGTTGCATTTGGTAGTTTTTGTTTTTCCATAATTTAAAGGTTATAAGAATTTAAGGATGTAGTTGCACAGGATAAATGTTACGCTGACAATGGCCAGCCCCGAAGTTAGCCTGGAAAGATTCTGTTTCTTCCAGACCATGTCGAGAAAGAGAAATAAAAAGAGAAATAATAACGGATAGATGGCGGGGTACATCTTAAAAGCCCCCGCAAAATCTCCCTCCAGGATCAGTGCCATTGAACGCTGCAGCCCGCATCCTGGACAGTCAAAACCCAGGATTCGCTTGCTTATGCACGGGAGCATGTATTTTTCGGCGTCCAAAATCGATATGGTATTTGTCTTCTGGAATCTAAATTAATATTATTTTTGAGAAAAAGTAAGGATGAGCGCTAAAAATCAACGCATACTGTATTTTGCCGTGATACTGGCCGGCGGAATACTGGTGTTTGTAGAACAGGGAAAGGAAAACAGGGAACATCCTTATTTTCTGATCCTCGGCTTTGTGTTGCTTATGTTCGGGCTTTACAAGGCAACGACCCGGTGGGTGAAAGACAACCCCAGAGAAGAGGGGACCGACAATTCCGAAGGGAAACAGGAAAATGAAGACGACCGGTGGAAGCGGAACGGGCAGGGAGAAGAGACAACACAACACGACCAAAAATGACGGACATACAGGTTGGAGACAGGGTGGAAACCATAGATGATTCGCTGGCGGGGGAAGTGACGGCCATAAGGGGCGGGACACTTTACATACTTACGGAAGACGGGTTTGAACTTGAAGTATCCCCGGATGAGGTTATAAAAATCAACGACCCTTTACTGCTCCGAAAGGCTCCCCTGGATGTGGACAAACACCTCGCCGAAAAGGAAAGTATCCGCCGGAAAAAAAAGATAACGGTAAAGCCCAGGGAACGGAATGCTCCCCGAATGGAAGTAGACCTGCACATTCATCAGCTTGTGCCTTCCGCCCGGGGGATGACCAATCACGATATACTCACCCTACAGCTGGACACCGCCAGGCGACAACTGGAATTTGCCATCAGGAAACGCATACAAAAGGTGGTGTTTATACACGGTGTAGGGGAAGGCGTGCTGAAAACAGAGCTCGAATACTTGTTCGGGCGGTACGATAATGTGGAATTTTATGCCGCCGACTTCAGAAAGTATGGTCTTGGGGCCACAGAGGTCTATATTTTCCAGAATGCATAACACATGGTTTTTAATTTCATCGGTATTGCCGTTTATTTTAACCTTTGGTGTTTTCCTTTACCCTGAATTTTACGATCCGGGTAATGAGTCCGAGTGGCAAAGGGCGGTCCTGGGGAAACCGCACAGCGCCCTTGGAAGTTTTATAACTTTTGAGCTCATCTGCAAATGCATTGATGGCCGAAGGAGTGGGGTAAAAACCGATATGCTTTTCGTGAACTGCGAAATGCACCAGGATTTTACCGAGTTTATAAGTCGGCATCTGGTAGCTGATGACCTCTTTTGCTTCCGGCGCCGCTTTGCGGATGGTTTGCCGGAGCTTTTCCGCAATTTCCCTGATGTCCGGCGAAAGCGTATCAAGGTATTCTTCAACGGTCCTGAAATCTGTCTTTGCCATAATCTTGTTTTAACTATGCGTGGCTTTGGTCGTAATGATATGCTTCTTTCAGCTTCCGGATGTCCGGCTTTTTCATCTGTAACAGGGCCTGTGTTACCCTGCTGGTCCTTTCGGTATTTTCGTCCTCCAGCATTTCGGCCAGTACGGAAGGGACAACCTGCCAGGAAAGTCCGAACTTGTCCTTGAGCCAGCCGCAGGCCTGTGCTTTTTTGTCTCCGCCCTCGGTAAGTTTATCCCAGTAGTCATTTACCGTTTTCTGGTCCTTGCAGTCTATGATAAAGGAAATGGCCTCATTAAAGGAAAAATGGTGTTCCCCGGCACCGTCCATGACCATGAATTTTTCACCGAGAAGGCTGAACTGTGCGTGTTTTACCATGCCTTCCGGTGCTTCTTCCCCCGAGCCGTACTTGAGAATACCATCTACGGCGGAAGGGGTGAAGATCCCGGTGTAATGTTTCAGTGCTTTTTCGGCTTGTCCCATATTTTCATTGACAAACAACAGGCAGGGCGTGATTTTCTGACCGACATCGGAAATTTTACCGAGACTTACCTGCCAGGAAACGCCGTAACGGTCCTGCACGAAACCGTATTTTTCACTCCACGGATATTTGTCAAGGGGCATCAGGACCATACCTCCTTCGGTAAGGTTTTTCCAGAGTGTTTCCGTTTCCGTTCCGGTTTCGCAGGTAACAAAAAAAGATACCGAAGGATTGAATTTGAACTGGGGGCCGCCGTTCAGGGCTGTGAATTTATACCCTTCAATTTCAAATTCCAGGGTCATTACCGTTCCCGCCGGTTTTTGATGAAATTCGAAACCTTCCTTACCGTATCGGGTAATTTTACCTGTCCCCGAATTTTTAAAAACCGAGGTATAGTAATTTGCGGCTTCTTCGGCTTCTGTATCAAACCAAAGGTTAGGGATGATCTTTTGGGTGTTGTCCGTTTTCATTTTTATCTGGTTTTCGGTTGCTGTAAGTATTGATTTGTTGTTCAGGTTAAAAGTATATAACAAATATACAACCAGATAGTTAGGGGCGAAGGGTGTATAAACGACGTTTTGGAGGGGGGATTGTGACAATTATGCTGGCAGGGTTGTGTTTTGACTTTTTGTCGGTAGAAGTATTGGCCGTTGAGGTGTGGATCTGCGATGAGGCCTTTTGCGGCAGGCATGGGCGGGGCTCTTAAAATATGCTTATATTTGGCGGACATTAAAAAAACAGAAGGATCATGCAAAACGGTATTTACGCCAAATTCAATACGACAAAAGGGGAAATCCTTGCAAAACTCACTCACGATAAAACCCCGGGGACTGTCGGTAACTTTGTCGGCCTCGCCGAGGGAAAACTGGAAAACAAGGCAAAGCCCCAGGGGCAGCCCTATTACGACGGACTCACGTTTCACCGTGTGATCCCCGATTTTGTAATACAGGGCGGTTGTCCTCAGGGTTCGGGGGCCGGAGGTCCGGGATATCAGTTTGACGATGAGTTCCATCGCGATTTAAAACACAACGGACCCGGTGTGCTTTCCATGGCCAACGCAGGTCCGGGGACCAATGGCAGCCAGTTCTTTATAACGCATGTGGAAACAGCCTGGCTGGACGATAAACACACCGTATTCGGTTTTGTTGAAAGCGGCCAGGATATCGTGGATACGATTGCCCAGGGCGACGTAATAGAAAGCCTGGAGATCATCAGGGTAGGAGAGGAAGCGGAAAGCTGGGATGCCGTAGGGGCATTCCGGGAATTTGAAGCTTCGAAGGAAGAACGTCTCGCAGCGGAAAGGAAGAAGAAGGAAGCGGCCCTGAAAAAGTTTACGGAAGGCCTTGACCGTACCGACAGCGGATTGTGGTACAAGATCACGGAAAAAGGCAATGGGGACAAGGCGGAAAAAGGAAAAACCGTTTCCGTACATTATAAAGGAATGCTTACGGACAGCAGTGTGTTCGATTCCTCATATCAAAGGAACCAGCCGATCGATTTCCGGTTGGGAGCCGGACAGGTAATTCCCGGCTGGGAGCAGGGCATAGAACTGATGAATACCGGAGACAAGGCCCGCCTGGTGATCCCTCCCCAGCTTGCCTACGGAAGCCGTGGTGCGGGCGGGGTAATTCCTCCGGATGCCACACTGGTCTTTGATGTGGAACTGGTGAAGGTAAGTTAAGGAATACAAATACCGAAGCTATGAAAAGGGTGTCCCTTAAAAAGTAACTTATAGCCCCTGTTTCTGCCAGCTCGGGCGAAGTCGGGAGGCTTAATATGTTTTCCGACTTCGCTACCAATGACGTGTTAGGGAAATTCCCTGCACATCGCAGAGAAGCGTCTCCCGATCCCGATAATTATCGGGATTATCGGGAGACGATATAGTGAACGTCATTTCAATTGATGCGGTTGCCAAAACGTTAATTTTAGAAATGACAGTTTAGTTACTTTTTAAAGGACATTCTTAGATTTTACTTAATCAAGATTGGGCTGGGGTGTCATTCTCAGGTAAGGTTTCACTTCCCGGAACCCTTTGGTGAATATGCCGCTGGCTTCCTCATTGGAAACCGCAGGTACAATAACCACTTCTTCCCCGTGTTTCCAGTTGGCAGGTGTAGCCACCTTGTGATACTGGGTTAGCTGCAGGGAATCGATAACCCGGAGCAACTCTTCAAAGTTTCTTCCCGTTGATGCGGGATAGGTGATCATGAGTTTTACCGTTTTGTCCGGTCCTATCACATAAACGGAACGTACCGTAGCCGTAGCATCCGCGTTGGGATGTATCATGTCATAAAGGGTGGCTATTTTCCGGTCTTCATCCGCAATAAGCGGAAAGTTGACCGTGGTGTTCTGTGTTTCGTTGATGTCATTGATCCAGCCCTTGTGTGCTTCTACTCCGTCAACGCTGAGCGCCAGTACTTTTACATTGCGTTTATCAAATTCTTTTTTGTACTTGGCTACGGCGCCCAGTTCGGTTGTGCAAACGGGGGTATAGTCTGCCGGATGGGAAAATAAAACCCCCCAGCCGTCTCCCAGGTATTCGTAAAAATCGATCTCCCCGTCGGAGGTCTGTGCTTGAAAATTCGGAGCTTTGTCTCCCAGTCTTATTGTACTCATGTTTCGCTTTTTTTAATTAAACTATTTAGCCTATAAAGTTACTAGACTAAAACAAGATAATGAAATTTTCCCTGTAAAATATTTGTTAATGGCCGGGCCGGGCAAAAAATAGCTTCAAATAACACCGTACTGTGGATAACTTTTCTAATTTTGAGTTGTAAAAAAACACAGCTATGGAAGCACTGCAATACCCGATAGGGAAGTTTGACAGGCCGGAGGTCATAACCGGTGCGCATATAAAAGAGTGGACAGGTATACTGGAAAACTTTCCGGCCCGTCTGAGGAAACAGGTCACCGGGCTTACGGATGCACAACTGGACACTCCTTATCGCGAAGGCGGATGGACCGTTCGTCAGGTAGTACACCACCTGTACGACAGTCATGTTAACAGTTATGTTCGCTTTAAATGGACATTGACGGAAGATCAACCGGTAATAAAAGCGTATTACGAAGACCGGTGGGCCGGGTTACCCGACACCACATCCGCTCCCGTAGCACTGTCTTTACAAGCCCTGGAGGCGCTGCATGCCAAATGGGTTTATCTCCTGAAAGGACTGTCAGAGGCCGATCTGGAGCGGGTATTTGTGCATCCCGCCGGGCACAGGGAGGTGTCGCTTGCCGAAAACATCGGTATATATGCGTGGCACAGCAATCATCATTATGCCCATATCAAAAACCTCCTGGAGCGGAAAGGCTGGCTTTAGAGCAACAATTTCATTCGGGTCATGCCCCGGTATTCTTCTTTAATGGGAGGAAAATCCATGGTATTCATCGTATACCGGAACACGGGCCGGAATCCCGATTTTTTGTAAAATGCCAGGGCAGGGCTGGTATCCATGACATTCAGCCAGATTACCTTTTTACCGAGTTTGCGGGCATAATCTTTTACAAAATCCATTACCCTGTCTCCAACACCTTTACCTGCCGCTTCCCGGACAATATATATTTTTTCGATTTCCAGGGCTTCTGCGGCCCTATAGCCCACCAGAGTATGGTCTTTTACTATTTTGAGGATGCCTATCGGCTGTTTTTCAAAACAAACCAGGAAATAACCGAAGTCCGGGTTTTGAAGATCATTCTCAACGGCTTTCCTGCTGAAGTTCTTTTCCATATAAAAGCCCCCTTTGTCTTTCCATATGTGAAGATAATGTTGCTTATAGGAACAGCGGCCTATGCGTACAACGGTGTCAATATTTTCGGGGGTACACCGAACGATTGTTATTTCTGTGCCTTTTTCCGGCTGGTCTATTTCTTCCACTTGATATTACATCCTATACTTGGCTTTTGGTGTTCGGAGACTTTTTCTCCGTTGCTGAGGGCATCGAGGGCGGCCCTGAGGTCTTTACCCGTTACGGGGATGCCGTTTCCCGGTCTCGAATCGTCGAGTTGCCCGCGATAAACGAGCTTAAGGTCCCGGTCAAAAACATAGAAATCCGGCGTACAGGCGGCATCATAGGCTTTTGCAACTTCCTGGGTTTCGTCATACAGGTAAGGGAAGGTGAAACCCTGTTCCTGCGCATTCCTGGTCATAAGTTCGGGAGCGTCGTCAGGATAGTTTTCCGCATCATTGCTGGAAATAGCGGCAAAGCCGATACCCCGGGAAGTATACGCTTTGGCAATCGCGGCGATTTCCGTGTTGACGTGTTTTACAAACGGGCAGTGATTACAGATAAACATGATCACGGTGGCCGTTTTCCCGCGAACCGCGGACAGCGATATATTTTTTCCGGAAACCGTATCCGGAAGTTCAAAATCCGGTGCCTTGGTGCCAAGGGGAAGCATGTTACTGGGTGTTCTTGCCATTTCCTGTTATTTTAAGCGCTGAAAAAATATTTGTTTTCCGTTCCGACCGTATACAACGGTCGGAAAAATTAAGGAGGCACTAAGTTACAAATTTGAAGTATGAAGGACAAATGGACAGGAGGTTTCGCGTATCCCGTTTTTCTTTTCCGGGGTGACAGGTTATTAAGTTAATGAGTTATTAAGTTAATGCGTTAATGAGTTAATGTGTGCCGCCTAAGTAACCGAATAACTTAATAACCAGTAACTAAATCGCAATTTTATCGCTTGCCAAACCACTGTCTCTTTCAGTACGGAGTGAGTTATTAAGTTAATGAGTTATTGAGTTAATGAGTACTGCCTAAGTAACCTAATAGTCTAATAACGAGTTACTAAATCACAATTTCTTTACTTGCTTAACCGCTGTCTCTTTCGGTATGGAGTGGGTTATTAAGTTAATGAGTTAATGGGTACTGCCTAAGTAACCGAATAACTTAATAACCAGTAACTAAATCGCAATTTTATCGCTTACTAAACCACTGTCCTTTTCAGTACGGAGTGAGTTATTTAAAAAGACGTAAAATATTGGTTTTGAAAAGGGTTTATTCGTAACTTTAAAGAAATCTAAGTAGGAACTATAAACGCTGAAACCATGAAAAATGCCTATGAGACCTTGTCCGAAGCCATTGAGGAGCTCAAAAAGGAAGGTTTTACACAGGATTATAACCTTCAGGACAAAGGAGTAAAGAACAAAGAGAAAAACAGCCATATCCCTGCAGAAGATCTCAATGTGTTGCAAATGTACCGTTTTGAAGGGAATACCAACCCGGATGACAATTCGGTACTTTACGCGATAGAAACGGCCAAAGGTGAACGCGGGCTCCTGTTGGATGCTTATGGCGTATATTCGGGAAATATATCCAGGGAGATGATGGATAAACTTCGCATCCATTGATCCGGGTATTCGGTAATTAGTACGCGACATTCCGTGATTGCGCAAGGAGAACGGAATACGGTCGCATCACTACTGCCGGTTGCTCAACCCGGTGTAAAACCGTTTGGATTTAGGAATTTCTTGTTTTAAGTTTGGCTCTTCATTTAAAAGAGGCTTACTATGAAAGAAATATCCTGGGGCGATTTCCAAAAAGTGGTGATGTGTGTGGGGACCATTGTGGAAGTGAACGATTTTCCCAAGGCCCGTAAACCGGCATACCAGATGGTGATTGATTTTGGTGATGAGATAGGCATGCGGAAATCTTCGGCACAGATCACAAAGCGGTATGCCAAGGAAGACCTGCTCAACCGGCAGGTCGTAGCTGTGGTGAACTTTCCCAAAAAGCAGATCGCCAACTTTATGAGCGAATGCCTGGTGGTAGGAGCAGTGGGAGATGAAGGTGATGTGGTATTACTGTCTCCGGACTTTAAAATAAAAAACGGGCTCAGGATAGGCTAATGCTACCCGGCCCGTATTTTTTATGCCGTATGCCGTGTGCTCCCGGGTCGGGAGTGTTGCTGCCTACATGAGTTCGTTGAAGAAAACCACATTCATCAGGAGTTTATTGGTGCCGTACCAGAATGCCCTGAAGTTGGTGTTGTCGGTAAAGATAATTACTTTACCGTCTCCTGACCGTTGTATTTTGAAGGGTACCGAACCTTTTAATTGTTCGAGGTTCTCTTCGGAAATATACCCGCTCAGCAACGGATCTTCCGTGTATCTGATGGGATTGTTATAGCTTTGTTCGTCAGGTTCGATAAAGATATTCGTGTTCCTGAAAAGCGGTATCCGGTTGTTTTTATACCCGAAATTTACGGGATGCGACCGGTCGATTTCGGCTTCGAAAATTGCGCCGCCCGTTACCTGGGCGCCGTGGAAATCGCGCCGTTCTTCATAGGTAATGTCTTTTGCCGTGATTTCCGTTTCCCGGAGTTCAGGGGTTATGAACTCATTCTTTTTAAGCCAGTTTATGGCATTCCTGTAACCGATAAGCACGCCGCCGGCATTGACCCAGTTTTCCAGCTTCTTTTTGATATCACTGTCCAGGCTTCCCCAGGTATTGGTAAGGATAAAAATGTTGTATTTGTCCAGCTCAACCCGGTTCAGGTAGCTCTCGTCGATCTTGGTGACGGGAATATCGTAACGCTGGTCAAAAAGATGCCATATTTCCCCGGCGTCATAAGGAGAAATTCCATTCCCCGTGAGTAATGCTACCTTTGGTAATTCAAGGGTTTCAAACTGGTTACTGCCCAGGTCGATGCCTATGGCATGCCCGGTAGATACTCCATTGATAGTTATATGGCTCTCCCCGGCAACTTTCTGTAAGAACGCATAGAGTGCTTCGCTGTCCATCTCCTGGTTCTGTACGGGGATCATTATCGTACCGTAGTCATACGCCTTGTTCTCTATCGAAAAAGGCGTTTTCCCTACTTTGGCCCTGATCCCTTTGCGGAGAATCCGGTAGAGTGCCCCGGGGGTGTAGTATTCGTGCCATTCGAACAGGTAGGCATAATTACTTTTGTCACTGACACGGCCTTCTCTCAGACTGATCCCGGAATGTGTTTCATCGGCATGAGAAAAATTTGTTTCGTGGTGGTCCAGGTTGAAGGCCAGGGGGAAGGACCATGCGGAGATATCGTAGAAAAGACTGTCTGTAAATTCCGTGCGGGTCTCGAACATGGCATCGATGAGCCTGCTGTTTTTCTGGTTCCGGGGAACAATATAGCTATAGCCTTTTTTGTAGTGTTTGTCCCCTTCGGTGAAATCCCGGGCTATATCGTAAACTTTTATTTTATGGCGTTTTAATATTTCGGCCAGGTGATAGGCTTTGGCAGCGTCTTTTTCATCGCCGAATACAATGGCTTTCCCCTTGTTTCCGGTGGCTTCGTCCCGGGCATCGGTATAGAATTCACGTTGGTAATCGAGCAGTTGCTGTCGCAGGTTATTGGCGGCTTCGAGGGTGGACAGGGCCGTGGTAAACTGGTTCCTTACGGTAAAGGGAAAGGTGAGCAGCCCGTTATCGCTTTCCTGTACATGGCCCCGGGAACTGCCCTGCTCGAATAAGATGCCTATGCTCCCGTTGATATCGGGGAAGGTAGAGCCCTTGCCGTAATAAAAATCGTCATAATTTTCTTCGGAAAAATAGAGCGAGCCTATCTTGTCCAGGGCTTTTGAGTGAAACGTGGCGATTTGTTTGGTGAGTTCCTGGTTCATTTCGGGAGTGAGGGGATGCACCCTGGTAGGTTCGCCGGGCTGGAAAAAGAAGGTGGAGTTGGTCCCCATTTCGTGATGGTCCGTAAGGATATTGGGCAGCCAGCGGTGAAAAGTCGCAATTCTTGCCCGGCTTTCGGGCAGTTGAACGGGGAGCCAGTCGCGGTTCATGTCAAACCAGTAATGATTGGTCCTTCCCCCCGGCCATACCTCGTGATATTCCCTTTCGTTGTTATCCGGGTTGAGGTTTTTACTCCTGTTGGTATTGGCCCAGTAGGCAAAACGCTGTAGCCCGTCGGGGTTAAAACAGGGGTCGAAAAGGATAATGGTGTTGCTGAGCATTTCTTCTATCCCGGCACCTTCCGCGGCGGCGAGGTAATAAGCCAAGGCCAGGGCGGCATTGGAGCCGCTCGGTTCGTTGCCGTGAATGGAAAAACCCTGGTAAACCACAACGGGCATGTTTTGTGTATCCAGGCTTCCGCTTCCGGATTCGGTGAGTTTTATATGTTGTTTGCGGATATTTTCAATGTTCCGGTGGTTGTCCGGTGACGTTATGGTGAGGAGGAGGAGCGGGCGCCCTTCATAAGTAGTCCCCCGGTTTTCCAGGGAGATCCGGTTGGAAGCCCCGGCCAGTGTCTTCATGTACGTTATCAGTTTGTCATGGGAGACATGCCATTCCCCCACTTCGTGTCCTATAACACTTTCCGGTGTGGGGATATCGGAATTATAAGTTGTGTTTTGTGGCAGGTAATAATCGAGGTTTACGGTATTTTGTGCAAAAATACACTGTCCCACGACGAGAAGTAGTAGTGTTAATTTTTTCATGATTGTGTTAGTTAGCAGGTTGTAAATATAAAAAAACCGCTTCTTTTTAAGGAAGCGGCTGGTCGTTTTAGAAAAGTTTTAACGCTTTAAATGTCGTCAAAACTAAGATCTGTAAAATTGTCGGATGAAGATTCTCCGTTAGAATCGGGAGTTTCTTTTTTAAAGTCTTTTTGATGGCGTTCGGAAATTACTTCTTCTCCTTTTTCTTCTATAACGTAATCGGTCATTTCCGCCAGGATCTCCCTGAATGCACTGAAATCTTCCTTGTACAGGTAGATCTTGTGTTTTTTGTAATGGAAAGAACCGTCATCATGTGTAAACTTTTTACTCTCCGTAATAGTGAGGTAGTAATCTCCAGCTTTGGTCTCCCTTACATCAAAAAAATAAGTTCTCCTTCCGGCTCGTAAAACTTTCGAGAATATTTCATCTTTCTCTAGTAAACCTTTTTCACTCATAATCCCTCTAATCTTAAAATTATGTTGTATAGTTAAACAGAACCAAAAATGTGAAAAAAAATGAAATGAAGCAACAAAAAACTTACATTTCTTTTTCCGAAAGCTGATTCAGATACAATTCTTTGTAAGGTCCTTCAGTATTTATAAGTTGATTATGAGTACCTTGCTGGGAGATGGAACCATTCTCGAGGACTATGATCTTATCGGCATTCCGGGCCGAAGATACCCTGTGGCTCACGATAATGGTGGTTTTTTCTTTGGACGCTTTATTAATGTGTTTCAATATCTTTTCTTCGGTTTCGGTATCTACCGCGGAGAGGCAATCGTCAAACAGGAAGATTTCAGGGTCCTTGAGTAATGCCCTGGCAATGGAAACCCGTTGTTTCTGTCCCCCGCTCAGGGTAATGCCCCGTTCACCCAGTACGGTATCGTACTTTTTGGTGAATTTCATAATGTTTTTGTGCACCTCTGCCCGTTTCGCCGCATCGATGACCTCCTGGTCTGTTGCATCCGCCTTGCCGAACCTGATATTGTTCTTTATGCTGTCTGAAAACAGGAAGGCTTCCTGGGGGACGGCACCTATGGCTTTTCGTACGTCATAGAGGTTCAGTTCTTTCAAGGGGACATCGTCGATAAGGACCTCCCCTTCCGGAACATCATAGAGCCTGCTGATAAGATCCAGTATCGTGGATTTTCCGGAGCCGGTCTTGCCTATAATTGCCAGGGTCTCCCCGCGGCTAAGGGTAAAAGACAGGTTGTTGAGGGCCGTAATGTTAGTGTCCTCATAGGTAAAAGAAACATTTCTGAATTCTATTTTCCCGCCGACCGGGGTGGGTTTCGGGTTGTGGTTCTGTATCTGGGGCACGGTGTTCAGAAACTCATTGATCCGTTTTTGAGAGGCCTCTGCCCGTTGTACTGTGGAGGTCAGCCAGCCCACAATGACCACCGGCCAGGTGAGCATGGTGATATAGATAATGAATTCTGCAATGATCCCAATGCTTTCTATTTCTCCTGTAATATATTGATTACCGCCCACGTAAATGGCTATGGTGCTGCTTATTCCTATGAGCAGGGTCATCAGTGGCATAAACCAGGCGTTTACACGGGCCAGGGACATGCTCTTCCTTTTCCCGTCTTCGGCAAGTACCTCTGTTTCGAGGTTTATACGGGGCTCTATACCATAGGCTTTGATGACAAAGATCCCGGAAAAAGTTTCCTGGGAAAAAGTGGAAAGGGTGGAAAGGTATTGCTGTACCACCGTACTCCTTTTATGAATGACTTTGCTTATCCTGTAAATGAGATAGGAAAGGAAGGGTAGAGGGATAAGACTGTAGAAGGCCATCATGGGCGATTTGTAGAACATAATGGGTACCACGCATAAAAACAGGGTAAAGGTCTGTATGCTGTACATTACCGCAGGCCCTGCGTACATGCGTACCTGGCTTACATCTTCGCTTATGCGGTTCATCAGGTCTCCGGTACGGTTTTTCTTGTAAAAGTTCAGCGACAATTTTTCATAATGCCGGAATATTTCATTTTTGAGGTCAAACTCGATATAGCGCGAAATATTGATAATGGTCTGCCGCATCAAAAAGGTGAAAAAGGCAGACAACAGGGTGGAAGCCAGTATGATGAGGATGTTGGTGAGCAAGATGGATTGCAGTGCTGCCTCGTTTGCGTCCGGAGTGGAGAGGAAATCCTCTACCGCAGCGATGGATTTGCTGACATAAGGAGGCATTACCAGCGAAAATATCCGGGCTATGATGGTGATTATTATACCGATAAGGAGTTTTACCTTATATTTTTTAAAGTATTTGTTAATGTATTTTAATTCTTTCATAGAAATCAAAAAAGAAAGGTTGTTTTGCTAAATCGTCATTTATGACAGCTATTTTTTCAGATATCTTTAATTTTTACATATTTTTGCATAGTGATTTTATCAAATCATCAAAATATAGAAATCATCTAATACCCAGGAATAATGACGACAGATATTTTACGTTCTGACGAACTTAAAAAAGTTGACCCGGTTTTCGGTCAACTTTCTTTTAACGATCATGAACAAATTGTATTCTGTAACGACAAAGATACAGGATTAAAAGCAATTATCGGTATTCATAATACAGTATTGGGTCCTGCACTCGGCGGAACCCGGATGTGGAATTACAAAACCGAATGGGAGGCATTGAATGACGTGTTGCGCCTTTCCCGGGGCATGACCTATAAATCTGCTGTTACGGGGCTCAACCTCGGGGGCGGAAAAGCGGTGATTATCGGTGATGCCGGGACGCAGAAAACCCCCGAACTGATGCGGAAATTCGGAACATTTGTCAATTCGCTCGGCGGTAAATACATCACCGCGGAAGATGTGGGAATGGAAACTGCCGATATGGACCTGGTAAAAGAAGTGACCCCTTATGTAACCGGGGTTTCGGAATCCAGGGGAGGAGCGGGAAACCCTTCACCGGTTACGGCATACGGTGTATATATGGGAATGAAAGCCGCTGCCCGGTATAAATTCGGTACGGACAAACTGGACGGTAAAAAAGTGCTGGTACAGGGCGTGGGGCACGTAGGGGAAACCCTTGTGGGGCACCTTACCCAAGAAGGCGCAAAAGTATTTATAACGGATATTAATGAAGCCCGCCTCCGGGAACTGAGTGAAAAATACGGAGCCGTGGTGTATGCGGGAGACGATCTGTATGCTGCGGAAGTTGATATCTATGCCCCCTGTGCGCTCGGGGCCACAATAAATGACGATACCGTTTACAGGATCAGGGCCGGGGTTATCGCCGGGGCGGCCAACAATCAGCTTGCCGATGAAAACAAGCACGGTGCCATCCTGAAGGAAAGAGGGATAGTGTATGCCCCCGACTTTCTTATCAACGCCGGCGGTATAATCAATGTGTATGCCGAACTCGAAGGTTATGACAAGGAGGAGATCATGCGCAAAACCGAAAATATTTACAATACTACCGGGGAGATCTTTGCCCATTCCGAAGAAAACGGATGCACCACCCATCAATCTGCCCTGCGTATTGCACAGGCCAGAATAGATGCCGGAAAGAAGGAAAAAGGAGCATAAATTTTCCACAGATATGGCAAAATCCGATTTAGTAACATAAAAAACTTGGATTTTGAAATTGGAAACCCTTATTTTTGCAAGGCGGAAGAATATCTCTTTCGCCTTAATTTTTTAATGGCAGGTTCTTTAATATGTTAACAAGACGACATATTCGCGTTAAAGTAATGCAGTCGATTTACGCACTGACCCAAGCGAAGAAAACCGATCTGGACAAGGAAGAAAAATTCCTTTCCACGAGTCTGGAGAATATGTATATCCTTTACCTGGTACTCCTCAGCCTTTTGGTGGAGATCAGGAAAATGGCTGCTTACAGGCTTACGGCCTCCGGAAAAAAATATTTGGCTACCGAAGAAGAAAAAAATCCCAATCGCAAGTTTGTGGACAATAAAGTGCTGGCCCTGCTGGCCAATAATACCCTTCTTGCCGACGAACTGGAATCCCGGAAGTTAGATAACTGGTACCTCGACGAAGAATACGTGAAGGTGTTGTACAACGCCCTGGAAGAAAGTGACATTTACAGAGAATACATGTCTACCAGGCACTCCTCTTTCAAGGAAGACAAGGAATTTGTACAGAAGTTCTACAAGGAAATAATAGCACCGAACGATAAGCTGTATGATTATATCGAAGACTACAACCTTACCTGGGTGGACGATCTCCCGCTTGTAAATACGTTTATACTGAAGTCGTTGCGGAAAGTAAAACCTTCTGATGGCGAACGCTATTTTTTGCCCCGTCTGTACAAGGATGAGGAAGACCGTATGTTTTCAAGGGAGCTCTTCCGGAAAACCGTGCTCAGCGAAGAAATGCTGCAACAGGAAATATCGGGGAAAACCCCCAACTGGGATACCGACAGGATCGCGGAAGTGGATGAAGTGCTGTTAAAAATGGCTATCTGTGAGTTTTTGAGGTTCCCTTCCATCCCTATAAAAGTAACTATTAACGAATACCTGGAAATAGCCAAGGAATATTCCACCCCGAAGAGCAGTATTTTCATAAATGGCATACTGGACAAGATGGTCAAGGATTTCGAGTCGCGGAATAAATTGAACAAAGTAGGAAGGGGATTAATGTAATTATCCTTACTTTTATGCCCTTAACAGAAATTAATTAGTTAAATATAATCCGTAAAAATAACAAGGTGATATGAAAAGAGTTGTTTTGACCATAGCACTTGTAGCAGCGGTTTTTACTTCCTGTAAAAATGATGCTACCAAAAAAATAAAAGCCGAAAATGTGGCGCAGGCCGCAGTGAGGGACGAGGCTGCCAAAAAATTACCCGTATTGGAGTTCGATAAAAAAGAACACGACTTCGGTACCATACAAAGAGGAACCGCTGTAGAGACGGTGTTTGAATTTACAAATACCGGAGATGCTCCCCTGGTGATCACCGATGCCAGCAGTAGCTGTGGGTGTACAGTACCTGAATTTCACAAGGACGAACCCATTGCCCCGGGAGAAAAGGGAGAGCTAGTGGTAAAATATAACGGCTCCGGTATAAACCAGGTAACCAAAACAGTAACCGTAACGACCAACACGGAAAAAGGAAGCGAACAAGTGAGGATCAAGGCTTTTGTAGAAGAGCCGGGAAAATAAATCCTCAGGTATAAATTTAAACAACAATATGGAATCAATTAATGCACTGGCCCCCTTTTTATTGATGTTTGTGGTGATCTATTTCTTTATGATCCGCCCGCAAATAAAACGTCAGAAACAGGAAAAGAAATTTGCTGCCGAACTGAAGAAAGGGGATAAGGTAGTCACCAAGAGTGGTATGCACGGAAAGGTCATAGACCTGAATGACAGCGATAATTCATGTATCATTGAAACCCTGGCGGGGAAGATCAAGTTCGAACGTTCTGCCATTTCCATGGAAATGAGCACGAAGCTAAATGCCCCGGCGGCCGATAAAAATGCCAAACCGGCTGCAAAAGACAACAAAAAATAAAGGTTAATAATGTTATGATATAAGAAGCCATTTTCTTCGGAAGGTGGCTTTTTCTTTTTGCCACGAAGGCACTAAGTTTAGTTTCTGTATCTTTTGATGCCCTGTTTGATGAGAGGGACATTAAAGTTTACCAGATACCCCAATTTGAGCTCTGTTAATTTTAAATGGCTTATGATCTGCGCTTCCCATACGGCATTTAATTGATCTACAGCTTTTAATTCCACGATGACCAAGTCGTTGATCAAGAGATCGAGCCTTAATCCTTCATCAAATACAATACCGTCATATTTAATTGGAATATCTACCTGCCTTCTTACATGAAACCCGGCCTTTCGAAGTTTATGAGACCTCATATACCTTTTCCAAAAGCCCCGGCCCCAGTGCCTTATGAATCTTGAAAGCGGCATTGACTATGGCTTTGCCGATGCTTTCTTCCTGATGTGAAAGGGGTTTATAATCCATAAATCTCGGATTTGAAAACTTGGTGCCTTAGTGCCTTCGTGGCTATTATCTATTCCCGGTATTTATCTGACGTAAGCTCAGCAATCTTCACAATAATTTCCACTGCTTTCTGCATGCTTTGTACGGGAACGTATTCGTATTTCCCGTGAAAATTGTGTCCCCCGGCAAAAATATTGGGGCAGGGCAGTCCCATATACGAAAGCTGTGAACCGTCCGTACCTCCCCGGATGGGTTTGATGATGGGGGCAATACCGGTATCTTTCATAGCCTGTTCTGCGATTTCCACGATATGGAAAACGGGTTCTATCTTTTCCCGCATGTTGTAATACTGGTCGTTGATCTCCAGTGTTATGGCATTACCGTTCTTAAAATTCAGTTCGTTGGTTATTTTCTGTAAAAGCTCCTTACGGGCCTCGAACTTATCAAAATCGTGATCCCGTACAATACCTTCCAGTACCGTATTTTCTATGTCGCCCTTAATGCTGTAAAAATGAAAGAACCCTTCCGTGCCTTCCGTACGCTGGGGTATTTCATTCGGGGGGAGCATGTTGGCAAACTTGTTGGCAATGAGCAGGGAATTGATCATTTTTCCCTTGGCATAGCCCGGGTGAACGCTTTTCCCCCGTATCCTTATTTTGACTCCGGCCGCATTGAAATTTTCATACTCCAGTTCGCCTACCTCGCTGCCGTCCATGGTGTAAGCCCATTCCGCACCGAATTTTTCCACGTCGAATTTACCTGCTCCGCGTCCTATTTCTTCGTCGGGGGTAAAGGCTATGCGTATTTTGCCGTGTTTTATTTCCGGATGGTCAATCAGGTATTCCATCGCGGTTACGATCTCGGTAATTCCGGCCTTATCGTCTGCTCCGAGCAGGGTAGTGCCGTCCGTTACGATCAGGGTTTGTCCTTTGTATTGCAGGAGGTCTTCAAAATACCGCGGGGAGAGGACAATGTTTTCTTCCTCGTTTAAAACAATGTCTTTACCGTTGTACTTTTCGATGATCTGCGGCTTTACGTTGGTCCCGTTAAAATCGGGCGAAGTATCCATGTGGGAAATAAAACCGATAACCGGGACCTCATGGTCCACATTACTTGGCAGGGTGGCCATGACATAGCCGTTTTCGTCTACCGAGACATCCTGCATGCCTATGCCTTTCAGTTCCTCCACAAGCCTGTTGGCCAGTATCCATTGTTTGGCGGTACTCGGGGTGGAGGAAGATTCGGGGTCGGACTGGGTGTCGATGGTTACATAGCTGATAAAGCGGTCTATAATGTTTTGCATATGGCGGTATTTTTTTTGCGAAAGTACTACTATTAGGTATAATTTTAAAATTTACCCCTCCGACTTCATTCACATTCGGTTAACGATAGATTTCCTTGGATGTTTTGTAAGAAATGGAGTAATTTGAAAAAATAACGGAACCTTAAATTATGAAGCACGATATTTTAAACCTGTTAAAACGGGTACAGGCCATTGCAGATACGGGACTTGTATATGCCAAAGACGATTATGATATAGAGCGGTATGAGGAACTCCGCGACCTGAATATGGAGTTGTTTCGACGCTATACCGGGCACAGGGAAGAAGATATCCGGCCGATGTTTCCCCCTGTGAAGGAGTATCCCACGGCTAAAGTTGACGTACGTGGCCTGGTACTTTCACCGGAGAAGGAAGTATTATTGGTGCGGGAAAGTGCGGACGGGAAATGGGCATTGCCCGGTGGTTGGGCCGATATAGGTTTTACGGCATCGGAAACCATTGTAAAGGAATTTCAGGAAGAGACCGGACTGAATGTGAAGCCGGAAAGGTTACTGGCCGTAATGGATAAAAAGATGCATCCGCATCCGCCACAGCCTTTTTATGTGTATAAAATCGTATTTCACTGCACGGTGCTGTCGGGAGAGCTGGAGAAAAGTTTTGATGTACTGGATGTGGATTATTTTAAAATGGATGCACTTCCCGAACTTTCGGAAGACCGCATACTGAAAAGCCAGATAGAAATGCTGTACCGGAAGGTCATTTCCGGGGATACAGTTCCCTATTTTGATTGAAACGGGATAGCGTATTGAATTTAATCAAAAAAAGAGCGTAACATCCGGTGCTACGCTCTTTTTTCATATCAAATCTTGGTTAACTTACATGATGCCGCCACCTTCCTTGGTGTTGTCGTCCCTGTTTTTCCGTTGTACCTGCCTGTTTTTACCGCTTCCGAAACGATAAGACAATCCGAGGTATACGGAATTGCTCTCCCAGGTGAATTTCCCGGTCTGTACAAAAGGCCTTTCGCTGTCAAAAGCAAACCGCATGGTATTGAAGATGTCGTTGATGTTGAGACTCAGGGTTCCTTTGCCGTCGGCGAAAGCATAACGGGCCCCGGTATTGACAAAATACATGGACTTGGCGTCGAATTGCAGGGATTTGTTCCTGCCCCGGTAGAACCCGAAGACGGAAAGGGTCAGCTTTTTGGTCACCGTAAAGTTGTTGTTCATCCTGAAATTATAGGCCGTATTGTCCACTTCTACATATTCCGTGCCCACATACCCCTTTTGGGTCTGGGAAAACAGGTCGAAACTGGTGTTGAAATTCCACCATGTTAAAGGCTTGTAATTCCCGGATATTTCTATACCGTAGGAAGAGTTGTCGTCAAAATTGTCATAGGTGAGTATCAACTTGTTTTCATCCAGGGGGTCTACATACAGGGCATGGTTGATCTCGTCTTCTATCCTTCGGTAAAAAACGCCCCCGGTGATGCTCCCCTTGTCCAGTCGCCTGGTATAGTTGGCCTCTACGGAATTTGTAAACTGGGGCTCCAGGCTTTCGTTACCGAATTCCGATATCAACGGAGTGCTCCATTTGCGTATGGGGTTCACCTGGCCGATACCCGGACGGTCTACCCGGCGGCTGAAGCTTACCTGATACTGGTTCTTTTCTCCCGGCGAATACGTTACGTATGCTGAAGGGTATACCTGGGTATATTTGTCGGTAAACGCCCGGACCGCGTTGGTATCTGCCTTTACTTCTACATTTTCAACACGGGCGCCCACCTGGTATGACCATTTGTCGAAATTCTGTCCGAAGGTGGCATAAGCGGAATAGATGTCCATGCCATAGTCGAAAGCGGTGCTGGGGGTAGGAATCAGTTCGCCTTCGGCATCGAAGGACATTCCGGTGGAACTGAAATCCAGGTTGGTTTCAAAGAGCCGGGCTTCCGCACCCAGTTCCAGTTTGGATTTTTCAGACAAAGGGTTTACGTAGTCGAGGTTTACCGTGGTCTGCTCCCTTTCGGTATCGGTATTGTCTGTATAATCCGGGAACTGCGAAGGCCCCCTGAAGCGGTTATAGATAGTCTGATCGTCAGAAAAACGGTTGTGGTCCACTTCCAGTTCTATGTTGTGCCCTTCTTTGGCAAAATCCCGCTTGTAATCGAAATTGTATTGCTGGCTGTGGTTGGAGTTTTCATCGTTCATGGACTGGAAAAGATTGTTCGCTTCGTCATCATGATAGAAAATGTCCGTTCCGCCGGCATTCTTGCCGTCAAAGGTGTTCTGGTTGGTGAAGACGGAAATGGTGTTCTTATCGTTCAGGTAAAAATCCACACCTACCTTATAGATGTGCGACTTCCGGTTGTTGCGGAAAGAGAACTTCTGTTCGAGGTTTTCCTCGCTGCGGAAAAGCCTCCCGTTGTTGTTGTACTTGCCGATGTTATTGCCGTAGTTACCGTATATATTGAATTTTCCGTTGCGATAGTTGAGGTCAATAGACGAATTGAACTTGGCGTCTTCGGCTTCGGTAAGTCCGAGGTTGATATTCCCGTTAAAGCCGATATTGGCATTTTTATGCAATACGATATTGATAATTCCGCTCATCCCTTCCGGGTTGTACTTGGCAGACGGATTGGTGATGAGCTCGATCTTTTTGATAGAGGTGGACGGAATTTGTTTTAACAACTGTGCCACGGGTACGTTAGACAGTTTGCCGTCTACCATCACCCGCACGTTCTGGTTCCCGCGGAGGGAAAGGTTGCCGTCCTGGTCCACGTTTACCGAAGGAAGGTTGTTCATGATCTCCGAAGCCGTTGCGCCCGTAGTGGTAAGGTCTTTCCCTACATTGATGACCTTGCGGTCTATTTTCTGTTCTATGGTGGAGCGCTCGGCCACGACATCCACGCCTTCCAGTTCGGCCACGTTCTCTTCCAGGGCTATGGTGCCCAGGTTGACCTTGTGGCTCTTTGAAGGGATAGTGATCTCCCTGTGGTAGGTTTTGTAACCGATATACTGTACTTCAAAGACCAGTTGCCCGTCCGGCAGGCCCTTGAGTTCGAAGGTTCCGTCTTCCCGGGTAATGCCCCCGGTCAGTATTTCGTTGTCTTTGGCAGATCTGGCCACAACCGATGCATACGGAATAGGTTCCTGAAGGCTTTGGTCAATGACCTTGCCCGTGACGGTTCCGGATTTGGCAAAGGAAGTGGGTTCTGCAGATGCTTGTGCGCTTATTGCATAAGAAATGAGCAATGCACACCATGTGAAAAAGTGTCTCATTAGTTGATTCTTGTTTTTTGATTGATGATGATGCCAGCACCGTTTTTACTTCCGGTGTGTGCTAAAAAGACGAAGAAAGCGGGGAAGTGTTACAAAAGAAAGTTGTATTTAACAGTTTTTAACAATGGACGCGGGGCTTTTAAGTCCCGGAAAGGATAAGGGCGGCACGAGTCCGGAGACTCGCGCCAGATAAAGGCTTTTTAATTTGTAATTTTTTAGGGCTTCGCTTCAGAAAGGGATTATGAATACCGAACCGATGAATGTTGAATAACGAAGTTTTTTGATGGATCGACCTCATTTCAACATTCGTTATTCTGCATTCCGGAATAAATTATGTTGCCAATGTTCCTGTTAGGACATCTTCCTTCGTTAATAATGGGGGAGTTTTTATTTTTGGCAGGAGCCTATAATTCTCGTATATCAACTGCTAAAAAGGAAAGAAGAAGGTTTTGCAGTTTTCAATGATGTTTTATTCTGTTAAACTCAGTTTTTCAGGCCTTTTTCTATTTCTGCCCGGAGCCTTGGGATCACCTGCTCATCAAACCACGGGTTTTTGGCCCTCCATATGTTATTTCTCGGGGAAGGGTGGGGGAGTACAAAGTACCTGGGAAGGTATTCTTCGAAGTTTTTGACAGTTTCCGTTAAGGTCTTTTTGCGTTTTTCCCCTAAATAATATCCCTGGGCATAGGTGCCGATAAGGAGGGTAAGCTTTACTTCTTTCATCTGTTCCCATAAAGCATCATGCCAGAGCGGGGCACATTCTTTCCGCGGCGGCAGGTCGCCGGATTTCCCCTTGCCGGGATAACAGAACCCCATGGGGATCAGCGCTACATCTTCGGGATTGTAAAAGGTGTCCCGGCTTACCTGCATCCATTGCCTGAGGTTGTCACCGCTTTTGTCATCCCAGGGAATGCCGCTTTTGTGCACCACGCTGCCCGGGGCCTGCCCTATAACCACTATTTTACTCTTCGGGTGTGCGGCCAGCACCGGGTTGGGCCCTGATTCCAGGTGGGGGGCGCACACCTTGCAGTTTCTGATCTCTTTAAGTAATGGTTTCATATCGTTATTTATTTTTTCTGCTCACGCTGTTTTTCCCCGGTTGGGCCCTTTTTTTTACCGCGAACTCATAAACATCCAGGAAACGCCCGGCAATTTTACTCGGTTCCTGCTGAATGACCGTACCTCCCATTTTGTCATAAAACCCTTTGGCATGAGGGTCGGCCGAAAGGGAAACGGATTTGCCGTTTTTTTCCTTGATGTGTTTCAGGATATGCTCGAATATCCGTGTGCCGTATCCTTTCCGGACATCACCGGGTAATAGCCAGAAGTGCTCTACTTCCCAGTGATCCTTTCCCTTGTCTGCCAATGCGTAAAAACCGATAAAACCTTCTGCGCTTTCAACTTTTACTACTTCATTGCGGGTAATGTAATCCGGGGTTATTGTAAGTTCTTCCCGCCACAACGCCATAAGTCGGTCGGCATAGCCCCAGTATTGTTTGGAGCTCATGGCGGTCCGGGTCAGGAGTTCATGGTCTTCCGGTGTGGCTTTTATGTAAGTCAGGTTACGGGTCATTTTGATGTTGATGCTGAAGGTTGTCCATCATTTTAATAATGCGTTCTGCGCGGGCATCTTTTTGCCGGACTTCATATATCCATTGCAGCCATTGACGCTTCCGGTCTGTTCCCAGTTTCCGGAAGTTCTGATAAACCTCCGGAGGTTCATTTTTAAAACAGGCCATGATCTCTTCAGGGATTTCCAGGGGGGTATTCTGTGAAAAATCCACGGTTTTTTCTTCAGTAACGGGAGTTTCGGGATAGAGTTCGAGGTAAACATAATCGCCTTCGCCTTTACCGATCGCTTTTCGGATGGTTGCATTTACAGGCAGGAACAGGGTACCGTCTCCCCTGGGCATCAGGTTTTTTCCGTTCAACGGATGCTCGTCTATTTTTCCATATACCCGGAGCATTCCGAAATAGTGATCTTTTTTCTGTTTGATCCCGGGAATGGCCGCATACGTCCACCCGCCTTTTCCCGGGAATTTTTCCAGCAGACAGTTTCCGGCTATTATGGGACTGGGTGTCATAAATTGTGATTTTGCAGCTATAAAAATATGGATTCCTTCGGAATTCAATGTTATTTTCAGGTGAAGTTCCGTGAACTGCTGTATAACGCGTATAATGATAATGATGCGCCAATTCCGGCATTAAATAAATTCATCCTCTTGAGGGAAGGACTGAAAGTAGAAGGAAGTATCACCAAAAACTCCAAAACTCCCCAACTCCAAAACTCCAAAACTCCCGAACTCCGAAACTCCCCAACCCCCCCCAAAAAAAATTTTATCGTATCTTGTAAATACTGCAACCAAAAAATATTGAATACGAAAGTCATGGCAAAAAAGAATGAAGTGGTGGCCAGTAACGGCCTCGACGATTATTTTACACAGGTGATAAGCAATCGCCATGTGTTTTACGTAGACGAACCCGTTAAGGCGGGAGGAAAAGACAAAGAACCCTCACCAACCGACTATGTCCTCGGGGCCCTGGCCTCGTGTACGGCAATAACCATGCGTATGTATGCCCAGCGCAAGGAGTGGGATGTAGGGAAGATAAAAGTGCACGCAACCCTTTCGTCGGTAATGACCGGTGACGGGGTAAGGCAGAAAATATGGAAAGAGGTGGTCTTTGAAAAAGAACTCCCGAAAGCACAGGAAGACCGCCTGATAGAGATCGGCGAAAAATGCCCCGTAAGCCTCATGCTGAAACACAATGTGGAGATGACGCTCGAAAAAGTGGATCAACTGGATGAAGGCATTACAAAAGAATATACCAGGGAAGGTACCACTGTGGTCTGGAAACCCAACCGGTGTATCCATTCTGAAAAGTGCTGGCGCGGATTGTATTCGGTTTTTAATCCCAAAAAACATCCCTGGGTGAATATGGACGGGGCTCCGGTAGAAAAAATTGTGGAACAGGTGGGAAAATGTCCTTCGGGTGCATTATCCATTAAGGATGAGGTGTAGATCGCAGGCCGATCGTCCGGTTTTTTCCCGTCATTTCAACGTTCATATCACTAAATAGTATTCCGGAGTGAAAACTTCGGTTGCCGGTCATCTGCTCTCCATCTGAAAAATATAGTATATTTGTCCCTTTATAATCGCAACGAGCTGGTTTTTTGAAAGATATTTTTTGAATGGGAATTGTTAAACTTCACGATAAATTCTTTAAACCTTTTATCTCTTCGGAGGAAATTGACGGGACTGTCGAGCGCCTGGCAAAAGAGGTGTATGCCGACCTGGAAGGCGAAGTCCCCTTGTTTGTGGCCATACTCAACGGTGCCTTCATGCTGGCGGCTGATTTTTTAAAGAAATACCCGGGCGACTGTGAAATATCTTTTGTTAAATTAGCATCATACAGCGGAACGGCATCTACGGGACAGGTAGAGCAACTCGTTGGGCTCAATGAGAATCCGGAGGGAAGGACCGTTGTAGTACTGGAAGATATTGTGGATACGGGGAATACCCTGGTGGAAATACACCGCATTTTTTCGGGCATGAATGTAAAAAGCCTGAAGATCGCAACCCTGTTCTATAAACCCGAAGCATATAAACAGCAGTTGAATATAGATTACATAGGGATGGAACTCCCCCATAAGTTTATCGTAGGCTACGGACTGGACTACGACGGACTGGGAAGAAATCTGCCCGAAATATATCAATTAAAAGAAAAAGACATGATAAATTTAGTGCTCTTTGGAAAACCCGGAGCGGGAAAAGGAACGCAGGCAGCTTATTTAAAGGAAAAATACAGCCTGGTACACATTTCCACAGGAGAAGTGTTCCGGTATAATATTAAAAATGAAACTGAACTGGGCAAACTGGCCAAAACCTATATCGACGGGGGAGAGCTGGTGCCCGATGAGGTGACCATAAACATGCTGCAGGCGGAAGTGGAGAAGAATGAAGATGCTCACGGATTTATTTTTGACGGTTTCCCGAGAACTACTGCCCAGGCGGAAGCCCTCGACGAACTGTTGCACGGCAGAGGTATGGAAGTAAACGCTACCATTGCCCTGGAAGCCGATGACGAAGTGTTGATAGAACGCTTGCTGGAAAGGGGAAAAGTAAGCGGAAGGAGTGATGACCAGGATAAGGAAAAAATACGGAACCGTTTTGAGGAATACAATGAAAAGACGGCGCCCCTGATGAATTATTACAAGGATCAGGGTAAATTTTACAGCGTTGACGGCATTGGTTCCATCGAAGAGATCACCACACGTCTTTCCCGGGTCATCGAAAGCCTGGAAGTGGTGAGCAGTAAATAAATGTGGAGATTCACGGCCGTGAACCTCTATTTGCCGGGAATATTCCATTCCTTTGAACATTGGCCTGAAAACAGAGAAACCGAATTGATAATCTTGTCCGCGACAACACGTATGTCACAGGACGATTATCGCATACAAACCATAGCAACCAGAAGATGACGGAGGGGAATTTTGTAGATTATGTAAAGGTACACGTGTCCTCGGGGAACGGAGGCAAGGGCTCTGCTCACCTGCGACGGGAAAAGTACGTGCCCAAGGGAGGACCCGACGGGGGAGATGGCGGCCGTGGCGGGCATATTATTGTCCGGGGAAATAAAAACCTCTGGACACTTTTTCATTTTAAATTCAAAAAACACTTCCGGGCCGGTCACGGGGAACACGGTAGCAAAAGCCGGAGTACCGGTGCCGACGGAGAGGATGTTTATATGGATGTTCCCCTGGGTACTGTGGTCCGGGATACGGATACGGGCCAAGTTCTGTTCGAGATCGCGGAAGACGGGGAAGAAAAAATTGTGATAGAGGGCGGCAAAGGCGGTTTGGGCAACTGGCATTTCAAATCGTCAACGAATCAAACGCCCCGTTATGCACAACCCGGAATTGAAGGGAGTGAAAGGAAGATCACCCTTGAAATGAAGGTCCTGGCCGATGTGGGGCTTGTGGGCTTTCCCAATGCAGGCAAGTCTACCCTGCTGTCTGTTATTACCGCGGCAAAACCCAAAATAGCCGATTATGAATTTACTACGCTGAAACCCAATCTGGGTATAGTGCAGCACCGCGATTTTCAGACCTTTGTTATGGCGGATATCCCGGGGATTATTGAGGGAGCAGCCGAAGGGAAGGGCCTGGGGCATTATTTTTTAAGGCATATTGAAAGGAACTCCACCTTGCTGTTTCTCATACCTGCCGACAGCAAGGATATTAAAAAGGAATATGATATCCTGCTGGATGAGCTTCGCCGTTATAACCCGGAAATGCTCGACAAGGACCGCCTTATTGCAATTTCCAAATCCGATATGCTGGATGAGGAGCTGAAAGCGGAAATGCAGGATGAACTGAAGGATAGCTTTAAAGGTGGGCCGTATATGTTCATATCTTCCGTAGCGCAACAGGGCTTACAGGAATTAAAGGACAAGCTCTGGGAAATGTTGAATAAGGAAGAGAACACCTGAATTTTAGGGTACGTAAATTAAAAGACCCCGGGCTTGCCATAAGTCAACCTCCCGGGGATACACTTTCCCCGCTTGGGGCATTGGTGCTCCGGAAATAGAAAGAATCCGGCTGCTAACAACTGTTTTTTCCGTTTTGTTTAAGCGTATGAGAATGGATAATTTTCCGTAAATTTGGGAAAAGCGGTGTATTATGAGACTTCTCGGTATTTTCTTCGTATCTGTTCTTTTGACGGCCTGTTCTACGGCCAAGATCGATTATGACCGCAGTACGGATTTTTCTTCGTACAGGACGTTCAATTTTTATCCGGAGATGAATTCCGGTCTGAACCAGCTCGATGAAAAACGGGTTATTGCCCAGACCGAAGCTTTGCTCACAGGCAGGGGTTTTGTGAAGTCTGATACTCCGGATATGTATATCAATATCTTTACAAGGCAATACGATACGCCGTACCGCAGTTCTGTTGGTATTGGTGTGGGGAGCGGAGGACGTCACGGCGGATTTGGTATTTCGGGCGGTATCCCGATACGGATCAATTCGACCACACAGGAGGTCACTTTTGACCTTATCGATGCCGAAAGGGATGAGCTTTTCTGGCAGGGGATTTATGAAGCCAGGACGGGGAACAACAGCAGTCCCGGGGCCAGAGAGCAGATGTACCGGAAAGTGGTGGAGAAAGTATTTGCAAAATATCCTCCGGGCCGGAAATAAGAAAACAGGGATTTGAATTGATACAAAAAATCCCCTGCGGTGTTTTGCAGGGGATTTTAAAAACCAATTAACTAACTAAACTAACTCAACCTAAGTTATGAAATCTCAATCACCTTTCGGGGTTTCGGTAATGCTTCTTCGCGCTTTGGAAGGGTAAGCTTAAGGATACCGTTCTCATAAGCGGCGTTGATGTCTTCTTCATTGATACTGTCCGGCAGGTTAAATGACCTACGGAAAGCGAAATGACGAAATTCCCTTCGGGTATATTTGTCGTTATCTTCTTTCTTCTCTTCCTTGTGTTCGGAAGAAATGGTCAGTACCCTGTCGTCTACTTCAATATTAAAATCTTCTTTGCTTTTTCCCGGAACTGCCAGTTCCAGTGTAAAGTCTTTGTCGGTTTCCTTAATGTTCACGGCGGGAACGTGTTGTGTGTTAAGGTTTTGTATTCCGCCTAACCAATCCGGTTTCAGGAATTCATCAAAGATGGAAGGAAACCAAACGTCGTTATTTCTTTTTACGAGACTCATAGTGCTATTGTTTTTAAGGTTCAACATTTTTTTCTTTTGTTTTCACCTTACTTATAACAAATTGGGTTCCATTTCGGGAAACAGGACATTTTGGCATTAAGTAACGGTAATTTAGTGTCAAAATGGCACTTTAGTTGTAATATGTTTTAAAAATGCGGATAAGCACATCCGGGGGAACTACCTTATTGGGGTATTGGTGCATAATTTCCAGCACCTTGTTTGTGGCGAGGGGATTGAGTCCCATGCGAATGCCCAGGTCCTTGATTTTTTCGGTTTCTTCGGGAGAGGAGGACTGGTCTGCATTCATTAATAACACGAGACGGTGGAATTGCAGGATACGTTCGGATTCGGGTTTTAGCTGAACCTGTTCCACTTTTCTGGTGAAGAGGCTGTCGAGGGTCGTTTTTTCGATGCCCAGTTGTTCGGCAACGGTGCGCAGAAAACGGTATTCTATGTCTTTGACCTTTCCGTCGGTCCGGGCCAGGGCGATCATATCGGCCAGCAGGCTCAGCTTTTCTTTTTGGGTGTTCATGGATCGGGATTGCAATAGGTTGTATATATAAAACAAAAACTCCCGGAAATTATTTTCCCGGGAGCCCTGATTTTATGATTTATTTTGATGCGGTCCTGAAAAGACTTAGCTCAAAACCTCTTTTACCTTGTCCGCAGCTTCCTGGAACTGTACGGCCGAGTGCACCGCAAGTCCGGAATTGTCGATAAGTTCCTTGGCAATTTCCGCGTTCGTACCCTGAAGGCGAACGATGATGGGTACCTGTATGGCGTCTCCCATGTTCTTGTATGCGTCTACAATACCCTGAGCCACACGGTCGCAACGAACAATACCACCGAAAATATTGATGAGGATGGCTTTTACGTTCGGGTCTTTAAGGATAATACGGAAAGCGGTTTCCACACGTTTGGCATCGGCAGTTCCCCCTACGTCGAGGAAGTTTGCAGGTTCGCCGCCGGCTTGTTTGATAAGGTCCATGGTGGCCATGGCCAGTCCGGCACCGTTTACCATACAACCCACATTACCGTCGAGGTCAACATAATTGAGCCCTACGGCCTTGGCTTCCACCTCAATGGGGTTTTCTTCACGGAGGTCACGCATTTCTGCATAATCCTTATGGCGGAACAATGCGTTATCGTCCAGCGAAACCTTGGCATCTACTGCCATGATCTTGTTATCGGAAGTTTTTAATACCGGGTTGATTTCAAACAGGGAAGCATCGGCCTTGGTGTAGGCTGTGTAGAGTGCGCTTGCGAATTTTACCATTTCCTTGAAGGCATTACCGCTGAGCCCGAGGTTGAAGGCTATTCTCCTGGCCTGGAAGGGCAGCAGCCCCACAGACGGGTCCACTTCCTCGGTAAAGATGAGGTGCGGGGTCTTTTCGGCCACTTCCTCAATGTCCATACCGCCTTCGGTAGAGTACATGATCATGTTCTTTCCTTTGGCACGATTCAGAAGTACTGACATATAGAATTCGGATGTTTCACTGTCTCCCGGGTAATACACATCTTCAGCTACCAGTACCTGGTGTACCTTTTTACCCTCTGCGGTAGTCTGGGGGGTTACCAGGTTCATACCTATGATTTGTTCTGCAAGGTCCTCTACCTGTTTCAGGTCTTTGGCCAGTTTTACACCGCCGCCTTTACCGCGGCCTCCTGCGTGTACCTGGGCCTTGATAACATGCCATCCGGTCCCTGTTTCCTGAGTGAGTTGCTTGGCAGCAGTAACAGCTTCCTGCGGGTTGTGGGCAACAATACCACGTTGTACCCTCACGCCGAAACTGGCCAGTATTTCTTTTCCCTGATATTCGTGTAAATTCATAACAAAGGTTTCAATTAAATGAGTGACAAAAATAGCAAACCTGGCATAATTACACCAGCTTAAACTTATTTTTTTGAATTGACCGGAAAATTGCTGTATTTTGCTTTTTGACAAGTAAAATATTGATCTTCAGTCGCAAATATACTTGATGATAAAATGTTTTTTGCGGCCGACGGTTTCGGGTAGTTGAAATGTGATTTTTAAAACAAAATGTTCGTTTTTTATGTGTTGATCAGGTTTTTTTCCGGGGAATGGACCTAATAGCTTATATTTGTGGGCTTAAACAGTGGAAATCGAACACTAACACTATAATTTAGGATATGAACAATCAGGACTTATTGCAAATAGCCAGGGAAGTTGGAAACCCGGTTTACGTGTATGATGCGGAGAAGATCATATCGCAGTATCAACGGCTGACCGGGGCTTTCAGTAAGGTGAAAAACCTGAAACTGAATTATGCGGTCAAGGCGCTTTCCAACATTTCCGTATTAAAATTACTGAACCGCCTGGGAAGCGGACTGGACACGGTTTCCCTACAGGAGGTGCGGCTGGGATTACTGGCCGGATTTAAACCGGAAGATATCATATTTACCCCCAATGGCGTTTCTCTCGAAGAAATAGAAGAAGTGGCCGCGCTGGGCGTACAGATCAATATAGACAACCTTTCCATCCTGGAGCAGTTTGGCACCAAACATGCCGATGTGCCTGTATGTATCCGCGTTAACCCCCATGTCATGGCAGGGGGGAATACCAATATTTCCGTCGGTCATATCGATTCGAAATTTGGTATAAGTGTACACCAGATACCGCATCTTTTGCGCATTGTGGAAAATACCAATATGCGCATCAACGGTATTCACATGCATACCGGGAGTGATATTCTGGATATTGAAGTGTTCCTCCATGCTTCGGAAATATTGTTTGAAACCGCCAAACAATTCAAGGACCTCGATTTTATCGATTTCGGAAGTGGTTTCAAGGTGCCTTATAAGGAAGGGGACATTGAGACCAATGTGGAAGAATTGGGCAAAAAACTCACCAAAAGGTTTAATGATTTCTGCAAGGAATACGGTAAAGACCTTACCCTGGCTTTTGAACCGGGCAAGTTCCTTGTGAGTGAAGCCGGATATTTCCTGGCGAGGGTCAACGTGGTAAAACAGACGACCTCCACGGTTTTTGCCGGAGTGGATACCGGGTTCAATCATTTGATCCGGCCCATGTTCTACGGGGCACGTCACGAGATCGTCAATATCTCCAATCCCGACGGCAGGGACCGTTTTTATTCGGTAGTGGGCTATATCTGCGAAACAGATACCTTTGCCAATAACCGCAGGATCGCACAGATCACGGAAGGCGACATCCTGTGTTTTAAAAATGCGGGGGCGTATTGCTTTACCATGGCGAGCAATTACAATTCGCGTTACAGGCCTGCCGAGGTATTGTGGTATAATGGCGAGGCCCATATCATAAGAAAAAGGGAAAGCTTTGAAGACCTGGTACGAAACCAGGTGGAGGTGGATGTGCTGCTCCCCGAAGGCAAAAAAGAAAAAGAGGAAGCAGTAACAGTAAAAGACTAAAGCATATAAAAAACGTGAGTCCGGTTTGTCCGGCTACCTGATTTAATACTGTCAGGAGCGCAGTCGAGATGTCTTTTTGGAGACCACTTGGACCAAGAACCTCTCAACTGCGCTCAAAGTGACAGCTATATCTTCATTTTTACTAAAGAACGGACTCTTTTCAACGCATATTTAAAAAGACTTTTTGTGTCTTTGACAGACTTGTTTTAGCGTTATTTCCTGTCTAAATATTAAAGTTTACATACACTGAAAACCTGTTTTTTACCACTACTTTCCCGTTGTTCAGGTTCTGTGTGATCGGGATCATGCCCGTAATACCCAGCGACCATTTTTTGTAGGCGGTTTCCAGGCCCCATTTTCCGAAAAAAACATCACCCCTGGTATCTGCCACGGGCTGACCGTACTGTTCGTTCTCCCCGAATACTTCACCGGCGACCCCTACAAGAGGGGTGAGTGCAAAACTGTCTGACAACGCAAAGGGACGATAGGCATGTATACCGTAGTTCAGTTGGTCCCCGAAATGATAATGGTCGGAGTTTTCGGTTTTGAAAGTATAATTTATCATGGCTCCTGCACCCCAGTTCTGTAAAATGATACCGTAGTCTGCGGCTATGATATAGTCCCAGCTCCCCGTACCGGCCTGAAAGCTGGGGTTGACACTTCCTTCGTTATTGGCTTTGTCGAATTTTCCCGTAGGCAGCTTTATACCGCCCCCTACATGAAGGGTGTGCCGGAATTCTGTTGCGCTTCCCGTACTGTCCGAAGGCTTTATCAGCCGGTAAAATCCCAGTAGTGTCATGTCTCCCATACCGTTGAGGTCCTGTTCGGATTTGTCGGCAAAGGTACGGTGGTGAAAATGATAGGGTATCATGGCATGGATCACTACACGTTTGCCCACGGGAATTCTCCCCCAGGCCTGGAGCGTATTGAAATTCTCGTCCACCCAGGGCGAATTGTTAAAAATGCCGTCCCTGGAACGATAGCGTTGGGAAATATACCGTAGCCCCGCAAAATTTTTGTCAAGTCCGGTACCGTATCCCATGCTGCCCCCGTTGCCGCTGCATCCGCAGACATCGCACATAAAAGCTGCGTTGGTGCTGCGGATCGCTGTTGTGAATGGTGCAGGAAGGCTGTCTGACACGGTGGTAGCCCCGGCGTTAATGGTGAAGACCAGGCCCGTGATTGTTAGCAATAAAGCCCGGAAGGATTTCGAAACAGAAGATATTCCGGTCATCAATGTCAGCTTCGGTTTTTCGCTCATTGGATATTTAATATTCTGCAAATCGTTCATCGTTCAAATAGGTGTTATCTGTTAATGTATTTAAAAAGGTGAGCAGGGCGGATTTTTCCCCGGTTGTCAGCGGAATGCCCGGGGTATCTCCCTGCTTCAGCAGCGGGTCCAGTGTCGGTGATTCCCTTATACCGTTGCCGTAAAAATCGAGTACGGATTCCAGGCTTCCGAAACGTCCGTCGTGCATGTAAGGGGCGGTGATCGCCACATTGCGGAGGCTCGGCACCTTGAACTTGTACTTGTCGGCCTCGCTGCCGCTCACTTCCATCCTGCCGATGTCGTTGAGGGCAGGGTTGGGGGGAAGGCCGTTGTTCCGGAAGGAATTGTCCGTAAACAGGTCCGTAGCATGACAGCCTGTACATTTTTGACGGAATATTTCCAGACCGCGTTTTTCTTCTTCCGTAAAAGTACCGCCCGGTTCACCCCGCACGTATTTGTCGTATCCGGAATTGGAGGAGACCATCATCACCATGAACTGCGACAGGGCCCTGAAGAAATTTTTGTTGTTGACTTCGCCGCCTTCAAAAGCTTCTGCAAAAAGTCTCCGGTATTCTTTATCCGCCCTTATTTTGCTGATGACGTTAGTGACCGTTTCACCCATTTCCACTTCACTGGTGATAGGAATAATAGGGAAAAGGTCCAGGTGAGAGGTTGCTCCGTCCCAGGCAAATTCCGTCATAAAGGCTGCATTTTGTATGGGCGGGGTGTTCCGCGTCCCCTCCAGGTCGTCTATGCCATGACTGAACTGATGACCGTGATGGGTGAAGGCAAAACGCTGTTCGTGACAAAATCCGCACGAAATAAATCCGTTGGCAGAGAGCCTGCCGTCGTAAAACAGTTTTTTACCGAGTTCGAACCCTTTTTCCGTAGGGGGATTTGCGGTAATGTCGTACTGTACCTCCGGGAAATTGGAGGGCACGGTAAATTCCAGCGGTTCGTTAATGGCCTCGTATTCATCATTGCCGGAACTACAGGCCATTGCTGTAATACTGCCAAACAAGATCAGTAGTTTTTTCATCATTATGGTTTTTAGGGGAAAGCCGGGGATTTTTTTAATGCCCCGGCCTTCCTGTTTTTTAATGATGATCTCCCGAACCGTTATGTACGTGGTCTACCGAAAACATCTCCGTGGCGTTTTCGGCAATTTTCGGGGATTTCTCCTCGCTGATCATAATAACGGCCTGTTCGGAAAGGAGGATGGTATTTGAACCGTTCAGGACCTTGCCGGCATCTGCGGCAAGATGGATCAGCGGGCTCATTTCGTTACTTACGATGGCCCGGGTGCTGAGGTCCAGGGTCACTTCCCGGTAATTGTCAAGACCGGAACCGTGACTGCCCATATGAATTTTGAATGCTGCAGGTTCAGTTACGGAAGCAGAGGTGAAGTGGCCTTCGAAATTCAGGAACTTATAACCGGCCTGCCAGGACCACATCATTTCTTCTTCCTCGGCTTCGGTGAGAAAATCACCCTGACCTTCGGCGCCCTGCAGGTATTTTTCCCGGTCAACGCCTATGCCGAAATGCAGCGTAATGTAATTTCCGGCCGGAATACCGGTGAGGGTGATTTCGGTTTTTCCGCTTTCTTCGCTGATCACAAAATAGCTGTCGTCCTTGGGATAAACAAAAGTATTTCCACGGTCGTCCGTAAGCGTGAAATTGCTGACAATGTAGTTAAAACGGTCAATGTTCAGGGTCTCCCCGTTGGAATTGGTGTATGTGGAAGTATGGAGAATGAGGTCGTCCCCGTTCACGCCGTTGTCAAATTCGATGGAAACCTGTCCTTCCCCGCTAAGTGAAGCATTGTCATCATCTGAAGAACAGGAAACATGGGAAATGGCTATAAGGCCCAATAAGAATGGTCTGAATATATGAAATTGCATTATCGTAAATTTTTGGTTTGAAAAATAAATGATGTGTTCTCCTTGTCGTAACGGAAGAACGATGTTGTTTGCCAGGTATTTACGATAAGCTGATGGGAGGTTTCAGGAGCTCATATACAAATAAGAACGAATAGCTGTTATGATAGGGGTAAGCGGTATTTTCCCCGTCCGTAAGAATAGTGGGCGGGATGACCGGAACATCATTTTTCTTCACGTAAAGTAACGGAAGTTCTGTTATTTTCGGAAGGCTTGTGCTTTTGCTGTCATCACTTTTCCTGACCTCTTTTGCAATGGCGCCCATCAGGTAACACTTTCCGTCGCAATGCAATTCCGGCTGTTCCTTGTTTACACACAGCACATTCACGATATAGTCATAGTTGGCCGCGTATTCCAGCACAGGGAACAGCGGCCTCAGACATATCAGGAGAGCCAGTATGACCAGGGTGTGTTTCAAAAAGACGGGATAAAGACTGTTAAGTTACTTTTTTTCCAGAAGTCTTTCGGCCTTTTCAATACTTCGGTTGATGAGGTCCCGAAGATCGGATACCTCGGCTTTTTCGGTTTTGAGAAGGGTGATCTTTTCTGCGATCTCTTCCGTGCTCTTGTCTTTCAGTGGAGCGTCTTCATACGGAAATTTTTCGCTGAAGTCCTTCATCCAGTCCATCATGGCCGTATGTGATTTTTTGAGGCCTTCTGCAGCTTCGTGATAAGCAACTGCAGTAGTGTCCGTTTCCTTTTTCAGTCGTTGTCCCAGGGTGTTCAGTTTTCCCATTTTGGGCATGACCTCGTCGTGAACAACGATGACTTCGTCATACAGCGAACGGAACTCCTGTGCCTCCTTTGATGGTTTTGTGGTGCATGCGGCGAATATTGCAACTGCCAGGACGGACAGCGCAGAAAAATTGAAAAATTTCATTGCAAAAAATATTTTATTTGAACTCGAAATACATAAAACACGGCCTTTTCCGGGAAACCGGAAGGCAACGAGGGTTAATCGACGATTTAAAGCAATGAAATCGGAGGTTTGAAAGGGTTTTCCCCGAAAAGGGAAGTGTAATGTTCAGGAGAATGATAAGTGTTAGCGGTTTGCGGTGCATAAACAAAACGCGCCGGAGTATGTTCTTCCGTGTTCTGGAAATAGAGCAGTTGGGATTCGAATTTTGCTATCGGTTTGTCCCTGTGGTCGTCTTCGGCCTCTGCCTTAACTGCGCTCATCAGGTAGCATTTGCCGTAGCATTGCATTTCCGGTTTTTCTTTGTTTATGCAAAGTACCTTGCTGATATAGTCATAATTGGCCGCGTATTCCAGGAAAGGATATGCGGGTTTCAGACAAATGACAAGGGCCAGTATGAGAAAACCGTGTTTCACACGGCAAAAGTAAATAATTGCTATATTTTTATACAGCTTGTTTGTGTTAAAATAATATGGAGCCGGAAATTTTGGGTTTTCGGCATACCCGGTCTTTGTGTTGCGACCTGGCCATCAAATTATTTCGTTCGTTTTTAACTGCTGATCTGCCGGGTAATCTCATAAAGGGCTATTCCCGTGGCCTGTACTACGTTCATGCTGCTGTTATTGCCGAACATCTCTATGTGTACACAGTGATCTGAAGCACGAATCGCGTCGGGAGAAACCCCCAGGCTTTCATTGCCGGCTACAAGGGCGATTTTTGAAAAAGCTGAAAAATCGAAATGGTGCAGGGCCGTACTTTGCGCTGTTATTTCCAGTGAAACGATGATAAACCCTTCATCTTTTAAGCGGGTTATGATCTCCGTCGTGTTTTTGTTGTATGAGGATGAAACCCGTTTATCGGCAGAACGGGCGGTCTTTTTCATTCGCGGGGAGAATTCCGGCGGACGGTTTCCGCAAAATAGAATTTCCCGGATACCGAAGGCTTCAGCGATACGGAAGAGTCCGCCGATATTGGCCGGCCCCGTTACCGTATCGCAAACCAGGATAAGGGGAAATTCTTTCTTTTGAAATAAAGTGTTGTGATGGGTAAGTTGCATACGGTTAATTCTCAAAGACAAACTGGACGATATTAGCCCCCATTTGCAAGGCTTTCCGGCGTACCTCCCCAGGGTCGTGGTGGACTTCCGGGTCTTCCCAGCCGTCACCGAGATCGGTTTCGTAGGTGTACAGTAGTACCAGCCGGCCTTTGTGAAAATATCCGTAAGCCTGCGGAGGCTTGTTGTCGTGTTCGTGTATTTTGGGCAGTCCGTCCGGAAACCGGAATTTCTGTTGAAATATGGGGTGGTTGGCCGGAAGTTCCGTCCATTCCTTGTCCGGGAAGATCTTGGGTAATTCTTTTTCGAGATAGGGCTTCATGCCGTAATTGTCGTCAATGTGCAGGAAACCGCCGGAAAGGAGGTAGGTGCGGAGGTTTTTGGCCTCTTCTTCCGAGAAAAAGACATTGCCGTGCCCGGTCATGTGCAGGAAGGGATACTGGAAAATATCCATACTGCCGGCTTCCACGGTCTGGGGTTTTTCGTTGATGCTGGTGCCCAGTTCCCGGTTGCAGAACCGTATGAGGTTGGGCACGGAAGTAGGGTTGGCATACCAGTCGCCCCCGCCGCCGTATTTCAGTACGGCGATATCCTGGGCGTTGAGACAGTGGCCCAGGGTAAAAAAGAAAAGAAGGATGAGGAGGATTTTGTTCATTTTTTTCTTAATAATCCTGTTTCCGTATAGAGACGCACGGCCGTGCGTCTTTACGGGGTTATGTTTTCTGGTTTGTCAATGCAACGGTATGACAGGCCACTATGGCTGCCGTTTCTGTCCGTAGCCGGGTATTCCCCAAAGATACGGGAATATATGCTTTGTCCAGGGCCAGTGCGATTTCTTTCTCCGAAAAGTCGCCTTCCGGACCTATGAGAATGGTTACTTTTTGTCCGGGGATGATTTTTTGCTGCAGGAAGAACCGTTCTTTTTCTTCTTCACAATGCGCTATGAACATTTGTCCCTGCCTTTCCTCCTGCAAAAATTCGTGTAGCGGTACAGCCGGGTTCAGTTTCGGTAAATAGGCCGAAAGCGACTGCTTCATGGCCGATTGGATGATCTTTTCCAGTCTTTCGGGTTTTATTTTTGTTCTTTCGGAATGAGAACAGATCACCGGGGTGATTTCGTCAACACCTATTTCAGTGGCCTTTTCCAGGAACCATTCGTAGCGGTCGTTCATCTTGGTCGGGGCAACGGCCAGGTGCAGGGAATAATCTCTTGGCGGCTGTTGCGTTTTTTCCGTGATTTTTGCCGTACAGTGTTTAATATCGGCCAGGGTGATCTCGGCTTCGAATATCCGGCCGTTCCCGTTGGTGAGGTGTATATGGTCACCTTCCTTTTTCCGCAGGACTTTTACAATATGCCTGCTTTCGTCCCGGTCAAAGGAGAACCGGGTGTCTTCCACGGAAATATCCGGATTGTAAAATAGGTTCATGGGCGCAAACTGTGCTGGTTTTTGCGAATATATAAATTATTGCCCCAACTCGGCAGACTGCCCGCGGCTATTCGATCTTTTTCATGAAAAAAGACTGTTCCAGTGTAGCCTTGCCGATAGTCACTGTCCCTGTTTTTAGTGTTTCAAACCCGGCATCGCGAATTATTTTTTGTGCCGTGTCTCTTGTTTTCCATGTTTTTACGACCAACGCATCGTGCTTTCGCTGCCGGGCGATCTGTTCCGCACGCTCCAGCAGTTCGGGGAGGCCTTTTCCCCCGGTGTTATGAATGACTTTGTGAAAAAGAAGCGGTTTGGAGCTTTCTTCCGGTTTTTCCTCTTCCGGCAGCAATGAGATCAGTTCTGCCGATGCCAGGGCGATATCGCCCTCGAAGGCCATTAACATCTGTTTCGAGAAATCGTTGTGGCTTTTTATAAACGGCTCCGGCTCATAAACCCGGTCCAGGTGCGATTCGATATCGGCATATTCCGGGTGGTCCCCGAAAAGTTCCCGGTATTGCGCCCTGGTATTCTCTATGATCCAGGCGGCGTGATCTTCGGTGAGAACTACATATTTAACTGTGATTTCCATAGTATCGTATTTTAAAGGTGTTAAGCCCCGGTCCGGCCAGTTATTTTCTTTTTCCGGAACATATATATCCAGATGGTGCGGGACATACGAAAATTGAAAGTGCTGGATACAACGGCGGTAAAGGCAATTATAAAAAATGCAGGTAAATTTCCAAGCCCCAGCAGGAATTTAACAAAAAGAAGTATTACGATCATTTCGGCAATGGTAAGTGCATAGCTTACATACATGGCTCCGAAAAAATAACCCGGCTCCCGCGAAAAGGTGTACCGGCAGTTTTTGCATTTCGGGTGCATCCTCGGCATGCGAAAAAGGAAGGGGTTGCCGCGGGTATCGAAAATGTCTCCTTTTTCACAATTTGGACATTTTCCACGGATGATGTTAAGGATATCAAACATAGCTTTGTTTTATTTTATATGCAAAGTTGTATATAAAACAAAGGCCTGTTATTATACTTTTATCGCTTTAATTTGTACTTTTAGGACATAAAAGGAGCGATGAAAAATATCCAGGTATTGCATATCAGGGCGTTTGAACAGGAGGAAGAATCCCCCTATTTTTACAGCAATACCTTTCGCAGGCATTCGGACAGCTTTCGTGAAACGATCACTGTTCCGCATAAGCATGATTTTTTTGTGGTGGTGCTTTTTACCCGGGGAAGCGGTATTCACGAGATCGATTTTAATTCTTACGAAATAAGACCGGGCAGTGTTTTTTTGATGTACCCGGGGCAAACCCATCACTGGCAGTTTTCGGAAGATGCCGACGGTTATGTACTGTTTCATACCCGGGAATTTTATGAAACCCACTTTGTTAACCGTTCCGTATATGCATTTCCTTTTTATTTTTCCGCCCAGAACCCGCCATACCTGTTTCTGGAGCCCTCTCATATTTCCGGAATAAGCTGGTATTTCAGGGAAATCCAGTCTGAATACGGTACGGAAAACTTCTGTAAGATACAACGGATAGTGAGTTTACTGGACCTGTTGTATATCGATCTCGGCCGGCTGTATCTGGAGAGTGGTGCTGAAATGACGTCCGTACCCGTTACCTATACGCGGAAAACAAGACAACTGGAACAACTGATAGCGGAACACTACACGGCGGAAAAATCGCCTACGGCCTATGCGGCCATGATGCATGTTAGTCCCAAGCACCTCAATCGCATGGTAAAGGCCGCCCTGCAAAAGACCACTTCCGATCTTATTGCGGAGCGGGTAATCCTGGAAGCCAAACGTTTGCTGGTCCATTCATCCAATACTTTTTCGCAGATCGGGAGAAAGCTTGGCTACGAAGATTACGCCTATTTTTCCCGGTTGTTCAAACAAAAAACCGGGCTTACGCCGTCCGATTTTGTAAAAAAATATAAATAGACGGTTTTAACCCGGATTACCCTACTGAAACATTATGTTCCGGGGTAAGAACCCCCGGCATCATCTCAGGGAGATACTGTGCTATACCGCTATAAAGGCCCTATCTGGCATATCAGTTCGGCACAATGAGGACCGTATTCAATACAGGTCAGGTCAGGGCCCACACATTGTTTTTTACCACCTGTAATGGTTCTCTGTTGTTGCTTGTCGAGCGGTGTTCCGAGATTTAGAATCTGTTTTTTCATGGTGAAAGATTTTTGGTTAGAATAATTTAACTCCCGGACAATTAAGGACACCCGGGGTTTATGTCCGCAAAAACTTTGAGGGGGGGTATAATGCGTGAAGTTGAAATATGGGGCTTCATTTTTAACGGTGTAATGAATTTGAGGCGTATGGATTTATGGAAGTAATTTACAAAAAAAATACGGAACGCGCCTGTTTTTTAACATTTCAAATCCGGGATAGCAGGCCTGAGACAGGAGAGGAAGTGCCCGGGTTATTGTATGCAACTATTCAGACCTTAAACCTGGCCTTGGCCGTAACCGTCTGGGCCGAAAACCTTTTTTCCTTGTATTTCAGGTAACCGGTAATACCGATCATGGCGGCATTATCGGTCGTATATTCAAATTTGGGAATAAAGGTCTTCCAACCGTATTTCTTTTCAGCTTGTTTAAGGGCATCCCGTATTCCGGAATTGGCAGATACGCCGCCGCCGATGGCAATTTGCCTTATCCCCGTCTCCTTCACTGCCTTTTTGAGCTTGTCCATGAGGATATTGACAATGGTGTATTGTATGGAAGCGCAGATATCCTTCAGGTTTTCTTCGATAAAACCGGGATTTTCGGCAGTATGTTTTTGTATAAAATAGAGAATGGAGGTTTTTAGCCCGCTGAAGCTGAAGTTGAGTCCGTCTACCCTGGGTTTCGGGAATTTGAAGGCTTTCGGGTCTCCCTCCCGGGCATACTTGTCGATAAGTGGTCCGCCCGGATAAGGCAGCCCCAGTATCTTGGCGCTTTTGTCAAAAGCTTCGCCTACGGCGTCGTCGATGGTTTCGCCTATTATGGTCATGTCGAAATAGTCGTCTACCCGGATGACCTGGGTATGGCCCCCGCTTATGGTCATGGCCAGGAAGGGGAACGCAGGTCTGTCATAACCTTCTTCTTCGATAAAATGGGCAAGTATGTGCGCCTGCATGTGATTGACCTCGATAAGCGGAATGTCCAGCCCCAGTGCCAGTGACTTGGCAAAGGAAGTGCCCACAAGCAGCGATCCCAATAATCCGGGCCCGCTGGTAAAAGCTATGGCAGATAACGCTTTTTTACCGATATTTGCTTTGTCCAGGGCCATGTGGACCACCGGAACGATATTTTGCTGGTGTGCCCTGGAGGCCAGTTCCGGAACAACACCGCCGTATTCCTCGTGAATTTTTTGGGTAGCAACAACATTGCTCAGGACTTTCCCGTTAAGGAGAACAGCGGCCGAAGTGTCATCGCAGGAAGATTCTATGGCAAGGACGTATGTTTTTTGTTCCTTCATCAGCACTTTTGGAATAAAAATTGTTCCGCAAAGGTAGGCAATTTGTTTTGTTGTTTCCACGAACCAGCCCGACAACAGACCGGTACCGTAATTTGTATTTCATAACCCGTAAATCCGAAAAGAGCATATCAAAAGATTCAGGAAAATAGCAGTCAGGACCTTTTTGATCCTGTTTTCATTGCTGGTGGCCATCAGTATTTTTCTGGCGTTGCCTCCGGTACAGAAGGGTATTGCCGATAGGGTGACCCGGATGCTCAATGAGGATTTCGGTACCAATATCCAGGTTCGCAGGGTCTATATATCGTTTTTCGGAAGCGTAAGCCTCCGGGGAATTTACATTGAAGACCATCATAAAGATACCCTGATCGCCGTGAACAGGCTCAACACTTCCCTGCTCAGTGTACGTAATGTAAGGAGCATGATAGATGGGAAACTGAAGTTCGGCGATATTGATATGAGCGGTGTTGTGTTTAACCTGAAAACGTATGCCGGGGAAGAAGATGCCAACCTGGACGTATTTGTACAAAAACTCGAAAGCCAGGACACTACCAGTAGTGCGGAACCCTTTCTCCTGACGACTTCGCTGATTGATGTCAGGGATGCCCGGTTCAGGTTGACGGATGAAAATGCGGAAACACCCGAAGTATTTGATTTCAAAGAGATAAAGGCGGATGTTCATGATTTTAAAATTGAAGGGCCTGAAGTGTCTGCATCGATAAAACAGCTCGGCTTTGTGGCTGACAGAGGCATTGCCGTAGAGAAGCTGGATACTGATTTTACATACAGTCTCGATGCCATGCATTTTGACAATCTTTTTATAGAAACGCCGGGTTCGAATGTAAGGGGAAACCTGACTTTCCGTTATGACAGGGAAGAACTTGCGGACTTTCTGAACAAGGTGAAGGTAGAAGGTGTTTTTGAAGAAGCCACTATTGCCTTTGACGAGGTCAATACGTTTTATAACGAGTTCGGAAAGGGGAAACGGGTTACCTTCTCCTCGAAAGTGGAGGGTACATTGAACGATCTGTATGCGGGAAATCTTCGGGTCACTACGGACAATACGAGCATAAGCGGTAATTTTAATTTTAAGGGACTGTTCTCATCAGATATACCTTTTATAATGGATGCCAATATCGGGTACCTCTCTTCCAATTACCACCAGTTGAGGAGTTTGCTGCCCAATATCCTGGGGAATTCACTGCCGTCTTCACTGGCCAGGCTGGGGCAACTCCGTGCAAGGGGGAAGGCCCTGATCACCGAAACCGCAATAAAAACCGATCTGGAGCTGGAAACCGAACTGGGAAGCAGCATATCCAAACTGGAACTTACGGAAATAAACGATATTGACAATGCTTCTTATGTAGGGTCAATAACCCTTAAGGATTTTGATCTGGGGCAATTCGTCGAGGACGAAAACTTTGGGAAGTCTACGCTCGACCTGGATGTAGACGGTAAGGGCTTTACCAAGGAAACCCTCAATACCGAGGTAAGGGGAATGGTAAACTATATTGTGTATAACAATTACAGCTATAAAAATGTAGCGGTCTCCGGTGTTGTTAAGGATCAGCTCTTTGACGGTTCGCTGGTTTCCGGCGATAAGAACTTTACCATGAGCTTTAACGGGCTGGCCGATCTTTCCCGGGAAGAAAACCAGTTCGATTTCCGGGCTTCCATAACCCATGCCGATCTTAACGCGCTTAATTTTGTGTCCAGGGACAGCATTTCCGTTTTTTCCGGAGATATCAGCATGAATATCACGGGGAACGATATTGACAACCTGAAGGGGGAGATCAATTTTTCGAAGACCAATTACAAAAACCAGAACGACGATTATTATTTTGAAGATTTCAAGATCATCTCGGTCATAGACGAAACGGGCCGGGTGCTTACGGTCGATTCGCCGGAGATCATCAACGGGTTTATGAAAGGTAATTTTTCCTTCAGGGAACTCGGTAAGATAGTGCAGAATTCCGTGGGGAGCATCTATGCCAACTACAATCCGCATGAGATTCAGCCCGACCAGTACGTAGAGTTCAATTTTTTTATCAACAGCAAGATCATTGAGGTGTTCTATCCCCGGGTAAAACTGGGAAAAAACACGTACATAAAAGGGGAGATGATAGCGGATGAAGGCGATTTTAAATTCAATTTCAGGTCGCCGAATATCGATGCCTTCGGCAATGCCCTTAAAAACATTGACCTTCAGATCGACAATAAAAACCCCTTGTTCAATACCTATGTGGAGGTGGGGGAAATAGATACGGACTTTTATAATATTTCCGGGTTTAACCTGATCAATACCACTATAAAGGATACTCTTTTCTTCCGGACCGAATTTAAGGGAGGGGACGGTTTCAAGGACGAATACAACCTGAACTTTTACCATACCATAACCCCCGACAACAAGTCGGTTGTGGGGCTTAAACGTTCTGAAGTGGGCTTTAAGGGGAACAAATGGCTTTTAAACAAAGACAACAACCACAAGAACCGGGTGGTGTTCAATAAAACGCTGGATACCATTACTATAGAAGAAGTGGTGATGAACTATGCAGAAGAGCAGATAAACCTCCAGGGAAAGATGATAGACTCCACTTACAAAGACCTTTCCGTTCAGTTCCGGAATGTTGCGCTGGACAAGGTAACGCCGAGTATAGACAATTTCGACCTGAAAGGATTGATGAACGGTGAGTTCTATATACTCCAGCAGCGGAAAAATTACTACCCGTCATCCAGCCTGCGTATTGATGATTTTACCGTGAATGAAGTCAATCTGGGGAATTTTGATGTGGGGATCGTGGGGAATCAGGATCTTTCCAGTTACGGGATCGACGCGGTCATACAAAAAGGAAACAAGAAAGTGCTGGACGTGGTGGGCGATGTAGCCTTTGAGAACGATGTTTCTTCCCTGGATGTGGAAATGTCCCTCGAAGATTTGGATATGGCTGCGTTCAGTATGCTCGGTGCCGATGTGATCTCCGATATGAGGGGGCTTGCTTCCGGCAATGCCCGGCTTACGGGGACGTTTAAAAAACCGGACCTGAACGGACGGCTTACCCTGCACGATGCCGGCTTACGTATTCCTTACCTGAATGTGGACCTGGATTTTGAAAAGGAAGCCACCGTTGACCTTTTCGGACAGACTTTTCAGTTCAACGATATCACGCTGACAGATACGGAGTTCAATACACAGGCCTTGTTTAACGGAAGTATAACCCATACGGCTTTTTCCGACTGGTATCTCGATCTGGGGCTGGATACCCGGGGCAACCGCTTTCTGGCCCTGAATACGCCCGAAACGGAAGAAGAATTGTTCTACGGTATCGGTTTTATTAACGGGGAAGCCCAGATATACGGGCTTACGGACGAACTCACGATCAAAATGTTCGCGACAACTGCGAAGGGGACCTCGTTAAAGATCCCGCTGGACAATGAAGTATCGGTAGGAGATACGTCCTTTATCAATTTTATAGATAAGAATGCGGAGGCGTCTTTTGATACGCATGAGAGGGAACTGGCCAGTTACAAGGGACTGGAAATGGAATTTGACCTCGATATAAACCCTGAAGCCGAAGTGGAGATCGTTATTGACAAAGAGCTGGGAAGTTCCCTGAAAGGAAGGGGAGCGGGAAATATACTGCTGGAGATCAATACCAATGGTAAATTCCGGATGTGGGGAGACTTTACTACCTATAGCGGGGATTACAATTTCAAATACGGAGGGGTCATCGAAAAGAAATTCAAGGTAAAACCCGGAGGTTTTATAAGCTGGAACGGCGATCCTTTGCGGGCTAATGTAGACCTGGAGGCCGTATATAACCTGAATGCCAATCCTGCGGTATTGCTGGACAATAATTCCGTAACCCGTAAGATCGAGACCGACCTGATCATAAAGCTCAACGGTGAGCTCCTGCAACCGGATATCGATTTTGATATCCAGTTTCCCGGGACCAACGCCGTTATCAACTCCGAGTTGCAATATAAGCTGGACGACAAGAGCAAACGGGAGTTACAGGCACTTTCCCTCCTGTCCCAGGGAGCATTTATCAATAATGAGATCAATATCACCGGTGGCGGAGTGGCCGGTAACTTTATAGAATCCGGTTTCAGTATGCTCAACGATATTCTGAATTCGGGCGACGGCAAGTTTGATGTGGGGCTTTCCTATGAACTGGGTACGAGAGACCCCAACCTGGATTTTGAAACGCAGGACAGGTTTGGCGTCACCGTTTCCACGCAGATAAGTGAGCGGGTGCTGATCAACGGAAAAATAGGGGTGCCGATCGGAGGCGTAGCCGAGACCGCCGTAGCAGGGGATGTGGAAGTACAGATACTGCTCAATGAAGACGGAACCCTGCGGGCGCGGATATTCAACCGTGAAAATGAAATTCAGCAATGGCTGGCCGACCGTATCGGGTATACCCAGGGTGCCGGTCTGTCCTATCAGGTGGATTTTAATACTTTCCGCGAATTGCTTCAGAAAATATTCGGAGCAAAAGAAGAGCCCGAAAATAATGCTCCGGCTATCCAAAAAGAAGCCTCCACAGGTTCCGGCAGCATGGGAGGCGGTTTGATTCAGTTCGGTGAAAAGGGAAAATCGAAATAATACAAAACTCCGGAGCGGGAAGCGTCTTATATGCTCACTTCCTGCCCCGGAATTTGATTGCTATAGAATATCGTCTTTCATGCGGTTCCAGACCACAGCAAGTAACAATCCGGAAACGATCATGGCTGCCGTGAGTCCTATGGCGAGTGAGTAATTGCCGTATATCCAGTTGCCTGTGGCAAACATACAGCAGTAAACCAGTATAGACCCCAGTATCATGGCCAGGATGCCGGACGGTACGGACCATTTTTGCCGGCTGTCGACAATATTGACATCTTCGGCACGGGCCTGGTCCTTGATCTTTTTCCATCCCGGTCCGCCCGGTTGTGTCTTTTTATAAAAATCGTAAAGCACTTCCTTTTTCTCCGGTTTGGTGAAAAAGGTAACGGCAATCCAGATCACGGTAGTTATCAGAACAATGGCCGGAAGGCTGGCCCATGAAGGAAAAACACCCGTTACGCTCTCGCCGTTGGGAGCGATATACCCGAAGAGGTAATTGCCCAGGGGAGAAAGCGTCAGCACCAGGCTGCTGATCGCTGCCGCAAACATCACGGAGATCTCGCTCCATGCATTGATACGCCACCAGAACCAACGCAGGATATACACCAGCCCGGTTCCGGCGCCGAACATGAGGAGAATGTCGAATAACTGCTTGGCGTTGGTAAGCAGGAGCGCCATGGCAGCACTGGCTACCATCAGTAGAACGGTAGAAAGCCGGCCTATGTTTACCAGTTCTTTTTCAGATGCGTTCTTACGTATGGTTTGCTTGTAAAAATCGTTTACGATATAGGAAGAACCCCAGTTCAGTTGTGTGGAAATAGTGCTCATATAGGCCGCGCCCAACGATGCGAGTACGAGGCCCAGCAATCCGCTGGGCAATTTGGTGAGCATGGCCGAATAGGCCAGGTCGTGCCCCAGTTTGCTTTCTTCGATGTTCGGAAAGGCTTCATGGATGCTGGCAATGTCCGGAAAGACCACCAGCGATGCCAGGGCTACCAGTATCCAGGGCCAGGGACGCAGCCCGTAATGCAGGATATTGAAAAAAAATGTGGACGCTATGGCGTGGTTTTCATTCTTAGCGGCCAGCATGCGCTGGGCGATATATCCCCCGCCGCCCGGCTCCGATCCCGGGTACCAGGAACTCCACCATTGTACTGCCAGGGGGATGATCAAAATAGAAATGAGGGCTTCGGTATCTGAAAAATCAGGAAGGATTGATAATTTCCCGGCTACATTTTCATGGGTGATGAGGTTGGATATCCCTCCCACTTCCGGGAGGTTTACGAGGTAATAAGCCGCTCCCACAGCACCGATAATGGCAGTAAAGAACAGGATGAAATCCGTATAAACAACACCGCGGAATCCGCCTATGGCACTGAAAATTACGGTGACAAGACCACCGATGAGGACTGTTTGTATGGGGGAAAGCCCCAGCATGATACCGCCTATCTTTATCGCGGCCAGGTTTACTGCCGAAAGGGTGATAATATTAAAAAAGAGCCCGAGATAAATGGAACGGAAGCCCCGGAGGAACTTTGCAGGCTTTCCGCCGTAGCGCAACTCGTAAAACTCCATATCGGTCAGTACGTTGGATTTTCGCCACAATTTGGCATAGATAAATACTGTGGATAGCCCCGTAAGCAAAAATGCCCACCAGGCCCAGTTGCCCGATACGCCGTTGGTGCGGACAATGTCTGTAACCAGGTTTGGCGTATCTGTGGAAAACGTTGTGGCCACCATGGAAAAACCCAGTAACCACCAGGGCATGCTGCGTCCGGATAGAAAGTATTCTGTAGTGTTCTTTCCGGATGTCCTGGATACAACGATACCGATAATCAGGGTTAAGGCAAAAAAGCCGAAGATAAGGGAGTAGTCTAATACTGATAGTTCCATGAAATTACTGTGGTTAGTGGTTTATAGTTTGTTGTTTTTGGTTTCGGGTTTCTTTTTCGTTTTCAAATCCGGGTCGGGACCTGTTTGAGCCGCCAGACCACAATCTGTTAATGATTACTGTTCCGGGGGCAGGATTATAAAATGTCCTGGTTATCCTTGAAAATACTCTCTTTGGCCTGTTTTATATAATTACGGCCTATGGGGATCCTTTTGTTGCTGATCTCTATAATATTCCCTTCCACTGCCTTTACCTTGTCTATGGCTATGGTATAGGAACGGTGTACACGTATAAAATTGGATGCAGGGAGTTCTTCCGTAATATTGGTGAGTGATTTATGTACAATGTATTCGTCTACAGGGGTCACCACCTTTATATAGTCCTTCAGGCTCTCTATAAAAAGGATGTCGTTGAGGTTGATTTTTACCATTTTTTTATCTACCTTTAAGAACATGTGCCGTTCTTGCTGAGGTTTTATGTTTACGAACCCACTCTGCTTTATAGATATTTCCTTGGTGAGTTTGTTTACGGTCTTTGCAAAACGGTGAAAGGGGATGGGTTTTACAAGATAGTCAAAAACGTCCAGTTCATAACTTTCTACGGCATACTCCCGGTATGCGGTGGTGATAACGATAAATGCGTCGTATTTGATGCTCTTTATAAAATCCAGTCCGCTCATTTTAGGCATGTTGATATCGAGAAAGATGACGTCAATGTCATTGTTTTCCATAGAAGCCATTGCTTCTACCGGGTTGTTATGGCAGGCGATGATGTCCAGATTCTGAAACTCCCCGGCATGAGACAACAGTACACTTATGGCCAGGGGCTCGTCATCTATAATGATACATTTAATTTTCATCTATACCTTGATTTAAAAATGCGGCATGTAACCGGTGCCATTGTAATTACCTGATTTATGCCCAGGCCTTTGAAAAATTGATAAAAACATCTTAAAAAGAGCCAAAAAATAGATGTATTTTTACTAAAAACAAAATATTTTAAAGTAATTTTTTATCCGTGTAAAATGCTGATATTTACTAATATGTAAAATGATGCAGTTGATGAGTTTTTTAACGTTGTTCAGCTAATTTTTTTTCACACGACAGTGTAAAGCTTTAAATTTTAGCACTGAAAAAATCAAGGGAGATGGTGTGTCGGACGCCCTTGAGTTTCGGGATCAAACGGTTTCTGTGATGTGTGAAAATGAAAACCGGCGGACCTCGGATGAAAAAAACTTTATGTCTGCAAAATAACGCTATTCGTGATACGGTTGGATGCGCTGGTCGAAAAAGTTTTAACATATCGGACGTATTGAATAGTTTAGTTTCGAAAAAAATAATTATACATACCGTTAGTTATGCATCGATATTTAGTACAGGCTAATGACATTAGCCACAAGGAAGTAGGGAAGTTTGAGGAAACCCGGTACGAAAAGTTCCATAATGAAGTTTTTGAAAACTCCCAACAGGCCTCTGTGCTGGTTGCCGGGGAAATTGCGCAACTTATAAAGGATAAAAAGGAAAGGGGAGAAAATTGTGTGCTGGGGCTGGCTACGGGGTCATCACCTATTAAAGTGTATGAAGAACTGGTGCGGATGCACAAGGAGGAAGGGTTGAGTTTTGCCAATGTGATTACGTTCAACCTGGATGAATATTATCCCATGAACAAGGATAATCACCAGAGTTACCATTACTTTATGCATCAGCATTTGTTCGATCATATTGATATAAAGCCCGAGAACGTGCATATTCCCGACGGTAAGGTTTCACTGGCGGAGATCCATCAGTACTGTATCGATTACGAAATGAAGATCAAGGAATACGGCGGACTGGACTTTCAGCTACTCGGTATAGGACGTACCGGGCATGTAGGATTTAACGAACCGGGTTCACACTACAATTCGGGGACCAGGATCATTACCCTGGACCACCTGACCCGGAGCGATGCTGCATCTGACTTTAACGGTATTGAGAATGTACCCAAAAGGGCCATTACCATGGGTATCGGGACCATCCTGAAGGCAAAGCGGATCGTATTGCTCGCCTGGGGACACAAAAAAGCGGAGATCATCAAGAAGACGATAGAAGAGGAAATAACTTCAAACGTCCCCGCGACTTACCTGCAACAGCACAGGAATACCACTTTTATTCTGGATTATGAAGCTGCTTCGGAACTTACCAGGTTCAAAACCCCCTGGCTTGTGGGGCAATGTGTTTGGACAGACGAACTAAAGCGTAAGGCCATAGTATGGCTGAGCCAGAAAACGAACAAACCGATACTGAAACTTACGGACAGGGATTATAACGATAACGGGATGTCCGGACTGCTGGCCCAGGAAGGATCGGCATATGAGTTGAACATCCAGATGTTCAACGTATTGCAGCATACCATTACCGGCTGGCCGGGAGGAAAGCCCAATGCCGACGATACCAAGCGCCCGGAAAGGGCGGAGCCGGCAAAGAAAAGGGTGATTATATTCAGTCCGCACCCTGATGATGACGTAATCTCCATGGGCGGGACGTTTTGTCGCCTGGTAGACCAGGGGCACGACGTACATGTGGTTTACCAGACTTCCGGTAATATTGCGGTAACCGATGCCGAGGCACTTAAATTTGCCGAAGTGGCCAAAGATATTACGGGCAGCGAAGTCCCTTCCGTCTTTGAAGAGGCTATAAAATACCTGAACAATAAACGGGAAGACCAGGTCGATACTGTAGATGTCAGAAAGCTGAAAGGACTTATACGAAGAAGGGAATCTTACGGAGCTACACGTTATGTGGGGCTGGAAGATACCAACATACATTTCCTGGACCTGCCGTTCTACGAGACCGGTGAAGTCAAGAAAAATCCTATCGGACAGGAAGATATACAGATGATTGTAGATATCATAGAGAAGATAAAACCCCACCAGATATATGCCGCCGGGGATCTTGCCGATCCGCATGGTACGCATAAGGTATGTCTTGACGGTATTTTTGAGGCCCTGGAGCAGCTAAAATCCAAATCCTTTATGGACGATTGCTGGGTATGGCTTTACCGCGGTGCATGGCATGAATGGGGACTGGACGAGATAGAAATGGCAGTGCCCATGAGCCCGGACCAGGTGATACGCAAGCGGAATGCCATCCTCTTTCACCAGTCACAGAAAGACCGGGTGATGTTCCAGGGCGACGATTCCAGGGAGTTCTGGGTACGGGCCGAAGAAAGAAATAAGAACACGGCACGGCTCTATGATACCCTTGGACTGGCAGAATATGAAGCTATAGAAGCATTTAAGAGATATCATTTTTAGTGTTTTTCAGTTTAGTAATCATTACGTTCGGATCCGCCTGTCTGTTTTCAGCAGGCGGATTTTTGAATTGTAGGCACAAAACAGTATTATTTTCCTGAAGAAAATTATCGGGAGGCATTACGGAGGAAAGCGTTGTTTACAAGCAAAAAAAATTACCGAAATGGCAGTAATAAAGTCAAGATTGGCTTCCGGTGTTAAATAATGAGGTGTGAAAGTTAAAAGTTTTTAACGAAAACGTTAGAAATACCTAAACATCCGTAATAAGATTTTCAGGTAAGGAATTATTAAATATCTTTGGTAGCTTTTAAATCAAAGCTCATGGCAGACAATATAAAAAAGATCGCTGTTTTAACCTCGGGAGGAGACTCTCCGGGGATGAATGCGGCCATCCGTTCCGTAGTACGGACCTGTGCATATTTTAATACAGAATGTATAGGCATTTACAGGGGGTACCAGGGAATGATAGAAGGAGATTTCAAAGTGATGAACGCCCGTAGTGTGAACAATATCATCAACAGGGGAGGGACTATCCTCAAATCTGCAAGGTCTGATGAGTTTCGTTCGCAGGAAGGCAGGAAAAAGGCCTATGAACGGTTGAAGTCGGAAGGGATAGAAGCCTTTGTGGTTATAGGAGGGGACGGTTCGTTTACGGGAGCGATGATCTTCAGTGAAGAGTTCGGTTTTCCCGTGATGGGAATCCCCGGAACAATAGATAATGATATTTATGGCACCAGCTTTACCCTGGGATATGACACCGCACTCAATACGGTAGTGGAAGCCATAGACAAGATCAGGGATACGGCCATTTCGCATAACAGGCTGTTCTTTGTGGAAGTTATGGGAAGGGATGCCGGGCACATTGCCCTGAATACCGGTGTTGGTGCGGGGGCCGAAGAAATACTTATTCCCGAAGAGAACCTCGGGCTGGAACGGTTGCTGGAATCCCTCGAAAGGAGCAGGCTCTCCGGAAAATCGTCCAGTATCGTGGTCGTGGCCGAAGGTGATAAAATAGGGAAAAGTGTTTTTGAGCTCAAGGAATATGTTGAAGGCAACCTTCCGGATTACGATGTAAGGGTTACCGTTCTTGGTCATATCCAGCGCGGAGGAAGGCCGACATGCTTTGACCGGGTCCTGGCCAGCAGGATGGGAGTTAAAGCAGTAGAAAGCCTGCTGGACGGAAAATCCAATTACATGGTCGGATTTACCGAAGACAAAATATTATTAACTCCACTGGACAAGGCGGTAAAAGGAAAATCGGAAATAGACAGGGAACTGTTGCGGGTGTCGGATATCATGACGACCTGATATGCCCGGATTCCTGTAATGAAGTTGAAATGAATAATAAGCAAATCACAATAAATCACATAAATAATTAAGATCATGTCAAACTTAAAAATTGGTATTAACGGTTTCGGGAGAATAGGAAGGTTAGTTTTCAGGGAAACCGTAAAAAGAGATAATGTAGATGTAGTAGCTATCAATGACCTGTTAGACGTAGAGCACCTGGCATACCTTTTAAAATACGATTCTGTTCACGGTACGTTCAACGGCACCGTAGAAGTAAAGGACGGTAACCTTGTAGTGAACGGGAATACCGTGAGGATTACTGCCGAAAAAGATCCGAAAAGCCTGAAATGGGACGAAGTGGGTGTTGATGTTGTGGCAGAATGTACCGGAATATTTACTACGCTGGACACCGCACAGCAACACCTGGAAGCGGGAGCCAAGAAAGTGGTGATTTCCGCACCTTCCAAAGATGCACCGATGTTTGTAATGGGTGTAAACCACAAAGAGGCGAAGGCTACAGACAATATTGTGTCTAACGCCTCCTGTACTACAAACTGTCTCGCGCCTATATCCAAAGTGTTGAACGATGCTTTTGGTATTGAAGAAGGTCTGATGACTACCGTGCATGCCACTACGGCTACACAGCTTACGGTTGACGGTCCGTCCAAAAAAGATTTCCGTGGCGGAAGAAGTGCGCTTGCCAACGTTATTCCCGCATCGACAGGGGCTGCAAAAGCGGTAACCAAGGTGATTCCCGCGCTGGAAGGTAAACTCACCGGGATGGCGTTTCGCGTACCTACCCCCGATGTATCTGTAGTTGACCTCACCGTAAGGCTCGAAAAGGAAACTTCTTACGAGGAAATAAAAAAGGTTGTAAAAGCCGCTTCTGAAGGGGAATTGAAAGGAATTCTCGGATATACGGAAGAACCGGTAGTGTCACAAGACTTCGTAGGAGATACCCGTACCAGTATCTTTGATGCCGGGGCCGGGATTGAACTCAACTCCAAATTCTTCAAAATAATAGCATGGTACGATAATGAAGCAGGTTATTCAAGCAAACTGGTAGATCTGGCACTTCACGTATCTTCATTGTAACAAGATAGTGTGAAAGAGAACAAATAGAGAAAATAGTTTGTATTTTTATAGAAAACCGGGTTTTCTCTGTTTGTTCATTCTTTATTAATAAATAATGAGAATATGATATTAATTGTTGATAGTGGAGCCACAAAATCGGATTGGATAGCCCTGGATGAAGACGGAAACAAGCTGTTTTTGACAAAAACACTTGGGTTGAGTCCGGAAGTGCTTACGCGGGAGATTATAGATGAACGCCTGGCCAATAATTTTGAACTTAGCAATAACAAAAAGGAAGTTACACAACTGTATTTTTACGGGGCAGGCTGCGGTACCGACCGCATGAAGAATTACCTGACCAAAATATTCAAGAACTTTTTTGTCAATGCCAAGGTCTCTATAAAAGAAGATACCTATGCGGCCATACATGCTACGGCTGCCCCGGGAGAACATGCCATTGTATGCATTCTGGGAACAGGCTCTAATTGTAGTTATTATGACGGCAGCGAGGTTTTTCAGAAGGTGACCTCCCTGGGTTACATCCTTATGGATGACTGTAGCGGGAACTATTTCGGCCGTCAGTTGCTCCGGGATTACTATTATCACAAGATGCCGCAAAATCTGGCACACAAATTTTCCGAAGCCTATGACCTTGAGGCGGACATTATAAAAAACAACCTCTATAAGCAACCCAACCCGAATACCTACCTGGCCACGTTTGCAAGGTTTGTGATTGAAAACCGGGACCACGAATACAGCCAGAAGCTTATAAGAAAGGGAATGCAGTTGTTTATAGATAACTGTATCATGCAATACGAACAGGCAAAATCCGTTCCTGTGCATTTTATAGGCAGTATTGCTTTTTATCTTCAGGAAGAACTGCACGAGGTTATGGAGCAGAACGGTCTGAAGGTGGGCAAGATATTACGGCGCCCTATCGACAACCTGGTGGAATACCACAGAGAAATCGTATTCAATAAATAAATATATATATAATTATGATAGATAGAGACGCACGGCCGTGCGTCTCCACGTGAAAAAACGGCCGTGCGTCTCTATCATAATTTTTTGTTTAGGATTTTACGGCGATCATAGAGATCTCCACATTCACGAATTTGGGCAAATTGGCCACTTCTACCGTTTCCCTGGCCGGGGCGGTATCTTCACTGAAATACTTGCCGTAAACTTCGTTGATCTTTCCGAAATTGTTCATGTCACTGATAAAAATGGAAGATTTGATAACATGGTCAAAATCCATTCCGGCAGCGCTGAGAATGGCTTTAAGGTTCTGCATTACCTGTGTGGTTTCCTCTTCAATGGATTTCCGGACCAATTCCCCGGTCTTCGGGTCGAGCGGGATCTGCCCGGATATGTAGAGTGTGTTCCCGCTTAAAACAGCCTGGTTATAAGGTCCTATGGGTGCAGGTGCCTGGTCGGTGTTGATGATCTTTTTCATGTTAATTGGTTTTATTTTTTACTTATACTATAATCCGGGCCGGACAAAACAGGGAATGAAAAACGACCGGAGTCACCGCTATAACCGCCTGTCCGGATTCCGTCTTTTTTCCCATTTGATATCGCTGAGCATGGAACTCTTTATCCCGATAAAGAAGTACCACGAGGTGCGGTTCCCGAAAGGTGTCCAGCTAAAGTTCATACGCCAGCTTTCAAGGTCCCGCTCAAAACGAAGCTGTGTATAGCTGAACCCCCTGTTCTTAAAATCATATCCGGAAGACACGCCTACGCGCCATTTCGGAGAGAGCTCCACGTTGCCCGAGAACATCAGGGAATTGTTGCTGATTTCGTTTTGCCGGTTGGAATTCGAATAGGTCATGGAATAGGCCAGTCGCAGATCCCAGGGCAAAGATGCCCCGTAAAACTTGGTATCTTCCTCTTCTTCGTCCTCCTCGTCATCATCGGGGAACATCCTGCCGTCACTAAAGTCCTGTGAGGTTCCGAACAGGTCGTCGTCCCTTCCGCCGCTCTGTGTATTATCAGCGTCCCGGTCCACTCCGCTTCCTTTGAAGGTCTTGCTCGAAATAGTGTAACTCGTAGTGAGGTTGGCATTGGTGAGCCGGAAAAGGCTTCCTCCATTGTCGATATTGAATTTTTCTATCCGGTTACCGCTGTTATCAATGGCATAAGGGTCCAGGGTAGCCCCGAAATTGACGGTCATTTTGTTGTCAAACAACGGCACGCCTCCCGTTACCCGCAACGGGCTCCATGGCAATGAATCTGCAGCAATATTGTAACTGGTGGAAAAGTTGAGGTTGTTGAGCAGGGTGATCTTTTTGGGTTCTGTGGCCGTGGTGTCCCTGTCCTGAACCTTGGCTTCAAGAGTGTTGCTGACAGATATCCCTATGTTATTGGAATTTCCCCTGCTCGGCGTACCGTAAACACCGCCTTCGAACCGGGTGTACAGTTCCCGGTCGCCTTCTTCGTTTGCGATGTACTCATCGTAATACTGGTCAAAGCCCGGGGTATAACCGTAGCTTATGGAAGGGCGTATGACGTGGCGTATGGCCTTAATCTTTTTTCCTTCTTTAAAGGTGAACATCCCGTAAAGTGTAGTTCCCAGGCTGGCACTGAAATTGTACTGGCCAAAACGGTCAAAACCGCTTATGGTATCGATCGGGGCCTCTTCCAGATCGGGGTCGTAATCGTTTCTTCGTATGGTTTTGAGTTGCCATACATCGTCATAATTCACGCTGAGGGAGGTGCTCAGGTGTTTGAATACCTTGAAATTCGTGCTGAGAGGAATACTGTGTCTGAATCCCGTTTTGGCGGTTTCAAACATTTCCTTTTTAAAGAACAGGGAATCGGTGGTTTCAAAACTGTTTTCCGCCCGGAGGTTATACTGAAAGTTGATGTTCTGGAAAATGCCTTTTTTGATGCCCGATTTCGGGGCAAACGGGTAAATACGCTCCACGCTGGCCTGCAGGGTAGGCAATGTCATGTTGATGGTTTCCGTATTGGTGTTTTGCGAGTGTGTGGCCGTAAGGCTGAGGTTTACCGCCGGATATCCCGGAAACGACTTGGAGTAGGAGATGGACGACGTCAGGGTGTTGTTCATAAAATTCCCGGTATTCACCTGGTTGTAAGAGTCTTTGTAATACCGGCTGCTCCCCAGGTTTACACTGGCCGAGAACCGGGAACTGGGATTTGCCTTGGCGTCCTGGCTGTGCGACCACTGGATGTTGTACCGGGTTTGCCGGCTGTAATCAGGGAACCCCCGTTGCCCCTGTACGAGGTTTTCAAACCTGAAATTGAAATTTCCGCGAAATTTATAGCGTGCGGCATAGTTGGTCTCCGTACGGAAACCGTAACTCCCGTTGGTGTAATAATCACCCAGCACGGCCAGGTCCAAGTGGTCGTTTATAGCAAAGTAATAGCCTCCGTTCTGTAAAAAATAGCCCTGGTCGTTCACCTCTCCGAAGGTAGGGAATATCAGTCCCGATTCACTGCTTTCCTGAGACATCGGGAAGTAGGCAAACGGCACTGCAATAGGTGTGGGGACATCAGCAATATACATATTACTGAACCCCGCAATAACTTTTTCTTTCGGAACGAACTTGGCTTTTCGGACCCGGATGTAATATTCCGGGTCGTCCAGGTTTTTGGAAGTGGTGAGTTTTCCTTCGTGAAGGAAGTAAACAGAATCGTTTTCCTTTTTGGTGACCTCGGCAAATACATTCATTTCACCTCCCACGGTCTGTTCCGATCTGGAATTCCAGATCAGTGCCTTTTGCGTATCGAAATTATACCGGATGGAGTCCGGCTCCACTACATTGCTCCCCTGTTTGAAATAAGGGGCCTGAACCAGTGTTCCCGTCGAGTCTTTTATCCGCCCGGCATACACTTCCTTTTTTTCATAATCAATAACAATAACCCCCGATTTGAGTTCGGTGTCCTGGTAATACACCTCGGCCTCGTTATACAGGTATATCTTGTTCTCACTGCGTACTGTTTTCTGGTAGTCTTTGGCCTTGTATTTTATTTGGTCTGCAATAAGCTCCTTTTTCGGCGGTACACTGTCCTGTTCGATGCTGTCCTGGACCTTGTTTATTTGTGTACTGTCCAGTAGTATATGGTCTGCAATGATAGAATCGTTGACTGTGAGGTCCGGAAGCGCTTCTTTAACAGGTACTTGTAAAGAGTCTTTCCCGGCTTCAATGTTCAGCGGTTGCTTTACCGGGGTTTCCTGTGCAAAAAGAAACGGCTGGCAAAACAGCAAAATAAACACTAAAAGTATGTAAGGGTTATTTGCTTGCAATGCTTTAAATCCTATTTTTGTAAAAAATGACCCGGTATGTTCCGGCTTCGGATCAGGCATGGTTTTCCCGTCCTGTTTTTCATACAGGCAAAGATGTAAAAAAAATATACGAATTCCTCGTTACGGGTTTTGATTTTATGTTTTTTTTGACACATGCGATATCCGCCCATCGGGTAATACGGAAATGGAACATGACGGTCGGGATAAATAATGCTTCGCTTTTTAACAATATTTTGAACCTGATACGTTTAAAATTAATAAGGAAGCCCCGCAATATCTGGATTTGTCGTTTTTGTAAATTATAAGGTAGATGGTAAAAAAGCTTGGGATGCTGCCGGTGTTGCTGGCAGGTTTTTTATGGTTGTGTTCCTTCGCGGAAGGAAAAGGGCAGGAAAAAACCGGAAAAGTTTTCACTGTGGTGCTCGATGCAGGGCATGGAGGACACGACCCGGGGAATATAGGTAACGGAGCCAAAGAAAAGAATGTGGCTCTGGATATTGTCCTCGCGGTCGGGAAGGAACTGGAAAAACATAAGGGTATAAAAGTAATTTATACACGGAAGACCGATAAGTTTGTGAACCTGTACGTTCGCGGTAAGATTGCGAATGAGGCCAATGCCGATCTCTTTGTTTCCATCCACTGCAATTCCCACAATTCCAATGCCTACGGTACGGAGACTTTTGTGCTGGGACTGCACGCCAACAAACGAAACTTTGAAGTGGCAAAAGCGGAGAACGAGGTTATTTACCTGGAAGAAAATCACGAAGCTAATTATGCCCAATACGATATTAACTCTCCGGAATCCGTTATCGGTCTTACCATTATGCAGGAAGAGTTTCTTGCCCAGAGCATTGAGCTGGCAAAATTACTACAGGACAATTTTACGGTAAAGCTGAAACGAAAGAACCGTGGCGTAAAACAGGCGGGATTTATCGTGTTGCACCAGACTTTTATGCCCAGTGTGCTGGTAGAAACCGGATTTTTAAGTAACCGGAATGAAAAAAACTACCTGACCTCCCGTAAAGGGCAGGCGGAAGTTTCCAGGAATATAGCCAGTGCCATTGTACGGTACAAAAAAAACGTCACCGATAATATTGCTATAGAAGAACCTCCTGTGTCTCCGGTCAAAGAACATCCGGCTCCGGGTGTGGTATTTAAGGTACAGATTGCCGCAGGCAACAATAAAATAGAGCCCAAGCGTTATAACTTCAGGGGGTTGTCTCCCATATCGATGGAGACATTCGGAAGTGTGTTCCGTTACCTCTACGGGGAAACCTCCAGCTATGATGAGGCCCGGAAGCTGCAACAGCAGGCAAAAGGCAAAGGGTATGACAATGCTTACATCGTAGCGTACAAAAACGGTGCGCGTGTTTCCGTAAATGAAGTACTTCACAATTAAAACTGACGGGTTCGGAATTCAGGGGTGGTGAGAAGAGAAACCGGTAAAAGCCGGTTGCACTGTGGATTCAAAGCATACTGAATGAGCTGCCGGACTATTACTGCTCCGGCCCGGCTATCAGATAGCTGAGGCTGTACTACCTGTTCTTATTCTTTGGGGTTGCCTTTAACTTTCGGGATCTCATGGGGAATATCCGCAATCTAAAAAGCGTCTTAATAAAATTATTTCTAAATTTGTTCACAACCCAAAAAGCGAGAACATTTGAAAATATCCAGAGAATTTAAAACAGCTATTATAGTTTTAGGCGGTATATTGTTATTTATACTGGGCTTTAGCTATTTGAAATCCAATCCGCTTTTTAAATCCTACAGGACATACTATGCGGTGTATGACGATGTAGGTGGGTTGGCTACGGGAACTTCCGTTAGTATTAACGGCTTTCCCGTGGGGAAGATCATGAATATTCGCTTTTTAAACGAAAAGGGAAAGCTGCTGGTGACATTTTCTGTGGAGAACGATTTTGAATTTTCCAAAAGCAGTAAGGCAGTACTTCACGATACGGGGATCATTGGCGGAAAAGCCATACAGATCGTTCCGGTCTTTGACGGTAGTGAAAAATCCATTTCGGGAGATACCCTTCCGTCTTTCATAAAGCCGGGGCTTACGGAACTGGTTACACAAAAACTGACCCCTTTGCAGGCCAAGCTGGGGAGTATGCTGGAACATGCCGATTCCGTGCTTTCCGGGGTCAATACCATACTGGACGAGGAATCCAGGGCCAACCTGAAAACCAGTATTGCCGATTTAAAGGATATCACAGCTAATTTTAAAAGCAGTTCGGTAACCCTGAATGCATTGTTGAGGGATAATAAGCAAAAGCTGGACAATTCCATCGAAAATATAGAAGGGCTCACCGGGAACCTGAAAGACGTTTCGGGCACCCTGGCAGAAGCCAACCTGGAACAGACCATGGCAGAACTGCAGCAGACCATAACCGGTTTTAACCGTGTTGTTGAAAAGATCGACCGGGGAGAAGGCTCCGTAGGGAAGCTGCTCAAGGATGAAGAGCTGTACGACAACCTTACCGGGGCGTCCCGGCAGTTGGAGCAGTTGTTGCAGGATATGAAACTCAACCCCAAGAGGTATGTGCATTTTTCCCTGTTTGGCAAAAGGGCCAAACAATATGAGCCACCCGAAGAAGAACCGGATAAATAGACCGGGAGGAAAGAGAGTTCAGTAGTTATAATCCAGAAAATATGGCTGTCATACCAAATATAATTTTTGCGGTTGTCCTCATAGCGGGGATAGGGTTCTTTGTCCGGAATATCCGGAAACTGGTACGCAATATCCGGCTGGGCAAGGCAACCGAGAGGTCGGACAACAAGTCGCAGCGGTTTAAAAACATGGCCCGTATTGCCCTGGGGCAGCAAAAAATGGTGGTCCGCCCCGTGGCAGGGATCATGCATATCATAGTCTATCTCGGTTTTCTCATTATCAATATAGAAGTGCTGGAGATCATTATTGACGGTCTTTTCGGGACGCACCGGGTATTCTCTTTCATGGGAGGGTTTTATACCGTGCTCATAGGAGGCTTCGAAATTCTGGCATTACTGGTGCTCATTGCGGTGATCGTTTTCTGGATACGGCGGAACGTCATCCGGTTAAAGCGGTTCCGGAACCCGGAAATGAAAGGATGGCCCAAAAACGACGGAAACCTGATCCTCTATTTCGAAATGGTGCTGATGATCCTTTTCCTTACCATGAATGCCACCGATGTCCCGTTTCAGCAAATGCAGGCGGGAAATGTAGTGAGCGGGTTTATAGCTCCGTGGTTTGACGGTCTCCCGGAATCCACTTTGCATGTTGTTGAACGAAGCGCGTGGTGGCTGCACATTGTAGGGATACTGATCTTTCTCAATTATCTCTATTATTCCAAACACCTGCACATTCTGCTGGCATTCCCGAACACTTATTTTGCAGGCTTGAATCCGAAAGGGCAGATGGATAACCTGGAAGCCGTGACCAATGAAGTAAAATTAATGATGGACCCCGATGCCGATCCGTTTGCCGCTCCGCCGAAAGAAGAAGGCGATGGTGCGGCACCCGAAAAATTCGGCGTATCGGATGTGACGGACCTGAACTGGGTACAGCTCCTCAGTGCCTATACCTGTACGGAATGCGGCCGGTGTACCAGTGAGTGCCCGGCAAACCAGACCGGGAAGAAACTGTCCCCGAGAAAAATTATGATGGATACCCGGGATCGTCTGGAAGAAGTTGGGAAAAATATAGATAATAATGGTACTTTTGCAGAAGATAACAAGTCGTTATTAGACGATTATATCACCCGGGAAGAACTTTGGGCGTGTACTTCGTGCAACGCCTGTGTGGAAGCTTGCCCGGTGAGCATTAACCCCCTGTCCATTATCCTGGACATGCGGCGTTATCTGGTCATGGAGCAGTCTGCGGCCCCGGCCGAACTGAACAATATGATGACCAATATAGAGAACAACGGTGCACCCTGGCCCTATAACCAGATGGACAGGCTGAACTGGAAAGACGAATAGCCCATAATTGAATACGGGAGGACCCTTCGGTTATGGGATATGGGTTTCGGGAAGATTAAAAGTAAATAAACAAAGTAAACCAAAGTATAACCAATCCAAAATGATGTCCGAAAAAGGACGCAGACGCTATGAAAAAGGAAGAAGTAGAAAGGCTGTTACACGACAAAGTAGAAGCAGGTGAGCACATAAGCCCGGTATTGCCGCAGGGAATAAAGAATTACCTGATCGATATTGACGGTACCGTGACCGAAGACGTGCCCAATGAAGAGCCGGAACGTATGGCAACATGTGAACCGTTTCCCGATGCCCTGACAACGCTGAATAAATGGTATGAAGAAGGGCATGTTATTACTTTTTTTACGTCCAGGACGGAAGACCACAGGAAAGTGACCGAAGAATGGCTGGACAGGCACGGATTTAAATACCACGGACTGCTGATGGGAAAACCGAGAGGTGGAAATTACCACTGGATCGACAATCACCTGGTCCGGGCCACAAGATATAACGGTAAGTTTACAGACCTTATCGAAAAAGAGGTGACCATCGAGGTGTTCGATGATGGAAAACACGACTGAATGGAATTTACGGTTTAATGATCATGATTTTTTGACAGATCATACACCGTAAATCCCGGTCATAAATGCAAATAAAATTATGGGTGAACTGAAAGTACCTACTATGGCCGAAATGATGGCTGAAGGCAGGCAACCTGAAGTGCTCTTTTGGGTAGGCTGTGCCGGAAGCTTTGACGACAGGGCCAAAAAGATCACCAGGGCTTTGGTAAAACTGCTTCACAAGGCCGGTGTGGAATTTGCCGTGCTCGGAACCGAAGAAAGCTGTACCGGAGACCCGGCCAAGCGGGCCGGGAACGAATTCCTTTTCCAGATGCAGGCCGTAACCAACATAGAGGTACTTAACGGTTATGAAGTGAAAAAAATAGTAACGGCATGTCCGCACTGTTTTAATACCCTGAAAAACGAATACCCTTCACTGGGAGGAAATTACGAGGTAATGCACCATACCCAGTTCCTGAGATCATTACTGGAAGAAGGCCGGCTTGCCATTGAGGGCGGAAAGTTCAAAGGAAAGCGGATTACATACCACGATCCGTGTTACCTGGGCCGGGCCAACGGAGTCTATGAAGCCCCGAGGGAACTCATCCGTAAACTCGACGTGGAACTGGTAGAGATGCGCAAATGCAAAAAAGCAGGACTTTGTTGTGGTGCCGGAGGTGCCCAGATGTTCAAAGAGCCCGAAAAGGGCAATAAGGACGTCAATATCGAGAGGACCGAGCAGGCATTGGAAACACAGCCTGATGTTATAGCGGCAGGCTGTCCGTTCTGCAACACCATGATGACGGACGGTGTAAAAGGCAAGGAAAAAGAAGCCGATATTGCTGTTATGGACATCGCCGAACTTATTGCGAATGCAGGAGAGTTATAAATAATTCACGGATTTTTCTGTTTTATTTGTACCTTTATGTACATCGACTAATAATTATATTGAAGATGTTAACAAAGGCTAAACTGCGAGAACAAATAGATAGGCTTCCCGAAGAATTTTCTATTGATGAATTAATAGAAAGACTCATCCTGGTGGAGAAAATTGAACGGAGCAACAAGCAGTCGGAAAGCAATGAAATCTTATCGGAAACCGATCTTGATGATGAAATGGAGAAGTGGTTCAAATAAACTGGACATTTCAGGCTAAAGACGATCTTAAAGATATTGCTGAATATATAGCAAAAGATTGCGTAAGAAAAATATAAGACCTCAAAGATTATAATTACCTGAACTTAACGCTTAATTTCAATTCGTAAATTTTAAATTTATAATGTATATTCCTTTTAACGAACTACCCGATACATCGCGGATATGGATATACCAGGCCAACAGAAGTTTTGCAGAAGAGGAGTTGGCAGAGATAGAGGCCAGGACAGCAACATTTTTAAAGGAATGGACGGCACACGGGGCTGCTCTCCAGGCCGGTTTTGAGGTGAGGTACAAACGTTTTATCATTATTGGCCTGAACCAGGAAGCCGGTGCCGCATCCGGGTGCTCCATAGATGCTTCGGTACACTTTATCCAGCAACTGGAAAAAGAATACGATGTGGATTTGCTGGACAAGATGAACGTGTCATACAAACAAGGTGATTTCATTGCCTATAAACCCCTGGCAGAATTCAGGAAAATGGCCAAAAACAAGGCCGTTTCCGGAAAAACGATCGTCTTTAATAATCTCGTGGCCAACAAGCAGGAGTATGAAGAGCACTGGGAAGTCCCTGCCAGTGAAAGCTGGCATTCCCGCTTTGTAAAATAAACACACAATTCCCCAACGGTCTTCGACCTGATATCCCGTGGAAAAGCACGGCCGTGCGTTTCTGCCTGTATTCACTAAAAAATGAACAAGGGAAGAATCCCAAAAAAACGTGTAAGAGCACACCCGTATCCGATTGTTGATAATGTTGTCAGTAATTTTGACTTTTTAATTTAACGAGATAACCGTATCTTGCCTCTGTTTTCAGCAAATCAAGGTATTTTTATGAAGAAGATTTTGGCATTGCTGCTCGCAGTTCCCGTGTGGGGTATCGCTCAGCAAACCGATCCGTTATTGAGCGGAAACGAATACTTGCAGCAAAAATGGGTAGACAGTATTTACGGGCAAATGACCCTGAAAGAGAAAGTCGGACAACTTTTTATGATAGATGTCTTCCCGGAACAGGGAGAAAAAAAGATAAAGCGTGCCGAAGAACTGATACGGGAATACCACGTGGGCGGGGTTATCTTCTTCAGGGGAAATCCGCATCAACAGGCGGTACTTACCAATAAATACCAGGCTGCTTCAAAAGTGCCCCTGCTGGTGGGCATGGATGCCGAATGGGGACTGGCCATGCGGCTGGATTCCACTTTCGCCTATCCGTGGAACATGACCCTCGGGGCCGTAAAGAACGAGAAGCTGATAGAACAGGCAGGTTACCAGATAGGACGGCATGCCCGGCGGCTGGGAGTTCACATCAATTTTGCTCCCGATATTGATATCAATACCAATCCTGAAAATCCTATAATCGGTAACCGCTCTTTCGGTGAGGATAAACACAATGTTGCCGAAAAAGGAGCGGCCTTTGCCCGTGGTATGCGCAATGCGGGTATACTGGCCTGCGGAAAGCATTTCCCCGGGCATGGCGACACGGAAACCGATTCCCATAAAACCCTGCCTACCATTACCTTCAGTAAAAGCAGGATAAACAATGTAGAACTGTACCCCTATAACCGCCTGATCTCGGAAAACCTCGAAAGTGTAATGGTGGCCCACCTCAATGTTCCCGCCCTGGAAAACCGGGAACATTATCCGTCTTCCATATCCAAAAATATCATTACCGGGCTGTTGAAGGAGGAACTCGGCTTTAACGGATTGATATTTACAGATGCACTGAACATGAAAGGGGCGTCCGATTTTACCAGTCCCGGCGATATTGACCTTGCCGCCTTTATGGCCGGTAATGATATGCTGGTGATGTCGCTCGATGTACCCAGGGCCAGTCAGAAGCTGATAGAAGCCTACAACGAGGGGCAGATCACAGAAGAAAGACTCGAATATTCGGTAAAGAAAATACTGAAGGCCAAATTTAAAGTGGGACTGGCAAAATACAGCCCCATAGATACCACAGACCTGTACCGGGATCTGAATACAAAAAGGGACAACCTGCTCGAAGAAGAAATATACGCGAACGCCATTACGGTGGCAAGGAATCAGGATAGCCTGGTACCGTTCACCCGGCTGGAAGACAAGGATATTGCGTATGTACACTTTGGTGATGCGGGTGGCGAAGAGTTCCTGAAAGCCTTAAACCACTATGCCCGGGTAGATGAAGTACAGGCAGACAAACTGGACGTTCTTCTCAAACAGTTACAACCGTACAATACCGTGATCATAGGACACCACAGATCAAACGAATCGCCCTGGAAACCACATGATTTTACGGTTGGCGAGCTCACATGGATCTACGAAATCGCACGGGAGAAAAAGGTAGTGCTGACAACCTTTGTTAAACCATACAACCTGCTGAAGTTAAGCACCCTGAACAATATAGAAAGCATCGTTGTCGGGTACCAGAACAACCCGGTAGCACAACGAAAGGCAGCCGAGGTCATATTCGGTGCCATAGGAGCAAAAGGCGTATTGCCTGTTACGGCAAATAAAGAACTTCTTGTCAATACCGGGATCACAACGGAAGCCCTGGGAAGACTTCAATACGGTATTCCCGAAAGTGTGGGGATGAATTCCGCTACCCTCAAAAAAATAGATTCCATTACCGAAGAAGCGATCAAAACCCTTGCCATGCCCGGGGCACAGGTACTCGTAGCCCGCAGGGGGAAAGTAGTTTATAACAAGAGTTTCGGAAGACACACCTATACGGGCAACCGCCCCGTGAGTAACGGCGATATCTATGATGTTGCCTCCCTCACAAAAATACTGGCTACACTTCCCATGATCATGAAAATGAACGACGATGAAAGAATTACGATAGATTCCCGTCTCGGGGATATCCTTCCGGAACTGAAAGGGACCAACAAGGAAAACATAAGTGTCAGGGATGTTCTGCTGCATTACGGAAGAATAAAACCCTGGATACCTTTTTACCGCTATACCCTGGATAAGGATACCGACAAGCCGCTGGAAAAATATTACCGGAAGCGTCCGCAGGGGAAATTCACCGTAAAAGTGACAGATCACCTGTATATGCGTGAAGATTACAGGGATTCCATTTTCAAGGCCGTTAAAGAAAGTGATCTTTTGTCGAAAAAAGGGTACAGGTACAGCGATCTCGGTTATTTTATGTTGCAAAAATTTATAGAGGATTCTTATGGCAGTTCCCTGGATTCCCTTGATGAAAATTATTTTTATGCCTCGCTGGGAGCAGACAGGACCATGTTCAATCCGTTGGACAGAGGAATAGAAAAAGAAAATATCGTTCCTTCGGAGGCCGATGATTATTTCAGGTACCAGATCATACAGGGCTATGTACACGATATGGCCGCTGCCATGAAAGGCGGGGTTTCCGGGCATGCGGGACTTTTTTCGAATGCCGATGATATCGCCAAGATCATGCAGATGTACCTGCAGAAAGGGTATTATGGAGGAAAACACTATTTTAAGGAAGGTACGATAGATAAATTCAACACCTGTTATTATTGCGACAGGGACGTAAGACGGGGACTGGGCTTTGACAAACCCCGGCCCGAAAGCATTGGGGATGAACTCTATAACCGGGTTCCGAAAGGTTGTTTCTGTCATTCCGGATTTACGGGAACCTATACCTGGGCAGACCCGGAAAATGAATTAGTATACGTATTTTTGTCTAACCGTACCTATCCGACGGCAAGTAACCGGAAACTGATCACCAAGGGTACACGGACCGAAATACTGAAAGTTATTTACGATGCCATTGCCGATAAATAGGTGAATCCGGAGGCCTTTTTCAGATTTAAAAACAACACACATGAAAATAGGAATAGTATGTTATCCCACTTTCGGCGGGAGTGGTGTAGTAGCCACCGAACTGGGGATCGCCCTTGCAAACAGAGGACATGAAGTACATTTTATTACGTATAAACAACCCGTAAGGCTGGCCCTGTTGAGCAGCGATATCCATTTTCACGAGGTACATGTGCCCAAGTATCCGCTGTTTCACTATCAACCTTACGAACTGGCGCTCTCCAGCAAACTGGTGGATATGGTAAAGCTGCACAAAATAGAAGTGCTGCATGTCCACTATGCCATCCCTCATGCCTATGCCGGATATATGGCCAAGCAGATGCTGGCCGAGACAGGGATATCCATTCCCATGGTCACAACCCTGCACGGCACTGACATAACCCTGGTGGGGAGCCACCCTTTTTACAGGCCGGCAGTGACCTTCAGTATCAACAAATCGGATGTGGTGACCTCGGTTTCACAAAGCCTCCGGGAAGATACGTTGCGCCTTTTTGACGTAAAGAACGATATTCACGTGGTCCCCAACTTCATCGATATGAGCAAATACAAGACAAAGTTTACGGACTGCCAGCGCAGTATGATGGCCGATGAGGATGAAAAGATCATAACCCATATCAGTAATTTCAGGAAGGTAAAGCGGATAAAGGATGTGATCCGGGTGTTTTATGAAGTACAGAAAAAAATTCCCGCCAAACTGATCATGGTAGGCGAAGGCCCGGAAAAAGAAGGAGCGGAACTGTTGTGCGAAGAACTGGGAATAGCCGAAAAAGTACTGTACGTGGGTAACAGTAATGAAATAGACCGGATACTCTGTTTTTCCGACCTGTTTTTGCTGCCCTCCGAAACGGAAAGCTTCGGGTTGGTTGCCCTGGAAGCCATGGCCAACGGTGTTCCCGTCATATCCAGTAATACCGGAGGGATCCCGGAAGTAAACAAACAGGGGATAACCGGATTTTTGAGTGATGTGGGCGATGTGAAGGACATGGCGAAAAATGCCCTGAAATTACTTTCGGACGAAACATTGTTAAAATCGTTCAAGGAAAATGCGAGAACAGAAGCGGAAAAATTCGATATAGAAAAAATTGTTCCGCTATACGAAGAAATTTACCAGAAGGCGTTTACGGTAGCCTGACAGGAGCTGGCGGGATGCCGGAGGAAGAATTTCCCGGATTGATGTTTAAACCAAACCCAGAAAAAACCAACCATGAAAAAGTTGTTTTACCTTCTTCCATTGTTTGTAATGTCGGGCCTGAACTGTACGGGACAGGCAAATCCGCCAAAAGACAGTGCTTACGACCCGGAAATGTTTGACCGGGCCTTTGAGGCTTTCAGGGAAAAGCGTATTGTCAAAAAAACGTTTAAACATGAGGATATAATGCCGCTTATAGAACATCGGAAGCAGGGCAGTGTATTTTCGGTGAAAGCGCTCGGTGCCTCCGTTGAAGGAAGAAGTGTTTACCAGCTCACCTGTGGAAAAGGGGAAACTAAAGTGATGTTGTGGTCGCAAATGCACGGTGACGAAAGTACGGCAACGATGGCACTTTTCGATATTTTTAATTTCCTGGAAGGCGAAAATGACGGATTTGATGCGTTGCGCAATCATATCCTGGAACATACAACCCTGTATTTTATCCCTATGCTTAACCCCGATGGTGCCGAAAGGTTCCGGCGGAGGAACAGCTATGATTTTGACCTGAACCGGGATGCGGTAAGGGCACAGGCCCCGGAATCGGTGATCCTGCGTGAGGCACGGGAACGGGAACAACCCGATTTCGGTTTTAACCTGCACGATCAGAACATTTATTACAACGTTTCCGGTACGTCAACGCCTGCAACCATATCTGTGCTGGCCCCTGCCTTTAACGAGGCCAGGGAGGTCAATGAAGTACGAAAACGGGCCATGCAGGTCATTGTGGGGATGAACCGCCTGCTTCAGCAATACATTCCCGGCGGGGTAGGCAAATACGATGATACTTTTGAACCCCGGGCCTTTGGCGATAATTTCCAGAAATGGGGGACCAGCACCATCCTGATCGAGTCGGGAGGTTACCCGGATGACCCGGAAAAGCAATATATCCGCAAACTGAACTTTGCCGTGATCCTCAATGCCCTTTCGGAGATCGCTTCTGAAAATTACAGGGAGTATGAGACCGAGGAATATTTTCGTATCCCGGACAATGATTCGAAGTTGACAGACCTCCTTATCCGTAATGTTGAGATAAGGCGAAGTGATAGTAAACGTTACAGGACAGATATCAGTATAAAACAGGGGGAAGGACTTCCCCGTATCCGGGACCTCGGCGACCTGTCCGTTTTTTACGGCTACCGGGAACTGGATGCATCCGGTTATACCTGGATGCCGGGAAAAGTGTACAACAAGGTATACCCTTCGGTCAGGGCCATTGCCCCCGAAGAAGCAGATTCCCTGCTTAAAAAAGGATATATTGCGGTGCGTGTGAATTCCCTTCCGGAGGATGATAAAACAGACCTTCCTTTGTTGTTACTGCCCGAAAAAGAGAAATTGCACGGGGACCTTTTTATCGGAAGGCCCGGTTATTTTTTCCTTGCCAAGGAAGGTAAACCCGTTTATGCCATTGTGGACGGTGAGATTGTGAAGTTATAGCCAGGTTCTAATTCTTGTCTTTTTTTCCGAAGAGCCATTTAAAGAAACCTTTCTTTTTCTTCTTTTTTTCTTTCCTTTTCTCCTTTCGCTCTGCCCGGCGTTCCTTTTTCCGCATGTTGTCGGTATTGCCAAATAAACGCTCAAGGAAAGTGGATTCTATGACGGGTTCGCAGTCCAGTTCAAAACGGACAACGGCAGAGGCAGCCTTAAAACGGGCTTTGGTATACGGGTCAAAAACGCTGTCTTTGTTCATTTTTTGCATAAACCCGGCAAAGACCGGAAGGGCAGAATTCGCACCCTGGCCCATACGGGTACTCCGGAAGCCAATCCTGTGATCGTCTGCACCTACCCAGGTTACGGTAACGAGATTGGGTGTTACTCCCACGAACCAGCCGTCCTTGTTGGACTGTGTGGTCCCGGTTTTGCCCGCTATGGCATTGTTGAGTTTATAGGCATACCGTATCCGGGAGGCCGTACCTTCGTTTACCGTGGCCTTCATCATTTCCAGTATTACCTGCCGGGTGTGTTCGGAAAAGGCGGGTTCAGCCCTTTCTTCAGGCCTGAATTCGGCCAGTACGTTTCCCTCCTTGTCTTCGATACGGGTGATAAAGAAAGGTTTTACAGGGCGACTGTTGTTGATATATGCGGCATAGGCCCCTGCCATTTCTTCTACACTGATCCCGGCCGTGCCCAGTGCCAGTGACGGTACTTCGGGTAAAGGGGAATCAATCCCCATTTTTTTGGCCATGGCAATGGTATTGCCTATCCCGGCAAAATCCAGCACTTTTACGGCCACCGTATTGATGGAACGGCTCAAAGCATATTTCAGGGAATATTTTACAAACTCATCTTCCTCTTTTTCCGTGGCATTAGACGGGCTCCATCCGTCGTATTCCTCGTAGACCACTTTTTTCGGGGAAAAATAGGAACAGGGGTACAGTCCGTTTTCTATGGCCGTGGTGTATACGATAGGTTTAAAAGTGGAACCTACCTGTCTTTTACTCTGACGAACATGATCGTATTTGAAATACTTGTAGTTTATCCCTCCTATCCAGGTACGCACTGCTCCCGTGTGCGGGTCAATGCCGATCATGCCGGTATTGAGGAATTTGAGGTAATGTTGTATGCTGTCAACAGTACTGGCATCGACAATTTTGTTTTCTCCCCATTCAAAAAGTTCTATTTTGCGCGGTTTGCGGAGTGAATCCATAATCTTTTCCGCTTTCCAGCCCTTTTGTTTCAGGCTAAGGTAGGGTTCAGACCGCTTTACGGCTTCTTCCGTCATGTTCGCATTAGCGATCCACGGTGCCCTTTTGCCGTAACTTTTTTCAAACTGTTCTTGCAGTTTGCCCAGATGTTCCTGCATGGCTTCTTCGGCAAGCGATTGCATTCTGGCATCGAGTGTGGTGTATATCCGGAGTCCGTCGCGATAAATATCATAAGTTTCGCCGTTTTCCCCGGGGTTGGCGGCGCACCAGGCTTCTACTTCCTTTTTGACCTGTTCGCGAAAATAGGGAGCAATACCTTCATCATGAGAGTAGGCGGTGTATTGTAATTTAACGGGAAGCGTTTTCAGGCTGTCATAGGCTTCTTCCCCCAGGTAATCGTATTTTACCATTTGATGGAGTACGGTATTCCGGCGTTGCATACTTTTTTCGGGGAATAAGCGGGGATTGTAATAATAATTGGCCTTGAGCATACCTACAAGAACGGCTGCTTCTTCTACCTTGAGCCGTTTGGCCCTCTTGTTGAAAAACTTATAGGAGGCACTTTCTATTCCGTAGGTATTATCGCTGAAAGGAACGGTATTGAGGTAAAATGTCAGGATTTCCTCTTTACTGTATACTTTTTCTATCCGTTTGGCAATGATCATCTCCCGCAGCTTGTTTACAGCGATACCCAGCCGTCCGTAATTTTTTCTTTTATAGAGATTCTTGGCCAACTGCTGGGTTACGGTACTCCCGCCCCCGGAAGAGTCGTCCATGAGCAGGATACTTTTAAAAAATACCCGGAAAAAACTCCTGTAATCAATACCGTTGTGATCGTAAAACCGGAAGTCTTCCGTGGCGATCAGGGCATCGATCAGGTTTTGGGGGATAGCATCATAGGGAATGGACTGCCTGTCGAACAAATAGTATTTGCCGATGAGTTTGTCTTCCAGGCCATACACTTCCGAAGCTTCGTTCTGTACAATTTCCCCCAGTTCCTTTTGGGTGGGAATATGTCCCCAGAGTCCGAAATAAACACTCCAGTAAAACAGGGCAAAAGCCAGTACCAGTCCCGCAATACCCCAAAGGGACCACTTCAGCCATTTGGATCTTATCTTTTGCATATGCTAATATATACGCAAAATGGGTGATCTTAGTATGTGTATTCGCAAATTTTTAATACAATACAGCGGTATTGGATTGATATGAAATGGAAAACAGGGGCAGATCATATTGTTTTGCCCCTGTTTTTTACTGTTAAAATATCCGATGGAGTTTTAAAAAGTATGTGAAAACAATTCGGGTTTAATGACCAGCATCATCCAGGCCCAGTGATTGGTATTGTCGGGAGTCCTGCCTTTAAGATAGCCCATACTGTCTCCTGCAAACATATGCGAGTATCCGGCGGCCAGTTTTACATTTTTGATAAGGTTCCGGGAATAGACAAGATCGATTTCCGTACCCAGGTACTTGTCGGCTGTATCGCCCGTATCGTCCGGCAGGGTAGCGTTGGAAGCGAAGTAGTGAGCGTGGAGCGATATCGCGGATTTTTTTCCCGGGGTAAAATTAACTTTGGCGTAATAGTCGTTGAGCCCTGTACTGTTGGCGTGATTGCCCACGTAAAAATAATCCATAAAACCGTTAAACTTGTGATTGGTACCGTAGAGCGGAAAAAAGGAGCGGTTGTCCCCGTTACTGTCCTGATCTGTACCACTTAGTATTTCGAGGCCGAGACCGAACGAAATATTTTTTGTTTTATAAAGACCTTCGAGAGCCAGCAGGTAGGCACTCAGGTCTTCCGAAGCACCGGCTTTCCCGAACTGGTAATACCCGCTTCCGGAAATATTTACCTTACCAAGAGGAAATTGCAGGTAAGCCCCGGTGGTATGTCGGTAAAAAACGCCGTCGGGATGTTCAGCTGCGTCAAACTTCTGAAAACCGTTGTTGAGAAACAGGAAACTTCCTGAAAAACTATTCCAGTCCCTGTGAAGATGGAGGTATTGCATGGTTTTATAGCTGAAAAAGGCTGTTGTTGTGTATGCCGTACCTTCTGTTCCGAGATTGTTCTGGTTAAAGGCAAATCCGGCGTCTGCTTTCCATTGTCCCCGGTGATACCGGAGGAGGACGGCATCGTGCGACCTGCCCTGCATGGCCCAGTCCACTTCACCCAGGATACGCTGGTCGTCATAGGAAAGTACCTGTCTCCCGGCCTTTACCGACCAGTTTTTGTGAAAGAGCAGTTCTGCCCAGGCTTCAAAAACAGAAAAGGAATGATTGTCGTCCGTAGCCGATAATTGCGGGGTATCACCCCATACGCTTACGTCCTGCAATTTCAGGCCGATTTTCAGTTTGTCTGTCCCGTAGTCCATATTCAGCCTTGAACGCTGAATAACACCCGCTGCGGGTTCGGCATCGTCCGGAAACAAATTGCCGAAGCCGTGCCGGTATTCGAAACGGGGTCGCAGATCTGCGCTTAGCTTGAAATTTTGCGAATAGGAACACTGGATGGTCAGGGGTAACAGTGCCCAAAAGAGTTTGATTTTCATGGCAATATCTTTTTTATGATCAAAACTAAGTAAAAATACTTAATTTAAATACGTATTTTGTGTATTTTTTATATATTTGTCCCGTATTAGCTTTTTACTGACTGTGTTGTGTCAACATTGAAGTTTTCCTCGAACATCCCCGGTAATTCGGGGATGGGAGAGGTCTTTTTGTTGGGTAGTATAAAAAGGGGGAGTGTTTGAAATTTTATTTCCGGCTTGTACACATAAATTGAAAACCATTGACTAATTTAGCAGGAGACATATCTACGTATATCCTTTGCGGGGGAAAAAGCAGGAGAATGGGATCGGAAAAAGGTCTGGTGGTCTTTAATGGCAGGACCTTTGTAGGACATATTTTTGAGGCGATAATCCCGGTTTGCGACCGGGTTTTCCTGGTGACCAATTCCGGCAATCGCGAAGCATACGGATATCCGGATACCATAACGGATATTTATGCCGATAAGGGACCCATAGGCGGAATTTACACGGCCCTGCAACATTCGGATACGGAAGATAACCTTATTCTAAGTTGTGATGTGCCTCTGCTTACCACCGGATTGCTGAGGGAGCTGATGGTTTGGCACCGAAACGGAACCGCCGCTATAACTGTAGTCAGGGACAGCGACCGTATTCACCCGCTCATCGGGATATACAAGAAAAAGACGAGGCATTTGTTTAAAGCTGCCTTGTTGCAGAATGAGCTGCGCCTTATGAAAGTGCTTGAAAGGATTAACTGCCAGCAATTACCGGTGTCCGGAGAGAGAAGTATTGAATTGCAAAACATAAATACGCGGGAAGACCTGCAGATAGTATTGTAGACCAAAATAAAAAATTGCAGAAACCACATTCCGATGAAAAAGATACCAAAACTCACATTGATAGGTGCAGGACCGGGAGATCCGGACCTCATTACCCTTAAAGCGGTGAAAGCACTGGCAGCAGCGGATGTGGTACTGTATGATGCTCTTGTAAACACGGAATTATTGTCCCATGCCCCGCAGGCTGAGAAGATCTTTGTGGGCAAACGCAAGGGAGCCCACCGGTTTTCACAGGAAGAGATCAATAAGCTTATTGTGGACAAGGCACTTGGTCAGGGCCATGTGGTCCGGCTAAAGGGAGGGGACCCCAATGTTTTTGGCCGGGGAGCGGAAGAAACGGAATATGCTGAAAACTTTGGAATAAGCACGCAGGTAATCCCCGGTATTACCTCGGCGATTGCAGTGCCTGCCGGCCAGGGTATTCCCGTGACACGCAGGAAAGTCGCGGAAAGTTTCTGGGTAGTTACGGGAACTACTTCTTCAGGAAAACTGTCCGGTGATGTAAGGCTTGCAGCACAGTCGTCGGCAACGGTCATCATATTGATGGGGATAAGCAAATTACCGGAAATCGTTTCTGCCTACCGGGAATGTGGTAAGCAAAACCTCCCCGTGGCCGTGATACAGAACGGAACTACCGAAGGAGAGAAGGCCGGGTACGGCACCATTGATACCATAGAAGAAGTGGTGAGGAAAGAAGGGCTTACATCGCCTGCAGTTATTGTTACGGGGGAGGTAGTGAAATACGCTTCCGTACTTGCCGGTTATTATGATGAAGAATTTCTCGAAGACGAATTTTTGTTCCAGAACCTGAATTTACTGCCGTTTTTGGGGAGGTGAGGTGATGGTATTCCACTCGTTGCAAACGAGGGCCAGTAGTAGTTGAAAAGTTTAAACAGGTTCTTTCGAACCTGTTTTATTTTTGTATTTTGAGCGTAATTATATAGAGGGCTGTAAATGCCAATACCTTAATTTAACCCAAAAGAACCTGAAACCCGGAATCATGGTCGATATAACCCATAAAATAACCACACTCCGTACGGCAACTGCCCAGGCTGTGGTGAAAGTAGGAAAAAAAGAAACTATAACGGCGATTAAGAACGATCTTGTCCCTAAGGGAAACGTCCTGGAAATGGCTAAAACAGCCGGGCTTTTTGCCGTAAAGAACACTTACCAGGTCATTCCGGACTGTCACCCGCTTCCGGTGGAGTACACTTCGGTAGATTATGAAATCGGGGCGCAGGAGATACATATTGTGTTTACCGTGAAAACGGTTTATAAGACCGGGGTGGAAGTGGAGGCCATGCACGGGGCCTCGGTAGTGGCACTGACCATGTATGACATGCTGAAACCCATAGACAAGGAAATAGAAATACAACGCATTAAACTGTTACATAAAAGAGGAGGGAAGTCCTCTTTTGTAAATACCTTTTCCTCCCCGCTGAAAGCTGCAGTGATCGTTTGTTCCGATACCATATCCGCAGGGAAAAAGGAAGACCGGGCCGGAAAAGCCATTATAGACAAACTGAACCAGTGTGATGTAGAGGTCACTGCCTACGATATTATTCCCGATGAGGCAGCGATCATCAAAAACAAGACCCGGCAATACACCGGAAATAACCATCTGCTGATATTCACCGGGGGAACGGGGCTTTCCGAACGGGATGTCACTCCCGAAGCCCTGGCACCGCTGATCGACCGGAAGATACCGGGAATAGAGGAAGCGATAAGAAGTTACGGCCAGCAACGGATGCCCTATGCCGCATTGTCCCGAAGTGTTGCGGGAATGGCAGGGGGGTGTCTGGTACTGGCATTACCGGGGTCTACCAATGGTGCCCGGGAATCCATGGATGCCATATTTCCGCACGTACTTCATATTTTTAAAGTAGTAAAAGGGGAACGTCACGGGGAATAGTCCGTAGTTATTTAATGTGCTTTTGACGAGATTTATTTTCAAAAATAAATCTCAAAATTTTTTATCTCATTGTAAAGAAGCTTTTCCCGGCCGACTATCTGAATTGATTGGTCTCAGTTTAGGGTGTCAAACCCTGCTCCCGATCCCGATATCTATCGGGATAATCGGGATTATTGCAGTACTTTAGTAGTGCTAAAAAATTATAATCCCGGTTATTGAGTTATGAGGTTATTGAGTTATTGTGTGTTGACTAAATAACTCCATAACTAAATCCACCTAATCACTTGGTAATTTTATTGCTTTCCAAGAAGGGGGACTTTTAGTCCCCGGTAAAGAAAACCTCTGCACCTTTGTGCAGAGTGGTTTAGTATCTTAACCACGGGGCTGTCCTGAAAATTACCGCTTTACCAGTTCCTGCTTATTGTAATTGCTTTTGGGGGCTTCGCACAGAGGGCAGCAATAACTTTCCGGAAGCTCTTCGAAGGCCGTTCCGGATGGGATATCCTGTGTTACATCGCCGTATTCGGGATTGTAGATGGTCAGGCAGTCAGTACATTGATACACCGTGTAGGTTTCTTCCTCCTTTTTTTGTGCTTTTGGTTTTATAACTTCTTTTTCGTTGCCCAGTTCCTTAAAATACATCCTGCTGAGTTCCATGAGCAGGTCGGGGAGTTCGCGGCGGTCAATGTCCTGGGCATAGATGAGGTATTCCAGGGTGTTGGGGTCGAAATCCCTGGCATAAAGCAGGTTGTAGGTGTCGGGAATATCGATACCTTCAATATCCACCGGAAAAGCATTTTTTTCGATCACTACGGATGTAAAGTAATATACCTTCTTTCCGTATCCCGTAATACCGAAAGTAAGCCCGTAAGTGCTGATATCGTTCTTGTCGAACTCGCCGACCAGGTATTTTTTGAGTTCCCTGGCCCAGTCTTCCCCAACGGGAACGTGCCAGTTGAGTTCCAGCATGGAATGACGTACATTAATACCGTTTACGCCCAGAAATTTTTCCCAGGTAAGTTTAAATTCCACGGGAATACCCTTTACAATAAAGGATTTCCAGGGGGTAATACATATTTTCCCGATCTTGCATTCCATACACAGGTCGCACATGGTTTTCAGAAAGCGGATATCGTAATGATTATTGCGCCAGTAAAGTCCCAGCCAGTATTTCCCGGACCCCAGTTTGTTCATTCCCTCGTAATACGGAAAAGGGTGGAAGGGAACTTGCAAAGGGGTGTCCACAGTACGGTTGTTGGTATCTATCCTGTCGTTGAGGAGGTAAAAAATAGTAGTGACCGATTCCGGTTCTTCCGGTAAAATATCTTCTATGGCCGATGCTACTTTTTCAATGTCCCATCCGTAGATAAGGGCCGGGTATTCCGCTTTTTTCTCCCAGTGCGGCAACCGGATGTGCAGGTACCAGTAATCTTCGTGTGCCGATGCAATAAAGTTGAGATGCCCCGTAAAAAGAGGCACCAGTCGCTGTTTGGGATCGGTAATGTTTACCTTGAGGGTAGGGGTTTGCTTGAATTGTTCGAGGATATAGAGGTAGCGATCACCGGTAAGCCAGCTCGTACCCGGGAAAATATCGGCAGAAACATAGGAAGAAACAATATTCTCCTTTTTGTCGGATACCGAAGTTACCACTTCCATACCCCGAAGTGTTTTCAGTATTCCGGGGCGGACCGTTTCCGGAAAGAGAATGTCCTGCCGGGAACCAAAGGAAATACTGTCCAGTCCGGCCTCTTCGGCGGTTTCGACAATGTTTTTTAATTCCCGCGGGCTGAGTACGCCTCCCTTTACGGTCAATCTGGATAATTTTTTCTTCATGCCAGCATTTTTTTAACCTCCTTTTCTGTTACGATACCGGGTTTTCCTGTTTTTTCAGGATTTCCCGCACCTCGGTCTTACAACTTCCGCAGCCCAGTCCGGCCCCCGTTTGTTTGCACAGTTCGGTAAAATCACCGCAACCGTTTTCAATGGCAGCAATAAGATTGCCTTCGCCTACCTGGCTGCAGGAACATATCAGTTTGCCCAGTACGGGTTTGGTTTCAGAAGATCCTCTCAGCAGGGTTTCCCGCTTGTCGAGGAGTTCGGTCTTGCTTTCGATCATGGCCTTGAATTCGGCAAACTCGTTTTTGTCGCCCATCAAAATGGCCCCGATGAGCAGGTCGTTTTTTACAATACATTTTTTGTAATAATGCTTGCTGACATCGGTAAAGACGATCTCTTCGTAATCCTCATCGTTTTCGGGGATACGCACGGTGCCTATACTGCACAGGTCCAGGTCCTGGAACTTGAGGATGTTCATCAACACGGAACCTTTGTATGTGCTTCCGGTATCCCCGGCCAGGTAATTGGCCAGTATATTGGCCTGTTCTTCGGCTGCCGAAGTGATACCGTAGAGATTGTTTTTGAACTCCGCAATTTCCCCGATGGCAAAAATATCGGGATCGGAGGTTTGCAGGTACGGATTTACTTTTACGCCCCTGCCACACTGCAGGCCGCAATCTTTGGCAATGGTTATATTGGGAGTGGTGCCTATGGCATAGACGATAGCGTGGGCGTTGATCGTTTTCCCGCTTTTCAGGGTAATGGTCAGTTCCCCGGTGTCTTCCTCGTCAAATACGGTACTTACCTCATTGTCAAAATACACCTGTACGCCCCGCTCCTGAACATCCTGGGCAAGGAGTTTGCTGGAAACAGGGTCCAGTTGTCTTTCCATAAGCCGGGAACCCCGCTGTATGATGGTGATTTGAAGGTTATTGTGTTTGAGCGCAGCGGCGAGTTCCAGGCCGAGCAAACCGCCGCCTACGATGGCAACATGTTGTTTTTCGGCGGGAATTCCCGTGTCGTCCAGGTATTTTTTGAGTCCGTCTGCGTCTTCCTTGCTTCGTATGGTAAACCTGCCCGGGAGGTGTAACGGCACGTCCCCGGGAACAAAGGGGCTGCTGCCCGTGGCAAGGATCAGTATATCATAGTCGTGCCATTGCCCGGTATTGTCCCGTATTTGTTTTTGTTCCCTGTCAATTTCCCGGATGTGCTTTTCCGAGTGCAGGGCAACGCCCAGTTTGTCCAGCTCCTCTTTTTTTATCTTCTGGAGCTGCTCCCAGGTCAGTTCCTCTGTGATGTATTCCGGAAGGAGTACCCGGTTGTAAAACGGGTTCGGTTCCTTGGAAAAGACGTGAATATCATCTTCTTCATTGTGTTCCCTGTAATTCTGGATAAACCGGAATGCAGCGGCCCCGGCCCCGATAACACAGATTTTATGCACCGGTTTTTTGTAGCGGGAAACCGACACAGCGGTGTATTTAAAGTCCGGTTCCTTGGAAAGCGGGTCTACAATATTATTGGTCAGGTTATTGGCCCTGCTGTAGTCGTTTTGCAATTGTTTGCCCCAGTGCATGGGAAGGAACACCACCTGTTCCCGTATGCTGCCTGTTACTTTTGCGCGGACCCTTACCGTACCGTTCCGGCTTTTTATGTTTACCACGTCGCCGCTTTTTACCTTACAGATATAGGCATCTACAGGGTTGATCTCCAATACGGGTTCGGGATAGTGGGTTTTCAGGCGGGAAACCTTTCCGGTACGGGTCATGGTATGCCATTGGTCGCGTATACGTCCGGTGGTGAGTATCAGCGGATAATCGCCATCGGGTTTTATGGAAGCGTTTTCCACGCTGTACGGGGTGTTGAACACGGCTTTTTGTGAAGGGGTATAGAACTTCCTGTCGGTAAAAAGCCTCGCTGTTCCGGGGTGGCGGTAATCCGGAACAGGCCATTGGAACGTGCCTTCGTTCTTCAGTCGGTCATAACTGAGGTAAGAAATGTCGATGTTGGTTCCCTTGGTCATTTGACAGTATTCCCGGTAAATTTCTTCCGCGGAAGCGTAGTCAAATCCCGGGAACCCCATTTTTTTGGCAAACCTGCACAGTATTTCCACGTCGGGAAGGGCTTCACCCGGTGGATTAATGCCTTTGGAGAGGTAGGATACCCGCCGTTCGGAATTGGTCATGGTCCCCTCTTTTTCCAGCCATCCCGCAGCAGGGAGGAGCAAGTCGGCGTATTGGGTAGTATCGGATTTATGGGAAATATCCTGTACCACTACAAATTTGGCCTGTTGCAGTGCTTTTTCCGCCCGTCTTACATCGGGCAGACTTACCAGCGGGTTGGTACAGACGATCCAGATGGCTTTCAGTTTTCCTTTTTCGAGAGCCTCAAACATCTCGGTTGCGGTGTATCCTGGTTTCGGGGATATTTCGTCCACACCCCAGAAGTCGGCTACTTCCCGGCGGTGTTCCGGGTTATCCAGGTTTTTGTGTACGGCAAGGAGACTGGCCATGCCACCTACTTCCCGGCCCCCCATGGCATTGGGTTGCCCGGTCAGGGAAAACGGCCCCGAACCGGGTTTACCCACATGCCCGGTAATCAGGGAGAGATTGAGTAACGAAAAATTTTTGTTGGAACCTACAACGCTCTGATTGAGCCCCATGGCCCACATGGAAATAAATCCTTCGGAGGCGCCTATCATATCGGCTGCATCTTTGATCTCATCAACGGTAATACCGCATATTTGCGCCGCTTTTTTAAGGGAAACGGATTTGATGAGTTCCCTGTACTTTTCAAAGCCCTCGGTGTGTTTTTTGATAAAGTCGAAATCTACCTGTTTGCGGTCCAGTAACCTCCTGCCTATGGCATTGTAAAGGACCACATCCGTACCCGGTACGATCTGAAGGTGGAGATCGGCAAAATTGGCGGAGTCGGTCTTGCGGGGGTCGACTACAATGACCTTTACATTGGGATTTGTTTCTTTGTGTTTTTCAAGCCTGCGGAAGAGTATGGGGTGGCACCAGGCCGGGTTGGCCCCGGCAATAAGAAAGCAATCGGCCAGTTCGATGTCTTCATAGGCTATCGGCACGCTGTCTTCGCCAAAGGTCTTTTTGTACCCGATCACGGCAGAACTCATACAGAGCCTGGAATTGGTGTCGATGTTATTCGTCTTTAAAAAGCCCTTGGTAAGTTTATTGGCGATATAGTATTCTTCGGTAAGGCATTGTCCGGAAACATAAAATCCCACGCTGTCCGGACCGTATTTTTTTATGATGGATTTAAAGGCGGCCGCAGCCCGGTCCAGGGCGGTGTCCCAGTCTGTCTGTTCTCTGGGATGGGAACTGCTCCACCGTATTTCGGGGTAAAGGATGCGGTCTGAAGTGTCGTTGACCACGTGGTGGAGGTTCATACCCTTGGAGCACAGCATTCCCTTGTTTACGGGATGATCCTTGTCTCCTTCCACATAAACCCGGTTTTTGGCATCTTTCTTTACCGTAATTCCACAACCCACACCACAATAGGAGCAGGTTGTTTTCAGCATGTCCGCCATGTTGTATTCGCTTTACTTCGGTTTTCTGCGGCTCCGTTCTTCCTGCTAACGGAACGGAGCCATACAGGTGTTTTTATGCTTACGTAAAAATACTTAATTTTTCACAGAAACCAGGTTTTCCAGGGAAGCTTTTATCTCCCTGCCGGCTATTTTTTCTTCTTTTTCAGAAAAACGTACTAAAAATGAAAATAATGAAATAACGGCTACGCATATTCCCAGGATCAATAATGCATTCGGATAACTGACCTCTTCTGATCTCAGCAGGAACCCGGCGAGTACGGCCCCTACATTTCCTCCGGCCCCTACAATACCGCTTACGGCACCAACCGCCTTTTTATTGACAAACGGGACGATGGAGAACGTAGCACCTTCGGCCATTTGAACGCATAGACTGAAAAGGATCATTACGGCTATGGCCATGGGCAGCAAACGCATCTGGGAGAAGGTAATGAGCATGATGCCTTCGAGAATAAGGACGGTGAAAAGAAAGAGGATACGGCCTTTCAGTCCCCATTTGATGCCTGCCTTGTCACCAAAATAGCCACCGAGGCTCCGTGCGAAGAGGTTCATCAACCCGAACAGTCCGGCTATCAGCCCGGCGGTTTTCAGGTCCAGGTCGAAATAATCCTTGTAATATATGGCCCCGATATTGTTTATGGTAAGCTCTATGCCGAAAGATGCGGCATAAATAAAGAACAGTGCCCATACACGGATGTCTTTTACTGCTGTCATAAAAGTATTTTCGCGCTTGCCTGAACGATCTGCCTGTCCCGTTTCGGCCTCCTTTATTTTTTTCAGGTCTTTGAAATTGCCTTCCGGGGTGTCTTTGGTGTATTTGTAATAGATAATACCCATGACAATCATAATTATTCCGGGTACGACCATGGCATATCGCCAGGAGGAGTTGTCTGAAAAACCGAGGGCTATAAAACCGGCGAACAGAAGCGGCATGATCATCTGTGTGACCCCGCCGCCGAGATTTCCCCATCCGGCGGTAGTAGCGTTGGCCGTACCTACCACATTGGGGGCAAACATAACGGAGGAGTGATATTGTGTAATAACAAAGGAAGCTCCTATGATACCGATCGTAAGCCGGAACAGGAGAAAGGTTTCAAAACTGTTGCTCAATCCTATGGCTATTACGGGGATGGCCCCCAGGATGAGGAGGTAGGTATAGGTAATGCGCGGACCTATCCTGTCGCACAACCATCCGATGGCCAGCCGGGCGAGAACGGTGATAGCAACTGATGCGATTATGGTACTTCCTATTTGTTCCTTCGTCAGTTGTAATTCTTCCCGTACCACGGCCATGAGCGGTGCAATACCGAACCAGCCGAAGAAACAGATAAAGAACGAAAACCAGGTAATGTGAAATGTTCGCATGGGCAGGCTTTTGAAGTCCAGCAGATTGATCTTCGTAGCCTTTTTGGAGATAAATTCTTTCATAACAATTTTTCTTTGGAGGTTTTACGTAGTAAATATAAGTATTAATACTTAAAAATAATACGTATTACGAAAGAATTATGACCTGTTCAAAAAAATACGGGAATATTCGTGTTATACTAAAATAGCCAGAACGGTTTTGAAGTATTGTCAAATGTAAAAGCGGGAAGAAAAGTGTTCAGCCATCGATACACGGATTTTTCCGGGGATGTTGCCGGTGACCGGAGGCTTTACGTTTTCCAGAAAAATATCCGGGTATCGGTAGTTGCCTTGTTCACTGTGACAATCCGTGTTCCTTGGCTTTATTGGCGAGTTCGATGAGGTTTTTTACCTTGAGTTTTTTCATGAGGTTAAAACGGTGTACTTCGGCGGTGCGTTTGCTGATATCGAGTTCTTCGGCGATTTGCTTGTTGCTTTTTCCTTCGAGTACGTGCGACAGTATCTGCCTTTCCCTTTTGGTAAGTGAGAATTTATCTTCGGCCGCCACCGCGGGAGATTTGGGTTTGGAAACGAAGTTTTGTATGAGTATGGAGGAAACGTCCCCGCTGAAATATTTTCCGCCGGAGTGTACCGTATGCAGGGCTTTCAGAAATTCTTCCTTACTGGAACCCTTGAGCAGGTACCCGTCTGCTCCTGCCTCGACGGATTGCAATACGTATTCTTCGGAATCGTGCATGGAAAGTACGAGTGTTTTCACCGGATGGCCCTGTTTTTTTATGATTTTTACCACTTCAATACCGTTCAGTTCGGGCATCCGGATGTCTACGATAAGCAGGTCGGGAGTTTTGTTTTCCAGTATCCGGAGGGCTTCCCTGCCATCTGATGCTTCGTCGATGACTTCAAGGTCTTCCTGGTCTTCGAGTAGTGCTCTGATGCCGTCCCTAACCAATACATGGTCGTCTGCGAGGACGATACGTATTTTTTGTTCGCTCATGTCAAAAAGTGTTTCCCACAAAAATACGTATTTTGAAATAATGGATAGGGATTCGAAGTGAGATTTTAGCGATGAGACATGAGATGTTGTTTAAAGGTCGGCACCGGGGGTATAGAGAAGGAATGAGGTTAAAACAATACACCATCTAAAGCGGGATGTTCAGCGTAACCCGTGTCCCTTCACCGGGAGCGGAGTGGATAAAAAGTCGGCCGTCAATATATTCCACCCGCTCTTTCATAAAGGTCATGCCCATACCGGAAGCCCCGTTGTTCTTTTTATTGATTTTGTCCGGGTCGAACCCTTTTCCGTTGTCGTCTATGGTAATGCTGAGCATTTCATCGCTGTGCGACAGGCTGACAACAATATGGGTGGAATCGGCATACTTTATGGCGTTGTTAATGGCTTCCTGTACGATACGGTAAATATTGATCTCCGTCAGTGAATCAAGACGGTTGGCAAACCCGGTTTTGTTCACCAGTAAAATATTCTTTCCGGTAAGCCGGGAAAGTTCCTGTACCAGTTTGGTGAGGGCGGGGACAATGCCGTGGTCGGTAAGTTCGGGAGGGGTGAGGTTAAAGGTGGCGGTCCGTACACCTTTTATAATATCGGTGGTCAGGTTTTTAAGGTGTTCTATTTTTTCGGCGGCTTTTTCCGGGGTTTTCAGGTCAATGCTTTCGATGTTGAACTTTAATCCCGTGAGCATTTGCCCGATACCGTCGTGAATGTCCTTGGCTATCCGTTTTTGCTCGTTTTCCTGGTTTTCGATGATCTTGCTGGAAATGATCTTCTGCCTTCCGATCTGCTCGGAAAGATGAACGGCATTGAGCCGTTCTATTTCCACCAGGGCCTCCTTCTGTTTCGTAATGTCAAAACAGATGACCAGGAGTTCCGATTTGCCCTGCGGGATGTCTATGGGAATAAGGTACAGCTCCAGCCACACGGGACCCTCATCATTGGGCGTGAGTTTTATTTCGCCCTGCCATCCCTTTTTCCGGTGTTCGGAGAGGATGTTGTCCAGCAGGGTGCGTTCCTGCTTTACGGGTGTAAGTACTTCGGAAAGTTTCATATGCTCCGTATTCCCTCCTGAAGGGATAAAACGCCTGACGAATTTTTCACCCATGTAAACAATACGTCCTTCGGTAGTGATGCGGGCAAACAACAGGGTCTGGTCTATAGCATAGTTCAGTATTTTCAGTTCCTTGACCGATCGTTCCTTGGCCTCGCTCAACTGATCGGCATTCCGGGCCATTTTTTTGGCATTTCGTTCCGCGAGGAGAAGCTGGGTGATCGTCTTTTTTACAAATACGGCGGCCGGGCGGAAAATGAACAGGAATTCCAGCAGAAGAATAGCCAGGGTAATAAACAGGATAAGGTATTCTATCCTGCTGAGTTGCTTTACATTTTCATTGGCTTCCTTGTCGTACTGATACACAATGGTGTTCATGATGGCCAGAAATTCCGGTTCGTTCCGGGTGATAACCGCAGTTTGCCTTTGCAGTTGTTCAGGGCTGGTAATGGTGCCGGAATCCGTAAGGGCACCGATGCGCGATGCTGCTTTTCGGATGGTATCGAAATAGGGGGAGAGCTGCCGGAAAAGTACCGTTATTTCCTCACTGTTTCCCGCCGGCAGCCCCAGGCTGTCATTACCTTCCTGCAAACCGCGATGGGAAAGGGTCCATTCCCGTATGGTGTTTTTGAGCTTGTTGTTGATGGCCCTGTTTTCCTCCCTGCTGTTCCGGGGTGAAAACGAAAGCACTTCTTTGGCGAGTTTCTGGCTGAGCATCCGCTGTCTTCCCGCAATATTGACGAGACGGGAATCATTTTCCTGGTCGTGCAGGAACTTCTGGATGAGCACCTGGCTGATAATAACGGCAAGGGCAATAGCCGTAAGGGCTATGAGATATAGCCGGCTCAGTTTTTTAAAGGTTTGCTGATCTAAAGGATGTTTGCGGTCTGTGTTGTTCATTTAGTAGAAAACTATGTCCGTCACCGTACTATGTTTGCAGCGCTTTTTTTACCAGGCCCGATGCCTCCGGGGACAGTTTCAGTTCCAGGGCGGCCTGCTGTCCGGATTCTGACATTTTAGCCCAGGTCTTCTGGACAATATCTATTATTTTTTCTTCGGGATGCTTGGCAGCGAAATCGTCAAAATAATACTGTAAAAAAACGAGGCAGACCACATCTTCCAGGATCTGGGTCTCTTCGTCCTTTTTGAGTTGTTTTTTACGGATGAGGAAAGATACCCTTTCTGCGAATGTATCTTCAAATCCCAGGTCTTTCAGTATTTCGGAGGTTTTTTCGGCATGGAATTTTTTCAGAGCTTCCCGCCATTTGAGATAACCTACCCTGTCCATGGGGTACTGTTTACGGTCTATTTTCCACCGGCAAATATGTTGTGCCCTTGCCGCTATCTGGAGTTCGCCGGAAGCTTCGGGATAAAAGTCCAGCAGTTTTTCTGTCATTCTCCGGGCGTAGAGCAGTTCCTTGGGGAAGGTTACCCCGTTCACGGTTTCCACATTGGGGTCTTCGGCATTCTCGGCATCTATCCGTCCTATGGCCATTTCAAATTTTGACACGTGTTGCATGCTATGGTTTTTCAAAAACAGGGTTATTCATTTTAATCTGAAAAACCAATATACACATTTTCCTGTTCAATTTTTACCGGATAGGTGGCAATTTTTAAGTCATCACCGTTTAAATTATCTCCTGTTCTGAGGGAGAACGTCTTTTTGTGCAGGGGACAGGCCACTTTGGGCTCATTGTTGACCTCTCCCGTCATCCCGCGGGAAAGGACCATTTCCAGTTTGTGCGGACACAGGTTCTGGCAGGCATACCACTCCATGCGCCTGGCAAAATTGAACACCGCAATTTGCCGGGTACCGTGCTTTATGCAGGCCCCTCCGTCTGCCGGAAAGTCGTGTATGCTGCCAACCCTGACCCAGCTTTTAACTTCATCGGGGGCCGTTTTTCGATATTGTTCCAATAGTTGCTGCATTTTTTAGTTTTTTAGTTGTTGACGGGAGTCAGGGAAGACTCCTCTTGAGGCATTTTTAGAGGCTTTCTATCCCCTCCGCCCAAAGGAGGAATTTATCTTCTTCACTTTGTTTTTAACCACCTGCCTTTGTCTTCAGGATATTTTCTCTCCCATTTAACGGTCATTGACACATTATCTCATTATCCCAAATTTCCACATTAATTACCACGGCCGTGGCATTTTCTGATCGCGCATGGGAACAAAAACCATGTTGTCATCCGTATCGTCGGAATTGACAAAATGGGAGAAGCGTTTCCGCATTTCCGGGTCGTTTATGGCCTGTTTCCATTCACATTCGTATGAATCCACGAGTTGCTGCATTTCTTTTTCAAGGCTTTCGGCAATACCCAGGCTGTCTTCTATAACCACTTGTTTCAGGTAGTCTATACCGCCTTCAAGGTCGTCCAGCCATTTTGCGGTCCGGGTGAGGGGGGCGGCTGTTTTGATATAGAACATCAGGAACCTGTCGAGATATTTGATGCAGGTCTCGTCGTCCAGTTGTTCTGCAAACAGTATGGCGTGTTTGGGATTGGCGCCACCGTTACCGCATATGTAGAGGTTCCAGCCACCTTCCACGGCAATGATCCCGAAATCCTTGCTCCGTGCCTCGGCACATTCCCGGATACAGCCGGATACGCCGCCTTTTAGTTTATGGGGAGACCGGATGCCTTTGTACCTGTCCTCAATACAGATGGCAAAGCTTACACTTTCGTGCATACCGTACCTGCACCAGGTGGAGCCCACACAACTTTTTACTGTCCGCAATGCTTTTCCGTAAGCATGGCCACTCTCAAAACCGTGATCGATAAGGTCTTTCCAGATGTGTGGCAACTGGTTCAGCTGGGCTCCGAAAAGGTCTATACGTTGCCCTCCGGTAATTTTGGTGTAGAGGTCGTATTTCCGGGCCACCTTGCCCAGTGCAATAAGTTTTTGCGCCGTGATCTCCCCGCCGGGGACACGGGGTACTACGGAATAGGAGCCGTTACGCTGGATATTGGCGAGAAAACGGTCGTTGGAATCCTGGATGGTTACCTGTTTGTTGGCAGTTTCATTATAAATACTGGCGAAAAGAGAGGCCAGTGCGGGCTTGCATTCCTCGCAGCCGCCACCTTTCCCCAGGGTGTCCAGTGCCTCGTTATATGTGGTAATGCCATTTACCCTGATGAGGTCGTAGAGTTCCTGGCGGGAATAGTCAAAGTGTTCGCAGATCACTTCTTTGGCCTCGATACCTTGTGATTTCAGGGTTTCTTTTACGAGGTCGGCTACCATCGGCTTACACCCCCCACACCCCGTGGCAGCTTTGGTACAGTTGATAACATCACCAACAGAGGCGCAGCCTTGTTCTGTAACCGCATTGCAGATGGCTCCTTTGGAAACACTTTCACAGGAACAAACCTGTGCGGTATCCGGGAGATCAAGGACATTCCCAAGTGCAGAAGCGCTTCCTTCTCCCCGGGACCCCAGGATGAGGTCCTCCGGGTTTTCGGGCAGGGGAAGCCCGTTGAGGTATACCTGGAAGAGGTTGTTGTATTCGGAGGCGTCCCCGACCAGGATACCGCCGAGAAGTTTTTTGCCGTCCCTGGTAACATTTATTCTTTTATATATTCTGCTGAATTTGTTTTCGTAGGTAACGGCTACCACTTCGTCATTTTCAATAAAAGGGTCTCCGAAACTGGCCACTTCCACACCTATAAGCTTCAATTTGGTGGACATATCGATACTTTCGGCCATGACCTTGTTCCCTCCGGTGATTTGTTCCACGGTTACCGCGGCCATATCATACCCGGGGGCCACCAATCCGTAAATACCGTTGTTGTACAGTGCGGCTTCGCCAATGGCATAAATGGAAGGATCATTGGTGAGCATGCGGTTGTCTACAACAATTCCGCCGCGTTCCCCGGTTTCCAGTCCGCAATTACGGGCAAGTTCGTCCCGGGGGCGGATGCCTGCGGAAATAATGAGCATATCGGAATGAAGGATTTCCTCCTCGGCGAACTGCATTCCCGTCATACGATCTTCCCCGAGGATATTTTCTGTTCGTTTGTTAAGGTGAACGCGTATACCGAGATCTTCCATTTCCGTTTTCAGCATATCCGCTGCCTTATCGTCAAGCTGTCGGGGCATGAGACGCGGGGCAAACTCAACTACATGGGCTTTTAAACCGAGGTCTTTAACGGCTTTGGCGGCTTCGAGCCCCAGGAGGCCGCCGCCGAGCACGGCTGCATTCGTTTTTCCTTCCCGTTTTATCCGCACGGCATAATCTTTTATGGCGTCCAGGTCCTCAAGGGTACGGTAAACAAATACTCCCTTTTTTTCGACACCTGAGACAGGGGGGACGAAAGGCGTAGACCCCGTAGCCAGTATCAGATAGTCATACGTATATGTTTTGCCCTTGTACGTAGTTACCTGCTTCTTTTTCCTGTCAATACCTGAAATAAGTTCGGAAGTATGGAGTTGTATCCGGTGTTCTTCGTACCATTCGGAGCCGGCCAGAAGCAATTGGTCCGCTGTCTTCCCCGCAAAGTATTCACTGAGGTGAACACGGTCATAGGCCGGTTTGGGCTCTTCTCCGAAGACGGTGATGTCAAATTCCTGTCTTTTGGGGTGAGCTGCCAGTTTTTCACAAAACTTATAGCCCACCATACCGTTCCCGATAACGACAATCTTTTTCATAGCGTACGTATTTAGATGTCAAATATAAGTATAAATACTTAATAAAACAATAAGTACGTATTTTTTAGTAAAAAAGGATATATCCGTTTTTCCGAAACAGGGGAGCTAAGGGCTGTGGTCCAGCTATAAGACTTCCCAGTCCTCTATGTCGCCGTTTGTAATTTCAAACATGGGATGAGGATCGGGGAGGGAAGTTATTGCTTTCAGGACATGGTATTTTTTGATGTCCCGTATTTTCAGTTTGTCCAGTAAGTGCCCGGTTTCATAAGCTATTTGTCCGGAGGTGACTTTCATGGTAATCGGAGAAAAGTCCCACTGTATCTTTTCCCTGTTGAAATTGTAGTTCCGGCGGAACGCTTCTTGGAATATTTCCGAAAGGTATTGATTTACGGCGTGTACCGGGTCTTTCAGTGCTTTAAACCTGTCCAGTTGCGGATGATTTTTATATCCCCGGGTCTTTCCTTCGAGGACATGTTTGGCGAGGAGGGTTTCCCGCCACAGGGCTACAAGCCCTTTGGTATCCAGGTATTTCGGATGCAGGGACCATATTCTCATAACTTATTTTTTAAGGGAAACCCGTTGCAATATAAATGATTATTGCTTTTCTTCCATAAGGTGCTTTAACTGCACGAGGTCGATTTCCACAAGTTTACCATCCTGGGTGTATTGTTCTTCGGTCACTCCGGGTAATTTGTAGAGGGTGAACACCACTTCACAGCCATTGTCATTGGGAAAAGCACGCATCGGGTTGTACACTGTTTCGCCGGAAGGTAGGGTGACGTTGTGATCGAGGATGCCAAAATCGTTCTTTTCTGCAAATTTGACCTTGACGGTTCCCATCGGGGATTCGGCGATCCAGTCCTGTCCCACCTTTTTAATGGATGCGCTGAGCCCGGCAGCCCATTGGGGCAGGTTGGCGGGATCGGAAACAAAATCATAGACCTGTTTTGCCGTTTTGTTAATGGAGATACTGATGTGCCTGGATACGAAAGTCATGGTAAAAGCTATTTGTTGAAGATCAAAAATAGGGATTTCAGGCAAATTATTTTGTAACCAAAGGGAAACTATTTTTAGTTGATTTTGTCAACTTTTTTAATTAACTTGTTCCCGTTTTTAAAAACAGAAGCATGGAGCAGACCTTAATTGAAGAGGTAAGGGCGTTTAACCGTTTTTATACGGGTATTACAGGTTTGCTGGACCGGAATTTTCTCAACAGTCCGTATTCACTTGCGGAAATCAGGGTGTTGTATGAGATTTTTCATCACAAGGGGATCAGGGCATCACAGATCATGGAAATCATGCATATCGATAAAAGTTACCTGAGCCGTATTTTAAAGAAACTGGGAAAAGACAGACTTGTGTCGAGGGAGAGATCAAAAGAAGACGGCCGGGCCTATATGTTGTACCTGACCCAGAAAGGTGTTGCCGAATTTAAACTTTTAAACAAGGCTTCCGACCGGCAGATCGCCGGACTGCTGGAGCCGCTTACACAAAAGGAGAAAGAACGGCTCATAGCCCGTATGAAGGATATTTTACAGATTTTAACCCCTGAAAACAACAGTAAATATGGAGCGGACAGTAAAGACTCCGGATATTGAGATAAGAACAACACTGCAACCGGGCGACCTTGGTTATATAGCCTATCTTCACGGAAAGATATACGATGAAGAATGCGGCTATGGGCCGGGATTTGAAAGTTATGTATTGCAGGGCCTGGCTGAATTCTTAAAGGAATACGATCCGGTCAAAGACCGGGTGTGGATTTGTGAAGACCACCGTAAGATCATAGGTTTTCTTTGCGGTGTGTTCCGGGATGGAATGGTACAGTTGCGCTATTTTATCTTGTTACCCGAATGTCGCGGCCTCGGGCTGGGGAAAAAGCTGATGCAATCTTTTATAAATTATATGAAGGAAATAGGCTGCGGAAAAGCTTACCTGTGGACTACCCGCGAACAGGAAACGGCTATTGCCCTGTATAAAAAATACGGTTTCCGGCTCATCGAAGAGGTACCATCCGAAGCCTTTAACAAACCTTTGGTGGAACAGCGGTACGATTTGCAATTATAAATGTTGGTTTCTTTATTTAAAATCCCAAATTCAGGGAAATATCCTGCAATTTGGGATTTTATGTTCTTACCCGGTTATTTTTTACCGAAGATCAACTTGTCCAATGAATATTTTCCCCCTCCAAGAATAAAGATTACGATACTCAGAATCAGGAATACGAAAGCCAGGGCTTTTACGTCAAAGGCATCATTCCCGTGGGCGATGAAATAGGCGACAAACATGGTAATGAAGATCGGGATTGCCGCAAGGCGGGTAAGTAATCCTATCGTGACCAGGATACCGCAGAAAAACTCTGCAAAGATGACCAGGATGAGTGATAATTCGGAGCCAATACCGATAATGTCTCCGAATTGTAACAACATTTCATCATACGATACCAGTTTCATGTATCCGTAGCGGATAAATAATCCCCCGAAGAGCAGTCGCAATACAAGGGTGGCAACATCTGTATTCAGGGAGTGGTAGTTAAAAAAACTTTTCATATTTTGTCTGGTTTGGTTAAAATTACATGATACCGAAGATATCAATTATTTTTTAAATTCTGCCTGTTTCCGGTGAAGGGACTTTTCAGGATATCCGGGAAACAACGGTATCTGTATCAAAAACAATATTTTTTTTGGTGTTCCGGGCCAGGTAGGCATTGATGATCTGTTTGATGTCCGCATTGTGTTTTTGCGGGGTGATGAAATCCCGGAAATTTTCATAGCGGTCAATCCGTTCCTCACCGGGGATAAACCCGTAACCGGCATAATTGCCGCTTTTAACTTCTATCAATGCTTTTTCCCCGGGCGTTCTCCCTTTTTCGATAATAAGGAAGTCTTCCCGTACGGATCTTATAGCTTCGATGGCCTGTTCTACGCGTTCGTTATACTCTTCCGTTTTTTCTTTTTCCCGGCATATCCCCCTGCAGTTTTTCAGTTTGTAATGGGAACAATGGGGGACATTGGTCTGTAACTGGGTGAATTTGGGACACAGCTCGTATTTTTCACAGACCTGTTCCAGAAAGGAAAGGCATTCGGTGACCGTATAAAAGATCTTCAGCGGATCCGGGGCGATCCGTAACTGGTTGTATCCCAGGTGAAGAATACCCTGTCTGTCTGTATAGGCAATGATACCGTAACCTTTAACCGGTTTTTTCTGGGCGGTATTGTACCTGGGGAAGTATTGTTTTATCTGTGTGGATTCCCGGATCAGGGCCAGGAGTTCGCTCCCGGTTTCTTCGCAGTCTATATGTGCGGTTTCCCTTGCCAGTGCAATTTCCCTGGATTTCTTGTCGTAAAAATGGCCGAGCACCCTTTTTTTAATGTTAATGGCCTTTCCTACGTAAATCATCTTGTCCCTTTCGTCCAGGAAGTAATAAACACCCGGGGTTTCCGGAAGTTTGTCGAATACACTTTTGGGGAGCAGGGGAGGAAGGGTGATCTCGCCCGACCTCGGGTTGAGCTGTCGCGCAAATACCCCTTTGTTATCGTTTTCCAACAGTTTTTCAAAGAGGATCACCGTAGCGTCGGTGTCTCCCTTGGCGCGGTGCCGGTCTTGTATTTCTATGTCGAGATGCCTGCACAGCCTCCCGAGGCTGTAGGATTTCAGGCCGGGAAATATTTGCCTGGAAAGCCTCACGGTACAGAGTTTTTTTCTCCTGAAGTCCCAGCCTATGCGCTGAAATTCCTTACGGATCACATTATAATCGAAGTTGACGCTGTGCGCTACAAAGATTTTATCTTCAGTAAAACACCGGATGGTGTCTGCAAGATCTTCGAAAACGGGGGCGTCCATGACCATGTCATTGTTTATTCCCGTAAGCCCGGTGACATAGGGAGAGATAGGGACCTGCGGGTTGATAAGGCTGTGGAATTCCTCCAGTAGCGTATTGCCGTCGTGTACGGCAATGGCAATTTCGGTGATCCTGTTGGCTTCACCCCCGAGCCCGGTAGTTTCCACATCGACTATGGCATACATCTGTATCCTTTTTTTACGAATTCATAAAGATACCAAAAAACACACTTTTACCGATATGAAAATGTTATTTTGACAGGGATACGGTATTTATTCCATAGGTTCTCCCCGGACACTTTCAAAGAATTTGTAGGCTTTTTCGATCTGTTTTTTGTCTGCGTACTCGAATTCTTTTTCCGAAATACCGTAAACCTGTTGCAGGGAATCGAGTTTTTTCATTAGCTGTTCCTGTATGTTCTGATATTTGGGGTTCCCGTAGATGTTGTTGTTTTCCGCCGGATCGGTTTCGAGGTCATACATTTCCCAGGAATCGATATCGTCGTAAAAGTGCATGAGTTTGTAGCGTTTGGTGCGTACGCCATAATGTTTTTTAACCATGTGAAAATCGGGATATCCGTAGTAATGGTAATACACGGCATCCCGGAATTCTTCGCGGCCGACATTTTTAACCAGCAGGGGTTTAAAGGATTTTCCCTGCATGGCATCCGGTATCGGGGCACCGGCAAAATCGAGAAGGGTGGATGCAAAGTCGAGGTTCTGGGTAAGGGCGCGGATGTTGGTCCTTTTGCCAATGTGACCGGGATATTGCATGAGCAATGGCATACGCAGCGATTCTTCATACATAAAGCGTTTGTCGAACCAGCCGTGCTCACCGAGATAGAACCCCTGATCGGAGGTATAAATTACAATGGTATTTTCATCGAGGTTGTTTTCTTCAAGGTAATCCAGTACGCGTCCCACGCTTTCGTCTACAGAAGCAATGGTGGCCATATAATCCTGCAGATAACGCTGTGCTTTCCATTCTGCCATGGCTTTCCCGGTGAGATCGGCCCGGTGCATGGCGTTGTTCTTAGGGAGGTAGATGCTGTCCCAGGTTTTGCGTTGTTCGGGAGACATACGGTCAAAATCGGTGGTCCAGGGGTTGCTGGCCAGTTCGGTACTTCCTTCGGCAATACTCATTTTAAGGTCATGCCCTTCGTACATATCTTTATAAACTGTCATCAGTTGTTGCTGCGCTGCGAGCTGTCCTTTGTGTCTGGAAAAGTAATTATCGGGGAGCGGGAATTTCACTGAATCGTACATTGCGGCATGTCGAAGTGCAGGCATCCAGTTGCGGTGTGGGGCCTTGTGGTGCATCATTACAAAGAAAGGTTGTTGCTTGCCGGTATTTTCCTTGAGCCATTTTATGGTCTTCTCCGTAATGAGATCGGTGGCATATCCCGGGGTGACCACAGTATCCTCATTGTGTATGAATTCCGGGTTGTAGTAGTTTCCCTGGTCGTTGAGAATGTCCCAGTAATCAAACCCGGTAGGGGCGCCGTGCAGGTGCCATTTACCGATCATGGCGGTTTTATAGCCTTCTTTTTTCAGGTATTTGGGCAGGGTGGGCTGGCTGCCGTTGAATTTTTCCCCGTTTTTCCGGAAACCGTTTACATGACTGTGTTTCCCCGTAAGTATCACGGCACGGCTGGGACCGCAAATGGAATTGGTACAGAAATTATTCCGGAAAATAGCACCGTTCCTTGCTATACGATCAATATTGGGCGTGGGGGCTATCTGGCCGATGGGATGACCGTAAGCGCTTATGGCCTGTTGTGCATGGTCATCGGCCATGATGAAAATAATATTCGGTTGTTGTGCGGGTGTCGTCGTTTCCTTTTGTTGCTTTTCCCTGCAGGAAGTAAACGTGAAAATAATACCTGCCAGGATAAAAAGTGTCTTGGTATTCATGGTTGCATTTCAATTTATATTGATGTAAAGTTAAAAATCCCGTTACAGCTATCTGTTTTTCGATGAAGGGTGCAGGGAAACGCTTTGACATACCCCTGTTTTAAATATCTGATTAATAGTGAATTGTTTTATGAAGTGCCCCGTGGATATTTTCAGGTTTTAACATATTGATGTAGTGATGATGTGTTCCGTTTTTAATGAAATTTAAGGTGTTTTACTATAAAAACATCAAATATTAGCTGTTTTTTATGAAATATAGACAGGTTGATGTGAAAAAGCCTGTCTATCGTTAAAATAAACAGGCTTGAAAAAGGGACCTCTTCGTCAAAAAAAGGTGTGGTAAATACGGTCTTGAAACGTTGTCGCCGGCGGTTATGTTTAATCACAGTCCAGGCAGGTCCATTCTACGATCCCCGAGCCGGAGCCGAAGCGCTGCATGGTATATTTTTCCATATCGATAAGGAAACCGATACCGTTTTCATCAGCATTGGTGGTACAGCAACCATCGCAATCGGTATCTGAGCAGTAATCGTATACGACGGCATCAATCTGACGGTTGCCCTGTTTTATACGCAGGGTTTTTAGTTTGTATTGATAAGCGTCGCGGGAGTGTACGGCAATGATATTATTGGCTTCTACCCAGCTTTCCGGCTTAACTCCGGAAACAAAGGCAAACTGCCCCGCCCATTGACACCCGTTATAAAGTATGCATTCGTCGCTGTTGGGGTCGGGATAGGACTCAAAGTTTGTCAGATTGGCCTGGTGCCAGACAGTGGCAGAAGATAGTTCTGCCTGTAAGGGAACAGGTTCCGGGCCGGGATCTGTTATTTCTTCCTGTCCGCAGGAAAAAATGAGCAGTAGTCCCGTTAGCACGAGGGCTGTTTCTAAAAGGTGTAAAGTTTTCATGGTATAAAGATTTGAGATTGACAGTTCTGATCGGGATATGGCTCAATGGGATTGGTAGGTGCACGGAAAACAATTCCCGGTGCGCATCTGCTTTTTAAAAGTAGTAAATTTTCGTGTTTGTAAGAAATTATTTATACATACAACAAGAGTTTGACAACAAACAACAGGAGATTGAAGACGAATGCATTTTCTTACAGCAATGTTACCTTGTATATTTACCGCGTTTTTAAACCGGACAGTTAAAAACGGATGGGGGGTATCAGCTATTGGCCAGTGTTTTAAGCTCTTTTACCGTTTGCAGGGGAGCATCACTTTTAAAGACAAAACTTCCCGCTACGAGTATATCGGCACCTGCATTTACAAGTTGTCCGGCATTTTTTGAAGTAACGCCGCCGTCGATTTCTATTTTGGTCCCGGCATTGTTCTTCCGGATCATTTCCTTCAGTTCGGAGACTTTTTTATAAGTGTTTTCAATAAAGGATTGTCCGCCGAACCCGGGATTGACGCTCATTATGCAGACCAGGTCGATATCGTTGATCACATCTTCCAGGAGGCTCACGGGGGTGTGCGGATTAAGGGCTACACCGGCTTTCATGCCTTCGGCCTTAATGGCCTGAAGGGTACGGTGCAGGTGTGTACAGGCTTCATAATGTACAGTGAGGTTGTCGGCACCCAGGTCTGCAAAGGTTTTGATATACCTGTCCGGATCAACGATCATCAGGTGAACATCTATGGTTTTCCGGGCATGCCTTTTTATGGCTTCCAGTACGGGCATGCCGAAAGAGATATTGGGAACGAAGACCCCGTCCATAATATCGATATGAAACCAGTCGGCCTCACTTTGGTTTACCATTTCGATGTCGCGTTGCAGGTTGGCAAAATCAGATGCCAGTACGGAAGGAGCTATCAGTTTTCGGTCCATGTTGATGTGTTGTCTTTATCGGTGCAAAAATAGGGGAAATCTTTGACTTGGGGAGGGATGGGGGTAAAGAAAAACTCCGGCTATCACACCGGAGTTCATCCATCAATCAAAAAACGAACAGTTATGATAAACTGTTGTTGCTGTTCCCGTCCGATTCTCCCGGAGGGAGGGGACGGGTATCATATAAATTTAACCTAACGGTTCTTTCTCGTTCGAAACGCACGGCTATACGTCTCTATCGGGATTGTTAGCCCAGATAGGTTTTTAATATTTTACTGCGTGAGGTATGCTTCAACCTCCTGATGGCTTTTTCCTTGATCTGGCGTACGCGTTCGCGGGTCAGGTCAAAGGTTTCGCCTATTTCTTCCAGTGTCATGGGATGCTGGTCTCCCAGACCGAAATAAAGACGGATCACATCGGCTTCGCGCGGCGTAAGGGTTTCCAGTGCCCTTTCGATCTCCGTACGGAGCGATTCGTGTAAAAGGTCTTTGTCCGGATTGGGGGATTCCCCGCTTCGGAGCACGTCGTACAGGTTGGAATCTTCACCTTCCACAAGCGGTGCATCCATGGAAACGTGGCGTCCGGAATTCTTCATGGATTCCTTGACGTCGTTTACGGTCATATCCAGTTCCTTCGCGATCTCTTCGGCAGAGGGAACACGCTCATGGGCCTGCTCCAGGAAGGCATAGGTCTTATTGATTTTGTTTATAGAACCGATTTTATTCAGGGGCAAACGTACAATACGCGACTGCTCCGCCAATGCCTGCAAAATGGACTGGCGAATCCACCAGACGGCATACGATATGAATTTAAAACCACGGGTTTCGTCAAAACGCTGTGCGGCTTTGATCAGCCCCAGATTACCTTCATTGATCAGATCGGGAAGTGTTAACCCCTGGTTCTGGTATTGTTTTGCCACGGAAACCACGAAACGCAGGTTGGCCTTCGTCAGTTTTTCCAGCGCCCGCTGGTCTCCTGCCTTGATACGCTGTGCCAGTTCTACCTCTTCATCTGCAGTAATCAAGTCAACTTTCCCTATTTCCTGGAGGTACTTATCCAGGGAAGCAGTTTCCCTGTTGGTTACCTGCTTCGTAATTTTAAGCTGTCTCATCTAATCTTCTCCTTGATTTTTTAAGTGTATAATTGCTTATGGTACTGGTTATACGTATTATTGACGTTAAATGTTACAAAAAGTTTAATCAAAATCGAAATATTTTAGTGCACAAGCCCTTTTTTTACCGGTTTAATCCTAAATTCAGGGCCGTTTTCGGGCTTCACAACAGGATATTTAATTATATAGACTAACGATGTGGCGTAGTGTTACAGGATATTTGTTTTTTATTATCTGGTTTGTTCCGGGCTGGCAGGTTATTTCTTCTCAGGAGGTTATTCTACCTGTAACCAATTTTTCGGTCAATGATTACCGGGCGGCGAACCAGAACTGGGATATAAGTACAAATGAACACGGGGTTACTTTTGTGGCCAATCACCAGGGGTTGCTGGTATTTAACGGACAGCACTGGAAACTTTACACCCTGCCCAACAAGACCATTATAAGGTCGGTTTTTTGTGATGGGGACAGGATATATACCGGTTCTTATGAAGAATTCGGCTATTGGGAAAAAAATACTTTCGGTATTTATGAGTACACATCGCTGACATCATTGATAAACACCGATCACGAATTTAAAAGTGAGGAGTTCTGGGAGATTGCCAAATGGGGCGAAAATATTGTGTTCCGCTCGTTTACTACGGTTTATATTTATAATGGTGAAAAAATAACCGTATTCGAACCGGATTTTATTGTGACTAAAATTGTACCCCGCAACCGGGAGCTCATCCTCGGGAAAAACAACGGGGATATCTACCGCTATTCCCTGGCGGATGGCCTGATACAGATGGAAGGGGCCGGTGGAATTGACGACCCTGTTGCGGATATGGTGGTCAACGGGGATGAACTGATTATCGGAACCAAATCGAAAGGATGTTTCAGTTATGATTTCAACCGGCAGGAACTGCAAAAATGGGACAGCGGCATCAATGCACTCCTGTCGGAATATGAACTGAACAAGATTCACCTGTTGCAGCAAAACCGTATCGCTTTCGGGACTATAAAGAACGGGGTCATTATTTATGACAGGCAAACGGGAGACAGCCAGTATATCAACAGGCACCTGGGACTTCAGAACAATACGGTACTCGGAATGGATGTGCGCGGTAATAACCTGTGGCTGGCACTGGATAACGGGGTGGATGCGGTAAAGATAAACTCCGAATTTTCCTTTTTTAAGGAGGACAGCGGAGAACTGGGAACGGTATATGACATTGCCTTTTACAACAATACAACCTATATGGGGAGCAATACGGGGGTGTATTATTTTAAGGAAGGTGAACTGGTTTTCCTGGAGAATTCCCAGGGGCATGTATGGGACCTGGAAGTGGTGAGCGGCAGGTTGCTCTGCGGACATAATACAGGGACCTACGATATCAGCACGAATACTTTTAACAAAATTTCCGGGTTTTCCGGGGGGTACCGTATCCGTAAAGTGCCCGGACGGGAAAATACCTTTATTCAATGTACGTATATCGGGCTGGCTTTGTTCACTTACGGAGAAGAAGGGTGGGCCGTGAACCGTATTGAAGGTATCAACTTCCCCGTAGACAATATCATTTTTGAAAACCGGCATACCATCTGGGCATCGCATCCCTACAAAGGTTTTTTCAGGATCAGTCTGGGTGACAACTACCGGAATGCCACTGTTGAGAGGGAATTCAATGACAGTAAGCTAAAAGATTTCAGAACGCAGGTGTTCCGTGTTGGTAACGATGTGGCCCTGTACAATTCGGGAAACTGGTATACCTACAATCCCGTGAAGGATTATCTCGAAGCATTTACACCGTTTAAAAAATACACCGGGAAAAAACTGCTCTTTCAGGACAAGGGACATTACTGGTTTACCGACCCCGGGAAGAACGGTATTATTTATACGGATCTGACCAAAGATACCGTTATTGCCCAAAAAGAACTGATACAGCGGCTGACCCCCTTGTTTGAAAAAGTGGTGAAGAGGAACGATTCGCTCTATTACTTTACCCTTAACGATGGTTTTGCCGAATTCAATTTCCGGAAATACAGGGAACAACAGCGACAGCAGCTTACGGATACGGTTCGGATTGCAGGGGTGGAAACGAATTATTCCCCGTATGCTTTTTCGGAGAATCCGGGCATCCCTTTCAACAATGCACGGAACATCCGTTTTTCCCTCTATTATCCCCATCATTTCAAACAGGATTTCAGTTACCGCCTGTCGGGAGCTATCCCGCAGAAAGGAAGGGTGGAAAACGGAATACTTTCCCTGCAAAACCTGACCTACGGAACGTATGACCTGGAAGTATGGCCGGTGGCCCTGGGGGCAGACAGTCCGTCGGCCCTGCACTATAATTTTCGCGTATACCCGCCCTGGTACCTTTCCCGGACCATGAAAATCATTTATCTCCTCGTATTCCTGTTAGGGATCTACCTGCTTTTCAGGTGGAACAAGAAGCTGATACGCGACCATCAGCGGAAGCTGACAAAGCGGATGTACCAGGAAAAGCAGCGAAAGCTGGAACTCCTGGAACGGCAGAACCTGGAGCGGGAAGTGAAAATGAAACGGAAGGAGCTGATGAATTCCACATTGATGATCAGTAAAAAGAACGAACTCTTACTGGAAATTCAAAACGAACTGCGAAGGATCAAAAATGACAGTGTCAACGAATACCGGGTAAAGAGCCTTATCGCACGAACAACGGAAGCCATACACAACCAGGAAGACTGGCAGGTGTTTGAAACCAATTTCAATGAACTGCACGACGACTTTTTTAAAAGGCTGGTGAAACAGTATCCGAAACTGACCACCAAGGATATGAAGCTGTGCGGCTACCTTAAAATGAACCTCAGTTCAAAGGAAATCGCCCCGCTTATGGGAATCACTATCCGCGGGGTGGAAATACACCGGTACCGCCTCCGAAAGAAACTGGGACTGGACAAGGATCAGGATTTGGTAAAATTTTTAATGGTTATTTGATGTTTCGGTAAAAAACAAGGGTGTGTTTTACGATAAAATAACTCATCATCCCTACATCAATGTGTTAAAATTTTAGGAAACACGCAATTTTGACAGCTTATTAACTTATTGAATATTAATTATTTGTAAATAATCGTGTGTTTTTCTTCCTTCTTGTAGCGCTACTACTACAACGCAAACCCCGGGGAGTCTCTAATTTTACTTTCAACTAATTCAAATCTTTTGTTATGAAGGTAAAATTGTTTTGGCTTGTATGCTGTTTGGTTACATTTCCAATAGGTATTTATGCGCAGAATACGATTACGGGTACGGTAACGGATGCAAACAACCAGCCATTACCCGGAGCTAATATTGTAGTGGAAGGGACCAACAGGTATGCCGTCACCGATTTTGACGGAAATTTCAGTATCGAAGCCTCGCAGGGTGAAGTGCTGGAGGTCACCTATGTAGGTTTTGAAGCCCGACAGATCACGGTCGGGGACCAGGCTTCACTGACTATTGTACTCCAGGAAGACACTGCCGAACTCGATGAAGTGGTGGTCGTTGGATACGGCACACAGAAAAAATCGGATATCACCGGGGCCGTATCATCAATTAAGGCGGAAGATATTGTTAAACAACCTGCTTTGACTGCCGTACAGTCTATCCAGGGAAAAGTGGCCGGGGTTAATATTGTTTCAAGTGATGCCCCCGGTGCTACACCAACCGTTATGGTACGTGGTCTGGGAACGGCTGAAGGAGGAAGGGCCCCTTTTTATGTGGTAGACGGACAGCCTACCCAGGATATACGAAGTATTAATCCGTCTGATATAGAATCCATAGACTTTCTTAAAGGCGCATCTTATGCCAATATTTATGGTATTCGGGCAGCCAACGGTGTAATTCTGATTACTACTAAAAGAGGAAAAAAGGGAAAGCCTGTTTTTAAGGTAAATTCTTTTTATGGGGTTAAAAGCGCCCTCAATAAGGTGAAAATGGCCAATGCCGATCAATACACCACCTTTTTTAACGAAGAGAGTGCTGCCGTTGACGGGTTTTTATTGCAGGAAAATCAACGGTTCAATACGGATTGGTATGATGAATTACTGCAGTTAGGGAGCATTAACAGTAACAGTTTTTCCGTATCAGGAGCAGGGGATGCCGTAGATTATTTCTTCAGCTATAATTTTTACCAGGAAGAAGGGATTCTGAAAGACAATAAATACAGCAGGGGGACAATAAGGAATAACAATACGTATCATTTGTTTGACGATAAATTCAGGATCACTCAGAATGTAAATATTACATATACCAATGAAGCGCCCAAACCATTTGGGGCTTTTAATAATGCGTATCGGCAATCACCGCTGGTTCCGGTTTATTATGACAATGGCAGATTCGGCCAATCCTTTGTAAATCAAACCACGGGTAATGTTACTTATGAATCAGGTCCCGGAGAAACGGTTGGCCGGTTATATCCGCACGGAAACCCGGTAGCCGATGTATATTATCGGGAGCAGGATATTAATACGACCACATTGCAGGGGCAAATCACGGCAGAATTGGATATTACGGATTATTTGAAGGCAACTACGCGATTCGGAGCTACAAAATTTTATTCCAAGAACAATACATACAACCCGATAAGGGAACGATGGTTAAACGCTGATCCCAGGAGGACTGTAGAAGAATTTGAAGCCGGTCGTGTTCCTGATGAAGAAGACGGAACAATTTCGACTGAATTTGCCAATAACTCATACCGGGTTATAGATGAAGAATACTTCAGGTGGAATATAGAAGGTTTTTTGACCTTCGATAAATCCTTTGATGATCATAATCTTTCGGCTACCGTTGGTTTGAGCAGGGAAAACTATGGCGGAAGAGAAAAAATAGAAGCCCTGGCATATGATGTTTTTGAAGAAAAAAGATTGAGAAGTCTCGGGAGAAAAACATCCTCTTTCTTTGAAAATACCGTTAATCAGGAATTTAACCAATCTACCAACCTGCAATCTTATTTCGGCCGGGTTGAGTATGATTATGCAAAGAAATACTTTTTGAGAGCAGTACTCCGAAGAGATGGTACGAGTGATTTTGTTACAGGAGATAATTATTTTGAAACTTTTCCCGCAGTTAGCCTGGGATGGACCATTTCTAAAGAGAATTTTTTAAAGGAAAGCACTTTTCTCAGCCATTTAAAACTCTTTACCGGTTGGGGAAAACTGGGGAATGCCAATGTACCTTTTAATATTCAGCAGATAGAGACCAATGCAGGGAGCGGAAATCAAAATTATGTATTTGGCCCCACACAAAGCCTGATTTTCGGGGCCTCATTCGGAAGTCCGGTAGTCCCTCTGCAATGGGAAGTGACTGAAGAATGGGAGGCAGGTTTTGACTTTGCATTCTTTAATAGCAAGTTATCGGGTACACTGGATTACTATAACCGGAGAAATACCAATGCAATAATCAATGTGCAAAATATATTGAACTCGGAAGCCGAAGGAAATTTTTTGGCACATGCGGCTGAAGTGTCCAATACCGGGATAGAGGCATTGGTGAACTGGAAAGACAACATCAATGAGAATTTCAGCTATAACCTGAGTGTCAACTTTTCGACCAACAGGAACCGGGTAGAAAATGTTACTCCCGGATATGACGGTGCTACGGGAGGAAGCCTGGGGAATGGCCAGATCACCAAAAGATTAAAGGAAGGCCAACCCTTGTTCGCCTGGTGGATGTATGAGGCAGAAGGTGTATGGCAAAACCAGGAGGAGATCGATAACAACGCTTCCATAGGAGGCGCGGCTCCGGGTCATTTACGGTACAAGGATCAGAACGAAGACGGCGTTATTGACGACAGGGATAAAAAATATTTTGACTCTTATATCCCCACGTTCAATTACGGGGTGAATATAGGTGTACAATATAAACAATTCGATTTTAGCCTGGATGGTTTTGGCGTAGGCGGAAATAAGGTATACAACGGTCTGGCAAATACCCGCCTGGGCGGGGAGAATATAACCGCTGAAGCATTTAATGACCGCTGGACCGGAGAAGGCTCTACCAATACACATCCGGGGGCTAACAGGGATGCCGTAGCATCTTCATATTGGCTGGAAGACGGGGGTTTTTTCAGAATAAATAATATAACCCTGGGATATACATTCAATGAGCTGTCCCTTTTTAACCGGGTTCGTTTTTACGTTACCGCACAAAATCCGTTTATGTTTACCAATTATTCGGGCTTTACACCCGAACTGAACAGAAGTGGCAACAATGAGTATGGAAATCCGACGGGAACAACAGGGATAGAACTCGCTGCATACCCTACGACCCGTACCTTTATTTTCGGTGTTAATTTACAGTTATAATAGTGTTTTAAAAAGATATATTATGAATCTCAGATATAAACATTTGTTAGGTTATATGCTCTCCTTCTTCCTGATAACCGGTTGTGATGATTTTGTGGAAGAAGTAGAGGTAGTGGATCCCACGGCAGAGGAAAGCGGAGAAATATTTGAACCGGTTCAGTTTGTTACCGGGGTTTACGGTATGCATACCGATTGGGATTATGCGTTTTCCTATCTGGGAATTACCGAAATTATTTCGGACAATGCGGATAAAGGGAGCTCACCCACGGATACAGGAACTGATAAGCACCTTTTGGATGGTTTGCAGCATACATCAACAGCACCGTCTGTTCGGGCCATGTGGACAAAATGGTATAAAACCATAGGAAGGGCCAGCCAGGCCATAGAATATACCGAAACCTTTGACATGACCAACGAAACACTTCGGGCCCGTTTAATAGGGGAATGCAAGTTTCTCCGGGCCCTCAACTATTTCTGGCTGGTACGGTCGTTCGGCGATCTTCCGTTGCAACACATCGACCTTATTGAAAGGGTTCCGGCAGAAGAAGTCTACGCTTTTATAGAAGAGGATCTGACCGAAGCCATAGAAGTGTTGCCCCTGAAAAGTGAATATTCGTCCTCAGATTTGGGAAGGGCCACCAGAGGCGCTGCCAGGGCATTGTTGGCAAAAGTATACCTGTACCAGGAAAAATGGCAGGAAGCTGCAGAGGCAGCACAAACTGTTATTGGTTCGGGAGAGTACGGACTGGAACCCGATTATGCAACAGTTTGGAGGGCCTCTTCGGAAAATGGTACAGAATCCGTTTTTGAAATACAGGCCAGGGGAGAGATCATAGCCCACGGTGTGCAGCAGTATTCCACAACCCAGGGCGCAAGAGGCCCCGGTGGCTGGGGTTGGGGCTTTAATGTCCCTTCACAGGACTTGCTGGAGGCTTTTAATGATGAAGGAGATACCGTGAGGAGAGATGCAACCATTATATTTCGCGGAGAGACGCTGTGGGACGGAAGGGAAGTTGACGAAGCCGCAGAAAACCCCATGTACAACGAAAAGGCATATTCCAGTGCCAATGCAGGGAATGGCGACGGCGATAAAAACGTCCGGATTCTCCGGTTTGCAGAGGTCTTATTGATCCATGCCGAAGCAGCCAATGAACTGGGTGATACCAATTCGGCCTTATCTTCCCTGAACCGGGTAAGAAGCAGGGTAAACCTTCCCGAAATCGTTACAACAGACCAGGGGCAACTCCGGGAACTGATCTGGAAAGAACGGCGACTGGAACTGGCCTTTGAACACGACCGCTGGTTTGATCTTATCCGTACCGGACAGGCCGGCGAAGTGATGAGGGCCCTCGGAAAACCGTTTGAAGAGGGTAAACACGAATTGTTCCCCATTCCGAATGACCAACTTATCCAGACCCCTGAAATGATCCAGAATCCGGGATGGTAATCCATAATAAAACTAAAAATACTGAAATTATATTGACTCTTGTTAAGTCAATATGAATAAAGAAGAAAATCCCACTATAAAAATAAAATAATTATGCGAATATCAGTCTTTGTCCTGAGTTTATTTTTCCTTATCGCCTGCAATAACAATCAGAAAGAAACAAAGGATACTCCCGGTACTGATGCACCGGAGCAAAGTGAAGAAGAAAATAACAATGATGAAACACTAAGTGATAACGAACTGCTGGATCGTGTTCAACGGCAAACCTTCAACTATTTCTGGGAAGGAGCCGAGCCCAATTCGGGAATGGCCCGGGAACGTATCCATACGGATGGCGATTATCCGCAAAACGACCGGGATATTGTCACCACAGGAGGTTCCGGTTTCGGGGTGATGGCTATCCTGGTAGGTGTGGAAAGAGGGTTCATCAGCCGGGAGGAAGCATTTGAACGCTTCGGGAAAATAGTGGATTTCCTGGAAAAAGCCGACCGTTTTCACGGTGCATGGCCACACTGGATCAACGGAAAGACCGGAAAGGTAAAGCCATTCAGTCAAAAAGATGACGGGGGAGACCTTGTGGAAACCGCATTCCTGGTACAGGGGCTGCTCACCGTAGCCGAATATTTTAAGGACGGAACAGAAGAAGAACAACAACTCGCCGGCCGGATAGAAACCCTGTGGAAAGAGGTAGAATGGGACTGGTACACCAAAAACGGGGAAAATGTGCTCTACTGGCATTGGTCGCCGAACCATGCGTGGGACATGGATTTCCCGGTAGGCGGGTATAACGAATGCCTCATTATGTATGTACTTGCCGCCGCTTCGCCCACCCATCCCGTACAACCTGAGGTGTATCACCGGGGATGGGCAGGGAATGGTGCTATTGCAACCGACACGAAATACTACGGCCTGGAAACCGTGCTGGATCATTATGAACATAACGATGATCCCGTAGGGCCGCTGTTCTGGGCGCATTATTCCTATCTCGGGTTAAACCCCAAAGGGCTGTCGGATAAATATGGTGATTACTGGAAACTGAACCGGAACCACGCTTTGATCAATTACAAATACTGTGTGGACAACCCGGGAGATTATAAAGGGTACGGCGCGAATAGTTGGGGACTTACCTCCAGTTATTCCATAAAAGGATATGCAGGACATCATCCCGGCCATGACCTTGGCGTAATATCTCCTACCGCAGCTCTTTCATCCTTTCCGTACACCCCGGAAGAAAGTATGCAGATGTTGCGCTTTCTCTACCAGGAAGCCGATAGTCTTGTAGGCAAATACGGCCCTTATGATGCCTACAGCCGGCAGGCCAACTGGTACGTACCCAGGTATCTGGCCATCGATCAGGGGCCGATCCCCGTAATGATCGAAAATCATCGCAGCGGTTTGCTGTGGAAGCTGTTTATGCAGAATACAGACGTTCGGAACGGTTTGAAAAAATTGGGGTTTACAAGTCCTGATATATAATGAAACAAAGGGAAAAATACCGGGCAATTGCCAAAGAAAATGATCGGTATGCACTGTTCAGTGCTCCTGTTGTTATAAAACTGTTGCTTATATGGGGAATCATCGGTTTTATGTCCTGTACCGGGAAAAAAGGATCGGATAAAAAAAGAGACAAACGCCCCAATATTATTTTTATAATGACCGACGATCAGGCCAGGCGCACCGTGAGTTCATATGAAAATGCAATTAACCGTACCCCGAATATAGACCGCCTTGCGGAAGAAGGGAGTCTTTTTCTGAACAGTTTTGTGGCCAATTCGATTTGCAACCCGAGCAGGGCTTCCATACTGACGGGAAAACACAGCCATAAGAACGGGGTAGTGGGTAATGCATCACCCTGGAATAATCAGCAACTGCTGCTGCCCCGGTTATTGCAAAATGCCGGTTATACTACCGCTTTGATCGGCAAGTGGCATCTCAACAGCCCGCCCGGGGAAGAATTTGACTATTCCTGCCGATTGACGGGAGCAGGAAAACAGGGCTTTTATTACAACCCGGAATTCGAGTACGGGAACGGAAAAAAGGAAAGCCCGGAAGGACATGCTACCGACCTGGTAACAGACAAGGCACTTCACTGGCTCTCGGATAATACGGAAAAGGATAAGGACGAACCTTTTATGCTGTTTGTCCAGTATAAAGCACCTCATGTTCCGAGAATGCCCGAATTTCGTTTTCTCGATAAGTATACCGATGATACCATTCCCGAACCGGAAACACTGTTTGACGATTACAGGACAAGGACATCGAGCGCAGGAGAAGCGAAAATGGGATTTCACTATAGGCCTTTGCCCTTGCTGGAAGATCACGATCCGGAGGATAACATCTATTATTCCCGGATGACTGAAGAACAACTCAGAAAATGGCATCGTTACAAAGACCCCGAAACCGAAGAATACCTGGAGATGAAAGAAAAAGGGGGGCTTGAGGGAAAAGCGCTGCAAAGTTTCGAATACCAGAAATTTATCAAGGATTATCTCAGGATGATTGACGGTGTTGATGAAAATGTGGGAAGATTACTTGATTGGCTGGACGAACATCCGGAAATCCGCGACAACACCCTGGTGGTATACACTTCAGACCAGGGCTTTTTTACAGGAGAGCACGGCTGGGCGGAAAAGCGGTTTATGTATGAAGAATCGCTGAGGACACCCCTTATAATGAGATGGCCCCGTTATATTAAACCCGGAAGTGAAATAGGAGAAATGGTACAAAATATAGATTTTGCACCTACTTTTCTGGATGTTGCCGGGGTAGATATACCGGGGGAAATGCAGGGGAATTCCTTTTTCCCGTTGCTGAAGGGAAACAATCCCGGCAAATGGCGCAACAGTGTGTACTATCATTATTACGATCACGGTTTGCACGGTGTGGCGCGCCATGACGGGGTAAGAACGGCCCGTTATAAACTTATTCATTTCTATACTGATAATACCTGGGAATTTTACGATCTGCAAAGTGATCCCCATGAAACAGATAACAGGTATGGAGATAAAAAATACAAAGCGGTCATTAAAGGGCTTAAAAAAGAATTAGAGCGCCTGAGGAAGGATTATGAAGTACCCCCGGCTCATTTTCGGCCTCCATACGTCAAGGCCGGAGATGAACAGGAATTATAAATACCATGTGCAGGCCATTTTCCGGCAGACCGGTAGCTTAATGAAAAATAAATTTATGATACAAAAAATAACCGTTTTTTTGTTGTTTTTACTGTTGGTTTCCTGTGGGTCGTCAAAGCAACAGGTACGCATTGTTTTACTGCCCGATACACAGACCTATGCCGAAAAATATCCCGAAATACTCCGTACACAGGTACGGTGGATCGCCGATAATGCCGGAAAAACCGACCTGGTGATACAGCAGGGAGACCTCACCCAGAATAACAGCCGGAAAGAGTGGGAGACCGTACGGCAGGCATTCAGTAAGCTGGACGGTAAAGTGCCTTATGTGCTTGCAGTGGGCAATCACGATATGGGCAGCGCCCCGGGGAAATTTGCCGATATAAGGAATACCACACTGTTCAACCGGTATTTCCCGTATTCCCGGATGTCGGAACTTCCGGGTTTCGGCGGGAGTTTTGAACCGGGAATCATGGACAATACCTGGTACACTGTCGAAACGGGAAAAGTAAAATGGCTGGTACTCTCCCTCGAATTCGGTCCGCGGAACAAGGTGCTGGACTGGGCGGGAAAGATCATCGAGGCCCATTCCGGGCATTTGGTCGCGATCAATACGCACAGTTATATGTATTCCGACAATACCCGGCAGGGCGAAGGGGACGACTGGCGCCCGCAGGCATATGGTGTGGGAAAGGGTACGGGCGAAGATGCGGTAAATGACGGGGAAGATGTCTGGCAAAAACTGGTCAGGCGATATCCCAATGTAAGATTTGTGTTTTCCGGGCATGTCCTTCACTCCGGGGTGGGGACACTGGTAAGTACTAACGACAAAGGATATCCTGTTTACCAGATGCTGGCCAATTACCAGGAAGGCGTTCGGGGTTCGGAAAAAGGAGGTAACGGCTGGCTTCGTATGCTAAAGATCGATCTCCGGAAAAACAGCATGGAAGTAGTTACTTATTCCCCTTATCTCGATGCGTATATGGAAGACCCCGCACACCATTTCCGGATACAGAACGTGTTTTTCGAACCCGGGGAATAGTGATTTTGTATCTGACCGGGGCTGTTTTGTTAATTTGAAAACAAAAAACGATCATGACTAACCGAACCGTTTTACCTGTTTTGTACTTGATGTTACATACCGTCCTTTCCTTTGCACAGGCAGACAGTTTATATCAAAAGGAGAAATTTGTTTCCGGAGAGGATACCCTTTTATACCGCATTTTATACCCGGACGATTTTTCAGCGGATAAAAAATATCCGGTGGTACTCTTTCTGCACGGGGCGGGGGAAAGGGGAAATGACAATAAAGCCCAACTGATCCATGGCAGTGAAATGTTTGTACATGATTCCATCCGGGAGCGCTTCCCGGCGATAGTGATCTTTCCGCAATGCCCCGTAGAAGACTACTGGGCCAATGCCAGGGTGAAACGCAAAAGAACTCCGATCAAAATAAGATTTCGTTACGGGCGTAAACCTACAAAACCACTCCGGTTGGTAATGGAGCTGATGGACAGTATCACAAAAATGCCCGTTGTAGAAGAAGACCGGGTATATGTCATGGGCTTGTCCATGGGAGGTATGGGTACTTTTGAAATACTGTACAGGAAGCCGGAAATGTTTGCCGCTGCCATTCCCATTTGTGGCGGAGGGAAACCGAGATCGGTAAAAAAATACGTTTCGCAGGTACCGCTCTGGATTTTTCATGGGGCCAAAGACGATGTTGTAAACCCGTTACTTTCGGTAAATATGGTGGAAAGGCTGCTGAAGGAAGGAGGGAATCCCAGATTTACCCTTTACGAGAATGCCAACCACAACAGCTGGGACCCGGCCTTTGCAGAACCCGAACTTTTGCCCTGGCTGTTCTCAAAGACCTTAAACAATTAATGGTGAAAAAGAATTCCCCGTGATCGATTTTAAAACACACAGCATGATTATTTTTTTAATGAATATGTACGAGACGGATAACAGATGTATGCATCGGTCTCCGGTCCCTGGCCTTCTGTCTAAAAAGAAAACCATGAGAACAACAATGAAAAGAATTTCCGCACTGTTTATGCTTGTATCGGCCCTGATCTCCTGTTCGGACAAATCCGTGCAGCGGAATAATGGAAAAAACAATGCATACATACAAAAAGCCGACTCCGTTTTAAGCCTGATGACCCTTGATGAGAAAATAGGGCAGACCGTCCTGTTTACCAGCGGATGGGACGTTACGGGCCCCTCTATGGACGAGAACTACAAGGAATACCTCAAAAACGGTAGTGTAGGTGCTGTTTTCAATGCCTTTACCACAAAGTACAACCGGGAACTGCAAAAGATCGCGGTGGAAGATACCCGGCTGGGCATTCCCCTGTTGTTCGGATATGACGTTATTCACGGTCACCGGACCATTTTCCCCATTCCCCTCGGGGAATCGGCAAGCTGGGACCTGGAGCTGATGGAAAAAACGGCCAGGGTAGCCGCAACCGAAGCATCGGCAGAAGGTATTAACTGGACCTTTGCCCCTATGGTAGATATAGCAAGGGATGCCCGGTGGGGCAGAATAGCCGAAGGTGCTGGGGAAGATACCTATCTCGGATCACTCATAGCCGGGGCAAGGGTAAAAGGATTCCAGGGCGATGACCTTTCGGCAAACAATACCATACTGGCATGTGCCAAACACTATGCGGCATACGGCGCTGCATTGGCAGGAAGGGATTACAATACCGTGGACATGTCTGAAAACGAATTGCGGACCACTTACCTGCCGCCGTTTAAAGCCGCACTCGATGCCGGAGTGGCTACCTTTATGAACGCCTTTAACGACCTGAACGGTGTACCCGCCACAGGAAATGAATTTCTCCTTCGGGACATTCTCAAGGGCGAATGGACATTTAACGGTTTTGTGGTGACCGATTATACCTCCATGAACGAAATGGTGGCCCATGGCTATGCCGGGGATGAAAAGCAGGCCGGGGAAATAGCCATGAACGCCGGTGTGGACATGGACATGCAGGGAGGGATATACATGAAATACCTGAAGGAGTCCGTCGGGGAAGGAAAAGTAAGCGAAGCCGACCTGGATGATGCTGTCCGGAGAATACTGGAAATGAAGTTCCGCCTGGGCCTGTTTGACGATCCTTACCGCTACCTGGATGAAAAAAGGGAAAAGGAAGAGATTCTCAATGACGCACATCTGGAAACAGCCCGTGATGCCGCAAGAAAATCAATGGTATTGCTGAAGAACGAAAACCGCGTGTTACCGCTTTCCCCGGATCAGAAAGTGGCGTTGATAGGCCCGTTGGTAAAAGATGAAAAGAATATTATCGGAAACTGGGCTGCTGCCGGAGACCGTAACGGAACTGCCGTGAGTGTCTTTGAAGGTTTTGAGGAAAGACTGGGGGAAGGCGGTTTTCTGTATGCCGAAGGGTGTAAAATCACCGGGGGAGACACTTCGGGTTTTGCAGCGGCCGTTGCCACTGCAGGGAAGGCCGATGTTGTGGTCATGGTCGTGGGAGAACTGGAAGGTATGACGGGTGAAGCGGCCAGCCGGACCGATATCAATATTCCCGGCAAGCAAAAAGCATTGATCGAAGCCGTGAAAAACACCGGAAAACCTGTTGTTTTGGTGCTGATGAACGGCCGGCCGCTTACCCTGGAGTGGGAAAACAATACGGTCGATGCTATCCTTGAAGCCTGGTGGCCGGGGACCATGGGAGGCCACGCCGTTGCCGATGTATTGTACGGAGATTATAATCCCTCCGGGAAATTAACGGTCAGCTTTCCCAGGGCAGTGGGACAATTACCGCTGTTCTACAACCACAAGAATACGGGACGGCCGATAGATTCCGGTGACCCGGATCAAAAGTATGTGTCCAGGTATCTGTATACCCCGAATACGCCCCTTTATCCTTTCGGGTACGGGCTCAGTTACACTTCATTTTCCTATGAGGTCTCTACGGATAAAGAAAAAATGACCCCGGAAGATACACTTACTGTAACAGCTGAGGTGACCAATACGGGAGACAGGGACGGGGAAGAAGTGGTACAGCTTTATGTGCACGACAAGGTTGCTTCCATAACTCCTCCCGTAAAGCAGTTAAAGAAATTTGAAAAAGTGTTCATAAAGGCAGGGGAGACAAAAACGGTTGTCTTTGAATTGTCAGCAGAAGATCTGAAATTTTATAACCGGGAACTGGAACGAATATATGAGCCGGGGGAATTCGAGCTTTTTGTGGCCGGAGATTCCGACAATTCCTTTACACATGCTTTCGAACTGGTCGACAAATAACGGGTGAACCGATATCGTAACAAAAACAACACCCCGAATATTTCCATTCGGGGTGTTGTCTTACAAATTAATATACACTTGATTATGACCGGTTTCTGGCTTCTCTTTTTTCAGGCCTTTCCGGCTTTGGCAAGAGTGCTTTCCGGGAAACCTTGGGTTTTTTGGTCCTCGGATCAAGTCCTATGTATTTTACCTCTATGGTATCTCCTACATTTACGACATCGGTAACATTATTAGTGCGTTCCCAGGCCAGCTCTGAAATATGGAGCAGGGATTCTTTACCGGGAACAAATTCTATCACGGCGCCGAAGTCCAGTACTTTAATGACTTTCACAGAATAAGTTTCGCCAACAACAGGCTCAAAGGTATATGCTTTTACAGCTTCTATGGCCCTTTCGATACCTGCCTGGTCTACACCTAGTATTTCTACGATACCCAGGTTGCCTTCCTCTTCGATAACGACAGTGGTCTGGGTTTCTTCCTGTAGTGCCTGAATGTTCTTTCCGCCGGGTCCTATAACCGCACCGATGTAATCTTTCGGAATTTCCATTTTCACGATCTTCGGAGCATGTGCCTTGACATTTTCCGCAGGTGCAGGAATAGCTTCCGTAAGCTTGTCGAGAATATGTAAGCGGCCTTCGCGGGCCTGTTTTAAGGCCTGTACCAGGATTTCATATGATAGTCCTTTTATCTTGATGTCCATCTGGCAGGCGGTGATGCCTTCGTGAGTTCCGGTGACCTTAAAGTCCATGTCCCCCAGGTGGTCTTCATCGCCCAGGATGTCAGACAGCACTGCGTGTCGATCACCGTCAGAGATCAATCCCATCGCAATACCGGATACCGGTTTTTTCATCTGGACTCCCGCATCCATGAGTGCCATGGTCCCGGCACAAACGGTAGCCATGGAAGAAGAACCGTTGGATTCCAGTACTTCCGAAACTATACGTACGGTGTAGGGGCAATCTTCGGGGATCATTCCCTTTAGTGCACGTTGCGCGAGGTTTCCGTGACCTATTTCGCGACGGGAAGTACCCCGTATGGGATAGGCTTCACCGGTACAGAAAGGCGGGAAATTGTAGTGCAGGTAGAATTTTTCTTCTCCCTGAAAAGTGGGTAGATCTATAACGTTCGCTTCCCGGGAGGTTCCGAGGGTTACCGTGGCAAGTGCCTGTGTTTCCCCACGGGTGAAAATGGCCGAACCGTGAACGGAGGGCAGATAATTCACCTCGCACCAGATGGGGCGTATTTCATTTGTTTTCCTTCCGTCCAGGCGTATGCCTTCGGAAAGGGTAAGTTCCCTTACAGCTTCTTTTTCGGTCTTTTTGAAGTAAGCAATGATAAGGTCTTCGTTTTCTTCGAGTTCTTCTTCACTGAAAAGCGCAAGGACTTCATCTTTTACTTCGGCAAATGCTTCTCCGCGTTCTCTTTTGCCGTAAGCGCTTTTTGCAATATCGTATATTTTTTGATATGCGGCTTCATGAACTTTGGCCGCGATATCATCATCTGTTTTTGCAAGTGTATATTCCCTTACCGGTTTTTTTCCGAAAGCTTCTGCCAACCGGATTTGTGCGGCACATTGTACTTTGATGGCTTCGTGGGCAAACTTAATGGCTTCGGCCATTTCTTCTTCCGAGATCTCCTTCATTTCTCCCTCTACCATCATCACGGAATCTTCAGACGCACCGATGATCATATCGATATCTGATTCCAGTAACTGTTTGCGGCTGGGGTTGATAACAAACGCTCCGTTAACTCTACCTACCCGAACTTCCGAGATGGCACATTCGAAGGGGATGTCAGACAACTGAATGGCAGCGGAAGCGGCCAAACCTGCCAATGCATCCGGCATTACATCTTCGTCATGAGACATTAACTGTATCATCACCTGTGTTTCTGTCCTGTAATCGGACGGGAACAGGGGGCGCAATACGCGGTCAACGATTCGCATGGTCAGGATTTCACCGTTGCTGGGTCTTGCTTCTCTCTTGAAGAATCCTCCGGGATAGCGACCGGCAGCGGCAAATTTTTCCCTGTAATCAACAGTTAGGGGAAAGAAGTCCAGTGTACTTTCATTATAGGATGATACGACGGTGCAAAGTAACATTGCATCGCCCATTTGCACAACAACAGACCCGTGGGCTTGTTTTGCCAACTTCCCTGTTTCTATGGAAATGGTCCTGCCATCTCCCAAATCAATAATTTCTTTTTTTACTTCAGGAATCATAATTCTTTTTAATTAATTATACAAAGGGTTCCGCCTGTCGACGGGGTTGTTGTGTTGTTGTAGTTAACCCAATGAAAATCACTTTGCCCTGAGAAATGCTCCGGGAATGTCCCCGGATATAAAACAAAAAAAGAGGCACAAAGGCCTCTCACAGATTATTTTCTAAGTCCTAATTCTTTTACGATCGCACGATATCTTTCGATGTCTTTTTTCTTGAGATAGTCGAGCAGGCTTCTCCTTTTACCAACCAGGCTCACCAAAGCGCGCTCGGTGTTATAGTCCTGCCGGTTCTTTTTGAGGTGCTCGGTCAGGTGAGATATCCTGTGTGTGAACAAGGCGATCTGGCCTTCGGCGGAACCGGTGTTGTTTTCGGATCCTCCGTGTTTTTTGAAAATTTCCTGTTTTACTTCCTTGGTTAAATACATGCCAATATTGTTTAAATGATTATTATGTATTGCGGTAGTCTTTCTACCAAGGCGCAAATATAGTGTAAATAGTTGTAATATTTATGTTTTACGCAGAAAAATGGTAGTGTTGCACGACCGTGCAACGCTACCAGTGTTTCCAATCTGTATTACGATCGAACCTCCTGGTTCTGGATAAGATCCAGGTAGAGGTTGATATTCTTTTTGAGGTCTTTACGATGGGAAATAAAGTCGAGGAATCCGTGTTCCTGTAAAAACTCGGAGGTCTGGAATCCTGCGGGCAGGTCTTGTCCGGTGGCTTCCCTGACCACCCTCGGACCGGCAAAACCGATCAGGGCACCGGGCTCGGCAATATTGATATCCCCCAGCATGGCGTAGGAAGCGGTAGTTCCCCCGGTGGTGGGGTCAGTACATAAGGAAATGTATGGAATACCGGCATCGGCAAGCTGCGCCAGTTTGGCGGAAGTCTTTGCCAGTTGCATCAGTGACAGTGCCGCTTCCATCATCCTTGCACCTCCGGATTTGGAGATCATCAGGAAAGGGACCTTGTTTTTAATGGAATAATCTATGGCCCTGGCTATTTTTTCACCGACTACGCTTCCCATTGACCCTCCGATAAAAGCAAAATCCATACAGGCAATAACGAGATCTTTTCCCATGGATTTACCTACGGCGGTGCGTACGGCGTCTTTTAACCTTGTCTTTTCCCTGGCTTCTTTAAGACGGTCTGTGTATTTTTTGGTATCCACAAACTTCAACGGGTCTTTGGAAGTAAGATTCGGGTCCAGTTCCTCAAACTTGTTATCATCAAAAAGAATGGAAAAGTACTCCTTACTCCCGATCCTTACGTGATAGTCATCTTCGGGACTTACATAAAAGTTTTTTTCCAGTTCTTCCGCTCCTACGATCTTTCCCGTGGGCGATTTGTACCAAAGTCCCTTGGGCGTATCTTTCTTTTCCTCTGTGGTAGTCTGGATACCTTTTTCTTTTCGTTTAAACCAAGCCATGTGTTATTTTTTGGTTATCAGGTTTTAGGTTACCGGGTTATTAAGTTGTCCTGGAACAAGGGAACATGCCCTGTAAAGCAATTCAGTAACTTAATAACCCGGCGTAACGCAATAACTTATAAAGTATTTACATTGTTCAGGTCCTCAAACGCCTTTTTCAGCCGGGCCACAAAGGTCTTTTCTCCTTCGCGAAGCCATACCCTGGGGTCGTAGAACTTTTTATTGGGCTGATCTCCCCCTTCCGGGTTTCCGATTTGTGTTTGCAGGTAATCCTTTTTATCCTGAATGTAATTTCTTACCCCTTCCAGGAAAGCGTATTGAAGATCGGTATCTATATTCATTTTTATAACACCATAACCTATGGCTTCCCTTATTTCCTCAACGGTAGATCCGGAACCTCCGTGGAATACAAAGTCGATACTGTTTTGCGGGACGTTGTATTTTTCGGATACGTATTCCTGGGAATTTTTCAGGATTTTGGGTGTCAGTTTTACATTCCCCGGTTTGTATACACCGTGTACATTACCAAAAGCGGCAGCTATGGTAAACCTGGAGCTGATCTTCATCAGTTCTTCATAGGCATAGGCCACTTCTTCCGGCTGGGTATAGAGTTTGGAAGAGTCGATATCGGTGTTGTCTACCCCGTCTTCTTCACCTCCGGTGACTCCCAGTTCTATTTCGAGGGTCATTCCCATTTTACTCATGCGGGAGAGGTATTTTTTGCAGGTCTCTATATTTTCTTCTATCGGCTCTTCCGAAAGATCGATCATATGAGAGCTGAACAGCGGTTTTCCGGTTTCGGCATAGTGTTTTTCACTGGCATCCAGCAGGCCGTCTATCCACGGCAGTAATTTTTTGGCACAGTGGTCTGTATGCAGGATCACGGCAACACCGTAAGCTTCCGCAAGTTCGTGAACATGTTTAGCCCCGGCAACGGCACCGAGTATGGCAGCTTTTTGTCCATCGTTGGACAGCCCTTTACCGGCGTTGAACTGGGCACCTCCGTTCGAAAATTGTATGATGACAGGGGAGTTCAGTTCCGCTGCGGTTTCCAGCACGCCATTAATACTGTCTGAACCTATTACATTTACAGCGGGCAGGGCAAACCCTTTGCTTTTTGCGTGGGCAAATATTTCCTGTACTCCATCTCCGGTGGCTACCCCGGGCTTAATGTTATGACTCATAGTTTTTAAAGTTTTCCAGAATTTTGAAAGTTATTAGAGAGCAAAAGTAATAAAATTAGACGGCTAAAACCCAAAATCTGCATGTAAATTAGTAGTCCTGGAGTTTTTAGTTTTAAGGCGCCGGAGTTGAAAAGATCACCTTTTCTTCCCGTGAGGGGAGGTACCGAAGGCAGAAGGATGTCCCCCAACTCCGGAACTCCCTGACTAACGTGAATAATGTTTAAGCGCTATGAATCAAAAGCATTTCAAAATTACATCCCTGTTTAAAAACTCAAAACAGAACTTAAACTTTTACAATGCTTTTGCCCTGGACAACTTATCCATTATTTACGTTAAAATATTTTTCGAGAAAGGATTACGTGCCGGGAGAACAGAAAAGCGCATTTAAAATTGGTCAGAAACAAAACCCGAATAAAAAACATTTTTATCCGGTTCATACATCCAGGCCATCGGTAATATAATTAATTGTAGCAATACAAAAAATGCAATCTCCGTCAGAAAGGACAATGTATTTGCTTCATAGTATCATCATTTTTTCAGAAATTAAAGGTGGTATAAAAAAGAAGATATCCGAGGTTATTATCAGTGGCAATTTGAGTTACTGTATTACCATCTGAAATTGTATTCACAAAATTGTAATTATTTAACTTGAAGAGGGTAAGTAAGGATTGCCCCTTGATGGAAAATGATAATTTTTCGGACACGTCATACTGAAAATTAAGATTAACATCGGGTACATCAAAGGTGTCAGCATTTATGTTATAAATACGATAAATAAAATCAAAGTTCCAATTTATTTTATCTCCAAAACCTTCCGCGGAAAAAGTATTGGTAAAAACAGATTGTCTGTTTGTTTCGTTGCCATCAAGATCAAAGAAGAGTTGATTCCACTCGAAACGATTTCCTGTTTCGGTCATAAAGAATTTCCGTGGGGCGAATGTAATTTCAATCCCGGGTTTCCATGAACTCACCTCCGCTAAGGCCACTTTATTATTGACTGCGGTAGTATATCGGCTATGGCTCAAATTCAAATCGCCCCCAACATTAAGGCGATGATAGGCATTACCAAGATAAAACCCTTTTTTACCGCCCGTATTAAGTGTATGGGTTTGTTTCTTATCAAAAATGCGATTGGAATAAAAAAACATGTTATCGGAAATGGAGTCCAAAACGCTTTGCAGAAAATCTCGTTCACGATTATACCGATAAATGATATGCATACTTTTAGATCGGGCAACATTATTGTTAAACCAACTGACAGCAAGCTCATCTTTAATTGAAAATTTTTCAAGGTTATCACTATTTGTATTGATCACTTTATGATTATAACTTTTTACAATAGTATCGTATAACGAATTAAGGCCATAAAAACGATAGTCATGACTAATTCCCAGGCCCAATTTATTCTGGGTCTCAAAATTATACGTCAGGTTATGAACCATCCTTAAAAAATTCTGATTATCGTCCCGATCCCTAATGATCAGGGTTGGGGTCATTGATAAGCGGTAATCGAGTTTTTTCATACTTCCGCTGAGGTAAAGTGGCACTCCGACAGTAGCTATATTTCTTTTCAGATCTGTATCCCCATTAGAATTTTTTCTATATTCCAGACTTCCTGATTCAATATTGTTTGTAAAAACAACTCCCGTATTGAGGGCGGCTTTATCCAGTTTGAATTTAAAATTACCCCGGGCTAACAGGTATCGTTTCGATGACCGTTCTTCCTGAAATATATCGGAAGCATTAATATTTAACAGTCTGGCTTCATAATCCCGTGAAAATATCCCGTAGTAATAATCCAGATCGAGATCGAAAGCCACACGATCCCCTAATAAGTGAGTTAGTTCCAGAACATTGGATATTGCAAAATTTTTGGGAGAATTTCGGTTTTGCTCCATAAGGTAGGTCCTGTCAGGAACAAATAATGTATCCATACTGATTCCCGTCCTCTTTTGATCCACCAAGACCGTACTTAGCTTATTCTGAAGTACAGTATTTGATGAAATGAAATGACTGTAATTGGCTGTGGCAGAAATAAAATTTCCTTTCCGGGTATTTTGGGAACGACTCTTTTCAATCATGGTATCCGCTGCGAAGGTTCTGTAATTTACCTCCCGTTCCGTATGTATATTTCCATGGTAAACCACAATACCTGTTTTACTTTTATCTCCCTGCCATCGAAAAGTAAGGCTGCCATTACTTACAAAGTTTTTTCGGGTTTGATTATCATCAATAAAGAAAGGCTGTAAGGTGTTATTCAATGAGGCTGTGGCATATTTGGTTACAGAAGACAAGACATCATTTTGACTAAGTTCTTTCTCTCCGGTATTATTGGTGTGGGTAGTGATAAAAGCATTGAACTTGTCTGAAAAAAAAAATCCTTTGCCTAGAAAACTATATTTATCTTTAAATCCGTATCCCGCATTTAACTCGGCTTTGAGAATTCCCTTAAATTCAGATTTGGTATCTATATTGATGACCGGGTCTCTTATTCGGTCAAAATCTATGGAGAACTTATCCTTGTAGTTATCTATAATCTGTACCTTATCCATAATCTCATAATCCAGATTATCCAGGGCGACCTTATTCTGATTAATAAATACTTCCTTGCGATTGATAAGTATTTTATTAATCTGTTTCCCCTGATAGGAAATCGCTCCTTCTTCCCCTATGATCACTCCTTCCGTTTTATCCAATACGTCCCTAAGGGTTTTCTCCTTACTAAGATTCATAGTAGCAATTTCCAAATCCAGAACATCCTCATTCGTTTTGGCCTTAACAACTACTTCTTCCAATTGTGTGACCTTCTCTTCAAGATAGATAGTAAACTGCAGATTCTCATGAAGTTTTTTGGGGATTGTTGTTTCCTGGTATCCAATGGCAGTCACATTCAAAGAAATCGATGGAATGTCCCGAGGAATTTCAAGAGAAAATCTCCCTTGTTCATCCGTGTATCCATATGTTATGATGGATGGTTCGTCAGAAACCGTATTATTTATGACAATATTAGCATAAGGAACAGGTTCTTCTTTCCTGTTCTTTACTATTCCCGTAACCTTCGCTTGTTGTCCATAAACGACCATACAGGCACAAAATGAGAAGATTATGGGGCTAAGCAGTTTTGGCATGTGTGATTATTTTTTTGGTGGTCAGGCGGCCGTATGCAGCTATATTCCATACAATCATCATTATTGAAAAGGCATATAAGTTCATAGTAATTGCTATTCCGGCATGCATGAGGATTATAGCCGTAATGGCATATTTTCTAGTCACTTTTTTTAAAACTAAAAAAGGATATAAAAATTCGAGCAATACCGTTCCTATTCCTATCACTATGAGAATTTCTGAAGGAAAAGCATAATAGCTATTGTCTGCGGAAGCCAAAGCTTTCCATACGGAATTACCATTCCACCATCCGGCATCCAGTCCTTTGGCAATTCCTGAAAAGCAATAAGCCATGGCCAAGTGAATTTGTAGTACACGCCTGTAATTAAAATCGCATCGTAATGAAAGTTTAAATACTTTTTGATCTATCGAAAAAAAATAGCCAACGGGGAAAATAACACAGTAAAAAAGCGACATGGTCAAAAAATAATCATACCCATAATTGAAAGGGGTAAAACTTCTGAATATGATAAGCTGAAGAAGCAAGGCTGTTCCAGCAGCGTAACGTGTAAATAATCCTGTCAAAAGCAGAATTAGTGCTATTATATATATGGTTACCACAGTGGGATAGAAGATTTCGGAAAGTCCGTTTTTTTCCACGAACTGATATAACGGATGAAGGTACCTGAAATATCCTGATTCTATGTAGATCAGTTCCTGAGGAATTAAAGTTCGGGACGACGAAAAAAACAGGGGCAAATCTCTTATTAACGAAGCAAGTTCAATTATTGCCACGGAACTGATTGATAAACGGAAAAAAACTAAAAAGGATTTTTCATTACCATCCGCTTCAAACAATTTTTTTAATTTACTGTACAGGAAAAGTACCTTCTTGGACAACATATATTTTGGGTTTTGTCTTACGTTCTTTTCTTTCCCAAATATCCACGGGAACTATAGTTAGTAATTCCACCTTATAGGAAGTACAGCCGGAGAGATCGGAAGCTTCTTTTTTGCCTAACCATTTAAGGGTTTTAACCACATAATCCTTTCTGAATTTATAATCGGTCCTTAGATTTAAAACATCCGGACTATTATCAACTATAGAAGAAGTATCAGCCTCTATTATTTTTTTTGTTTCCGCAACATAATTGACCAGAAACGATGCGTATCCTTCCAATCGGGAAATGCCATTGGTACTGGAAAGGTTAAAATACCTGTCTGTCTTTATTACCCGGTCAAGCGAATCCAGATAGGTAGCTCTTACATATTTTTCTGTAGAAGCATGAATACCATAAAAACCATAACCCGTATCAGTTCCTGTTAAAAAGTAATATGGATCAGTATATTGATTTTGTTTCAATAAATTAAACACAGGGATATAAGGTCTCTTATTATAATGGAAACTCCAGAACCCATCGATTGTGGTCCATATGGATTGAAAAAAAATTAATAATAAATGACCTGTAAAAAACAGTATTAATAATGCTTTCTTCATAATATTTGAGGTAATTTCTCAGTCATTTACCGGAAAATCTGCTGTGTTGCCTGTTACATCATTTTTATTGGTCTCAGTCTGTGGTTTAACCCCCTGCTCCCGATCCCGATATCGGGAAAACCGGGATTATTACAGCAGCTTTAGTCTGTATAAATTTTAGCCACGAATACACGGATTTACCAGTAGTTGTTTATGTCATTTATTATCCGTCCAAACAGACTCTCAGTCTGCAACAGACCTATGGACTTTAAATCCATGGCTTAGTTACAAGGGGTAATCTATCTATCCCTTGTAAGGCTTTCCATGATAATATTGATAGTTACTTCTGGCCAGGTCTCCCTTTTTAATGAGTAGTATGGGCTCTTTATCGTAATGCTTTTTTCTTTTCTTTTCTTCTAAAAACGTATCATATTTAGCTTTATAAAGTTTCTGATATTCTTTTGTCTTATCAGTATATTCTATGTTTTGTATCTGTATAGTGCGAAAATAGTCTTCGGCAGCTACCACGAGACCCGGCAATCCCTGGTAAACGGAAGGTCCATTAGCTACCGGAAGTTCCCTGGTATACCAAACCGTTAACATCGGATAATTATCTGATTTGGCTTTTGCCTTAAAACAGTTCAATCCTTTTATTTTCTTTTGATCATTAGTTAATATCCATGCTATATCCCCAACTTCTCCTTCAGTATAAAAGGTCTGGTTCATGACCCACTCATGCTTAAAAGTCTTATTTTTTGAAGTTTTGATTGAAAACAATACGGTATCCGCAAGTGCAGCGGTTGTTGCCGGATTTTCCCAGCCTATGGGTCTTTGCTGTACCGTAGAATCCAGCACATAAACAGATGAACGGTCCTTAACATTAATGTACAGACTATAATAATCCGTTATTCCTTTCATAAATTCGTGTACCGATGCTTTGGTAGGAGTACTTCGTGTATCCGAATCTGTCATTTTATATTGACTCACCGGAGTGCTTGCATAGGTTACTTTTATGATCTCCTTTATTTCTGACTGTGCTGTCCCCTGAAGCATGAAGTACATAAAAAAAAGAAAAACAGAATATTTCTGAATTTGTACCATTTTAATTGTTATTTGATTGATAGAGAATGAAAGCATTGTTTTCTTCAAAAGAAAACAATGCTTACAATAATTAGTATTTAGCCAATATGCCCGACTGAATTGCTAATTGCTCGGTTTCCAATTCAGTATGTGTTCTGTCACACTCTGAAAAACTCTCTTGAGTTCTGTATCTGGTTTCGCATGTAGATTGTGCAGAATTCAAATCAGTTACTTGAAAATCTCCTGCATTATCCAATGTATTGCGCTTGGTGTCAGGAGTAAATGCAAATGCTACAAAAGTTAGGGCAACGGCTGCCGCAGATAGAATTGTTTTTTTCATAATTTAATAATTTGTACAGCTCAAACGAACTGCGGTTAATAATTAGTTTGGTTAAGGATTAATGCACCATCTTTACTATATAAATAGCAGAATGTTTAAGGTCTGGGCAATAAAATGAAAAACAGCTAAAACCTGTATCTCATATCTTGCCTGGTTTTCGTCTTTTTTGATTTAAAGGAGTTATGTCATATCTGATTTTTTAATAGTTTAACTTACTCTTTGAAGGCTTTTCAGTATCCGCCTGTATTATCCTGATTATTAATTTTTTTGTAGTGAGTGACTTTCCGGACCGTAGCTTTTATTTCAAAAAGAGTGCTGTCATACGAACCTGTAATCGGGTTAAACTGCGATAGTCACTATTTGATCTGACAGTTAGGAGTTACTGAAAACCGTCAGTTAAGTGATCTGTTTTCGTTCCAATCATAAAACCGGAGATAAGAGAAAATCTTCCTTTTAACTTTCCATGACCACTGATCATTGTCTCGTAATTGTTCAGGTCCGATCTCCCTGTCCTTTAGCATCCGTCACTTTTTATCCGAAATTTGAAATTGAGAATATGTAAAAAAGGGGAGTAACATAAAAAACGGGACCTTTTGGATAAGTTCATACAATTCCTTTTGTCGCTAACAAGGTATACTTTATCTTTTTTTTTACATAGCAGAGCAACCACACAATAAATGCGGTAAAACCACATTTACAAGATGGTATTTTTCATATTTAGTTAAAAAAACGTTGCTATTCCATGAAGAATATAAAAGATACTTTTATATGTAGCCACACTCTCTTGCCTTGTCTAACAGAGCTCTGTCATCTCCATTTTCAAGACCAAAGACATCCTTTAATCTCCTTTTTCTGTTTTCAATAGCCCGTAAAGACAAATTAATATATTCGGGAAGTTGCTTTGTTTTGGTCCCTTTGGAAAGATGATAAATAATACTTCTGTCTATTTTATCCAACACGAAGGTATTTGATAATTGTGCTTTTAAAAGCTTAGTCACCGTAGGACTGTAATAGGGAACATCATCCAATATCGTTTTAAATGCTGTGGTCAGTATTGACGCGGTTGCTTCATTTTTTAAAATAAAACTGTCAGGTTCTAAATTGGCCATGATGTTACGAATTCTAAAATTATCGTCGAACATCGTTAATACTATGATTTTAGTTTTTGGAGACAGCTCTTTAACCCTTATTCCCAAATCTTCCCCAGACATAATTTCCCCATCCGCAGATGGAGGTAAACTAATATCTAAAAAAATAATATTGTAGTGATTTTCAGGAATAGCTTGCAAAATCTTACTGTACGCAGTGTCACAGTTTCCCGCAACATCTATTGCCAGATCATATCCCGTATCTATCTGTAACAAAACATTTTTATACCCTTCCAGAATCATCGGATGGTCATCTACCATTAATATTTTTAATTCCTTTTTTACCACAACAGTATAATTTAAAGTGAATCTCAACCGGTTAAATACCTGTCATACATTGCTGCCACCTGTTTAAAGGTATAAAAATCAAACTATTGTAAAGGGATTTTTATTATTAAAGTAGTGCCTGTTCCCTTTGTAGAGTCTACAACTAATTTTCCGGAAAGACTCTCTACTCTCGATCTGATGTTCTTCAAACCTATTCCTTTTTTATTCTTTTTCATACCAAATCCTATTCCATCATCTTCAACGGTCAATTCCAATGCCTGGTGCTTTTTCTTAAAAGAGATTATTACTTCATTCGCGTTAGCATGTTTATTACAATTTTGAAGGGCTTCCTGAATAACTCTGTATATATTCATTTTTATATTTCCGGCAATGGCATCCCATTTTATGGTCCTATCATGATGTAAAAGGATATTGAATTCACTAATTTTATTTTGGGACTTAACAAGGTTAGCTATTATAGCTGCATAATTCGTATTACTATTTAGAAATTCTGCATTCATTTCATGCGAAATACTCCGGATTTCTTCTTCTGTTTCCTTTAAACTATTAAGATATTGTTTTCTCGTTTTAATTGATGCTTTATCATTTTTTACATTTAAGCTATCCAGGCTTAATCGAATTCCAAATAGTTTTCCCAGAATGCCATCATGCAACTCCCGTGAGATTCTCTGTTTTTCTTTCTGTTTTCCCTCTTCTACTTTTATCTGCTGATTTAACAACAGGTTATAAATTTCTTCGCTTGCTTTTTGCTGTTGTTGTTCGTAGTAAAGTTGCCTGTTTTTATCTTTTTGCCTTTTTATAACATATAATAAAATGGCAATTAATATAGTTCCTATCAGGGCTATAGAAATCGTTATCACTTTTTGATTGAGTCGTTCCGTTTCTTCTATAAATTCATCCGTCTCGAAACGAATTCTCGCAAATTTATTTCTTATGGCCCTCTCTTCTCGTAACAAGCTATCATTAACCTTTACATATGTTCTCATATAGGTTTGGGTATTATTCCTGTCCAGCTTGGATAGCCACTTGATAGCGGTTAATAAATCTCTGTAATTTTGAGAATTTTCGGCGAGCTCTTTAGACTGTATGGCATAACGTATAGATTTTGTTGTATCGGAACGAGATGCATAATATTCTGCCAGATGAAGTTTATTTACTGTTATACCGGGAATAATTCGTAAACTATCCCTGATTTTTAATGCCTTGTAAAACAATTTTGGGGATTCAATTGTATCTCCCGAAAGAAATTTCGAATATCCCAAATTGTCGATAAGCATAGCATAAAGTTCCGGGTCTTTATGAAACAGACTGTCGTAATCCAATGCTTTTTTATAATTTTTTACAGCCTTTTTATAATTCTTTTGATTTTCATAAACCACCCCTATATTGTTTAATGCTGAAGGCTCTAACAATGCTCTGTTATCCGTTTTCTTCAAATATTCCAATGCCTTTTGATGGTAAAAAATAGCCCGTTCATAATCCTGAAGATTGTTGAACACAATTCCCAGGTTATTATAACACATATATAGTTGTTTATATTTTTTTAATGGTTTTAAAAGAGAAATGGCTTTAGTCGTCGTCACTTCACTTCCGGTATAATCTTTCATATCCGACTGCATTATAGCCATGTTGAGCAGCATCCTGGCCGAATAAAAATCGTCGCCAGCATTTTCATATAGTTTCTGGGCTTTATAATAATTGTAATATGCACTATCCATTTTGTTTTTGTGATAGTAAAAGCTGGCCATATCCCAGTATGTTTCGGCTATATTTAAAGTATCCCTACGTCTTGTTGCAAGGCTCCGGGCTTCTTTGTTGACCTTTTTAAACAGAAGCGAATCATTGAGCTTATAATAAAGGTAAGCTACCTTTATAAGATACTTGTTTTTTATAGAGTCGTTTTTGAGTTTGAGTACATTGGAATACGCACTATCTATAAACTGCTTTCTTTTAAAACGTGTAGTTTTTTTATTTTCAGATTTATTAATCCATTGAACTATTTTATCATCAATATCATTTGGAGGGTTCTTAACGATATTTTGCCGAGTGCAGGAAAGAGAGCATAATATAATGAAAAGAATATATTTTGTTTTCTGATTCACGTATGTATGAGTTAACTATCTAAGATAAATATACACAGTTAATAGATAAAAAGAAAGCCGTCCAAAGACAGCTTTCAAATCGATTGACAATGAGGAGCTAATCATCATCTTTTTCGTCAGGTTTATTATGTTCATTTCCTGTATCAGCAAACACGTTATGGATTTCCGTACTTTCTTCGGGTAGATTTTCCATAAAATCATCGGTGTCACAGGAAGATAATAAGATCAGGCCCCAAATAATGATAAGAGGGGAAAAACGTTTTACATTTTTCATGTTGCGTAGAATTAAGGTTAAACAATAAATCCGCGCGATCGCAGTAAGTTTTGCGGCCGTTTATCCTTCATGCATGAAAAATGTGTGTAAAATCGGGTAGCCCCTTTTATTACTTCTATAAGTGAGGGACTAATTACACAAAGTCTGTAGCAAAGTAGTTATCTCTATATAGAATGGGGTATGGATTTACCACGTAAATAATGCGGTAAAACCGAAGTCTATTGGTCTCGGTTTGTGATTTAAAACTCTGCTCCCGATCCCGATAACTCTATCGGGACAATCGGGATCGGAGGGTTTGAAAGCCCAAGCCACTGGAAAATACAGAAGTTGGAGGTATACCCGGGATTTGGGCCTGGTCAAACTCCCCGTTTCGCATGCGGAACACCCTTCAAGAGGAGAGTCCTTATCCATTATTCACGTTAACTAACCAACTCCCTAAAAAGGATAGTTGATACCGATGTTATATACCGCATTACTGAAATTGTAATCGCGGAACCAGCGCCTGGACATCCTTTCGGAAGGATTGTAGGTTTTGAACCCGGTGTCGAGCCGGATGACAAAAAAACCGAAATCGTAACGCAATCCGAAACCTGTACCGAGGGCGGTATCCTTCAGGGAGGAGAAACCGGTGAAAACGGCTTCTTTGTCTGTAACGTCATCCAGGGCATTCCAGATGTTACCGACATCAGCAAAGAGGGCGCCGTTGAGGCTTCCCATAATGTTGAAACGGTATTCCAGGTTCAGGGCTATTTTCAGGTTGGCTTCGTTAAAATCGTTAAGGGCATCGGTCCTTCCGGGACCTAGGGAGTAGGCCTGCCAGGCCCTGTTGTCGTTGGTTCCCCCGGCAAAATAACTCCTGGAGAAAGGAATGTTTGTAGCATTTCCGTAGGGAATGGCAAAACCGAAGAAGCTGCGGAAGGCCAGGATACCGTCGCGTGATACCTGCCAGTGTTTTATAAAGTCGAGCTCGGTTTTTACGTATTGTGAATACTGTACGTCAAAAACCATTTTTTTACCTTCTTCGTTCTTGTAGAACTCAATAAAGCTGGAAACTGCGGAAAGAAAGTTCCCTGCGGTTTCCAGTTTGACCTTGAACTGCGAGAACGTATTGTCTCCGGCACCTCTCCTCGTGTTTTTGGAAAAGGTGAAGTTGGAGGCGAAAATAAGGTTGTTGGCACTGAGCCTCCTGCGGCGTTCGTCAATGCTCGAAATGGTACTGAAATCATCGGTCCCCGGGCTTAGCCCGCTTATGTTTCCCGCAAGGGCGTCACCGGTAAACTCATCGGTGCCTTCCGGTATGCGGAGGTTGCCTTCGTCATCGAAATAAGAAGGGTCTGTTTCGTATTCCCGTGCTATGTCATTTAATCTGCCGTAACTGTTTTGATATACCCGGAAATAGCGATCGACATTCAGGTTCCGGATGAATTCGATATTCATCAACTCGAAAGTGTGTTTTCTCTGATAGGAAGGGGTCCAGTTGTACCGCAATATGGTATTGAAGCTCTGTTTGTCCAGCCCGATGTTTTTCTGAAAAGAACTCCCCAGGGATATCCGTGTTTCCGGGAGCATGTATTTCGGGATATATTTACTGGTATCGAAAAGGAAAAATATCCTGGGAAAATTGAGCCGGATATCTCCGCCGAATTCAGAAAGATTAAAAAACCTGTCGTGCGGATTGCTGGCCTCCCGCGACGAACCTACGGTACCCCTGGCCGATACTTCGAGGGTTTCGGCTCCGCGGAACACATTTCTGCTGATAAGTGATGTGCTGAAGGAAATTCCGATGTCCTGGATGTTGGAGTGCGATATATCCGTGTTTAACCCGAGGGAAAATTTGGATCTGTGTGTAAGGTAAATGTTAGTATTTAATTGATCGTCGGTATCCTTGTTGTAAAGGTATTCTATGTTAGGGTATTTAAATGTATTGAGACTGCTAATCTGGCTATAAGTGCGTGTACGGTCAATCTCCCGGTATAGATTTCCGGGGGCGATGGCGATGGCATCGGTCAGTGCTTTTGGTTTATAGCGCAGTTTGTCTTTGTAATATATGGTAAAATTATTGTAAGTAATCGAATCCAGGGAATCCCTTTGCATCCCGAAGGTGTAGTCGGCAAAAATATTTACGTTCTTGATACGGTGTACCTTGTAGGGTATTTCCTTTAGCGAATCGCCTGTCCTTTCATAGCGGTTGTCAATTTCTATTTCTACCGGCATTTTGTAATCTTCATTCGCAACAAGGGTGTCTCTCAGAATATTGAAGCGTATGGACGAATTGGGTTGAAATTGATATATTCCGGAATTGATGAGGATGGAATTGATGCGTTCCCGTTCCGCTTCGAAACGGGAGAGGTCAAACTGTTCTCCCTGTTTTATGAGCATCCTGGAATCGTAAATGGAATAAATGGAATCAATGTCCCTGGAGTCTATATTTTTTGTGATACTGTCCAGGAAATACGGTTTTCCCGTGGTAATATCGTACCTCACTTCTCCGCGCTTTTTCTTTTTGGGAACGGTATCTATGGAATAGGCCACCTTATTGTTGAAAAAACCCTTACTGTTATAATAGAGCTTGAGGCGCTCCCTGGATTTTTTCGTTTTTTCCGTGTTAATGATTACCGGGGCTTCACCGGTTTCTTTCAACCAGTTGTTAAACCCCGAAACCGAATTGCCCAACTCTTTGACCTGTTTTTTTGACAACAGGCGATCGAGGCGTTTTTCCCGTTTTTCCTTTCTGTGCAGCCACGCCTGGAAAGCGGAATCCGACTTTGGTGTGGCCAGGTTGTAGATGTGCAGCTTCAGGTTGAAACCGAGCAGGGAGCTGTTAGGCTGCTGTGAAATGAGGTTGCGGACGGCTTCCCTGGATTCTTTTTCCCCGTTTACATAGATGTTGTTCTTGGTTAAAAGTAACTGGTCGTCATTCACCCTTTTTACCGCATTACAAGATGCAATAGACAGTATTAAAAAGATTACCGCTATTTTTGTGATCAGAGTTTTCAATGGAAAAAAGACAGGTTAAACAAATTATCGGTCCGAGACACATAAAATTAGTGCCTTTGCAATTAAGCAAAAACAAAGATGAAAAAATTTTGTGTGAATTCCTCCCGGAAAATTGGGTCGCTGCCTAAATTTTTCCGAATATGTCCCGGGGCCGGTTTCGGTCTTGCAGGGAAAAATACACGATAATGGATGGTTAGTAAAAGCGAAATTAAACTAATAACGGGTTTGCACCAAAAAAAGTACCGCAACCGGCACGGAATGTTCATCGCCGAGGGAATAAAGGTCATTACGGAGTTGTATAAGGCCGGAATGGATTTGAGGGAGCTGTTTACCGTGGACGCGGATCTGTTTTCTTTTACCGGGAACCGGGCCCGGGAGATATCGGAAAATGAACTGAAAAAGATCAGCCAACTAAAAACCCCTAACAAGGCCCTGGCGCTTTTTGATATACCCGAAGAGAAGAAAGCGGGAAATTCCGGCATTGTAGTAGCCCTGGACGACATACGCGATCCCGGGAACCTGGGGACAATTGTCCGCCTGTGTGACTGGTTCGGGGTGGAAGATTTGGTGTGCAGTACTACTACGGTAGATTGTTTCAATGCCAAGGTGGTACAGGCTACCATGGGATCACTGGCCAGGGTAAACATTGTTTATACCGATCTGGAGGCTTATATCCGGGAATCCGGCTTGCCTGCGTTTGCAGCGGATATGGACGGAGAAAATGTATACACCGCTTCCCTGCCGGAACAGGGTATTCTGGTTATGGGTAACGAAGCCAACGGTATCTCCGGTAATATCAGGTTGCTTGCAGACCGTTTTGTTTCCATTCCGCGTTTCGGGCGTGTACAACAGACGGAAAGCCTGAATGTTGCTACGGCTACAGCCATACTTTTGAGTGAGTTCAGGAGAGGATACCAATAGTGGAGTTATCGGGATTGGATTAATTAATCTTTAATTTTGTCATCTCTGACCTGAATTTGCGGCTTTTCTTCTTCCGGAAGGCGTTTTTTCAGGAACAAGATCTGCCCGAGATGGCTGGATTGGTGTTCCATGACATGAAACCAGGCATAATGATTATTCAGTAAACTTCCCGGTTTTTTCTTTTTCAGCCATGCATCGTTGCGTTTTTTTAATTCCTCGAGGGTCTTTTGTCTTACCTCTCTGTAAATATCGAGGTAATACTCCAGATCATGTCCCTGTATTTCTTTTCTTCCCTCTTCTCCGAGATTCAGAGCAGCGCCCCATTTTTTATTTTCTTCTTCGTTGAATCCACGATTTTCAAAAGTATATACCTGATAATATTTTTCGGCGGCAGCGAGGTGCATGATTAAGGCTCCTATCCTGTTGGCTTTTTCGTCGATCAGGTAATCGAGTTTTTGTTGATCGAGCCCGGATACAACTCTTTCTACCCTGTTACTCAAATCGTTGAGCATGCTGACCAAAGTGCCTATTTGAAGCGAATATCCTTCGGCAGATTTAAGTTCGTATGGATTTGGGGTGCCGGTACCCTTTATCATCAAGGCTTGTGTACCGTAGGTTTCATCTTTCACAAAAGAAATATTGTATTCCTTTACGCGAACAGGTTTGGCAAAGTTTGTGCCTTCTACCCAATTGGGAATATTTCCGGGCCCGGCATCTTTTTCAAAACCGGAATTGGGAATTTCAACGGGTCTGAACTTGCCGTTTTTGTCCTGTATGGACAGTTCAACTCTATCAAAATAAAACTCTCCGTCTCCCATGCACAGGCCGCCAAAATTGAGTTTTTGCGAATTTTGATCTATATACCCTTCTAATGTATAGGTTTGCCAGTTCTCTGAAGTAATAGGTCTGTCCACCATATTATCAAAAAAACCTGTTTCTTCATTCTTGTTGTCCACTCTTGCCCATAACCCGGCCGATCCCTGTTCGCTACTATCGGTAGTAACCTTTACCGCAGCCGATAACCGGAAGTTAACCTTTTCGTTCGAAGCGACATCGATGGACTGGACAAAAGAGGTCCATCCCCGTGAAATTTCCTTGACCTGGGCATTACCCTGTGCATACCATGCAGCAATTAAAACCAAGAGGAAAAATTCTTTTTTCATTTTGTAGGGATTTAGGGTATAAATGTAGCGAATTATCCTGTATGACAGGAAGGTTTATGGGTAAGATGCCGTTATTTTTTTCGTTTATTAAAAAGAAACCCCAACGGCACCAGTAAAAAAATAAAAAGGAACTTTCCCGTCACCACACCTATAATGGTTATAGCTGCGGCCACAAACATAATGATCTGAGAGGTTTTGAGGTTTTTGAACATAAGGAGAAAACAGTTCTTTTTTAATGCAATGTCTTTAGTCCCAAAAGTACTGTTTTTTAACGACACCCCAAGTAAGATACCTGTCCGATCTCCTCCTGTTAATTTTTCGATTTCGTATGTTCAATAAAGGGGCAAACCGGGCGATTATACCTTGCCTACCCCTTATGTTTTTTATTTTACAAGTTACCTATAAAATCGTTATAGAAATAATCGGGGCGAACGACATTGTTCAGAAGGTAAAGTTCAGGCAGCTTTTTGCTTTCCGAAATGCGGAAGACCTCTTCCATTTTTTCGTCAAATCCCAAAACCGTGTATTTTTCTTTTGTCACTTTAAGTTTTATGGTTTTTGTTTTTTCGTCCGGAAGCGAACGGGCGTAGGAGATGTGGAATTTTTTCAGGTAAAAAACACCTTCGGCGGGCTCACCTTCAATAATACTGCCTTTTTCCTTCTGAGCACCGTTTTCGTCATAATAAATTACTTCACCGCTTTTGTTTTCCATATCGGTTATGTTATACACTACCGTTTTAACACCGGAGGTGTTATATTCCGTGGCCTGTAACCCATTTTCGGTGTAGCTGGCCTCCTGTAACAGTTGATCGTTTTCCCGGGTTTCTTTCCGGGTGAGCTTTCCTGCCTTGTAAAAGGATTTTTTTGTTATCGTGGAATTCCTTGACGCGACTCTTTTGTCTATGGACAGGCCTTCATAAGGAGATCCTTTTTTATAGACGAGTTTATTTCTTTCGGTTCCGTTTTCGTTATAATAAATCGCTTCGCCGTCAAGTAATCCGTTTTTATAGTTTTTAATGCTTTCTGTCTGTCCGTTATCGAAATAAGTAAAAGAAGTGCCGTGAAGAACACCGTTGAGGTAGGTTTTTTTGCTTTTTATACTTGGGGTACTGTTACCGGGGGTCTTGTATTTGATTTCATCGCCCTCTTTTTTGCCGTTTTTATAGGAAGATATGGTGTAGCTATAGGAAGAACCCCAAACCGTTTTTCCTTCCCAGGGCTTTCCGTTTTTGTAAGTGGCTTCGGCTACAAGGGCATTATTACTGTTATAAAAAACAGCTTTGCCGTCATAATCGATTTCCTTTTTCAGAAAAATAGGGTATTCACCTGTATTATCCCTGGACCTATAGTCTTTTTCATATTTCTTTTCATAGATTAATTCGCCTTCTTCATTATAGGTTTTTATACTTTCTATGCGATTTGAACCGGAAAAAAATGCATATTCGGTACCATGCCTTTCAGGGATGAACGTCATGGTGGAGAGCAATTTCCCCGTTTTGTCGTAGTAGGTGGCTTTTTCTTTAGTATATGAGTTTTTATATTTTGTATCGGTTCGTAATTGCCCGTTATTGTAATAGCTTTTTACCTGTGTTTTCCTTTTTGTATTATCATAGAAGGTTTCCTTTTCCCTGATATTTTCAGTTCCTGTTCCTTCACGGTAGAAGCGGGTACGTTTTATAAGAGTGCCGTCTTTATAACTTTCTGCAGTAGAAAGTTTATCACTTCCGTAGCGTTGTTGAAATAAAGTACCGTTATACGGTTTTTTGCGCCCGTGTTCATTTATTCTATATACCAGTTCGCCCAGTTTTTCTCCGTTTTTGTCATAGAACGTAGCCGTACTGTCGGTCTCCTTTTTGAATATGGCCCCGCTTTTATACGTTGTTGTTTCTTCGACAACCATTCCGTCTCTATAGACAGTGTGTCCCTGAGCACTGTTATCCGTACCGTTAAACGGGTTTCCGTTCTTGTAGACAAGTTCGGTATTAGTGGTCCCGTTTTCCGCATAGGCTTCTTTTCTGATCATTATACCGTCTTCGTAAGCCTTGCGTGACTTGAGCTTCCCGTTTTCATAAAAATTCTTTCGTTCTATTATCCTCCCGTTTTTATAGGTTGCGGTCCTGGTAATCCACTGTGTGTCCTGAGACAGGGAGGTATGATTGAAATATATTCTGGTGCCTTCCACAGGCTTGCTGTGTATGTAGCTGATGTTCTGTTCAGGTTTAAAAAGAGAGGTTAAGGTAGCCAGTTCCTTCCCGTTTTTATCGAAATAGGTAATACGGGCCGTATCGTTTTTTACATAAGCACGCTCCCTTATTTTTCCTGAGGAATAAAAGATCTCGTAATTTTTGAATTTTCCGTCTTCATAGTTGATTTCTTCTTTTTTCTGCATGGGGTTATAATAATACCCGATTTGCTTTCCGTTATAAAACGACGCATTGTGACGATCATCCCGGTTTCCGGTAAACTCAGCGGTTACAATACCGTTTTTGTCATAGTGTTTTACGTTATACAATTGCTTGTGTTCACCAACTCCGTATGTGACTTCTGCACGGGGTTTATCAAGTGTTTTTTCAAATATTATTTCTTTTAACTGTTTGCCGTTTTCATATTTGCGAAACAGGTAAAACTGATAAACCTCTCTGAACACTAAGCTTGTACCATTTTCGATTTTATTGTTTTTGTAAACGGCTCTTGCAACTTCTTCACCGTTGATGTAGCTGGTAAATTCACCTTCCAGACTGCCATTTTTATAATGGGCTTTCTGACTGATTTTTCCGTCTTCGGTAAACCATGTGATTGTTCCGTCAAATACATCACGGTCTTTTTCTCTGGAAAAACCTTCCATTTGTTTTGCTCCGGAAATATAATAGTCCACCACCCGATAACCGCCATCTTCGGGTTGGGGGGACGGCCGGTAATAAGCGGCGTTTTCTTTTGGAGTTTTATTCCAGGAAGTATTATACCAGATAGTGTCGTTTTGTGCTATGGTAACCTGGAATGCTATTATTCCCAATAATAAAAATAAGTGTCGGATCTTCATGTATTTAACTTTCTGTTTGTATATAATTATATCCCGTTCGGTCTTACTCGTCATTGTGTTTTTGTGCCGTTTTACGGACAAGTAAGACATAAAACGGTGCGAAAGTATAAATTTTTGAAAGGGCAGTCCCTCCCTGAAAGCGGGTATTTTTTGATTAAGGCGGGGCTGTGAGAATATTTTTCCGGATGAATTTATAAAAAAACAGGGAGCCGAAGCCCCCTGTTGTTCATGTGTCAGAACCATCCGTGTTTTCGGAAAGCTATCAATAGCCCTGGTTTTGCGAGAACTCTTCGGTTACGTCAATGGTTTCCTGGGGGATAGGGAAAACCCTCAGGTAGGGTTCTGTTTGTGGTTTTGCCGTATATGCATCGTCAAACGTGCCGAAACGGATCATTTGTTTCCTGCGGTACATTTCCCAGTACATTTCGTATCCTATTTCGTTGTAAAGCACTTCCTCCGTAAGCGTTGTAACCGGTTTTCCGGGTTCGTTGTCAAACAGTGCTTCCCTTGTCCTGCTTGTTTTCAGCATATTGATGTCGGCGAGGGCTGCGGCGTTGTCACCATTACGGAAATAGGCTTCGGCACGCATACAGTATATTCCGCCCAGGCGATAGAGGGGGATGTCCACATTGCTGGTCCCGTTTCCGTTTTCCGGGTCGAATTCGTACTTGAAAACCCTTACCCCGCGGTTGATCTCTGTTTGGGAGAACACGGCCTGCGCGGGATTAGAGAAATCCAGTTCCGGGGTAAAATCCATGGGCAGGGTAGTGGTCTTTTCCATGTAGAGCATGTTTACCTTGATCCTTCCGTCTGCGGTCATTTCGAAATCGCCGTCTTCTGTGAGCGTAGGACCGTATTGCTGTCCGGCCAGTAGTCCACGGTTAAAGTGAAACCAGGGGAGCCCGTTGCTGCCGGGAACCACATCTTCGGCAGGTACACTGCCCGTGGAGCCGTCGTTCATGAACCAGGTACCGTCACCATACCGGTAATACCTGTGAAAGCGGGGATCGTCGAAGTTGCCTTCCCAGGTGTTGTAGAATTCTCCGGTGATACAGGAGCCGTTGGTTCCCCTGTTGTTCGGGGAAGTCTTCTGGTTACGGCCTGTAGGCATATAGGCAAAATCATTTTCGCTATTGCGCATATTGTCATTTTCCTGGACCACTACAAAGATGAGCTCCGAACCTCCCGAATTGCCTATGGCGAAATTATCGAAATAATTGCTTTCCAACCGGAAGTTCCCGTCAATAAGCAGGGAGGTGTAGTAAATGACCTTGTCCATGTCGGTTCCGTCATTATCTACAGCTGCTTCCCTGAAATTGAACCCGGAGGAAGTATTATACCGGTCTTTATATACGGAACGGTTGAGGTACATATCGGCCAGCAGGGCATAGGCAGCCTGTTTGGTAAAACGTCCGTTGTGTGTGGATTGCGACCCGAGTTCGGCGAGTTCCGGAACAAGGCTTTCCACTTCGGTGATAAGGCTGTCTATGGCCGTACCGGCCTGCAGTATCTGCAATTCGGCATTCTTCCCGAAAGGATTTCGGAAAGGAGCCTGCCCGAAAAGATCGAGCGTATGATAGGTATAAAAAGCCCAGAGTCCTTTGGCTTCCGCGAGGAAGAGTTCGCGTTCACCGAAACTCTCGTCCGCATTTACAGACTGGATGGCTGTCAGCGATTTGGTAATACCGCTCACGAGGTTGTTCCAGGTGGTGGTGACCACTGCATTGTCGGCTTTCCAGGTAAATTCGTGCATGGACCGCCATTTTCCGCCGTCGCCCCAGTCACTTCCCCTGGTGGGGAGCAGGGCTTCATCGGTAGAATATTCCTGAAGTGCAAATACATTCCCGTGGTCTACAAAAGTGGCATCTCCGAGTTTTCCGTAGGCTGCGGCCACGGCGCTTTCCGGGTCGGAGCTCTCGCCGCCCAGTACTTCGTCAATAACTTCTTCCTCCAGGTCCGTACAGCCGGACAGGTGGATAGCGAGCAGTGCCAAAAGGAATGTTTTTAGTGTGAAGGTATAGCGTTTCATATGCGTTATTTTTTGAGCGGATGACTGACGGCTAATGCCCGGTGTATGCTCCGGTCGTCCGTCATTTGTCATCTGTTTTTGTGAATGGTTCATCTTTTATAGTTTTAAACTCGCACCGAGCATATAGGTTTTATTGGAAGGATAGGTGGTGTAATCCACTCCTATGGACTGGTTACCGTCACTGGATCTCGGACTGTTGATTAGCGGGTCGTAACCGGAGTATCCGGATATGGTAAAGAGGTTCTGGGCACTGACGTACACATTGAATCCTTTGACCCATTTCAACGCATCCACATTAAAAGTATAGCCCAGTCGGAGGTTGTTTAACCGGAGAAAATCCGATTTCTCCATGTATAGCGTGGAGAGTTGCGGGGTATTTTCCGGGTTGGCGCCGTCATTGTAATATTTGGCGAGCAGGTTACGGTCCGATGCCAGGTTGTTAATGTTCAATGCCAGGTTGGTATTGTTGACGAGGTATCCACCTGTTTGTCCGATAAATGAAACGGCGAGATCGAAGCGTTTATAATTCAGTGCCGTATTGATACCGAAGGTGAAATTGGGAAGGGCACCTTCAAATATCCTGCGATCGTCACTGTTAATGACACCGTCGTTGTTGACATCTTCGAATATGTCATTTCCCTGTTCGTCATATCCGAGGTGTTTCAGCATATAGAAAGAACCGGCCTCATATCCGCTTTTATAAATATTGGCCCTTACACCGGATAAACCGGGACCTGCAATGCTACCGGAATATACTTCGGATACGGGAAGGTCTTCGATAACGTTGTTCAATGTAGCCCCGTTGATATCGGCAGTCCAGGAAAAATCACCGGTTTTGACCAGTTGAGAGCCCAATGTGAACTCAAGCCCTTTGTTAATGATCTTTCCGTCAATATTTTTCCATACGGTCGTTGTGGGGCTCAGTGTTTCGGACGGAATGTTCAGGATGGCATCGGTAGTGGTTTTGTTGTAGTAGTCGAGCGATCCGTAAAGCTTGTTGTCCCAAAGGCTGAAATCCACACCTACGTTATACTGGGTCACCACTTCCCATTTCAGGTCGGGGTTGGCGGTACGGTTAATCACAATACCGTTTATCAGTTCCAGGTCGTCATACAGGTAATACCCGCCTGCGGCCGACTGGGAGTAGCTGGCCTGGGTGATCTTGTTCTGTACTTCCTGGTTCCCGGTCTGTCCCCAGCTTGCTCTTAACTTTAACTGGTTCAGGATATCCGTGTCGGTAAGGAAATCTTCCCGGTCCATGGCCCAGGCCAGTGCAAAAGAAGGGAAATACCCGTATTTGTTGTTCTCTCCGAAACGGGTGGAACCATCGGCCCGGAGGGAGGCGGTCACAAAGTATTTACTGTCGAAATTGTAGTTCAGTCTGCCGAAAAAGGATTGCAGTTCATTCTCCTGGGCGTATCCGCTCACACCGGACTGTATTCCGGAATACCCGGGATTATTGGCCGGGGGAACACCTTCGCCCCTGGCGTCAATATTCTCCGTAGAGAAGGAGGTCCCGGAAAAATAGAATTTCTGATAGGAGAAACCACCCAGGATTTCAATCCTGTTTTTTCCCGTTTCCAGGTTGTAGGTCAGGTAGTGTTCCAGCAGGGTGCTTTGCGATTCGAGGTTATTTTGTATATAAGCCCCCAGGGGTGTCCGGTCGGTCACGTTCGGGTACATGGTGGAGTTCCGTTCCGAAGTGGACCGGTCAATACCGTAATTGAACTTGTATTCCAGTCCCGGTAAAATACGGAATGTGGCTTCTATATTACCCAGTACGCGCAGGGTTTTGGTCTGGTCGTCGTATACGTCGAGCAGGTAGAGGGGATTGTAATGTGCGTTCATGTTAAAATTGGTGTATTCCCCGTTTTCGTCAAATACCGTCCGTGTGGGGTTGGCCATCAGGGCATGGATGATCACCTGTCCGTCCGAACCGGCATTGGCCCCGTTGGGAATACCGCTTTCGCGGATTTCACTGGCCGTAAGGTTCATTTTTACCTTCAATCTTTTATCATCGAGAAAGGATTCTTCCGCATTTAAGCGGGCGGTTGTCCTTTTGAAATCGTTGGTTTTTACGATCCCTTCCTGTTCCATGTAAGACAATGAAGCATAATAGTTCCCGGAATCGGTCTGTCTGGAAAAGGACAGGTTGTGGTTCTGGGTGATGGCGGTCCTGTAAAGTTCGTCCTGCCAGTCCGTATTGCCCCCGTGGTCGTAAGATGGGTCGGTGATGGCGTTCCTGTACTGACCGGCATCCATCAGGTCGAGTTTCCGGATCACGCGGGAAAACCCTGCATAGGTATTATAGGTAAGCATGGCGTCTCCCTTTTTGCCCTGTCTGGTTGTGATGAGTACCACACCGTTAGACCCTCTCGCCCCATAAATTGCAGCGGCAGAAGCATCTTTTAATACGGTGATGGATGCAATGTCGCTGGTGTTGAGGAAGTTTAGAGGATTTTTGGGTGATGAGCTTCCGAGTCCGAAATTCGGTCCTCCGGCACTTACGTTTTCATTACTCAGCGGAACACCGTCTACCACGAACAGGGGAGTGCTACCGCTTCGGATAGATCCTATCCCCCTTATGGACACATCTATACCGGCACCGGGCTCACCGCTGGAGTTTACAATACGGACCCCGGCTACCTTACCCTGTATGAGATTGTCGGGAGAAATATTAACGCCTTGTTTGAAATCTTCGCTGGAGATCTGGCTTACCGACCCGGTAATGTCTTTTTTTACCTGGTTTCCATAACCTACAACCACAACTTCACCGAGTTTGGAGGCATCCGGTTCCAGTTTGACGGTCAGCGGAGCATTACCGACGGTAACTTCCCTGGTCTTATAGCCGAGGTAGGAAACCTGAAGTACCTGTCCTTCCGCCACACTTATTTCGAATTCTCCGTCAAAATCGGTAGTTGTTCCCGTAGCGGTGCCCTTCACCACTACATTGGCCCCGCCCAGGGGGACATCGTTCTCGTCTGTAACAATACCGCTTACGGTCTGTTGCGGAATTTCATGCCTGATAACGGTGAACCGTGATGATTCACCTGCCTGCCCTGTCGCCGGGGACAGGACAAGAAAGCCTAAAATAAATATACTTTTCAGTTTTAAGAGAGTAGTTTTGGAATACATCAAATTTTAATTATTAGTTGTACAATTCTTGAAAAAACAGCATCACGGCTACATGTAACCACCGTGATTTTCACTTCGGATGGTTTTATCGGGGTTTTTATTACATATGTTTTTGTTTTGTGTGCGGGAGTTGTAAGTCAGGATGGTACTATAATCGTTTTAGCACTTTGGTCCTGGTTTTGATTTTTGATGGGCTAAGTAAAAAAAGGCGGAGTTCTCCGACATTTTGAAAAGGTTATATTTAAATTAATTTCCCGCCCCTTATTTTACCTTTGTTTAACATTTCGGTGTTCCGGGTTAAGTTAAACTTTACATTACCGGTCTTTCGAAAAGGTTATTGCGGCCTGTTTCCGGTTTTTGCTTTGTCTTAACTTATTTTTAGGGTTACATTTTCTTAATAATCAAAAAGTATCTTTGTAAGATTGTCGTATAAATACCTGTTAAATTACATATTTTTCTTATGAAATATTCTGTTGTTGCTCTGTTTATTTTAATTGCGGGAATTGATCTTATTTTTTCACAGGCAGATACGCTCCGCCTGCATCAACTTCAGGTGATTGGTTCGCATAACAGTTATAAGCAGGCCATAGCGCCGGAACTGTTCCGTTTCCTGGAGGAGAAGGATACCACCGGAGGTATGTTGAGTCTGCAATACGAACATATTGCCATTACCGAACAACTGGATATGGGGTTGCGCAACCTGGAACTCGACATTTATATTGATGATAAAGGAGGAAGATACGCACGTCCGAAAGGACTGGAATTGGTAGAAGACCAACCGGAATACGATCCGGAAGGGAAGATGGAGGCGCCGGGATTTAAAATGCTCCACGTTCCCGATATCGACTTTCGCAGTGAATACCTGACATTGGAAGACTGTCTGAAGGCGCTCAGAAAGTGGTCGTTCGAGCACCCTAGTCATGAGCCGGTATTTATCACCCTGGAAGCCAAGGACGGGAAAGCCAACCATTTCGGAACAAAACCGGAGCCTTTTACCGAAAAGGCTTTTGCGGCGCTGGACAGCGTACTTTTAAATGACCTGGGAAAAGACCATCTCATAACTCCTGATGGCGTAAGGGGTAATTATACTACGCTGGAAGCGGCGGTACTCGACCACCAATGGCCGGTTTTAAAAGAGGCAAGAGGGAAATTCCTCTTTATCCTGGATGATAAGGGGCGTAAAAAGGAACTTTACAGGAAAGGGCATCCGTCGCTCCGCAACCGTGTGCTCTTTGTTTGTGCCGAACCGGGCACTCCCGAGGCCGGGGCGATGATCCTCAACAATCCGGATGACCCGCGTATCCCGGAACTGGTACGAAAAGGATATATCATCCGCACCCGTGCCGATGCCAATACAAAGGAAGCGAGAAATAATGATTATTCCGGGTTTGAGGCGGCAAAAAAATCGGGATCCCAGATCATTACAACCGACTATTACTTGCCCAGCAGGCTTTTCAGGTCCTCCTATCACATCATGTTCGGGGGAAATAGATATGTCAGGGAGAACCCGGTATCAGTTTCGAAATAAAAGTTTATTTCAGTTCGGTTAACGTACCCGAATGTGGGTCGATCGTAAAGTGGTCGGCAGGGGCGCCGTGCATAAAACGGTCCAGGCATTCGAAGAACAGTTTCAGACGGGATTGCAGTTTGTTGTTTTCCGGGAGATCCTTGTACTGTGTTGCCAGGAATTCGTACTGTTTGATCCTGGTGGCAGGGATGTCGGGGAAAGCCAGCTTATCCGCATTCCGGATCTTGTAAAAATCCAGCAAGAGGTCTTGTCCCTTCCAGGTTTCGAAATCCTCCATTTTCAGATCGGCCTGCTTCAGTCTTTTGTCCAGTTCTTTTACGGATTGTCCGGTTGTGCCGATGGTTTGCATCAGGAAATCCCTTCCGTTGAAATGGAGCACGGAATCCCTGAAATGTCCGGGCCAGTCATTTATAAAACGCAACCTGACCAGTTCTTTGAGGTGTGAGAGGGTGAAATCGTGAAAGGAAAGCGTGTTTAATATGCTTTTGTCCCATTCCCGAAGCTGGTGTTTGTGCAAGTATTGAAATTCCTGTTCGTACAGGGGGAACAAGTTTTGAAAATCGGCCACTTCCCGAAGAGGCATGGTTTCCACCTCGATGTGGTTGTCCCGGTGTATGGTGAGGATCTTATAACCGGGCATATAAGCGGCCGGTGACGGGGTCTGGATGTTGACCAGCCAATTCCCGTCTTTATATTTCCTTGTCCCGGTATCATTAATGTGCATATGTCCGCCCACATGTATCCTGAGGCCGGCCTTTGCAAAGGTTTCGGCGACCTCTTCCGGGGGGACGCGCTCCAGTTGCCATTTCTTTTTTCCGATAAGTTGTTTCAGAAGCGGGGAAGCATCATCGTTAAAATCGATCATGGGAAAATGGCTGAAAGCAATCAGCGTTTTGCCTCTTTCCTTGGCCTGTGCGGCTATTTTCTTTACCCAGTCGACCAGATGTTGTTTATGCGACAGGACATTGCGATACCCGATACCAGCCCCGCCGTAATTTTCGGGAACCGGAGGGGCTGTGGTTTTGTCTTTCGGGATATGTACATCCCCGTCCAGGGCCAGGAGCCAGAGCCCTTCCACGGGTTCCACAAGGTAGCTGGCATCGGGAACAGGGAATCCCGGTATTATATCGTACATCCGGTTTTTCAGTGCGGAAGCTTCCAGGGCTTTTTTATAGGAATAATTTTTGGGAGTATAGGCAGAGAAAGGCGTGGCCCAATAATAATCGTCGGGCCTTGGCGAAAAACCGAAATTTTTAAGCGCTTCCATGATTTCCCGGTATCCCGATTTGGCGATATCACGGGTAACAACCGGAGGCAGTTCACCGCGATCAGTATCCCTTTTTCTACTGGTTATAACCTGGTTTTTGCCATCTTTACCGAGAAAATCCGTTTTTTCCGCATCCTGCAGGAACGGACCGACGGGGTCGTGGTTGCCGGTAGTGATAAAAAAGCGTATGTGGTATTCGTCTTCATATGCTTTCAGTATCCGGCGCAGGCCACGAATGTGTATGGGTTGTCCGTCGTCCGTATAATCTCCGGGAAGGGCTACGAGTTTTATGTCTTTTTCGGCAATGTCTTCCAGTGCAGTGCGAAAAGCAAAGTAATTTTCATTGAATATCCGGGTAGAGCGAAGTTGTGATCCCATGGTACGTGCAAGTGTATATTTTCCCGTTTCGGGATTCAGTACACCTTTGTAGTCATTATCAGAAAATTTGCCGTAGATATCCTGTAAATGTACATCTGCCAGGAATGCTATTCGCATATCGGGAGCGGAGGGAGATTGACAAAATCCCGATACCGTGAAGACGGAGAACAGGAATGTAAAGGAGATGGCACGTATGATCATTTATCAGCAAATTAAGGTCAGTTGCAAAAATCCGATATCCGCATTTCTGTTTGCGGGAATTTGCTGTGAAGTTATTGTTATTTTTTTTAATGGAAATTTTTTTGCAGAAAGAATGGAGGCTCCAAAAAACATTAGGTTCTTTTTGTAGAGAACTAAATTTGATTATTTTTGTACTTAAACAGGGTTTTTAGTGGAAAAGTACAGGGATAAGATAGAGCAGCATGGCAGGACTATGGAAAATATGGGGCTGACCCCTGTGGCGGCAAGGGTCTATATTTACCTGATGTTCCATGACAGGCCCGGTGCTGTTTTCGGGGAAATAGTCGATTATTTTAAGGTGAGCAAGAGCGCGGTGTCCAATGCCCTGAAGATGTTGACGTCAGCGGAATTGGTGGAAGCCATAACCATTGGTGGGCAGAGAAAGCGGTATTTTTCGGTAAATTTCAAGTGTATCCTTAATGAAGAAGCCATGACAAAGAAGATGGGGGTTATGTGCGATTTGCTCAGGGATGTGAAGGATGTACAGGAAGTAGGAGCGGAGTTTACCCGTGAAATAGGGGAGGCTATATTGTTGTACGAAATGTTGCAGGTAGAGATCCCTATTATAATGGAGCGCTGGAGAAAGACGATTGCGCTGAAAAAAGAAAAAGGGGATTGATTTTTATCTCTTTTTGTTCTCTTTGTAAAGAACAAAAAGAATTTTCAATACCGGTACATTTTGTCAACCCGGTATGAGGAATACAGCTAAAACTGATGATCATGGCAGTAGAAATTTTTAAGACCAACGTCCAGGACGAGCAACATGCCGACCTTTTAATCACAAGCCTGCAACAGGCCATCCCGGATTTCCTGATCAATTTTGACCTTGAAGATCGTGACCGGATTCTGCGGATAAGCGGTAACCGCGATGTTTCAGGTATGGTGATAAGCTTTTTAAGGAGGGAAGGAGTTGAATGTAAATTATTGTGAAATGATGGGATTTATAGTTTATACAGCACTTACTTTACTGTTGGAACACGCCCCGACAGGACCGGAACACGCTACCGGAATACAAAATATTCCTCCGGAAAAATCGGATAGAGGACATACCAACACCGTTTTTTTGTTTTGCTCAGGTCAGGGCCCAGGTTTCCGGTAGTGCAGGTTTTTAGGGTGGAGGATAATAAATATTCAGGCGTATTCCCAAATAATAAACTTCAAGTCGCCAAAACCAGTAACGGGAACAGAAAGTTATGCTCATTATATCATATTTTTTAGGTTTTATATTTCTATGTACAGGGAATCTGAAGTCTGATCTCCGTATTTTTCCATCTTTTTTCTGCTTATTTTAGCCATAACGTTCCTTTAATGGGAAATAAATTTTTAACTTGTATAACACTTAGAATGTTATAGATATGGGACGTTTTCATTATTTTTCCTGTTTGATTTTGTTTGCCGTATGCTGCAGTTGTATCGGGACTAAAAATACCGTTTCGGATGCTCGGGATTTAGAGGTATTGGATTCGCTTGTTCAACAAAGGAGATTCAAGGTGGTGAACGACTGGGCCAATCCGAGGGTAACTACCGCTATGATGAATATAAGCGGTTTGCTGGGACCACAGAACAATGTACAGCGAATTAATTTGATGGGAAATTCCAATTATCTTGAAGTAAAAGGAGATTCAGTGAAGGCCTATCTTCCTTATTTCGGGGAACGACAGATGGGAGGCGGCTATAATCCTGATGGCCAGGCCATACAATTTGACCAGGAAGCTACCGATTTCGATGCAAATTATATAGAAGCCAAAAAGCTGTACCGCATAACGTTTAAGGCCCGAAAGAACAGCGAATCTTTTGATGTCGTTTTAGAGATTTATGCCAATAAAAAAACCGTTCTTATGGTGAATAGTATGCAGCGGAATCCCATAAGGTATGACGGTACCGTAGCTTCGCTTCCGGAAGAATAACCGGAGGGGATTGACAGTTTCCATAAACAATATCCTTATTTTTTCAATCTGTCCCGAATTTGCCGTTGGTCCGTTCCAATATTTTTTCAGGATCATACCCGATGCCTTTTTTAAAAACCGTTTCGGCTTTCTCAATGACAGCAGGATCCCGTTCAGGATTACAAAACCGACTCTTTTACCTGTCCGGACAGTACCTGTATTTGTACGTCCCAGTGCCCTGGTTCCGTTGAAAGTCATGATCTGAACAGCTTCTTCCGTGGAGAACCCGGCTTCTGTAAAAAGCTTATAGCTTCTTTGATCTCCGAATTGCGGGAGAACATGCCTGCCTGTATCTACACCACTGCATAAAAGCCTTCTCATTTTATAATATAGGTATTCGAACTGCATAATCCTTTTTAATCTTTTTTCCGGGTGAAATCGTCAATTTTCCGATCAAAATTTTTCCTACGGTCCTTGTATTGATCCAGCAAATAGGGAGACATTGCCTTTAGGGTTCTTTCGTCGGTTGGGTACGCTGGCTTCATATATGGACAGCGTAGAGGTTAAAAACACCTGGTTATCCTCTTCGAATGTTATGGAGCATAAGTGCTCTCTGACTTTACCATAATTTTTATGTTTTGGATTTAACATTAATTATGTTGCTTCAGCATGGTTGAGAAAAATTCCTACACCCATCCGTTCTCTATAGGAATTGAAGAAATCAGGTTTATTCATGGTCTTTGAGATATACATATTGTATTCGCAAAAAGTAATTAATGCTCAAAAATAAAAAAGGGTGTTCTTGTTGCATGAAATTAAAGCTACTGATAATCACCGATTAAAACCTCTTTAATAAAAGTGTAGTACAAGTGTAATACTCATTTTGAGATCTTTTAAAGATGTTTTTTCACTTTCGCTGCCGAAAGTATCACTGAATGGATCCTGAGCTTCCGGATTTTTATCGGGAAGGTGACAATGTTTTATACACCCTATTTTGCAATGGTGATTCTTGATAATTCTACTCTTTTTACATGTTGTGTAAATGACTTGATCGATAAAACGAGAAAAATAATATAAGAATCCAGGACCTAATGAAAACCGTATTTTTTCTGCAACACGAATATATCATAGTATATCCGAATAGGAAATTGCCGAATACTTTTTTGTGCAAGCGAAAACACACAAGTTCAAAAAATATTGCCGATATCGTCCGTCCCTTATTTCCCGTAACATAAAGATATTTATCAATCGGGTAAAAACTACAGCTGTCGAATGAAGTAAAAACACAGATTTTCGGTACGGTAGGTTATGTACTTAACTATTGAAGACGTAAATACTTTAATAATTTTTTTGAAATATTTTGCCCTTTACAGGGGCATTATGTATTAACAACAAAAAGGCCTATGAAAAAAAGATTTTTACTCCTGTTTTTTAGTTTTTGTGTTTATGGATTATATGCTCAGGTAGGGATAGGAACCCCTATGCCTGACAATTCTGCACAGCTTGATGTTGTAGCCGGGGATAAGGGGATTCTTATTCCCCGGGTAGCTTTGAGCAGTAGTACGGACAATCAGACCATTGCCAGTGGTAATGTAAACAGTTTGCTGGTGTTCAATACTGCTACGCAGGGAGATATAACTCCCGGATATTACTACTGGTATGACAATCGTTGGCGACGGATTGTTAGTTCCGGGGATGTTGTCGATGGGAACATCCCGGATAAGGTTATGGTCTTTAACCCTGTTACGAGTGAGATCAATTATATCGACGAAAACGGCGATATGCAGGTTATCGGTTTTGAAGAGATCGTACAGGCCTACGAGACGGTTTCAACACTTGTCAATAATGGTAACGGGACCTATACCTATACCGATGAGGAAGGTGTAACCACTACAATTGATATCCCGGCAGATATTCTGAATGATATTGCCGCCGGCGGAGATGTCTTTAATGAGATATTTCGGCTTATACAAGAGTACGGGGGCAACGTCAATTACGATGGATACGAATTTACCTATATAGATGAGAATGGAAATGTTCAGCTTATTAATTTCGGGGATATCGTACGGGCCAATGAAACCCTGACCATATTGACAGACAACGGTAATGGTACGGTAACCTATACGGACGAAGAAGGAGTTGAAACGGTCATAGACCTCTCTGCTATCGTCGATAGTTACGAAACCTTAACAAGCCTTGTGGATAACGGCAACGGGACCATTACCTATACGGATGAAGAAGGTAATACAACCGATTTCGACGCCAATACCACCAGTTACGTAGCTAACGGTGATGGCAGTTATACCTTTACCAACGCCAACGGTGACAGTATGACGGTTGATGTGGCAGGAGATGTTGTAGAGAACATCCGGAACCAGGGTGATATCTATAATGAGATCCTGAACACGATCACAGCCAACAGTGATGCCCTGGTGGATAATGGTGACGGTACGTTCACCCACACCGCAGCCGATGGTACCGTAGTGACCTTCGATGCGAACACGATCACGGTGACGGACAACGGCGACGGCACCTATACCATCACCAATGCCGACAGCACAGCGATGACGGTTGATGTGATCGGAGATGTGGTGACGGACATTCAGAATCAGGGCGATGTTTATAACGAGATCATCAGTATCATTGATACTGAATCCGACGCTTTGGTCGACAATGGCAACGGCACCTTTACACACACCGCAGCAGACGGCACGGTAGTGACTTTTGATGCGAACACGACCACGTTGGCAGACAATGACGATGGTACTTATACATTGACTAATGCCGATGGAACAATCGTAACGGTGGACACCAATGCCGGCACTAATAGCTATGACAATACAACTTCAGGTCTTGCCGCGACGAACGTACAGGATGCCTTGGATGAGATCCAGAACAACCTTGATAATACAAGTGATGTCTTGGCGGACAATGGTGACGGCACCTACACGCACACTGCTGTAGACGGTACGGAAATCACGATCGATGCCAATACGACCGGCGTAACCGTAGTTGACGGTGTATATACCTTTACGGACGGCAATGGCGATACGATAACGACGATCGACACCGATGCAGGTGCGAGTGGTTATGACAATACAAGCAGTGGATTGGCTTCAGACAATGTCCAGGGCGCCATAGACGAGATCGTGAGAAATATCGACAGCGGTGCCGGGGTAGCCCTTGAGGATAACGGAGACGGCACGGTATCGCTGGTGGCCGACGACGGCACAGTTCTGGGCACAGTAAATAAAACAGCGGTAACGGACAACAACGACGGCACCTATACGCTTGACAGTGGTAATGGCACCCCTGTAACGATCGACACCAATGCCGGTGCCCTTGCCTTTGACAACAGTAGCAACGGGTTTACCTCTGATAATGTACAGGGAGCTCTGGAAGAGATCAAGACCCAGCTTGACGGAACCACCGATGTATTGATCGATAATCTTGACGGCACCTATACGCATACGGCTGTAGACGGTACGGAAATCACGATCGATGCCAATACGATCGGCGTAACCGTAGTTGACGGTGTATATACCTTTACGGACGGCAATGGGGATACGATAACCACGATCGATACCAATGCGGGTGCCATAGCTTATGATAACAGTACATCAGGACTTACCTCGGATAATACCCAGGGAGCCATGGACGAACTGGCTCAGACCATAGAAAACAACAAGGGAGATCTTACAGTAAACGGGGGACTGGAATTTACCGGAAATACAGATGGTGTAGATAAACTTTTGGGTGATGCCGGTATCGAGGTGGCTGATGGAGGAATTGATAATGCAAAGCTGGCAAATGATGCTGTTTCGGAAAGTAAGATACAGGACGGGACTATAACTTCTTCAAAAATTCAGAATGGAGAAGTAAAGGAATCGGACTTGGGAGCGGATGCTGTTTCCACAGATAAAATTCAGAATAAAGCTGTAAGCCCTGAAAAACTGGGAACTGACGGAGTTCCTTCGGGACAGGTACCCATAGCTGATGGAAGTGGTGGTGTGGTTTATGGTAATCTTTCTTCTGACAATGTAGATGGTAAAGACCTCACTGCCGGAGACGGTTCTGTCACCGTAGTTGACGGTACGGGGGCTACTTTGGTCGACGCTGATGTCAGCGTTTCTCCCGACGGGATTACCAACGATAAGTTGGCAGACAATGCCGTACAGACAGAAAATATCATAGACGGGGCGGTCACCAGTGAAAAGATAGGCGCAGATGCCGTTACTTCAGATAAGATTCTGGACGGCGAAGTACAGACAGCCGATATAGCCGACGGAGCCGTAAGCCCGGACAAAATGGAGGGCGGTACTGCAGACCAGGTCATGATTACCAATGCGGCCGGTGATGTAATATGGGTGGACAATGCGGCTTTTGTGCAAGACAACGAAACCGTGACCACGATTGAAGAAAACACTACCGGTATCTATACGTATACCAACGAGGCCGGAATGCCGTGGGATATCCATACTGAGGCCGGAAGTAATCCTTATGACAATACAGCCAGTGGATTGGCTTCGGACAATGTACAGGGTGCCATAGACGAGATCGTGAACAATATCGACAGCGGAGCCGGAGTAGCCCTTGCAGACAACGGAGACGGCACGGTATCACTGGTGGCCGACGACGGTACAGTTCGGGGCACGGTAGATAAAACAGCGGTAACAGACAACAACGACGGCACCTATACGCTTGACAGCGGTAATGGCACCCCTGTAACGATCGACACCAATGCCGGTGCCCTTGCCTTTGATAACAGCAGCAACGGATTTACCTCTGATAATGTACAGGGAGCTCTGGAAGAGATCAAGACCCAGCTTGACGGGACTACCGATGTATTGATCGATAATCTTGACGGCACCTATACGCATACGGCTGTAGACGGTACGGAAATCACAATCAATGCCAATACGACCGGTGTAACCGTAGTTGACGGGGTATATACCTTTACGGATGGCAATGGGGATACGATAACCACGATCGACACCAATGCAGGTGTGAGCGGTTATGACAATACAGGCAGCGGATTGGCCTCGGACAATGTACAGGGCGCCATTGATGAGGTTGTGAACAATATCGACAGCGGAGCCGGAGTAGCCCTTGCAGACAACGGAGACGGCACGGTATCACTGGTGGCCGACGACGGTACAGTTCGGGGCACGGTAGATAAAACAGCGGTAACAGACAACAACGACGGCACCTATACGCTTGACAGCGGTAATGGCACCCCTGTAACGATCGACACCAATGCCGGTGCCCTTGCCTTTGACAACAGCAGCAACGGATTTACCTCTGATAATGTACAGGGAGCTCTGGAAGAGATCAAGACCCAGCTTGACGGGACTACCGATGTATTGATCGATAATCTTGACGGCACCTATACGCATACGGCTGTAGACGGTACGGAAATCACAATCAATGCCAATACGACCGGTGTAACCGTAGTTGACGGGGTATATACCTTTACGGACGGCAATGGGGATACGATAACCACGATCGACACCAATGCAGGTGCGAGCGGTTATGACAATACAGGCAGCGGATTGGCCTCGGACAATGTACAGGGCGCCATTGATGAGGTTGTGAACAGTATTAACTCGGGAGCCGGTGTAGCACTTCAGGACAACAATGATGGTACGGTGACCTTACTTGCCGACGACGGTACGGACCTGGGAACCGTAAACAAATCGGATGTAACCGACAATGGAGGCGGTATTTATACCTTTACGAACAACGACGGTACGGATGTGACTATCGACACCAACGCAGATACCAGTGTTTACGACAATACCGGCAGTGGTCTTGCTTCAGACAATGTCCAAGACGCCATAGATGAACTTACAAACATGGCCGGAATCGTATCGCCTCTTACCGATAATGGCGACGGGACATTCACCTATACGGACGAAGAAGGGAATATAACTGATTTTGATGCCAACACTACCGGTTATGTAGCTAATGGCGACGGCAGCTATACCTTCACCAATGCCAACGGCGAGAGCATGACATTGGATGTGGTCGGGGATATAACCACGGACATTCAGAACCAAGGGGATGTATACAATGAGATCATCAGCATCATTGATGCCGGATCGGACGCTTTGGTAGACAACGGCGATGGGACGTTCACCCACGCGGCGGCAGACGGAACGGTAGTGACCTTTGATGCGAACACCGTGACAATGGCAGACAATGCAGATGGGAGCTACACGCTGACCAATACCAATGGAGATACGGTTACGATCGATACCAGTGCGGGCAGCAACCCCTATGACAACACGGATAGCGGCTTGGCTTCGGACAATGTTCAGGGGGCCATAGACGAGATCCTTCAGAATCTTGAAGACAGCAATGCCAGTGTTGACCTTGTGGACAACGGCGACGGTATGGTGACTTTAGTCAGGCCCGACGGCACGGAAGTGAGCGTAAACAAATCGGACATCACGGATAATACCGACGGCACCTATACCTTCACCAACAATGACGGTACGGATGTCACCATCGACACCAATGCCGATACCAGCGGATATGACAACACAGACAGCGGTCTTACATCCGATAGTGTACAGGACGCTATCGATGAGATCGTCAACAATATCGGTAGCGGAGGAGGAGTAGGTCTGGTTGATAACGGTGACGGTACGGTCACTTTAGTGGCGGACGATGGCACAGAACTTGGGTCCGTAGATAAATCAGAGATCACGGATAACCAGGATGGTACGTACACCTTTAACAATGGGGACGGCACCCCTGTAACGGTAGATGTAATAGGCGATGTGGCAGACAATATTGCCAACCAGGGTGACATTTACAACGAGATTGTCAATGTATTGGAAGGCAACTCTGACGAACTGGTAGACAACGGTGACGGTACCTATACACATACTGCTGTTGACGGTACTATTGAAGAAATAAAAGCTGCCATGCCCAAATTCTTTTATATGCCGAGTATTGTTTTTGATACTTCGGTTACAGGAACCGGGCTTACCCGAGATTTATACCAGGAATATGCCGATCAGTTTGGTACCCCTATGGTAAGCAGTGCCGGGGCAGCGGGAGCAATCCCAACCTTACCGGCTACGGAACTGGAGTATCATATTACTTATTACGATACCACAGTGTTTGCCAATGTAAGCGTGGATGCCAATGGCATATTAACCTATGATGTTATAGGAGATGCCACTCCTGCTTCTTTTATGAATATTGTATTTGTAGTTAAATAGTATGAGAGATAAGAAAAAATACACACTCATTATTCTTCTTATAAGCCTGGGTACGATAGCATCAGGTTTTGCTCAAAACGCCCCTTGTTATCAGCGCGTGGGGGTAGACGGTGGAGACTTTGGTTGGAGTTGTAGTGATTGCCCTACCAACCCTGTTGAAGAAAACTTTACACAGCCGGCAACCAACGCTGGTTTTACATTGGATATTTTCGTGCTGGACAACTCGTTTAATATGGAGATCAACGGCGTGGACCTTGCGACACAGGAGATCGAATTTCAATCCAATGGTACCTCGGGGATAAATGTTCGTTTTGCTGATGGCGATGAATATGAAACAAATACTCAGGATATCTGGCAGATGGAGGGAGATGCAGAGAACCCGCTGATACGGGTGGAAATCGGCCCAAACGGGGATGTGTCCTTGTTTGGTAGTAAAGTGTCCGGAGGACCGTTGTTCCCACTGGAACTTATTAACGGAAACACGCTGAATACCATTACCTGGAATACGATAGGTTCCAACACCGTCATAGCACGGCAGAACGTAGTGGGAGCAACAGAAATGCGGGGTACGGGATATGGTTTAAGTGAGATGCCTTGTGAAGATATGTATGACATCACTAAAGACGGTGAGTTTATAGATGCCGACAGCGACGGATATGCGCAGGTTGGTGAAAACATACGCTATACCTTTAGTGTAGAACATAAGGGTAACCACGAAGCAGTCTATAATGTACAGATTACAGATCCCCTGTTAAGTGATGATCCAATTGAATTAAGTGCCGGTGTAAACATGCTGGGAGGTATGCTAACGGGAGATACCAACACCAACGGCATTTTGGATATTGGTGAAACCTGGACTTTTACAGTGGATTATCAGGTCACACAGGAAGATATACTCTGGAACAAAGGCGTATACAACCGTGCAATGATGACCGGTGATCGTGAATCGGGTCAGCAATTGCCATCGAAAGAATCTACGGATCCCACACCATACCGGAATGGCGACCAGGGGTGGGATCCTGCACGACCGGAGCATACTTATGTGTCGCTGAACGGACGCGGGAACGGGCAGTTGATCACCAACCCTATGCTTCCTTCTAAAGCAAGAAACTAATGAATAACATAAAAAAACATATACAGATAAAAGTACTTTGGGCAGTGTCGCTATGCTTTTCTTTAGGATGGAACTATGCCCAGACCACTAACCAGGGAATACTCTATGTAAGCTCCGACACACAATTTTCCACTTTGGGTGACCTGGAGAATACCACTTCCGGTGAGTTCTATAACGACGGAGAAGCTTTTATTTATGCCGGCTTTAATAATGAAGGAGTTGTTGATTTTTACCTGGAAACCGGCCTTACCCGTTTTATCGGTACGCAACCACAACAGATCAGCGGTAGTGCGGAAAGCTATTTTTACAACCTGTATTTTGAGAATACCAGTGCCGAAGCTCCTTTTCATCTGTCCGGTGCCATCAGTGCAAGCGGGGAAGTGGATTTTCGCGAAGGTATTGTAGATAACGACAACCACGGCGGAAGTTTTACGTTTACCTCCAATGCGGTCCATGTCAATACCTCTGATTTCAGTCACGTAGACGGTCCGGTCGTCAAAACCGGTGATACCAGGTTTGTCTATCCCATCGGCGACGGCGGCTATTACCGTTTTGCCGAAATGTCCCCGCCCGAAAGCGCTTCCGCAGTTTTTGAAGGGAAGTATTACTTCCAAAATTCCAACGATCGCTATTCTCATACCTCCAGGCAAGATATCATAGAGCATATCGACGATGCCGAATACTGGACGGTGGAAAAGACGACTGAATCTGAAGACGTCTTTATCAGTCTTTCCTGGCGCGATGTCACAACCCCCGAAATGTTCATAGATGCTGCCCAAAACAATCTGTTGCATATCGTAAGGTGGGACGAAGACAACGGGCAATGGATAGATGAAGGCGGTACTACCGACCTGGGAGATAAGGTGGTTACCAGTCCGGTATCGGGCTACGGGGTATTCACCTTCGGAATAATCCGGGAAGAAGCCCCGGAAGAGGATGGCGTGGTGATCTACAACGGAGTTTCCCCAAATGGCGACGGGATGAATGACTTTTTTTATATCAAGGGCATAGAAAAATATCCCGACAACACCCTGGAGGTATATAACCGTTGGGGCGTAAAAGTGTTCGGTACGGAAGGGTATGGCGTAAACGGTAACTGGTTCCGGGGATATTCCGAAGGGAGGGCTACCGTAAACGAAGGAAAACGACTGCCTACGGGAACATACTTCTACATATTGAAGTACATCAATGAAAACGGGAACAGGGAAGACAGATCGGGATATTTATATATCAACTGATTCAGGGGCATCTCAATTTAAAGACAATTAACGGGGATGTTCGTTGTCCCGTCGGATCACCTGAAAAACATAACCGGAAAACGGAAAGCAAACCGGCTTGTCCCGGCGGTCAAATACGGAAAAACAGAAGCCTATGAAAAAAAATACTTTACTATTATTACTGTTGTTATTGGGTGTTGCCGCAGTTCATGGGCAACAAGAGCCGCAATACACACAATATATGTACAACACGGTAAGTGTTAACCCCGGATATGCCGGAACCCGTGGCGTTACCAGCCTGTTCGGGTTATACCGTTCGCAATGGGTGGGGCTGGACGGCGCCCCTAAAACAGCACAGTTCTCCGTACATTCACCAGTAAGTTACAGAGGGCATGGTCTTGGACTTTCCATAATAAACGATCGTATTGGCCCGGCACAGGATACTTACGTGAGCGCCAGTTTTTCCTATCTTCTCCAGCTTTCACCTCGAACCAAACTGAATCTAGGACTTATGGCAGGAGGTAGTTTCCTGGAAGTGGATTATGATAAACTGAACGTAGAACATCCGGGCGACCCCGAACTTTCCGGGAGATTGAGCAAATTCTCACCCAATATAGGGGCAGGAGCATATCTGCATGCCGATAACTGGTATGTAGGCCTGTCCGTTCCGGCACTTCTCGAAACCCATTTTTATGATGATATCCAGCAATCTGTTGCCCGGGAGAAGATGCACTTCTATCTCATAGGCGGGTATGTTTTTGATCTGAACCCCAACCTGAAATTCAAACCGGCAGGGATGGTAAAAGCCGTAAGCGGAGCCCCCCTTGCCGTAGATGTTACGGCCAATTTCCTGTTCCATGAAAACTTTACCCTCGGAGCGGCCTACCACTGGGATGCGGCCGTCAGTGCACTTGCAGGATTTCAGATAACCGAAGGACTGCAGGTAGGCTATGCTTACGACTGGGACACGACCAGGCTCGGAAATTACAATTCAGGGACCTATGAGATATTTCTCAGGTTCGAATTCATTTCATCTGCCGGAAAACGACTCCGCACCCCCAGGTTTTTCTGATCAAGACCTATAAAAGAGCACACTATGAGGAAATATATACGCATAACGATATTGTTTATAATTGCAGCCCAGATGGCGTTTGCCCAGGAAGCCAGAAAAGAAAGAGCTGATAAAAACTACGGTAAATTCGCCTATATCAAAGCCAGTGAATTGTACGAAAGGCTGGTGGAAAAGGGCTATGAATCACAAGACCTGTTCGCCCGGCTTGCCGATGCCTGCTATTTTAATGCCAGGTATTCCGAAGCCCTTCTCCGTTACGAAAAAATGCTGTCCTACGATACAAAGGTAAGGCCGGTCTATTATTACCGCTATGCCCAGTGCCTGAAAGCCGAAGGGGAATATGAGAAAGCAGAGCAGGCCCTTACAGAGTTTTACACCCTCATTGGGCAACCCGGAAGGCCTGAGGTATCATTGACAGGCCAGCTTGCGGATATAGAACACTTTTCCGGCCGCTATGCTATTGCCGATGCGGGGATCAATACGGAATATGCCGATTTCGGATCGGCCTACCGGGGAAAAGACAAACTTATTTTTGCTTCCGCAAGAGATACGGGGATATTTGTACAGCGTACTCATGTATGGAACAAACAGCCTTTTTTAAAACTCTACGAAGCGGATATCAATGAAGATGGAAAACTGGAAAACCCGGTGAAACTCAAAGGTGAGGTCAACAGGAAATTTCATCAGAGTACCCCGATCGTTACCCATGATGGAAAGACTATGTATTTTACCCGGAATAATTTTCTGCGGGGCAAGTACGGGAAGTCGGAAAACGGTACAAATCACCTGAAAATATACAAGGCCACCAATAACGAGGGAAAATGGGAGGATATCGAGGAACTTCCTATTAACGACGACGAGTTTTCTACGGCACATCCCGCTTTAGACCCGGATGAAAAAATGCTGTATTTTGTTTCGGATCGGAACGGGACCCGGGGAAAATCAGACCTCTTCGCCGCCGAAATACGCCCGGACGGGAGTTTTGGTCCGGTGCTTAACCTGGGCGATAAGATCAATACCAGGGGCCGGGAAACCTTTCCTTTTGTAAGTGATTCCGGTATCCTGTATTTTGCTTCCGACGGGCATCCCGGCCTTGGTGGGCTGGATGTGTTTGCTGTGCATAAGGACGCTTTCGGAAACGACAGGGTCATCAACCTGGGCAAACCGGTAAACTCTCCAGCTGACGATTTCGGTTATGTGATTGACGAAGCCGGGAAAAAGGGGTTTTTCTCCTCAAACCGGGGAGAGAAAACCGCTTTTGACAATATATATGCATTCACCGAAAACCGCCCCGTATCCCTGGTTGCGGAATTATGCGGGCATGTGAGGGACAGTATCACTAAAGAACCGCTGGCCGGAACGCAACTCACCCTCTACGATGAGAACAAAAAGGAACTGAAGAACTTCCGCACCGATGCTTCCGGTAATTTCTGTACCGAAGTGGTGCCGTATGAAAATTATGTGCTCCGGTCGGAAAAAGAGGAATACCAGGTGCACGAGGAATTTGTTGCCCGGCTGGACCATAAAGAAAAAAGGGAATTGCTGATCGAACTGAACCGGGAAGACATTAAAGTAACCACCGGAGATGACCTCACGACAAAACTGGGGCTCAAACCCATCTATTTCGACTTTGACAAACACAGCATAAGGGAAATATCGAAAATAGAACTCGGTAAGGTCATCGAAGTCATGCAGCAATACCCGGGTATTGCCATAGATGTGCGTTCGCATACCGATAGCCGGGGAAGTGACCAATACAATATGCAGTTATCCGAAAACAGGGCCAGGGCTACTATGGATTACATTATAAATGTCGGAGGGATAGCTCCCGGAAGGATCTCCGGGAAAGGTTATGGCGAAAGTCAACTCGTCAATGATTGTTCCGATGGTGTAAAATGTTCGGAAGAAGCGCATCAACTCAACCGGAGAAGTGAGTTTATAATTTTAAAAATGTAAATGAAAGCCGGTATGGATAATTCGATATTAAATTGGGAATACATGAGTATGGAAAAGGATACTCATAGCAGTAAAAAACTCATGGTAATTCCGCTCCGATACCAATATCAATAGGTAACCTCCTTTAGCGACGAGGAATTTCTCAAAAAGTGCTCGGCTATAACTTTTCATTTATCTCGGGTGACAAGATTGATGTGGTTCGCCTGATGTTTTAGGGAAGAATGTTACTGCAATTCATATTTCATTTTCCGGGGTAGTTTGGTTTCTGCGATATGCAGTATAAAAAAGGGGGCTGCCTTTTGAGACGGCCCCCTTTTTTAAGGTTTATTTTCAGTGGAATGTGTCTATATGGATGATCTCGCCTCTTTTCATTTATCAATGAATATTAAAGGTCTTATTATATTTGCTGATAATGAATTATTTCGTTAATTAAACCAATAATCCAATCAGTAATTCACAACCGACTTGTTTTGCCAAACAGAATTATGGATGTGAGGTAAAAAACATTATTTTAATCGGATACAAGTCAATAGGTTTATTGAAAAAACATGTTTTTCAACCTGATCTTTAGTTTAAATGGTTTTTAAATTTTTAGTATTGAGTTTTCTTTTTCCGTTTCAGGAAAACATACACGAGTACACAAGAAAGGAAATAGACAGTATACAGGAAAACAAGACAACTTCACTCGGAAGGACCGGCAAATACGAGGAGATTATATTTTTAAATATGGAACTGATCAAAGCCTCCAAACAGCTCGGATATGAAAAGGGAATAGCCTGGGGGTATTGGAATATTGGAAAGTCCTTGAATTTCCTGGGTAAGAATGATGAAAGCCTGAGGTATTTGAAACTGGCCGAAAAAATGAAATATACCTCGAATACTACTGAACTTAAGGCACGAATTCTTGGGGAATACGGGAGAATATACTTGATGTTGGAAGGCAAGGAAAAGGCCATTGAATATTTTGACAGGGGAATCCGCCTTCTGGAGAATGTCAAAGATGAGAATAAAGAACTATTGGCTTTGTTGTACCGCAATAAAGCAGTGGTTGTTGATAAAACGTCTGGCTTGTCCCTTCAACATAAGGCTACCCGGATTTCTCCTTCTACCTTCGGATATAGTGTTTTGACCTTTTATCATCTGGCATACGGTAGCAAGGATTCTGCGGCATACTACCTGGAGAAAGCCTCGGACTTACTACATGAAAATCAGACTTCTATGTACGACAAATCTGTTTTTCTGTTAAATTCAGGAAGGTTGAGTAAGGCCAACGGAGACCATGAAGGCGCATTAGACTATTACCGGAAAGCTATTGCCATATCGCGGAAAATAAAAAGGGTAAAAGAGATTAAACGAGGATATAGATTGATGTCTGAAGCATATCACTTGTTAAATAAAGGGGAAAAGGCCCATAAATATCTTTTAAAATACAGCAGACTTAGTGATAGTATAAACCGTAAAAAAAAGAAAACTCTCAATGTTATGATCGTCGAGTTTCTTGAGGAGCAGGAGAAAGAGCACCAGGCTTTTAAAAGACGATCGGAATGGATCACAGGAGGAATTGTTGTTCTGGGTATCGTGGTATTTTTCGCTATCATTAAATATCACAGGAAAAACAGGAAAAAAGGATTACGGAAACTGGTTGAAAGGGACACGATCATTCGACAAAAGGAGATGGAAAAGAAAGAACTCGAACAAAAGCTGAACAGGGCTTTTGAGGAGGTAGTGACATTGGCCAAAGAAAATGATCCGGGTTTCCTGACACGTTTTCAGGAGGTATATCCCGAAGTATGTGCCAAACTCCTGGAAATAAATCCCAGGTTGAGGAATACGGAACTTACCTTTTGTGCCATGATCTGGCTCAATTTCTCCGCCAAGGAGATTGCACGTTATACCTTTGTACAGCCAAAAACGATACAGGTAAAAAAATACCGGCTTAGAAAAAAACTCGGTATTTTAGCTGATGAATATATTTATATATGGATAAGGGGGTTGTGAATGAGAAATTGACAAAACGAGAGATGGGGTGTTAATACAGCTCGTTTTTTATTGGTCTCAGTTTAGGGTGTCAAACCCTGCAATTTTATTGCAGTACTTTAGTAGTGCGAAAAAATTATAATCCAGGTTATTTCTATGTTAAAAACCAAGGGATATTCCTTAAACTTTCAAAATAAGTCGTAAGGGCCTTTTAGCGCTGTTTAAAGAGGTAGCATCTCAAAAACTGTGTAAAAAGGATATTAAAATCGTTGCGGAGTGCAAAAGATGTAAGTCTGAAAAAGCTGAAACTGGATGCTACATCCTAATTAGAACTACTGTTTAATGGAACGGAAATATTTTTAGATACATTACAATGAGTTGCGAATAATAACTTTAGCCGGGTCGCGAAGCGTTACGGTTGTACGGTTTAATATTGCTTTGGCCGCCTCTTCTCCCATTTTCCGGAAATCAGAACTGATTACTGTGATCCCATTTTCCAGGACCTCTTTGACAGCAGTATCATTATAGGAGATCAGGCCGATGTCTTTGCCGAGTTTCCAGTTCTTTTTCCGGGTAATCTTTATAATATCCACATCATCCTTGTCATAACGGTTGAAAGTGATGTAGGCATCGCCTTTTTGGGTTGTTTTTTCATTTATGCCGTGAATGATCCGGTACTCTTTGTTGTACTGCGCGGCAAAGGATTCGAAACCTTCTATAAGGTCGCTGGCATGAAAAGCTTCCGGCGGAGCCACCAGCACCAGTCGCCTATATTTTTCCAGTTGCGGTAATAATGTGGTCAGGGAATCCCGGATGTCCGATTTGTGATCCTGGTAGATACAGGTATGTTCATCTTCCAGCGCGTTTTCCCGGTGATCTATAATCACCCGTTTATGCGGAGGTATTTTGCTTAGTACTGTTGCCGGGTCTTCCTTAAAATATGTTACTATGACAAAATGCGTATAGTTGTTCAGGTTTTCTTCGACCAGTTTTTCAAATACCTTAAAATTATGATGGTGAAAGAATACATCCACATCGGCGTGATCTTTTATGGTTTCCAGAAAAGATTGATAAACCTGGTCGCGGAGGATATTCATCTTATCCAGGATAAGGCACACCCGGTAGGGCAAATGCTGTTTGATACGCTTTAAATAGTAGCCTTTGCGGTATTCCGATTCTATAATTCCCTTCTCCGAGAGGTAATTCAAACCTTTTAAAGCAGTTTCCTTACTTATTTTGAGCCGGCTGGTGAGTTGGGCAAGAGAAGGAAGCCGGTCATTGATGCTTAATTTTTCCTCTTCTACCAGCGACATGATATAATCAACCAGCTGCAGGTACTTTAAGCGGTGCATGTTACCGGTATTGTTCGGTGTAGATTCAGGAGCCTTTTCCAACTATATGTTATTATAGTGTTTATTAATAAATGACAAATTTACCCTTTTTGTGTGTCTAAAACAAGAAAAAGAGCAGACCAAACCAGGATAATTGAAGATATGATAATTTTTTACATAAATAATTTGGTATTTTGATTTTATTCCGCTATCATTGCCATTAAAATAGACCACACCAAACCAGACTAAAATTATGGAAACAATTACAAATCTTTGGTACGGATGTATTGATCCGTACAGGTCAATCAGACTAAAACTGTTGTTGAAACGGGTTTTCTGCTCCGGGGAAAAAGCATCGGTTTACTTTTTAATGATAGCTGTCATTTTACTGGCAGGTTGTGAGAAACAGTCGTTTGAGACATCCGATGTGATTACAGGGGAAGATGCGATGACTTACACTGCAACGCTACCCGGCTACACGTTGGTATGGGAAGATAATTTTTGCGGTAAAACTCTCGACAGTACAAGATGGAAGTACCGTACGGACTGCAAATTTCAGAGTTGTCAGCGGCCGGATAATGTGGTGGTTAATGACGATACTCTGAAAATTCTCCTTGAGGAAGAAAATTACCAGGGCAAACCTTTCACCGGAGGAGGAATTATCACCAAACAACCGAGTAGTTACGGCTATTATGAGATCAGTGCAAAGCTGGATGACGGGTATGGCTGGCACCAATCTTTCTGGGCCATCGGAAAAAGCGGGTTTGATGATCCCGATCCGATATATGCCGACAGTACGGGTGCACGTATAGAAATAGACTGTTTTGAACACTATGGCGATTTTCCCAATACTAAGTTTCGCTACGGGGCCATAGACTGGTCAACGCTCAGAGGGTCTTCGGTCTATATGGGGTCGATTGGCGAAGGCACATATGAGGCTACCTCCGATTTGTCACAGGATTTTCATACCTATGGTTTTGAGTATAGCCCGGATTATATTAACTACTTTTTTGACGGGGAATTATTAAAGACCATAGATATCCGTGATGCACCCCAGCACGATGTCTACTTGTGGATTACTTCCATAGCTTCTGAAACAAATGCCACAGGAGACGGAGCCATGTATGTAGATTACATTCGGGCTTATGAGATAAGCCCGTCTCAATATCATGTTAGAAAAGTTGAGTTCCTTCAGTATCTGGATTCACTTCGGGGGCCCCAGCAGTCAAATGGGACAGACCTGTGGATGGAAGCCGAGGACTTTGCGGATATCAATAACTGGAAGGTGGAAAAAGATATAGATCGCACCGTGGTATTGAAAGGATTTACAGGTTTTGACGCTACACGGGATTCTACTGATCTCAAAGCCACTACGGGAGTTGTGGTTGACGAACCCGGTGTGTACAGGTTATGGGTAAGGTCCAGGGACTTTGATACACAACAGGGAGCACGAAAATTTAAAATGATCGTAAACGGAGAAGTATCCCCTGTTGAATTTGGCACACACGGAGAAGTGGGGTATGAATGGCAATCGGGAGGAGAATTTACTCTGGATGCGGGGGTGAATGTCCTGGAGATTTATGACAGTTCACAATATTTTGCAAGATGCGACAGAATCTTGCTGACTACGGATACCTCTTTCGAACCGGAAAGAATCGGCGGGTTTGCAAACACGTCACATGTAGATCCGTAATTAATCAATCGCTATAAATTAAAAAACCATAAGATGAGAGAAAATCTATTATTGGTACTATTGGCCTGTCTGTGTATTAATTGTGCATGGGGCCAGGAACTTACGGTTTCCGGTACAATTACTACGGCAGATGGTGAACCTATACCTTTTGCCAATATAGTAGTAGAGGGAACCGCCACCGGGACAGTGGCAAATATGGATGGAGCGTACTCCATTACTGCCGCTCCCGATGCCGTATTGGTGTTCAGCTATGTCGGTTACAGTAAACAGAAAGTCAATGTCGATAGTCGTACCGAAATCAACATACAACTCGAAGAGGATGTGGCCGCTCTCGATGAAGTGGTGGTCATAGGGTACGGTACACAGAAAAAGGCCAACCTTACGGGAGCGGTAACGTCAGTATCGGTAGACGAGGTAGAAGGCAGGGCATTGAGTTCGGTAGACCAGTTGTTACAGGGAAAAGTTGCCGGTATGGGAGTTGTACAGAATTCGGGACGACCGGGTGATGATATGGCCGAGATACGTATACGGGGAGTGTCATCGATAGACAATAACAACCAGCCACTGGTTATTATAGATGGTGTACAGGGAAGCCTGAATGATGTAAGTCCTAATGATATAGCTTCTGTTTCCATATTAAAGGATGCCGCATCTGCCGCAATTTACGGTTCAAGGGCGTCTGCCGGCGTCATATTGATCGAGACAAAAAAAGGAAATGGCGGAAGCGGTGAATTGAAGGTGGAATATAAGGGAACGTTTTCCGTTAGTCAGGCTACACGTCTGCCCGGGATCGTCGATTCGTGGACCTATGCTACATTAATGAACGAGGCCCGGCAGAATGTAGGCCAACCTGCCGCTTTTACAGAAGAAAGTATTGAAAAATACCGGAGCCAGACAGATCCCCAATATCCTAATACCGATTGGTACGATGTGTATTTCCAACAAGGAACTATGCAGGATCATTATGTTGCTTTACGTGCCAGGGGAAAAAACTATGGGATCTCAAACTCCATATCCTATAAAGATCAGGAAGGAGTACTGATCGGAACCGGGGCAAACCGTTTGTCCTTTAACAGTAATCTTTGGGGAAACTTTTTTAATAATAAGGTAACCGTATCCATAGGGGCAAACGGTTACCGGGATCGTGTAGATGAATTGACCGACAGGACCAATACGGTGATGGCACAGATCGCCGGAATGATACCGACCACTTTTGTCCGCTCCAATGATCCGGAGACAGGAGAAGCGAATTTATACGGTTACCCCGCCCGGTACCTGGCCGGGAAAGAACTTGGCGGGGGAACAAAAACATTGGGGAATCAACTCAATACAAGAGCTTCCGTAGAAATTACCCCTGTTAAAAACCTGAAGGGAAAAGTACTGATGGCCAATAACAAGCTGATAAGCCATTACGAAAATTATTCCCCGGAGTTCTACACGGCCGGTGATTTCCTGGAGAGCAGTACCAACAAACGATTATCATCACTGGAAAAACAGTCGTTGCAAAGAGACCGGAATACCCTGTTGTTGTCTTTGGAGTATGCCTTGTCCATCGGGAAACACGACATGCAGTTCTTTGCGGCCCATGAAAAACTGGAAACCATCTACAAAAGAGACGACGGCTCCGTACGCGAATTGTCCAGCAATGCCCCGATCTTTAATTTCGGTGACCCCAATACGTTTTACTTAAACAGTGTGGCTAATGAATTTGCCACGGCTTCCTATTTCGGAAGGTTTAACTACGCTTTCGATGGCAAGTACCTGCTGGAATTTAATTTCCGGAGGGATGGTTCTTCTCGTTTTGCCGAAGGTAATAAATGGGGAAATTTTCCATCGCTCTCACTGGCCTGGCGTGTAAGTGAAGAGAAATTCATGGAAAAACTTGATTTTATGAGCCTGAAGCTACGCGGATCATGGGGCCGCCTGGGGAACCAGAATATCTGGACCCCGTATGCCTTTGCAGATGAAATGAGCGGACAGGAGTACTATGCCTTCGGAAACACCATTGTTCCCGGCAGGGGAACAAACCTGCTGGCCAACAGGTCGGTGCGTTGGGAAACCACCGAGCAGGTCAATATCGGGTTCGATCTCTCCCTCTGGAACAGGCTGAGCCTGGAAGCTGATGTGTTCCGGAAAAAGACCTATGATATTCTGGCAAGGGTCACAGTACCGCCTTCATTGGGTGTAAGTACACTCCCATACCAGAACATTGGCACCATGATCAATAAAGGAGTGGAAGTAAGTGTAAATTACAAGTCTCCCTATCTTGCAGATGGTTTTAATTATGCTGTTTCTGCTAACTTTACCTACCTCAATAACAAACTCACCGACCTGGGCGGATTGCCTTTTGTAGACCATACGGCCAATACCCGGAGTGTAGTGGGACACCCTTTCTCATCGTTTTACGGTTATAAAACAGAAGGAATATACCAGGTTTCCGATTTCATATGGCAAAGCGATAGTGACCCGGCTATTCCGCATGACGAGCGTGAGTATATATTAAAAGATGGTTACGCCGACCAATCCGGACTAATGGATAATCCGGCTCCGGGAGATATAAAACTTGCCGATACCAACGGTGATCAGGCCATTACCCCGGATGACCGGACTCTGATCGGTAACCCGCTCCCCAAATATCAGTATGGGTTCGGGATAGACCTTTCCTATAAACGGTTCGGTCTGAATATTATCAGCCAGGGGGTTGTCGGGGCAGATGCATATATGAATGGTAATGTAATAGCTCCGTTCTTTAATACGCAGGGCCCGTTGAGCAAGGAAATAGCAAATCATCACTGGACCTATGAAAACCCTTCAAATAAATACCAGCGATTATACGTGGATAAGACCCGCGATGCCCTGGTTACCAGTTATAACATTTACGACGCATCCTATTTTCGTCTCAAAAGCGTACAGTTCAGTTATGACCTTCCCGATAAATTTATTCAGTTGTATAAGGTAGATCGCTGCAGGATATTTTTCAATGCGGAAAACCTGTTGCTCCTGACGCCTTTTGTTGACGGATTTGATCCCGAACGCAGTTATAATAATGTTACCGCGGCGTTTCACCCGCAGGTTTCGAGTTACACTATAGGGCTAAACTTAAATTTTTAAACTCATGGAAAAGAAAAACATCATATGGTTCGTTTTTACAGGCCTTTTATTTTTAACCTTTTCCTGCGACGACGAATATTTGGATCGCAACCCCATAGACTTTCTGTCGCCGGACAATTTTAATAATGAGAAGGACATCAGGGAAGCCGTAAATGGTATTTATAAGGCCTATATTTCCGATATTTACGAACCCCTGTTTACCGATTTTATCGTAGACGACGGTTATTTTGTGGATTATCAGTTATTGTGGACGAGAAACTATAACAATGAAACCCCCCAGATAGGCAATAAGTGGTCGAGAGATTATAAGGTGATCCTGAGGGCTAATACCGTATTACATTATATAGATGATGTGGAGATGCCACAGAGCAGCTATGACCAATACAAGGGGGAAGCCCTGTTTCTGCGCGCCCTGGCTTATTTTGATCTGTCGTTCTTTTTTGGCGATGTTCCCCTGCGTACGAAGCCCGAGGGACTGGAAGGAAGCAATAAACCGCTGACTCCCAAACCGGAAATTTTAGAAATGGTATTGAACGACCTGGAAACAGCAGCCGGATTGCTGCCTGTTACCTATTCGGATGATAACAGGGGGAGGGCGACCAGGGGAGCGGCTTTGGCCATAAAGGCCCGGGCATTGCTGTTTAACCAGCGTTATGCGGAAGCCGCAGATTATTGTAAGAAAGTAAGGGAGTTGGGCGTATACCAGATTATGCCGGAATACAAGCTGTTGTTCCTGCCCGAAGGAGAGGCTGCTAATAAGGAAGTCATATTTGATATGCAGTTCGAAAAAGACTCAAGGGATTTCGGGTTGTCTAACCAGTGGTATACCCGTTTCCGTTCCTGGAGCGGCTATATGGTGGGACATGACCTGTATGAACAGTTTTATTCCACGAACGGTTTGTCTATCAACGATCCGGATAATACATTATATGATCCTACGGTGAGATCAAGCGGACTGGCAGCACCTTCCGAATATATAAAAGAAGGAGGATATGACAATCGTTTCCAGGATCGTGACCCCCGCCTGCATTATTCGCTTGTAGTGCCTTATTCCATAAGAGATTATAACCCGCAGACGGGAGAACCCGTAGTGTATTATCCCATACAACAGCAAAATGCTAATTTTACCGGTTTCAGGGTAAGGAAATACGTGGATTATTCCGATAACGGTGTTCAGAACGCCTCCGGAGTTAATCCCGTCATTATCCGCTATGCCGATATATTGCTCATGGAAGCAGAAGCCCTGGTGGAGCAGGGAAGCTATAATGAAGTTGAGGTGTATGCCCTGATCAACCAGGTCCGTCAAAGGGAAAGCGTGATGATGCCCAAGGTTGAAGATGTGGAAGGTACCGGACTTTCGCCGGAAGAACTGATGGCGGTCATCCGTCACGAAAGAAGAGTGGAGTTTGCCTTTGAAGGGCTGCGGATATTTGATGTAATGCGCTGGGATATAGGGGAAGAAGTCTACAATGCCGATCTGCGTGGTTTCAGGCCTGACAAACTTTCCCCGAAAGCCAATAATATTTCATACGAAGTCTATTCGGTATTCTCGCGTTCTTACGACCCGTCCAAAGGATACCAGTGGCCCGTTCCCAAGGCAGAACTGGACGCCAATAAAGCACTTACACCATGAGAAACGGGTTTTTAACCGCAGAAATGATTACATACGGAAATACATTTGTTAAAAAAGAAGGGCATTCCTTATGGGGGCGTCTGGGAAAAGCAGGTTTGTAATGGCTGATGCATTTAAATTCAGTATTGTTATATGGATAGCGGTCCTGTTTATATATCCGGCAGGATTAAAGGCAACGAATGGAGAAGAGCGCCTTTCCCTGAATGGTTACTGGGCGTTTAAAACCGTACACCGTATGGAAGAAGCCATACCCCTGGTACACCCCCGTTCCGTATGGAAGGAAAAAGATTCTTTATGGATACCCGGCAACTGGGATACGGAATCCGGGTATGCCCTGTACAAAGGTATGGGAGTCTATAAAAAAGAGATCCGTATTCCCCCGGAATGGAAAAACGGTTTTATTCGTATCCGTTTCGGCGCAGTTTACGAAAAAGCCTATGTCTATGTCAACGGGCATTATGTGGGGAGCCATAAAGGCGGGTACACTCCCTTCGAATTCAGGGTGGAGGACCTGCTTTCTGCGGGGGAAACCAATACCATAGTGGTGATGGCCGATAACTCCTATGCCAGGGGAGCCTGGTGGGCCTGGGGCGGGATCAGCAGGGATGTGACCCTGGTCCGGAATACTTCGGTAAGGATCAACCAGTTGAAGGTGACACCGGAAGTGGACCTGCAAACCGGGAAAGGCATGGTAAATATTGATTACGGTCTGGAAAATAACGGGAGAAAACAGGAAGATATGACTGTTTCCGTTAAAGTTTTTGCCGATAAGGAATTCCATTCGGTGATCCGGGATACTACCTATAAGGTTACGATCAATAGCGAAACATCCGTGATAAAAAACCTGTCCCTCAAGTTGCAGGGAACAGTTAAGCTCTGGCATTTCGATCATCCTGGTCTTTATGGCTGTGAAGTGACGGTCCGGGAAAACGGAAAAATAATACATCACAAAAAAACACATTTCGGTTTTCGTAAAGTGGAGGTCCGGGAAAATCGCCTGCTGCTGAACGGGGAACCGGTCAGGCTGGTCGGGTTTAACCGGGTACACGATCACAGGGCTACGGGCAATACAGAACCTTTGTGGCTGATAAAGAAAGACCTGGACCATATGAAGAGTCTGGGATGCAACATGACAAGGATGATGCACGCCCCCCTGTCGCCGGAGCTGCTGGCATATGCAGACGAAATAGGGATGCTTATCATCCAGGAAATACCCGTATGGGGGAGGAATGACCCGCAGGCCTTCGAAAATAACCCGGTGACCAGGCAGTGGCTGCAAGTGATGATAGGACGCGACTATAATCATCCGTCGGTCATAGGATGGAGTGTTGGGAACGAACTGTCCCTGGATATCAAAGACTGGAAAACACTTCATATGAGTCGTGAGCAATACCAATATATAGTGTCTATGATAAAGTATGTGAAAAAGGAACTGGATACCGGCAGGCTGGTAACCTATGTGAGCCACACCGCTTTCCGGGAAGGCATAGACATTAACATGGAACCTGCCCGGCATGCCGACCTGATCTGTTTTAACAACTATGGAGATTTTGTGAAATCTGCCCGCACCATTCATCAGCGCTGGCCGGATAAACCGGTCTTTATGACCGAATTCGGACAAAAACAGATAGGGTACAGCCGCGATGACAGCCTGGATCAAAACGTTACAGCCGGGTTATCCGAGATAGGAAAACTTCCGTATATCGCCGGAGCGTCACTGTGGACGTATAATGATTACCGGAGCGATTTCAAGGGCACACCTTTGGGAGGCGACCGTACCTGGGGAGTTGTTGATGTGTGGCGTAAACCCAAACGTGCAGCCCGGCAGATACGAAAAGCCTTCGCCCCGGTTTCGGACTTAGATGTGCAATGGGACGATAAAAATCACACCGTTCAGGTACGCATCAGCCCCAGAGCTGAGAACGAGTTGCCTACCTATACATTGAGCGGGTATAAACTTCGATTGTCCTTACACGATAAAACGGGAAAAATGCTATCCGAAAAGGAGACGGGACTAAAGGACATCACCCCGGGTGATCCTGACTTAACACATGCGTTTTCTTATGCCAGAGAAAGCCCGGGTGAATGGATATATGCAAAGGTGAATCTGGTCAGCCGAACAGGACATACTGTTTATGACCGGGTTTTATACAGAAAAGTCCCGGACCAGCCAAAGGTGTTACACACTATATCGGGAGATACCGAAGCAAGGCTGTATTTCGGTACGGCATTGCCCGGTACGGATATCCTTTTGGAATTTCCATCCGGGGAGACCATCACTACCCGGGAACAATGGGTGGATGTTCCGGAAGAAAACCTTCAGCCGGGAACAGAAGTAAAGATATATGCTGTCAATCATCTGGGGCGAAGCAAACCCCTGGTGCAGAAGATAAAATTTTCCGGAGGTTCCCTGCCTCCCGTGATAAGGGCTGCGATGCAACTGGAAGACGGGATAGTGGTGGGATACAGCGTACGGTCGGGAGAAAGCCGTTACAGGATACAGTACAGACCATTGGGAGAAGAAAAACACATCCGGGAACGGGTTACCCCGCTCGAAGGGTCTGTTAAAATAAGGGTGAATCCCGGAGAGGACTTTGAAGTTCGGATCAGGGAAGAAAAAGAAGGAGTAAAAAGTCAATGGTCTCCCTGGAAAAAAACGGAGAGCCCGGATCTTTAAGAATCCCCGGTGAGAAAAATATTAACGAATTGATCAGACCTATTTTATATGTATAATCGAATTATAGTTTGCCTGGCTTTATCGGGATATATCTTTTTTTCATGTAACAGTGACAAAAAGAATATTGTATTGGTTAGCCCGGATATGGAAGTACGGGTGAACATCCGGAAAGACAGTACCGGGTACAACATAAAAGCTGCAAAGCAGGACTTTGTTTTTATGGAAAAAGGATTCCTGGGGTTGAACATCCGGGAAAAGGAAAACCTTTTTTCTTCCCTGACCAGCCTGCAAGGGCCGTTTCCCAAGCAGGAAGTGGTCAGTGTAATGGGAATAACAGATACGGCTATAATCAAATGGAATGAATACCTGCTTGAATTCAGTAAGGGAGAACAACTTGAATTCAGGGTCTTTGACCAGGGCACAGCATATAGGTATAAAGCAGGCGGGGGGAAAGAAATATATCGTGTTACCGGTGAAGAATCTTCATGGACCATACCGGCTGATACTAAAGTCTGGTACTTTGAACGTAATAACAACTGGAAGCTGAAATCTTATGCAGGCGAGTGGATGTCAACAACCATAGAACAGCTTCCTGTGGTTTCCGAAACCGGTCCTGTACAGGGAAAACCACTGATTTTCGGGTATTCGAACGGAGGGTACGGCATCCTGGCAGAAGCCGGGTTGTTTAATTACAGCGGCTTGCGTTATGAAGCACTTCCGGAGAACACCCTGAAAGCCGATTTTTTTGAAGGAAAGTCCGGGTTTGAGGTCCGCGGCAATGTTATTTCTCCCTGGAGAATAGCTTTAGTTGCGGAAGACCTCAATCAACTGGTCCATCAGCAAAATGTCATTACGAGTCTCAACCCTGAAGCCGATCCCGCATTATTTGCTGACCGAAGCTGGATCAGGCCGGGAAGATCGGTCTGGCGATGGTGGTCAAACCTCACCGGCACACCCGAAGAGGAAAAAAAGATGATCGATGCTGCCGAAGCATTGGATTTCGAATACAACCTCATTGATGCCGGTTGGGAGAAATGGCCCGGTAAATGGCAGGCCTTAAAAGCCATATGCGATTACGGAAAAGAGAAGGATGTAGGTATATGGGTATGGAAACACTCCAAAGAACTCAATTTCCCGGAAGGGGATTATCAACAGATGCAATCCTTTATGGACAGCCTTCATAATGCAGGTGTCAGCGGAATTAAAGTTGATTTCATGGATGGAGAGCGCAAAACGCTGATTGACTTTGACGAGGCCGTACTTCGCCATGCCGCAGCACGGAAACTGATGGTGAATTTTCACGGGTGCCAGGCCGCAACAGGAGAAATAAGGAGCTACCCCAATGAACTTACCCGTGAAGGAATAAGAGGGCTGGAACTGAACACACATCCCGAAGGACCGATAACGGCATCTCATAATGCGGCACTTCCTTTTACAAGGTTTGTTTCCGGGCATGGTGATTATACGCCGTTGGCATTTACAGCCACGGGCGAAACCACCTGGGCCCATCAGTTGGCTACATTGGTTTTGTTTACCTCTCCTTTGCAGGTCATAGCAGAGAACCCGGAAATATTGTTGCACCATCCGTCCGTGGCTGGAGCTTTGCCTCTCATTAAAGAGATGCCTACGGTATGGGATGAGACCTTGGTATTACCCGGAAGCCGGATCGGCGAATTAGCGATCATGGCCCGGCGTAAAGGGGATGACTGGTACATCGGTATAATCAACGGAGGAGAGAGAAAGACGTGTGAAATAGATCTTGCGGTGTTGAACTCCGCAGCTAAAGAAGCCATTTTATATCACGATGCTTCCGAAAGTATTCCCAATCCCATAGCAAAAGGAACCAATGCCAGGAGCAGGTATTACAGCGAAATAATCACACCTTTTGTAACAGATACAGTGCAGTTACCGGATGATGTATTATCCGTGGAGCTCGAAAAGAACGGAGGAGCGGTTTTGTGTCTTGGTAAAAGAGTTAAATAAAGAGCCTTCAGGCAGAAAAACAAAAATTAGAAAATGATCTACAAAGGATTTTTAGTAGTGATCGCCATGTGGATAACAGGCCATCATATGGGCCATGCCCGGGATAAAATTGTGAATGTTACCGATTTCGGAGCATTTCCCGATGATTCGAAATGTGATATTAATGCGATTAAACAGGCTTTGGAACACGCAAAAACCGTAGGGGCCAAAGCATTGGTATTCGAGGCCGGTACGTACGACCTGTTTGTGGGAGATGTTACAAAGAATACTGCTATTGAAGTTACGAAGCTTCATGATTTTACCATGAGAGGCAGTAAGGATAGTGAAGGAAATCCCGCAACAACATTTCTCCGGCATTATGGCTTCAGGAACGATATGTATGGAAAACCCATATTGTCTGTACGGGAATGTAATAATTTCCGCCTGCAACATGTCATTTTCGATAATGCTCCGCGCTACTCGACCGCAGGAGAGGTCATTGCCAATGACGGGCAATCCGTTACCGTAAAAATATTCGAAGGAAACCCGGTGATTGACGGAACATTGTTTTTTACGAGTAATATTTGGGACCTTTCTACCAAAACCCTTAAAAAAGCAGAAAGTCCCACCTATGGAGGCGATGTATATAAGAAGAAGGAAGAATATACATGGCATGTGGAAGGTGACCCGGCCGAACGTATCATGAAACTCAATTCACCCACAGTAGCTTCCGGGGTTGAGGTAGGCGAAGGCCTGAGCTGGCATTTTTCATATAAAGGCGTTCAGGTCAATTTTTATGGATGTCATGACCTCTTTGTAGAAAATGTATGGACCTATAATGCCATCGGATTTTGTATGCAAGCTCAGGCGTGTGAAAATATCACTGCGGGAAAAATTAAGATCATGGCGCCGGATAATCAGCTGGCCGTCGGTTCCAGGGACGGGTGGAAGCTTTATGCTTGCCGGGGTAAAATTGTTATGGACGAATTATATATGGAAGGAGTGCGATGGGATGGGCAGAATGTCCACGGCTCTTTTCTTTCACCATACCGGGTCATTAATAAAAACACAATATGGTTAAAGAAGAAAAAAGGAGCAATATTGCCTATTCCTGAAGGATCGAAGATCGGGTTCTGGAATGGCCGGGAAGAAGTTTTGTGTACCGTTCGTAAATCGGTTATAAAACCCATAGAAAACAAGGGAGGTTTTCTGCTGACTTTTGAAGAAAATGTACCGGATTTTGTTACCGATAAAACGCTGTGCCAAATCTACGGGTGGAATATAGACCATTATGCCCTGAGCAATTCCGAATTCAGAAATATTGCGGGAAGTGCCAGCCTGATCAGGAATACTGACGTAACGATCGTAAATAATACGTTCGATCATATCATGTACCCGGCCATCATGATCGGGGCCGCCATTAATGAAGGTGAAGGTGTGGTGCCGAAAAATGTAAGGATCGAAAACAACAGAATATCCCATTCCGGTTGGATGGCGCGTTACGGCATTACCGGGGCTATCGGTATCCGGAACCAGGAAAAAGGCGAAAAACTGGTCTTTTTTGATAAGGATAAGGCGGCTGCGAAACTGAAAAAAAAATCCCCTCCGCTAACCAATATTCAAATCATCGGAAATACGATAATGTACGGTGAAAAAGGTATCGTGGCTAGCGGGACACTCGACCTTCTCATCAAAGGAAATGTGTTCCGGCAGGTGGAAGAGACCATTGTTGCCGATCGGAAAAGCAACCCCGGGATGCTAGTAACAGGTAACGAGTAAAGCGGTGTCAAGCTGTTAAGTAGTTTTCGAAACTCAGATAATGACCAGGAAATAAATAATGTATCAAAAAATGAAAAAACAAACACATCAAATTACCGGCATACTGGCTGCGGGGATTGTACTATCCTTTCTCGGCAGTTGTAATTCACAACAGAAAGAAACATCCGGCCCTGATCCTGTATTACCCAATATCGTAATTATAAATATGGACGACCTGGGGTATGGAGACCTTGGAGCTTACGGAGCAGAGGGAATACCTACGCCTAATATGGATTACCTTGTAGAAAACGGTATCCGTTTTACCGACGGGTATGCCGCCTCCTCGACCTGTACCCCGAGCAGGTATGCCCTGCTTACGGGTGTATATCCTTGGCGTAACAGCGATGCAAAGATCCTTCCCGGAACTGCCCCGCTTATTATTGATACGGCTCAGCAGACCCTGCCGAAGATGTTGAAAAAGGCGGGTTATTACACAGGTATTGTGGGGAAATGGCATTTGGGTCTCGGAACAGGGCAGGTAGACTGGAATGAGCATATAAGCCCGGGTCCTAACGAAGTAGGTTTTGACGAAGCTTTTATCCTGGCCGCAACCCAGGATCGCGTCCCCACGGTATACATAGAAAATGGCAACGTGGCAGGGCTGGAAACCGATGACCCCATCCGGGTGAGTTACGAACATAATTTTGAGGGAGAACCCACAGGACTGGACAACCCCGAATTGCTGAAAATGAAGTGGCATCACGGGCATAACCAGAGTATCGTAAATGGTATTCCCCGAATAGGTTACATGAAGGGCGGCGAGAATGCAAAATGGGTGGATGAGGACATGGCAGATACCTTTTTGGCCCGGGCACAGTCTTTTGTACGGGAGGAGCGATCATCGCCCTTCTTTCTCTATTATGCCATGCAGCAGCCTCATGTACCCCGTACACCGCATCCCAGGTTTGTGGGAAAAACGGATATGGGCCCCCGGGGGGATGTCATTGTTGAGGCCGATGCCTGTATAGGCGCATTTGTCAAAACACTGGAAGAAGAAGGTCTGCTGGAGAGTACATTGATCATTTTTACCAGTGACAATGGTCCGGTACTAAACGACGGGTACTATGACAACGCCGTGGAAAAGGTGGGCGATCATCGTCCGGGAGGTCCGCTGAGAGGTGGAAAATACAGCATATATGAGGCCGGGTTCCGGGTGCCGTTCGCCGTTTTCTGGAAAGGAAAAATCAAACCGCAGGTGTCCGATGCCATAGTGTGCCAGGTCGATTTACTGGCCTCACTGGCACAATTTACCGGTCAGCAAGTAACAGGGACGGACAGTGAGGATTACCTGGATGCTTTTCTGGGTAAAAGCAATAAAGGACGTGAAACTCTTATCCTGGAAGGTACATCGCGAACCATCCTCAGGGATGGGGATTGGGTCATGATCCCCCCGTATCCCGGGGCAGTAGTACAGAAACAAGTGAATATTGAAATGGGGGCTGCGAAGACCTATCAGTTGTATAATCTTGCGGAAGACCCGGGCGAACAGCATAACCTGGCGGAAAAACAGCCGGATAAACTGGAGGATATGAAGAAAAAGTACAGGGAATTAAGAGGAAAAGCCGGAAGTGAAATACAGGAGCTGGAATTACATTGACCGGTACAGTTATAGTATTGAATAAAGAAGATAAAAAGAAATGCTATCCTGATGCTATCATAATTTATGTGGATCAGGGGTAAAAAGATAAAGAAACTTAAGCTATGATAAAAAGGGACTGTGAAGCGAACAGGAAGTTAAATACCGAAATATATCACACGGAACTTGCTGTTGTAGGTGGTGGACTTTCGGGGGTATGCACCGCCATCACCGCAGCGAGGAAGGGAGTAAAGGTGATATTGGTACAGGACAGGCCCGTATTGGGGGGAAATTCGTCTAGTGAAGTTCGCTTATGGATACTCGGCGCCACCTCTCACCTCGGCAATAACAACAGGTGGAGCCGTGAAGGTGGGGTGGTAGATGAACTGCTGGTAGAGAATATGTACAGGAACAGGGAAGGAAACCCGCTGATATTCGATGCAATACTGCTTGATAAGGTAAAGGCAGAACCTAATATAACCTTACTGTTGAATACCGCTGTTTACGAAGTCCGGAAGCTGACTGATGACAGCATAGGAGCAGTAAAAGGTTTTTGCAGCCAGAATTCGACCGATTACATTGTCCATGCACCATTATTCTGTGATGCTTCCGGTGACGGTATTGTCGGTTTTCTATCGGGGGCAGCCTTTAGAATGGGGGCCGAGAGCAAAGAAGAGTTCGGAGAAAAATTTGCTCCTACCGAAGAATACGGGCAGCTTTTAGGGCACAGCCTGTATTTTTACAGTAAGGATACGGGAAGGCCTGTAAAATTCAAGGCACCGGATTTTGCCATGGAAGTCAGTAAGGAAATTCCCCGTTTCAGGAGTTTTAATGCCAAAGAGTATGGATGTAAGCTTTGGTGGCTGGAGTACGGGGGACGAATGGATACCGTATACGATACGGAAAAGATCAAATGGGAACTATGGAAGGTGGTGTATGGTGCCTGGGATTATATCAAGAACTCTGGTGAATTTCCGGAAGCCGAAAATATGACGTTGGAATGGGTGGGGACTATTCCCGGAAAACGGGAAAGCCGGCGGTTTGAAGGAGACTATATGCTTCGTCAACAGGATATTGTGGAGCAGAGAACCCATGAAGATGCTGTGGCTTACGGTGGATGGTCCATAGATTTGCACCCGGCAGACGGGGTGTTCAGTGAAAAACCGGGGTGCAACCAATGGCATGCCAAAGGTATTTACCAGATTCCGTACAGGTGTTTATACAGCAGGAATATAAAGAACCTTTTCCTGGCTGGGAGAATCATCAGTGCAACACATGTAGCTTTTGCTTCGACCAGGGTTATGGCTACCGCAGCCTATATCGGACAGGCTGTAGGAATGGCTGCTTACATTGCCGGGACAAAAGGAGCCGTTGAAAATAAATTTGTAAAAACAAAGCGCGAACAGTCGTACGCGAATCATGGGGGGGCTGCTGAAGATATGACAGAAGACAAGGAAACGGGGCATACAGTTGTTACAGAAATATATCATAAGGGGTATCTGAACCCGCGGGATATCCTGGAGAAAGGCTTTATAACCGATCTGCAACACGAGTTACTGAAAAGTGGTCAGCATATCCCCGAACTGGTATTACATGATGATACCGATCTGGTTCAACAGGGAAGTCTGACTGTGTCAAGTACTTTCGCATTGGGATGTTTAAGTGCCGATTTCGTACTTCCGCTGGATATTTCGATTGCACAGATGCTCCCTTTACAGGAAGGAAAATTACCGGCGATAACTTTTGACCTCGAAGCGAAAAACGATACTGTTCTGGATGTTGAATTGCGGATCAGCGGGAAAACAGGAAACTTTACACCGGATGTTTCCCTGGAGAAGTTTGCCGTGGCAGTAAAAAAAGGCAGAGAAACTATTCGGGTAGCGTTTTCAGCACATATAAAGGAGCGGGCTTATGCCTTTATCATTTTGCACAAAAACCGGGATGTGGAACTTTACAGGTCCTCCCTTCGGGTTACCGGGATATTATCGACATTTAACCTGGTGAACAAAGCAGTATCCAACTATGGGAAGCAGGTTCCCCCGGAAGACATCGGGATGGACGAATTTGAGTTCTGGTGCCCTCAGCGGCGGCCCGGGGGACATAATGTGGCCATGAAGATCGATCCGCCGTTACACCCTTTTGGTAAGGAACATATCAAAACAGGAGTCTACCGGCCTACTACAACCCCGAATGCATGGGTGGCCGATTTGAATGATGCGGAGCCATGCGTTAAAATAAGCTGGGAAAAGCCCAGGGAGATCAGCAGGATTGAATTATTTTTTGATACGGATTACGACCACCCGATGGAAAGCGTTTTAATGGGACATCCGGAATCGGTGATGCCCTTCTGTGTGAGGAATTATAAGATATTGGATGATAAAGGAGAGGTCGTATTTGAAAAAACTGGCAACTATCAGACCATAAACAGAGTAGATTTGAAAACTACGGTAATCACCCGGGAATTAACTATTACAATGGAACATCCTTCAAGAGATGTCCCGGCCGCATTGTTTGCCGTTCGTTGTTATCGCTAAAAGACAGAACATGGGAATTTTGGATTATATCGTGATGTTTGTTTTTACAGGCATTATTATTGCGGCGGGGCTGTCATTCGGAAAAACGGGGAATTCCATGAAGTCTTACTTCGCAGCGGGAGGAGCGGTACCGTGGCAGATCAGTTCACTGTCTTTGTTTATGAGTTTCTTTTCGGCAGGAACATTTGTAGTGTGGGGATCCATAGCCTACCAGTATGGTTTTGTTTCCATAGCCATTCAGCTTACCATGTGTCTCGGAGGGTTTTTCGTAGGTATGTTTATCGCCCCTGCATGGCAAAAATCACGTGCATTGACGGCAGCGGAATTTGTGTCCAGACGGTTGGGACTGACCGTTCAGAAATTTTACAGTTATCTTATTCTGCTGATCTCTCTGATGTATACCGGGGCCTTCCTTTACCCGGTGGCTAAAATTATAAATGTATCCACGGGATTTCCCATTGAAGCCTGTATCCTGGTACTGGGGATTTTAATTATTATCTATACTGCTGTCGGAGGCCTTTGGGGGGTAATGATTACGGATGTTATTCAGTTTATAGTACTTACAGGAGCGGTACTTATTGTAGTACCGCTGGCATTTGATAAAATAGGGGGCGTAGAAGAATTATTTACCCATGCCCCTCCCGATTTCTTTATGCCGGTGAACGAAGAATATTCCTGGCTTTTTTTACTGGCTTTCGGTATTTATAACGGAATTTTTATCGGAGGGAATTGGGCTTATGTCCAGCGGTATACCAGTGTAGATAGTCCCAAGTCGGCCAGAAAGGTAGGATATCTGTTTGCGATACTGTATCTCATAAGTCCCTTTGTATGGATGTTGCCTCCCATGATTTACAGGGTGGTCAACCCGGATTTGTCCGGATTGGAAAATGAAGGAGCTTACCTGATGATGTGTAAGGCCGTACTCCCCCGGGGACTGGTGGGATTGATGCTGGGAGGTATGGTGTTCGCTACGGCGAGCTCCGTAAATACGACCTTAAACCTGGCAGCGGCTGTGTTTACTAATGATTTATATAAGTCGGTCCGGCCTGATACCCAACCGAAGCATCTGATGCTTATAGCCAAACTTGCTGTTATTGTTTTTGGAATTATGACTATTGGTGTAGCACTGTTGGTGCCATCCGCCGGAGGTATAGTGGAAATAGTTTTAAGCGTAGGGGCAGTAACGGGATGCTCCTTGTACGGTCCGCCTATATGGGCATTGTTCTCCCGGTATCATACGGGAAAATCAATCTTGTGGTGTACCCTCCTGGGCCTTTCCCTGAATCTCTACCTTAAATTTCTGCATCCCTTGTTAACCGGTATTTCATTAAACAGGGCAGAAGAAATGCTGGCAGGCTCCCTTATTCCCATTTTATTTTTATCGGGTTACGAAATATGGGCGAGAAGTTGGGGTAAAGTTTCTGAAGAGTACCGCCTGTATAAAAAGATCAAAGATACAGTCAGTCACGGGGAAAAAACAAAACCGGCAGATGAAAGCAGTAAGGCTCAGAATAGCTTTGGTTTAAAGATACTGGCAAGGACCATGGCAATAACCTCTATGATCTTTATCGGGCTGGCTTTGACAGCAGATCAGAAGGCGTTATGGACAACACTCTGTGTAGGAACAGTGATCGGTTTTATGTCGTGGTTTATACACAGGAAGTCGGGGAGGTACTCCCGGAATCAATAATTTCACGGTTTTGGTTCTGACTAAAATTGAATAACAAAGTCTAGAGAGGGGAGTTTTAGACTTTTTTGTTCTTCAGGATGCAGGAGAGTGCTGCATCTTTTGTTTCCTGAAAAAAGCCTTAGGCCAAAATATTTTTTGTAATGTATTGATTTTGTTTGTGTTGGTAAGATGTTTTTTGGTGTTGTTTGATAAATTTATTTACCAATACAAAAATTAGCAAAAATATTTCCCAGCAACTCATCATTGGTTACCTGCCCCGTGATCTCCCCGAAATGATATAACGCCTCGCGGATATCAATGGCCAGAAGATCCCCGGACAGGCCGGATTGCAGCCCGTGCTGTACCTTCTGAATTTCTTCCAAAGCCTTGAGCAGGGCGTCGTAATGGCGGCTGTTGGTGACGATAGTCTCGTTATTGCGGAGTGCCCCTGTGTTTACAAATTCCAGCAGTTTGTCTTTCAGGTTTTCGGTACCAATGTTTTCCCGGGCTGAGATAAGCAGCAGGTTCTCGTAGTCCAGGCTGTTTTTTATTTGATTCGTGTCGGCCAGGTCTATTTTGTTGGCCAGGATAAGGAGGGGTTTTTGCGGGAACTTGTTCTTTATTTTCTCGATTTCCACCACTATGGTATCACTGTTTTCTCCAAAATGACTGGCATCGAAAAGATAAATGACCACCTGTGCCTGGGTGATCTTCTCAAAAGTCTTTTTAATGCCGATGCTTTCTATCACATCTTCCGTTTCGCGGATACCTGCCGTATCTATAAACCGGAAACCAATGCCTTCAATGACCATTTCATCTTCAATAGTATCGCGGGTGGTTCCGGCGATGTCGCTTACGATAGCCCTTTCTTCATTGAGTAGAGCATTGAGCAGGGTGGATTTCCCTACGTTGGGTGCACCTACAATGGCAACGGGAATGCCGTTTTTAATAACATTACCTACGGCGAACGAATCGATCAGCCGTTTCAGGACCAGTTCTATGCGTTTCAGGAGTTCTTCGAACCGGCTTCGGTCGGCAAATTCCACATCTTCTTCGGCAAAGTCGAGTTCCAGTTCTATGAGGGAAGCGAAGTCGAGGAGTTCCTGGCGCAGTTTTTCTATTTCCCCGGAAAAACCACCGCGCATCTGCTGGATGGCTATCTGGTGAGAAGCCTCGTTATCCGAAGCGATGAGGTCGGCCACGGCTTCGGCCTGACTGAGATCGAGCTTGCCGTTGAGGAATGCGCGCAGGGTAAATTCTCCCGCATCGGCCATACGGCAACCGTTCCTTAAGAAAAGCTGGATGATCTCCCGTTGTATGTAGGGAGAGCCGTGACAGGAAATTTCCACTACATTTTCCCCGGTGTAGGAGTGAGGTCCCTTGAATATGCTCACCAAAACTTCGTCCAGTACCTTAGCACCGTCAACAATATGGCCGAGATGAATGGTATGGCTCTTTTGTCCGGACAGTTTCTTCCCTTTTACCGACCGGAATTTTGCGTCCACAATGTTTATGGCTTCCTTTCCCGAAATCCGGAGAACGGCAATGGCACCCGCACCGCTGGGCGTCGCTAAGGCTATGATAGTATCGTTTGGCAGCATGGCTTTCTGTTTGATGCAAAAGTATTTAAAATTAGGCAATTTACAGGGAACTGTTTTAACAGTTTGGACATCGTAAAAAGTACGGAAAACAAGTATTTGAAAATACGGGATGCCATAAATTTGTGGCTTGAAAAATCCTCATTTGCTATGCATAAAAATTCTTCTACCTACGTAAACCCGGAGACTTCGGCGGAAAAGACCGTTTTCCCGGTATTATTCGCCCTGAGTTTTTCACATTTAATGAACGATACCCTGCAATCGCTCATTCCTTCCATCTATCCGTTAGTGAAGGAATCTTTTAAGCTAAGTTTTGCCCAGATAGGGCTAATTACCCTTACGTTCCAGCTAACGGCTTCCCTGTTACAACCGTTGGTGGGATTGTATACGGACAAATACCCCAAGCCATATTCCCTGGCTATCGGAATGGGATTTTCCCTTACCGGCCTGGTCGTACTGTCTATGGCACCCAATTTTGCTACCGTACTTGTGGCAGTGGGGCTTATCGGAATGGGGTCGTCTGTGTTCCATCCGGAAGCTTCCCGCATTGCCCATATGGCTTCGGGAGGAAGACACGGCATGGCACAATCGCTTTTCCAGGTGGGCGGGAACGCCGGGAGTTCGCTCGGACCTTTGCTTGCGGCGATGATCATTGTACCGTTCGGACAGTTTTCCGTGATCTGGTTTTCGCTGGCGGCCATGCTGGCCATTATCGTATTGTCCCGCGTAGGCCGGTGGTACAGTAATAACCTACACAGGCTCCCGGCCAGAAAGAAAAAGAAGAATGACCATGCCCTGGGACACCGCCTTTCCAAAAGACAGGTCACATGGTCTGTAGTTGTACTGCTGTTCCTTATTTTTTCCAAGTATATCTATATGACCAGCCTTACGAATTATTATACCTTTTACCTGATCGACAAGTTTGATGTTTCCGTACAGGCTTCGCAGGTATATCTGTTTGTATTTCTCTTTGCCATAGCCGCCGGAACTTTCTTCGGAGGACCATTGGGCGACCGGTTCGGACGTAAATATGTGATCTGGTTCAGTATACTGGGAATAGCACCTTTTACGCTTTTATTGCCTTACGTAAACCTGTTCTGGACGGGAGTGCTTACCGTTCTTATCGGGCTGATACTGTCTTCGGCCTTTTCTGCCATACTGGTCTATGCACAGGAACTCATCCCAGGTAAAGTAGGTATGGTTTCCGGGCTGTTTTTCGGTTTTGCCTTCGGTATCGCCGGAATAGGTTCGGCCGTGCTGGGTGATGTGGCCGATGCCACCAGTATCCGTTACGTATTTAAAATGTGTTCTTTCCTGCCGTTGCTGGGATTGCTCACCGTTTTCCTGCCTTCAGAAAAGCAAAAGGTATAATCATGGACATCCAGAGCCCAAACGTGTCATTCTGAGCGAAGCGAAGAATCCCATGGAAGACATATCTGGGCTCTGGAAGTTCAATTTAGGTTTTAGAACTCAAGTACCCCATCACATTTTTCTCGATACGGGCTTCAATATCGCTGATGTCAGCCCTTTCAAACGGTTCTCCTGTGATCTGTTCGTAAAGTTCGATATAGCGCTCAGATACCGAGGTGATATATTCATCACTCATCGTTGGGATCTGCTGGCCTTCCTTGCCCTGGAATCCGTTTTCTATAAGCCACTGGCGTACGAATTCCTTGGATAGTTGTTTCTGTTTTTCGCCCTTGTCCTGGCGTTCCTGATAGCCGTCGGCGTAGAAGTACCGGGACGAGTCGGGTGTGTGTATTTCGTCGATCAATACGATTTTACCGTCTTTGGTCTTTCCGAATTCATATTTGGTATCTACGAGAATAAGCCCCCGTTGTGCAGCGATTTCCGTCCCTCGTTGAAAAAGGGCTTTGGTATAAGCTTCCAGCTGAACATAGTCTTCTTCGGAAACGAGACCTTGTTTCAGGATGTCTTCACGTGATATATCTTCGTCATGGGCGCCGTCGTCTGCTTTGGTGGAGGGGGTGATAATGGGTTCGGGGAACTTGTCGTTTTCCTTCATTCCTTCTGGCATGGATACGCCACAAAGAAGGCGTTTTCCCGCCTTGTATTCCCGGGAAGCATGACCGGAAAGGTATCCCCGGATCACCATTTCCACTTTAAAAGGTGTGCACCGATGGCCCACAGCTACGTTAGGATCGGGAGTGGCAATGAGCCAGTTAGGTACGATGTCTTCTGTAGCCTTCATCATTTTGGTAGCGATCTGGTTCAGTATCTGTCCTTTGTAAGGGATACCCCTGGGCATCACCACATCAAATGCCGAGAGCCGGTCTGTAGCTATCATGACCAGCAGGTCCTCATTCAGGGAGTATACTTCACGGACTTTCCCCTTGTAAACATCTTTTTGTCCCGGAAAATTATAGTTGGTGGAGGTTATGGTATTGTTACTCATGTTGTACTGTACTGATTTTTCACGCAAATATACGGTAAAAGTTCAGGAGTTGGGGCGTTTGTGGCCGGGTTATCGGTGGCTTCGATACACCCCGGCGGAGCCGGGGCACTCAGCCACCTTCGTTCCGGGTATGTTGAGGTGGTTGAGTGATTTTCAAAGAAAACCATACTGAAACCACTGGTGATTTTGGTACATCCTTCGCTTCGCCAGGACATTCAGGCCTTTACAAAATATAAGGAAAGGAAGGTACGAAGGTGGTTGAGTGATTTTCGCAGAAAATCGTACCGAAACCACCGTCTCAACTAGTACTGTTATGCTCAATCTTTTTATAGGCCTCGATAATATTCTTCACCAGCCTGTGGCGTATAACGTCTTTGTCGTCCAGGTATACGACACCTATGCCTTTAACATCTTTCAATACTAATATGGCTTCTTTAAGTCCGGAAATGATCCTTCGCGGCAGGTCTATCTGCCCCGGGTCGCCGGTGATCATAAACTTGGCGTTTTTGCCCATACGGGTGAGGAACATCTTCATCTGGGCATGTGTGGTGTTCTGAGCTTCGTCGAGGATCACGAAAGCATTGTCCAGCGTTCGTCCGCGCATAAAGGCCATGGGAGCGATCTGGATGATACCCGTTTCGAGGTAATTCTGCAGCTTCTCTGCGGGGATCATGTCTCTGAGGGCATCGTAAAGCGGCTGCATGTACGGGTCGAGCTTTTCTTTCAGGTCGCCTGGGAGGAACCCGAGGTTTTCGCCGGCTTCCACTGCCGGCCGTGTGAGAATGATGCGTTTTACCTGTTTTTCCTTGAGCGCTTTTACGGCCAGGGCCACCCCGGTATAGGTTTTTCCCGTACCTGCCGGGCCAATGGCAAAGACCATGTCGTTCTTTTTCATCTGGTCCACCAGGCGTTGCTGGTTTACGGTCTGTGCCTTGATGAGCCTGCCGTTAACGCCGTGCAGCAATACCTGCCCGTTTTCCAGTATGGGAGATTCGTAAACGTCCTTGTCGTCACTGGTGAGGATACGTTCTATGGTGTTTTCGTCCAGTTTGTTGTATTTTCCGAAATACATGACCAGCATGTCCAGGCGTTTGTCAAACTCTTCCAGCAGTTCCTCGTCGCCATAGGCTTTTATCTTGTTGCCCCGGGCTACGATCTTCAGTTTCGGAAAGTATTTTTTGAGCAGTTCGATGTTGATGTTTTGTTCGCCGAAGAATTCCCTCGGGTTTATCTCGGTAAGTTCTACTATTATTTCGTTCAAAAGCTGTCGGGTTTGATTAATTTTTAATGTTTGCTTTCCGGGTGACGAAAACTGCCGTGTCGAAGCTGAAGCCAAATCAGGGATCCGCTTCGCAAAACAGTGGTTATTCTTCCATAAAGATACTACAAAAATGTATGTCCTGCCATATGGTTTATCCCCTGTTTTTTTAGTACGTTTGTGCTTTGCTATACCCCTTTGAGATATAAATGCGATAACGCATTATTTTCTTGCTAAATTACACAAAAAAAGCGTCGGTACTGTTATATGGCTATAATAAGTTTAACTACGGATTTCGGAGAAAAAGACCACTTTGTAGGGGCCATCAAGGGAGCGATTTACAGCGAATCGGAAGACGTTAGAATTGTGGATGTATCGCATTCCGTGAGTCCGTTTAATGTGCTCGAAGCAGCCTATATTTTAAAGAATGCCTACAAGGATTTTCCGAAGGGGAGTATCCACGTCTTCGGGGTAGATTCGGAACGCACCCCGGAGAACCGGCACATTGCCGTATTGCTGGACGATCATTTTTTTGTCGGTGCCGATAACGGGGTGATAGCTTTCGTGGCCGGGGAAAGAAAACCGGAAAAGATCGTGGAAATAAATATTTACAACGATCTGGATACCATTTTCCCCTGTAAGGACGTTTTTGTAAAGGTAGCCTGCCATATCGCTCGTGGAGGTACGCTGGAAGTTGTGGGGAAACCGGTAGACAAAATGAAATCGCTGAAAACCTTTGCGCCTATCATAAACACCGAGCAGGACCAGGTAACGGGGCATGTGATCTATGTGGATAATTACGGCAACGTCGTGACCAATATTTCCAGGCAGTTGTTTGAAAACGTGCGGAAGGGAAGGGATTTTGAACTGTATGCCCGGAATTACAGGTTTGATAAAATACATAACAAATACAGCGATATTGTCAACTTCTCCGTGGAAAAGCCCAGGCGTGACGATGACGGAAAGCGGCTGGCGGTGTTCAATTCTGCCGGATATATAGAGCTGGCCATTTACCGGAGCAACCTGGAAACCGTAGGAGGTGCATCCAGTTTGCTGGGACTGAATTACAGAGATGTGGTGACCATACGCTTTTTATAATAACCTAATTCAGAGGTAATCCGTATACGGAGGAATATGAACCGATCATAGATTACCTAACACCGAATACCGAACTATGTTCGCAATACTAAAAAAGGAAATAACTTCATTTTTTGCTTCTCCCGTTGGCTATCTTGTGATTGCCATCTTTCTTGTGCTGAACGGACTGTTCCTTTGGGTTTTTGACGGTGAATACAATATATTCAACTCCGGTTTTGCCGATCTCACTGGTTTTTTTCAGCTTTCACCGTGGATATTGCTGTTTCTTATCCCTTCGGTCACCATGAAAAGTTTTTCCGATGAAAAAAAGCTGGGGACCCTGGAACTGCTCTTTACCCGCCCGTTAAGCGCCTGGCAGATCGTCCTCGGAAAATATTCCGGTGCTTTTGTCCTTGTGGTCATTGCATTGCTCCCCACTTTACTTTATGTGCTTACGGTCCGGGAACTCGGAAACCCGGAGGGCAATCTCGATACGGGCAGTACCCTGGGGTCTTATTTTGGCCTCCTTTTCCTGGTGCTTTCTTATACGGCTATAGGGATCTTTGCTTCTACCTTGTCTGAAAACCAGATCGTGGCATTTCTGGTCTCCGTGTTTGTGTGTTTCCTCTTTTATTACGGTTTTGAGGGGCTTGCCAACCTGGGGATGGGCAACGGAATCTCGGCACTGGGCATGAAAGCACATTTCGACAGCATTAGCCGTGGCGTTCTCGATACCCGCGATATGCTCTACTTTTTGTCTGTAGCGTTCTTTTTTCTTTATATAACCGTTGTAAAACTAAAAAACCGTCCCGATGCCAGTTAAAGTAAAAAGAAAACATATCCTCCCCGTGGCGGGCGTTCTCGTAATACTTGTGGTACTGCATTATATATCCGCATCATTTTACGGCAGGTTCGACCTTACCCGGGATAAGCGCTACACACTTTCCGAAGCCTCGTTAAAGCCCCTGGAAAGAACGGAAAGTCCCGTGCATGTCGATGTTTTCCTGGGTGGCGATCTTCCGCCGCAATTCCGTAAACTCCAGGATGAGACCAGGCAGTTATTGGAAGAATTTGCAGCGCGGAATAAAAACGTACAATTCAACTTTGTAGACCCGCTGGAGGACGAGGAAAACGCTGATGCCATTATCCGGGAACTGCAGTCCATAGGACTTACCCCGCTTAATTTTTCCCGGGAAAAAGGAGGGAAGGTCTCCCAAGAAATACTCTTCCCCTGGGCGCTGGCCAATTACGGAAATAAAAGTGTAAGGATATCCCTCCTGAAGAACAAGCTCGGGGCCACGGACGAAGAACGTGTAAAAAATTCGGTACAACAACTGGAATACGTATTTGCCGATGCCTTTGCACGGCTTACCATTAAAGACAAACAAAACATAGCGGTACTGCGGGGCAACGGGGAACTTAACGATATTTATATGGCCGATTTCCTGTCGACCCTCAGGGATTATTACAACCTGGCGCCGTTTACACTGGATTCGGTAGCCACATCTCCGGAAAGGACCCTGGCGGAACTGGAAAAATACGATATGATACTGGCTGCCAAACCTACCGAAATCTTTACAGACAACGAAAAAGCCGTGCTGGACCAGTATGTAATGAATGGCGGAAGGTCGTTGTGGCTTATAGACCAGGTGAATGCCGAAATGGATAGCCTGTACAACGAATCGGGGAAGACGTATGCGCTGCCACGGGACCTGAACCTAGGCGATATGTTCTTCTCGTACGGCGTGCGGATAAACCCCGTACTGGTCAACGACCTGTATTTCACCCAGGTTGTCCTGGCCACGGGTGAGGGGAATGAATCGCGCTATGATCCTTATCCCTGGTATTATTCACCCATGGTTTTTTCCAGAGATAACCACCCGGTGAACAATAACATAGAAGCGCTCCGTTTTGAGTTTGCCAATGCCATGGATACGCTTGAAAACGGGATTAAAAAAACAGTACTGCTTTCCAGCTCCCCGCTTTCCAAGACCGTCGGGACACCTGCGGAGATCAATCTGGATATTATTACCAGGGAACCGGACAAGGAAAGCTATAATAACGGCAACCAACCCCTGGCCGTTTTACTGGAAGGAACGTTCAATTCGATGTATAAGAACCGTGTAAAACCGCTTGAACTGTCCAACTACAGGGAAGAAGGGAAAGACACCAAAATGATCGTCATTTCGGATGGCGACCTGATAAAAAACCAGTTGAACAAAGGCCGTCCGCTGGAACTGGGCTATGATAAGTGGACCAACAACTTCTACGGTAACAAGGAATTCCTGAAAAACTGTGTCAATTACTTGCTGGACGAAAGCGGCCTTATCTATATACGCAGCAAGAAAGTGGCGATCCCTTTCCTCGACAAGGAAAAGGTGGCCGCACAACGTACCCGCTGGAAACTGGTCAATCTCGGCTTTCCCCTGGTGCTTCTGGCCGTGTTCGGCATCGTCTTCATGTTTATCCGGAAACGGAAATACACTTCCGTGAAAAATCACACCTGACGTGTATGTATGCATACGCGGGGAAAAAGTAAGGAGGCATGTTTCCGGATTGTCCGATAGTGAAATGACGGGTATTGTGATATTATTTCACTATAAGAAATTCCGTAACCCGAAGCATTTTTATCATTATTATCCGAGCCTGCATAAAAGGGAGTTTTATACGGAACGCTTGGTCCCCATCCCGATAAATAATGACTTTCCGGAAGGGCGGGGACATATATTCCGTGTGAAGTTATTCATTAATCTTCTTCAGGAACGGCAAGTGTCTTATACAGTTCTATAGCCGAGAGGAAGAAGGTGTTTTTCAGGTCTATATTGGATACCCTGGCTTTTACCAGGTTATTTTCCCGGGTATTAATGTAGAAAATGGAACTCTCTCCCATCTCGAAAAGTTTTACCTCTCCGTTGAGCATTTGCTGGTAATCTTCCACCAGGTCTTCGTTAATTATAATCTGCTGCCGGTAAGAATTCAGTTCGTTATACTGTGCCCTGATCTTGTTTTGAAGTGCCTGCTTTTCAAATTGCAACCCGAATCTGGAGTTTTTCAACTTAATATCTGCCAACTTCATCTCGGCACGTTCTTTCCTGAGGAAAACAGGAAAGGAAAACGTTGCCCTGATCTTGTAATCCTCCATACGAAAACCGTCTATGTACGATGGTTCGGAAATATAACTGTAACCGAGGCTTAGTTTCGGTAACATGCTATTGGCTTTTAACTTACGGTCCACTTCCTGAATATTTATTTTGGTATTCAGAGCATTGATCTTCGGATGGTTCTCTATATTGATTTCTTCCGTAAGAAGGTTGTCCAGTGAGAGTACATCCAGTATCTGATCTTTCAGGTTCTGTTGCGGTATCATGTGTTCAGACAGTTCCAGGGGGATATTGTTCTCGGTCCATAAATAATTGGACATTTTAAGGCGGCTTTTTGTGAGTTTCAGTCTGGCCTTTTCCCATTCCAGTTTCCTGGTTTTTAATACAATTCCCGATTCCACACTGTCTATAGGCGGAAGTTCCCCCAATACGATAGATCTTACGATCCATTCCTGCCTTTCCACGGCATTCCTGTAAAAATCTTCGTATAGTTTTACCTTTTCATAATCCCGTTTCCAGTTCATATATGCCACCGATGCCTCGGAAATAGCATCTACAGTAGCGAGTGTTCGTTCGTAATTACTGAGTTTTACATACAGCTTCCCTTTTTTTAGTTCTGCCATACGGTCGTTTATCCATAATCCCTGTCCTACGGGTATTGTAATCCCAAGGGAGGTGAGCCCGTCCTGAGGGACATAATTTTCCGGGTTCATATATACCCCCTCATTTTTATCGAAAGCCGCCTTGATTTCTATACCGTACCAGGTAGGTATTTTAAAGCTTCCGTTGAAGAGGGAATAATAGGTCTTGTCATCGTAGTTCTTTTTGGAAAAATCAGCCTCCAGTTTGGGATCGAATGCCCCTCTTGCTTTCAGCAGTTTTGCCTGTGATTCTGAAAGCACCAGGTTGGCCTGCCTTACTATGGGGTGATACTTTTTAACATAAGCCAGGAACTCCTCGTATGTAAATTCGTCGGATAATTCCTGGGCACGAATCGGGTTGAAAACCGCAAACAATCCGAAAAGTGTTAGGGAAACCCGGAGTGCCTTTCTAATGATCTCACTACACATGTGTATTATTTCTTTTTCTCATTAGTACTTTCTCCCGATTCCGGAGTGTTATAAAAATTAGGAGGAAATCCGTTTAATGTACGCCATATTTCAAACCAGATGGGCACATCGTCCAACAGTGCCAGTGTTTGTGATCCGGCACCAACGCTCAGTTCTTTGGGCCAGTCCTTCTCTTCCGGGTCCGGGGCGATGAGTACACGGTATTTTCCGTTGGCACTGATAAAGTTTTCCTTGGCTACAATAACTCCGCCGAAAGTGCCGTATGAAACCCCCGGCCACCCGCTGAATACAATAGTAGGCCAACCGTCAAACCATATACGTACTTTTCCTCCTTTGTGAATTAACGGATAATCCAGAGGCTCTATATAAGTCTCCACGGCAATATCAAAGTTTGTTGGCATAATACTCACTACGGAAGTCCCTTCCTTTATGGTTTCCCCGATACCGGACTTCAATGCGCGATTTATATATCCGTCTTGCGGAGCGGTAATGTAATACATGCCACGGCGGATAATATAACCGGCGTACTGCGACCGGAGTTTGCTCACCTGGGATTCTGTGTCGAAACGCGTGCTGAGTGCGGTTTGAATATCACTCTGTGCCTTTGCGAGCTTTTCGGCATAGGCTGCATTGAGCCGGGTGAGCTCCATTTCGGCATTGATCAATTCGTTCTGACTGGCCAGGTATTTGTTTTCCTGGGTTATTTTTTTGGCCTGCATTTCCTGGAGCTTAACCTTTTTTTCCTCTACATAGGTCATTGGTTTCAATCCTTCCTTGTTCAGGCTAAATGCCCGGTTATATTGGGTTTCGGCTATACTTAACTGGGTTTTTACCGCTTCCAGGTCTATACTATCGCTGGTAACCGTTAGCCTGCTTTGTTCCAGCTTGTTATGTGCCTGTTTTAGTTTTAGTCCCCGTTCTCTTTTTATGGCTTTTATTTGTTGGGTCAGGGCATTGACCTTTTCGGTATAGGACTCTACGGCATCCTCTTTGGCTTTTACCTGATCTTCTGTATTGGCGATAAGATTGGGATCGAAGTAAGAATCCTTTGTTTCAGACAAAAACATGATGGTATCTCCCTTGTGTACATAATCTCCTTCCTGTACATACCATTTTTCTATTCGCCCTCCTATAATGGCATGCACTGTTTGCGGACGTTGTTCCGGTCTTAGCGTAGTTACATAGCCCGATCCTTTAATATTCTGTGTCCAGGGCAGAAACAAGACAAGGAGAATAACTATGGCCACACCCCACACCACTTTTCTTATGATCCTGTAGTGTTTATTGTCGGCAAAAATCCTTGCAGAGGTATATTGAGACATATCCACCAACTTATCGATACGGTTCTCTGAAATGTTCAACATCTGTCTTATGCTTTTAATGTTCCTTCGGTTAAAAAGAACCTTTTGTTACACTTTTCTTTCCAATATTCATTTTTAGAGATAATTATCACTGTCCAGTTCTTATCTTTTGCAGTCAGATAGTCTATGATGCCTTTTGCAGACAGCTCGTCTACCTTTTCAAGTGGCTCTTCCAGAAAGAGTATTTTAGGGTCGGAAATAATACACCTGGCCAACAATATTTTCTGAATTATGGAAGAACTCAACTGTTTTCCTTCGGAATGAACCATGGTATCCAGTCCGTTCGGTAAGGATTTTATATATGTCGTAAGCTGCATACTTTCAATAACATTGTGTATCTCCTGCAGGGGTATTCCCGGATTTTTACAGGTAATGTTTTCCAGAATTGTCCCTTCAAAAAGATTGTCGTTGATTGTTATGGTACCTATGCAGGAACGATAATCGTCAATGGCATATTTACTGTAATTGGCATTGTTTATAAAGATGGTACCGCCTGTAGGTTCTATGACCCGGCTCAATAGACGTATAAGGGTGGTTTTACCCGCACCGTTTGCTCCGTCGATCAGAATACGATCTCCCTGATTTATGGTCAGGGAAACATTTTGCAGGATAAAATTCTCGGAATCCGGGAATTTATAGGAGAGCTTATCGGTTTCGATACGCATAGTATCGGAATCCAGCAGGTAATCGGTATTCTCCGGACCTGAAGCGGACTCCAGATCCATATCTACTACTTTGCCTATCTTTTCCAGGGAGGTAAGTACATCGTAAAACAGTTCAATACCGGAAAAGAGTTTTTCCACCGCGGTAATAATGGTTAAAATAATGATCTCCGCCGCGACAAACTGTCCGATGTTCATCTGCTCGTTAAGCACCAGTATTCCTCCAATAATCAGTAGGCCGGCGGTGATGAGTACCTTAAACCCGGTTAGCTGGATGAACTGTTTTCTAAGTATGCTAAAATGATTTTCCCTTTGCTCCAGGTAACTGTTTACGAGTCTGTCATTTTTATGCAGGGCAAAATCGAATAGTTTATTACTTTTAAAACTCAGATGATTCCGGGCAATCTCCTGTAACCAATGAGCTACCTTATATTTGTAGTCGGATTCTTCCAGGCTTGTGGAAAGTCCCGGATAGAAATTCAGTCTGAAGATAAGGTACAAAAGGACGATTAGAAAAATTCCGAAAAAAATAAAAAAAGGATGATACAGCGACAGCAGGACAATACCGAAAAGTATTTGTAGTGCCGCCCCGGAAATATCCAGCAACAATTTGGAAAACCCCTTTTGCACGGTAAGCGTATCGAAAAAACGATTTGCCAGCTCGGGTGGAGAATAGGGATATAACCTGTCAAATTTGATCTTCGGAAAACGATATGCGAACTCAAAAGAAGATCGTACGAATATTTTCTGCTGAAGGTTTTCTGTAATCCTGTATTGCATAATCCGGAAAATACCCACCATAGCTACTCCTGCAACCACTATGATTACCAATACCACCCAGGAAGTGCTCACTTTCCCCGCCTGCAGGAAATTTACGATGGACTGGATGCCCAACGGAAGAGATAAACTTATAATCCCCGCCAGGATGGAATACAGGATAATCTGGTAAATGTCTTTTTTATCGAGACGCAGCATGTTGCGAAATCGCTGGATAGGAGTCATAGCAATATTTTATTAATGTTTTCTATATAAAACGCGGTGATATTCTTTTCTTTTTCACAAAAATCCGTAATCGTCGTAAAGTGATCTTTCAGGTAACGCTGGTGTAAAGCTCCTTCTACAATGGAAGAAGCAAGGCTTTTTATATACGGATAATCCGGATTTACATCCGAAATCAGTGCCGCGAGCCTGTTGATAACACTTTTGTAAACCAGAAAAAAGCCCTGCCGGTTCTCTTCATCCACCTCTTTGGTGAGGAATGTCTTGGTAAACTCTGCAATGATGATCCTGTTCAATACCGATTCCCGGATAAAAGTTGTATTGTCGTCATCTTTTACTGCTTCCGTTATTTTTCCGATGGCTATGTGCAACCGCTTCAGGGGCGGCTCAACATTCAGGGTAGCCAGGGCCATGCGGTACTCCATCCACGACCAATACCAGGAAGACAGGTAAAGCAGTAATTTGTGCTTGTTTTCGAAATAACGATATACCGAACTCTCGTTGGATCCGATAGATTGTCCCAGTTTCTTAAAAGTAAAAGACTCAAAGCCTATTTTGTCTATTAACAAAATACTGTGCTCCAAAATCTTTTTACCCAGGGTGGAGGTTTCGGGATCTTTGAGATAGAGTTTCTCATTGATCCGTAATCTGATATTTCCCAATATATTATCCATAACTATGATCTGTGAAATGCCAACAAATATAATAGTATTACTATCATATTTCGAAAGTTTAACAATTGTTTTTGAAAGTATTACAGGTTAAAAGGTGAAGGTTATATTTTAATAATTGTGGTTGGTCCGTTTAATAATCTTTCAGTCAAGCCGGAAATAGCTGGTAGTGGTACTGTATTTACAATATAGAAGTCTGTGGCCTGTATCTTGTTTTCAATTAGCCGGTGTTAAAGAAATATATTATTGACAACAAGAATTTTAGTATTTTCCGGTCGGAGTATGACCACTGGTAACGGGAGTCTGCCTGCTAGAGAAGAGAAATTGTTTGTCGGCAGGTAAATGCAAAGCGAATGATCTTATCCTTGTATCCCGAGGGCATGATATGGAGAACGTGGTATACTTCGTTATCCCTGCCCGGAAGACGGTTCTTTTGTCATTAGCGAAATGACGATGTAGAGTATGATGATCACGGGGATAGCGGCAAATTTCAGGAGAATCAGTGATACTGCACAGAGGATGAGAAAAACATATTTCACCGTATTTTCCTTGAATCCCCAGTTCTTGAATTTCAGGGCAAACAGTTTTATGTTGGCATTGAGTATGTAACAACTGAGAAGCGTTATACTGATAAGCACCCAGGTATTGCGGATAATTGTAATGGCCAGGTCGCTGCCCTGATAGATAAGGATCAACGGGAGCGAAAGAATAAACAGTGTATTGGCCGGGGTGGGGAGTCCAGTAAACGATGTCTGCTGGTCATCGTCAATATTGAACCTGGCCAGGCGGTATGCAGAGGCCAGGGGGATAAGCAGCCCCAGGAAAGGGAGAAACCCTTCAGCTGTGGTCAGGTCGACAGAAAGTTCATGTTCCCATGAGCCGGGGTCCACGCTCATTTGCAGCAGGTGATACATAACAATGCCGGGTACCACCCCGCTCGTTACCACATCGGCAAGGGAATCCAGTTGCAGGCCCATTTCACTCTGTACATTGAGCTTTCTTGCGGCAAACCCGTCAAAAAAGTCGAAAAGGATACCGAGGAATACAAAAAGTGCCGCGGTCTCCATTCGTCCGAGTACGGCATGTATCACGGCTATGGTGCCGCAAAGGAGGTTAAGAAGGGTGAGGATATTTGGAATATGTCGTTTCATCCGGTATAAAGTTTTGGTAAAAATACCATTAAATTTTTGCTGTGAAAAGACAAAAGAGAATATAGCTGAAAAGTTATTGTCTTATGGCCTTGTTAAGATAAAAATACCTCTTAAATCCTGCAAAGAAAAACCGAAAACAGCAGAATATCAGCATAAACCGGAAAACACAGCGCATAAAACTATGGATTTTTTTACCTGACGACAAAGGTTGACAGGTGAGGGCAGCATGAAGGTTTTTGTTTAAATTGCACGGGTGATTTTTCACATAAGTTTGGTAACTTGCCCGTTTATAAGGTTAATAAGTCCGGTACCGCATCCCGGAATATATGGTTAATACAGTAAAAATGACAAAAAACAACTTGCTTCTCGCCCTGGTATCGGGCTTGTTACTCGCTGCGGGCTGGCCTGTGTACGGAGTTCCCGTCCTGCTTTTTATGGCCTTTGTGCCGTTGCTCCTCGCCGAAAAAAATATAAGGACATCCGGCCGGAAGAGAAGGGGACTGAAAGTTTTCGGGTATGCCTATCTCACCTTTGCGGTGTGGAACAGCATAACCACATGGTGGATATGGTATTCCACGGGTTTCGGTATGTTCTTTGCCATAGTGGTCAATTCACTGCTGATGACGCTTGTGTTCTGGATGTATCACCTGGTGGCCCGGAAGCTGCCTTCCAAAATACACCTGGTATTTCTCCCGGCACTGTGGATCGCTTTTGAAAAGTTTCATCTCAACTGGGATTTCTCCTGGCCCTGGCTCAACCTGGGTAACGGTTTTTCCGAATACACTTCCTGGATACAATGGTATGAATACACAGGAACTTTTGGCGGTAGCCTCTGGATCTGGATCGTGAATATAGGGGTTTTCAAGACCGTGGAACATTTTATCCGGATAAAGGATAAGAAACAGCTGTCCCGTGGTGTAGCCCGTAATGTGCTGGTAATTGCAATTCCGGTTATCATTTCTTTGTTTATTTACCAGGGGTATGAAGCGCCTGCCGAAAAGGTAGATGTTGTGGTTTTACAGCCGAATGTAGACCCTTACAGCGAAAAATATAGTCTCAACAACCGGATTGTAGCCAAAGCACTTACGGAACTGGCCCGTGATTCGGTTGATGCGGATACCGATTATGTAATTGCCCCGGAAACCACGCTTTCCGAAGGTACGGATATAGACAATTTTGAACGTTCCCGCGCCAGGGCCGTACTACAGCAGTTGCCCCGGGAATATCCGGGCTTGAATGTTATTACGGGAGCCGATTTCTACAGGCGTTACCAGCAGAAAGAACAACCTACGGCCACAGCCAACAAAATACCGGGGGGCGGATGGTTCGATGCCTACAATGCGGCCGTAAAGCTCGACAATACCGATAGTGTCCGGTATTATATAAAATCGAAACTGGTAGTTGGTGTGGAGAATTTCCCTTTTAAAAATGTACTTGAACCGCTGTTGGGAAATATTATGATCGACCTGGGCGGTACGGTGGCTTCACGTGCTGTACAAAAGAAACGTACGGTGTTTACCTCGGCAAACGGAGAGTACGGGGCAGCACCCATTATCTGTTATGAATCCATTTACGGGGAGTTTGTAACCGGATATGTGAAGAATGGGGCCAATTTCCTCGCCATAATTACCAACGACGGCTGGTGGAGCGATTCACAGGGACATAAACAACACCTGAGCTATGCACGGCTAAGGGCCATTGAAACCAGGAGAAGTGTAGCCCGGAGTGCCAATACGGGGATCTCTGCTTTTATAGATCAGAAGGGCGATGTGTTAAAAACATTACCCTACGGCACCGGGGGCGCCCTGAAAGGAAGCATTGCACTTAACAATAAACAGACGTTTTACGTAAAATATGGCGATTATATTGCGAGGCTTGCCGTTATGGTGGCCGTGTTACTCCTATTATATGCCATAGGCCGGAAGAAAATGAAAGGAATAGGCTAAGTTTTCGGGCACATGGAGATTCTTCGCTTCGCTCAGAATAACATGTGCCCGAATTGTTTAATTTTTCCTGACGCTCCCGGATACCGATTTACCTGTTGAAACGGATTCCGGGTTACCGGAGTAGCGGATATCCCCGCCGCTGCTTGCGCTTGCCGTAAGATCTTTGGTGACATAGAGGGAAATGTTACCGCCACTGCTGGCTTCTGCATTGCATTCGGCAACTTCCAGGTCGCCGGCTTTTACGGAACTGCCGCTGCTGGCCCTTACTTTCAGGGTATTGGCCCTGCCTTTTATTTTAAGGTTGGCGCCACTGCTGGCCCGGCAGGAAATGTAATCGGCTTCCGTTTCGAGGCGGAGTACACTGCCACTGGAAGATTTCAGTTCCAGGCGGTCGGCTTTCAGGATGTTTTCCACAAAAACATCGGCTCCGCTGGAGGAAGCAATGGCTTCTATGTTCGGGGCACTGATGTATACTTTTTTAGACTTGGCCTTGCCAATATTCTTTTCCGAAAAAACATGGAGTTCGTCGCCCCTTACTTCGGTACGGATGATGTCTAGGAGATTTTCATCGGCCTCTATACGAATGGCTGTGGCAGGACCCTGTGTGATGTAGACTTTCAGCCCGTTACCGGCCTCAATGGTGTTGAAACCTTCGGGAATATTCCTTTCTTCGGTTTGTACATTGCCGTTTCCGGTAACTCCCATGATACGGTCTAATTGACAGGAGGACAGAAAAAGGGAAAGTGCTGCTGCGATAAGGATTTTTACTACTGTAGTCATAACGTTTCGTTTTTTGGTTGATAGATGATTATTAAGATGAATGATTTAAATAGTATTGTTGTTATTGCAAAATTCAGATGCTTTTATTGGATGCTGTAAGTTTTGTTACCGAACTGTGTTTATTTACCGATGAGCCGTCATACCGTGGTATCTTTTTTGCTTCCGGCCTTGATCTCGATCCCCTTTTCGTCAATCTTCATTTTGAAATTTTCCCCATTCTCATCCTTGATGTCGATATCAATACCGTTGCTGTCTATTTTTATTTTTTCGTCTTTCTCATCTTCTGTTGTCGTTGTTTCTTCCTCACAGTCCAGGCAAATGAGTTCTTCCTTTCCCGTTTTCCAGTAATGCCCGGGCATATTGTATCGGGAATATCCCATATTGTTGGCAAACCTGTATCCGAGGTTTCTTTTCAGTGAAGGGTCCATGAAAACAACGGTGCCTTCGGGGAGCGACAGGGTAATTTCCACTTCCTGTTCACGGTATTTGTTTTTGTAATCGGTAAGCAGATAGTCCTGAAAAGAAAGCGCGTTGCCCGTAATTGAATACGCATATTCTATATTGGACGCTTTTTCCCGGGCTTTTTCATAACTACTGCTTTCGGCACTTTTGTGTATTTTTACCTGCGGCAGGGAATCTTCTGCGGTTGCAAAGTTGATTTTAACATCTTCCAGGTATAGTTTTTTAGTGCCGTTGTTCATTACAATGTCAAAATCATCATTGTAATACCTGTCGTCCCAGGAACCGTAACTTTCGGTTTTTACCCACAGGGTATCGGATAGAGGGAGAGACAGTTGCCTGGTTTCCGTAGAGCTTGCCGTAAATGCCTTTTCTGTGGCTTGTTTTATGCCGATTATGGTAAGTCCGATAACAGCGATGATCCAGAGCGCCAGCAATACGTATTTGGCCGTACTCCCAATGGATTTCAGGTTATTGACCAGTATCTTGAGTCCGAGGAGGAACAGGAAAAAGAACGGAATACCTATGGCCAGGAAACTGAACAGGGATACCAGCCATACGGGGACTCCCGTTGTGTTCACCACTTCTATGTAATGTGTCCACGGCCCTTCCACAAAACCCACGGAGCCGAAGGTAAAGAGGCCGATAAACAATCCTATAATAGTGGATGCGGCACATATGATAAGGATAATGCCTATGAACTTGGCAAATACCTTGAGCAGCACCAGTACGGTATCGCCCAGAAAATCAAAGAAGGTCCTTGAACTGGATTTTACCTTGCTGCCTACTTTCTTGTAATCGACATTCTTTACTTTTTCAGAGACTTCGTCAAAGCCTTCCCTCACTTTCTTTTCTATATTGCTGATGTTAACGGCCTCGCCTTTCATGGCGAGTTTCTGTGAGGTGGTCGAGGCTTCGGGAACCAGTATCCAGAGCAGAATGTATATCACTATCCCCGAACCTGCTCCTCCTACTACGAGCAGAATCCACAGGAGGCGTATCCAGATGGCATCGATTCCGAAATAATGTCCCAAGCCGGAAGAAACCCCGCCTATGTATTTATCATCAGGATCGCGGAACAGCTTTTTGCTTGTTTTTTGCTGCGGTTGTGAAGCGGAGGTTTCCTTTTTGGGCTCGTCTTCAAAGATCTCCTCATCTACGAGGTAATCTTCCGGCTGGCCCATAATGGTGATGATCTCTTCTACTTCGGCCATGCCGATCACCTGTCTTTCGTTCTTTATCTTTTCCGTAAAGAGTTCGGCGATGCGTGCTTCGATATCGGCAACGATCTCATCGCGGCCCTGTGAATCGGTAAAAGAACGCTTTATGGTGTCCAGGTAGTCCCTGAGCTTTAAGTAAGCGTCTTCGTCAATGTGGAAGAACAGTCCGCCCAGGTTTATATTTGTCGTCTTATTCATTGTCTGAGGTTTTTTGGCTTGTTACAATGGTTACTGCGTTGTGGAGCTCTTCCCAGGTGGAAGAGAGTTCATGTAAAAACAATTTTCCCGTATCGGTAAGGGTATAGTATTTTCTCGGAGGCCCGGAAGTAGATTCTTCCCAGCGATAGTTTAACAACCCCGCATTCTTTAGCCTTGTGAGGAGGGGATATATCGTTCCCTCTACCACAAGCATCTTTGCGTTTTTCAGGGTTTCCAGGATCTCTGATGCATACTTGTCCTGATCCCTGAGGATGGACAGGATGCAGTATTCCAGAACTCCCTTACGCATCTGTGCTTTTGTGTTTTCGATCTTCATGAGTTCATAATGCTTTAATTAACTGTTCGTTTTTTGATTGACGGTATTTTGATTGATGAACGATGGTCTTAGCTTAAAAAAGGTATGGTAAAGGGATATCTGTATAGAATGCCCTCGTGTGCACGTAATGCGGCTATGATGGTACAGATAATGTTAAGAAGGAACAGCCCCAGGGCAAGGGTGCCGAACACTCCCCAGAGTATCAGGTATTCCCCGAGATTAAAAATATTTCTGAAATTGATATCTATAGAATGTGTGTTGAGTTCAGACAGATTGGTGAAACCCATGAAATCCCATGTGGTAAAAAAGGCCAGGGGAACGGCCAGGATGCAAAGGGCAATATTGTAAAGCAGTATGCTCACCTGGAAATTAATGGCCTGCTTGCCGTGATATTCCACAAAAGGGGAATTTTTCTTGTTGGACATCCAAAGGACCAACGGAAGCAGAAAATTCCCGAAAGGGATAAGGTATTTTGAAAATGTAGAAGCGTGTATGATAGCCGCTACGTTTTTATGATTTTGTGTGATAGTTGAGTCCATAACCTATTATTTTCTTATGCAAATATATATTCAAAAACAGGTATTATGCAAAACATAGTACTATAAATTAACATATAATTAACATTTAAAGGAAATTGTAATATGCTTGAAATACGGTGTTTAAAGGGCTTCCGTAATATTTTCCGGAATTTTATCCAATTCCTGGGTATTTTTGTTATTGTCTGTTTTGTACTTTTTCTAAGGATATTTTCAATATCTTGTCGCATAAAAGCACATCTATGAAAATGAGCCCTGCAAAACTGAACACTTTTACCATGCTCAAACTACCTTCGGCCTGGTTGTGTGGTGTTCGCGTGAAAAGTATAGACGGAGTGAGTTGCGCGGTGACCGTAAGACACCGGTGGATCAATCAGAACCCGTTTAAGTCGATGTTCTGGGCCGTGCAGGGTATGGCTGCCGAATTGTCTACCGGAGCCATGGTCATCAGCAAAATACAGGCTACGGGAAAAAAGATCTCCATGCTCGTGGCCAGCAATAATGCCGCTTTTTCCAAGAAGGCCAGAGGAAAGATTACTTTTATATGCAGTGATGGCGACCGTATAGAAGAAGCATTGCAGAAAACCATAGCCACCGGGGAAGGACAGACTTTCTGGATGCAATCCGTGGGCAAGGATGAAAAAGGGGACGTTGTTTCCACCTTTAATTTTGAGTGGACCGTGAAAGCTAAGTAGTTTTGGAGTTGGGGAGTCTTGGAGTTCGTGAGTTAGTATGTTTAGATGTTGCAGCTAATAAACAGTCAAAAAGAAGCTATCACTGTGCAACTCAACTAAAAAACTAAGAACTAATAAACTCATCAACTAAGAAGTTTTGGAGTTGGTTAGTTGGGGAGTTCGGAGTTTTTTGGTTATTGAGGACTGATGACGGAATACCGGGGACGGATGTTCTTTTTCGATTGATGAAGACAAGAGCGGGCCTTAAAAGAGAGCTGATACCAAAGGGAAAAAGTCCCGTAGGGGACAACCGAAAAAACATCCGTGTATCCGTGGCCGGCCAATTAATCCGGAGATCAGTCTACAATTTTTCGCGGGATATCCCTGGATAACCTGGCTAGGAGTTCGTAGTTCAACTGGTCACTGTAATCACTGAAGGAAGCTACGGACATATCGTCCTGTCCCTGGGCACCGATCATAACCACTTCATCTCCCTTTTTAAGGTCGAGTATCTGGGACACATCGACGATCATCATATTCATGCCCACACTGCCTACCACCACACATCTGCGGCCGTGTATCAGCACCCGGCCCTGGTTGCTGAGCGAGCGGCTGTAACCGTGCGAATACCCGATGGGGACTATGGCGATCTTCACTTTTTGTTTCGCCATAAAATGGGTACCATACCCTATAAAATCCCCGGCCTTTACTTTTTTTATACTCATTACTTCGCTTTTCCATGCAATGACCCTTTCCAGAGGGTCAGCCTTGCTTTTTCGTTTGTTCAGCAGGCTTACAAAGGTTTCCGGGCTGGGCCACAAACCATATTGCATGATGCCGATCCGCACCATGTCCATACGGGTTTCGGGGTACATCATGGCCGCGGCAGAACAGGCCGTGTGTCGTGTCTCCGGGTGGAGGCCCTCCCTGTTGAACTGGCTGTGTACTTTTTTGAATACTTTTATCTGCTCTGTGACCCGGTAGTAGTTGGCTATGCTTTCCGCTCCTGCGTAATGTGTGCACAGGCCCTTGAGGGTTACGTGTTCTTTCTCTTTTTGCAACAACCGTATCACCCCCGGGATTTCCCGCATCCCGAAACCCGTGCGGTTCATTCCGGTTTCGACTTCAATATGTACTCCGGCCTTTTTCCCCAGTTTTTTGGCAGCTTTTATAGCCTTTCGTAAGCGGTCCTTTTCAAAGACGAAAAAGGAAACGTTATGGTCAATTGCCCAGGTAATGGCCTCGTCGTCTACAAACCCCATAATCATGATCTCGGTGTTTTTCTTCACTACCTGTTTTACCTTTTTCGCTTCGTGGGAATCAAAAACAGAAAAATGATTAATACCGCAGTGCAGGGCCATGGTAGCAAATTCCCTGATGCCATGTCCGTATGCATTACCCTTGACTACCGAAGATATTTTTACATTCCGCCCAAAGGTCCGTTTTAAAAAATAGAGGTTCTTCTTCAATGCGGACAGGCTGAGTTCTATCGTGGAGTTCGTATGCATGATTTATAGCTTTTTATCGATTAGTAGCAGAAGTTGAAAAGCATGTGCCGGGATTACCGGGTAGCTAAAGCACAATTTTAATGTCTGCCGTCTGTCTTTTTCAATATTATCCGATCACCGTTCCCCGGAGGTTGCTTTTTTAATCAGTTCGTAAAACATCCGGATACCTACGGGGATGATCTCATCCGGAAAATCGTAGTCCGGGTTGTGCAGGGCAGGGGTATTTTCCCCTGCGCCGAGGCCGAACATGGCACCGGGGTATTTTTGGGTGAACAGGCCGAAATCCTCGCCCCAGCCAAAAGGGGTGTCTTTTTCGTGCAGGTCAAACCCTTGTTCAGTGGCTGCTTCCCGCATCCACGCTACGGCCTGTGTATTATTTTCATTGGCATAAAAACTCTGGGTCCAGGAAATATTGACTTTCAAACCGTATTTACGGGCGGTTTCCCGGGCCGTTTTTTCTGCAATTTCTTCTATCTTTTTCATGTTGTCATTTCCCTTGCAGCGAATGGTAAAGTGGATCTCTCCCTCACCGGCCGACACGCCATAGGCCTTTTCGCCCATTCTTATATGTATCGGCGCTACCTGGCAAAAGTCGTCAGAGGCCAGGTCAGGTTTTACGAGTGCCTGAAATTCCTGTATGATGGTTGCAATAGTATGAGCAGGGTTGATCCCTTTTTCAGGTTCCCCCGCATGGGCGGTTTTTCCTTCCAGGGCAATTATAATACTGTTGACCGCAGGGGTAAAAACCCCATCCTTAATAACGATCTGTCCTTTGGGAAATCCGGGAAGATTGTGGAGGGCAAAGACATAATCGGGGGTGATTTCCCTGAATCTGGTATCGGAAAGCACACTTCTTGCCCCGTTCCCGTCTTCCTCCGAAGGCTGGAAAAGCAGAACAACCCGGCCTTTGTCAGGGCGTTGTTTGTGCAGTAACCCGGCCAGCCCTGCTACCATGGTCATATGCCCATCGTGTCCGCATTTGTGCGACACACCCTTGCTTTCGGAACGGTAGTCGAAGGTATTGATCTCCGGGATGGGCAGGGCGTCCAGTTCACAGCGGATCAGGACGGTATTGCCTTTTTCCTTCCCTTCGTAAACAGCAGCTATCCCGGTTCCGCCGAGGTTTTCTATAATTTCGTCGGGGGTGTATTCCCGTAAAAGGGATAGTATGGTCTTTGCCGTTTCATATTCGTTGCCCGATACTTCCGGGTGCCGGTGCAGGTACTTCCGCAGCCGGACCAGTTTATCCGTGTCGATAGTAATATTTTCGATCATTAATTCAGGGTGTTTTTCAGGAGAAACCTATGTTGTAATGGGGTGATGGTTCCACTAATTTAGGAAATTCACGGGGAATGGAAGGCAAATGAGGGCGAAAAGTCTGTTTTCGGAGTTGATGAGTTTCGGAGTTCGGGAGTTCCTGGTTTTTTAGTTAGGAGTGTTGCTTTTTGATTGTTTGAAAATAAATAGCTGAATAATTCAAAACAGACTATAACGTACTTAAAACCTAACCAATTCCAAAACTCCAAGACTCCAAAACTCCCACCCTTTTGTTCTGTTTTCCGGTGTCCCGGCTTTCACATTTTTGTTTTTTTACGTATTTTATTGGCAAACAAAGACTTTTGCTATGAAAAATCCCCTGAAAAACCTGAAACAATTCGTGTTTCCTATCTTGACCTTTGTGTTATCGGTAGTGATCTCCCTGTTTAAAAGCACTTTTTACAGTATGGATGCGGGAATAGGGCAGATCGCGGAAAAACTCGCAGTAATACTGCTCATTACCAGTTTTGCCTGGGCGGCCATCATTGTTACCGGAATCGTCAAGAAGCTTTTCCTGAGGCATGCGGACATCACGGTAGAAAACAACCTGCATTCCCGGAAACTTTACACGCAATACAACATCATAGAACGAATTGTCGTATTTATTATCATCCTCGTGGCCATAGCGCTGGTACTCATGTCTTTTGAAAATATCCGGAGGATAGGGATCAGTATATTTGCTTCGGCGGGTGTAGCGGGGATTATCCTGGGGCTTGCTGCGCAGAAAGTTTTCGGTTCCATGCTGGCCGGTCTTCAGATAGCTTTTACACAACCCATCCGGGTGGATGATGTTGTGGTCGTGGAAGGCGAATGGGGGCGTATTGAAGAAATCACATTAACTTATGTTGTAATAAGAATATGGGATTTGCGGAGACTGGTAGTCCCTTCAACCTATTTTATCGAACACCCTTTTCAAAACTGGACGCGCACCAGTGCGGAGATACTGGGAACCGTATTTATCTACACCGATTATTCCGTCGATTTTGATCGCATTCGGGAAGAACTTACACGTTTGCTCGAACGCTCCCGGCTTTGGGACGGAAAGGTCAATGTCCTGCAGGTCACGGATGCCAAAGAGAACAGGGTAGAGGTGCGGGCCCTGATGAGCACGCGCAATTCTTCGGATGCCTGGGACCTCAGGGTGTATGTCCGTGAACAACTGCTCTGCTTCCTGCAGCGCGAGTTTCCCGACAGCCTGCCGAAGACCAGGGTATTTGTGGAAAACAACAAACCGGGAAGCGTTGATGCGTTCTGAAGGAACCAAAAAAACAACCTAATGAACTCCAAAACTCCAAAACTCCTCCAGCAAAAAATACTTGTCCATTTTTCGGTTGTACAACAATCTGCGATGTCGTCATTTTGTATCAAAAACAAATCATGAGCAAATACGAAAAATTTTTACAATTGCACCATCGCCCCGCGCCGTTGATGCTGGGGAATGTCTGGGACGCAAAAAGCGCTGAAATTATAGAACAAAACGGGTTTGAAGCCCTGGGCACTTCAAGTGCGGCCATTTCGCATATGTTGGGTTATGACGACGGGGAAAACCTGTCTTTTGACGAATTGTTATTCGTGGTTAAAAGAATAATTGCCAAAGTGAATATACCGCTGTCGGTGGATATTGAAGGTGGTTATGGAAGAAACGTGTCCGAAATCATCGGGAATATCGAAAAACTGCATCAACTGGGAGTAGCCGGGATCAATATTGAGGATTCGAAGGTACGAACGCAAAGAGAACTCCTTCCGGCCGAAGATTTTGCAGGGCTTATCCGGGAGATAAAAGACCATTTGAACCGAAAAGCAAAAGCGATGTTTATCAATGCCAGGACAGATACTTTTATTCTCGAAGTGCCTGATGCAGCCGAAGAGACGGTAAGAAGGGCCCGATTATATGAAGAAGCCGGGGCCGACGGGCTTTTTGTGCCTTTTATAGCCGGGGAGGATGCTGTAAAACAGGTCGTATCAGCCACCGCGTTACCCGTAAATGTGTTGCGTATGCCCGACCTGCCTTCGTTTGATATCTTGTCGGAATGGGGGGTTAAGCGGATAAGCACCGGCAATTTCATCCATTCGCAGCTAATGGATATATTTACACAAAAGATAAACCACATACGGGCCCGGGGCTCGTTCAATACCCTGTTTGAAAATGCTGATCACAGAAAAAAATAAAATAGAACGGTTTTATAAGGCCCTGCTGGAAAGGGACAGCGAGCACTTAGGTGTTTTCTACGTATGTGTAAAAACCACGAAGGTATTTTGTATAGCCACCTGCCGGGCCCGGAAACCCAAACCGGAAAATGTATTTTTCTGTACCACTGCAAAGGAGGCCCTTCAACACGGTTACCGTCCCTGTAAGGTATGCAGGCCTACAGAGAACGTGGATGAACCGCCGGAAGAAGCCAGGGAATTAATGAAAATGGTAGCGGCACATCCGGAGAAAAGAATTTCCGATGGTGACATCCGGAAAATGGGTTTTGCCCCGGAAAAAATAAGGAGGTGGTTTAAGAAACACCACGGGATCACGTTTCAGACCTACCAAAGGATGATCCGGATCAACACGGCTTTACGGGAATTGAAAAAAGGCACACGGGTCACGGCTTCGGCCTTTGATTCGGGCTATGAATCCCTCAGCGGTTTCGGTACGGCTTTTAAGAATGTTTTCGGGGTGGCCCCTGAAGATGCTTACAAACGCAATGTCATATATATTCACAGGATCACCACCCCGCTGGGCCCCATGTTTGCCTGTGCTACGGAGAAGGGGCTTTGCTTGCTTGAATTTACGGACCGGAGGATGCTGGAGTTTGAATTCAGGGATTTGTCCAAAAGGCTCAGGGCCGTAATAATCTCGGGCAGCAATATTCATCTGGAAACCACAGAAAAACAGATCGACGAATATTTCGAAGGAAAAAGAAAGGAATTTGATATCCCCCTGGTGACCCCGGGAACGGATTTCCAGCAGAAAGTCTGGCTAAAACTTCAGGACATACCTTATGGAGCTACCCGTACCTACGGGGAGCAGGCCGTTGCTATAGGTCAACCTACGGCAACGAGGGCGGTGGCCCGGGCCAATGGCTTTAACCGTATTTCCGTTATTATACCCTGCCACAGGATTATAGGGGCTAACGGACAACTGACCGGGTACGGCGGTGGAATCCCCCGGAAAAAGTGGTTGCTGGAACACGAAGGAAAACATAAGTGATATCTGTGCCACTGTAACGAACCTGTTCTTTTTTATACTAATATTGTATGTCAATCTTAAAACACAAAACAAAATGACAGCGCACGAAATAGATTACCACATTTACGGGGAAGAGATGCAGTATGTAGAGATTGAACTCGACCCGCAGGAAGCAGTAGTGGCCGAGGCGGGCAGCTTTATGATGATGGACAACGGTATAAAAATGGACACCATCTTCGGGGATGGATCGAATCAAGACAAAGGAGTGTTGGGAAAACTGTTCTCTGCAGGGAAACGTTTGCTTACCGGGGAAAGCCTTTTCATGACGGCTTTTCTGAATGTAGAGGGCGGAAAGAAAAAAGTGAGCTTTGCTTCTCCCTATCCCGGCAAGATCGTTCCCATTGACCTTACCAATTACGGCGGAAAATTTATCTGCCAGAAAGATGCCTTCCTCTGTGCCGCAAAAGGCGTGAGCGTGGGGATAGAGTTTTCAAAACGCCTGGGACGCGGATTCTTTGGCGGGGAAGGCTTTATCATGCAGAAACTGGAAGGCGACGGTATGGCCTTTGTCCATGCCGGGGGGACCATGGCCCGGAAAGAACTGGCTCCCGGAGAAGTACTGAAGGTAGATACCGGTTGTATCGTAGGTTTTACCAAAGATGTGGATTACAATATTGAATTTATAGGAGGTATTAAAAACACGGTTTTCGGAGGCGAAGGCCTTTTCTTTGCCACCTTGCGCGGCCCCGGAATTGTTTACATACAGTCACTGCCGTTCAGCCGGCTTGCAGGAAGGGTATGGGCCGCAGCACCGCGGGGCGGTGGTAAGGATAAGGGAGAAGGCAGTGTTCTCGGCGGTCTGGGCGATATGCTCAGTGGCGATAACCGGTTTTAATGTGCCAATTGGCTAATTAACGTGAATAATGTTTAAGCTTTATGGATGAAAAGCATTTCAAAATTACAACCCTTGTTTGAAATTTTTAACAGGCTCCTTCCTTGATCCCGATAACTATCGGGACAATCGGGATCGGAGGGTTTGAAAGCACAAGCCACAGGAAAAACACAAAAGCCGGGGATATACCCAAAATTTGGGCCTGGTCAAACTCCCCGTCCCTCAAGAGGGGAGCCTTTTTTCTTATCCATTATTCACGTTAGTTATTTTTTCACCCTTACGGTTTCCGGCACCAAACCTGTGTAGTCCCCTCCGTTGCGGATAACATCTCGTACAATGGAAGAACTGATATACGATTTCCCGGAAGAAGTAAGCAGGAATACTGTTTCTATTTCCGACAGTTTACGGTTGGTATGGGCAATGGCCTTTTCAAATTCGAAATCGGCCGGGTTGCGCAGGCCCCTCAGGATAAACCCGGCATTGATCTTTTTGCAGAAATCAACGGTTAATCCCTCGTAGGTCATGACCTTTATCTTGGGAATTTCCCGGAAAGCCTCTTCTATGAAGTGTTTTCTTTCTTCTACGGAAAACATGTACTTTTTTTCGGCATTGATCCCGATGGCGATAATGAGTTCGTCAAACAGGGTCAATCCCCGTGTGATAATGTCGTAATGTCCTAAAGTGATGGGATCAAATGACCCCGGAAAAATTGCTCGTTTCATGGTTCAGATGGTTCAACGTTTAAAATTGTATTCGGCTCCTGAGCCCTTCGGCACTTCGACTTTGCTCAGTGCAGGCAAACTCAGGATAAACTAAAGGCGAAGGGCCTCTATGGCATTATTAAAGAGTTCCTCCGGCGAAATACCTGCTTCCCGGGCCTGTTGCGGTAAAATACTCTCTGCTGTAAGTCCCGGAACGGTATTTACTTCCAGCAGGTGGGGCACATTGTTTACAATAATGTATTCACTGCGGCTGAAGCCTTTCAATTTTAATATTTCATAGACCTTTCTGGCCATGTCCGATACTTTTGCCGTCATTTCCGCACTCAGCCTTGCCGGGGTAATCTCCTGCGACTGGCCGAGGTATTTGGCGTTAAAGTCGAAAAAATCGTTTTCCGACACGATTTCGGTAACGGGCAGTACGGTAGTTTCACCTTTATACTGAATAACGCCTACCGATACTTCCGTTCCGTCCAGGAAGGATTCTATAATGATCTCGTCATCCTCTTTGAAGGAGTGTGCTATGGCAGCTGAAAGGTCCTTCTTCTCATTGACCTTTGATATTCCGAAACTGGACCCTGCCTTGTTGGCCTTGACAAAACACGGAAGCCCTACCTTGGCTATGATATCATTTGTGTTAACAGCATCCCCCTTGTTGAGGTAAAAGGAAGTGGCGCATGGGATACCGTAGGCTTTCAGTACCGAAAGACAATCCCGTTTGTTGAACGTAAGGGCGGCCTGGTAAAATCCGCAGGAGGTATGCGGAATGTCCAGGAGGTCCAGGTAGGCCTGTATATAACCGTCCTCGCCCGGCGAACCGTGTATGGCGATGAAAACACCGTCGAAATTTATCTTTTTACCTTCCGGTGCTATACTGAAATCGTGCCTGTCTACCGGGAATTCCGCTTCGTCGTTATTTACATAAACCCACTTGTCCCGGAAGATATGGATTCGGAAAGGATTGTAAACCTCGCGGTTCAAATGCCGGTAAACCACGTTACCGCTTTTCAGGGAGATTTCGTATTCGCTGGAATATCCCCCCATCAGGATCGCAATATTTTTTTTCATCGGCTACACGAAATAGTTCCGTAAATTCGTTTAATCAAAAGTATTATTTATAAATCAAAAGAGAAAAAAACTTTCAGGATTAAATTTTAATTGAAAGCCTGAAGACCGAAGCTCGAAGTCTGAAGTTAGAAATACAATATTTCCATACTTCGAGCTTCGAACTCCGGGCTCCCGACTTCGATCAGTTTTTATATCTTTGTCAACTAAATAAAGGACATGAACATTTTTAAATTCCTGACGAGTAAAACCTTTCTGACCCAGATTATCATAGCGGTGGTCGTCGTAATAGCCCTTATTCTTCTGGCGCTGCAATGGCTTAAGACCACTACCAATCACGGTGAGTTTGTTACGGTGCCCGATCTTTCCAAAAAGACCCTTAACGAGGTGAAACAAACCCTGGAGAATGCAGACCTTCGGTTTGAAGTACTGGATTCTGCGAACTTCAACCCCGGGTATCCGAGGTATTCGGTGATTGAACAGGAACCCGGCGGGGGCAGCACGGTAAAGCGGAACAGGAAAATATACCTTACCATAAACCCTTCGGGCTACCGGGAGGTAAGTGTGCCCAATATCATACAGGTTACCCGGCGCAATGCCGAATCCATGTTGCGTGCGGTAGGCCTGGAAGTGGGTAGGGTGGAATATATAGACGAGATAGGTAAGGACATGGTCTATTATATACAACACGAAGGCAGGAAGATTGCCCCGGGCGACCAGTTTCCCAAAACGACCAGAATAGACCTCGTATGCGGGAATGGCGGAGAAGAGGAAAAGAAAAAAGAAGAAGAAACAGAAGGAGAGGAACCCGGGGATGTAAACAGTGAAAGTGATGGCGGAGCATAACGATATCGAAGAACAGGACGACGAATTATACGAACACTACAGTTTTAAGGCAGGTAAGGGACAGGAGCCACTGAGGGTAGACAAATACCTGATGAACTTTATTGAGAATGCTACGCGGAACAAAATACAGCAGGCCGCCAAAAACGGTAATATCCGGGTCAACGGTACTGCGGTGAAATCCAATTACCGGGTAAAGGCCGACGATGAAGTCAAGGTAATGTTTGAACACCCGCCCTATGAATTTCTCCTTACTCCGGAAAACATTCCCCTGGATATTGTGTATGAAGACGATGCATTGCTGGTGGTGAACAAACCGGCGGGGATGGTGGTACACCCGGGCCATGGCAACTACAGCGGAACACTTATCAACGCACTTGTCTACCACTTTGACAACCTTCCTGAAAACAGCGATGAACGTCCCGGCCTGGTGCATCGCATTGACAAAGACACGAGCGGGTTGCTGGTCATAGCAAAAACAGAACAGGCCATGACACACCTGGCCAAACAGTTTTTTGACAAAACCAGCGAGCGGGAATATACAGCCCTGGTATGGGGAAATGTGGAAGAAGACGAAGGGATGGTGGAAGGCCATATAGGCAGGCATCCCAAAAACCGCTTACAAATGGCCGTTTTTGAGGATGGCTCGCACGGTAAGGAGGCCATAACACATTACAAGGTGATCGAACGCTTCGGGTACGTGACCCTGGTATCCTGCAGGTTGGAAACCGGACGTACGCACCAGATAAGAGTGCACATGAAGCACATTGGCCATACTCTGTTCAACGACGAACGCTACGGAGGTGAAAAGATACTGAAGGGGACCACCTTCACCAAGTACAAACAGTTTGTGGAAAATTGTTTTAAAATATTGCCGAGACAGGCATTACACGCCAGAACCCTGGGATTTAAACACCCGGAAACCGGGGAATTCTTACGTTTTGACTCTCCGCTACCGGAAGATGTGACGGCCTGTGTGGAAAAGTGGCGAAATTATGCCCGGCATCGTGAGGTATAATTTTCAGAACTTTTATTTTAAAATTTGTCGCATTTTCCTACTTTTACAGGAACCCTAAAACATTAACCGCTACCCCTCATGAAAAAAACACTGCTTTCCCTTTTGGTACTTACACTTATTTTGCATTCCTGCAGGAAAAAGGAACCTGTGGATACCGTAGTTGTCAATGCCAATGTATATACGGTAAACGGTGCTTTTGCGAAAGCTGAAGCATTTGCCGTAAAAGACGGCAGATTCGTTGCCGTTGGCAGTGAAGAAGAAATAACAAGAAAATTTACGGCCGGAGAGATTGTCGACGCCAACGGGAAAACGATAGTCCCCGGATTTATTGATGCACATTGTCATTTTTACGGATTGGGGCTGAACCAACAGCGCGTTGACCTCAGGGGAACCGTGAGTTTTGATGAGATTGTGCAAAAGGTTACTGCCTTTCAGGAAGAAAAACAACAAAATATCATCCTGGGCAGCGGATGGGACCAGAACGACTGGGAAGTAAAAACATTCCCGGATAAGGAAAAACTGGATGAACTTTTCCCGGATATTCCCGTAGTGCTGGAGCGTATTGACGGTCATGCCTACCTGGTGAACCAAAAAGTCCTGGATATGGCCGGGATTACGGGAGAGACCGTTACGAATAACGGTGAGATCGTGCTGAAAGACGGAGAACCTACGGGAATACTCGTAGACGGCCCCATGGCCGGAGTGGATTCGGTACTCCCTCCGCCGGACAGGAAAACGCAGATACAGGCACTTGCGGATGCCGAGGAAATATGTTTTGGTTACGGACTCACCACTGTTAATGATGCCGGGTTGTCCAGGGAAATCATAGAACTTATAGACAGTCTGCAACGGATGGATGCCATGGATATGAGAGTATATGCCATGGTGAGCAATACTAAGGAAGATGTGAACTATTACCTGTCAAGAGGGGTACAAAAGAGCGATAAACTGAATGTGCGTTCCATAAAAGTATATGCTGACGGCGCTTTGGGGTCAAGAGGGGCCGCCCTGAAAGCTCCTTATACTGACAAGCCCGGGCATTACGGGGCGATGGTCACTCCCGTTTCGGAAATTGAGGCCCTCGCCGAAAAAATAGCTGCATCCGATTACCAGATGAATACCCATGCCATAGGAGATTCGGCCAATGTTGCCGTGCTCCGGGCATATTCCGATGTGCTGAAAAGCAAAGAGGACAGGAGATGGAAAATAGAACACGCCCAGGTGATCGCCCCTGAAGATCTTGATTATTTTGAAAAAGGGATCATACCCTCCGTTCAGCCTACGCATGCTACCAGCGATATGTACTGGGCGGAAGACAGGCTCGGCGAAAAACGCGTAAAAGGGGCCTATGCCTATAAAACCCTGTTGGACAAAGCCGGAATCATAGCTTTGGGCACTGATTTCCCGGTAGAACACGTAAATCCGTTTTATACGTTCTATGCCGCGGTAGCACGCAAAGACCTGGAAGGATATCCCGATAACGGGTTTCAGCCCGGGAATGCGCTAAGCAGGGAAGAAGCTTTAAAAGGAATGACCATATGGGCCGCGTATTCCAACTTCGAGGAAAACGAAAAAGGAAGTATAGAACCGGGCAAACTGGCGGATTTTATTATACTGGACAAAGACATTATGGAAGTTCCTCCGGAAGAGATCCCCGGAATGAAGGTGGAAGGGACTTTTGTAGGCGGAAAGAAGGTGTATTAAAAGAAGGCGATGAAAATCAGGAGAATCGGGTTATATTTGTGGTAAGGCATATTGTTTTATGTATACTCTTCCCGATATAAGAAAGCATTTTACGCCGCTTCAACCTACGGTAGGCGGTGGTTCTTCCGGTGTTGCATATAAAGAATTGTTTCCTGATCTGCGTTTGTGCAACCATATCTATTGCTATTGGGAATTAAAGACAACGCATCCCCTGGAAAATCCTTTTTCCTATAAGGTGGTGGCCGATGCCTGTACCGATATATTTTTCGAGGCAGACAACCCGGAGGAAATGTATGTCATGGGATTTACCACAAAGTATACTGAATTTCCGCTGGAAAAGAAGTTTCATTATATCGGTATCCGCTTTTTACCCGGGGTATTTCCGCTTTTGTTCAACATAAAGGGAGGGGAACTTACCGAACAGGTGGAAGGGTTGGGGGAGTTATTGCCGAAAATGTTTGAAAGGTTGTTGTTGTGTGTTTCCGGAGCAGTGAATTTTTTAAAGTATAAAGACGTATTTGACCGTTACTTTCTTGGAGCGATATATGATGGAAAATTTCGCATCGATCACCGCTTTTTTAACGCCCTGGACATTATACTGAAAAAGCAGGGAACATTACATGTACAAAACGAACTGGATACCGGGATCAGTCCGCGGCAATTACGCAGGTTATTTGAGTTTTACATAGGCAGTACCCCCAAGACATTCAGCAAAGTGGTCCGTTTTCAGCATCTCCTTAATGCCAGGCCTTCCGTACAGTGTTTAAGGGAAAACAAGTTGTTTTTTGATGCCGGTTATTACGATCAGTCGCATTTTATCAAAGAATTCAAAACCATGTATGGGTTAACACCATCCCTGGCATTAAAATCTTCAGAATAAAAAATCCGGAAACTTTCACAATGTGGAAAATTCCCGGATTTTTCGGGTACAATTAAAAAACTATTTTTCACTTACCGGGACTTTTACCCTGGTTGTATCCCATCCCAGGTACATGTCCGCTCCGTTATCGTTGGGTTCAAAAGTTATGGAAAAGGCCTCCAGAGCTTTACTTCCTGAACTTACGGCAGCTGTAGTACGGGCCACATCGTTGGCCTCGTCATAATCAAAAGCGCCCCATACATCCGTATCGCTGTTCAGAATAACCGTCCATTCTTTCATTCCGGGAATGGTAAAGAGCGAATAGGTCCCGGCCTTTACTTCCTTGTCTCCGAACATCACATCCTTGAAAAAAGTGATTTCCGTTGCTTCGTTGGCTCCCGTACGCCACACCTTGTCAAAAGGTACCAGGGTGCCGAACACGGGTCTGCCTTTCTTTTGCGGCCTGCTGTAAATTACCTTTGCAATGGGAGGGGCCTTGCGACCGGTACGATAATAGGCAATGTCGCAGGGACTTTTATCCAGTCCGCTGAATTTCTGGGCATGAGCCCCCGATACAAAAGCAAGTGTTACGGCAAGTATGAATATGCCAATATATTTTCTCATGGGTACAAAATAATTTATGTGTTGATATTTGTCCTAAGTTAGAAAATCTTTTTTAATTGTATCGGGCTCCGAAAAAACTTTTGGATTTTTTTATGATTTCAGCGTAAAATGATCTTTTAAGCTTGTAATGCCTGGTCCAGGTCGGCAATAACATCTTCCACATTTTCCAGGCCTACGGAAACCCTTACCAGGCCGTCTGTGATACTGACCTGCAAACGGTCTTCTTCACTTAGTTTACTGTGTGTGGTCGATGCGGGGTGTGTTGCTATGGTCCGCGTATCTCCCAGGTTGGCCGAAAGGGAACACATTTTAATAGCGTTCAGGAATTTTCTTCCGGCGTCCACGCCGCCTTTCACTTCAAAGGCTACAACACTGCCGCCTGCCTTCATCTGTTTTTTGGCCACTTCATATTGCGGATGGGATTTGAGGAAAGGATATTTGACCCAGTTGACTTTGGAGTGTCCTTCCAGAAAAGCGGCGACCTTCAGGGCATTTTCGCAGTGTTTGTCGACCCTTACGGCCAGTGTTTCGAGGCTTTTGGACAGTATCCATGCATTGAAAGGGGAAAGGGAAGGCCCGGTATTGCGTGAAAACAGGTAGATTTCCCTCACCAGGTCTTTTTGCCCTACGGTAATTCCGCCCAATACACGGCCTTGTCCGTCAATCAGTTTGGTTGCGGAATGCACCACCAGGTCTGCCCCGAACTTTATGGGGTTTTGCAGGTACGGAGTGGCGAAACAGTTGTCAATAACCAGGATAAGGTTGTGTTTTTTGGCAATATTTCCCAGCAGTTCCAGGTCCAGAATATCCACTGCCGGATTAGTGGGAGTCTCGGCAAACAGTATTTTGGTATTGGGCTGTATGAGCGATTCTATTTTTTCGGTTTCGTTCACCTTAAAATAAGAGGTGTTGATATCCCACTTCGGCAAAAATTTAGTAAACAGTGTATGTGTAGAACCAAATACCGACCGTGCCGCAACGATGTGGTCACCGCTGTTCAACAGGGCGGCAAAGGTGGAGAAGACGGCAGCCATTCCGGTAGCAAAGGCATAACCGCTTTCCGCGCCTTCCATTTTACATATTTTCTCTACAAACTCTGAGGTGTTGGGATTGGTAAACCGGCTGTAGATGTTTCTTTCCTTTTCCTCTGCAAAAGAAGCCCTCATGTCTTCGGCATCTTCAAAGACAAAACTTGAAGTGAGGTATAGCGGACTGGTATGCTCCAGGTATTTTGTTTTTTCCGTTCGGGTGCGTACGGCATCGGTTTCAAAATGTGATTTACTCATTATATCGTGTTTTATGCTTCGTTAATACGATGAATTTCGTTTACAGTATTTTTTTGGCTATTGCATTTATTTCTTCGGTGATAATGACAATATCTCTCTCGTCTGTCATCCAGTTCACAAAGGCGGCCCGGATGCCTTTTTTGCCATTGTAGACCGTAGGTGTCATAAATACTTTCCCGGTACGGTTTAAAGCTGTTAAGAACGATTGGACCTTGTCTTGATTTTCTTCCCCGGACAATGTAAAACAAACGGTGTTAAGCCTCACCGGGGCCAGGAGTTCGAAATCGGGATTTTGATCGATAAAATCTCCGAAAATCCTTGTCATTCCGATAGCATTCTCTACAATTTCCCGGTATCCTTTTTTACCGTATGCCATCAGGCTGAACCAAACGGGTAGCGCCTTCAGTCTCCTGGAGTTTTCGGGCAGAAAATTGAGGTAGCTGAAATTTTCCATGGGATCGCCGAGATAGGGAGCATCGGAATTCTGAAAAGTTTCCGCCTGCAGGAGGTTGTGTTCCTTCTTTATCAGGAAAAAAGCATTTTCATAGGGAACATTCAACCATTTATGGCAATCCACAGTGATGCTGTCGGCCTGTTCCCAGCCTTTCAGCAGGTGTTTGTGTTCGGGAGAACAGGCGGCAAACCCTCCGAAAGCAGCGTCGACATGCCACCAGAAACGGTATTTTTTATGCAATCCGGCAATGGCTTCGGCATCGTCAAAATCAACGGTGTTTACCGTTCCGGCACTCGATATGAGGATAAAAGGTTCGCCTTTCAGTTCCCTGATCCTGGTTTCCAGGTCAGCAATATCCATCGCTTCCCGGTTTCCCGGAAGTGTGTTGACCTTTGTGATATTCCTGCTACCCAAACCGAGCATGGCGAGTGACTTTAAGGATGACGAATGTGGGGTTGCCGTTAAAATATGCAACTTGTCCCGTATCCCGTCCTTGGCATAATCTTTTCCGAGTGCTTTCCCATACCATTGTCTGGCAACGGCCAGACAGCTAAAATTGGACATGGTAGCGCCCGTTACAAAACCACCGAAAAAATCATCGGGGAGTTCAAAAAGGTCCAGCAGGAGTTGTATGGCCTCCAGTTCAATAGCGGCCGAAATATCTCCTTCACCTCCGGTAGTCTGCGTATTCTGGTCGTATACCGTAGCCAGCCAGTCGCCTGCAATGGAAGCAGGAGTAGAACCTCCGGTAACAAATCCGAGATATCTGGGGCCGGAAGAAGCGACAATGATTGGTTCCAGCTTTTGGTTGAACCATTCCAGGGCCTTTTCTGTTCCTAGACCTTCTTCACGCAGTCCGTGATTATCACTAACCTGATGTTCGGTAGCGGTAGGCCTGTGGCGTAATGTTTTGAGGTAGTCAAGTCCCTGGGTGCATACTTTGTCGAGCAAGGCATCCAGGTTGCCGAGATCTTTGTGTAAATGATGGTACATCTTGTTGTTTGATATGGATTTTCGATCTTGAATCCTGAATATACAATCTTTTTAACTATCCTTTGTGGCCAGCCTCAGGATATCCCCGAATACCCCCCTGGCCGTTACTTTTGCACCGGCTCCCGCACCCTGCACAACAAGGGGCCGGGTTCCGTAGGATTCCGTATAAATCTCAAAAATGGAATCCGACCCTTTTACCTGTCCGAGGGCACTTTGTTCCGGGACGGAAACGAGTTTTACTTCGAGTATGCCCTTGTCCTGTTGCAGGTCGCCCGATAACTCACCGATGTACCGCAATACATGTTCCGGTTCCTGTTTTGCCTTGATTTCGGCATAGGTAGCGTCCAGTTCCTGTAATCTCGGCAAAAAATCGGAAGTTTTGCCGTTCCGGAGTCCCGAGGCTTCGGGGATAAGGTTTTGCACGTCAATGTCCTCAAATTCGTTTTTCAGGTCGAGTTCCCGTGCCAGGATGAGGAGTTTTCTGCCCACATCGTTGCCGGAGAGGTCTTCCCTGGGATCGGGTTCGGTAAACCCGTTGTCGATGGCTTCCTGCAGTACCTCGCTGAAAGGCCTGTCTTCCAGTGAAAAAGTATTGAACAGATAGCTGAGCGACCCGGAAAAAACACCTTTTATTCCGGTAATGTTCTCCCCGGAAAGGTGCAGTAATTTAATGGTGTCAATAAGCGGTAGTCCGGCACCGACATTTGTCTCGTAAAGGTACTGTTTCTGGTTTTTGTACAGGGTATCCCTCAGTTCCCGGTAGAAACCAAAGCTCAGCGTATTGGCGATCTTATTGGAAGAAATGAGGTCGAACCCGTTGTTTATCAATTCGATGTAATGATCTACAAAATCTACGCTTGCCGTGTTGTCTATGGCAATAAGATTTGCCAGGTGGTGTTTTTTGGCAAAGTCGATGACTGCATTTACTTCCGACGGTTGTTCACTTCCGGTAATCAAGTCTTTCCAGTCCTCCTGAATCCCGTTCTTGGCGAGCAGTAGCTTTTTGGAATTGGCCACGGCAAAGATGTTCAGCCGGATATTTTTGCGTTTTTCTATGGCATCGGCCGAAGAAAGGATCTGTTCAATCAGAGTGCCGCCTACCAGCCCGTGACCGAATATGGCGATATTCACTTTTTTGGAAATACCGAATATTTCGCCGTGGATAACATTCAGCGCCTTGTGCAGTTCGGATTTTCTGACCACGAGGCTCACGTTCTTTCCGGTTACGGTATTGTTGAACAGTAACGGTACAACCTGGTTTCGTATCAGGGCGTTATAGGGTTTGTGAAAAGTACTCAGGTCCTGTCCCACAATGGAGATCACGGAAACATTGTCTTCTGCCGATATCTTGTTGACATCCTTGGAATAGAAATCCTTTTCGAATTCCTTTTCCAGTTCCACAATGGCCCTGGTGGCTTTTTCCGCATCAACCACAAGCCCTATCCCTCTTTCGGACGAGCCCTGGGAAATAATGCTTACACTGATATTACTGTCGCCCAATGCCCGGAAAATCCTGGCATCGACCCCGGCTTTGCCCAGGAGTCCCCGTCCCTCAAGGTTGAGCAGGGCTACATTTTCCAGCACGGAAAGCGATTTGATACCTTCCTTGTTGGGCTGGGAAGTGATCAGGGTGCCTTTGTTGTCATTGTTAAAAGTGTTCAGTATCCGCAGCGGGATATTCTTTTCAATAAGAGGGATGATAGTCTTGGCATGCAGGATGGTAGCCCCGAAATTGGCCATTTCGTTGGCTTCGTTATACGATAGCTGCTCTATACGCTGTGCATCGGGAACCAGTTCGGGGTTTGCCGTGAAAATACCGTCTACGTGAGTATAGCTTTGTAACTCTTCCGCATCCAGGAAATTGGCTATCAGCGAAGCGGTGTAATTGCTGCCGTTCCTGCCCAGGGTAGTGGTTTCGTTCTTTGCGTTCGATCCTATAAAACCGGTAACGATATTTACCGTGTCGTGGTTGTGTTCTTCAAAATGTTGCAGGACATTGTCTTTGGACAGTTTTTCCAGGGGCTGGGCATTTCCGAATTTCTCATCGGTTTTAATGAGTTTACGGGTGTCGGTAAACACGGCGTTGATGCCCCTGTTTTTGAGGACTTCGGTGATGAGTTTTGCCGAAATGACCTCGCCTTTGGAAAGGATCTGGTCTTTTATTTTGTAACTGTAATCGCCCAGGAGGCACACGCCTTCGAAGAGTTTTTCGAGTTTGGTGAATTCGGGTGTGAAGTCCACAAAGTCGAAATCAGCCTGCTGATAGGTTTTGAAGGCCTCTAACTGTGTTGTGTAATCTTCGTTTCCGGCAGCTTTTTCCAGTATCTCTTCCAGTTCGTTGGTGGCGTTGCCCCTTGCGGACACCACTACGGTGATATTTTCGTCCTGTCTTATTTTGTCTTCTATGATTGCCAGTGCATTGTTAATGCCTTCTCCATTAGCCAGCGATTTGCCGCCAAACTTCAATACTTTCATCCTGTTCTTGTTTTTTCCTTTTTTAAATATTCCTCCTATGAGTTTTTCCAGTTGTTCGAATTCTATTAAAAAAGCGTCATGTCCGTGTACCGAATGTACTTCGCCGTAAGTGACCCTGTCGTGGGCCTGTGCCAGTTGTTTGTGGGTTTCCCTGTTTTCCTCCGCGGTGAAGAACAAATCGGAATCCACCCCGATAATGTGAATGTTGGCGTTAATGGATTCCAGAACGTTGAAATGTTCTTTTCTTCCCCTTGTCACATCAATGGTTTTCAATAACTGATTCATCAGTTTGTAGGCAGCCAGTTGAAAACGTTCCTGTAACTTTTTTCCGTGATGCATGAGCCAGCTCTCCACATTAAAGACCTGGAGCTCTTCGTTGGTGGTGCGGTTAAACCGGGTTTTAAAGGATGCCGGTGTGCGGTAACACAGCATGGCATGCATACGCGCATCGTGTACGGGCTGCTTGGAATTGACCAGAAACTGCTCCTGTACCTGGCAGTTGGCAATGAGCCAGTCGGTAGATTTCCAGTCGGATGCTATGGGGATGAGGTGTTCCGTGATATCCGGTGAAAGTACCGCCATTTCCCAGGCAATTCCACCTCCAAGCGAGCCCCCGATAAGTGCAAAGAGTTTTTCTATGCCGAGTTGTTCCAGGCCCAGGAGAAATATCCGGGCCATATCCCTGGCCACAAAATCCTTGTAGTTGTCTATGACAAAACCGTCGTAACCGTTGCCCGGCACATTGAAGGCCAGTATGGTATATTCAGCGGTGTCTATATCCTTGCCTTCACCGATGAGGTCTTTCCACCATCCGGTTTCTCCGGCAACTTCGGAGTTTCCTGTAAGCGCGTGATTCACCTGTATCACAGGCGCTTCGCCCAGGGGTTTCCCGAAAACCTGGTAAGAAAGCTGAATACAGGGAATTTCCACACCGCTGTCGGTGATAAACCCTGTAATATGAAGCTGATTCAGATTGCTTTTCAATGTAACCGTTTTTTAGTTGTATGTTTAAAATGTTACAAGAAAAGCGCAATACGGAAAGTTACTACCTTTGCCTACCGTGTGAAAAAGCACACGGTGTTATCTTTCCCCGAGCCGGGGTAGAATGTAGCACCTTCTCCACGGGGGAGGGTTGCTAAGGCTTCCCAGGGTCTATTCCCTCAGCCTTTCTTGATAACATCTAATATTTTTTTGAACTTTTTAGTCTTTCTGACGAGGTCCCGGCTGTGCCCGGTCCTACAGGTATTCTTTTCTCTTCCGTGATATGAAGACAAAGCATCAACTAAACGAAGGGCAAAGTAATGGAATTATAATGAAACTGGCAATACTTTTATATCAATTTTTTTCGATGTGCCGAACCGTATCGTATTTAAAGATTTCCAAGTATCCTGTCCATGATCCACGCCGTATGCGTAGCTGTTATTCCGGTAGAGGGATGTGTTGTATTGTGAATAAGGTGTTCCTTTATGTTTTTTACATGATATAATTGTATGTTTTCCGGGTGATTAACAAAAAGTTCCTGTTTTTCTGTTCCGGTGTCCAGTGTCAGCGGATTTTCGTCAAAAACGGAAAAACTCAGCTTTCCTTTGCTCCCGGAAATTTCTACCCGGTCTTCCCGGTGATGGCATCCGAAATTCCAGCTTCCGGTGCCGGTAATCCCGTTTTCATGTATCCAGCAGGAGGTTACGGCATCCTTTGCCTTATACAGCCCTTGCTGGTTAAGGCTTATGCCGTTTACTTCGCGGTAGTTCCCGAGAAGAAAGGCAAAGAGGTCCAGGCCGTGGCTGGCCAGGTCGTCAAAATACCCGCCCGGAGCGATTTCGGGATCGGTACGCCAGTTGTATTCACCGGAAAGATCAAGGTTGCCCGGAGGTTTGCTCAGATGCCAGCTGATATGCCTTATCTCACCGATCCTGTTTTCGTCCAGCCAGGTTTTTACCTGACGGAATCTTGGCAGGGAACGGCGGTAATAGGCTACAAACAGCGGAACTCCCGCTTTTTCAAACGCATTGTGGATCGCCACACTATCCCGAAAGGAAGGGGCAAGTGGTTTTTCTATACAGCAGGGTTTGCCCGTTTCGGCTACCTTGATCCCGTAATACTTATGTGTATCGGGAGGGGTGGCAATGTAGACGGCATCAACTTCGGTGTCGTTGATAAGTTCGTCTGCACTGGAGTAGTGTTTTTTTACATGATGCCTTTCGGCATAGTCACGGGCCTTGTCAGCGTTTCGTCGCATTACGGCCAGCAGTTCAAATCCTTCGGTTTTCTGATAGGCCGGGCCACTCTTTTTTTCGGTGACGTTCCCGCATCCTATGATACCCCAGCGTATTGGTAAGTCAGACATAGTATTTTTCGTTTAAATCAAACTTTTGCAATATACACTTTTATAAAAAAACCGTTATTTTCTTTTTTCTTGTGAAAGACCGGAAAATATCGTACTTTAACTCCTCACTAATCAATACTTTAGACATGAGAACAACAATCTTGAAATTCGGTTGGGCTATCCTCACGGTTGTAGTATTCCATACGGCTCTGATAGCACAGGACAAAGAAGAAAACACGGCTTCCATGAACGATGAACAGGCAGCCATGATGGAGGCCTGGAATGCTTATCGAACTCCGGGTGAAATGCACGAGATGCTGGCCGGGGACGCAGGTGAATGGAACGCTGAAATAACCCATTGGGCCGACCCTTCGGCACCCCCGGAAAAAGCCAAAGGTACTGAAGTTTGCAAAATGGTGATGGGCGGCCGTTACCTGAAAATATCCTTTAAAGGGGAGATTATGGGAGAACCTTATAACGGTACCGGAGTGATGGGGTATGACAATGCCAAAAAGGAATTTTTTGCTACCTGGATCGACGATATGGGTACGGGAATTATGGTGACCCGGGGAACTCCTGTTTCGGGAGAGGGTAATTCGATGGAGATGAAAGGTACTATGGTCGACCCGATGACGGGTAATGATATGAAAGTAAGAGAAGTCGTTACCCGTATTGATGAAAACCACCGCAAGATGGAAATGTTTCTGGAACATGGAGGAAAGGAAATGAAGACCATGGAAATAAACTATACCCGAAAGGAATAGAAGAAACAGGTGCGATGCTGATTTCCGATATCATGCTGATTCTCGCCGGAACCGCCGCTGCATTGATGGCCGGGCTTTTCTACACATTCAGTGTGGCTGTAAACCGCGGCCTGGGACGGCTGGGAGACAGGGAGTTCGTTATGACCATGCAGCACATCAATTCCGAAATACTGAACCCCTTCTTTTACCTGGGGTTTTTCGGTGCTCCGTTGTTATTATTGCTGGCTGCATTTATGCACAGCGAAGGCGGGGGAACATCGTTTGTATTGCTCCTGGTAGCTACCGTACTGTATTTTACGGGAGTATTTGGTGTTACCGTAGCGAAAAATGTACCGATGAACAATAAACTTGCAGAACTGACCCCGGAAACTGCTTCGGAAGAAGAAATTTCCGGGGCCAGAATGGCATTTGAGAAACCCTGGTTGCGTTGGAACCACATTCGTACCGTTGCCTCGGGACTAACGGTAGTACTGGTTTTTATTGTGGCTGTCCTTTCCTGATGATTTTTAGAGGGAGCCGGCTATTTTATCTACTGCATTTATGGTGTAATCCAGGTCTTCATAACTCAGCGCATCATTGAGGAACCAGCTTTCAAATGCACTTGGCGGTAAATGAATACCTTCGTTCAGCATGCCGTGAAAGAACTTTTTGAAAGTGTCGTTATTCCCGCTTGCGGCACTGTCAAAGTCCCTGACCTCTTCTGTTGTAAAATGTACCGATATCATGGAGCCCATCCTGTTGATTTGATGAGGCACTTCGTGTTTGGACAATACTCTTGCCATGCCTTTGTGCAGGTAAAGCGTTTTTTCTTCCAGGCTTTCGAATATTTCCGGATGCTGTTCGAGTTCTTTGAGCATGGCCAGCCCGGCACTCATGGCCAGCGGATTACCGCTCAGGGTACCTGCCTGGTAAACGGGACCGAGCGGGGCGAGATGGTTCATGATCTCGTTGCGGGAAGCGAATGCACCTACGGGCATTCCCCCGCCTATGACCTTACCGAAAGTAACAATATCGGCCCTGACGTTAAAAAGTTCCTGTGCACCGCCTTTGGCCAGACGGAATCCTGTCATCACTTCGTCAAAGACAAGAAGGCTGTCGTTTTCATCGCAAAGTGCTCGCAGTCCCTCGAGAAACCCTTTTTCGGGCAGGATGCATCCCATGTTGCCGGGCAGCGGTTCTATAATAACGGCTGCAATTTCGCCTTTATTGGCTTCGAACAGGTTTTTTACAGATTCCAGGTCGTTATATCCGGCCAGCAGAGTGTCTTTTGCCGTTCCCTGCGTAACACCGGGGCTGTTGGGTGAACCGAAGGTAACCGCTCCGCTTCCGGCCTGTATCAAAAAAGCATCGGAATGACCGTGGTAACAACCGGCAAATTTTATGATCTTTTCCCTGCCCGTATATCCCCTGGCAAGCCGGACTGCACTCATGCAGGCTTCCGTACCGCTGTTCACAAACCGTATTTTATCGACGTTCGGGACCATGGAGACGGCCAGTCGCGCTATTTCCGTTTCCGTTTCCGTGGGCATGCCGAACGAGGTGCCGTTTTTCGCCTTTTCCGTTACGGCATCGATAACGGGTTTGTGGGCATGCCCGAGTATCATGGGGCCCCAGGATGCGATATAATCTATCAACCGGTTGCCGTCTTCGTCATACAGGTAGGGGCCTTCGGCCCTTCGGATAAAGACCGGGGTGCCGCCTACGGATTTGAATGCCCTTACCGGTGAATTGACCCCGCCCGGGATATATTTTTCCGCTTCTGCAAATAATGAACTGCTTCTTTGGTATATCATAATTGTATATGAAAACTTTTTGAATTTATTTATTTTCGTTTGAGACGCACGGCCTTTTTCTTCTCGATTGAGACGCACGGCCGTGCGTCTTTACATATATATAAAATGTATAATCATTACCTGATTTTCAATTCCTGCCCTACGTCGATGGTATTGCTTCGCAACCTGTTGGCCCTTTTCAGTGCTTCCACGGTGGTGTTGTACCTTTTGGATATGGAATACAGCGTATCTCCGCGGCGGACGATATGTGTGTCGTCATTGTGGTGTTTTCTCCGTTTTTTTCGGCCGGATGCTTCCAGTACCTGTTCATCATAGGTGTATAGCCGGTATTTTTCAATAAGGCTTATGAGTTTTTGGGGATACCTGGGGTCTGTGGCGTAACCTGCGCGCCGCAGGCCTTTTGCCCAGCCCCTGTAATCGTCTTCGGGAAGGTCAAACAGTGAGGCATACCTGCTTCGGGAAGTCAGGAAAAGGGAATGGTCCCGGTAGGAGGTCATGGGGTGGTCGTATTTCCGGAAACACTCTCCTTTTTCATCGTCATCGTGATATTCCATACCGCCGGACCACCCGGTATGGCATTTAATTCCGAAATGATTGTTGGTCTTTCGGGTAAGTGCGCCCATTCCCGAACCGCTTTCCAGGATGCCCTGTGCCAGCGTAATGCTGGCCGGAATACCGAATTCACGCATTTCGTCCCGGGCTACGGGGGCGAACATTTTTATGTATTCTTCTGTAGAACTGATTTTCACAGGGGTGAACGCTCCTTTTTTTGTACTGTTGTCGTAGCGTTCTTCCGGCGGTTCGGGAGCTATCCTTACTGTTCTGTGTTTTTCCGCTTTCCTTTTCCGGGCTGCTTTTTTCTTGGAGCCACAGGAAGAGACAATCAGTCCCAAAACAAGAAGAAGTATAACTGCTATTTTTCGCATTTGTCAGTTGGTTGCCTTAGTGTCCGGTTAATCGGTTTACAGTGTTAAATGACCTCCCGGTAATTTATTGACTTTTATGTTATGAGCGGCAGGTTCTTTTTTTGCAAAACGCTATTCATTCCGGGGATACCCTGTAACCCCCCGGTATGAACGGCCAGTATTTTAGTGCCGCTTTTAAAATAACCGTCGTTTACGAGTTTTAGTATACCGTATATCATTTTACCGGTGTATACGGGGTCCAGCGGAATTCCGGTCTTTTGTTTAAAATCGTTGATAAAACAGACCAGTTCGCTATTGATCCTGGCATAGCCCCCGAAATGAAAATCATTTTGTAAACACCAGTTGTCCTTCCGGACAAATTTACGAATATCATCGGTTAAAAAATCCCCTTTGAGGGCGGGGAAACCCAATATTTGTTGACAATCTTTTGAACTGTTTATCAATCCGGCGATAGTGCCTCCCGTGCCAACGGGGCAACATATGTAGTCAAAATCCTGGTCTTCTGCAGTCAATATTTCCTCGCAACCTTTAACAGCAAGGGTATTGGTCCCTCCTTCGGGAAGCAGGTAAAAGTGGCCGAATTCCTTTTGTAACGGAGTTATAAAATCAGGGGTGTTCTTTTGACGAAAATCCCTGCGGGAGATAAATTTGAACTGCATACCCTGTTTTTCGGCAAATTTCAGGGTAGGGTTTCCGGCAATTTTTCCGGAGAGCTCCTCGCCGCGGATAATACCTATGGTTTTAAAATGGTGTTCTTTCCCGGCCGCTGCTACGGCTGCGATATGATTGGAATAGGCCCCGCCGAAAGTGAGTAATGTATCGTGGTGTTTTTCCTTTGCTTCCAGGAGGTTATATTTCAGCTTGCGGAACTTGTTCCCTGAAATATGGGGATGGAGGAGGTCTTCGCGCTTTATGTGCAGCGTTATTCCTTTTTCCTGAAGAATGTCCAGTACGATTTCCCGGTTCAAAATACATCACTTAAAGATCGCAAAGGTAGGAAAGAAGGCGAAGAGACGAAAGGAATAAAATGTTTCAGCAGATAGCTGTATTTTCGATTCGCTTCAACCGGGGTATTATGCAACACGGAGATTCACAAAAATGTACAAAGCTATACGGTGTTTCTGCAGTGCTCTATACCAGTCTTGTGAATCCCGGTGTTACTGTATAGTTTTACCGGCTTATATTTTATTCATTTTCTTAAAGTTTTCTGAGGAGCTTCGATGCAGGGAATCTGCCCGCCTTTTCATATCTTCCAGCAGTTTGTACCGGTCTTCCCATTGTTTTTTGAAAAGGCTGTCGTTAAAAAAGGGATGGGAAAACGCAGAATCTGATGTAAAGGAATCAAAGAAATCTTCGTTAAATGCCGGAGGCAAACCGGAACGGAACTTTTCCCTGAAATGGTTCATCAGGCTGTCCATGGTTTCCGGGGAAATGTCCCTGCCGTTTGAAGAATACGACCAGGTGTAGGTAGAATCCATACGGATGATATTCCCGTTTTCATCCATTTCCTTGTCCACTTTCCAGCGCTCTTTGGGTTGCGGAGTTTCTGTTTTGGCCTGTGCCTTATTTTGGTTTTCTGAAGTTTCCTGCCCGTTACAGGAAACCAGGGCAAATAAAACTGTAAATAGAAAAACAAATGGTCTCATTTTTACACGCTTTTTTTACTGTTGTTAGCAGCAAAAAAAATGCCATTTCCATGTTAATGTCAGTTAAAAATATACCGTAAAAACCGCCAGGGTGTTCTTGTTATCAGGTAGTTGTGGTTGTGTTCGTTGGCATAGGCTTCCCGTTCAAAACTGATGTTTTTATATGCGGCATAGGCATTCCGGTATTTGACCAGGCCAATTATCCATTCCATCCCGTAAAGCAGGTAAAAAGGAAGGATAAAGAGCTCGATCTGCTGTCTCAAATGAATTCTTTCGTGATTGAGAAGCACCGGGTCATTTTTCAGTTCGGGCGTTTTCAGGAATATAACGGGCCATAGTGTAAGTCCCACATAACGCTTAGGAAACAAGTGTTTGGAAATTAAAATCATGTGTCGCTTTCAGGAATGAAATCAAAAAATTACCTTTGTAAATATAACAAGATATATACCAAAGTAGTGTGTCCCTAACAAAATAAATTGCCGGATGATACTGCTGTAACATTGTTTTTAGGCTTGATAAAAAAGATCATTCCCATAGAAGAAGGCGATTATTACCTGTCACCGGAAGGTTATAAGGTCTTTACCGAACAGTACCACCTGAAGCGGGGCTATTGCTGTGAGAGCGGTTGCAGGCACTGTCCTTACGGGTATGACAGAAAAACCAATAAGAGGAGACGTTGATGGATCTCGGTATCATGCAATATAAAATAAGGATTGCCTATACCCATCACAGGGTGGATATCAGGTATCCTTAGCCTTTCCCCTGTTTTTAAGTCTCCGGTATCGGGTAAGCGCCCGGTGCATCAGTATAAAATTCAATACAATTTGTAAATTCCAGATAAAATTGAGTCCGCCGGGCAGGTTTTTCCTGTACGATGCGGCCCTTAAATCATCATATTATGACATTCAAAGAACAGCTACTTGAGGGTATTCCGGATAAGTTACCCCGTGTAAAACCATATGATACCACTGTAAACCACGCTCCGAAACGGAAGGAGATACTCACCGGTAAAGAGAAGAAACTGGCATTGCGGAATGCACTTCGGTACTTTGATAAAAAACACCATACCGTCCTTCTGCCTGAATTTGCGGAAGAACTGGAAAAATACGGGAGGATATACATGTACCGTTTCCGGCCCGATTACAAAATGTATGCCCGTCCCATTGAAGAATATCCCGCCCGGTGCAGGCAGGCCGCGGCCATTATGTTAATGATACAGAACAACCTGGACCATGCAGTGGCACAACATCCTCATGAACTCATTACTTACGGGGGGAACGGTGCCGTTTTCCAGAACTGGGCGCAATACCGCATAGCAATGAAATACCTGGCCGAAATGACGGAAGAACAAACGCTGGTCATGTATTCCGGTCATCCGTTGGGATTGTTCCCGTCACATAAGGAAGCCCCGAGGGTGGTGGTCACCAACGGGATGATGGTCCCCAATTATTCGAAACCGGACGACTGGGAAAAATTCAATGCCCTCGGTGTAACCCAATACGGGCAGATGACCGCCGGGAGCTATATGTACATCGGTCCGCAGGGTATTGTTCACGGAACTACCATTACGGTAATGAACGCCTTGCGGAAAATCGGTAAAAGTCCGTCATCGGGAGACAGGGGGACCGGGGCATTATTCGTGACTTCCGGTCTCGGCGGTATGAGCGGGGCGCAACCCAAGGCAGGGAACATTGCCGGGTGTGTGACCGTCTGTGCCGAAGTTAATCCCAAAGCCGTAGCTACCCGTCATTCCCAGGGATGGGTGGATGAAATGATCGATGATCCGGACGTTCTTGCGGAACGGGTAAAAAAAGCAAAAAACGATAAGGAGATCGTATCCATAGCTTACCTGGGGAATGTGGTCGAGGTCTGGGAGCATTTCCACAAGGAAAATATTCGTATCGACCTGGGGTCGGACCAGACCTCGTTACACAATCCCTGGGCGGGTGGATACTATCCGGCAGGACTGAGTTTCGAGGAGGCCAATAAAATGATGGCGGAAAACCCGGAAAAGTTCAGGGAATATGTACAGATCAGTTTAAGGCGACAGGCAACGGCCATTAACAAACATACGGCACAGGGTACCTATTTTTTTGATTACGGGAATGCCTTTTTGCTCGAAGCGTCCAGGGCGGGAGCGGATGTCCTCGCACCTGAAGGAGAAAATGCCGGACCAGAAGAAAAGGAGTTCCGTTATCCTTCCTACGTGCAGGACATCATGGGCCCCATGTGTTTTGATTACGGTTTCGGGCCGTTCCGTTGGGTGTGTACCAGCGGTAAGCCGGAAGACCTTGCCCGTACCGATGCCATAGCCTGCAAAATCCTGGAGGAAATCCGTGAAAATTCACCGGAGGAAATACAGCAGCAAATGACCGACAATATCCGTTGGATCAAAGGAGCGCAGGAAAACAGGCTGGTGGTAGGATCACAGGCAAGGATACTGTATGCCGATGCCGAAGGCCGCATAAAAATAGCACAGGCCTTTAACGATGCCATCGCACGTGGTGAAATAGGCGAGGTGGTCCTAGGCCGGGACCATCACGATGTGTCGGGAACAGATTCGCCGTACCGCGAAACTTCCAATATCTATGACGGTTCGCGCTTCACGGCCGATATGGCCATTCACAACGTGATTGGAGACAGCTTCCGCGGAGCTACCTGGGTGAGCATTCACAACGGCGGCGGCGTAGGCTGGGGAGAGGTGATCAATGGCGGGTTCGGCATGGTTCTTGATGGAACAAAAGAAGCAGCCAACCGTCTGAAATCCATGTTGTTCTGGGACGTGAATAACGGGATCGCAAGGCGAAGCTGGGCGCGGAATGAAGAAGCCGTTTTTGCGATAAACAGGGCGATGGAGACCGAACCGCGTCTGAAAGTAACGCTGCCTAACCGGGTAGACGATACCCTTTTAGAAAATATTTAACAAATAGAAGTTGAATATTTTATGCCGAAGCCGAGGTAAAATTTGTATTTTTATATATGATCCCGATATGTTCCCGGCTTCCCCTGAACGGGCCCGGGAAATACCGATTGAACCATACAAGATTAATAATTAAAACAGTATTATGAAAGCAATAAAACTATTACCGGTATGTATACTCGCACTTTTTCTGGGATCCTGTGCCTCAGTCCGGGTTGCTGCCGATTATGATAAACAGGCCGATTTTAATAACTACAGATCGTTTGCCTTCTTTAAGCCCGGAATAGATAAGGCCGAGATCTCAGACCTTGACAAGAAAAGGATATTAAGAGCCATAGAAGCCGAACTCCTGGCCAAAGGGATGACCAAATCCGAAAACCCCGACATGCTCGTCAGTATTTTCACGACCGAAAAAGAACGTGTGGATGTTTACAACAACTACGGTTGGGGCTGGGGCTGGAACCCGTATTGGTGGGGTATGAATTACCCGAATGTTTCCACAACCACCGAAGGTTCTCTCTTTATCGACTTTATCGATGCGGGGAAAAACGAACTGGTATGGCAGGGTAAAGGTACAGGCTACCTGACCCACAGGATGGATAAAAAAGAAGAACGCATCAATGAGTTTGTACGAAGCATACTCGAAAAATATCCTCCCGGAGCCGACAGCAGACAGGCAAGCAGGTAAAAATAATGCATGTAATTGTTATAAACCCTGATCCTCCGTAATATTGATTTATTTACGGGGGATTTTTTTGTTTGCGCCTAAGGACATCCTTGTGAAGGAGAATCATCCGGAAATGTATGATATGTTTGTGATACTGATATTTTTTGTTGATTTTTTATGATGTCATCGGTAAAACGAAGTTAAAATATTATATTTATCGAATAAAGCAAACATTTTATTTTGATGACACCAAGGCAAAAAGCAACAGCTTACTGGAAAGAAAATCTGAAATACCTCTTCATTCTGCTTGGAATATGGTTCCTGGTCTCTTACGGGGCAGGGATACTACTAAAGGATGTACTGAACAATATTCGTATAGGAGGTTTTGAATTGGGGTTCTGGTTCGCCCAGCAGGGAGCTATATACGTGTTTGTCATCCTCGTATTTGTGTATATCCGTTTGATGAATAAACTGGACAGGAAATACGGGTATCACAAATAAGGTGGATGTGTAACCGCAAACTCCGGGGGAATCGACAGGCGTTTTTCCGGAATTGTGGAACGAAAGACCGGATATTAAACAAATACACGCAGCAATACGCTGTTTTTTTATGCGCTTTTGACAAATAAAGAATTAATCAACCAACCCAAAAACCATGAGTGTACAAATATGGACGTATATCATTGTGGCCATTTCATTTGCCATATATATAGGGATCGCCATCTGGTCCCGGGCAGGGTCCACGAAAGAATTTTATGTGGCCGGAGGAGGCGTTTCTCCCCTGGCCAACGGAATGGCTACCGCAGCTGACTGGATGTCGGCTGCTTCATTTATTTCCATGGCCGGGATCATCTCCTTTATGGGATATGACGGTGCCGTTTACCTGATGGGGTGGACCGGCGGGTATGTGCTTCTCGCGTTGCTTCTGGCGCCCTACCTTCGGAAATTCGGTAAGTTTACCGTTCCGGATTTTATAGGCGACCGTTATTATTCGAGGACGGCACGAACCGTGGCGGTTATATGTGCCCTGATAGTTTCCTTTACCTATGTGGCCGGACAGATGCGCGGCGTAGGCGTGGTTTTTTCACGCTTTCTCGAGGTCGATATCAATACGGGCGTCGTTATCGGTATGGTGATCGTATTGTTTTATGCCGTACTCGGCGGGATGAAAGGGATTACCTATACCCAGGTGGCGCAATATTGTGTGCTGATATTTGCCTTTATGGTCCCCGCGATCTTCATATCCATTCAGATGACGGGAAACCCTATCCCTCAACTGGGAATGGGAGATACATTGACAGACGGCTCAGGGATGTACCTGCTCGATAAACTGAACGGACTGTCAAGGGAACTCGGTTTTGCCGAATATACCGACGGTACCAAGAGTATGATCGATGTTTTTGCCATAACCCTGGCACTCATGGTGGGTACTGCCGGACTACCGCATGTTATTGTTCGTTTTTTTACGGTGCCCGGGGTAAAAGATGCCAGGAAATCGGCCGGGCTCGCCCTGCTTTTTATAGCCATCTTGTATACCACTGCTCCCGCGGTATCTGCATTTGCCCGTACCAATCTTATTGAAACCGTGAGTAATAAAGAGTATACCTCTATGCCACAGTGGTTTACGAACTGGGAGACCACCGGGCTCCTCACGTTTACCGATAAAAACAATGACGGACGGATACAGTATGTCGCCGATGAAAAAGCCAATGAACTTCAGATAGACAACGATATCATGGTCCTGGCCAATCCCGAAATTGCGCAGTTGCCGAATTGGGTGATCGCCCTGGTGGCTGCCGGAGGACTGGCAGCAGCACTCTCTACGGCCGCAGGGTTATTGCTCGTTATTTCCACTTCGGTATCGCACGACCTGATCAAAAAGCAGATACGTCCGGACATATCCGATAAAGCCGAGTTGTGGATCGCCCGGTTGTCTGCTACGGTGGCCGTAGTTGTGGCAGGGTATTTCGGTATCAATCCCCCCGGGTTTGTAGCGGCAGTGGTGGCACTGGCTTTCGGACTGGCGGCGGCTTCATTCTTTCCGGCCATTATCCTGGGCATTTTTTATAAGAGAATGAACAAGGAAGGCGCAATAAGTGGTATGGTGGTGGGAATATTGCTGATGCTGTTTTACATGATGAAATTCAAGTTCAATATGTTCGGCGGGGGCGAAGAGAAAGACTGGTGGTTCGGCATTTCCCCGGAAGGTTTCGGTATGATAGCCATGACGGTCAATTTTGTGGTATCCCTTGTGATAAGCAGGTTTACTGCGCCTCCCCCCGAAGACGTACAGGAAATCGTTGAGCATATCAGGATTCCGGAGGGAACGGGAGAAGCTCCCTCTCATTGATTACTACGCCTGCAGGTGCATTTAACATAGCACTTATGTTATTTAATACCGAATATGCAAAAGTCAATAAATAGTGAAGAAGATTATAGCCAAAAATATGCCTGAAGCAGATTTTAATTATATATTTGATACGTTTTTGCAGGTTTATATGGTAAAATCATAAAAAACCGGGCACAATTAATAATGTAATGTCAACAGCAGGGAAAATTCTGGATGTAATCCCGTTGTGTACGTCCCCCCGGGTGGTTTTACCTTAGCTGAAGGCATAATAGTATAACCAAAAAAATAAAAAGAAAAAGCTTACTATGGGTGTTTACGAAGTAAAGAGTCTGGAGCAATATTTCAAGGTCTACAAAAGGTCGGTCCGTGAACCGAGAAAATTCTGGTCTAAGGTTGCCGATGATTTTGTATGGTACAAGAAATGGGACAAGGTATTGGAATACAAGCTGGAAGAGGCCGAAGTGAAATGGTTTGTAAATGCAAAACTCAATATTACCAAAAACTGTATAGACCGTCACCTGGCCAAGCGGGGCGATAAAACGGCCATTATTTTCGAACCCAATGACCCTGCCGAACCATCACAGCATATTACCTATAACGATCTCTATGAACGGGTGTGCAAAATGGCCAATGTGCTCCGTGAAAAGGGCATTGAAAAAGGGGACAGGGTGTGTATCTACCTGCCCATGATTCCCGAGCTCGCTGTTGCAGTTCTGGCATGTGCCCGTATCGGGGCTATTCACTCCGTGGTTTTTGCAGGTTTTTCTTCAACAGCGCTGGCCACGAGGATTCAGGACAGTGAATGTAAAATGGTCATTACTGCCGACGGTGGTTTCCGCGGCAACAAAACGATCGACCTGAAAGGTATTGTCGACGAGGCCATGGAGGATTGTCCGTCCGTCGAATCGGTGCTGGTCGCCAAACGTACCAATACCGAAATATCCATGAAAGAAGGACGGGACCATTGGCTGCAACCGTTGCTGGACAGCGTGTCTGATGTTTCCGTAGCCGAAGTTATGGATGCCGAGGACCCTCTTTTTATTTTATATACCTCCGGTTCTACCGGAAGGCCCAAGGGAATGCTGCACACCACAGCCGGATATATGGTTTATACGGCATACACATTTAAAAATGTATTCCAGTACGAGGAAAAAGATGTGTACTGGTGCACCGCCGATATAGGCTGGATTACCGGACACTCCTATATTTTATACGGCCCCCTGGCCAACGGGGCAACAACCGTGATGTTCGAAGGTGTGCCTTCTTATCCCGATTACGGGAGGTTCTGGGAGGTAGTAGACAAACACAAGGTAACGCAGTTCTATACCGCTCCTACGGCTATCAGGGCCCTCGCCAAGCAAAGTACGGAGTGGGTCACCAAATACGACCTCTCCTCGCTTAAAGTGCTTGGTTCGGTAGGAGAGCCCATCAATGAAGAAGCCTGGCACTGGTATAACGATCATGTAGGGAACAAGAAATGCCCTATAGTCGATACCTGGTGGCAAACCGAGACCGGGGGGATCATGCTCTCGCCCATAGCTTTTTCCACACCAACAAAACCCACCTATGCCACATTGCCGCTACCCGGAGTACAACCCGTGCTGATGGACGACAAACGCAATGAAATAGAAGGTAATCAGGTAGTGGGAAGCTTGTGCATTAAATTCCCGTGGCCGTCTATGGCCAGGACCATTTGGGGTGACCACAGGAGGTACAAGGAAACGTATTTTTCCGCCTTTCCGGGGAAATATTTTACCGGAGACGGCGCCCTGAGGGATGAGGTAGGATATTACCGCATCACCGGACGGGTAGATGATGTGGTTATTGTTTCGGGCCATAATCTCGGTACGGCCCCGATAGAAGACGCCATAAACGAGCACCCCGCCGTGGCAGAATCGGCTATAGTCGGTTTTCCGCATGAGGTAAAGGGAAATGCGCTTTACGGGTTTATTATCCTCAAGGAAACCGGTGAAACAAGAAACCGCGAAAACCTTAGTAAGGAGATCAATCAGCATATATCCGAACACATAGGGCCTATAGCCAAGCTGGACAAGATACAGTTCGTAAGTGGTTTGCCCAAGACCCGGAGTGGTAAGATCATGCGAAGGATACTCCGGAAGATAGCTTCAAAAGACACCAGTAATCTTGGGGATACTTCCACACTCCTCAATCCGGAAGTAGTGTCTGAGATCATTGAAAATGTAGTCTGAATTTTATAGGTGTACGATCCGGGTCTCCTGGATCGTACACACATATACACTATTCCCGCAATAAATTCCTGATATATGGCAAAAGTGATAGGGCTCATGAGCGGGCCGGTATTGTTTATGATCCTGTTGTCTACCCTGAGTTTTGATACGCTGGAACCGGGAGCTGTCCAGGTAGTTGCACTTGCGGTATGGATGGTGGTGTGGTGGATTACAGATGCGGTACCGCTGCCTGTAACCGCCCTGTTGCCCCTGGTTTTATACCCGGTATTCGGGGTTTTTACCATGACAGAGGCCGCAGCGCCTTATGCCAGCCCCATTGTTTTCCTTTTTATGGGTGGTTTCCTCATAGCCCTGGCGATGGAGAAACAGAACCTCCACCGCCGGATCGCCCTGAACATACTCAAAATAACCGGGACCAATGCCAATGGAATTATCCTCGGGTTTATGTTGTCCACGGCCTTTCTGAGCATGTGGATATCCAATACGGCCACTGCCGTAATGATGCTACCCATCGCCTTATCTATTGTGAACCTGCTGGAAGAAGAAAAGCAGGAAGGGCAGGAAAAAGGATACCACAGGTTTAAACTGGGACTGATGCTCAGTATAGCATACGCAGCCAATATCGGAGGGGTGACCACGATTATAGGTACGCCGCCGAATGTGGTTTTTGTAGGGTTTATGAAAGAATTCTATCAGCAGGAAGTGGAGTTCGGGCGTTGGTTGCTCATAGGGATTCCGGTTTGTTTTGTTTTACTGTTCGTTACTTATTTTTTGATAACCAGGATACTCTTCCCGCATAAACTGGGTAAACTGGCCGGTTCCGGTGAACTGGTCCAGGCAAAACTAAAAGAACTGGGCAGGATGAACCTGGCTGAAAAGGTGGTGGCGGTTGTGTTTTTTATCACGGCCTGTTGTTGGGTGTTCAAAACACAGATTAACGGTTTGCTGGGAGGAAGTTATCTCAATGATACGATCATTGCAATGGGCGGCGGACTTTTAATGTTTGTGCTTCCGGTAAAGTTGAAAAGACAGGAATATGTGCTGAACTGGAGCCATACCGAAAAACTTCCCTGGGGCATACTTTTACTTTTCGGGGGAGGGATCTGCCTGGCCAAGGGACTTGAAAGTACGGGGATAGTGGAATTTGTGGGGAATGTTATTGCAGGTGACGGGACCATGCCCCTGTGGCTGCTGATTTTCCTTTTAACAGCATTTACACTTTACGTTACCGAATTGATGAGCAATGTGGCCCTGGTGGTTATTTTTATGCCCATCGTACTGGGGATTGCCAGGACGCTTGAAATTAACCCGATGTATCTCGCGGTACCTGTGGCGCTGGCTTCCAGCTGTGCCTTTATGATGCCCATATCCACCCCGCCCAATGCCATTGTGTTTTCCAGCGGATACATTAAAATGTCCGATATGGTCAGGGCCGGTTTTTTCCTGAACCTAATCACCGTGATCTTTCTTGTCGTTGTGACACTGACCCTGGTACACTGGGTATATGGATAATAAATAAACGGTTTGCCATACGGTCTTGCGGTTATAATTAGTTCGTTTCTGATTATAACATTAATAGTTTGTACCTGGCAGTTTTCGTTCGGTGGCTTTTAATTCTCCTTTAAAAAATGCATATCCATTCAGTGTATCCATTTTGAGTGATCCGGGTGTTCCCATTTTGCGTGCATGGATTTTCCGTCTTTAGCTATATTGAAAAAACTCCGTATGGCATCTCCCGAAAATAAAAGGGAACCGTTACTTTCTACAGTTGCCCACATGAGCCCGTGACTGCCATCGTTCTGAAAGGCATGCATGGCACAGGCTTTTCTGTTTTCGTCGTATTCCCCGATGATTTCAATAACATCAATTTTATCATGGCCCACATGAACATCGGCCCGGGGAATCAGGAATTGATTCCCCGGCAACCATTCGTAGCTGTCCGTACCGTTGATAGAGATCCGGGAATTATCTTCCGTATACATTTCACCTGAGGACCTCCAGGTTCCCGTGAGTTCGTCAAGTTTTTTGAGGATCAGTTCCTTGTCGTTTTTCATGATGCTATCTTTTCAGGTGTTCGGGCGTTGAGGGGAGAATTTAACCGGATGATTTTATGCTTCGGTTTTTCAGAATAATTCTTTGGTCCTGTAAATTCCCTTTTTCTCCAGCCGGGTCAGTATCTTCAGGAAGGCAATGGCCGTAATATATGCATCTCCCGTAGCTGTGTGGCGGTCGTTTTTGGGTATGTTGAGTGCATCCGCCAGTTCGTCCAGGGAATGGTTCTTATTGCGGTCTATGAGGTTGGAGGTGATCCGGGTGCGGTTGTACAGGACAGAAGTATCGAGGACCCTGTTTTTCAATTTGGGCAGCCCCATCCGTTTGAGCCCGGCATTGATCATTGTGGTGTCAAAATGGGCGTGGTGTGCCACGAGGATGGCGTTTTTTATATAAACCAGGAACCGGCGGAGGGCCTCTTCTTCCGCAATGGCCGTCACACGCCCGTCTTCCTTTAATAACCCGTGTATCTTTACGGTTTCAGGATTAAATGTATCCTGCCGGATGTAGACTTCAAAAATATCGGAGACCGATATATTGTTTTGCGTCACGGGTACGGCTCCGATGCTCAGTATTCTGTCCGTTTTATAATTGAAACCCGTTGTTTCGGTATCAAAAACCACAAAGCGGTTTTCTGTAATACCCGTTTCCGTTTTTTTCCGGAAGCTTTGTTCGTATTCCGTCCAGAAGTCGGGATAGTCGGTCTGAGGCTTTTTTTTGAAGAAACTGAACATGTGTTATTGATTTCAGAACTTTTACATTAACGTTTTTCTTAAACAATTTTACGGCATTCGATCATAATTTTTTCATTGTTCATATTGGTCGTGAAAAACAGATAGCGGTCTCCTCCTTCTTTCACCCCGAATTTTTTTCTTATCCCGGCTACGCGTTCCGGGAAATTCCGTGTGGTGATGTTGGCCTTGCTTTTGTTTAAAAGCGGTTTAAGTGTCTTTTTAGTATAGGGATAAATATGAAGAATACGAAATCTACGTCCGGGAAAATCTTCCATCAATTCTTCTGAGGTATAAAGATGGGAATGCAGGTGTAATTTTCCCGATCCGGTTTTTTCGGAAAGGGATTTAAATCCCCCGGCTTTTAAAATTGCGGCATTGGGCTCGTAAAGGAATTGTTGCGGCAGGGAAAATATCGGATTGGCATCATTTTCCCCGTGCCTGTAAAATTCGAAGGTTTTTTCTTTGTCCTTTTCCAGGTTCACGGCCTTGAGAAGGGGAGGGGCTGCATAATCTTTTTTCAGTATCCAGAGCAACTCCTTTACTTCATTGTTTACGGAAACAATATGGATTTCTTTTATATGGTGGAGTTCGGTAATGCCATTGGTGATATCGAGCAGGGGCGATGTTTTGATCAAGATGTTGTCGGAGCGTTCGAAAAGCGTTTCCAGGTGCGCCGGAATATCAGGGAGGCAATCGCGGAGCATAAACACTTTTTTCTCGCGGGCATCCCGGCGGGCGGGATCGGCATAGATCCAGTCAAACTTCCGGTCGGATGTTTTCAGGTAGGCAATACCGTCACCGGATATCGTAGTGATGTTTTTTACACCGAGTATGTCGTAATTGTAGGATGCAATGTCCGATAGTTCCGGATGGGTTTCACAATGAAAAACACGATCTGTTCTTTCTGCAAAAAAACGGGCATCCACACCAAAGCCACCGGTAAGGTCGATAAGTGTTTTTCCGCTTACCAGCCGGGATTTGTACCCGGCAGTGATCTCCGAGGAAGTTTGCTCTACGGACAGCAGGGGCGGATAGTAAATATTCGGTGTATTATACCAGGAAGGTAATTTTTTCCGGGCTTTTTTCCGGGCTTCGATCTGGCTTGCTATCTCTTTCATGCTAACGCCCTCAAAAGTGCTCTTTTTCAATAAAAGTGACACAATGTCAGTATCTTTATTTTTAAATATAAATTCTTGTACACCAGTATTTAATATGTTTTTATTCAAAGTGATACTATAAATTTTTGGTAAGCGATTTTACAATCTTGTTTTCCGCCAGAAATTCCTTTAAAACCACTTTTATGGCGGTGTATGCAGGTACGGCTACGATCATTCCGGTTACCCCGAAAAGCAGTCCGCCTATAATGATAACGAGGAAGATCTCCAGGGGGTGCGATTTGACACTGCTGGAAAAAATAAAGGGCTGGCTGAAGAAATTATCAATGAGCTGACCGATAACAAAACCTATGAGGACATAAATGGTTTTAGGGAGGATCACATTGCTGAAATCCGCGCCGAGGTTACTGGTCATGGTCAGCACTATCATAAGGAATCCGCCGATAAGCGGACCTATGTATGGGATAAGGTTGAGCAGGGCACAAAGAAAGGCTATGACAATGGCGTTTGGAATGCCGAAAATGAATAAAATCGTGGTGTAAATAATGAAGAGAATAAGTATTTGAAAAACAAGACCGATAAAATACCTTGACAGGAGGTTCTTTATCTTTTCCATAGACCTTTCGGCCTTGTCTTCCTTACCGTCGGGCACCAGGGTAATTACCGAGGCGTCAAAGAGTCTGCTGTCTTTCAGGAAAAAGAAAGAGATGAAGATCACGGAAAACAGCCCGATACTGAAATTTCCCAATGTACCCACCAGTGAGTTGAGAAAGTCGGGAATGGCCGAAATACTGAATTTGGACAGGATATCCGATTCTTGTATGGTCTGTGAAATGTCGATTTGGCGGAGCGCAAAATAATCACTCACTTCCTGATAAAGGTTTTGCAGGTTTTTCTGGAGTTCATTCATGTTCAGGAGGGAGAGGTTTTGTCCCTGCTGAACAAGGAGTGGAATGAACATGGCGATCAATCCTGCCAGGATGCCGACAAGAAGCGTCATGGTTATTACAACAGCGAGAGTGTTCCTGAATTTTAACCGGTATTTCAAAAAACGGACGATTGGCCGGCCGATAAGCGATATGACCACGGCGAAGGCGATATATACCACTACCGATCGGATTTTATACAGGAAGAGCAGCAGTACGGTAATCCCTGTCAAAATTGCGACAGCTCTTAGAATACCATTTGCAATAGTCTTTGAGTTCATAACGGTCGTTTGTTGTTTTCCGGGGTCTGGGTATTCCCTTTTTTCATCTCAAAAAGTAAATGTAATGATTTTCTGGTTAGCATGAACAAAACCTTTTATCTTGTATCCATGTTACATTCGGCCCATTATTTCTTTCTGGTTTTTCATACCGCACTCATCCTGTTCAATCTTTTCGGATGGCTGGTTGCCCGATGGCGGAAGTGGCATCTTTTCAGTTTACTGGTCACATTGTTTTCCTGGATTGTTCTGGGGATCTGGAAGGGCTTCGGTTATTGTTTCCTGACGGACTGGCATTACCGGGTCTTAACCGGGTTGGGCTATAGCAATTTGCCGGAAAGTTACATTACCTTCCTGATAGCACATATTTCCGGTTGGCGCCCGGATGAAGGGTTGGTAAATACATTGACCCCGGTGTTTACCGTGCTGGCCCTGGGGTGCTCGCTCTGGGTGAATTTTTACGGAAGCTTGTCTCGTAAAAAATAGTAGGGAATTAATTACTGATTAATTCTTTTAGTATTGCTACAGCCTGCTCTTGTTCCCTGAAATCGAGAGAAGCAAATCCCAGTCGTACGGCATTGTATTTTTTGGCAGGAGTATCATATTCCCTGCCGTCGGGAATAACGAGACCCTCTTTATATGCTTTTTGGGAAATGACCGCGAGGTCCGTATTGCGGAATGTGGTCCAGACCGCCATTCCGCCATCAGGGACTTTAAAGGATACGGAGTTGCCCAGTTCTTCATTGAGAAGTTGACAGAGATGCTCCCTGCGTTCCCGGTAAAGTTTAACGGATTTTTTAATATGCCTGGTAACGGTGCCTTCCCGGTAAAGTTCGGCAATGGCATTTTCAACGAGGCTGTCCCCCTGTACATCTATGGATTTCCTCAAATGTGTAGCGGCCCTGATAAAGTTTTCGGGAGCGATCATAAAACCGATACGAATGGCAGGGGCGAGCGTTTTGGTGAGCGTTCCGATATAAATTACACTACCGTTGCGGTCCAGGCTGGCTATGGGCATCATGGGCTTGCTGGCGTAGTGAAAATCATAGTCGTAATCGTCTTCCAGGATGGCAAATTTGTGGGTCAGGGCCAGCTCCAGCAGCTTCATACGCCTTTCGGGGGTAAGCGTAACGGTGGTGGGATGATGGTGGTGCGGAATAACATAAACAAACCGTATTTTTTTGGTTTTGCACAGGTGTTCAACAGCATCTACATCTATGCCCTCGTGATCAACCGGAACCCTGTTTATGTTCGCATTTAAACGGCGGAATGCAAATTCTGCCCCGGTGAAACCAGGTTCCCCGACAATAATATCATCACCGGGTTTGAGGAGTATGGATGCGGCAAGGTAAATCCCCATCTGCGCCCCTTTGGTGATCTGTATGTTTTCCTGGGTTACGGGCAATCCGCGGGTATCACTCAGGTATTCCGAGAGGGTTTCCCGAAGAAACCGGGTGCCCTGCGAGCCGCCATACATAAAATATTTTTTATGAACAGTTCTCCGGGACAGGCTTCTCATATTCCTCAACAGTGCTTCCATTGGGGTGAGCCGGAGATCGGGAAAACCGTCGTTGAACACCAGCTTTCCTTCCGGGGGAAATCCGGAAGATGGTATCGGGAAAATACGGGCTTCGTCAAACCGGAAATGTGTGCGCTTTGGTATGCTGTATATTTCCTCGTTTTCCGCAATGCGTTCCGGAGAGAGTAAGGGTAGCTCCTTTTTTACAAAAGTACCCTTTTTTGGGATCTTTTCTATCCATCCCTGTACCTGCAATTCCTCATAGGCGGCTACCACGGTCATCCGGTTTACTTTTAATAAACCGGCTACCTTTCGGGAACCAGGAAGTTTGAGTCCTTTTCTCAGATGCCCGGACCTTATGTTACGGATAAAGGCATTGGTGATCTGGAGATAGATGGGGGTGTCCGCCCCGGGAGCAATGGTGATAAGTTCCTGGATAAAATCCATAACTGGATTAGTTAAATTATTAATTCTGGATTAAATATATAATCCAGTAAAGGTATACTTTTGGGTAAAAAGATACAAGTCATGAAAACTTTAAAAAACATCAGAACTACGAACAGACCATTATTCCTGGCGATTTTTCTGTTGCGACTGGCTCTTGCCGCCACATTTCTTTCCGCCGTATTTTCAAGGCTGGGGCTTTGGGGGAGCAAATCTTCCGGGTGGGAAGGTTTCCTGGAATATACCGCACAGGTCAACTCCTTTGCCCCGGCAGGGATGATTCCTTTTCTGGCCGTGTCGGCCACCGTATTGGAAACTACTTTTGGTATTCTGCTGCTTATCGGTTATAAAGTAAGATACGTAGCTTACGGGGCGGCTGTACTTACCCTGTTTTTTGCTTTGGCAATGGGGTATTCATTCGGAATAAAAGACCCGCTGGACTACAGTGTTTTTGTGGACAGTGCGGCGGCTTTCCTGCTTGCTAATGTGGCATCGTCCGGCAGGTGGAGTGCAGATGAGTATTTGAATAGGAAATAGTATTGTAATTTAGAAACTCAATTCAATTATGTACGCTAAAAAATGTCGGCCATGAAAAAAATACAGGAACTGGAAAAGATTGCCAGGCAGCTCGAACCGGATATGGAAACCAGGCACCATATTTCCCGGGATACCAATACTTATATAAACAATTTTGTGGACAGCCTTCCCGTTTCCCCCGGATATACGACCGGGAATATAAACCGGCTTAAATCCATGAAAGTAGGAGAGGAAGGAAAACCTTTTGAACAGCTTCTGGACATTCTTGGCAATGAGGTGGATGCCGTAGGGATCAATTCGGCCTCCGGGAGGCACATGGGGTATATTCCCGGTGGCGGACTCTGGACAAGTGCGGTGGCCGATATGCTGGCCGCTGCTGTAAACCGTTATGCCGGGATCGCCTATTCCAGTCCGGGAGCGGTGGAAATCGGGAACCAGATGATCCGGTGGCTGGCTTCCGTTGTCGGCTATCCGGAAGCGGCGCATGGTAATTTAACTTCAGGAGGCTCTGTTGCCAATCTTATCGCCATAAAAGCTGTACGGGATCATTACGGGATAAATGCATCCAATGTGGAGAGATCGGTTATCTATTTTACGGAACAGGTACACCATTGTATACACAAGGCATTGCATATGACAGGATTGTATGAAGCAGTGTTGAGGTCTGTTCCTGTCGATGAAAATTACCGGATGGATGTAAAAATACTCCGGAAGCAAATTGAAGAAGACAGGCACATGGGATTAAATCCCCTGCTGGTGGTGGCCACAGCCGGGACTACGGATACGGGAGCCATAGACCCGCTGGACAAGATCGCCGATATCTGTGAAAAATACCAAATGTGGTTTCACATCGATGCTGCTTATGGCGGTTTCTTTGTACTTGCAGAAGGAGCTGAAAACAGGTTTAAGGGAATGGAACGCTCCGATTCCGTAGTGATGGACCCGCACAAGACCCTGTTTATACCCTACGGATCGGGAGTTGTACTGGTGCGTGACCGGAATACACTGCTGGCATCAAATTCCCATAAGGCGGCCTATATGAAAGATGCCTACGGACTGGACGAGATTGATCCTGCGGATTGTGGTCCCGAGTTGTCCAGGCATTTCCGCGGACTGAGGATGTGGCTTCCGTTACACCTGCACGGACTGGCCCCTTTCAAAGCAGCTCTTGAAGAAAAACTGATGTTATGCCGTTATTTTTATGAAAAAGCCAGAGATTCGGGCTTTGAAACCGGCAAGGCACCCGATCTGTCTGTGGCCGTATTCCGGATACCGGATGATCCGGACAACAGCAGGAATAAAAAATTTATAAGGGCCCTGCACGAAGACGGCAGGGTGTTCCTTTCATCCACCACCATACGCGAAAAATTGTGGATACGTTGTGCGGTGGTCAGTTTCCGGACGCATCTGCAGGAAATTGACCTGGCTCTTGAAATGATAAAAGAGAACCGGGACAAAGTCCTTTCCGAAGGAGGCAGATCATCTGTACGGATTGCAGGCGAAAACTAACTTTTTCTTATCTTTATGCACTAAAACAGTGAAAAATGGGATGGGTAAAATATATACTGACCTTTATTTTGTTAATGCTCATGGGCATGTTTACGGCCTTTGCCCAGGAAGAAGGACTGGCCGTGAAATGGCTGGACTGGGAAGAAGCCATCGAAAAGGTGGAAAATGAAGATACTCCCAAAAAAATATTTGTGGATGTCTATACAGATTGGTGCGGATGGTGTAAGAAAATGGATAAAAATACCTTTGCCAACCCGGAAGTGGCCGCTTATATGCGCAATAAATTCTATATGGTAAAACTGGACGGGGAGGGCAAGGAAGCGATTGAGTACAACGGGCGAACCTTCAAATATGTTCCGTCGGGTAAAAGGGGATACCACGAACTGGCGGCGGCATTGCTTCAAAACAGGTTCAGCTATCCTACGGGGGTTTTTCTCAATGAAAAACAACAACTGTTGTCTCCCGTTCCCGGGTACCAGGGGCCTGATAAGTTCCTGAAAGTTGCCAGGTATTTTGGCGATAATATTTATGAGACCACTTCCTGGGAAGAGTACTCGGACGGGTCGAGATAAAGACGGTTCGTTTTTAGTCCTGGAAAATAAAATGTTTTTTTTATTTTACAGGAAGCAGATTTCCTTATTCTTAATTCGACAGGTGCTGTTTTGTTAAAATATTTTTATATTTTTACTTAAAAAGACAGGTTTTTTATCGAAATGCTAAGGAATATACACTATGTTTTTATTGCTGTTCTGCTCGCGGCCTGCAAGCAGGAAGCTTCTGAAACCGGGACAGCCGAAATGAGGGAAGCTCCCCTGGAGACTGCACTTTCTTCCGATCTCACCAAAATACGAAAGGTGATGGACCACCCGGACAAACACGGGGTACAGGTCGTCTTTTCCCGGATCACTTATGATGATGCCGGTAAGCCGGTTTTCGAGGATTTTTCGTATCATGCCAATGACAGTGTTTATTTTTATCCGGCCAGCACGGTCAAGTTTCCGGTAGCCATATTGGCCATGGAAAGGTTGAAGGAGAAAAAGTGGATGGACCGGAATACGCGTTTTTACCTGGAGGAAGATACGGTGGAAACAACGGTAGCAGAGGAAGTGAAAAAGATATTTGCGGTGAGTGATAATGTAGCGTTTAACCGCCTTTTTGAGTTTTTGGGAACCGATTACATCAACCATAAAATGGAAGAGAAGGGGCTCGTTCCTTTCAGACTGTCACACCGGCTTTCTACAAGCGATGCGGCCAATATTGCTACCAAGCCTATCGTGGCTTATAAGAACGACACCACACTGGTGCAATTATTTTCCAGTTATAACGAAGAACCGCAACCGCTTGATCTGAAAGCCACGATGAAAGGAAAGGGGTATATGAAAGACAGCACTCTCGCCGAAGGCCCGATGGATTTTTCCCTGAAGAACTACTACCCGGTAAAAACGCTGCACAATACCATGAAAAGGCTTATTTTCCCCGAACAGTACCCGGAAGAACATAGATTTGACCTGAAGGACGGGGACCGGAAGTTCCTTCTTTATGCCATGAAAGCTACTCCAGGCCAGGCAGGCTATGACCGGGAGGAGTACCCCGATAGTTTCGACCGCTTTTTTATGTATGGTGATACCATTACCACAATCCCGGAAAACATAGAAATATACAATAAAGTAGGGTATGCCTACGGAACCCTAACTGACTGCGCTTATATCAAAGACAAGAAAAACAAGGTGGAATTTATACTTACGGCCACAGTGCTTGTCAATGAGAACGGTATTTTTAACGATGGTGTATACGATTATGAAGAAACCGGCCTGCCCTTTCTGGCCGAGTTGGGCAGACAGATTTATCAGAATGAACTTGCTGTCAAACAGTAAATTGTTTGGAGCTTGTTTTAAATAACCTTGGTTTTCCCCGGAATGGCATAGGGATAATACCCGTCTTCATTTGGTAATACCCTCGGTTTGGCATCCCAGTTGAGCTGTTCCGGCATAAGGCTTACTTCCGAATTCAGTGCTTCTTCCCAGCTAATGACCTTCCCGGAATAGGTGGCATACCGGCCCATTATGGCTGTCATGGTACTTTTAGCGGCATTTTCAGCATCGGCGAACTTGTATTCCCCTTTTGCAATGGCGGCAAAGAGTTCGTTGTGTTCCGTCTGGTAGGGATTGGGATTGTTTTCGCCATTGTGCTTATAGATTTCATTGCCGCCGGCATCCCATAACGTTCCGTGGTTTCCCGCATGCATAAAGCACCGTCCTTTTGTTCCCTGGAAAGTTTCGTCAACACGGTTGTGGACCCCCGGAAAATGCCGGCATTCACTGTGAATCACCGTACCGTCGTCATAGGTGAAGAGGACAACGTGATGGTCAAAGATCTCCCCGTTGTCTTTGCCTTTTCTCACCAGACGACCTCCCGTACCTTCGGCCTTAACCGGATAGCTTCCTTTAACCCAGTTGGCCACATCGATGTTGTGAACGTGCTGTTCCACGATATGATCGCCGCAAAGCCAGTTGAAGTAATACCAGTTTCGCATCTGGTACTCCATTTCTGTTTGCCCGGGCTGGCGCTCTCTTACCCAGACACCGCCGCCGTTCCAGAAAACCTGTCCGCCTACGATATCCCCGATGGCACCGTCGTGTATTTTTTTTATGGTTTCCACGTAGCTGTCCTGATATCTTCTTTGCAGACCGACTACTACATTCAGCTTTTTGGACCTGGCCTCTTCGGCTACCGCAAGTACTTTGCGAATACCGATGGCGTCGGTGGCCACAGGCTTTTCCATAAAAACCTGTTTGTTCTGTCTGACAGCTTCTTCAAAATGATAGGGACGGAATCCGGGAGGCGTGGCAATGATCACGACATCAGCTTCTTTTATGGCATGTTTGTACGCGTCAAACCCGATGAACTTTCGCTCTTCGGGAACATCCACTTTTTCTTTTCCGAATTTCCTGAGGAATTTGGAATAACTGTCTTCCAGGCGATCTTTAAAAGCATCGGCCATGGCTACGAGTTTGATGTTGTGCCCGGTTTCAAAGGCCTGGAATGTGGCCCCGGTTCCCCGGCCGCCGCAGCCTATAAGGGCGATTTTTATAACATCACTCCCGGCGGCATATGCTCCGGGAATGGAAAAAGGACTTAATACGGTAGCCCCGGCCGTGGCCAGGGTAGCTGTTTTCATGAAATCTCTTCGTGAATTGTTTCGGGATGGTTTCATAAGTGTTGTGCTGTTTTATGTAAAGTGTTTACGTTAACGTTTAAAAGATCAGGTTGATGCTGTATAAATCCGGTTGTTAGTTATGATCAATAATCTTCAATGGGGGGCTGGTTGTAATAGTTCATGATTTCTTCTTCCGAAGGCGGGTTCAACGGGCGTACGACCCGTATTCCCAAAAACGGGGCTTCGGGAAACCACCAATTGCTTTTCGGCATTTGCGGGTCGATCTTTTTCCAGTCCGGGGTGGAGGCGAAGCGTTTGGCAGACCGCAGGTCTTCTGCAGAACTTTTGTAGCTTCCGCCCCGGATGACCCGCGGGTATAGTTCGGTGGCTTCTGCAACGGGATTGTTTACGGTTTTTCCGGCATACTTCGTGTAGCTTTCGGGGGCATACTGGTCGACGGTCCATTCCATAACGTTCCCGAGAATGTCATACAGTCCCCAGGGATTGGGCTTTTTTTGGCCTATGGGATGGGTTTTGTCGTCACTGTTGTTTGCATACCAGGCGTAATCGGCAAGTTTTTCCGGGGAGTTTCCGAAGAAATAGGAAGACGTGCTCCCGGCACGGCATGCGTACTCCCATTCCGCCTCGGTGGGCAGGCGATAGAATACCCCGGTCTTTGTATACAGCCATTTGCAGAATTGTATGGCATTGTACTGTGTCATCCCAATAGCGGGCATGTTTTCTTTTCCCATGCCAAAGGTCATATCGAGATATGGGGTAGTGGGACGGGAAACCGCATCTACTTCATCAGTGAGCGGCGTATCACTTACGGATTGTTCATAACCTTTGTTCAGGAACATTTCATAGATGTCCCATGTGACCTCATGGGCTCCCATCCAGAAAGGGGCTATTTTTACCTTGTGTTGCGGGATTTCGTCTTTCTTGTGGTGAGGGTTGTCTTCCGTACTTCCCATCCGGTAGGTTCCTTCCGGTATGGGAATCATGTCAAAAGCGGCCGAAGTGCCCCGGATCTTTTGTGTATAAGGTTCAAAAGTGTCTTTTTGCAACCGGGAGGCCCATGCCGTTATTGTCAGGAATGCGACAGAACACCCGGCAAAGGTCAGAAGGGCATATATGCGTTTCCGAAACATTTTGCTTTAGTTGGTTAGGGTTGTGCTGAAAATCTTCGAATATTATATAATAATTATCACTTTTTTCAGGAATTAACATTATTTAACAAAAAAAGATCCGGTTTGTCGTATAACAAACCCGGATCTTTGTCTGAAAATACCGAAATGTTTGATTTACTGCATGGATTTGACTTTTTCCTGGAGTGCTTTTATTTCATCCCGTAGCGCGGCTGCCTGCATAAAATCGAGGTCTTTGGCCGCTTTTTCCATGGCTTTGCGTTTTTCGCGGATGGTTTTTTCCACCTGGTCTTTGGAACGGTATTCCATTTCCGGTTCGGCGGCCTGTAAATGATTGTTCCTGTTGTTGTTATGATATTCCGAAACCGGACTTCTGCTCAGGCTGCTGCCACTGTCTATTTTTTTGTTCAATGCCGTAGGGGTGATGTTGTTGGCTTCATTGTAGCTTATTTGTTTTTCCCTGCGGTAATTGGTCTCATCAATGGTTTTTTGCATGCTGTCCGTGATCCTGTCGGCATACATGATGGCTTTTCCGTTGAGGTTCCTTGCGGCCCTTCCCACGGTCTGTGTCAGGGAGCGGGCACTGCGTAAAAACCCTTCCTTGTCGGCGTCGAGAATGGCGACGAGGGATACTTCGGGCAGGTCCAGTCCTTCCCGGAGCAGGTTGACCCCGATAAGTACGTCGAACAGCCCTTTTCTCAGGTCCTGCATGATCTCTACCCGTTCCAGGGTGTCCACATCGCTGTGAATGTAACGGCACCGTACCTGTATCCTGCTCAGGTATTTTGTCAGTTCCTCGGCCATGCGTTTGGTGAGGGTAGTTACCAGTACGCGTTCGTCTTTATCTGTCCGGAGTTGTATTTCCTCCACGAGGTCATCGATCTGGTTCTGGCTGGGGCGCACTTCAATTTCCGGGTCGAGCAGGCCTGTGGGACGGATGACCTGTTCCACATAGATCCCGTCACTTTTTTGCAGTTCGTAGTCGGCCGGGGTGGCACTTACATAGATTACCTGGTTCTGGAGGGCTTCGAACTCTTCGAATTTCAGCGGGCGGTTGTCCATTGCAGCGGGGAGACGAAAACCGTATTCCACCAGGTTTTCCTTCCGGGAACGGTCACCACCGTACATGGCATGTACCTGGGGGATGGTCACGTGGCTTTCGTCCACCACCATGAGGTAATCGTCCGGGAAATAGTCGAGCAGGCAGAAGGGCCTTGTCCCGGCTTCGCGGCCGTCGAGGTAACGGGAGTAATTTTCTATTCCCGAACAGTATCCCAGTTCGCGGATCATTTCCAGGTCAAAATTCGTGCGTTCTTCAAGGCGTTTCGCTTCGAGCTGCTTCCCGGTTTCCCTGAAATAGTCGACCTGTTTTACCAGGTCGTCCTGGATCTGTTTGATGGCATTTTGCAATACGTCCGGGGAGGTCACGAATATATTGGCCGGGTAAATGTTCAGTTTCTCGTATTTTTCCTGGATCTGATTGGTCTGCGGGTCGAAGGCTTCGATGTCTTCTATTTCATCCCCGAAGAAGTGGATGCGAAAGGCATTGTCGGCATAACCGGGAAATACGTCCACCGTATCTCCCTTGATCCGGAAGGTGCCGTGAAGGAAATCTCCTGTTGTCCTGGAATAGAGGCTTTGTACCAGTTGATGCAGGAACCTGGTCCGGGAGATCACCTGGTCGCGTTCAATGGGAATGACGTTCTTCCTGAATTCCGTAGGGTTTCCTATGCCGTAGAGGCAGGATACCGAGGCTACAACCAGAACATCCCTTCTTCCGGAGAGCAGAGAGGAAGTGGTGCTGAGCCTGAGCTTTTCTATTTCATCATTGATGGAAAGGTCTTTTTCTATATAGGTTCCCGTTACGGGGATATAGGCTTCGGGCTGGTAATAATCGTAATAGGATACGAAATACTCTATGGCGTTATCGGGGAAGAACTGTTTGAATTCCGAATAGAGCTGTGCGGCCAGTGTCTTGTTATGGGCCAAGACCAGGGTGGGGCGTTGCACTTCTTCAATGACATTGGCAATGGAAAAGGTCTTTCCCGACCCGGTTACCCCGAGGAGCGTCTGGTACCTTTCGTCTTTAGTAATTCCGGAAACCAGTTGGCGTATGGCCTCAGGCTGGTCTCCCGTGGGTTTAAAATCTGATTTTACATGGAATTTCATGTTGTAAAGATAACGAACAAAGTCGGAAATCCGGCCTTCGAAATCAGAAGTAAAAGCGGGATTTTTTCAGTGGGGATCATCCGGGATCAATCTGAAAAGTCCTGGGGATAGTTTGACTTTAGTAATGGGAGGTAGCCGGATAAGGATCAAAGGTTATTGGATTTTTACTTGTTGTAAGTTTTTGGTTTTGGTTTTGCCACGGATACACGAATGTTTTTTGGGGTTGAATGTTGTATGTGAGGTTGATACATTGTAAATCCGGGATCGTTTCCGGCTTCCTGCCTTCCTTCATTTACAAAAAAACAAAGCATGCTGTACTGAAAGGTACAGCGGTTTGGGCAGGCTATGAAATTACGCTTTAGTTATTCAGTTATTTAGGCAGCACGCATGAACTCAATAATAACAAGACTATAATTTTTTTACACTACTCAAGAACTGCAATAATCTCCATTATCCCGAATCTATCGGGATCGGGAGCAGGGTTTTGGCCCTTCAATTGAAACGAATACAAACACTGTAACAAAAAGGAACTATTTCGTATTATGTCCTGCTGTCATACGTCTGAATTCCAACAATGTCTACAACTTTTAGGGATGATCCATAACCGGGGATTTCGGGTAAAATCAGGCCATAAAAAAACTCCCACCGGAGTAGGTGGAAGTTTGGGGCTAAATCAAACACAATCTCTGAAAAATGAGAACTTGTTAAAAACTATGAAATGCGCATATTGATGATTAAGTCTTGCTTATATACGCATCATGTAATGGTAACGTGAAAAATTACCATGTATTGTTGTGATACACAAAAAAAATAAATTTTAACATTCGGATGTTATAAAAACGGGCAACCGGTTATACGATCCGGTTGCCTGTTATCTTGTTTTATTATCAAGTTAAAGGTTAAAACCCTGCTCCCGATGGTTATCGGGATTATTGTAGTTACTTTAGTTTCTATAAATTTTTGTATATCCTTTGGTTATTGAGTTATTAGGTTATTGAGTTGCTGCGTATTGACTAAATAACTCAATAACCAATAACTATGGCAATTTCATTGCTTTCCTAAACCTCTGGACTTGCAGTCCAGCGTGGTTTATTTTAGCACGAAACTCAATCTTGCGAAAAGGAAGCGTCCTCCTATTCCGAATTGCTGTGCCCTTCTTGACCAGTCGAACCGGCCGTCGCTCCTGTTGTTCTGGATTCCGTCCACATCGGGTTGTGAATCTCCCGTAAAGGCCCTGTCGGGATAGATGTCAAACAGGTTGTTCGCGCCTACGGTTAGGGTCAGTGCATCCGTAAATTGGTAGCCGAACGAAAGGTCGGTTACTATTTTGGTGCCGAATACTTGCTGGTTTTCTATAACATTGGTAGCCTCGGTGACCTCTCCGAAGAATACGTTTCTCAGAAATACATTGAATTTGTCCGTAGTCAGGCTGTTGGTCAGGTTGACCTTTGTCCTCGGTACGGCTTCTTCAAGATAGATGCGGCTTTCTTCGGGGAAGTAGGTCTCTACCAGTCCTGCTTCTTCCAGCACGGGAGAGGCCTTGATGTTGCCTACCCTTCGGGTTTGTGATAATGTGGCAGAAAGGTCATTTTTCAGTTGTACTTTATCACTCAGGTAGGCCTTATGGGTGATCACCATGTCCAGTCCTTTGGATTCGGTATCTATGGCGTTGGCAAAGAACGCTGCCCTGGAGGCGTTGGCCTGGTTGAAGAGTACCTGCAATTCCTCATTGTCTCCCGGTTGGAACTGTCCGGTATATACAATGCGGTCGTCGATGGCCACAAAATAACCGTCTACGGTGATGGAGATATTGGCTTCGGGGAGTTTTGCCGTAAAACCTACACTTACGCTTTTGGAGGTTTCTTCCTTCAGGTCGGGAATACCGAGTAATTTGGCAACACGACTGTCATTGGAGAAGGTCCCGACTTCCTGTGGGTTTCCCTGGTTATCAAATACCGTGGAAGTGGAATTAAAATACAACTGGTGCAGGGAAGGTGCGCGGAAACCGGTGTTTAGTGCCGCCCTGAGGTTGAGGTTTTCCGTGGCTTTTACCCTGGTGGCCACCTTAAAGTTGATGGTGGACCCGAAATCGGAATAGTTTTCGAACCTGGTGGCAAAGCTGGCCAGGAACCTTTCCGTAAAGTCGGCTTCGATATCGAAATAGCCGCCTATACTGGTCCGGTCACGGGCAAGGGCATTGGTTTCGCTGAAGCCCGGGAATACCTGTGACCCTCCCGGCCTCGGGGCACCGAAGAAGTCCGTCCGGGGTTGCTGTGCATCTGTGGTAATGGGCATTCCGTTAACATCATACTGAGCATAAGATGCCAGCTCCCCTGCCAGGATCTCATATTTTTCAAAACGGTGTTCCGCCCCGAAAGCGATGTTCAGCCCGGCAAAGACATCGTCAAAAAAGCGGTTAATATCCAGGTTGGTAGTGTTTTGTGCAAAGGCAAATCCCCCGGCATCAAAACGGGTAGGGGAGGAATTCAGCATGGAAGCATTGGAAGTGTTGGAGATTTCATAATCAAATGAATTTTTTCCGTACGTATTGCTGAAGTCTACGTTCCAGTTGTTTATTTTTCCCTTGATCCCTACGGATAAAGAGCGGTCCTTGATCTTGGAATTGATCTCCGGGAGAAAACCGTTGATGTAAGCCGGAGTATAAGTCCTGGACTGGTTGGGTAACCGGTAGAACCCGGCCGAGTTCCCTGCCCTTGAGCTGATCCCGGCAAAGGAATAGAGCTCGGTACCATTGTCGTCCAGCGGTAGGGAGAAATTGGCCATAAACCTTCCGCCGCGCAGGGCAGACTGTCCCACTCTCATGTTAAAGTCCGTGCGTTGCATGCCACGGGCGGCCAGTTCTGCCTCGGTTACATCGGTTCCCAATATGTCCTGCAACTGTTCAATGTTATTGGCGCCGGCAATCTGGTTTTGCAACTCCGGGGAGAAATGAGAAACCTGAGCGCCGTACTGTTTTATGGCATCTACGTCGGTAAAAAGGTTGCTGATGTCGTATCCGTTAGCATTGGCAACGTTTTCAATGGAATTATAGGCGTTGAAAATACTGCCTTCCCATTCTTTCATCCGGTTGTAGTCGTCGCGGTAATCGAAATCCCCGGTAAAATTGATAAAGCCGCCATTGTCCCCCAGGGGCAATCCGTAGTTGGCGCTGATATTTGTGGAGGCACCGTCCACACCTCCGGTCTGCTCTTCGGCATTTTTGGAGAAATTAGCCCCGGTAGTGGCAGTTACGGTGAGTTCGTTGACATTCCTGTTGAGCACAATGTTAATAACCCCGGCAATGGCATCGGAGCCGTATTGTGCGGCTGCCCCGTCGCGGAGTACTTCTATACGCTGTATGGCGGCAGCAGGTATGGCGTTGAGGTCGGTACCTACATTTCCCCGTCCGAAGGTCCCATTGACGTTGATAAGGGAAGAGGTGTGCCTTCGTTTTCCGTTAATAAGTACCAGTACCTGGTCCGGCCCCAGTCCGCGGAGTGATGCCGGGTCTACGTGGTCTGTTCCGTCAGATATGGTTTGTGTGTTGGAGGAAAACGAAGGGGCCACATAGTTGAGTATCTGGTTCAGGTTGACCTGCGGGCCCTGTGACATCAGTTCCTTTACATCGATCACGTCCACAGGCACCGCGGTTTCGGTGGCTGTCCTTGCCGGGTTCCTGGAGCCTACTACAACCACGTTTTCGAGCGCGACTCCCGATTCGAGTTGTACGTCCAGGTCGGCAGAACTGACGGTTACCTGTTTACTGTCAAAACCGATGTAGGAAAAAATGAGCACGTCACCGACGCTGGCGTCAATGGCGTAGTTCCCGTCAAAATCTGTAGTAGTTCCCTGGGTAGTCCCTTTAACGGCGATGGAAACCCCGATAAGGGGCTCGCCGGAATCGTCCGTTACTTTCCCGGAAACCGTAAGTTCCTGGGAAAAGCCATGTAAATAAAATAAGCATAGGCTAAGCATTGATAAGATTCTTTTCATGGATAAGCATTTTTAGTGTTAGTGATGTCAAAAATATGTTAAATAATTGTAATAAAATATGTTTTAAAAGTTAAATTGAAATCTTATGAAGTGTGTACGTAGCTTAATATTGAATACGTATATTTTGTACGAAGGTATTTTAAACCGGAAAGGCCCTTTTTTTCGGGGCCCCCGGTCAATACCGTAATAGTTGTTATTTTCCGGTGTGTTTATTTTAACCGGTCCAGAAGGGTTATCAACCTTTTGGCTTCATTCCTGGCTTTTTGCGATACTTCTTCTTTTGTATATCCGGCAGTGAGCGACGTTTCGTGAAAATAAAAAGGGTCTATATAGTTCATTTGTGAGAAATAGGCGGTTTGCTCCAGGTTTTTACAAAACTCATGCACACGGAAATGGTGTTCGCCGAGTGTTTTATAATCGCTTTCGGGGCCGCCGATCGTAAAACTCGGTATAAAATTCTTGCCTTTTAACTTGTCGCCTTTTGACCCGAAGGCAAATTGATATTCAAATACAATGTCAAACCAGTGTTTGAGTATGGCAGGCATATTATACCAATATAAGGGATATTGAAAAACAATGGTTTTGTGCCTTAACAGTGTTTTCTGCTCTGCTTCGGCGTCTATTTTATAATCGGGGTAATGTTTTTGAAGGTGCCTGACTTCAATGTTCAGGTGACTGTGTTGTAATTCCTCCACAATGGTCTTGTTCGCGATCGATTTGTCGAAATCGGGATGTCCTAAGATGATAAGTGCCATAACTATATTTTTTATTACTATAAAAATTATAGTTGCAAAACTATCTTTAGCTGATTACATTTGCAATAACTATCCGATTGGATAGGTTGAAAAAGATGCGGCCGATGAAAACAGAATGTTTAAGTGACTACGTAAAGCTGAACGGAAAGGTTTATCCCTGTACCGTGAGTATGGCCATGGACCTGGTTGGCGGAAAGTGGAAAACGGTTATCCTTTATCATCTTAAAGATGGAAAGAAGCGTTTTAGTGAACTCAACAGGGAGATGCCGGGAATTACGGAAATGACGTTGAGCTTACAGTTAAAGCAACTGGAAAAAGACGGACTGGTATCCAGAAGCGTTTACGGGAAAAAGCCTCCGGTCAGGGTGGTTTATGATCTAACACCCTTTGGCAGGACTTTTGTCCCGGTCCTGGATGCTGTTACGGCCTGGGGTAATCAAACGGCACGGGAAAAAGGGGAATTTGTTGATGAGCTTGCGTAGGTGTGCTATAACGGGTTTGTTTCTTCAGGCTGTTTTTACTCCTGATCATATTCAATTTTGTGCTATTGCCGGGTAAATTTACACCATTTCCCGGTTGATCTTATAATTTTCATCATCAAAACAAACGATAATAACTTCACTGATCTGGTGTTCGGAGTTTTCGAGAAAGTCCCTGACCGATCTTTGTGCTATTTCAGCGGCCAGCGGTTTGGGAAACCGGTAAACCCCGGTGCTGATGTTCGGAAAGGCGATGGTTTTACACTGATGGCCGTTTGCCAGCATTAATGAATTCCGATAGCAATTATACAGTAACTCCGGTTCTCCTTTTTCACCTCCGTTCCAGACAGGGCCCACGGTATGGATCACATATTTAGCCGGTAAATTCCCTGCGGTGGTGACTACGGCTTCGCCGGTCCGGCATTCTCCCCGGTGGGCTACTATTTTTTTACAGTCTTCCAGTATTTCCGGCCCTCCGGCCCTGTGAATGGCTCCGTCAACACCCCCGCCACCCATTAATGAGTTATTCGCTGCATTGACTATGGCATCGGCTTTTATTTTGGTGATGTCTCCTTTTATAATTTGTAGGGTATGGTTCCGCATAATTCCGTATTACACCTTGTTTGTCCCAGATTGTTGTCAATTTAATTATTTTTCAACTTTTACTTACTATGTGAGCTTTAAAATGCTCCGATGTTTGCTTCGGAATGTTTTTTGGGATTTGCCGATTGATGCCTTGCGGGTTTGTTCCGACGTTGTTGACTACTAATTCATCTCTTTATTTTCTGCTACTTCGGGACTTGTTCCCCGCTTTGTTCAAACAGGGATGGATAAAAGCACTACTTTTTACGTGTGAGATAAAATAAATTCCAGGCGCCGGAATTGGACTCGACGATGTCCGGCAATCCGTCGTTATTTAAATCGTCAATTGCTATGTGATACGTATCCTCTTTTAAATCCTTTCTTAATCCGATGGCTTCAAAAGTGCCGTTGGCATTGCCTAAATACACATAATTCTGTTGTTCCGAATTGCCTTCTATAATGTCCGGGTGTCCATCCCGGTTCAGGTCGGCGGCTTTAATGGAAGCTGTCATACGTTCTCCTCCGAACGAAGATATTCGGGTAAAAGTCAATTCCTTGTTTCCGAAATGAATACTGTTTTTTGTCCCCAGGTTTCCGGTTACAATGTCCGGGAGCCCATCGTTATTGAAATCGGCAATGTCTACCGAGCGTGTTTCGTCGTCTTCGTTCCCGAATGCAATGTGCCGGGTAAAATTTAGTGTTCCGTCGTTGAAGTAAATCTTGTTTTTTGACCGCCGTTCTGCTGTTATCAGGTCCGGGAGACCGTCATTATTGATGTCGGCTACTTTAACCTGAATGGTCTGGTCGGAATTTTTACCGAAGACGATAATATGGTCGAAGTTGCCGTTCCCATCGTTCAGGCAGATCTCGTTTTCGGCTTTTCGGTTGGCTATTACCAGGTCTGTATCGCCATCATTGTCTATATCAACAGCCGTTAAATCCCGCGATGCCGATGTCGGGTTTCCAAAAGAAATTCCTTTTGTAAAAGTATTACCGGCCGATCCGAAATACAAGTTGTTTTCTGTTTTGTCATTGACTACGGCGATGTCCATAAAGCCGTCGTTATTGAAATCGGCACCTGTCATGGCATATGAAGCGTCCATAAGATCGCCTACGGGCCGGGCGGTTTTAAAATGTCCGTTTCCGTCGTTGTAATACAAATAGTTTTGTTCGGCCCAATGCCTTCCGTTGGCGACCAATGCATCCGGATCGCCGTCCTTGTCCATATCGCAAAGGGTTATGGAGGCTGTTCGGTAGGATTGTGTGCCTATGGACAAAAATCCGTCGTAATTTTCAAAGCTTATGTCCTGGGAAATTCCTTTAAGGGAAATCGCAAAGAACAGGGTCAGTGTTAATATCCTGGTTGTCATTATTTTTTTATGGATTACAACTTGTCCATAAATATACGTTATATATGTTAATGCACTTTTTTGTCTTTTAAGCGCTTTTTCCGCATAGCTAAAAACGATATTAACTTAATTTGATACTCCTGACATAGTGTTGTCACAAGCCTGCTTTATTTTTGCTAAGAACATTAATAGTACGATCTATGATTAATTTACCTACTGAATCATTTTACCCGGCCAATGGACAGCAATGGAGAGCATGGTTACAGGAAAACCATGATAAAGAACAATCGGTTTGGCTCATTCGTTATAAGAAGAAATCGGGCATACCTACGATCTCCTGGAGTGATGCCGTTGACGAGGCCCTTTGTTTTGGCTGGATCGATAGTAAAGCAAAGCCTATTGACGACGAAAAATACATGCAGTTTTTCAGCAGGCGAAAAGCTGTTAGTACCTGGTCAAAAGTGAATAAGGAAAAAGTTCAAAAACTTATTGAAGAAGGGCGTATGACCGAAGCGGGCCTGAAAAGCATAGCAGTTGCAAAACAAAACGGTTCCTGGACCATTTTGGATACGGTAGAGGCGCTTATCATTCCCGATGATCTGGAGGAAGCGTTCAGGACCAGTCCCGGTTCAAAGGACTTCTTTTTGGGGCTGAGCAAATCCGTAAAAAAACATATTTTGCAGTGGCTTGTGCTTGCAAAACGGGAAGCGACCAGGCAAAAGCGTATCCGGGAAATAGTGGAAAGTGCGGGGCAAAAGCTCAAACCCGGACCATTAAGATAAAATATAAAAGTGCTTATGGCCTGTTAAAAACCGTTATTTCCCTTTCGAAGTAAACCTGTTCCTTTTCTTCAGGGTGATTCTTTACATCGCAATAGTATACTCCTCTTGCAAAGACCCTGACTACCAGGGGGTGTGCCGGGTCTGCTTTGGCGCAGACCACATCTCCTGTTTTAAATAAATTGCTCATGACTTTTATTTTTAGGTTATACCTCTAATTCGTCATAACCGCTTTTCAGAATAATCGAAAGCATTTTAAACCTTCGATTGGCTTCTATGGTATGGGGTGTGTGTCCCGGAATTATTATACAATCGCCGTTTTGTAAATAGGTCGATTGTTCATTAATAACAACTTCGGCTTCTCCTTCAATAACCTGGATAAACGTTGAAAACGGTGTTGCCCTGGGGATATAAACTTTGCCATAGTCTATGGCCAGGGCCATGATATTTCCGGTCTTTTCATTCAGAATATGCTTTGTAACTATGGTGTTTGATACATATTCCAGTTTATCCTTAATTCTGAAAGCGATTAATTTTTTAAATTCCTGATTTTTCATGGCCCCGTACCTTTTTGTTGAATATGGTCTATTCGTACTTTTTAATTTTTTTCTTCTCTGCCTTGGCCTGTTTTTTTTCTTTTGCTGTTTTTGAGGCAGGAGTCTTACTGTTTTTCTGTTTGTCTTTTTTCTCTTTTGACATGATTTTCGGTATTAAATTGTTAATTTATCTTTTCAGGAAAGTTAAGGTGAATAACATAGCCTGTGTTACAGAACTACCATTATAATTTGCATATATCACAGGTTGCGTAAAACAAGAAAAGAACAGTTTGTTGAATTACTGCTCTTTTCAGGTGAGTTAGATTTTAACTGACTCCGGTAATATTAAGAACAAGCCTGATGGTTTGTTTTTAAGATGCCAATAACTTCATTGCGGTTTTTTTCTAACCGGGTTTCGAGTCTTTTGAACAAATCCGTTTCTTTACCGGTTTCAAACTTTACATCTTCACTGGTAAGTTTCGGATATTTTTCTTTTAAAGCATTGGATTGTTTTGCCCAATCGCCTTGAACTTTAAAAAGTTCGCTCGTTTTTTTCTCTTCTTGTTTATTCCTGTTTTCCATGATACTGTAATTTTAACGTGTACTTCATTGTACTAATACAAAGATGACATTAATACAATACAATATGTTACATAACTAAAACGGAAGCTTACAGATGTCACAGGTTTTCCAGGGTATCCTTTCTTTTTTCACCCAGTTTTTTATAAAACGAAGGGGAATGCCCGGTTACTTTCTTGAATTGGTTAGAGAGGTGGGCAACACTGCTGTAATGTAACCTATATGAGATTTCGGTAAGGTTTAATTCGTCGTAAAGTATAAGCTCTTTTGCTTTTTCTATTTTGTGCTTAATGATAAAATGCTGTATGGTTATGCCTTTGACCTCTGAAAACAGATTGGACAAATAGATGTAATTATAGCCGAGCTTTTCACTGATGTAATCAGAATAGTTTCCCATGGGGATTTCTTCGGCATAGTGTATCATTTCTATGATAACACTTTTTATTTTATCGACAATAATGCTTTTTTTGTCATCCAGCAATTCCAGCCCCGACGCGGCCAGGTTTAATTTCAGTTCCTGTTTTTGGGTATCAGTGATATCTTCCTTGATTTCAATCATGCCAAGTTCAATAATGCTATGGTAGAATCCGAGTTTTTCCAGCTCCTGCTTAACGAGGAGCTTGCACCTTAAACTTACCATGTATTTGATATATAGTTTCATAAGCAAAAGTAACCTGGATCACGCATTTTACCGGAATCCGCCCGTTTGGAGACGGTTTAAGAGGCCGTAATATATGATCTTCAAAAAACCGACCGGGGTTTTAATCGTTTAAAGGGCTGTACGGTATAAAGCTACGCTATTCCTGTCATCGGTGCCCTGTTTTTTCCATGTATCTTTCAGGGAAAGTATACTAAGCAGTCGCTGAGGCAGAAGGTTTAATATACGAATTATCCGCGGGATTCCCGGCTTTGGATATGATAAATCGTTTCCGGCGATCCATGCCGGGAGGCGTATACGAAAAGGCCGTTGCAATATATTGTTTGGGGAACCCGTGAGTTGTTGGGCTGACCATTAACGGGCGGGTTCGCGGGACTTTTTGTATGGTATTGCTGCGGGAGCTGACTTAAAGTTAATTTAGCCGCGGAGTGCCATACGGTGTATTTTGTTTTATTACTCCTTGTCATTTCTTCCCGGCATATAAGAATCTTCTTCTGTTTCCGGGGTGGGTTTTCCGTTTGCCCGGCCAGGTATAAAGGTGTTTCGGCAAAGGGGTTCGGGCTAATTGATTGTTCCCATGGCAATTTCAGCCTTTCCTGCGGTCAATTTCCGTAATTCTTCGATATAAGGCATAACAAAACCCCGGCAATTTTAAAATGATTACCGGGGCTTTGCCTTTTTTAACTTAACTGACTTTACGTATACAATAATTCTTCCTTCACAGTGCTCATGATATTTTTATCTTTTGCACGTTATGCGTGAAAGGGTTGAAGAATTTTGATGTGTACCATATAGGTTGGAATTTGTCGGCAGGGTTTTTATCCCAGATCGCCTATTCCACCAATAATACCCAAAGTGAGTTCTACTATACTACCGATTACGGAAACAATTCCGCCAACTACTCCGGTAATTGTACCCAGAACTCCCGTTACCAATCCAATAACCTGGCCGAGGTCTACGCCTCCGTTAATGGCTTGTAATTCACCGGCATTCAATTCCTGAACGCCATAGTTTTCTAAACTTTTCATGACACAATAAGATTTAAGTTACACATTAAATGAATTATAGATTCAAAGCAATATTATGGTCAAATGGTTGAATTAAACTTTTGCTCGGGGGATCTATGGGCTCAGCTTAGGGTTAAAAACCTGAATTTATTACAGTGTTTCACTGTATTAAAAAACAATATACCTGGTTTTAACCGGGGGACCGAGTTACCGGGATATCAGATGTTGATCAAATAATTCAATCTTCTTCATCATCCGGTAATTTCATGGGTTCCCTGAACCTCTGGACTTACAGTCCGGAGTAGTTTAACTCATATACCTCCCAGGAGTCCTCCCAATAAGCCGGTAACGAGGTTGACTACGGTTCCTACAATACCTGTTACCAGATTGATGATCCCGTCCAGGCCACCTATCAATCCTCCGTTGGTTTCACGTAATTCTTTTGCATTCAGGTTTTGAACGCCATAATTCTCTAAATTTTTCATAATAAGTAAGATTTAAGTTATACAAAGAAATATTTATACTAAGCACTTTAGTATATCACAGCTTAAGGTTGTTGTACCTTTTTTGTTTTTTCCGAAAGCAATCAGGTTTTCTCCTGTTAAAGACGCGCCAATCAGGGGCTTTCTGCTGACCGGTTTATCCCTGGCCATTGAGAAAGTCGTTCACATAATCTTCTACGGCGGCTATTGCTGCATTCATAAAACTCAGGACAATGTCCAGAATTCCGTTTATCAGTTCTAAGGCCGCTCCAATGGAGACTCCCCCGTTAATGTTCTGTAGTTCTACTTCGTTCAGTTCCTGAACTCCGTAATATTCTGTTTTTTTCATAACCCGTCATAATTAAGTTAAACATTCATGCAAATTTGGGAACACGGTATCGTTTTAAAGTTTTAAGATTCAGCTACAGGATATTTTCCGACTCGGGAAAATGTCACGTTATGCACGGCAAAATTTATAAAATCTAAAAAATAATCTCTTTGGTGGTAACGTATAACTTTCTCTCCGTTCACATGCTTTTCCTGATTTCATCTTTTGGTCACATCTATCGGAACGGAGCCTTCTAAAAGGTGTGAAAGTGGCAATGAATCAGTCTTTATGTTGAAAAGTATATCAAATATACCACGATTCACTGCATAAACCTTGCAGTATAGTGTTTTTTGTTGCGATTTTGTTTTTACTGTAAATGTGCAGGTTTTAATTCAATAATGGCCTTATCTCAAATCTGGTATCAAAAAAAGGCCCTGCATCAGGCGGTTTTTTAGCAGATCGGTACATTACTTTACGGTTTTATGCCTGAAAAGCGGGGCCTGCGTCAAAAAATGGCCTGGAAGTGTGGTACTTTTAAACAAATGTGTCAGGGCAATGGTGTGGAAAGGGCAGTTTGTTACTTTGTTTGTCGTACCCTTCGGGATTTAGGCACAGTACGTTGTGTACAGGTCTGTAAACTTATTAGGATGAGAAGAATTATAAAGATCCTTCGTATCATAATGGTTTTTACGAATTTTGTTTATACATATACTTTAATATAAGCAAATGCTCCCCGGCCACTACTGTGTTCAGTTGTTGTATATGGTATTTTTATGTTCTTAAAATTTTTTCCATGGTTTTCCCCCTGGCCAGTTCGTCGATCAGTTTATCCAGATACCGGATCTTTTGCATAAGTTCATCTTCAATCTCTTCTACACGATAGCCGCATATGACCCCGGTAATTTTTGAAACGTTGGGATTGATTTCCGGAGCTTGTTCAAAAAAGGTCCTGAAATCGGTTTTGTTATCGATCTGTTGTTGCAGGGATTTCTGATTGTATCCCGTTAGCCAGCGAATAATGGTATCTACCTCTTCCTTTGTACGTCCCTTTTTCTCCGCTTTTCGGACATAATGCGGGTAGACACTTGCAAAAGGCATTTTAAATATTCTGGTGTTTTGCATAATGGTTGAATTTCCGGGTAGTCAATGTGTTACATTAAAAAGTACATCTAATATACGATTAACTATCCGGACTAACATCTATAATTTAGCAGCAAAAAAGTCCCGGTTAAGGGACTTAAAAATATATTTATGGTATCGGTATTTCAAATCATTATCAAAGCAGTGCATCACAATCGCTTATTCCTGTGTGTGGGTGTCTTGCCCGTTTTACCTGCAGGGAGGCTGTTTGCTTCGCGGATAAGCTGAAAAATATGATCGGGGCGTACTACTTCATAGTCTTCGTTGAGGGATTCGGCTACATTTTTAAAGCTTGTAGGGGTTACATTATTCCACGGTTGTGCCTGAATGATAATAAAGCGCGGTTCGTTACCATCCCAGCCGGAAGCAGCAGTGGCAATATGGTCTTTCATGGCCTGCTCGTTGGTACAATAGTTACAGGACAGTGCCATTCCCGGAAGGTTGTTGTCGTAGATGGTGAGTCCGCCCCCGGTGTTTTGTGCCGTTAAACCGAGCAGGGAAGGGGCCAGGGAGGCAAAGGTTTGCCCGACATCCTGGTCGATGCCCCCGGTAATGGTGTTCCAGATCGTAATCACCCGGAAACCGGCACGTTGGTTATAGTCTTCGGTCTTGATAACAAACTTGTTCAATAGATTCTGGCTGGGCCAGCTGTTCGGATAGGTGTAGCCGTATCCGGAAGGGCCGGAAATGAGATTGTCATTGTCGGTGGCACTCTCGTAATAATAATTAAGCGCCCCCGGCATGGCATCCAGCATGGCGGGCGACAAGGTCCATCCTATGGGAACGGAACCCCGATCGGGATTTTCCCATATTTTACGCATCAGGTGTTCTACATATTGTAAATTATCCCCATCGCTTATAATAAAGGCCACATAGAGCTTGTTCTGCAATGCAGGTTTTGGCGGGGCAGGCTTTACATTGATGGTTCTGGGCATACCGCTGTGTACCGTTAGATTGGTAGCCCAGTCACTGGCAATAGTGGTGATACCGTAGGTGGATGCCCTTTGTACTCCTGGTCCTTCTTCCGGCCACCAGCCCATGTAGTTGGCCCCGTCGGGCATGGATGAGAGAAAACTGTTCAGTAATTCGCTTTCCCCGCTTACTTCGGGGTCGAGCCATATTACTGCTGCTCCCAGTGCCGTTGCGTATTCACGTAATGCTGCTTTATGTATGTCGGGGTTGAGCCCTATTAACAGGCGTTGATCCAGGTTTGGCCAATACGTATCGAACATGGCCTGGTATACCTGTAATTTACTGCTGTACTGTCCCCGGAGATCGAGCAACACGGGTAAGTTATACGGGGCGGAAGTTAATCGCGACAGCAATAAGGGGGAAGCAATGAGTGCTCCCTGGTCTTTTGCCAGCATGGTCGCCAGGTTTACAGTGTGTATTTGTGCGGGATCGTAAACGATCAAACCGGATATTTCATTGCTGTATTTGGTAATCAGGTCCCATTTGTCTGCAGGCTCATTCCAGTCCAGGCCCAGGGACTCCAGCCAGGTGTATTGTCCTTCCGCAAAGGCATCGCCTTCATAAGAAAAGATGCGGGGCTGATTTTTGTTTACAATGCCTTTCAGCGAAGCAAAGAGGTACATTTCGGCCGACGAACTGTTTTGTTGTACGCCAACCCAGTCTACCTTGGTATAAGAGGTGCCGTGCCAGTAGACCCGCAATTCTATAGATTGGTTATCTGCCGGAATGGTAAAAGGTAGTGTAAAGTTTGTGTAGTTTCCCGCTACGGGAAACATTGTCCGGGTAAGGGTCTGTGAAGCCAGTATCTGCCCGTTGGTGGCATTTCTTACGTCGATATCCACTATCGGGTCGTCGTTGGCGGTATTGTTATCTACTTTCATGCGGAACTCGGCTACGTTGGGGCCGGGAGGCAGGCTTGTATCGTACGGGCCGTAGATCATGTGCTGGTTGGCGTCATCGATCCCTGTCTGGCAAAGCCAGCCGTCACTCTCCAATCGCCCGGTATTGTGACTAAGCTCCGATCCTTCACCCTGCCAGCGCGACGATGTTTCCCGGAGGATAATCAGATCCTGCGTTTGTGCCGATGCGGGAAAGGAGGGGAGGAGTTGGCCGGAAGGCCATGTTACCTGGGCCGTTGAAGGCAGGACAAATAACAGAAAGAGCGGCAGTATAACTGCCATTTTCACGGAAGGTTTGGTGGGTAGCTTCATAGGTTGAGGTTTAATGTTATGGGGTTTTGATATGAGGCTTTTTGTAAAAATAAGGATTTATAATGAATATTTACCGGTGTTGTGTTTTTGGTTTGGGATGCCGGCCATTCGGGAACTGGCAGTGACAGAGCTTAATTCATCTGTAGTTTCATCATAATGTCCGTCTGTTCGTCATCCCCTAATTTGAAGATATGCTTGTCAAATTCCACAAAACCGTTTTTCTCATAGAACCGGATGGCTCTCGGGTTTTCTTCCCAAACGCCGAGCCAGACATAGTCAATGTCTTTTTGCTTTGAAATTTCAATAGCTTTTTCATAAAGCAGTTGCCCTACCTTTTTTCCGTGAAATTCCTTTAAAACATAGATGCGTTCAATTTCAAGGGCCTTTTCGTCCTTTACTTCGGTCTGTGATTGTCCGACATTGATCTTTAAATACCCAATGACATTATCGTCCAGTACTGCAAAGTAAAATTCGGAGTTTTTGTCGGATAACTCTGTTTGCAGTTTTTCTTTAGAGAATGATTGGTCCAGGTATGCTTTCATGTCTTCTTCACTATTGCCCGAAGCAAAAGTTTCAGCGAATGTCTGTTTGCCGATTTTTTGTAATTCTTCAATATTGGTAAGGGTTGCTTTCCTGATCTCGATGTTTTCCATTCCTGTTCCCGGTTTTCTTTGTGTTTATTTTGACTTGAAATTTATACACAAAAATACATAATTAACCATTTAACAGGAAAGGAGGTGTTTTTGTGGTGGTTTGAGGGCCACCAGTGAAAACTGGCGGCAACCGGGTGCATCGTTTAATAGATGAGTTATGGCGAGTCTTTCTGTCCATCTTATGTCCATCCTATATATGTCTAAAATATCATATCTCAAATCTAACACCTAAAAAGGCCCCGAATCTCCGGAGCCTTTTACCAAATTAATACAATGGCTTTACAGCCTTACGCCTCCAACGTCCTGTCTATCCCGAAACACTCGCCTAATGGTGTGGTGCTTTTTAGAATATGCGTCAGGTAATAGAGCGAGTAGGCCATTTCATCGTCCTGTTTGTGATGTTCATGGACTTCGGCGATAAGCTGAATGGCATGGGCTATGTAATAGCGCAGCAGGGCCAGGGTTTCATAGCTGTCTACCAGCAGTTCTACGTAGTTTTCGCCGTTGGGGTTGGTTTTGAGCGTGTCTTTGTACGCTTCGAAATCTAAAGGTTTCATAATTCTTGGGATTTAAGGAAATATTGAACCCGTATAGTTTAGGTGTCCTACGCTCCCAAGAGCGTTGCAGTTGTTTCCAATACCGCCACCATGCCATACGGGCAAAATTGTTTTTCGAATTCATAATCTTGGGATTTAAGGAATTGTAAAGATACTGAATTTTTGAGGGTTTTGGAAGGGGAGGGGGTGTTTTTTGTGGGGTTTTTGGGGTGTTGTGGTTGGTATTGTTTTTTTGCTTTGGTTTGGGTTAGCACGAGCGGGACGCTCGCGCCAGCTTGGTTAGGCTTTTTTGTTGTGGTTTTAGGTGTTGTTTAGTGGTGTTGTATTTTTGGGTTGGTTTGGGATGCCGGCCAGTTGGAAACTGGCGGCAATCAGAATTTCAATACTATAAATATTGTTCTTGCTGCTGGTTATAATTAAAACAATTTCATTTTTTGAGTTTGTTCCAAAAATCAAGGTCGTATTGATCTTCGTTCCAGGAAAAAATTACTTGCAGGTCGTTGTTGAATGTACTATCATTATCTAAGTAATGGTGTCCTCCGTTACCAAGTCTATACATACTGATCAGCTTTTCTTTGAATTCGTTCCACTTTTTACTTGTTAGCCTCCATTCGTATTTGCCTGATGAGATTGCCATAAGTCCTAAATCTTTATTATCACTTATTGCTGTTATATTGAGTTTGAACTGAGGGTCTAAAAGCTTGAGTTGGGTAAATTCATATTTGCTGTGTCCATTTGCCAGTTTGGTAAAAGCATTTTCAAGTTCAAGTAGTCCTTTGATATCGGCAGTAATTAGTATGCTGTCTTCTCCTTTAAAGTTATTAAAAAAGCGAATTCTTATATATTTATTTGTTGTTGCCATAAGATATCAGATCAGCTATTGAATACTGTGAGTTTTGGACTGCGGGATACTTGCATCAACGAGGAGTTACCCTAAGTGTTTTAATCAGTTACATTAATTGTTACATCTGCAGGAATTTCAATATTTATACTATCTAAATCAAATACAGCTATAAGTTTAATTCTATTATCATTTTTATTTTTAGGAGTATACGTGTATTTAAATTCACTTATTTTTTGGCCTTTCAAAATCAGTTCTCGATCATTCTCTTTTTTACCTGTTAAAAGATATACATCGTATTCCTTTATGTAATCTCTGTATCCGAAAACAAAATCAATTGTTGTTTCTTTATTGACCTTTAAACTTTTTTGTTTAGTAATTCCTAGAATATGATAAGCATAAATATTTTTTAGTTCAAGTTTCGAAATCGAATCTCTCAATTCAGCATTTTGATTTTTTAATTTCGAAATCTGATTATTTAAACCTGATATTTCATTTTCGTTACAAGAAGAAAAAGTGATTATTACTATAGCTAAAATTATAATGTATTTCATTTTTCTCATATTGAGGCGGAGGAACTTTTTTGCCGTGGTTTTGGGAAAATTGTTTAATTGGAAATTGATAATTACTGGAGGCAGTTAGGTGTTAGATTTTTTTGGTTGTTTCCATATTGAAATTATTAGACCTATTCCAACAATTACGTCAACTATATTCCAAAGTTCTCTACCTAAAGCAATTTTTAAAAATGGTTGAAAAAGTAGTGCCAAAACTCCATAAATAAACATTTCCGTTTGTTTTCCTTGTTGATAATCTTGATAGGTCAGTATTGAAAAGCCTATAAAAGCAACAAATCTCACAAGTTGATAGTAACCATAAGGCATGTCAGCTAGGCAGATAAAGAATAAAATAGCCAGTACGATTTTGATAATATTTCTCATAGATTAACGATAGATTGGCATAGTTGGATAAGGAATAAACTGGTCTAAGATTGGGGTTATTCCTGTTTTAATAGCAATTGTTAATGCTAATAAAATCCCACAAAAAAGAATAACGGCATTCAGATTGTTATTGGCTGTTTCCATAAAAATATGATCTCCTTTGTTTAGCAAGCTAAACATAAATGCAGCAAACCAGAGAATAGCAAAAAGAATAAGGATTAAAATTCCGAGAAAAATACAAAAAAATGAAGCTTCTCTGAGAAGCAGAGTATAGCCAGAATAACTGTTGGGCAGGATTTTAGTAAGGGTCTGGAAAGATGTAATTAATTCACTTAATAAAAGTCCGGAAATTAAAAACATGAAGGTTTTTAAAACAACAATGGTCAGCGGTTTTTCATTTTCTGAAATTTTATTCTTTATCTTGTAGTTAACAATGGCATTCAAGATAAATACAGTAAGCCCTCCGCTTACTAAAATTGAAATTAAAATGATGATGTTTGTCATATTTATATCTTATTATTCGAAATCAATGATACATTCCAAAATCGCATATCGGAAATTTTACGGGAAATCACTCCTGGAGGTAGTCCTTTTTCAGTAGTTTCCCAAATTACATATCGTTTCCCGTTAATTATTTTTGAAGTTCCATTATAAGGTAAATTTATTCCTATTACTGAATGTTTGTAAAGTTCGCTGCTTAACATAACCACATCATAACGATAATGGTTTAAAACCGAAAACAGCAGAAGGGTCCTTGTATCACAGTCACCTGTTAAACTGGCCATAAATTCGGTTGGAGAAAGTATTCCAAACTTAATATAACCTTCACATTTCCCTCCATTTTGTAAATAGTTTTCGATAAAATTGTCATTGTACCTTTTTGCATCACAAGCATTATCCAAAATTAAGGTATAAGGAATGTCTTGAATTAAAGAAACAATAACTTCGGCAAATTTAATTTCACCTAAATTGTTTTGAACCTTTAGACTGTCTAACATTAAGTACAGTAAATCTAATTTGTTATTGTCAAATTCAACAATTTGGGAGACAATCTGATTATATTGCTCCACGCTTTGCAAAGGAGTTGAAATAGTATTCCTGAAGTTTGCTGCATTTGTGAAATCGGAAACCCTTACCTCAATGTTTCCTGAATATTCTTTGTTGTTGTAGTCTTCCCAAATTCTGTGATGAGATACTATGCTATCTCTTATTATGGGACTTGGGACTATCTCCTGTACTTCTTTTTCTGAACTATCGGAATAATTGGTCCTTTTAGTTGTTTGAATAGAATTTGTGAATAAAGATAATATTCCAAAACCCAGGAATAATAGAAAAGCAATACCAAGAAATTTGAATAACCACCCAAATACCTTGACGATAACTGTTTGTAGAGTAGATAGTAAATAGAAAATTCCCCCTATGATCATAATTGGAATAATAAGTTTCCAACCTATGATGATGATGGGGGCTATAAAAGCTATTAAAAGAGTGCCTTGTAAAAGAATAGCTAAAACTTCCCAAAGTGAATAAGTAGATTCGGTATGTTGTTTTATCCAATTTCCCCAATAGGTAGTACCGTCAAAATAGTAGTATTGCCAACGTTTATAATTACCTCTTGTTTCGGATTTTCCTGTTTGTTTTTTTGTTTTGATCTTTTCAGTAGAAACATGAACTTTGCCTGCTGCAGAATCTTTTACCTCAACTTGTTTGTCCTGAACATCATAATGCTTGATATATCCCGAGATATCACCTGTAATATCTCCGAATATCTTGTTATGTTCATAAACCTGATTAGAAAGGGTGAAATGATTTAGTTTAGCCTCATTTAAATTTATTTGATAGGTTTTTAGACTTCCATTTTTGTGATATACTTCTAAGGGTAAGGACTCCGGAAGGTTGGTGAGGAAAGTTTCTATTGACTGAAATTCTTCCGACTCCCCTGTTTCCCAGTGTCTTATGTGGTTTTCATCTCTAATTGTTTTTATTTTACCACTTATAACTTCGAGGTCATAAAAATTTTCGTGAATTAGATCTGATTTTTTAGGATCTAAATAGCCAATAAACTTCCCGTGAAACTCCCCTTTAATATAGGTCCTTCTTTCAACATGTTCTTGTATGGTTATGTATTCAGGCATTATATAGGCTTTCAATTAAATCATCCTCTTTTAAAATGGTTTTTTTGTCTCTTTTCTTGATAGTATTAAAAGGAGGGTCAATATATAGCTCTGTGAAGTGAATGTCTTGGTTGAAACGTGTTAGGAACAACTGATTGTATTTTGTTTTGAATGAAGTGTATTCTTCTTTAATCAGTCTGTTCTCAATATAATGTTTGGTCTTATAGTAAATAGTATTTTCGTCAAGAAAGATTTTAAGATATGCAGGAAATAAAAATGTTAATACAATAATTAGTGTAATGCCCCAACAGAAGGGATATTTATAATTTAGGATTTTAATTCCTTCGATATAGTAATTGGATTTATTAACCAATTTCTCCATTGATTTAATCAACTCGCTTTTTCGTTTCTCTTTTAATTGAATCAAATTTTGATACTTGTTCAATTGTTTTTCATCGATTATATTATTAAGAGTTTTTTGCCTACTAATGATATCTGTGATAACATTAATTTCCTCATCAAAATATTTTTCTGTTGATTTTTTATACAGGTCTAATTTTTCGTGTTTATATGCTTTGATTTCTTCATCTAAATATTTTGTAAACACCAGGTTCTCAATTGGCTTTGAAATTACTATTGCAATAAAGCTGATGAATGCTAATCGGATAGCTACGGAAATAAACCTGGCGGATTTATTTGTCTTATGAGGAAATGGATTTTTAGATAATGTATAAAGTAATAAAAGGTAAATATTGGTGACCATCCAGGCAAAAAATATCCCTATGGGAATTCCAATAAAATAATTTTGAAATAACATTGTAAATGAAAAGTAGCAACTAACAAAGCATAAGGCAAAGATTACGGCTACCAATCCTCCGATTGCCAAAAAACGATATTTAGTCGTTTCATTGCACTGGAGGATAATATTGAAATCATCTCCCGAAAGTTTCCAGAGAAATTTTTTAAGATTCATTTTTCGATAGCTTAGTTTTCCTGAACTTTGACAAATGCTGTAGGGTTGGCATCTATTTTCTTCTTCATTTCTTCTTCATATTTTGAAATAGCATATTTTGTTAATTCTTCTTGTACTTGTTGCAGTGATTTCTTTTCAACTAATAATTTTTCTTTGTGAATGTGTCTTACTAGATCCCGTTCCTGCCCCTGTTTGTCTTTATGATAATTATATTCAATGAGAATACCTTGTTCGGCCTTCATTAGTTCATCTACATTTTCTTTTAAGAAGTCATAAGGAGATTTTATAAGCATTAGTTTGAAAAATATAGGTGTCATTTCAATGGCCATAAAAAGCAGGGTAATAAATAGAGATATCCAAAATCCTGCTATTTCATGTGCTAGTTTTATTCTTTCTAATAAACCATCAAGTCCCGATGCTACTTGTTCGTTTTTAGCTAACTCTTTATCCATCTCTAGAATTAACTTTCTTTTATTACTGGTCAATTCTGTTACTCGTTCCTTATTGGTTTCATCAAACTCATCAAGTTGAAGAATTAAATTATTCTTTATTCTTTCAAGAGCTTGAGCTAACTTGCCATCACCCGCAGGAGCCCCGGCTCTTCCCTGTAATTGATCGGTATGCTCTTTTTCTGCTTTTTTTATTCTTTGAACGAGATCATTTCTTTTGACTTCAATTTTTTCCAATTCATTATCAATCAAAGCCAGACGATCTTCATAGTTTATCCTTGTTCTTTTTTCATACTCTTTTCTTGTTTTCAATTGTTCTTCATGGAGAGCAGCATCAATTTCAGATTTAAACATTCTTATTTCAACAGGTTTTGAAATTGTCAATGCTATTATGGCACCTAAAATCAATCGTGGGATAGCACCTTTAAACTCGTCCCAGGTAATTACTTCTGTTCCGTCTCCTTTACCTGTGCTTGAAACTATGAATCGGTCGAGATTGAAAATCATTAATCCCCAAAAGCATCCAAATACTATGGATAAAGCTGAAGTTGCCCAACTAAAATTAGAGTCTATAGCTGATCCTCTCGGCTCAAAAATTGTGTAAAATGCATAGCCTCCTGCTAAACCTGCCATTAGTCCGGTAGCAATTATTATTCCGCCTAAACACATGTACTTTACCTGGTCTGAGTAAGTGGCTCGTTCCAATATGTACCTGTCTGCACCCGCAGCTTTCCAAAAAAGACGTATCAGCTTAGAAGATTTTGGGGTTTTGTAAAAATCTCTTTCCATTATGTTGTTGTGTTTTTGGTTGTATAGTTTTTCATTTCAAAGGTTTCAAATTCCACAAGTAGATTTTGTGATTTGATCTCGATATTTATTGATCTTATATAGTGATTAGAAGTTCTAAAGTAGTTCTCGATTCTTTGTTTGAAATATGGAATGGTTGAAGTGATTGGGATTTTAGAGGAAGTGACAAATTTGTTGATCAAATCTATTCTGGTGCTTTCAATTACTAAGGTCTTTTTTAATTTTTTATCTATTCCAAAAAATGTTATTTCGATTGGATTATAGTTAGGAAGAAAAATAAACCTTATGCCGCATGAATTTCCCGGGAAAATACCGAGATCATGAACCTTTATTTTATAACAACCATTTACTTTCCAGAGTAATTCTGTTTGGTTATTTTGAATTACAATATTATCGGAAAGTGATACACTTTTTAGATTTAATTTTTTTATAAATAGTAAGTTTTTGAAAAACAGAAGAAAACATTGTCCATGCAATATTATCATACTGATTTTATTCTTAAAGTTTATTTTGAACTTTTTAGTCATTTGGTAAGCATGGTTGGTTTGACGCCCAAAAATACTTTTGGATTTAATTTCTGGTTTACGGTTTTCAGTACTAGTTCATTTTAAACATAGATAAGCACACATTTTCGTGTTCTTGGGAGAAGTCAGTAAGACAATATAATTGGGGTGAAAATGAAATTATACCTTTTTACAATATATCAATTTTTGATCAGTTGCTATTTATTTAATACACTTGAGATTTATGAAAGTCCCAAGTATATTCATAATTTAGTATAAACTGTATGATTTGCTAATATTACAGAAAACCTATTAAAATTTCTTACGGCTTCCCGTAACCCACCACATTTTCCCTAAAAAAATGTCCAATCACACCCTATTTCAACTCATAACCCGACAAATCACCCCTGCCCGGAGACAGCCATTTCCCTGTTTTTCCGTACTTTATAAAAACCACCCCTTTCCCGCACTACGGGGCAGCCCTGCTTTATAGCGGGACAGGAGTACTTTATACCGGAGGCCAACAGCCTTTTAATGGAGTGTACCTGCTTTTATACGGGATATCCTTACTATTTAACAAGGTGGGGCCGCTTTGCTGCGGGGTGTATCTACTTTGCACCGGGGCCGGCTTATTTTTGTAGTGTACAGGCCTGTTAGGGCCTTGTATGGGCCTGCTGACAAAATGTATGGGGGTATTGCTATCTGTTAATTACCTGTTCTGTCATGCTAAAGCACTGTTTTTATGGGAGGGGACATGGAAAACAAAGGCACAATGCAGGGGATACCCTGCATTATGTCTTTTGTAGGTGTTATTGCGGGGGCTGTTCGTTTTTTACAGGTCGCGCTTTTTAAGGAGGGCGTAAGACCAGTAGATAAACAGGGCGGTCCACACCAGTACAATGCCTACGGTATACCAGTGTACGCCATAATCTTTGGATATTTCCTCGCCCATCTGGCTGGCGGCTGTCCGTACGGCCGAAAGCCGCGTCCAGGGTTCTTTGATAAGGTTGCCCATGGCATCGAGCGGAAAAAACTGGGCTATGGCAGTGGCGGTTCTATTGTCGGACTGCCAGCTGATAAGCAGGTAGAACAGTCCTTCGAGGATTTGCCAGAGGATCAGGAACCCCAGCGCAAAGGCGGAGCGTTTTACAAGGATACCCAGGAAGAGGCAGAAGGCAAAAAAGCCCATAAGCTTTATAAAATAGGCCAGGAGGTATTCGAGATCGGAAAATATGATGGAGACTTCGTTAAAATCGGAATAAATAAGCCCCAGGATCATGGATACTACAAAGACAAACACCGTAGATATGGCGGCAAAGCTGAGCACGGTGAGGAATTTGGAATAGATAAACTCCCATTTGCTCAATCCGTCGATCAGGTTTTGCTTAATGGTCTTGTTGCTGTACTCGTTGGCGGTCATAGACACGATAACAATGGCCAGGAACAGTTTTAACCAGGCTGCCATATAGGTGTTGAAGTGCCAGATATAGGGAAAATTAAAGATTCCCTGATCGGCCAGGTGGAATTCTATGGGACCGATGTCAAATTTTATGGCGGCAATAAGTGCTATGGAAGTCAACAGCACAAAATAGGACACGATAAGGAACTTACTGGCCCGGTTGTTCCACAGTTTTATGGATTCTATCTGTAATAAGCGAAGCATATTTTTATAGTTTTTTAGTCTTTTAGTTCTTAGTTTTTTAGTTGTTAGTGTTTTTCCACGGATACACGAATGTTTTTTATTTTGTCCCTCACGGGACTTTGGTTTATTTTTTTATATGGGCATTCCCAAAAGGCTCCTCCCTTCAGACGAAGGGAGGTGGTCCCGATCTTTGATCGGGATCGGAGGGTTTGAAAGCCCGGGCCATAGGGAAAACACAAAAGTCAGGAAATAATCCCAAGACCTGGGGTGGGTCAAACTCTCCGTTTTTTTCTTTTTATGTTTTTTAGTTACACTTTAATCGGACTCCCCTCTTGAGATGAAGAAGGGTGGGCCGCTTTGTGAGTGGGGAGTTTTTTGTTGTTTATAATTTTCCCAATAATTTCATAACTCAATAGCCAAATAACTCCAAAACTCCCCAACTAACCAACGCATTAACTTCATTAATCCTTCGTAAGCGCCAAAAACTGCTCTTCCAGGCTTTCCTTCCGCTTAACAAGGTGCGAGAGGATAATGCCGTTGTCGAACATCAGCTTGTTAAAGGTTTCCGCTTCCATGGGTTCGCTGAGGAAGGCGGTGATGGTACTGTTCTCTTCCTTGATGTCTTTAAAGGCCCGGTTTTCCCGGAGCAGGGACAGGGCTTTGTTGCGCTCCTTGCAGCGGAGTTCGAAGAAACCGTGGCTGGCGATCATCTGGTCTACCCGTCCGGAATAGAGCTTTTCACCTTTGCGGAGCACCACTACGTGGGTGCATACTTTCTCCACTTCGTCCAGCAGGTGCGAGGCGAGGAGGATGGTGGTTCCGCTGGCAGCGATCTTTTTAATGATTTCCCTGATCTGGTGGATGCCCTGGGGGTCGAGCCCGTTGGTGGGTTCGTCGAGGATCAGTATTTCGGGGTCGTTGAGCAGGGCAGAGGCAATGGCCAGCCGCTGTTTCATCCCGAGGGAATAGGTGCTGAACTTGCTGTCCTTACGGTCGTACAGGCCCACCACTTCCAGTTTTTCGCGGATCTTTTCGCGGGGTACGTCCTTGATCTTGCAGACGAGGTTGAGGTTTTTTTCGGCGGACATATACGGGTAGAAATTGGGCCGCTCAATAATGGCGCCCACTTTTTTCAATGCGTCGTGGGTAGATACCTGCCCGTCGAACCACTGAAAACTGCCCGCGGTCTTGTTCACTACATTGAGCACAATGCCCAGCGTGGTGGACTTTCCACTGCCGTTGGGCCCCAGGATGCCGTATACGTTCCCTTTCTCGATAGAAAAGGAAAGGTCTTTAACCGCTGTGAGGTAGCCGAACTTCTTGGTGAGGTTCCGGATGCTTAAAATGGTTTCCAAAGTATTTGTTTTTGACTATTCTACATAACCTGACGAAAAAAATACGATTTTGTTACGGAATGATGACAAATTCGTGAATTATTTTTTTTGATGTTCTTTGGATATAGCGGGGGGTAACGCAAGTTTTTTTGCCACGAATACACGAATGTTTTTTAGTGTCCCTTGTGGGACTTTGATTTGGAGTACTTTTTTCTGATGTGAGTAAGCTCCCAAAAGGCTCCTCCCTTCAGACGAAGGGAGGTGGGCAGACTTTAGTCTGGTCGGAGGGTTTGAAAGCCCAGGCCATGGGAAAAACACAAAGGTAAGGGAATAGTCCCAAGACCTGGCCGGGTCAAACTCCCTGTCCCGCAAAGCGGGACACCCCGCTTCGTCTGAAACGGAGAACCTTTAAAACAACCCACACACCAAAGGGAAGTTCTGAAGGAACAACCCCCAAAAACATCCGTGTATCCGTGGCAAAACACTAAAAACTCCAAAACTCCCCAACTCCAAAACTAAAAACCCCTCCCAAAAAATGCGTAAGTTTGAAATATAAACCGTTTTTATTGCACAGAAGATGGAAGAAGAAAAGCTGATGTCGAAGAAGAAGCCCGCCTTTCCGGTGACGGAGAAGCTGCACGATTACCTGAAAGCGTATAACCGGACGATCAAGTTCCCTATTTTTTATGACGACCTGTTACGGTTTTCGGGCTCTGTAGTGGTGTATGACCGCAATGACGAGGATACGCTCTGGATACGGGTCTTTTACAACGACTTTGACCGCCAGGAGATCGACCTGAGCCTTAAAAGGGTCTATTCCATACTGCATTCGGACGGGAGCGATCATATTTTGCAGTTCCTCAATGTGGATGCCATTGACTATTGTACGTTTGGCAATTCCAAACCCTTCCGCGTGAAGATACGTAACGTGCTCAACGACAACTATACCTATTTTTATATAAAAACGGCCGATGCCTCCCGTATTTACGGATTGGAACTGGAGCACATGCTCTCGCCCTACAACCTGAACTTTCTGGTCTATAAAGATACTTTGATCGAAGAACACATAGCGGGTATCCCCGGTGATGTGTTTATCAAGGAATTATTACCGATCTGTTCCGAAATGGAAAAATCACAGATCGCCAAGGAGTTCGTCAAGTTCAACGAACGTTGTATGATACGGCTGCTGGGCGATATGCGGTCGTATAACTACGTTATTGTGCCTACGCACGATTTTGATCATGTAGTCTATAAGATACGTGCCATAGATTTCGACCAGCAGTGTTATGAAGGGAAGTTCAAGGTATACCGTCCGCAGTTTTTTAAGGAGAACAACACTATGGTTAACCTGGTGCGCGATAAATTGCAGAAAAGTTCGGTAGACCAGTACAAGGTAGAGGAGCGTTCCATCGTGGCCAAACGGTTGATCAGTTATCACGAACGTATGGAAGAACTGCTGGATTGCGCCAAAGACGATACGATCTCCGTATCGGAAAACGTGGAACGGTTAAAAATGGAGATCTTACAGTTTGTACAGGACGTAGCGTTTAAAAAAGCCCAAAACATGGGTGAGGTCCTCGAAGCCGCCCTCGATTTTGTGAAGCGGAACTATGAGGGAATCAGTACCAAGCGGTTGTTTAACGGGTTTTAGATGTTAGAACTTAGATTTGAGATACGAGATAACTTGTGATTCGTTATTTTTAAGATTCTTTGCATATTGATGAATGCAACGCGCTTATGTTCGTTCCTAATATTTAAGGGATGATAAGGGGCTCCTCCCTTCAGACGAAGGGAGGTGGCCGGACATCAGTCCGGTCGGAGGGTTTGAGGGGGCCGGCCATGGGGAAAACACAAAAGTCAGGGAATAATCCTAAGACCTGGGCTATGTCAAACTCCCCGTCCCGCAAGGCGGGACCCCCCGCTTCGTCTGAAGCGGGGAGCTTTTGGTTAGTCTCATGTAAAAAGAATACGCATGAAAAAAACGCAAATACATAATTTACAAACTCTCAAAGCATACCGGGATGATTTGCGTAAAAACATGACTCCGGCAGAAGCATATCTATGGAAACATTTAAAAGCGAGAAAACTGGAAGGAAAACGCTTTACCCGGCAGCACAGTATTGAAAATTATATCGTAGATTTTTATTGTGCCGAGGTCCGGTTAATCATTGAATTGGACGGGGAAGTACATGACAATTCCCAGACCGAAGAATATGATGAAAAAAGAACGGAACAATTAAACAAACTCGGATATATTGTGCTTCGTATTGAAAACAAAATGGTATTTGAATACCTACCTTCTGTTTTGCAAGAGATCAAGGAACATTTAAAAGGCAGCACAAAAAAGTAGAAAAAGAGCTCCTCCCTTCAGACGAAGGGAGGTGGCCGGACATCAGTCCGGTCGGAGGGTTTGAAAGCCCAAGTCATAGGATAAACACAAAAGTTTAGGGATTATCCCAAGATTTGGGCCGGGTCAAACTCCCCGTCCCGCAAAGCGGGACACCCCGCTTCGTCTGAAGCGGGGAGCCTGAAAGAATACAAGCAGTAAAGAGAGCGCCATCCCGAGAACTAAATCCCTCCTCCGTAGTCATAAGTGACAAGAAATATAAGAGGACCACTCTTTCTTCATATAAAGGGATGAAAAGAACTCCTCCCTTCAGACGAAGGGAGGTGACCAGACTTCAGTCTGGTCGGAGGGTTTGAAGGCCCAGACCACAGGAAAAACACAAAAGTCAGGGAATAACCCCAAGACCTGGGCTGGGTCAAACTCCCCGTCTTGCATAGCAAGATACCCCTCTTCGTCTGAAGCGGGGTGCCTTTAAGCCCTTATGCTATAAAAAAAATTGATTTACTTCAACAAGAGAAATTTCAAAATATCCAAAGCAATTTGGAATACAGGATATAGGACAGGGTTGTAAAAACTCACCACACTACAATCCTCCTTTCTAAAACCTAATATCTCAAATCTAATCTCTTAAAAGCCTTAACTTTTTTCTTCCTTGTTAAAATACACCAGGTAATAATACATCTGCTTTTCCTCGTCCCAGCCTTTTTCCACAAACTTCTCGGCGGACTCGGGGTTTACAAAATCCATCTTGATCTGGATGTTCGTGTCCAGGTTAATGACATTCTTGATCTTTTTCCGCGCTTCGGAAACGGCCTTGTTGGCTATAGGAAAATTGGCGACATCTTCGATATGATATTTGGGCCCTTTCTCCACCTTGTAGTGCTTGAACTCGGGGATGAGTTCCGGGTTGTCCATCACTTCGTTGAGGAAGTTGGTTTCTTCGAAGTCGTCGTTTTTGGCAAAGTGGTTTACGGCACGGTTCATAAACATCACCTCCTGCTTTTTGTCTTCTGCCGGGAGCACAACATCCTTGGCAAAGTCCTGGCAGAACTTCAGGTATTTTTTGGTGAAGAAGTTCTCATCGGTGAGGGCACTCACCCCGAGGAAGTTTTCCACCCAGTATTTGGCGTCGTAGCGGTTGCTGTCTACCGAGAGGATCTTGTAGCCTTCATCTTTGTGAATGTTGAAGATGAGGCAGCCCTTGTCCAGTTTATTGATGTTCACCCCTTGCTGGATAACGATGTCCAGGTTGGTTTCGCTTTCCCGGAACTGGAGGAAATCGTGCTTTAACTCGCTTTTGAATATCCCGATGGCATCGATCTTTTCGTTGTCCATGACCATATCACTGAAGTAGGCCACGTAAACTTCCCCGCTCTTGATATGCGGATGGCTGGACTGGTCGAAGAGATGGGTTGCTATCTTTTTGGAGTTCTCATGCGCGCTTGCCGGGTTGGTAAATGTTTCTGCGATGATGTCGTAGAGCGGGTGGAATTCCACATCGACCTCATTGGCAAAACGGAAATAGTTTTCTTCCTTTTCGCGGAAGGGTTTCAGGAAGTATTCTTTAAGGATGGCCGTGATCTCGTCGTTGAGGAGATAAGGCTCGCGTGATAAAAAAATGTTTTCGTTCCTGCTCTTGTTGCCCACACGGTGCACAGAGAGGCTTTCTATTTGTGACGGATAAAGGTTTAGCATATGGTTTTAAATCTTATTCTGTTTTTTGGCCACGAATACACTGATGTTTTTCGAGTGGGTGTATTTGTGGTTGTTTATTTTTAGTATTTGTTGGTGTTAGTTCTTGTTTTTTAGTTGTTGGTTGGGTTTGGTTGTTTTTCTTTTTTGCCACGGATATACTGATGTTTTTTGGGTTGTTCCTTTGGAATTTCCTTTTCTTATCCGGGCTGCCTAAAAGGCTCCCCGCTTTATCTGAAGCGGGATGCCTCGCTATGCGGGACGGGGAGTTTGACCCGACCCAGGTCTAAGGATTATTCCCTGACTTTTATGCTTTCCCTGTGGCATCGGCTTTCAAACCCTCTCCCCGTTGCTTCGCTCGGGTACCTCCCTTCGTCTGAAGGGAGGAGCTTTTTTGGTTGTTATGTTTTAAGAACGTTATATCCTATTTGGAATTATTCAGTATTTATCTTCAGTGAATCAAAAAACCACATCGGTCCCCGGTCCTCCGTCATCTGTCCTCAATAACGAAGTAACCCGCTAACTCCTCAACTCCCAACTCCCAAACTCCTCAACTTTTACCAATATCAGTATTACTTTTTTGGGTTGTTATGTTTTAAGAACGTTGTATCCTATTAGGAATTATTCAGTTATTCATCTTTAATCAATCAAAAGACCACATCTGTCCCCGATCTCCCGTCATCTGTCCTCAATAACGAAGTAACCCACTAACTCCTCAACTCCCAACTCCCAAACTCCTCAACTTTTACCAATATCAGTATTACTTTTTTGGGTTGTTATGTTTTAAGAACGTTGTATCCTATTAGGAATTATTCAGTTATTCATCTTTAATCAATCAAAAGACCACATCTGTCCCCGATCTCCCGTCATCTGTCCTCAATAACGAAGTAACCCACTAACTCCTCAACTCCCAACTCCCAAACTCCTCAACTTTTACCAGTATCAGCATTACTTTTTTGATTCATTATGCTATAAGAACGTTGTTCTGTACTTTGAATTATCCAGCCATCTTTTTCAGTCCATTAAAAAAGAGCATAGATTCCCGGTCTCCGTCATCTATCCTCAATAACTGAGTAACCCAATAACTAAATAACTCCTCAGATACCAAACTCCAAAACTCCGGAACGGCTACTTTCAATTCCAGTTCTCGTCAAAATCGAAATTGTCGTAGTCGTCGATGTCTATTCCGAGGTCGTTAAGGTCGTCGGAAGGGCCTTCTTCGGCTTCGAATTGCTTTTCGGGAGGGAACTCGGGGAGTTGTCCGTGGGCAAACAGGAGGTTGGGATAGGCCCGGCCGTCCTCTTTTTCGGCGATGTCGGCAAGCTCTACGAAAAAGGTCCACATGGTCAAAAAGTCATACACGTAGATAAGCTTGGTGCTTTCTTCATTTACGGCATCTTCGAGTGTGGTTTCACTCATAGAGCGTACGGCGTCATCCTGCCCGTCCCCCATATCGAAAAGGGAGATCTCTTCGCCCTGGTTCCATTCGTCGTCGCTGAGGTAGAAGGAAGCCATTTCGGAGCCTTCAAACCCGAAGGCCTGGGTAATGGTATTGTGGAATTCTTCCAGGCTGTCGCCGGCTTCTATTTCTATATCCCTGAATACATCTTCCTCGGCATCTAATATTATCCGGAACTTGTATATCATAGTTAAGCTATTGTGTTATTTGGTATTGTCATACACTCCTGCCGTAAGACAGGTCCTTTTCAGCGGGTAAAGTTACAAAGATTTCGCGGCATGCCTGGTATCGAGCAACAGATAAAACTGCACCCCGAACAGCACCGATGCGATAACAAGGTGAATGGGCTGGGAGGCGAACGGAAAATCGAAATAAGCCATGGCTATACCGCTGAGTATTTCAATGCCTATCAGGATCATGATCCAGTTTAAACGGGAATAATGCAGCTGCCTTTTACGGTTAAGGATCAACAGAAATATATTGACAACCAATACCAGTATGGAAAACGAGCGGTGGATGTAGAATGTAAGGTCCGGATTGTTTAGCCATACGGCTCGTGCGGTGTCGCCGAGGAGTTTGGCCTGGTCGTCAACAAACTGCCTGACCTGCGTGCCGAGGACCACCTGTATCACGGTAAGGATAAGGGCCAGCCATACGAGATTGGTGAACAGGGTGCTGACCTTGTAGGCTGTCTTCTTGTTCCTTGTGATATGTAAAATGTATAATACGAGTGCAACAATGGCCAGCGCCATGACCATGTGAATGGTGATCTTTACAGGTGCCAGCACGGAATAAACCACGGTAGCCCCGAGCCATGCCTGGAAGCCCATGCCGAACACGGCAAGCCAGGAAAGCAGGGTAACGGTCTTGTTCTTTTTCCGGAAGGCGAATGAGGCCACAGCCATAAACAAGGTGGCCAACCCTGCAAGCGCCCCGAAAAGACGGTTGATGTATTCTGTCCAGGTATGGGAGGGATTGAATACGGCGTAGTCGTGTTTGGTATAGGGTGCCCAGTTATCGGTAGAGAATTGGTCGGATGTGGTGAAGTCGGCCTTTGCAACCAGAAGGGCTTCTTCGCGGATGACGATCTGTCCTTTTTCGTAGGCTTTATCGGGATGCCATAAAAGCTGTGCTTCCTCGGTAGGAGGGATGTAATACCCGAAACACTTGGGCCAGTCCGGACACCCCATGCCGCTCCCCGTCATCCGGACAAGGGCGCCGGCTATTATTACCATGTATATAAGAACAAGCGTTGTCCTGGTAATGGGTCTGAAATTGTTTTTAAGCCACTTGAACATTTTTATGTTTTTTATGTTGTAGTCCTGGAGTTGGTGAGTTTTGGAGGTGTTAGTTGTTTTTCATTGGCCACGGATACACTAATCTTTTTTTGTTGTCCCTTGCGGGACTTTTAGCCTGGATTGCTTTTTTCTTGTATAGCCCGCTCCAAAGGCTCCCCTCTTGAGACGAAGAGGGGTGTCCCGCAAAGCGGGACGGGGAGTTTGACCATGCCCATGTCCTGGGTATATCCCGGAACATTTATATTTTTCCCATGGCTTGGGCTTTCTAACCCTCCGTCACGACTAAAGTCGTGCCACCTCTACTTCGGCAAGGCTCAGTACGGCGCCTTCGTCATCCCGATAACTATCGGGAGGGAGGAGCCTTTTAGGTTTGTTATGTTATAAGAACGTTATTTTCTATTTTGAATTATTCAGTTATCTATCTTCATTCAATCAAAAAATAATATTCGTCCTTAATAACTTAGTAACCCAATAACCAAATAACTCCGAACTCCAAAACTCATCAACTCCGTAACTTACTTCCTGCATTCCAATCCCAGTTCTTTCCCCTTCTTCAACATAAATTCCCGGGCGGCCTCATATTCGTTGGGGATCTCTCCTTCGAGGATGGCTTCTTTTATGGCGTCTTTGATGATGCCGATTTCCCTGGAGGGTTTCAGGTTAAAGGTTTTCATAATGTCCTCACCGCTTATGGGGGGCTGGAAATTGCGAACGTGGTCGCGTTCTTCCACTTCCACGATCTTTTCCCTGACGATCTTGAAGTTGTTCCGGTATTTTTTGAACTTTTTCGGGTTTTTGGTGGTGATGTCGGCTTCGCAGAGGGTCATCAGGTCTTCTACGTGGTCGCCCGCATCGAAAATAAGCCTTCGCACGGCAGAATCGGTGACGATATCCTGGGCGAGGACAATGGGGCGGGAGCTCATCAATACCATCTTTTGCACGAATTTCATCTTGTCGTTGAGGGGCATACGGAGCCTCTTAAAGAGCCTGAATACCATTTTGCTTCCCACGAATTCGTGTCCGTGGAATGTCCAGCCTATTTTTTTGTCGAACCTTTTGGTGGGGGCTTTGCCGATGTCGTGCAGGAGGGCGGCCCAGCGCAACCAGAGGTCGTCGGTGTTTTCCGAGATGTTGTCTACCACTTCGAGGGTGTGCCAGAAGTTGTCTTTATGGCGTTGTCCTTCCTTTTCCTCGATGCCCTGGAGCCGGGTGAGTTCGGGGAGGATAATTTGTAAGAGCCCCGTTTTGTACATCAGGCTAAAGCCTATGGAAGGCTTGTCGCACATGAGTATTTTATTGAGCTCGTCAACGATCCGTTCTTTGGAAATGATCTTTATCCGCTCCTTGTTCCGGGAAATGGCTTCCAGGGAGGCGGGTTCAATTTTAAAGTTCAGTTGTGATGCAAATCGTATGGCCCGGAGCATACGCAACGGGTCGTCGGAATAGGTAACGTCCGGGTCGAGCGGAGTGCGGATAAGCTTTTGTTTCAGGTCTTCCACTCCGCCGAAAGGATCGAGCAGGTCGCCGAAATTTGCCTCGTGTAGTGATAATGCGAGGGCATTGATGGTAAAGTCGCGCCGGTTCTGGTCGTCTTCGAGCGTACCGTCTTCCACGATGGGTTTCCGGCTGTGAGAACGGTAACTTTCCTTACGGGCACCGACAAATTCCACTTCGAGATCATTCCACTGCAGCATGGCAGTGCCGAAGTTCTTAAAGACCTGTACCTTCGGTTTTTCGGGTAGTTTTTCTGCTACTTTTTTAGCCAGGGCAATACCGCTGCCTACAGCCACGATGTCGATGTCTTTCGGCATGTTTCGTTGCAGGAGGTAGTCACGGACAAATCCGCCTATGACGTAGCTGTCTACGTTCAACGCTCCGGCAGCTTCTGAAATGATGCTGAATATCTCCTGCTCTAATGCTTCTTTATAATTCTGTACAGTCACTGATATGTGTGAATTGTTATTATTTTTTCTGCCACGGATACACTAATGTTTTTCAATAACCATATTCCCTGTTTAACATCACCCTAAAATCTGCCGCCAGGCAGATAAACAAAAAAATATTCGTGTATCCGTGGCTAAAAAAACTTACTTCCTTATGACCTTGACTACCCCGTTCTTACTGATCCTGATTATCGAAGACGGTTGTCCGCCTTTTTTTTCGCGGTGCAAATTTACTATATAGTCGACACCTTTTAAAATTTCGTCACTTATTTCCGTATAAGACTGGGGTGTGGGCATTCCGCTGATATTGGCGGAGGTGGAAACCAGGGGTTTGCCAAATTTGCGGATGAGTTTCCGGCAGAACTCATCCGATGCCACTCTTATGGCCAGGGTATTGTCTTCGGCCACAAGATTTTTGGCTACGCCCGTGGGATTGTCGTATATGATGGTGGTGGGTTTGGTAGCGAGGTCAATAACATCATAAGCCACATCCGCGATCTCCGGGATATGTCTTTCCAGCATAGCCTCGTCGGAGACCAGGCAGATCAGCGCTTTGGCATCCGGACGTCTTTTTAATTGATACACTTTGGCCACGGCATCGGCATTGGTGGCATCACACCCTATACCCCATACCGTATCGGTGGGATAGAGGAGGAGGCCTCCTTTGTTGAGTGTTGCTATGGCGTTGTTTATTTCTTCGATCATATTATTTCTGATTACGGTGTAACAGCCATAATTTAATATACCGGGTCATCACTCCGTAAGAGTTTATATACGCATTGAAAAATCCCGGCATACCGTCCATAAAACCTCTTTTTATAATGTATTCGCTAAAAAAGCGAAACGGAGGTTTTACCAGGAAATGAAAGAGGTTCGTTTTTTTACCTTTGGCAAACTTTTCCCTGGCCTGTAACCAGGCATAGTGGTTCTTTTTGCCTATAAAATGGTCAAAACCCCTGTAGGTATAGTGAAGAGCCTTGTGTTTTAAAGTTCCTGTTCTGCCATTGACTACCAGGTTTTCATGGACCAGTTTTTTGCCAAACCTGCAATGTTTCCGGTTAAAGAGCAGAGTTTTAGAATCGTTCCTTGCTGTTCCGTATTTCATTTGCTGGCCCATGAACATACGGGTCATACCTACTTCATAAGCTTCGCAAGGATTGTCCTTCTTCAGTTCGGCGGTGATCTCTTCGCGGAGCTCCGGGGAGATCACTTCATCGGCGTCGAGGATAAATATCCAGTCGTTTTGGGCCTTGTCTATGGCGTAGTTCTTCTGGTTGGAAAAATCGTCGAATGGTCTTTGGTATACGGTCACCGGGTATTCCTTTGCAATGTCCAGGGTCCGGTCTTCGCTGTAAGAGTCGATAAGCAGGATTTCGTCGGCAAAAGAGGCTGATCTTATAGCTTGTTCTATAAATTCCTCTTCGTTGAGTGTGGGTATGATAATGGTAAGTTTTGCCACTTCCGGGAAAATTTAGTTCAGAATAAAGGCAAAGATATATATCTGTATTTATACTTTTGCCCATATTTTGGATAAATTAGCAGAATGAATAAGATCGCCTTTTCTGTAATCATCAGTACATACAATGCCGAATCCTGGCTGGCTATAATGACCAATATTTTAAAGACGTTGAAAAGATCATTGTCGATGACGTTCTTTGGTAAAAATACTATCTTTGCGCAGTAAAAGTATCAAAATGAAAATCCCGTCTATTTCTGTAATTATCGCCACGTACAATAAGCAGGATTGGTTAAGAAAAGTCTTAGAAGGTTATAAGTGTCAAACATGTATTGATTTTGATGTTATTATAGCTGATGACGGCTCTACTGAAGAAACCAAGAATCTTATTGATGATTTTAAAAAAAACGACTATCCCGTAGACATTACTCATTTGTGGCATGAAGACAAAGGGTATCGTAGGCAAACCATTTTAAATAAAGCTATTGTAGCTGCAAAGCATGAGTATATCCTTTTTACCGATGGAGATTGCATACCACGAGCAGATTTTGTTGAAACCCATGCTAAATTGGCCAAAAAAGGCTATTTTCTTTCTGGGGGTTATTGCAAATTACCTATGAATACAAGTGAAGCAATTGCGGCAAACGATATTAAAAATCAGGATTGTTTTAAAGTAAATTGGCTAAAGACCAAAGGTGTTGTAAGTTCAAAAAATAAGTTGAAATTATCTGCGAAGGATGGGATGGCTAATTTTTTAAATGTAGTCACGCCAACGGGAGCAACCTTTAATAATTGTAATTCATCGGCTTGGAAGAGTGATTTGATTGCTATTAATGGTTACGATGAACGTATGCAATATGGTGGGCCGGACAGAGAGTTGGGCGAACGACTTTTTAATTATGGCATAAAAGGAAAACAGATACGATACAGTGCTATTTGTGTGCATTTAGACCATGCCCGTGGGTACAAAACACCCGAGTCGATAGCTAAAAACAAAGCCATACGGGAGCATACCAAAAGTAGTAAAATTGATTGGACGCCCTACGGAATTATAAAAAAAGAAAAGGATGCCTGATAGTTATAAAATATTGATCACAGGAGCAGCCGGATTTATCGGTTCCCATACCGCAGAATATTTTGCGAAAGCAGGCCATGAGGTTTACGGCGTGGATAATTTTTCGGATTATTATGATATAGCCCTTAAAAAGAGAAATGTAAAGGATATTGAAGCGGCAGGCGTTACTTTTGTGCAGGCTGACCTGACGGATGAACTGAAAGGCAGACTTCCCGGAAATATGGATTATATCTTTCACTATGCAGCCCAACCGGGAATATCTCCCGATGTTTCCCTGCAGGGATATGTGCGAAACAACATTTTTGCCACACAAAATCTTTTGGATTGGGTAAGGGAGGAGAATAAAGGGCTCCGCCTGTTTGTCAATATGGCCACATCTTCCATTTATGGTAAGGAAGCCACACTGCCGGAAACAGCACCTCCGGAACCCATTTCATTTTACGGGACTACGAAACTGGCAGCGGAACAACTGGTGCTCGGAGAGCAGCGGTCGGGAAAGATACAGGCCTGTTCGTTGAGGTTATACTCGGTCTATGGCCCGAGGGAAAGACCGGAAAAACTCTATACCAAACTGATAAAGTCCATTTTTGAGGGAACCTCTTTTCCGCTTTTTAAAGGAAGCGAAAAACATTCCCGGAGTTTTACCTATGTGGGCGATATTGTAAAAGGTGTTTCTGCCCTGATAGGAAAAGAGGACAAAGTGAATGGCGAGATCATCAACATAGGTTCGGATAAAGAATACACCACTGCGGAAGGTATAACGCTTATCGAAAAGATCATCGGCAAAAAAGCCCGCATCGAAGCCACCCCGCCCCGCCCGGGCGACCAGCTTCGTACTACAGCCCTTATCGACAAGGCACGTAAACTGCTGGATTACGATCCGTCCACCTCTTTTGAGGAAGGGTTGCGGAAACAGGTGGAATGGTACAGGAATAATTTTGCGGGATAAGAGAGGGAGTTGATGAGTTTTGGAGTTGGGAGTTACTAGGTTATTGGGTTACTAAGTTATTAAGGATGGATGATGAGGGACTGAAGACGGATGTTATCCTTATAATTGATTGAAGATTTATAGATGAATAACCCTAAAATATAACGTAACTTTCCTGTGGTATAAGAAAAAAGACTCCCCCTCCCGATAGTTATCGGGATGACAAAGGCGCCGTACTGAGCCCTGCTGAAGTAGAGATGACACAACTTCAGTCGTGACGAAGGGTTAGAAAACCCAAACCGCAGGAAAAATGTGAAAGTTAAGGGATTATCCCGGGACCTGGGAAGAGTCAAACTCCCCGTCCCGCTTTGCGGGATACGCCTATATCGACATAACCTGTCCCGAACTTGATGAGGGGCTCAGCGCTCCCGACTTTTGGTCGGGACAAGCAATGGCAAAAAACTAAGAACTCCCAACTCATCAACCCCAAAACTCATCAACTCCAAAACTAACCAACTCCAAAACTAAAAAACTACAACAAACAATTTAACAACCTGCCATGAAAGACAACTTTTCCGAACAATCAGCTTCCTATTCCAGGTTCCGTCCCGGCTATCCGCCGGAGCTTATTGCTTATCTGGCTTCCCTTACAAAGCAACAGGATTGTGCATGGGACTGCGGAACAGGAAACGGTCAGCTTGCCGTGGCCTTAGCGGGACATTTTCAAAAGGTGTATGCTACCGACCTCAGTGAAAACCAGATCAAAAATGCCTGGCGGAAGGAAAATGTCATTTATAAGGTGGAAAATGCTGAAAAGTCCGGCTTTGCCGATCATCAGTTTGATTTAATTACTGTAGCACAGGCCATCCACTGGTTTGATTTCGACGCTTTTTACAAGGAAGTGAACCGTACATTAAAAAGGGGGGGTATCCTTGCCGTAACAGGATATGCATTGCTTAAACTGGACGTGGATACAGACCGCGTTATAGATAAGTTTTATTCCGATATTATCGGGAAGTACTGGGACAGGGAAAGGCGGTATATCGATGAACTGTACCAGACCATCCCGTTCCCTTTCCGGGAAGAAAGGGCCCCGGATTTTAAAAGCGAATACCAATGGACACTGGAACAACTCACGGGATACCTGGAAACCTGGTCCGCCGTACGCCATTATATCCGGGAGAACGGGAAAAACCCTGTTAGTCTTGTTTATAATGAATTAAAAGAAAGCTGGGGAAACCGGAAAGAGAAGACGGTGACCTTTCCCATAATGCTTCGGGTAGGCAGGTCGGAAGTGTGAAGTTTGTGACCTTTGTGGTTTTTTAGGGGCAATGTTTTACCGTAAAGATTCACAAAACAGGCACAAAGTGGCACAGGGAATTAATAACAATTTCTGGTTTTTCCGACTTCGTGCTTCTAACTTCGTACTTCTGATTTTACTAATATTCCGACGAGAAATGCAGTTTCACCGAAGGGTATTTCTGCTGTGCCATCTGTATGGAAAAGGCGGAATCGGCTAAAAATACCAACTGCCCCTGTTTGTCTGTAGCCAGGTATTTCTGTTTTACCCTTTTGAACTCGGCAAATTCATCGCTTTTCGGGTCTTCGGGTGCTACCCAGCAGGCTTTGTGTACCGGGAAGTTCTCATAAGTACATTTGGCCCCGTATTCATGTTCGAGGCGATACTGGATCACCTCATATTGCAGGGCACCTACCGTACCGATTACCTTCCTGCCGTTCATCTCCAGGGTGAACAACTGTGCCACACCTTCGTCCATAAGCTGGTCTATTCCCTTGTTCAGTTGCTTGGCCTTCATCGGGTCGGCATTGTTAATATAGCGGAAGTGTTCCGGTGAAAAATTCGGAATCCCCTTGAAGTTCAGGGTTTCTCCTTCCGTAAGCGTATCGCCGATCTTAAAGTTGCCCGTATCGTGAAGTCCAACGATATCACCTGCATATGAAATATCCACGATCTCCTTTTTTTCCGCAAAAAATGCATTGGGACTGGAAAATTTCAGCTTTTTGTTGTGCCGAACGTGCAGGTAGGGCGTATTTCTCTCAAAGGTGCCGGAAACTATTTTTATAAACGCCAGACGGTCACGGTGTTTCGGGTCCATATTGGCATGAATTTTAAAAACGAAGCCGGTAAAGTTTTTTTCATCGGGTTTTACCACCCTTTCTTCACTCTGTTTCGGCCTGGGGAACGGGGCAATCTCTACAAAACAGTCCAGCAGCTCGCGTACGCCGAAATTGTTCAGGGCCGATCCGAAGAAAACCGGTTGCTGTATACCGCCGAGGTAAGCCTCACGATCGAATCCGGGATAAACTCCGTGCACCAGTTCCAGGTTTTCCCTCAGGTCTTCCGCAGCTTGTTTGCCTACGATCTCATCCAGCTCGGGATTGTCAATATCGTCAAAGGCAATGGTTTCCTCGATGTTTTTTTTGCTGTCCCCGCTAAAGAGGTTGATGTTTTTCTCCCAGATATTGTAAATACCTTTAAAATCATATCCCATGCCGATAGGGAAACTGAGTGGAGTAACCGTCAGTCCGAGTTTTTGTTCCACCTCGTCCAGCAGGTCAAAGGCATCTTTTCCTTCCCGGTCCAGCTTGTTGATAAACACGATCATGGGGATATTGCGCATACGGCATACCTCTACCAGTTTTTCCGTCTGTTCCTCCACACCCTTGGCCACGTCAATAACCACAATAACACTGTCTACAGCAGTGAGTGTCCGGAAGGTATCTTCCGCAAAGTCCTTGTGCCCGGGAGTGTCCAGTATATTTATTTTTTTATCCTTGTAGTTAAAGGCCAGTACGGAAGTGGCTACGGATATTCCCCGTTGGCGTTCGATCTCCATAAAATCGCTGGTGGCCCCTTTCTTTATCTTGTTGCTCTTTACGGCACCGGCCTCCTGTATGGCCCCTCCGAAGAGCAGCAGTTTTTCCGTGAGCGTGGTCTTCCCCGCATCGGGGTGCGATATGATACCGAAGGTTCTCCTTTTACTGATCTCTTTAACTAAATCCATAAATTCCTGTATTGCGGTTGCAAAAATAGTATTATAATACGAACGGTTAAAAGCGTATTGCGACTGATTTTCAAATTTTACCTTAAATGGTCATAATTGTTTCCCGGAATCAGCGATAAGGTAATGGTTAAAATGTTAATACTGTGTTTTTTGTTCGTTCCGGTTTTTTGTTTTTCATCCCTTTGATGACAAAAAACGCGAAGTATCGATCGCGTATTGAAAGTTTCGTAGTATATTAGTGCATGAAACATGTCTTTGGGAGAACATATGCGTGCCCCTGCGGTATATCCTGAGGATAAAATGAGAAGTTATGAGGAAACTATTACTACTGTTACTTTTCTTTGGAATAAGCTGGTCTTACGGGCAGCAAAGAACGGTTGCCGACCGTTATTTTGACAAGCTGGCTTACGTGAAATCGGCGGAATTGTACAGGGCCCTGGTAAAAAAAGGGGACTCTTCTGTCCATGTACTAAGCCGCCTGGGGGATTCTTATTACTACAATACCAATATGGAGGAAGCCGAACGTTGGTATGGCATCCTGATATCCAAATATGAGAACGAGGTGGAGCCCGATTACCTCTTTCGTTATGCACAGGCTCTAAAAGGAAACCGGAAATATGACGCGGCGATGAAATGGATGAAAGCTTCGGCCGAAAGGGGAGGTAGTGACCCGGAAGTACTCAGGTTGTTAGAGGAAGGGGATTATTATACCCGGTTAACCAACCCCAGGGCCAAACTTTTTGGCAATGTTCACAACCTGGCCATCAATACGGAATACTCTGATTTCGGCGGATTTATCTTCGGCGACAGGTTTTATTTTGCCTCCACCCGGCCTTCAAAGGGAAGGACCAGGATATACGATTGGAACAAACAGCCTTTTTTAAATATATACGCAGGGCACAGAATAGGCAATGAGGTAGATGAGGTAAACAAGCTGGAAGGTGAGATCAATACCCAGTATCACGAAGCTACACTGGCTATTACATCGGACGGAAGGACCATGTACTTTACCCGCGATAATGCCGATAACGGCAAAAGGTCTGAGAAGGATGAAGAAGGAACAGTCCATTTACAACTGTACAAAGCCACCCTCGACGAAGAAGGAAAATGGGGGGATATTACGGCATTGCCTTTTAATAATATTAGTTATTCCGTAGGGCACCCTGCTTTGAGTCCGGACGAAGAAAAGCTGTATTTTGTTTCCGATATGCCCGGAGGACACGGTGTGACCGATATTTATGTGGTGGATATCAATGATGACGGAAGCTACGGCACACCGCAAAACCTCGGAAGTCCTGTAAACACGAGGGGAAGGGAAATGTTCCCGTTCGTAGATAAAGACGGGGTATTGTATTTTTCGTCTAACGGACATCCCGGTCTCGGCGGACTCGACATTGTTAAAAGCGAACCGCAAAACGGGCGTTTCGGTAAGGTGACCAATCCGGGAGTGCCGATAAACAGTGCGCTTGATGATTTTGCCTTTATGATGAACGGCGATAATACCGAAGGTTATCTCTCGTCCAACAGGCTGGGCGGAAAAGGCGATGACGACATTTACCACTTTACCGCCAGGGATTGTGAAGTAGCCATAAGCGGTAAAGTTACCGACAGCCGCACGGAAGAACCCTTGATAGAGGCGTCGGTTCGCCTTATTGAACCGGGTGGAGGTGTGGTAGCCAAGGTCCTGACCGACGTGGACGGCATGTATACACTCAAGGGAGATTGCCTGGACGGTGCTTATACCGTGGTGGCCGATATGGAAGATTACCGTTCCGGTCAGAAAGAGATCAATGTCAAGGGTAAGGAAGAGGCTACTGCTAATCTGGCGCTTACACCGCTTATTATAGAAGATGAGATCGTGATCAATCCCATTTACTTCGATTACGACAAATGGAATATACGTCCCGATGCCGAGTACGAGCTGGAACATATTGTGAGCGTTATGAACGCACATCCGGAAATGATCATCAAGATCGAATCTCATACCGATTCCCGGGGCAACGATGCTTATAATGAAAAACTTTCCGATAACAGGGCAAAGGCTACGCGTGATTATTTGTATTCCCGGGGCATTGCGGAGAACCGTATAGAAAGCGCTATTGGTTATGGAGAGAAGCAATTGCTCAACAACTGTTCTAACGGTGTGGACTGTACCGAAGAAGAACACCAGTTGAACCGGAGGTCGGCCTTTATTATAGTACAGCGGTAAAATGTATGGCCATGCCACAGGATAAGCTGCTTTTCCGGAGGAAAGGCAGTTTTTTGTAGAATGGGTTTCCGGATTTCGGAATTCTGAAGGTTTAAACCCGGATCCGGGCATTTATCAACTAACAGGGTAAACCATTTAAAGCTATTTCTCGTTCAATTTTGGAATAAAGGAGGTAAAACTATTGTCAAAATAATCGTATGATGCGTTTGCCCTGTATCAACTGAGCCAATGCTTTGTACTTTCTGCGTAAAGAGCTACATTTGCACAAAATTTTAAACGAGCAAATGGCAACAAACAGAACATTTACCATGATTAAACCCGATGCTGTGGAAAACGGGCACATCGGGGCTATTTTAGAAAAGATCACGGCTGCAGGATTCAGGATCGTAGCTATGAAGTTCACGCAACTGAGCAGACGGGATGCCGAGGAATTTTATGCCATTCACAGGGAACGTCCTTTCTTCGGTGAGCTGGTGGATTTTATGACCAGGGGGCCGATAGTGGCTGCCGTTCTTGAAAAGGAAAATGCCGTAGACGACTTCAGGGCGCTCATCGGTGCTACGAACCCGGCAGAAGCTGCCGAAGGAACCATCCGTAAATTGTATGCCTCTTCCATCGGAGAGAATGCCGTGCATGGTTCGGACAGTGACGAGAATGCAGCCATAGAAAGCGCATTCCATTTTTCCGGAAGGGAAATATTCTGATATATCCTGAATTTACTGTCGCCCGGGCACAATTGAAAGGTTTTGGCTTTCGAAGCCATTTTAACTGTGCCCGGGGTGGCATATTGTTGTAAGGAATTTATTCAGATTACCTTAGAATCAGGTTTTTAACCAGTGCTTTCCCCAGTTCATCATTGACCATTTGTATGATCTTTTGCCTGCCGTAGCTCAGTTCTTCACGTAAAACAGACGAAGTAAGGTTTACATACAGGGTGTCCCCTTTCAGTTGAACATCAGCGGTGTAGTTGTTAATGCCATTCCCCATAAGCTGTTTCCAGGCTTCACGGACATCAATCTTATCCATGCCGGATTGCAGCTTGTTCTGTTCTATAAAGGCTTTTAGTGCTTCAGATAAGGATATATGTTCGCTGTGTCGCTTTGCCATTGCGGTTTATTTTCTCCTGAGATTTTGTCCGTGTTTTTTTGTCAGTTGAGACTATCCGGATCGATGGGCCGGAATCTTTTGTAAAAGTACTTTAAATTATCTGTATTCCGAAGGATCAGGCGGTCTTTTGTTGCCTTGATCACCTTTTCTTTCCACGCGCTCAACGGGGTATGGTAATTAAGGAAAAGCCCGTTGTTCTTTGTGGATATGGTAAATGCTTCCCGATCCCCGGAAGTGCTGAAACTGCCATCCGGTCTGGGTTGTAATTTTTTCCGGAATCCGGTGCTGTCCCCGGTAATCTCAATATAGTCAACCGTAGTGTTTACGGTGTATTCTTTTACCTGTCCGTCGGGTAGTTCCGCTTTTTCAATTTCCCAGTATCCCGTAATGTGCTGTAATTGTTTTTCCGGGGGAGTAGTGGAGCAGTTCCATAAAAAGAGGCAAAAGGCCGCAGCGATGAATAATTTCAGTTTTTTCATTTAAAGTGTTTTCAGGCTATTTTAAATTTGCTTTCATTCATTTCGATACTCACCTTTACATTAGCCTTTAGTGCCCGGAATACCTTTAGTATGGTTTCGATAGTTACATTTTTGGTATTGCGTTCCAATTTTGATATTTGTGATTTTTGTACACCTATCAGTTTTCCCAGTTGTTCCTGTGTTAATTTACGTTCTTTTCGTATGGATTTTATCATATTGCCTAATACTTCCATTTGAAGATCAAATTCGTATTTATCCCGTTCCGGAGTTCCTGTTTTTCCGATATGTTTGTCCTTCATCTGGTCAAGGGTCATTATTTTTTGTTTTTTCTTTTCCATGGCCTGAGGTTTTATATGCTGTTAAAATAATTGTCTCTTATTTTCCGGGCTTTTTCAATGTCTGCTTTAGGTACTTTATCTACTTTTTTAATGATCCCATGTGTCGAAACAACCAAAGTAGCTTTACGGCTGGTCCTGTCCCAGAAAGCAAAAAGCCTGTATTGAATCCCCTTATATCTGGTTCTGAATTCCCAGATATCATCGGTTAGTTTTTTGAAAAGCCTGGGATCATTCTCAATTCTTGCCTTGTCAATATTATAATAAATCTTTTTTTTCGTTTTTAAATCCAGTGTTTCCATGAAATCAATAGCCTGTTCAAGGAAAATCACCTCGAATTTTGGTTGCATTCAACTTAATTTTCAGTTTTGATCAGTGCTGCAAATATACTAAAAAGTTTACTTATATGGAAACTTTTTGAAGTGGCAAAGGTAGTTATATTTGTTTGTTTTAAAGCCTGAACATTTTATACGATTGATGTGTTTCCTTTACCACGGCTTCGGTCCGGTCTGCATGGGTGTCGCTTATAAACAACTGGCCGAAGTTCTCGTCCATGAGCTTTACGATCTGGGCCACACGGCTTTCGTCAAGTTTGTCAAAAATATCGTCCAGCAGCAGAATGGGAGGTACCTTGGCCTGTTCCCTTATAAAATCGAACTGGGCCAGCTTAAGGGCAATGAGAAATGACTTTTGCTGTCCCTGGCTTCCGAATTTTTTTACGGGAAATCCTTCGATCTCGAAGCTGAGGTCGTCCTTGTGTGTCCCGGTACTGGTGTATTGTACGGCCTTGTCCTTGTTGACACTTGTTTTCAGTAGTTCGTCGAGTGACTGTTCCAGGAGCTGGCTGTTATATGTAATATTGACGCTTTCTCCGTTTGCGGCAATAGATTGATAACGTTTACGAAAGATGGGAATAAATTCGTCCAGAAACTGTTTTCGTACCCTGAAGATTTCCGTGCCGTGAATGTGTAGCTGCTCATTGTATATGGAAAGCGTATCGTGGTCGTAAGTATAGTTCAGGGCAAAGTATTTTAACAGGGAATTGCGTTGTACCAGCGCCCTGTTGTAGAGGATAAGGTGGTTCAGGTAGTTTTTGTCCGACTGGGAGATCACGCTGTCCATGAATTTTCTCCGGATTTCGCTCCCTTCTACGATGAGGTCGCGGTCTGCCGGGGAGATAATCACCAGTGGCAGGAGCCCGATGTGGTCTGATAATTTGTCGTAGGGCTTACCGTTGCGTTTGATCCCTTTTTTCTGTCCCTTTTTCAGGCTGCAGATCACGTGTTCCGCATGCCCGGCCTTTTCAAACTCACCGTCAATGACAAAAAAGTCTTCCCCGTGCTTTACGTTCTGCAGGGCTATGGGGTTAAAGTAGCTCTTCCCGAAGGAAAGGTGGTAGATGGCATCCAGTACATTGGTTTTCCCGATGCCGTTATTGCCTACGAAACAGTTGATCTTTTCGTCAAATTCAAAGTCGGCCGAACCGAAATTCTTATAGTTTATTAAGGATAATTTTTTTAAAAACATTCTTCTTTTTACTTAATTGGCCAATGTACCAATTCGTCAATTAGTAAATTAACAAATCACATTGCCCCATTACGATAATCACACGACTATATTATCACATTGGCAAATTATCGCGGCACATTAATAAATCGCTCTGAAAGTTGCCTAAACTAATGAAAAATATCGAATAAATAGTCTTTCACATATCAATAAAAATTATATTTTTGCGGCACAAACTAAAGTCTTAAAATGGCAACGTACAAGAAACGAGGATATAAACCAAAAAACAAGAAAGAAGAAAAACAGGCGGAGGAATCGCAGAGTACAACAGCAGAAGTATTCGGCTCGTTGGACGAGAGTGCGTCCCGTACGGAAGCCTGGGTGGCGAAGAACCAGAAGTATATCTTCGGGGGCATCGGCGCGGTAGTTGTAATAGTGCTCGGTTTTTTGGGGTATCAGGAATTTGTCGCAAAACCGAAGAACATAGAAGCATCTAACGAAGCGTTCTTTGCGCAACAGTTTTTTAACGAAGCGGTAAACAGCACGAACAAAGACTCGCTCTATACGCTTGCACTGAACGGGGCGGAAGGAAAATACGGTTTCCTGGACATTATTGAAAAATACAAGGGAACAGACGCAGCAAACCTGGCTAACTACAGCGCGGGGATGGCATACCTGAACATGAAAAACTATGAAGAGGCCATTGCGTATCTTCAGAAATTTTCTACCGACGATGCCATTTTAGGTCCCCTGGCCAAGGGAGGAATAGCAGATGCGTTTATGCAACTGGGCCAGCCCGAAGATGCCCTTGGATACTATGAAAAAGCGTTTGCAGCCAGCAAAAACGAGTTTACTACGCCGAAATTCCTTTTTAAGGCGGGTATAGCTGCCCTTGAACTGGAACAGAAAGACAAGGCGCTGAAATATTTCAACCGCATTAAGAACGAATACCCGTCCTCTTCCGAAGGCAGGACCATCGATATTTACATAGGTAAGCTGGAAAGCAGCACTGAATAGTATGGCTACCGAAAACAAAAATTTATCCGTTTACGATAAAACGACAATCCCAAACGCGAAACCCTTTCGGTTTGGGATTGTTGTTTCCGAATGGAATGAAAACATCACCGAAGGGCTTTTTAACGGGGCCCGGGAAGCTTTGCTGGATTGTGGTGCGCTCCCGGAAAACGTACTCCGCTGGGATGTACCCGGCAGTTTTGAACTGACTTTCGGATGTAAAAAAATGCTCGATACGCAACAGGTGGACGCTGTAATAGCCATCGGTAGCGTGATACAGGGAGAGACCAAACACTTCGATTTTGTGTGTAGTGCCACCGCACAGGGTATCAAGGACCTGAATGTAAAATATGGCCGTCCCGTGATATTTTGCGTGCTCACCGACAATACTATGCAGCAGGCCATAGAGCGCAGCGGCGGAAAGCACGGAAATAAGGGGACCGAAGCGGCGATAGCGGCGATAAAGATGGCTGCCCTGGGGCGTTCGGCCTCGAACAGGCCTCCCGTGGGATTTTAGAGCTTTCCTGATTTCTGAAAAGTTGTTGCCGGGGTTATTGGTTAATGAGTTATTTAGATAGCTCTGGTGAACTTAATAACTGAGTAACTAATTTCATGGTCTGTCTTGTGAGATTTTATGGGAAAACGGAGGTGTATTTGTTTGAAAAACAGGTGTTTTTAGGTGAAATAGTGTTGTTTTTGGCTGTGATGACAAAAACTTTAGCTTAAAAGCTTAAAATTTTAACTTCGATGAAAGAAGTTTTAGGTGGATCGGCTAAAATTTCAGGTATCTGACCTGAAAATTACGCCGTTTTGGCTAAACCGAAGCCTGTTTTACCTAAACGGGACATTATTTTACCTAAACCGGACCTTAAATTGTTTAAACCATGGCATGCTGCGGATAAGCGTAAAGCTTTTGTGTTCCCCGTAAGGAATATGGGCCATCGTCAATTGCGAGCGAAGCGCGGCAATCTCCCCGCGGTTTTGCACTTGTCATCTGAGGTTGTCGCCGGCCGTACTCCGGGCAGGCTTTCCTTCCTTTATCCGGCTCCTTGCAAGACGCTTTCCGGTTGAGGTGTTGGAAAATCGCCAAGACATCAGTTGGTAAGTAACGTGGCGATTTCTCCAATCCAATAACGCGGTAACACCCGCCGGATTAAAATTTACCGCCATCTCCTTACATTTTTGTAGTATTTTCAGTAATTTTGGGGGTATAGAATTATGGGAGTATTTAAGACGCGAAAAAATAAAAGGTTCAGCTACACCCCTCGTTACTATAAAAGTGACAAGGAAGGTAGCCCGTTTCATATAGAGGGACGTTTTGAACAATTCCGGAAGGCCACCGGGGATAACAAGGGACTCAAGAATAAATTCGCCAATGCCCTGGACGACGTGAAAGGCAATCCCGATCGCAGGGCGAACAGGACCGTTCTGATTATTGCGATCATTTTAATTCTCCTGTTTCTTTTTATCATAGATTTTGACCTAAGCATATTCACCTTCAAGAGATAATGGCAGATATCATACAGCTTTTACCGGATCATGTTGCTAACCAGATTGCGGCAGGAGAGGTGGTACAAAGGCCTGCTTCTGTTGTGAAGGAATTAATAGAAAACGCCGTCGATGCCGGGGCTAAGGAAATAAAACTTATTGCCAAGGATTCGGGAAAGACATTGATACAGGTGGTGGATAACGGTGCGGGCATGAGTGCCACGGATGCCCGCCTCAGTTTTGAACGCCACGCTACTTCCAAGATACGTTCGGCAGACGATCTTTTTCGGTTAGGGACCAAGGGGTTCCGCGGGGAAGCCCTGGCCTCCATTGCGGCTATTGCCCATGTGGAAATGAACACCAGGCGGCAGGGAGAGGAGATCGGTACCCGGATTCGTATGGAAGGCGGGAAAATCGCAGATCAGGAAGTTGCGGTATCCCCCGAAGGCACCTCCATTGCCGTTAAAAACCTCTTTTTTAATATCCCGGCCAGGAGAAATTTTTTAAAGTCCAATCAGGTGGAACTGCGCCATGTTATCGACGAGTTCCAGAGGGTAGCGCTTGCCCATCCGGATATTCACTTTGAAATGTACCACAATGGGAATGACCTCTTTTCGCTCCCTGCTTCCAACTACAGGCAACGGGTGGTTAATATATTCGGCAGTAAAACGAATGAGAAACTGGTTCCCGTAGAAGAAAATACGGAAGTGGTAAAGCTGTCCGGTTTTGTTTACAAGCCCGAACACGCCAGGAAGAGCAGGGGAGAACAGTTCTTTTTTGTCAATAACCGCTTTATAAAGAGTCCTTACCTGCATCATGCCGTAGTGTCCGCTTTTGAAGGATTGATCAAAGAGCAGGCCCATCCCGGGTATTTTTTATACCTCGATGTGGACCCCGCCACGGTGGATATCAATATTCACCCCACGAAAACAGAGATTAAATTTGACGACGAGCATATGCTCTACGCCATATTGCGTTCGGCCATAAAACACAGTCTCGGACAATTCAATATTGCCCCGGTCCTGGATTTTGACAAGGATGCCGCTCTCGACACCCCGTATGATTATAAAGACAAACCGATAAATGTTCCGACGATAGAGGTGGATTCCGATTTTAACCCTTTCAGGGATGAAGAAGGCATTTCACATTCGGGACCGGAAAAAACAGGTACTGAAGCGCGGTCGAAATATCAGGGGGGAAGGCCTTCATGGCAAGGCAGCGGCCGACAGGATAGACAGGGCGACTGGGAAAGCCTGTACGTAGGGCTGGGCGACAAATCGGGTGATTCCGACGGTTTTAGTTCCGTGGAGATAGAATCTGATGAAGTGGCCGGAATGGAAGGGAAACCCGCCGGAAAGCTTTTTGGTGAAAGGGAAAGTGAAGGGCCTTCATTCACGACTTACCAGTTGCACAAAAAATATATTGTTACAACCATAAAATCGGGAATGGTGGTCATTGACCAGCACAGGGCACACCAACGGGTGCTGTACGAACAATTTCTGAGGCAAATGACCGTTAAGGAAGGCATAAGTCAGCAATTGCTGTTTCCCATTGTATTGTACTATTCGGCGTCTGATATGGCCCTGCTGAAGGAATTGCGGGAAACCCTCGAATTTATCGGTTTTGCCATTGCCCGGCTGGAAGGTGAGGAAATTGAGATTACCGGTATCCCGGCCAGTGTTTCGGAAAGTGAAGTGAGTATGATCCTGGAGCAACTGATCGCCGATTTTAAGGACGAGATACCGGACAGCAGTTTTTCCCAAAGCGACAGGCTCGCCAAATCGCTGAGCAAAACGCTGGCGGTACGGACGGGAGAATTGCTGAACGAGGCCTCTCAGGAAGCACTGGTGAATAACCTGTTTGCCTGTAAAGAACCAAGGGTATCGCCGTTTAACCGACCCATTTATATCACCATAACCGTAGAAGACCTGGAAAAAAAATTTTTATAGATGTATAGAATAACCGAGGCTGTTAAGCACCTATTGATCATTAATGTGTTGTTTTTTGTGGCAACGCAGTTTTTTCACGATCAAATGATACAACTCTTTTCGTTGTGGTTCCCTAAAAATGAGAATTTCAGGCTGTGGCAGATCGTATCGCATATGTTCATGCACGGCGGGTTTATGCATATTTTCTTTAATATGTATGCCCTGTGGGCCTTCGGCTCTCCCCTGGAGCAGATGTGGGGGCGGAACAAATTCCTGTTTTTTTACTTTTCTGCCGGACTGGGAGCGGCACTTATCCATACCGGGGTTAATTATTATTATTTTGAAAAAGGGATGAGTGCTTTGTATTCCGTAGGATATTCCCAAGGTGATGTCATGCAGATGCTGAAAAATGTTCCGATAAATCAATACGCAAAAGTCCCGGGTATTGATAACGGTATAATGCAGAGTTTCTTTTCGGCTTATAACGGGATGGCTGTAGGAGCTTCGGGGGCAATATACGGTATACTCGTAGCGTTTGCCATGATGTTCCCGAATGCGGAATTGTTTCTTATTTTTGTTCCAGTACCCATCAAGGCAAAGTATTTTATTCCGGCCCTGATTGGACTGGATCTTTTTTCGGGCATTACCGGGTATTCGCTATTCGGAGGGGGAATAGCCCATTTTGCCCACGTGGGCGGGGCGTTGTTCGGGTTTATTATGATGTGGTACTGGAAAAGGAACCAGTTTAAGAACAACCGGTGGAATTAGGGATAATGTGCCAATGATACAATATGTCAATGTGTCAATGAGGTAATGGTTGGAGATGATGAGTTAAGGTAAAACAGGATAAAAAGGGAACATGATTTTCTCTTCGGGGGAAGATACTGTAGATGAGGGATATCCTCGCGATTTGGGTAGTCCGTAAAGGACCCCCGGGGATTTCCCGGCAAAAACAACAAAACGAATGGGCATCAGTAACGATATAAAATACAAGTATGCTACACTTACTGTGGCTGAAAAGCTCATTGTGATCAATGTGCTGGTTTATATTCTTAATATTCTGCTGGTATTCCTGTTCCGGCTTTCCCCGGATTTTCTCATGCAGTGGTTCGAATTGCCGAAACGCCTGGACAATTTTATCACACAACCGTGGTCTGTTGTTACCTATGCTTTTTTTCACGGTAGTTTTTCACATATTTTCTGGAACATGCTGTTGCTTTATTTCTCGGGGAGGATTTTTTTAAACCTCTTTGGCGGCAGGCGGTTCCTCAACGTTTATTTTCTCGGGGCTATAGCCGGGGGGCTTATTTTTATGCTCAGTTACAACCTGTTTCCGGCATTCATGGAAATAGACACCTCGCTGATAGGGGCTTCTGCGGCAGTCATGGCCATCCTGATCTTTATCTGTACCTATATGCCCAACCAGGAGGTACGGCTGTTTTTTCTATTTAACATAAAACTCTGGTATATCGGGGTTTTTGTGGTGCTCATAGATCTGGTACAGATTCCCATGAGCAATGCAGGAGGCCATCTGGCCCACCTGGGCGGTGCATTGCTCGGTTATATATATGCCCGGAAATTATCCGAAGGCAGGGACATCGGTTCCGGTTTTGAAAAAATGGTCACGGCCGTTGTAAACCTTTTCAGGAGAAAACCTAAAGGACCTTTAAAGACCGTCCACAAAAACAGAAAGACCACAGCATCTGCAAAAAAATCTCAAGCCGGTAAAGACAGCCGTCAGCAGAAAATCGACGAAATACTGGACAAGATCAGTAAAAGCGGTTACGAGAGCCTTACCAAGGAGGAGAAAGATTTCCTGTTCCAGGCAGGGAAAGATTAGCGGGAATATGGATATGGAGTTGAGGAGAGCGTTATTTAGTCACGGATTACTCGGATAACTGTAACGAATTCAAGGGCAGTGAAAAAATTGAGTTTTGTAAATAAAGTCGTTTTTGTTCTCAATACCTTTTTTGCAGTATTGCTGCTGCTGTCTTATATCCTGCCTTATGTCTTTCCCAAAAGATTTCCCCTGATTTCGGTATTGAGCCTAACGGTTCCGGTGTTTATTATAGTAAATGCGGCTTTTGTGCTTTACTGGCTGGTACAGTTGAGGCGCCAGTTTATACTGTCGCTCCTGATCCTGTTGATCGGGTATAAGTATGTAGGGGCCATGTACAGGCTTTCCGGGGTTTCGGAAAGCAAGGAGGAAAATACGATGAAGCTGATGACGTTCAACGTGCGGATATTCAATGCCTACGACTGGCTTCCGGATAAGGACGTTCCCGAAAAGATCATCGAACTCGTAACCCGGGAATCGCCGGACGTACTTTGCGTTCAGGAATTTCACCACGAACAGGAAAATGCTTTTAATACCGGTTATCCGTACCAGTTCATCAAATACACAACGCGGAACAACAGGACGGGACAGGCTATTTTTTCCAGGTATCCCATAGTTGAAAGAGGGTCGCTGGAATTTCCGAAAACGGGGAATAATGCCCTTTATGCAGATATTGTAAAGGGAAAAGATACCGTAAGGATTTATAACCTGCACCTGGAATCCCTGCATTTGGTACCTGCGAAGGAACATATTATTGTTGAAGACCCCGAGGCGTTGTACAAAAGGATGGGCAAGGCTTTTGCCCTTCAGCACCGGCAGGTGGAAATATTCGATACCCACCGCAGGGAATGCCGGTATAGAATGATAGTGGCAGGCGACTTCAACAACACACCGTATTCTTATGTGTACAAGCGGATAAAGGGAGCTATGAAGGATACTTTTATTGAAAAGGGCAGTGGTTTCGGCAGGTCGTATGACTTTGACTATTTTCCCCTTCGTATCGACTTTATCCTCACAGATGCGGATATAGATATAATGGCACATAAAAATTATACGGAGACCCTGTCCGACCATTACCCGGTTATGGCTACGTTCAGGCTGCCGGAATCCGGAGAAAAATAATCTTAATCCAGTTTAGTGATGAAACCGTCTGTTACCATAGAATATTGTCCGAAATGCCGCTGGCTGTTAAGGGCGGCCTATATGGCCCAGGAGCTTTTGTCCACTTTTGAGAACGAGTTGCAGGGGGTAACCCTAAAACCCGGGGAAACAGGAGGTATTTACCGTATTTATGTCGATGAACACCTCCTGTTTGACAGGAAGGAATACGGCGGTTTCCCGGAAATCAGGGCGCTGAAACAAAAACTTCGCGATCGCATAGAACCCGGCAGGGATCTCGGGCATATCGACAATGTATGAGGATACCTTTATACATTAAGAGCTAACATCAGGCAGTCTGCAGTATCCGCCAGAATGTGCAGTAATAGCGCCAGACCTACGATCCGTGTAGGTTTATAGATAAACAAAAGCACATACAGGGCAATGGGGAAATACCCGTGCAGCAGATGGAAGCCGATACTGCAACGGTTCGCATCAAAAACCGGGCTGACCAGGAAATGGTCTATATCTATAAGAATACCTGCCAGCAGGATAATACTCACCTTCTTGAAATACGGCCGGTAGAACCAGTAGGCTATAAGGACCGGGAATACAAAGTGCAATCCGTAATGGATGACGAAGCGTAGCATTTATTTTGTTTTCTTTTTCTTTCTCCGGATATAGCTGTAAACAAACCATCCGGCGAGGACAATGATAAAATATCGGAAATAGGAAACCCGTTCCCCGGTACCGTGTACGGTAGTAAAAACCCGGTCCCAGCGCACCTTTTTAGCGGTCTTGTCCCAGCTCATCCAGATAAATACGGGTTTGCCGACAACGTGGTTAAAAGGAACATATCCCCAATACCTGCTGTCTATGGAATTATCCCGGTTGTCGCCCATCATCCAGTAGTAATCCTGTTTGAACGTATAGGAATCGGCCTGTTTTCCGTTGATAAAGATCTGATCTCCTCTTACTTCCAGGGTATTGTTTTCGTATTCCTGAATGATTCTTTTATAGTACGGAAGGATCTCTCCGTTGAGCGCTACGGTCTTACCCGCTTCGGGAATGTATATGGGACCGAAATTATCTTTGCTCCAGGTGTTGTCCCCGGTATTGGGAAAAATACGGGGATGAGGCGTGCCTTCGGGCTGTATCATCCGCTCTACACTCACTACATTCGGACTTTTTTCCAGGCGGGCGGCACTTTCTTCCGTCAATGCGGCAAAACGGTAAGAGCCGTCCCGCATCCTGCCAAAATAGTCGGTGACACCGAAGCGCTGGTACATATAGGCCCGGCTGAGCTCGCTGCCGTTGGTCTTTACAATATAGGAATATTGTGTTTGGGTCCGGTCCGGCAGTTGTGTCCGTTTACCGTTAATATAAACATAACCCTCCCTGATCTCCATGGAATCCCCGGCAATGGCCACGCATCGTTTGACCAGGTTGGTCTTTTTGTCCACGGGCTTGTAGTAATTCCTGTCAGGATGAAAATCATTCATGTCCCGAAGCGTATCGGCCGGTTGATTAAATACAACAATTTCATTGCGTTTTATCTTTTGAAAACCGGGCAGGCGGAAATAGGGTAACTGGAACCTGTTTAACCAGGAAGTGTGCCTTTTGGAAAAATCGTCACTGAACAGATACGATTTTATCCCCAGCCCGGGAATGGTATCATGAACCATCGGGGCGGCTATGGCGGTCATGGGGGCCCTGGCACCGTAGTGGAATTTGCTCACAAAGAGAAAATCGCCCACCAGCAGGGATTTTTCCAGGGAGGAAGTGGGGATCACGTAGGGCTGCATAATATAGGTATGCACCAGTGTTGCCGCCACAATGGCAAAGAGTATGGAACTGACCCATTCTCCCGTGGCCGTTCCGGGCTTGAGGCTCCTGTCCTTGATGTGGGTGACATCCAGGGCATAATTGATGTAATAGAGATACAACCCCAGGGTAAGTAGGGTCAGCCAGGTGTCTGTTGTGGAATTTTTACCGAAACTCCGGGCGGTTTCCACCCATATAACGGGAAACATAATGAGGTTGACAATGGGAATGAACAGCAGGATGACCCACCACCACGGTCTGTTGATGATCTTCATAAGGATCACGGCATTGTAAACGGGTACGAGGGCCTCCCAGGCTTGTCTTCCGGCTTTTTGGTATAGTTTCCATGTGCCTGCAAAGTGTACCAGTTGCAGGATAAGGAAAAACAGAAACCACCCTGTTAGCGTCATGTTTTTGTATGTTTTGGTTCGTTTTTATGGTCTAAAGGTATTAAAATACGGGAAAGTGTTACGGTTTTTCACCGGGTTAACGGATGTTTAACAAACTGTACTTTTCAGCTAAAGTGAAAACAGACCGATTACCGGAAGGGGAGGGAGGATGGTTTTACAGCGTTGCCGCAAGTTCGGTACGGGGTTTTTGGTTTTTCCTGCGGAGGTGTTTCCGCAGCAATCTTTCCATGTTGTAAGCCTCAGTTTCCCAGGGGGTTCGTTTGTTGTATATCCGTGTTTCGTATTTCCGTCCTTTCCAGAGAAGCACCCGTTTGTTTAAGGCAATGAGTTCTTTTTTGGCATATTGCTTTACATGAATCATTTCGTGGGCAAGTATGAGTTTTTGTCGCATAGGACTTAACCCGGAGTCTATTGCTACTACAATATGCCGGTAACCGTTGGGCTGCTGTGTGTCCAGACAGAAGGTTATTCCCAGTATGTTACGGGGAACATGGCGTGTAAAACGTATGGTAAGATGGATGTTTTCCCGGATATCCAGAAGCTTCATGTAGTGGCGGACGTCATTTTCAACAGCTCCGGGGTTTTCTTCGTGTTTAACCAGGATCACGGGCTGGGAAAGTAAATGGTAAAGCGGAAACACGAGGAACAGGAACAATATGGAAAAACGGGACATGGCAGTTTGTTTTTGATGAAATATGGCTGGCCTGCTTCGGAAAAAATAGTTTTTCCGGGCACAGTATTACCAAATTAGCTGCATTCCGTTCTTCCGGAAAGGATAAAGGGATGTGGAGTGTTAATTGTTGTTTATACAGTTGTAAGGGACTGCCGGATGCCGTTTATAATCATAAACCGGTTGATCGCACCGGGAAAAGTGCCGTTTAGTAGTTGATTTTCTGTAAATCTGCCGAAAAACTCAGGAAGGAAGGGATTGCCTTTCAATGTAAGTCAGGGCATTGGGGCCTTCGTTAAAAAGGAGGTCCAAGATGCTCAGGTTGCCTATAAATCCGTGTTTTTCATCAAAAACCTGGGTATAAGATTCCAGGTTAAAGCGGGGTGCTTCCTTGGCGTTGACCATAAACCTGTAATCGGCGTATGCCGCTGCTTCCTTTTCGTAGGTATGGGTTTTTCCGTATTCCGGGTTGAGCTGGAAAATATCGAAGATAAAGTGTATGGTATCCAGGTTGAGGTCCATGAGGAAATCGTGTTTTTTTTCAAAGACCGGGGCCAGGTCGTCTTCATAAAACTCAAAGAAAGGAGAGGTCCTGTAAGCCGTTTGCAGTGTTTTCCAGTGTTGTTTCCGCCAGTGGAAGCTGTTTTCTATACGGATGTCCCTGTATTTCTGGTGTGTTCCGGTTTTGCTGTGTTTTACGGGGATAGTAAGCAGTTGCCTCCCTCCCGGTCCGTAAACATACATACGGTTGCGATAGGTCTGTTTCTGGAAGTTGTCTTCCATTTCCAGGACCACCGGGTGGTTTATCATGGCCACAAAATGCATTATGGTGGGAAAATAAGCGGGATGTATGAGTATTTTACGTTCCATAAATCCTGAAAGAACCGGGTATTTTGATGTTTTTTACTTTTGTACGATTTGCAGCCGCGTTGTTCCTAACTGTTTTTCTTTTTCTTCTTTCGTATAAAGCTGAAAACGATCCATCCTCCTATTACAATAAGGAAATATTTGAGATACGAAACCGGTTCTCCCGGTCCTCCTACGGTGGTAAAGACACGATCCCACCGGACTTTCCCGCCCTGGCTGTCCCAGCTCATCCATATGAACACGGGCTTGCCGACGATGTGATTGTGCGGAACATACCCCCAATACCGGCTGTCTTCCGAATTATCCCGGTTGTCGCCCATCATCCAGTAGTAATCCTGTTTGAACGTATAGGAATCGGCCTGTTTTCCGTTGATAAAGATCTGATCTCCTCTTACTTCCAGGGTATTGTTTTCGTATTCCTGAATGATCCTTTTATAGCGCGGAAGGATCTCCCTGTTGAGTACTACGGTCTTACCTGCTTCGGGAATATATATGGGACCGAAATTATCCCCGCTCCAGGTGTTGTCCCTGGTATTGGGGAAAATACGGGGATGAGGTCTTCCTGCCGGTTGTACTATCCGTTCTACACTCACTACATTCGGGCTTTTTTTCAGGCGGGCGGCACTTTCTTCCGTCAATGAGGTAAAACGGTAGGAACCGTCCTGCATCCTGCCGAAATAATCCGTAACACCGAAGCGCTGGTACATGTAGGCCCGGCTGAGCTCGCTGCCGTTGGTCTTTACAATATAAGAATATTGTGTTTTGGCCCGGTCCGGCAGTTGTGTCCGCTTGCCGTTGATATAGACATAACCGTCCTTGATGGACAGTGAGTCCCCGGGAATTCCCACGCATCTTTTTACATAGTTCGATTTCTTATCAATCGGTTTTCGTATGCCCCGGCTCCTGTAGTCGCCAAAATAACGTACGGTATCCGTAGGCCAGTTGAACACTACGATGTCGTTTCGCTTTATTTTTTGAAGTGCGGGAAACCGGAGATAAGGGAGCTGCGGTTTGTTGAGATACGATTTTATCCCCAGCCCGGGAATGGTATCATGAACCATCGGAGCGGCTATGGCGGTCATGGGAGCCCTGGCACCGTAGTGGAATTTGCTCACAAAGAGAAAATCGCCCACCAGCAGGGATTTTTCCAGGGAGGAAGTGGGGATCACGTAGGGCTGCATAATATAGGTATGCACCAGTGTTGCCGCCACAATGGCAAAGAGTATGGAACTGACCCATTCTCCCGTGGCCGTTCCGGGCTTGAGGCTCCTGTCCTTGATGTGGGTGACATCCAGGGCATAATTGATGTAATAGAGATACAATCCCAGGGTAAGTAGGGTCAGCCAGGTGTCTGTTGTGGAATTTTTACCGAAACTCCGGGCGGTTTCCACCCATATAACGGGAAACATAATGAGGTTGACAATGGGAATGAACAGCAGGATGACCCACCACCACGGTCTGTTGATGATCTTCATAAGGATCACGGCATTGTAAACGGGTACGAGGGCTTCCCAGGCTTGTCTTCCGGCTTTTTGGTATAGTTTCCATGTGCCTGCAAAGTGTACCAGTTGCAGGAAAAGGAAAAACATGAACCACGCTGTTATTGTCATAGTAATTTTATTGTATGTTTTGTATCATCCTGATTATCGTATGTTCCTGTTCCGCGCAAATTACACAAAAAGCGTACAGTTGCTACGTACCTAACTAAGGTTTAACACGTCCTTCATATTGAAAACACCGGTTTTTCCGACAATCCATTCTGCTGCAATAACAGCCCCGAGTGCAAATCCTTCCCGGTTGTGAGCGGTATGGGTGATTTCAATGTCGTCTACTTTTCCGGAATAGCGTATGCTGTGAGTGCCGGGAACATTTTCTATGCGTTTGGCCGTAACCGGGACTTCGTTTTCCCCCGCATTGTCCAGCTGCCACCCTGTTTTGGAACTGTTCTTTATAATCCCTTCGGCCAGGGTAATTGCGGTTCCGCTGGGAGCGTCGAGTTTTTGGGTGTGGTGGGTTTCTTCGATGCTGACCTTGTATTCATCCAGGCGGGCCATCATTTTGGCCAGGTATTCGTTGAGCTGGAAAAAGATATTGACGCCCAGGCTGAAATTGGAAGCATAAATAAAGCCTCCCTTGTGCTGGTTACACAGCGCTACGGCCTCGTTGTAACGGTCCAGCCACCCGGTTGTTCCCGATATCACCGGGATACCGTTTTCCAGGCAGGTGGTTATGTTTTTAAAGGCTGCGGAAGGAACACTGAAATCTATGGCCGCATCGGCGCCTTTAATGTCTTCTAAACTAAATTCATCATCTATTCTGGCAACGATCATATGGTTCCGGGAAATGGCGGTCTGTTCTATCATTTTTCCCATTTTGCCGTATCCCAGTAAAGCTATCTTCATTTGTTGTTTATTTTCGGTTTCAATTTTTTCGTTTTTTTTCGTTCCCTGAACGGAGCCGAAGGACAGGTTCGACTATACCCGGAATTTCCGGTTTAGGGTGACATAGTACAAAACGATGTCAGAAATTAAAGTTGAGTGATAGTCCTACCGTGGTGCCCACATTAAAATCGTTCGGGATAATAAAGGGGCGCAGGGTAAGTTCATCGCTTATATTGTGTTGTTTCAGGTGTGCGTCGACATTGGCATCTATGATGTTCAGGGCATAGAGCCCTATGGTGATGAGAAGGGAAAGGTCTTTATACCGCTGGTAATATTCCTGGGCCCTCCGAAGGGCGTCCATGGAAACATCCGGGTTTCCTTCGTTAATCCCGCTTCCGTCAATGTCATAGAATTCATCATCATGAAAACCGGCGAGCCTGCGTTTATAGGCATTCCTGTACCTGTGGTACTGGTCCTTGTTGGTGATATAAAAATACAATCCGGTACCTATGGCCCCATATACCAGCGGAACCTTCCAGTAGCGCTTGTTGTAAATTTGTCCGAGCCCCGGCAGTATGGCCGAATAAAATGCCGCCTTGCTGGGCGACAAAGGGTCTATGGTATTCGTTTTGTGGACAATAGTGTCCCGAACGACCACCCGGTTTTCGGTGTTCGTGGAATCGTTGGCGGTTTCCTGTTCCTTGTCCTGTGCCCGTGCCGTACCGCCTGTTATTAACAGCATGGCCGTGAGAAAAACGGAAAGTAAAGGGAGTTTTATCTGGAAAGCCGGGTATCCGACGCCGGGAAAAAAGGCATATCCGTCAGAAGTCCGGCGTACAGTATCCGGAATTCCGTACCCGGTACTGATACTTCGGGATAATACTTGGCTTTTGGTCCTTGGCATTCGGTACGTGATGTTTATATGTTTCAGATTTCCGGTCTCCCGTAACGCGGGTTTAATTCTGTATATTGTATTTGTTTCAGGTACATACCGGCCTGGTTTTATTCGAGGAGTTTGGTCAAACGGATAAAATCTTCACGGGAATGGAAGGGTATAATGAGTTTTCCCTTGCCGTTCCTGGATACTTTAACGTCAACTTTGGTCGAAAAGTATTCGGTAATATCCTCCATTTTATCGTCAATATAAGAAGGCAGTTTGTTATCCGAAGCGTCCGAAGTCGTCTTCTTTTTGCCTTTTTCCTGGAGATTTTTAACGAGTTTTTCCGTTTCTCTTACAGACAGGCCGCTGGAAATGATCTTTTCGTAAATGGTGAGCTGGGTATCCTTGTCATCCAGGTTGATCAATGCTCTTCCGTGTCCCATACTTACAAACCCGTCCCGCATCCCGGTCTGGATTATGGGGTCCAGTTTCAATAACCTGAGGTAGTTGGCTATGGTAGAACGCTTTTTCCCCACCCGGTCACTGAGTTGTTCCTGGGTGAGCTGTATTTCATCAATAAGCCGCTGATAGGAAAGCGCAATCTCAATAGGATCGAGGTCCTGCCGCTGTATGTTTTCCACCAATGCCATCTCCAGGGATTCCTGGTCGTTGGCTATGCGGATATAAGCGGGGACAGTACTGAGCCCTACAAGCTTCGAGGCCCGGAAGCGGCGCTCCCCGGAAACCAGCTGATATTTGTTGAATTCTAATTTCCGTACCGTAATGGGCTGTATAACCCCGAGTTCCTTTATGGAACTGGCCAGTTCCTGGAGCGTATTCTCGTTGAAATTGGTACGCGGCTGAAACGGGTTGACCTCAATGGACTCTATGTCCAGTTCAACAATATTCCCTACTACTTTATCGGCATTTTTGTCCGAAGCCGTCTGAATGTCATTCTCCGGATCTTTTAACAGTGCCGATAATCCCCGTCCTAATGCTTGTTTTTTCGTTGCTTTTGCCATTAAACCGTCTGCTTATTCTTTTTAATGATTTCGTGCGCCAAATTTAAGTAATTTGTCGCTCCTTTACTGCTTGCATCGTAATTAATGATACTTTCCCCGTAACTCGGGGCTTCGCTGAGGCGTACGTTTCTCTGGATAATGGTTTCGAATACCATGTCGTTAAAGTGTTTCTGAACTTCTTCGACAACCTGGTTGGAAAGCCGGAGCCTTGCATCGTACATGGTGAGCAAAAGACCTTCGATATCGAGATTTTGATTGTGCACTTTCTGCACACTTTTTATGGTGTTCAGTAATTTTCCGAGGCCTTCCAGGGCAAAGTATTCACATTGAATGGGAATGATCACCGAATCTGCCGCGGTAAGGGCATTAAGTGTAAGAAGACCAAGGGAAGGAGCACAATCGATCAGTATATAGTCGTATTCTTCCCGGAGCCCGGCAAGCGCATCTTTGAGCATGGATTCCCTCCTGTCCTTATCTACAAGTTCAATCTCTATGGCTACCAGGTCTATATGTGCGGGAATAAGATCTACGTTGGGAGAATCAGAACCGATAATGGCGTCCTTGGCGTTCAGGGTATGTTCCAGAAGCTGGTAAGTGCCCACCTCTATTTCCTCTACGTCCAGTCCCAGTCCGGAAGTGGCATTGGCCTGCGGATCGGCGTCGATAAGAAGTACCTTCTTTTCCAGGACACCGAGGGAGGCCGCGAGGTTCACGGAGGTAGTCGTCTTACCCACGCCGCCTTTCTGATTCGCAATTGCTATAATTTTACCCATGTAATTTTAATTGGATTTAGACAGGTAAAAATACAACTATTTCCGGGTTTTGAAAATGAAAATTGTTAACAGCATGTGGACGACCTGTGTTATTGCACGAGTTTTGGCAGTATATTGTAAAGTTTTCTTTCCCGAAACCGGGAATGGCACCGGTCCGGCCTGCGATTTGATTTTATGCCCGGGGGATAGCTATACTGTTATCAGGGGAAGTATGAATGCGATTTTGTCAACTTTAATTGGTCTCAATTTTAGGTTTAAACCCCCGTAATTTCATTACGGCAACTTTAGTTTCTATAAACTTTATAACTTTGTTGAATTATTAAGTTAATGGGGGGATTGAGTTACTGAGTTACGTAATACCTGAGTATGTTAACAACCTGATAACCAATAGATAAAGCGAAATTTCATTGCTTGCCAAACCGCAGCACCTTTCGGTACAGAGGGGTTTACTTCCCCTTTTTACTGCGTATCATCTCCTCTAACATGTCCCACATATGTTCCGGCACCTGTTCCAGCAGGTTGAACTGTCCCGCACCTTTGAGCCATTCGCCGCCGTCTATGGCAACGACCTCTCCGTTGAGGTAAGCGGCAAAGTCAGACACGAGATAGGCGGCCAGGTTGGCCAGTTCCTGGTGTTCGCCCACGCGTTGTAAGGGCACTTTTTTGGCCAGGTCGAACTTTTCTTTGAGTTCGCCCGGTAAAAGCCTGTCCCATGCACCCTTGGTAGGGAAGGGGCCGGGGGCAATGGCATTGAAGCGGATACCGTATTTGGCCCATTCCACCGCAAGACTTCGGGTCATGGCCAGCACGCCGGCTTTTGCCGTGGCACTGGGCACTACATAGGCAGAACCCGTCCAGGCGTAAGTGGTCACTATGTTTAATACGGTAGTATTTTGTTGTTTTTCTGCTATCCAGTGTTTCCCGAAAGCCAGGGTGCAGTTTTTGCTTCCTTTGAGTACGATATCAATGATGGTATCAAAAGCGTTGGCCGACAATCTTTCCGTAGGGGATATAAAGTTCCCGGCGGCATTGTTGAGCAATACGTCGACCTTACCGAAGGTGCCGACCACCTGTTGCAGCATCGCCTCTACCTGGTCGTAATGGCGGACATCACATTGTACGGGGAAACAGGTCCCTCCTGTTTCGTTTTCCAGTTCCCTGGCCGTACCTTCCAGTTTTTCAAGGCTGCGGGAAGTAATGGCTACTTTGGCACCCAGTTCCAGGAAATAACGGGTCATGGCCTTGCCGAGGCCGCTTCCGCCTCCGGTCACTACAATGTTTTTGCCTTTCAGGGCATCGTCGCGGAGCATTTTATCGGTGTACATGGTATGCTTGTTTTTTGTAAAGATACGGAATAGTATGCGTGCATAATAAGTAAATCCGCAAATAATGCTGGTATTGCCTTTTTTGAGTTATGATTCAGGGCCTGCTAACATTACGCACTCGAAGGTGCTTTATAGTCTGTTTTCCGGTAATGCAAACAGGCCCTGATCTCATATCATTTGTATACGGAAATCAATAACGAACCCTTTGGTTGAACTCAAGAACCTGATGGAATACCGAATATCCAATGATAAAGCTTTATGAGTTATATCACTTCATCATTCCGCGGTTCGAAATTCAAATTTAATAAAGAACAGTGTCTGTGCATAACTCAATGACCATACATTCACCCGCTTATTTCCAGTAATATTTCCAGCATTTGTATGGCAGCATCACTGATTTTTGTACCCGGCCCGAAAACGGCAACCGCCCCGGCTTCAAAAAGAAAATCATAGTCCTGTGACGGGATAACACCACCTACAATGACCAGAATGTCTTCCCTGCCGTATTCCCTTAAGGCTTCGATAACCTGGGGAACAAGGGTCTTATGACCGGCGGCGAGGGAGGAAACCCCGAGGATATGTACATCGTTCTCCACCGCCTGTTTGGCAGCTTCCTTCGGAGTCTGGAACAGCGGGCCTATATCTACGTCAAAACCTACATCGGCATAACCGGTGGCCACTACCTTGGCACCGCGGTCATGGCCGTCCTGGCCCATTTTGGCGATCATGATCCGGGGTCTGCGGCCTTCCTCTTCGGCAAACCTGTCGGCCAGCTGCCTGGCCTTTTCAAAACTTTCGTCGTTTTTGATCTCTTTGGAATACACGCCGGTAAAGGATTGGATTTTTGCTTTATGCCTTCCGAAGACAGTGCTGAGGGCATCACTTATTTCACCAAGTGTAGCCCGGTGTCTTGCGGCTTCGACTGCTAAAGCTAATAAATTTCCTTCACCCGTACGTGCGCCTTCGGTAAGTTTTTGCAGAGCATCTTCCGCTTTTCCGGCATCCCTCCCGGATTTGAGTGCTTTCAGGCGTTCGATCTGCTGCTTTCTTACGGTTTGGTTATCCACCTCCAGGATTTGCAGCGGATCTTCTTTTTCCAGCCTGTATTTGTTTACCCCGACGATGACGTCCTGTCCGCTGTCTATACGGGCCTGCTTCCGTGCGGCTGCTTCTTCGATCCGCATTTTGGGGATTCCGGCTTCTATGGCTTTGGTCATTCCACCCAGTTCTTCCACTTCCTGTATGAGTTTCCATGCTTTATGCGCGATCTCATGGGTCAGGTATTCCACATAGTAGCTTCCGGCCCAGGGATCGACGGTTTTGGTGATCCCGGTCTCTTCCTGGAGGAACAACTGGGTGTTACGGGCAATTCTCGCCGAAAAATCGGTAGGCAGGGCGATGGCCTCATCCAGTGCATTGGTGTGTAACGATTGCGTGCCTCCGAATGCTGCCGCTGCGGCTTCTATGCATGTGCGTGCTACGTTGTTGAACGGATCCTGCTCCGTAAGGCTCCATCCGCTGGTCTGGCAATGGGTGCGGAGGGAAAGCGACTTTTCATTTTCAGGGCCGAATTGTTTTACAAGTCGGGCCCACAGCATCCGTCCCGCCCGCATTTTGGCGATTTCCATAAAGTGGTTCATGCCTATGGCCCAGAAAAAGGAAAGGCGCGGGGCAAATTTGTCGATGTTCATGCCTGCTTTCAGCCCCGTTTTTATGTATTCCAGTCCGTCGGCCAGGGTATAGGCCAGTTCAATATCTGCCGTTGCGCCGGCTTCCTGCATATGGTACCCCGAAATACTGATACTGTTGAACCGGGGCATGTTCTTGCTGGTGTATTCAAAGATATCCGCAATGATCTTCATGGAAGGGGCAGGCGGGTAGATGTAGGTGTTCCGCACCATGAACTCCTTGAGGATATCGTTTTGTATGGTGCCGGACAACTGTTCGGGTGAAACTCCCTGTTCTTCCGCAGCTACGATATAAAAGGCCATAACGGGCAGTACGGCCCCGTTCATGGTCATGGATACGGACATTTTGTCCAGCGGGATCTGGTCGAAGAGTATTTTCATGTCTTCAACAGAATCGATGGCCACCCCGGCTTTGCCCACATCGCCGACAACGCGTTCGTGGTCGCTGTCATAGCCCCGATGTGTGGCCAGGTCGAAGGCCACGGAAAGCCCTTTCTGTCCCGCGGCGAGGTTACGGCGGTAAAAAGCGTTGCTTTCCTCGGCCGTTGAAAAACCGGCGTATTGCCGGATGGTCCAGGGGCGCGTAACGTACATGGTGCTGTACGGCCCCCGAAGGTAAGGAGGAATGCCTGCGGCGAAATTCAGGTGTTCGGCCTTTTCGATATCTTCTTCGGTAAAAACGGGTTTTATTTTGATGCCTTCGGCGAAAACGTATTTATCTTCCTTCTCGTTTGAGACACACGGCCGTGCGTCTCTACCAGGATAGGATATTTTTATATTTTGCAGGTTTTTCCGTTTCATATGGATAAATGGTGGTTATTGTGTAACTGGTCTTCTTCCCATTTCTTTGGGTTATTCTCAATATACTTTAAAATACGACTGTATTCATATGGGTCGCGTATTACCCGGTCGTGATAATTGGGTTGCCATAACCGGTGGGATTTGCTGAATTTTTCCAGTTCGGGGAACAGGGCGGGACTTATATTTCTGTCGATCCAATTGTTTAATTGGATGGTTACTGACGATTTGTATCCTGCTATAAATGTGGATAATGATCTTGGCCTGCGGTAAAATGAATTGTTACCTTTTGAGGTTAGATTGTTATTTCCCGATTGAGACGCACGACCCCTTTTCCTCGTTTGAGACGCACGGCCGTGCGTCTCTACTACCAGGATAGGGTCAATGGTTACGACCGCGTGGATGTGGTTGGGCATCAGGACGAATGAATCCAGGGTCAATTCTTTTCGGATTTTGAACGATTTGTACCATTCCCTGTACGCGATTTCTCCCCAGCGGTTTTTTACGACTTCCCCGTTTTCAATATGCCCGAATATACAACGCCTGCCCTGAACGACCAACGTAATGAAATAGGTGCCTTTGCCGCTGTAATCCCAACGGGGCATGCGGTTTGAATTGAAACGGTATTTGCCGTTGAACCTTTTCATTTTCCGGTTTATTGTTTGAGATGCGCGGCCTCTTTTCCTCGTTTGAGACGCACGGCCGTGCGTCTCTACGGGGTTTCTTTTTTTAGGCGGTTTTGTTCTGTTTGTTCGGATAATCTTCTTTCGATTATGGGTTCTATAAGGGTTTTCCGGGTGTTGGTTTTGACGAAAGGGTACAGTTGCAGGTCGTTTTTCATCCGGTCTTCCGGGTTGGTGTACTTGTTGGTGCCTACCAGGACTTCACGGCCTTCGTCAAATTCCTGTTGTTCTGCCCGGGCGCTTTCTTTTATCTTTTTCTGGATGGTATGGTCTTTCAATTGTTTCAGGAAGCCCCCGCCGGCTTCAATCTGTTTAAAGATGTCCAGGGCTTTTTCGGCCAGCCGTACAGTGATATCTTCTATGTAGTAAGTGCCGTCGGCCGGATTGTTCGTTTTGTCGAAATAACTTTCGTTTTTCAGTATGAGCAATTGATTTCTGGCCATACGTTCGGCAAATTCGTTGTCTTTGTGGTATATGGCATCGTAGGGAAGGTTGCATACAGCATCGGCACCGCCCAGTATGGCACTCATACTTTCGGTGGTGGTGCGCAACATGTTCACATTATAGTCGTAGAGGGTTTTGTTGCGCCTGGTGGGCTGTGCGAGGATATGACATTCGGGAAGTGCACCGTATTCTGAGGCCAGGGTCTTCCACAGTATGCGGAGGGCACGGAGTTTGGCTATTTCAAAGAAGTAATTGGCGCCGATGGCGGTTTTAAATACAATTTTTTGTTTTTTCAGGTTTTGCAATCCCTCACCGTCCAGGAAATTCAGATATTCGTTGGCGTGCGCTATGGCGTAGGCCAGTTGCTGGACAATCGTTGCTCCTGCATTTTGATAGCGGGAAGCGTCCACGGTGATCACACCGTTGAAATTTCCGGAAAGGGAACAGATCTCCCCAAGTAATTCATGGTCTTTTTTCAGCTTGTAAAACCAGTTGCCGTTGCAGGCCAGGTTCCCGATAATATCTGTGTGGATACGAATTTCCGTATTTTCCGAAGCGGGAATACGGTTGTAGAGTTTTTTTACAAAACCCGGGGACAGGAAAAGGGGATCGAAGTACAGCGGTACGGAAGAGAGGTCAATACCTTTGAGCAATCCGGAAAGGTCTGTATTTTCCGACGGCAGGGTCAACCAGATGCTTTCTGCTCCACGATTAAGGATGTTCTTTATTTTTTTATTGGTCCTGCCTTCGTCGGCAACGAAAATATGCTGGGTTATTTTCCAGGGTGTGTTTTGGGGTACGGGCGGAGAAGGAATGACCGTATCGGCATGGTAAAAGGGTTTTACGTCTATTCCCCCGGGTGTATTCCATATCAGGGAATTGTAGTTACCGCCTTTCAGGTCGAACTGGATTTTCTGTTTCCACATTTTTGCGGAAACCCCTGGGAATTCATCAAATAGTGGTTTGTTCATACCGGTGCAGGGTTTGTGGTTCTGGATTTTTTGGTCCTGGAGGTTTGCCCCCTGTATCCCCCTCAAGGGGGAACCTAACGTCTTTTAAAGAGCATAACAGCTCCCCCCCTTGAGGGGGATAGAGGGGGGTGTCCTTCTTAATATCATTCAGTTTTTTTCCTGTTCTTTTTTAAACTGTCCTGGTGTTCGATAATGTATATTTCTTCGTTGTCCTTTTTAAAATAGTATTCTTCGCGGGCAAACTTTTCTATATTATTGTCATCTTTCAGGTTGCGGATGACATCCTTGTCTTTTTCTATTTCCTTTTGCAGGTATTCCTTTTGTTTCTGCAATTTGTCGATCTCCTTTTCGAGCTCCATATGGGTAAGCAGGGAATTGGTATCGAAAAATATCATCCATACCGCAAATACCGTAAGGACTATTACATATATATTGCTGAAAAAAGAAAACCACCTGTTCTGTCTTATTTTCTTTATAAAGTTCATTTCGTTGCGGTATGAATAAGTAAATTTTTCCTGCCTGCCAAATTTATTTGCCTGTTTACAGCCATTTCCGGGCTATAATCCGGAAAAGTACGATTTTTTGGGGTAGGTATGTGGTTTGCAATACTTCCGGCTATGCCAGTTTTTCATTGATAATAGTTCTCACTATATCAACTGCCACGGTATTGTATTTATTGTTCGGTATTATAATATCTGCATGTTCTTTAGCGGGTTCTATAAATTGCTGGTGCATGGGCTTTAACGTGGTCTGGTATCGCGCGAGTACTTCATCGAGGTCCCTGCCCCTTTCGTTGATGTCCCTTTTGAGCCTGCGGATAAGGCGTTCGTCGGAATCGGCGTGAACAAATATTTTGATATCGAACATTTCCCTTATTTCCGGGGGTGTCAGGATAAGGATGCCTTCTACGATCATTACTTTCCTGGGGTGGGTGAGGATGGTATCTTTCGTACGGTTGTGTTTTACGAACGAGTATACGGGCTGATGTATCGGCTCTCCCTTCCTCAGGGTTTTAAGGTGACTTACCAGGAGATCGAAATCGATGGCCCTGGGATGGTCAAAGTTTATTTTTGTACGTTCTTCATAAGACAGGTGGGAGGTGTCCTTGTAATAGGAGTCCTGTGAAATAACCCCTACTTCGTTTTCCGGCAGCTGATCAATAATCTGGTTTACAACGGTGGTTTTGCCGCAACCCGTCCCCCCGGCGATTCCTATAATTAGCATTAACAGACCTGATTTTTCCGCAAATTTAACGAAACCAAGTCAAAAACGTTAATGACTTCACAAAAATTAGTTGACGAGTTTTGGAGTTGTTTGGTTGCCGGATGACGGAGGACCGGTGACCGGATCATTGAAACAGGAAACCACGTCCCTGAATAACCCCCTCTATAAGTTCCTCCCTTGTGATGGAGAGAACGGGCCCGATCCCTGATCGGGGGAAGGTCAGACACAGAAAAACTTACAAAGCGCAATAAAAAATATTGGTGTATTCGTAGCAAAAAACAAACGCTTTACCAAGATAATGAAAACAGGCCGGAACTTAGCGGATTTTTCTTTTAATTTGTGGTATGAAAAAAATTATAGTACCCCTGGTCATTGTCATTTTTTTTACGGCCTGTAAGGAAAAACCGGAGAAACGTACTGCTCCTGCGGAATCCGTAAAGGAAGCTACCGAAACAATAAGAGATACCGTAACGGAAAAGCCTGAAAAAGAGGCCGGGCCTGCCCTGTTGTCGCTGGACGGTGTTGAAGACACTGCTTTTGTACGGCTCCGCGATTACAGCCGGGATTTTGTTTACGATATGAAATACGCCACGGAGGACAATTTTTTAAAGACAAAGGTCTATGACTGTGCGGAATGTTATGTGAGGGCACAGACGGCAAAAGCCCTGATAGCAGCTAACCGGGATTTGATGGAGCAGGGCTACAGGATCAAGTTTTTTGACTGTTACCGCCCGCACGATGTACAGAAGAAGATGTGGGAGATCGTTCCGAACCCGCAGTATGTGGCCAACCCGGCCAAAGGGTCTATTCACAACAAGGGGGGAGCGGTTGATATTACCCTTGTGGATACGGACGGGAATGCACTGGACATGGGTACAGGTTTTGATTTTTTCGGAAAAGAAGCCCATCACGATTATACCGGCCTTCCTGATGAAGTGCTGGCCAACAGGAGATTACTGAAAGAAACGATGGAAAAACACGGTTTCTGGTCGATCAGGACGGAATGGTGGCATTATAACCTGACGAGTGCGTCTAATGGCAAAGTGGCCAATTTCCGGTGGGAGTGTGAGTAAACAGACATTAAAAAAGCGCCCTTGAAAGAGGCGCTTTTTTATTATCCGCTGCCGGACGATTATTTTACGAATACATCCGGATAGGTCCCCGGGTTAACTTCGGGTATGGTGGCGCTGTAGGTTTCGTTTATGGCCGCTATAAAGGCATTGGCCACGAGGGCATAGCCTTTGGCCGTCGGGTGTACCCCGTCAAGGGAGAACGCCCCGCCCGTAGCGTAGGTAGAAGTGAGCATACCGCCGTCATAAGGAATACCGGTCTCGGCGGCCTGCGCCAGCATACTTTTGGCATCAATAAATGCCAGTTCATATTGTGAGGCCAGTGCTTCTATGGTGGCATTATAGCTGGTCTGGGCATTGGTTGCCAGTAGTTGTTCTTCGGGGGTCAGCACCCATCGATCTTCAAGGGGTACGGAAACCCCGTTGACCTGTGAATCGTCACCACCAACGGTAGTTCCTATAAAGGAAGAGGCGAGGAGCACAATAAGGTCTTCCTGTGTGGTTTGCCTTATTTTGGGAAGTTCACCGCCCTGCGGATTGGGGAGTGCGGTGAGATCCTCATCGACAATAACTACAGGATTCTGGCCCTCCTGAAAACTGATCTGTCTTTTCTGGGCTTCTTCCTGAGTGATTAACCCGGCTCCGGCATACAGCAACATGGCATTATTGTAATCTTCATATCCGGAATTTACCTGTGCTGCAGTAGCAGCATCCATAGGAACCGGGGCGTAAGGGACGGTTGTGAAATAGGGGATGGAGGTGATATCCGGGATATTGGCCACAGCCCCTCCGGCCCCGTTTTCGGTAAGTGCACTCAGTAAATCACTGTATATGGAAGCAAAAACATTAGGGTCTGTGATATCGTTACTTCCATAGGTAGCGGGATTGATGTTTCCGGTCTGATCAACACCTACGCCGCCGGAGGTGGCATAACTGAGAATATCGTTATTACCTATCCAGAGTGTAAAAAAAGTGGGGCTCTGCGCTACGGCATCGGCTATGACCGATGTGCCGGCAGATGAGGCGAAACGTACAAAATAGGGGTTTGCCGTATCACCCACTCCTGAAATATCCCCGTAGCCTTCAGCCACAAGGTGATAGATTTTTGCGCCGGGCACGCCCATATTGTTAACAGGACCTTCCACGGCATTGGTAATATCTGTAGTGGGTTCTTCGTCGAGATTTACGGGGGAAGGATTGCCTTCGGCATCGAATTCGAGGATTCTTCTTGTGTCAGCTATTTTAGTGCCGCCGGCGAGCAGCCCCCCGAAGTTGTCGTTCATAAGCGGCTGGGTAAACTCACCGCCACCGGCATGGGAAAACTGCTGTGCCATGATGTTCGGATAAGAGTTTTCCTGGCCCTGTATGTAGAGGGCACCGTCGGCAAACCCGGCGGTAAGGGAGTTTCCGAGGGCTACATAATTCGTAAGATCAGCATCCCCGGAAGTGTAAAAGCCCGATTCGTCGACGGCCTTGTCAAATTCCGGTTGGCAGGCCGCCAGTCCCAATGCTAAAAGCGCTAATAGTTTTATATTTTTTTTCATGTCTTTTTATCTTTAATACGGTTCGGAAAATAGGTTAAAAGCCATACGAAACCCCGAGGCTGGGGACAAAAGCATTGTTCTTATAGGTGCCGCCAAAAGGCACGTTTTGCCCGTTTTCCTGGTAGTGATCATAAGAAGCGTCCACTTCATCAAAATGGATAAAGAGGAAGGCCGCATCAATGGCAAACCTTTCGGAGATGTTGAATGTGAGTCCGCCCGTAAAGTTATTGGAGTCGTTACGCGGTGTTTCGGGGGCAAAATAACCGGTCTGTACGGGAGATTCGTCATAGTAATAACCGCCGCGCAGTGTAAACCGTTCACTGGCGATGTACTGTAACCCGAACCGATAGACAGAGGCGTTCTTATAATTCCTCGGATTGTGTGAGGCCGTGCCGTTACTGAAGTATACGTCCAGTGATTCGTAAGCATCCCAGTATACCCTGTTGTAATCAAATGCCACGAGCCATTTGTTGTTGATCATGTAGGACGCCCCGACAGCAAGCTCGGCGGGGAGGGGCAGCGTGGCGTTGAAAGTGACATTCTCGTAATTGCCCGGGGCCGTGCCGGGAATGTTCCGGAACTCGGCTTCCCCGTCTTTGGCCTTCATTTTCATTTCGGATTTATAGGTGAGTCCCAGGGTGAGCTTGTCTGTGGGGCGGAATGCCAGTCCGAGGGAATACCCCCAGGCCGTAACACCGCTGTCGTCTATGGTAACATTAGCCCTTTCACCGGCCACATTGGTTGTGGAACGGTCTATGTTCCGGTTGAAATTGACATTACCTATGGCGAATATCGGTCCGCCCCCTATACTTAATTTGTCGGTTATTTTAAAGGAAAAGGTAGGCTGGATATAAATAGAGGCCAGTTCTATCTTGTTAACAAGGTGCGATCCCTCCCAGTTCTGGGGGTATTCCACACCGCTGCCGTAAGGTGTATACACCCCGATACCGGCACTCATCCAGTCGTTGATCTTATATGCGGCATATATATTGAAGGGAGTTGCCACCGGATTGTCTGCTTCCGTACTCCAGCCGAACTGACTGTTCTGAAAGCTGATATTGGCAAAAACCGGGCTTACTCCGGCACTGATGGTGATCTTTTTCTCCAGGAACGACAGGCCGCCGGGATTAAAGAACACCGACTCCGCACTGTTGATCACAGCCACTCCGGTGTGTCCCATGGCAAGCTGCTTCTGGCCCTGTAAGGCAACGCGGTATCCACCGGCATAAGACAAGGTGGTTATGAGTACCGCAGCCATTAAAATGTAGGTCTTTTTCATCATTGTTTGTTTCTGTTTTTGTGTTTACTATCGTTTCTTGACAACTTTTGAGTTCGTTCGTATTAACCGGAATACCTGTTCTCACTCGGGAAAACCGTTTTGTTTTTAATATTGAAAACCTGGGAGCAGTGTGCGGCCTCCTTCGGTTTTATTGAGGTGAGGGTAGTAAAAATTAAGTCCTTTTTCAGGTATGGGGTACGTTAATAAATCAATTTAATTAAGAAAATTAAGTATATAAACAAATTTTGTGATAAAATATGAAATATGCAATTTTTAGAGCAAAAAATTATGCATGCATAGTAAATTAAACCTGAATTTTAACATTTCAGGAATGCCGAAGTGATCGAAAAGAACATTTTCGGGTTTTCGGCCTGTATCCAGTGTCCTGCATTTTCTATAACCGCTATTTCCGAATCCGGGAAGTGTTTTTTGATGAGATCCTCATCCTGAGAGGTAATGTATTTGGAATTTCCTCCTTTTACAAAAAGGGTTTTTTCCGGGAATACGGCGTCCTGGGGAAGTGCCTTGCCGATTTCTTCGATATTGTCGTTGAGTACGGTGAGGTTAAAACGGAAAGCGAGCTGTTCTTTTTCCTTCCAGTAGATGTTTTTTAACAGGAACTGGCGGATGCCGAGCTCGGGGATATACCTGGAGAGTTGTTTGTCGGCGTCTTTACGGCTTTTGGTCACCTTGAAGTCGATGGAGAGCAGTCCGTTGAGGATGGTTTGATGGTGAACGGGATAGTATTTCGGGGCGATATCCGCAATAATGAGCTTGTTGACCTTTTCGGGATACATTGTGGCAAAGAGCATGGCGGTCTTTCCTCCCATGGAGTGGCCTATAATGTCGGTTTTACGAAGTTGATGTGTTTCACAGTAGCGATACAGGTCCGCTGCCATGATCTCATAGGAAAAAGCATCGGAATGAAAACTCCTGCCGTGGTTGCGCTGGTCTACGAGATGCACTTCAAAACCGTTTTCGGCATACTGGTTGCCCAGGGTTTTCCAGTTGTCCGACATTCCCAGGAATCCGTGGAGGATGATAAGAGGTTCTCCCTGTCCGAGTATTTTTGAATATAATTGTTGCATGTTTTTCAAATTAATCAATTCGTCAATGTGCCGATTCGAAAATAAGATAATTAAATTGACCAATTGGAATATTATCACATTTCATACAATACGATCTTGTCTTTTTCGCCCTGGGTCACAAATCCCAGGTTGCCGTTGCCGTCCATGTCTGCCATGTCCATGGCCGAGGTTCCGTAAACGGGAAAATTACCGATGAGCAGGGCATTACTGTCAAAGAGATAGACATTTCTGGCCTGCCTGTCGGTTAGTGCCACATAGATCTTATTGTTAATATAAAAAATTTCCGGGCTTGTATAAATGCCGTAATCCAGTTCATACTTGTTGTGTTTTACAGTAAGTATGTTGTCCGAAAGTGTTGCCAGTGTTCTGGAGGTAGCGTCGATACCGTGGTCTTTGGCCAGGCCGAGCTGTATTTTGTTCAGTCTTCCGCGCTCATCCACCTGTATGAGGTTTCCGGCGCTGTTGGTAGTGGTGAACTTGTTCTGATAGAGGAACATCCTGTTCCCGGAAAAACTGATCTTGCCGTTTACGGCGATCCTTTTTTTGCCTGTCCGGTGTAAAAGGTGCAGGGTGCCGTTCTCTTCCTGTACGGCTATATAATCTCTCGTGCCTGTCCTGAAGTGTTCCGGCGGATTGATAATAGGGCTTGCCGTTCCTTTAAAGACAAAGCCCTTTACCCTTTTGCCCTGTGTATTAAAGGGGATGATAACATTGTTCTGCGTAATAAAAAACCGGTATTTTTTATTGTTGTCGTAATCAAACAGGGCAAGTCCTTTGGTAATGGGATTGTTGACTTTTACCGGGAAAGGGGCTACATCGTTTCCGTTGCGGTCCACAACATACAGGCCGTCCTGCAGGGTAAAGGCCAGTTGCAGCTTTCCGTTCCTGAAAATATCCACTTGTTCTATCCTTCCGAGGACCCTGCCGCTCAGCTTTTTTTTCCAGAGTACTTTTCCTTCACCGGAAATGAGGTAGAGGTTGTGTTCCATGTCCTGTACCACAACTTCCTTTTTTTTGTTCCGGTGATTGGTGACCAGTTGCGGGGGAATGGCCACATCGGCATCGAGGGCGATGTTGAATTTCTGGGATACTCCCGATGCGCTCCCCGGTTGGCCGGGTTTTCGGAAAAGGATGTTGGTGTGCATGTAACGGTTTTCCTTAACGCCCTGGACAATGACATACGGAAAATCGTCCGAAACGACGGGAGAAATATCCTTGCCGTAACCGGAAAGCATCTTTCCCAGGAACAGTTTCTTTAATTCCGGGGCCATGCCTACGGCCAGCACGGAAGAAGCATCCGGAAGGCTTTCGGCAAGTTGTGTATACGAAGTGCGTTCTTTTAATGTTGACCGGCTCTGATAGTGTACAATAATATCGGTAAGGGCTTCGGCGGTATTGGCGAGCAGGATGTAATTTTCCACGGCGGTATAGAACCTGAGCCCATTTCCTTTTCCGAAAGGCGGCATGGTCTCCGGAAAGGGCTCCAGGGGGTCAATCTGATAGATGTTGTGATCCCTGAATGTGGTGTTTAAAACGGCGGAAGAGGAGAACGCCTTTTCTGCCGTACCGGCGTCAAAGGTATGGAAAGCGATGATGTCGTGATCTTTACCGTAAATAATGCCTGCCTCGTCGGTTGATGTGAGCAGGTTCTCAATAGGTGATGGGACAAGTGAATCTTTCCTGTAATCGAGATCGTCCGGGGTAAAGGAAATCATTCCCCGGGCATTTACCGGGGTGATCCCGATCATTTTTTGCCGGTCGGCAGGCACGGGGTCATTTCCGGAGAGGGAATCCTTCCCGGGCTCCGGTATTATACCGGTGAGCAGCAGTTCATTGGGTGACAGCGACAAGTCGAACATGCTCCAGCGCATTCCGGGGAGGGTATCCTGTTTTTGCCTTGCCAGACTGTCTGCCAGGGTAATATCGGCCGGGTGGAAAGGGTGGTTCCGCAGAAAAAGGGAGGCCTGTTTATCTTCGTTAGCCAGGGCATATATCCTGCGGAAATCTTCCCGGTCCGCCATATTTTTCCCGAGGATGCTTTTTTCTATGAGGGCCTCTGAAGAAGAAGCGATAAAAATACTGTCTGTAACCGTATTGAAAATTCGGTGTTCCCCGGAGGAAAACTGTTTAATGACCGTCTTGTTGAGCGACGAGTTTTTGACATCCCCGCCTTTTACCGTATCCAGTTTGGCATAGTTCTCAATATCTTCCGAGATATAGGAGAAATCATAAATACTGTCGGATGTGCGAACTACACACAGCAGGGCTTCCGTATTCTTTTCCAGAACGTTCAGACTTTCCAGTTTTTGTGAAAGCCCCGGGGGCAGGAGGGTATTTTCCTTCAGGAAAGCATTGTTCTTCAGTGCATTGAAAAATGCCTGCGGATTAGGGATCTTGACAACGACCGAAGTGTTTTCGGGAATATGGGCAATGAGATCGTTACTTGTTTTTTTTCGGGGTGTACAACTTGTCAGGGCAATGAAAAGTATTAAAAAAACAGCTTTTAGTCTCATTCGGATAAATTCTATTTTACCTCATATGCTTATAATAACGAAAAAGGAGCGCAGGCTATTATATCTGTGCATTTATAATCGTATGGAACCCGGAATCCGGGAGGATTTACCTGCTTGGAGGCTATTCTCCCTTTTCCTCTGCTGCTTTCTGGGCAGTTTTTGTTTTTTGATTGGTAAGCGCTTTTTTGATCTGCCGGGCAAGATTAAAATTAGGGGCCAGTTCTATGGCCTTGTCTATGAGCTGTATGGCTTCATCTATCTTGCTCTTGTCCTCGTTATAGATGAGCAGTCCTTTTTCATACGTAAGTGCAGCTTTTAAAGGCACTTCATAGGGAGGTTTGCTCTCGTAAAAGGGGACTTTCATCTCATCCTTGACATTTTCCAGTCCGTAGGTGATGTGTTTCTTCGCCTCTTCCAGCTTTCCTATCTGGAGGTTGAGGTCCGCCAGTTCGTAAGCCAGGTAGGCATCGGGTTTCCTTTCGAACAGGATCTCGTATTGTTGTACGGCCAGTTGCGGCTGATCCAGTGATTTCAGCGAAATGGCCTTTACATCAACTGCCATATCAGAGGCGGAAGCATCCTTTTCGGTGCCCAGCAGGTTTACAGCCTGAACATATTGCCCGGAATTGGCATATAAATAGGCCAGTGTATCTTTCCTGGCGGCAGATGGTTCTATAACATACAGGTGGGTCAGGGCGTTGATGGCGCCTCTTATATCGCCCTGTGTCCTCATTTGTTTGTAGAAAGATTCGTAGTGTGTTTTAAGATCGTTTTGCCCGTTCACCGCAAATACCGATGAAAAGATGGCCAGTAATACAATTTTCTTCATTTTATTCAAATGTATTTTTTAAGGTTTTCAAAACTAAAAAAAATTAGGATTAGAAAGGGAATAATTCCCCTTAAATAATTTCCTTAAAGGTGTATTTCAATACTTTCCGGAGTTTTTCGGAGGAAATAATTTTTCCTGCCGTACCGGAAGACGAATCGAACCGGGGCGGGGCGAGCCCTAATTCTTTTGCTTTTGAACTGTAATATGCTTCCCTCGAAGGGTGGGAAGGATGGGCTGCATTGTACACATCCCCCCATTTCTGTTGTTGTATGATCTCAAGAATAACGGCAATGCAATCGTTCAGGTGGATGAGGTTTACGGGGGCTTCCGGGTTTTTCAGGTCCGTTTTTCCCGCGAGGTGATGCACCGGGTGCCTGTCGGGCCCTGTAAGCCCGGCAAAACGCAATACCGTGGTTTTAAAAGCCGGGGTAGCCTGCAGAAGCGTTTCGGAGGCCAGTAATTGTTTCCCGCTTTCCGTTTCGGGAAAGGGAACGGTTTCTTCAGTGACTGTGGAATTGTCGTTCCAGTAAACGGAGGTGCTGCTGATAAAAAGGACATTTTTCACTGCGGCGTTTTCCAGGGCGGGGATCAGTTGCTGAATCTTCTTTACAAAATTTTCCGGGGTCCTGCCCCTTAATTTAGGGGGGATATCCACTACAAGGGTTTCCACTCCTTCAAGGAACAACTTTATTTTTCCTTCAATACCGTTTTCGTGAATGTGTAGAACAAACGGTTGAATCCCCGCAGCAGCAAGTGTCTCCGCTTTTTCAGGAGATGTTGTGGAACCGTTTACATCGTGCCCTTGTGCCATAAGCACTTTTGCCAGGGGCAGACCCAGCCATCCGCAACCCAGAATAGCTATTTTCATTTGAGCAGAGTTTTTTAGAGGTGAGAAGGTGAGCGGTGAGTATACCGTATTTCCACCTTCTCACTTACTCACTTTCTCCAAATGTAACTGTTTTTTTGACGACAATGGCATCGTTGAGCACAAAAGGCATGGGGATGTGGTTTCCGGGGCGCGGCGGAATGGTGAATAAGAGGTTTTCCAGCAGATCGTTGGAAGCTTCATAAAGTATGAGCTCCGGGGTTTCCGCTGCGGGGACGCGCAGGATGATTTCAGTATATGTATTAGCTGAGATATAATGTGAAAAGAGGCGGTTTCCCCTTTCCGGGTTTTGCAAATATTCTTCGGAGAGGTCAACACCGTTTACATTGCAGGAAATGATCTTTTCCGTATTGGTGAACACTTCCAGGCGGGAGACATTGCGCTGCGGTATAATACATATTTCCAGTTCCCTTTCCGTGCCCATGAGCGTATCGCGGATAATTTCTATCCGGGGAACTGCAATATCTTTCAGGGGGGCGGCAGACGTATAGGAAAACCCGGTGTTGTATTTGCTGGCTATGGTGGTTAAAGCGCCTCCTGGTTTTTGTTTGTCTTCACCGATATAAGCGGAAGTCCATTTGTCCGGCACCTTGTCGTAAGTGGCCCACGACGCCTTGCCCGTATCGGTATCCAGTACATATAACAAACTGTCGGGTTTCGGACGGTCTTCGGTAAAACCGGATTGGGTATGGGCGGTAATTAACAGGGCAATGGTGAGTACTCCGGCAAACAGGGCAAGTTTGTTCTGCTGCCTGTAAAACCCGAATACGGGAACGAGCAATCCGAACAGGAGCACGGTAAAAAGCGTGGAGGCGATCATCATTTTAAGTCCGAGTCCTACGGGGAACATCTGTATGAAAGGGGCAAATATCCATATGGCGGGAAATGCCAGTATGGCCATGAGCAGCAGATTGGGTTTTTCCTGCCGGATAAGGAGTAACAGGGAAAGCAGTGCGGCAAATACCGGGATGATAAAGAAGGAAGCCCCTTTCAGGTAATGGCCCAGCAGGGCACAGATGGCGATCCAGACAAAAACCGGGAAAACCACCAGGTTAACCGGTTGCAGGTAGCGGAATTTGTGATACAGGAAGAAACAAATGGCCGTACTGAAAGCTGTGAATGCCGCAATATAATAATAGCCGTTATAGGTGAACCCGTGCAGGATATCGGCATAGTGCGGATAACCCTTTTTAAGTAGTGGCCAGCAGAAATACCCGAGAAGTCCGCAAAGCAGAAAGGATACTGTAAAAGGAATCATTCCGAGGAGCAGCTCCCTGACCACAATCTTCTTTTTCCGGATGCCGTAGACCACCAATATTACAAAGAGTATTGCTGCTATTATAATCATGGGCCATATCCACGAAAAGGGATAGGAAAAGAACGAGGAAAAAGGGCCGTCAAAAAACACCTGGTCTTGGTTGCTTTTCAGATTGGAAATATCTGCGTCGCTGAAATAGTGCAGCAGGGGCATCAGGTAACTTCCCTGGTGTTGCAGGGTATTGCGGTCCAGTCGCTGCTCGGTGTCCAGGGCGGTATGGTAATCGTAATGGTCGTCGATAAAGGCGAAATTAAAACCGTCAATATCTCCGTCTTCACGGAATACCGTAAGATCGGTGTCGTTGGGCAGCATTTTATATACGCTGTACATAAAAGAATTGCTCACGGGGTACCGGGGTCCGGCTTTTGAAAATTCCTTTATAAGCCGGGAATTGCCGCCATTGGTCTCCAAAAGCATAAAACTCGGCCCCCCGCTGCCCCTGGCTTCGAAATTCAGTACCAGCTTCACATCTTTTGCCCAGGGATGCCGGTTAACGAAGAGGCGGGCACCGTTGAGTCCCAGTTCTTCCCCGTCGGAAAGGAGGATAATGATATCGTTGTGCGGGGTTTTGTTTTCAGCGAGGTAAGCGCGTATGCCTTCGAGTATCGTGGCCACTCCGCTGCCTGCATCACTGGCTCCGAAGGAAGAATGCGGACTGCTGTCGTAATGAGAAAGCAGCATCAGGGCATTACCGTCACGGCTTCCCTTAATGCGGGCCATGATATTGCTCGCTTTACTCAGGTTTCCCCAGTTGCCGGCCGTGTACCCTTCCTGTACCCGGGTTTCAAGTCCGAGTTTTTCCAGTTCGGAAAGCAGGTATTCCTTAACGTCTTCATGTGCTTCGGAACCTACGTAATGCGGTTGCTGTGACATGGCCCGGACGAGAATAAGGGCCCTTTCTGCAGCGAAAGTATTTTCCGGCGCATTTTCCTTGGTAAAAGTGTGCGGCATGGCGTCGTAAAAGGACCAGTACACAACACCTATAATAAAAAGGAGGGACAGGGTGGTGGCGTAACGTTTCATGGATTTGGTGGTTTAATACATACGGGATTTTCAGGTACAAAATACGAATATCCCCGGATATGGAGAAACAAATAACCGATTACCGGTATGTTTTCAGGTTGAACGGGGAGAGCATTTCCCCTGTTAGGTCCTCCGTATGGTGAGCGAAGAGAAATGATATAATTTTATGTTAATGTTATTTTTAAGGAGGTTGTAATAAAATAACGCGTAAAATTATGTTAATAAATTAAAAATCACTAAATTTATGAGATAACCAAAAATAAACAGCCATGGGAATAAAAAGTTTTCAAGGGGCCAGGGAAGAAGTGAAAAAAGACTACGACCACCCCATAGCCGTAGCAGACCACATGACCAGGAAACTGATTACGTTCACCGCGGATCAAACACTTCTGGAGGTTATGGAGACCTTTATGAAAAACAAGATCACCGGGGCGCCTGTGGTAGACAAAAGAGGAAAACTGATCGGTATTATATCCGATAGTGATTGTATGAAACAGATATCCGAAGGGCGTTATTTCAATATGCCCATCGGTGATATGACAGTAGATAAATACATGTCTACTGACGTGCTTACCATTCAAGGTGATGCCAATATATTTGAGGCTGCGACCCGGTTTTACCGGACAAGGCACCGTCGTTTCCCGGTGGTGGAAAACGGTTTTCTGATAGGACAAATAAGTCGTAAAGATGTGATGCTCGCTGCCATGAAGATCAGCGGGCAATGCTGGCGATAACCGGGTTGAAAAGTCCGGTCCCCCTGAATGTCCTGTGAAATGTTCTCATACTTCACAGGACATTTTTTATGGTATTTTTTCTGTCAATCCCTTTTTACGATCATGTAAACATCGTTGTCGAGGGGGAGGTAACCGAAATCGTACAGGAAATAATATACCGTGCCGCTCCGGGTGGTGTATAAATGGGTGAAGTATTCAAAATCAAACCCTTTTTCCAGGAGTTTCATTTTTGTGGTCTTCGTTTTACCGTTGGGATTGAGTCCGGACAGTATGCGGTAATTTTTCCGCAATTTGTTATTGATGTTCCGGATGAGGTTTTTACTGTCCCTGTTCAGCCGGTTGTTATAGGTGTTCCTGCAATGATCGCAGCAAAATTTCTTGTCGGTCCGGCCGGAGATCTTTTGTTTGCATTCCAGGCAGGTACGGGCCATTACTTTGCGCGTTTGTAATTAAATGTCACTTCTTCGCCCGACTCCTGAAAGCGTACATGTATGTTCAGTTCGTTGTGGTGTACCTTTTCAAAGGTAAGCCCGTCAAAAAACACTTTGTCCTTTTCGATCTTTATCAGTCGGAAATCCTCGGTTTCGTCTTTTTCCTCCCAGCCTTTCATATCGTTGTCGAAATGTTTTATACGTAAGAGCAGGGTCTGGCCCGTCTGGTTGATGGTGCACAGTTCGTAAAATTTCACTTTGCCGTCTGCCACGAGTTTAAAGGCGCCCATCATGGAATCGCCGAGCGGGGGACTCCATATTTCTTCTGCGGTCCCTCCCAGCGCTTCTCCTTTCCAGTGACCGGATATCCAGTTAACGTCGGTCAGGGCAGCTTCGGGAGAAATGGTGTTTTCCTGCCATTGCAGGGTTTGTTGTGCCTTTAAAAAGGTGATCGGAACAAAGAAGAGCAGTAAAAGTATTTTCATTTGTTTCTTGCAATTTATAAATACCGGACTTTCGGCCGGGTGATATACTGAACTTGCCGAAGTACCCGGGGAACTGATTGAATGTTGAACCACAGCATGTCGAAGTGGTAATCTATGTGGGTATATACGCTTAAAACTTCACAGTTGGATATTCGAGATTTCTTATTTTTTTAAGGTTACAAACTAACGATGTGTTTGCTTCCTGTTGTTCAGTGGCCCTGCCTGTACCGGTATATAACGGTTTGATTATACGGTAAATATAACAAAATATTCTGTAAACGGGCGCCACAGGTACAGCCTGCGGAAAAGAAGTAAACAATGTGACAGCAACCCTGCAGGGTGATCCGGGAATCTATCGGGACCATCAGGACCGTGGTAAAACGCTTGTCTTCTTGTTCCCTGACAAGCCCGAAAAAGTACCGTTTAAGGGATTGTGTATACGCCGAACCGAACCCCTTATGCCGTGAACATAACCCGGTACGCCGCTTAAGCAATTAAGTACACCGCATAAGTAACCCGGTACGCGGCGAACTTAGTTGTGTATGCGGCATATTTAATCCCTTACGCCGCGAACATAGTTCTGTTCGCCGCTTGCGCCATTGTGTATGCCGGATAGGTAATCCTGTACGCGGTGAACTTAGTTGTGTATGCGGCATACTTAATCCCTTACGCCGCGAACATAGTTCTGTTTGCCGCTTAAGTAATTGTGTACGCCGCATAAGTAACCCGGTATGCGGCGAACTTAGTTGTGTATGCAGTGTACTTAATCCCTTACGCCGCGAACATAATCCGGTATGCCGCTTAAGCAATTACTTACGCCGCATAAGTAACCCGGTATGCGGTGAACTTAGTTGTGTATGCGGCGTACTTGATCCCTTATGCCGCGAACATAACCCGGTATGCCGCTTAAGCAATTACTTACGCCGCATAAGTAACCCGGTATGCGGTGAACTTAGTTGTGTATGCGGCGTACTTAATCCCTTCCGGCGTAAACAGGGTTGTGTTTATGCCCGTTTTCCGGGTTTTAACTCGGAAGAAACAGGTTGAGCTTTGTTTTTGGTTCCGGTATAAGGGGGGATAGGGAAGGAGTGCGTTTGTCATTGGTTTCTTTCCCGTGACCGGGGTTGTATTCCGGAAGAATTATAGTTCGCAGGACCGACTTTCCAAGCCGGTCTTATGACATTCAGAAAAATAAAAGTATGTAAAGTGTATATCCCGGTGTATAAAAGGTGTATAAAACTTACACGTAAACAGGAAGAGTGCCGCCGTTGGAAAGTTTACGGAAAATCCTCTGTATTATTTAACCACGAGCTTTCTGGTAGAAGTATAGTTGGTCTCCGTAACTTTTATGATGTATATACCGGAGTTTAAGGAGGATACGTTGAGTGTTTTTCCGGTTATTTTGGTGTTCAACACTTCTTTTCCCAATACATCGTAAATGGAAATGGCCTTTGGGAGGTTTTTCCGGGTATGTATGGCTACAATACCATCGGTAACCGGATTGGGGAACAGGCGAAAATCTTCAATGTCCTTTTTGGGTTCGGTTTCCTGTGAGGGCCTGGTAACCAAAGCTCTGTAATTGGGTTCTTTACGCACAGAAGAATCCTGCTCCTGGGCATTTCCCAGGGTTATAAAACCCAATGTGAGGATAAAAAAGTAAAGTTTTTTCATTGGCCGCATGTTAGCTGTATACAAAGTTATTAAAAAATTATTTCCCTGTTACTAATATTTTGTTAATCCTATGCGATATTATGTATAAAAATGTGTCAGAATTCATACATGATCAAAGGTATATTATAATAGCTCTCAATTTTTATTCCAAAATGTAGTTGTGTACAATAAAAAACCGTCATTACACAGGTAATAACGGTTTTGGTAAGGAAATGATTTTACAGATATTCAACCGGGAGATTGACCGGCAGTCTGTTTTTTATTGTTCCAGCCCGAAATAGTTGATTACGGCGTTGTAGTCTCTGGTATCGAGGTCTTTTGGAGTGATGTTTCCGGCTACCGAAAAATCTACAGAAATCACTCTGATTTTATCGTAGCTTAACGAAATATCATAAGGTTTGTTATCATCCGCTCGTTGAGCTTTAATTTCCAGGTTATAATTCCCGGGATCGGTTTCGTTTTCTCCCAATGACCATTGTAATCTATAATCTTTGGCCGGGCTTTTGTCGGGAACGGAATGCCAGGTATCAGGATTTTTCTCGGTAGTGTAATACACAAGGGTTAACCTGTCGAGAAGATTAATAGAATCAGTTACTTCCAATTCCAGTGTAGATAATTCTATATCCAGTTTATGAGTAAAAGTTTGATTGCTGAACTCATACAAAATTGCGTCGCTGTTCGAAACAGATTGTTTATCTCCGGATATTTCGTCGTCGTTAGAGCACGACATAGTTCCAAGAATGATTATCTGGAGAACTGTAAAGTATATAATGAATTTGGTTTTCATACTATTATTTTTTGGAGTTTAAATTAATTTTGAAGTGTAATGGGAATTGCAGTAACGTTGTTATTTTCATTACTTTCTGAAACAGATTCCGTATCGTCCAGGACCAGAAGTAGATAATAATTTCCATTGGACCTGGTGAATTGATAATTATAAAGAGATGTTCCTCCCGTTGTTTTTCTGCTTCCTGCACTTATAGAAGATACAGAAATGGTAGCGTTAAATTTAGAATCACCACTATCTAAATTGTTGTCTGACGATAGATATAGGGCTGCGGTGGAAGATCCTGCATCCTCATCCCCATTATTTTTGACGGCAATTTGATTTATTGTTATTCCGGTTCCTGTTTGTTTTTTTATTACATGTCGTTGTGTCCCCAAGTCACTCAAAGTTGACGGACAGGTTAAACAATCGCTACTAATGGAAGTTCGGGTTTTATCCAGGACTAAATCGGGTTCACCTTCTTCTTCCGGACAACCATTGTTTGAAGAGGGGCCCGGTTCGGTCGGGCAGTCGTCATAAGCATCCCTCACACCATCGCCGTCACTGTCATCACAAACATCACCTATACCGTCTCCGTCCCGGTCGGCCTGGTTGGAATTAGATCTGTTGGGGCAGTTATCGCAGGCATTGGGAACCCCGTCATTGTCTGAGTCCGTAAATTTCACAGGTGCTGTTAGAGAACTACCGTCCATAATATAATCTTCATCGGATCCATCATGATAGCCTGCATAAACGACATAGTAATACCCTCTTGGATGACTTGCTGAAAAATTTCTGCCAATAAAATAAACTTTTCCTTCTATTAATGGATTTTCTATTTTAATATCAACTTTAATGTTGACTCCCTCATTAGGATTTGAGTTACAGTAGTTATTTTCAGCTTGGGATATTGTATTTCCCATATATTTTAGTCTGTGATGTTTATAACTAAATATGCCACTGCAAAAATTTTCCAAAACAATATTAGTTCCGTTGATAGTAGCGTCTTCATCACTCCCCCTGGTATCTTTTGAATAGGTGACTGCCCAATATTTTGTTCCATATCTAAAAACAGAACCTACTGGTAGCTTTTCTTCAATTATGATATTTAACTTCAAATCATTATTCGTAGTTATACCATCTCTACAAAACTGATCCACTGAAGTACGATCTGTCAGAACTTCGTGGACACGATGGTGTTTTTCTGTTGCCTGAGCGGTCACCTCCAAGCATAGCATAACCGAAACAAAAAAGAAAATGTAGGTTTTTTTCATGGTAAATAATTTTTAAGATTAGGTGAAGTCTAAGGTAGGTTTAACAGATATTTCCTGTATTATTATAAGGTTAATCTTACTTTAAGGAATGCTGAACTACGGTTTTGGTCTTTTTATTGAAAAGAACAAATTTGTAGGTGAATACATCTAAAACCTTATCTGTAAAGGATTAGTACTTATCTGAACGGGATTATTTTGCTTTAGTATAACTTAGAAACCCACCACCTCAGGTGGTGGTCATGTTCTTATGGCTACGCCTGAATACGTATTTTGTTTGATTAGAATTTGTGGGGGCAAAGCCACAAATCGGGCGAAAAGCCACCTCCTTTGGGGGTGGATAGTCCGATTTGAGCAAATTCTTTACTTCTTGATTTCCTGTATTAATTGGTAACGTAACGTATTCAGGATACTTACATGATGTAAACAGCTCCCCCAATTGGAAAAACATGGTTTGAATAGACGTAACTATATGAAATAGAAAGAGGCTGCCTGAACAGACAGCCTCAAATCAGGTGAAAAATATATGGATTGTTTATTAAAACCGGTAACTGTACCCAATGGAAAATTCTGTTCCCGGTGCACGGAACGAGAAGTTTTGATTTGCAGCGCGGAAAGATTCGTACTGACTTTCCCTGTCATCTCCCAGAAGGTTTTCCACCTTAATGCTTATTTTAGAGCGCTGTTCATCGCCTAAGGTTTTTGAAAAATTAAAGTTCAGGCTGTTAAAAGGCATGGTGTAAACATCCGGATAAAGTCCGGCTGAGCCTACAACTTCCAGGGTTTTGCCCTGAACATTGTAAAACAGTCCGCTTTCCAAACCAATTTCTTCATTTTTATAATTCAGCCCGGCATTAATCAAATAAGGAGACTGACCCTGTAGCTGACGGGAATCATCAGTGTTTTCACCTTCCCTTTCTGCTTGTTTTCTGGCGTCAAATTCCTGTTCGGTCATGTCTATTTTAGAGTCTATTATAGATACGTTGAGGTTTAAACTCAGGTCTTTCAGCCCCTCAGTTAAAAAACCAAAGTTTTTTCGGGCTTCTAACTCCACCCCGAACACTTGTGCCGATTCTGCATTACGGGGTTGGACATTGGTTGGGTTTTCTTTGTTATAGGCCACGATTTCTATGGGGTCTTTAAAATGTTTGTAAAAACCGCTTACAGCAACCATTTGGGCTTCTTCACCAAAGAATTCATACCTTAAATCCAGGTTGTCAATATAGGTAGGTTCCAATTCCAGATTCCCGATAAACCGGATATCAGTCAGCAAATCACGAATTTGCACCACCGAGAGCTCTTTAAAACTGGGACGGGCCGTGGTTCTGTAATAGGATGCTCTTAAGTTGGTGTTTTCGTTAAGCCCGTAAATGAGGTTTGCCGAAGGGAAAATATCCATTTTATCAATGGTCTTTTCGTTGTCCATCTGTATATCGCCTGAATTGTCCTGACCGGTAAAAAAGGTAGTGAAGTATTCCCCCCTGACACCGATTATGGCTCTGAAAGCATCGCTTAACTTAAACTCGTTGGAAACGTAAAGGGCTGCAGTATTCTGATTGGACTCATAGGTGTTCGCCGGCTGATAGTTCCCTCGGATATAGCTTCCGGCGTTGGTTTCAGGTGTCCAGATGTTCCCGGGAGCCAAAATGGAATTGGGGTCATATTCTACATTTTGGGTACTGGTGGCATAATGCAGTATTTCATAATTGTAAATGGAATAATCCCTTTTTTTGTAACTGTACAGACCACCGAATTTCAACACAGATTTATGGCCAAACATGGAATGATCTTTTGTGAAATCCACTTTACCAACAACATTTGTTTCCTCCAAATCACGCCATAATCTCATAGGCAGACCGGCGTTGTCATTGATAGAGTATCCGTCGGGCTCAATTTGGTAAGTAGTCAGTCTGACATCTTTATCCTTCACTTTACTCAAGGTCGGAGACAGGCTCCATTCGGTAGTAAATGAAGTGTCTTCAGAAGTATGTTTTCCGGATATTAAGGCGTTGGTTACTGAACGTTCAGTATATTCCAGGTTGTCTTTTATATCGTTACGGGCATCTGCAATTTGTGTGCTTTGATTGAAAAAAGCAGCTTGTGATCTGCCATTCTGAATATGTAATATATTAAACCTGTATTTGGACCGGCCTGTTTTATATGAGAGCCCGGCCAATCCGGACAGCAATACATTGTTGATTCCTAAATCACCCTGGCGCCTGCGGTTGTAACGCAGTTCATATTCGCTGGCATCGGGGTGTTTTTGGTAGAGCCCACTCTCGAAGCCTTCATAAAACTCCGTTTCGTTTTTGTAGTCTAATGAAGCAATAAAGCCCAAAGTGTTGTTGTCGCCCACATCATACCGGTTTCCGTAGCTGAAACCCAGTCCGAAATTGGGCATGGACTGTTGCCGTTTGGTTGCCAAAGTGCTGTTGAACGACCTTGTAATCCCCTCTAAGGTACCATTGTCACCGGCCGGGTGTGGAATGGTTGTTTGCGACGAAATGGGCATTTTCCGATTACCATCGTCAAAACCGAGAAAGTCGGTATTGCCACCTTCATAGGTAATGTAGTTGTCTTTGAAGTGCATGTCGGGATTAAAACCACCTGATAACGAAAGCGACATTTGTTTTTTTGATGGGAAATCTTTGGTCACAATATCTACTACACCTCCGGTAAAGTCGGCCGGAAACTCGGCCGAAGCTGATTTCACTACAATAACATTTTCCAGAATACTGGTAGGGAAAATGTCCATCTGTACTGTGTTTTTATCCGGGTCAAGTCCGGGAATATCCATTCCGTTCAGGATGGATTTGGTGTAACGGTCGCCCAGACCACGTACATATACGTACTTGCCATCTTGTACCGATACGCCGGGTACCCTTTTTACTGCCGAAGCGATGTCACTTGCCCCTGTCCTTTTAATACTTTCGGAAGAAAGTCCGTCAAGCAGAGTTACCGATTTCTTTTGAAAGTTAAGTACAGCGGCTTCGGTATTTTTACGAACGGTGGTTGTAACGACCACTTCGTCCAACTGGGCAGACGATGGATTGAGCGTAACGTTAAGTTCAACTGTACCGCCGGGAGCCACTTCTACTCCGGTTATTTCCTTGGTTTCATAACCTACAAATGAAAATACTATCGTATGAGTGCCGGCTTCTACGTTTAAAGTGTATAACCCGTCAAAATCGGAAGTGGTTCCGTTTGTAGTACCTTTTAGTACAATATTGGCAAAAGGCAGGATATCATCAAACTCGCCGTCCATTACCTTGCCGGTAATGGTACCCTCTTGTCCTGCGGCATAAAAGGCACATGCAAAAACCATAATGGTTGATAAAAGGAATTTCTTAAACATTATAATGATTTCAAATATGAGTTAATTAACAAATGTCCAAAGGCTATGAAACAGCCTTTGGACATTCAAAACAGTGTTTTGTTTTTTACAGGTTTAGTAAGCCCCTTGTGCTTTGGCAAATGTCCAGTCAAAAACCGACATATCGGCACCTACGCTGGCATCTCCGGCGGCATCAATAGGTGTTACTTCATTAGCAAAAGCGGAAGGATCGAAACCTTCTATGGGCTCTTCTTCATCATTATCGTTGATAGTGACAGCTATAAAAATGTCTGCTGGGTTCTCAACAGCGTCTGGCAGTACGATTTCCCAATTAGAAATAGTTAAACGGCCATCCGTATATTCGGTATGAGAATCATCACCGTTAATTCTGACAGTGGATTCCGCATTAAAGCCGTATGCCAATACATTGTTGATTTCTGCGAGAAGGCCGTCCCTGAAATCAGCATATCTGTTTGAACCTCCGGCTCCTATCAGGGTAATATTTTCCAGGGTGTGAGAAGCTGCGGTAGCCTCAGAACCGTTAGGACCGTCCATTTCCAGACCTGAACCATTGGTATTACTGGTCATTATAACTGCTCCGTTGCTAAAAGTTCCGCTCCAGGCTTCATCTGTATCAAAACCGTCATCTCCTTGTCCCCATACTATGGCATTGGTAACGTTTACGGTACCACCCCACCATTCAACACCATCATCTCTATTACCAACAACTTCTATGTTGGAAATTTCAGTACCAGAACCAACTCCGGCCAATGACAAACCATTGATTTCATTATCCGGCTCAATAGAGCCACCTCCATGACGGATAGAAATATAGTTCAATCTACCTGAACTGTCATCGGGATCATCTCCTCCGAACAAACCATAATCCTCATCGGCAGGTAATCCTTCTACCTGAGTCTCTTCCAGATCATTACCTTTGGAGATTGGCGCGTTTCCTAAAATAAGCACGCCTCCCCAAAGTCCGGTATCATTAACAGTCAGGTTAGTACCCTGGGTTTGGCCAGGTTGGATGTCGTCCAATTCAGAGGTAAAGATTATAGGTTCGTCGGCAGTTCCTTCAGCTATCAGAGTTCCACCACGGGCTACTACCAAAGCAGAAAGCAAAGTCTCTTGTCCTTCTTTCCCTTTGATGATGGTACCGGGGTCAATAGTTAAGGTTATTCCTTCGTCAACCACTACTTTATTATCCAACAGGTAAATGTTGTCAGCAGTCCAGTGTTCATCTTCAGTAAGAATACCACTTTTCGTCACTTCATTTCCTTCTTCACAAGGTTCGCAAGACCCACCGCAGTCAACTCCGGTTTCGTCACCGTTTTGTATGCCATCGGAACAAGTATCTTGTGCCGGAGAATCGTCATCACTGGAACAAGCCGTGATAAATACTGCTAATAGAGCAATGATGGATAAAAATTTGATTTTCTTCATTTCAATTTAGTTTAATTAATTCTTGCGCTTTTTGAAATAATTGTTTTTCAGAACGTTTATCTGTTTTGTTCTGCCGCAAAGAAAGGGGGGGAGTGTAAAGATGGTGTTATGCACAAATTAAATGTATGTAAGTTGTATGTTACTTTTATGTTACGAGATTAAAAGAATGTTAACCGCTTTAATTTTTTAATATTATCTTTACTTTTGGCATGAATAACACCACGTAAATTAACATAGAGATGAAAAAAAGAGACATCCGGATCCTGCTTGTCGATGACGAACCGGATATTCTGGAAATTATAGGGTACAACCTTTCGGGTGAAGGGTACAATGTATCTACGGCTGGTAATGGAATAGAGGCCATTGCCAAGGCAAAAAAAGAACGTCCGCACCTGGTGATCCTTGATGTGATGATGCCTGAAATGGATGGTATAGAAGCCTGTGAACAGCTCCGCAAAATTCCGGAACTTTCCAATACCGTGATCACATTCCTCACCGCCAGGGGGGAAGACTATTCGCAGGTAGCCGGGTTCGATGCCGGAGCGGACGATTACATCACAAAGCCCATAAAACCGAAAGTGCTGATAAGCAAGGTAAAAGCCCTTCTTCGCCGGTTGAAAGATCAACAGGAGCCCGAAGAAAGTGTGGTGAAGGTAGGTGATATTACCATAAACCGGGATGAATATAAAATAATACAGAAAGGCAATGAGATCATTTTGCCGCGAAAGGAATTCGAACTGCTGTCCCTGCTCGCCTCCCGGCCCGGAAAAGTCTTTAAACGCGAAGAAATACTGGATAAAGTTTGGGGCAATGAGGTTATCGTAGGCGGTCGTACCATCGATGTCCATATCCGTAAACTCCGCGAAAAAATCGGAGACGAACACTTCAATACGGTCAAGGGGGTAGGGTATAAGTTTGTGTTGTAATTTTGAGTTATTGAGTTATTGAGTTATTGAGTTATTGAGTTATTGAGTTATTGAGTTGTTGGGGATAGGTGGGCTTTTTCTGAAGAGAAACCTGTCCCGGTACGGGGTGCCGGATAGCGGAAGCGATCGCTGCTCTGTTATTATTTCCGCTGTTGCGTTCTCACCGAAATTCATCTTTTTCCGGCTGTCTCCGGGGCGGGGGGACAGGGATCCCGCAGGACAAAAGCACTTCAAGGTTTTAATTATATAGTGCTGTACTATTCATACGGAAATTATAATCAGATAGCTATATTGCATAAGGGATGGACGTTTAAAAAGTTCCTGCTTTGTGACCCCTGCGGTTTAGTTCAGACTATTGCTTTGTGGTTTGCCATGTTCATGGGTTTTACTTACCACAAAGAAACCTTACAAAGCTTACAAAAAGAGATACAGAGAAATTAAGATATCACATGATGGGTAGTTTGTATCCCGAAACGAATACCGAATGATGAATGCCGAATACCGAATAATGAAGTGTTGTGGGGTATGTTGAGTATCACTTCGGCATTCTGCGGTTCGATATTTATAAATTACCAAAACTAATATGGAGATGAGGGGGGGATTCCCCGGACTAAAAGTTTGTTCAAATGCTTTTTCCTTAGTATCCCGATGACCCGATGGCTTAAAACATATTTTTTCTGTTTCTTTGCAGGGATGAAATGAACAATTTTTTGAGATGCCGACAAAACTGAAGAAATCCTATAAGTTCGCATTGCGCTCTTCCCTGTATATCACTATAATTTCGGGTGCTTTTGTTACCCTGTTGCTGTATCTGTTTTCCACTCCGGCTCCCCTGGAAATGTATTGGAAAGCATTGCTCATCTTTGTTGTGGTGAATTTTGCCATCTGCTTTTTTATTATCCAGTTCCGGGTGGAACGGTTTATCTACAAGCGGGTTAAAAAAATCTATGACGATGTTTCCCTGCTGGAATCCACCTCCTTCCATCAACAGCCCATCACCACCGATATGGCTACCCTGACCAGGGAGATCGAAAAGTTTGCGCAGGACAAAAAACTGGAGATCGAAACCCTGAAAGTCCGGGAAACCTACCGAAAGGAATTTATGGGAAATGTGTCGCACGAGCTGAAAACCCCGCTGTTTACCGTTCAGGGGTATATTCTCACCCTCCTGGATGGGGCCATCAAAGACAAGTCGGTTCGTAAAAAGTACCTTCAGCGGGCGGCAAAAGGTGTGGAAAGGCTCATTTACATTGTCCGGGACCTCGATATGATAACCAAACTGGAAGTAGGCGACCTTCACCTGGACTACGAGGAGTTCAACATTGTGGAAGTGGTGGAAAACTCCTTTGACCTCCTGGAAATGAAGGCTGCAAAAAAGAATATCACCCTCACTTTCGACATGGCCTACGAAAGCCCGATCATGGTACGTGCCGACAAGGAGCGCATACAGCAGGTGGTTACCAATCTCGTTGTCAATTCCATAAAATACGGTAAAAAGGATGGTACGACGGAAATAAGCATTGAAAACCTCATAAAGAACAAGGTTATTGTACGGATCACCGATAATGGGGAAGGGATTGAAAAACAGCATATCCCCCGTTTGTTCGAGCGTTTTTTCCGGGTAGACAAAAGCGGAAGCAGAAAAGAAGGCGGCTCGGGACTCGGACTGGCGATCGTAAAACACATCATGGAAGCCCACAGCGAAAAGATCTATGTGGAAAGCGTTTTCGGTATGGGGTCTGAATTTTCCTTTACCCTGGAAAAAGTGGAAGTACCGGAAGAACTACAGGAGAGCTAACCTCCGAAGGAGAAGGACCGTTTCTACAAAACCTCAAAATTTTCATGGGGGGAGCGGAAAAGCTCAAACAATTCCTCAAAATTAAAACGGTTTACCGGCAGTTCCGGCAGTCCCTTGTAGTTTTCGACCTGTGACAGCATCTGTATGCGGAAATCCTTTTGGGTGGCGAAAGGTACCATCCCTTTTTTATCGAACCGTTTGGCCAGGTATTCCTGTTCGTATTGTCCCGGAGTGGGAATAAAAAAGGCCCTTTTCCTGAGATTGACGAGGTCCATTATGGTGGTGTAGCCCGAACGCGACAGTATCAGCGCACTTTGGTTCAGGGCGGTTTCCAGTTCTTCCGAACGCATAAAGTTGTAAATGGTAACGTTACCCTTTTTCTGAATGTTTTGCGAATTCTCGATCTCTCCCCGTACAAAAAGGATACTGCCTGTGTAGTTCTGGATCTCCCTCACGATCTTGTTTTCCAGTAGCGTTCGTTGCGGTTCGGGGCCCGACAGGATAATGGCGAGGTCGTAGATAATATCCAGTTCCTTTTTCTGCAAACGGCTCAGGGGGCCGATATACTTAACCGGTACGGATGCTTTTTTCATGTGGCCGAGTTTTCCGCTCAGATTGGGTTTCTCTTCCATGTCCGGCACCCAGCACTGGTCAAATTTCTTTATGATCTTCCGGTGGACTTTGGAACTCAGCCAGGACGTACTTCCCGTAAGGACATTTAATTGATGGGTAATGAACACCGAAGGAACTTTTTTATGGTAAACCCCCAGGCGGTTGTCGGAAATAATACCGTCTATCTGCCTTTCCTTAACAATTTTTTTGACCAGCTTTTTTTCCCTGGAAATGGCCTTGACCATTTTCGGGGAATCCCATATCATCTTCAGCTTAAAATATTTTCCCTCCTTGGCATATTCTATCTGGTAGGAGGGCAGGTATATGCTTTCCAGGCCGGGAAATTCCTTCTTCAGCAACTCCAGGGCAATGCCATCGGAGGCAATTACGGGGCAAAAGCCGTTTTCCTGTAACGCCCGTATCACTGGAATGCACCTGGTGGCATGCCCCAAACCCCAGTTGAGGGGGGCAACGAGTATCCGGTAGTTCATGTCTGCAAAATAAGGATTTCTTAAACAGTTAAATATTTCCTTAATTTTGCCAAAAAATTAAATAATTGTTGTGGGCAGCAAAAACAAGCTAAAGCGATTCAGGGAAAACGAGACTTTTTCCAATGTTATTCAGCCGGTACGGGACAAAGTCCTTTCCGAAGGATTTCCGCTCAAAGGGAAATGGGGAACCGATTTTTTTAAAAACAGCAATCCCGTCGTATTGGAACTGGGGTGTGGCAAAGGCGAATATGCCGTGAGCCTCGCACGGAAATATCCGGATAAGAACTTTATAGGCGTCGATATCAAGGGTGCCCGCTTCTGGAGAGGTGCCAGGACAGCCCTGGAAGAAAACCTGGGCAATGTTGCTTTTTTACGAACGCAAATAGAACTGATTGACCTCTTTTTCGAAAGTAATGAAGTAAGTGAAATATGGATCACCTTCCCCGATCCGCAAATCAAATACAAAAGGACCAAGCACCGGCTTACCAATACCGATTTTTTGTCCAGATACCAAAAGATACTCAAAAAGGACGGAGTGATTCATCTCAAGACCGACAGCGAATTTATGCACGGATATACCCTGGGGTTATTGCATGGGCTCGGACATGAAATATGCTATGCGCATCACGACGTTTACCGCAACGAATATTCTCCGGAAGAAGTGACCGGTATACAGACTTTCTATGAAAAACAGTATCTTGAGCAGCAAAAACCGATAACCTATATAAAATTCAGGCTCTGATTCCTGTGTAAAAAGTGGTTTACGGCAGGTAAAACAGTACCTTAATAAAACAACCAACCGGAAATGACACATATTGTGATTCTGTTCTTTGCCACGTTTTCTGCAGCATCAATGGGGGTACTGCTCCCCGGACTGGTGAATATGACCGCGGCGAAGACCAGTGCTTTGAAAGGAAGAACAAACGGTATCCTGTTTGCCGTAGGAGCTTCTCTCATAGTGATCGGGCAGGCCTATATCGGGGTGCTGATATCAAAATATCTTTACAGGAATACGCATATCATTGATATCCTGATGAAGATAGCAGTGATAGTCTTTTCCTTTTTTGCCATTTATTTTTTTGTGGTGGGTAAAAAGAAGAAAGCAAAAAAAATGCGTTCGGCATACGTGAGCAAGCGGAAGAGTTTTTTTAAGGGGATGCTGCTCTCCTCGCTCAATCTTTTGCCCATACCTTATTTCTGCGGGATCAATGCAGCCTGGAACGTCTCCGGATGGATAAAGTTTGAGCTGGCCGATATCCTTGTCTTTATCCTGGCTGCCGGACTGGGCACGTTTGCCACACTGTATGTGTATGTGGTGTATTTTAACAAGATGGAGGACAGGACCGAGCAGCTGACAAAATATTCCGATTATATCCTGAGCGGATTGATGCTGGTTTTGGTTATTATTACACTTATTCGTATTTTTTATGGTGGATAAGGATAGCAGAAGTTAAAATGTCCGGTAAAGTAAGACAGCACTAACCTTGAAACAGATACCCCGCCCGTGAAACCCGAAAACCTGAATTTTTTTGAAAAAGTATATGCCGTGGCCCGCGAAATACCTTACGGAAGGGTCACTTCCTACGGCGCTATTGCCCGTTATCTCGGCACGGCGCGGTCTGCACGTATGGTGGGCTGGGCCATGAACGCCTGTAACGGCCGGGAAGATGTCCCGGCTCACCGGGTGGTCAACCGCAAGGGCCTGCTCAGCGGGAAACATCACTTCAGCGGAACCAATCTCATGCAACAACTCCTGGAAAGTGAAGGTGTGGAAGTAAAAGACAATCACATCGTCCGTTTTGAAGAACTTTTCTGGGACCCTTCCGGGGAATTACAGTGAAAATAAAGGAAACCTATGCTGTAATTGAGCATTTCTATCCCGGCGTTTTAAAATATGGAAGCGAAACCTTATCTTTGTAATTTAGAATGAGTTTAATTTAGAACGAATCTATACTACATGAAGCTGGACAAAAAAGAAATACTGAAAGCATTAGAAACCATAACCGTGCCCGGTGAAGGAAAGAATATGGTAGAGAGCGGCGCTGTCACCAATATCATGACATTCGGGGATGAGGTTGTGGTGGATGTCACCATAAAAAACCCCAGTCTGCAGGCCCGTAAGAAAACCGAGGTGGAGATACTGAAGGCCGTTCACAGCGAAGTCTATGAGAAAGCCAAGATAAAAGTAAATATCAAGGTAGATGCCCCGGAGAAAAAACCGCAGATAAAAGGAAAGTCCATTCCCGGCATTAAGAACGTTATTGCCGTGGCTTCCGGAAAAGGGGGAGTGGGAAAATCTACAATAACGGCCAACCTCGCGGTTACACTGGCCAGGATGGGGTTTAAGGTGGGCCTGCTGGATGCCGATATCTACGGACCTTCCATCCCGATGATGCTCGATGTGGAAAGGGAACGACCGCTGGCCGTACAGGTAGACGGGAAATCCAAGATGAAGCCCGTGGAAAACTACGGGGTCAAAGTACTGTCTATCGGGTTCTTTACACAGCCCGACCAGGCCGTGATATGGCGGGGACCCATGGCGTCCAAGGCGCTCAACCAGATGATCTTTGATGCTGCCTGGGGCGAACTGGACTTTTTGCTGGTGGACCTTCCGCCGGGAACCGGGGATATACATCTCAGCATTATGCAGTCCCTGCCCGTTACCGGTGCCGTGGTGGTGAGTACACCACAGAATGTGGCCCTGGCCGATGCCCGCAAAGGGGTGGCCATGTTCCAGCAGGAAAGCATACGCGTGCCCGTACTGGGCATTGTGGAAAATATGGCATACTTTACCCCGGAAGAATTGCCGGACAATAAGTATTATATCTTCGGTCGGGAAGGCGCCAAAAACCTTTCGGAAGACCTTGATGTGCCTTTCCTCGGCGAAATTCCGCTGGTACAGAGTATCAGGGAGGCAGGGGACGTTGGTCGTCCTGCGGCCCTGCAAACGGCAACACCGCTGGAGGAAGCCTTTGAAAACCTGACGAAAAACGTAGTACGGGAAGTAGTGGGCAGGAATGAAAACCTCCCGCCTACCGAAGCTATAAAAATAACCACTATGGCCGGTTGTTCGGCCGTAAAAAAGAAATAGTATCTTGACCCGTAAAAGGATAACGGAACCATTATGGTGCTGTAATCCGTACGCAGGTCTTAAACATGGAAAGATGACAAAAGAAGAATTGCAAATCAACGTAGAAAAAGCCTTAGACGAGATCCGCCCGTTTCTGGAAAGTGATGGCGGTAATATATCCTTGGTCTCCATAGATGAGGGCAAACTGGTTAAAGTGCGTCTCGAAGGCGCCTGTACGGATTGCCATGTAAACCATATGACACTCAAGGCGGGGGTAGAGACCACCATCAAGAAATATGCCCCCCAGATTGAACAGGTAGTAGGAGTGAGTTAGAGGCCTGTAAGGTACTTTCGGTGTTCTCCCTGTCCCGACAGGATAGGGGGAAAGGTTTTGTATTGCCCGTAAATTTCGAAGACGGGAGAAGCTAATGGAATATGGAATTCCCAATTTTCAATATAAAATGATTAAAACAGATATACTTATCATCGGTGCCGGCCCTACAGGACTGTTTGCAGTTTTTGAGGCGGGCTTGTTGAAGCTGAAATGCCATATCATTGATGCCCTGCCCCAGCCGGGGGGACAACTCTCGGAAATATACCCGAAGAAACCCATTTACGATATTCCCGGATTTCCGGAAGTTCTGGCAGGAGATCTGGTAAAGAACCTTATGGACCAGATCAAGGCCTTTGAACCGGGATTTACCTTGGGTGAACGTGCCGAAACCATTGAAAAACTGGACGACGGCAGTTTTATAGTCACCACTAACAAGGGAACCAAACACCATGCGCCGGTTATAGCCATAGCAGGCGGGCTGGGCAGCTTTGAACCCAGAAAGCCCCCGTTGGATAAAATTGACCTGTTTGAAGACCGGGGGGTGGCCTACTTCATCAAGAACCCGGAAGTATATCGCGATAAAAAAGTGACCATTGCCGGCGGGGGGGACTCTGCGCTGGACTGGACCATCTACCTGGCCGATGTGGCCTCAGACGTTACCCTGGTGCATCGCAGGAACGAATTCAGGGGAGCACTTGATTCCGTAGAAAAGGTGCAGGAGCTCAAAAAGCTGGGGAAAGTCAATATTATAACGCCCGCCGAGGTAACTTCGCTGCACGGCGATGAAAAACTGGAAACTATAACGGTAACCCGTAACGGAGAGGAAGAAAAACTGGAAACCGACTGTTTTATTCCGTTATTTGGACTGGCCCCCAAACTCGGTCCTATGGCCAACTGGGGACTCGAAATCGAGAAAAATGCCATCAAGGTGAACAATGCGCTGGATTATGAAACGAATATTCCCGGTATTTTTGCCATAGGCGACGTAAATACCTATCCCGGAAAATTAAAACTGATCCTGTGCGGTTTCCACGAAGCCACCCTGATGTGCCAGAGTGCCTACCGGATCATTAATCCCGGCAAAAAATATGTTATGAAATATACCACCGTAAGCGGTGTAGATGGTTTTGACGGCAGCAGGAAAGAAGCACCTAAAGCTGTTATCAAATCTATAGAATAGTTATATAAAAAGACATATTATCATTACAATTAAGAGGAGGCATGTATTATGTCTCCTTTTTTAGTTGATGGCTATTCCTCCGGTTCCGTAAAAAATGCTGGGATTCCCGTCGGTTTGCAGGATAGTATTATACGATGGGCGGCCGCAGGTCAGTATCCCACCTCGTATCGGTATTTAACTTCACCGGAACAATTTCGAAAATGATAGAATATTAGTAATGAAATTTTCCTGAAAGGATATAGTGAAAAGCTAATATCCCTTATTTCAATAGGTTATAATCTTAATAAAATGACAGCTATTTGTCTTTTTTGTAAAAAATACACTAAAAAATTTGTGGATAATATATTTTTATATACTTTAGTGCAATCGATTACAAAATACTCAATCATCTATTAACTAACTAATTTTTTAATAATAATGAATTACAAACTATTCTCTATGGTACCTGTAAAGGCTGTCTGGGCCTTTTCATTGCTGTGCAGCTTGTTTCTGGTACAGCGCGTTCATGCCCAGGAAAAAACGGTGACAGGTACGGTAACCGACCAGCAGGGAGTGCCGCTGCCGGGAGTTAATATCCTTGTGCAGGGTACCACGACAGGAACCCAGACCGATTTTGACGGTAACTATGCAATACAGGCAGCATCCGGACAGGTACTGGAGTTTACGTATATCGGGCAGAAGAAGGAAGAAAGGACGGTAGGGAATTCCAATACCATTAATGTGCAGATGGCCGAAGATGCCGAAGCCCTGGATGAAGTAGTGGTTATCGGTTATGGTGCGGTGAAAAAATCTGACCTTACAGGTTCGGTGGCATCGGTGAAGGAACGCGACCTTACGTCGATACCGGTGACCAATGCCCTGGAAACTATGCAGGGAAAAGTGCCGGGAGTAGACCTTACCAAATCGAGCGGACAGGCCGGAGCGGGCCTTAATTTTTCCATTCGGGGAAATCGCTCCCTGAATGCAAATAACGGGCCTTTGGTAGTTGTAGATGGTATGATATACGGTTCCACACTAGATGTAAACCCGAATGACATTGCCTCTGTGGAAGTGCTCAAAGATGCTTCGGCAACTGCTATTTACGGAACACTGGGAGCCAATGGGGTAATACTCATAACCACTAAAAAAGGACGATCCGGAAAAAGCAAGGTTTCCGTAAACAGTTATTACAGTGTGCAAACCCTTGGCGGGTATGCCGATATTATGACCGGCCCCGAATGGGTGGAACTCCGGAGAGAGTCCAGAAGAACCGTAGGAGAGTGGAGCGGGCCCGAAGACGATGCCAATATTTTTAACCCTACCCAACTGGAAAATTATCAAAACGGAGTATGGACCGACTGGGCAGATCAGCTTCTCGGTACGGGGAGTCAGCAAAACCACCAGGTAAGCGTTTCCGGAGGATCGGAAAAGACTACCTATTATTTTTCCATGGAATATTTCAGGGAAGAAGGACTGCTGAAAAATGATAACCTGGACCGTTACAGCGGCCGGATGACCGTAGATCACCAGGTATTGGACAACCTGAAGGTCTCTACCAATGTCATGTATACCATGAAAGACCACAACAGGAGAAGAGATCCGCTGAACCAGGCCAATAAGATGAGCCCGCTGGGAAGGCCTTATGACGATGAAGGGAATGTTATCACCTTTCCGGTGGGAGACAGTTCTACACTCAATCCGCTAATGGACGAAGTACCCGGTAATTATAAGGACAATGAAAAGAACAAAAGGTTTTTCGGAAATATCAGTATAGACTGGACCCCGATAGAAAACCTTACATTGACTTCCCGTCTGGGTATAGACCATACTACTTTCCGAAGAGGGACGTTCTCCGCAACAAATACTATTGAAGTGGGGGCGGACGGCCTGTCACTGGCTAAGGCGGAAAATGGAACTTTTAACCGGACCACCTGGGAAAATTTTGCCAATTACACCTATACTACCGGAAAACACGAGATACAGGGACTCCTTGGAACCAGTATCTGGAAGACCGTAGAAGAAAATTACCTGGCCCAGGGGCGTGACCTTGCATCGGCTACCATGTTGTTCCACAACCTTGGCGGATTGCAGTCGCAGGTACAGGTAAACAGCAGCCTGGAAGAAAAGCAACTGGCTTCTTTTTTCGGAAGGGTGAACTATAAGTATGACAATAAATACCTGCTCACATTACTGATGCGTGCCGACGGGTCTTCCGTACTCGCTCCCGGTAACAAATGGGGCTACTTTCCTTCGGCAGCTTTTTCATGGGTGTTGAAAGAAGAGAACTTTTTGAAAGACAGCCAGGCCATATCACAATTAAAAGCCAGGATAAGCTACGGTATTTCGGGAAACAGTGCCGTATCGCCCTACCAGACACTGGGGAGTTTGTCCAAAAGTACCTATGCCTACGATCAGGGGACGGATGAAACACCGGCTTTCGGTTATTACCCGTCGCTCATTGCCTCTTCCGATCTTAGCTGGGAAACGACGGCAACTACCAATTTCGGTATTGATTTCGGTTTTTTCAGGAACAGGATATCCGGTTCGCTGGACCTGTACCAACAGGATACAAGAGATCTGCTCATGCAAAGGGCATTGCCTACATCGTCAGGGTTTAGCTCTGCATGGGACAACATCGGGAAAACGAGGAACAGGGGACTCGAACTCTACATCAACACCATTAACCTTGTAGAAAGTACCGACGGTTTCGGTTGGAGTTCAGACATCACTTTTACTACCAATAATGAAGAGATCATGGAACTTCCCGAAGGTGACCGCGACCTGGCCAATAGCTGGTTTGTAGGGCATCCTATCGATTCTTTTTACGACTATGAAAAAATCGGTATCTGGCAACAGGATGAAACCGATGAAGCAGCATCTTACGGACAGGATCCCGGCGATATAAAAGTAAAGGACCAGGACGGCGATGGTATCATTAGTCCTGAAGACCGTGTTATTATCGGAAGTACGGTACCCGATTACACCCTTGGGTTTAACAACCGGTTTAGTTACAAAGGGTTGGAGCTTAACGTTTTTGTCTATGCAAGGCAGGGACAGACTATTACAAGTGAGGCGGCCGGATCGTATAAGATAGATGCCCGTGAAAACGGCCCCAGGGTAGATTACTGGACCCCGGAAAACCCCACTAATGCCTATCCGAGGCCCGATGCGGGAACCAGCAGGTCCAGTACGCAGTATTATTCTACGCTGGAATATGTAGATGGTTCTTTTGTAAAGATCAGGGATATTACCCTGGCCTATAATTTTCCACAGTCGGTATTGGATTACCTGAAAATATCCAAACTGCGGTGTTATGCTACAGCTAAAAACTATTTTGTCTTTAGCGACATGGACCCTTATGACCCGGAAAGGGGAGGAAATCTCAGCTTCCCCATGACGAGGCAGATGGTATTCGGAATCAATTTAGAACTCTAAGAACCTAAGTAAAGCTGGAAATTATGAAAATAAGAATCATTATATCGATCATATTGGCCGGGGTGTTCGCTTCATGCGAGAGTTTTCTCGAAGAAGACAATAAGTCGGGACTCACGGCAGACTCCTATTATACTACACTGGAAGGCATTGAGGCCCTGGTAAATTCCTGTTACACTCCCATGCGTTTTTGGTATGGGAAAGAAAACGGAATAGCACTTACGGAAACCGGAACAGACATTTTTACCCGTGGGAACGGAATGGAAAACCCGCCGGTGGCGCTTTATAATTCGGACTTGTCCGGAGCTAACGGTCCCATAGGGTTTTACTGGACCAGGTTTTATTCTGCATTGAATACCTGTAATGCTGCGGTAGAACGTATTCCCGATTCACCTCTGGAAGAGGGCCTGAAACCCGTAAGAACGGCCGAAGCACGGTTTCTCCGGGCATTTTATCTTTGGCATATTGTAGAGACCTGGGGAGGTGTTCACCTCTTTACAGAAGAAGTAAAGAGCATCCAGGAAACAGCCACCCGGACATCTGTGGAGGAATTTTATAACCAGATCTTTGCAGACCTCGAATTTGCGGTAGGAAATTTACCGGCCACTTCTGATGATTACGGCAGGGCAAACAAGGCCGCAGCCGAAGCTTTTCTGGCCAGGATGTACCTCACCCGGGGAGAAGACGCCCTGGCCGCCCAGTACGCCAAAAGCGTGATCAATAATTACAGTTTTTCCCTCGAAGATAATTATGCAGACCTCTGGGACATTGATAATGTGAGAAACCCCGAGATCGTATGGCTGGTGAACTTTACGGCAGATCTGGTGCTGAACGAAGAACTCGAACATCCTGATGGAGAAATACTGCTCAGGGACGGAGGGAACAATTCCCACCTGTTTTTCCTGATGACCTATGACCAGTTGCCCGGAATGCAACGGGACATAGATAACGGACGTCCGTTTGCCAGGTTTATGCCCACAACACATTTGCTTGACTTGTTCGATGAAACAAAAGACGCCCGTTTCGATGCAACTTTCCAGACCGTCTGGTATTCCAATAATCCGGATAATGCACCCGAAGGGATGCAACCGGGAGATACTGCCATTTATGCCACTAAAGAAGTGGTGCCGCAATCGGTAAAAGACAGTAAGGTATACACTATTATAGACCGTAGCAGGACCTATGATGAAAACGATGCACCCCAGGTGAGAGACAGGTATATGTCGGTCAAGAAATTTCTCGACCCTTCACGGCTTACGATCTCTCAGCAACAGGGAAAAAGGGACGCTTTTGTAATTCGGCTGGCCGAAATGTACCTCATTGTCGCCGAGGCCGAAATGAACCTTGGCAATATAGGAGAAGCGGTAGATTACTTTAATGCCATAAGGCGCAGAGCAGCCCTTCCCGGACATGAAACGGAAATGGAGATTACCGCAGCCGATCTTGACCTCGATATGATCCTGGACGAAAGGGCCCGGGAATTTGCGGGAGAACAGTTGCGGTGGTTTGATCTTAAGCGTACCGGAAAACTGGTGGAAAGAGTACAGGAATGGAACCCCGATGCGGCTTCGAATATTCAGCCGTACCACAGCGTAAGGCCCATACCGCAATCACAGCTCGATGCGGTGACCAACAAGGGAGAGTTTACGCAAAATGAAGGCTATCAATAGCATGTTCTCATAAATTTAGTTTAGTGTTTGAAAGGAGCCCTGGTTAGTGTGTTGTTTTTTATGGGCTCCTTTTTTAAAATCCCTGTTCAATGTCATTCTGAGCCTTTCGACTTTCGTTCAAGACAACCTAAAGCGAAGAATCCCATTGAGGAGGATTTGGAATTTAAAGACAATCATTACGATCAAACTATGAATACACTTAAAATCACTGTCATCCTGTCCTTGCTGACATTGATGTCGTGCAAAGACAGAGCAAAAAAGGAGGAAAAAGCTCCTGAAGTTAAGATTGAGAAGGAAGTAACAGCTTCCCCGAAACAAACTTATGCCGAAATATCGCATAAGCAAGGAGGGAAGTGGGTCGACCATAAATACGAAGGCGGAAGTAAATTTGTCAATGTCGATCATCTCGACCTTCCCGAAGAGCATACCGATCATTCCTATTATATTCGCTACGAAGGTCCCGGCTGGGAAAACGGGCAGGTGGGATATCGCCTGTATCTCGACTGGAGGAACGCCATAGACATTTTCGGAAAAAAAACTGATACCATGGTCCTGCAACAGGTAGGGCAGGATGGTTTTGATTCCTATCACGAAATGTCGCCCTGGGGAGCGGATATACTGAAAGTGGGTAAGGCACTGGGCATCGGTTCCATCGGACGATATGTTCAGGGGGAAGTCCGCCATTTTGAAAACGTGGAATCCACCGGGGTCGATATTGAGAATACCGATAATTCCTCTTCCGTTGAAATAGATTATAAAGGATGGAAAACCCTTGATAAGACCATCGACCTGAGATCGAAACTGACCATTTTCCCGGAAGACAGGTATACGTTGCACCAGATCACACCTTCAGCCAAAGTGAAAGGAATCTGCACCGGGATCGTTAAATTTGAAGAAGTACCGCTGCTAAAGAAAGAAGGAGAAAAATGGGGATATATCGCTACTTACGGAAAACAGACCCTGGTCTCGGATGACGATCAACTGGGAATGGCTGTTTTCTATAAACTGGACGATGTGGAAAGTGTATCCGATTCCGACTACGATCACCTGGTCGTGTTTAAACCTGTGGATACCACCGTTGATTTCTATTTTATGGCCGCCTGGGAACAGGAACCGAATGGCTTAAAGACCGAGAAAGAATTTTTGGACGATATAGATGCCAAACTGGATAAGCTCGATAAATCCGATTCAATATAACTAACCTTTTACTAATGAAACGAACATACCTTAAAGGAGTATTGCTGTTACTCGTTTTTTCGGCAATAGCCTGCGGTCCGAAGGAAAAAAAAGATAAAAAAGAAAAAAAGAAGGAAGCGGCAACACAAATAGTACCGTCCGGTCTCAAATGGTCGGAGCGTATGGCCCTTTCGGAAATGGAACGTTTTCCCGACGCCTGGCAGCTCGATTTCCATACCAAACCCAAATGGAGCTATACCCAGGGGCTGGTATTAAGGGGATTCGAAAAATTATATGAAGAAACGGGGAAAGAAAAATATTACGATTACATACAGGCCTTTGCCGATACAATGATCAATGCCGACGGAGAGATATTGACCTATGATATGGAGAAGTACAATATCGACATGATCAACTCCGGTAAGGTGTTGTTGTACCTTTATGATAAGACCAAAAAGGAAAATTACCTGAAAGCCATAAAAACATTGCGGAAACAACTGGACGGGCACCCCCGTACTTCCGATGGTGGTTTCTGGCACAAAAAGAGATACCCCTGGCAGATGTGGCTGGACGGCCTGTATATGGGGCAACCTTTCTATGCCGAATATGCAAAGACATTTGAAGATGAACAAACGGCGGCCAAATCCTTTGACGATATTGCCCTGCAATTCCGCCTTATCCAAAAACATTCCCGTGATCCCGAAACAGGACTGTTATACCACGGCTGGGATGAAAGCCGCGAACAGAAATGGGCCGATAAGGAAACCGGGACTTCCCCGCATTTCTGGTCCAGGGCACTCGGTTGGTATGCCATGGCCCTGGTGGACGTACTGGATTTTTATCCGGAAGATCGGCCGGAAAGAAAAGAACTTATCGGGTACCTGAACCAGTTGGCCGAGGCCCTGAGTAATTTTCAGGACAAGGATTCCGGCCTGTGGTACCAGGTAGTGGATATGGGGGACAGGGAAGGCAATTACCTGGAGGCCTCCGGTTCAAGCATGTTTGTCTACAGCATGGCCAAAGGTGTGCGGAAGGGCTACCTTCCGGAATCGTACCTGGAAGTAGCCAGAAAAGGCTACCAGGGTGTCCTGGATAACCTGATAGAAGTGGAAGACAATGGTGTGGTGAACATCACACAGGTCTGTGCCGTAGCCGGATTGGGAGGGAATCCCTATCGCGACGGTTCCTACGAGTATTACATTAACGAAAAAATAAGGGCCAACGACCCCAAGGCAACAGGACCGTTTATCCTGGCCAGCCTCGAACTGGACAGGTAAAAAAAGAATGTTAGAGACGCACGGCCGTGCGTCTCCACAGGAATATCCGTAACACTATTAAGAAGATAATATCCTCCCCTTTAGGGGAGGTGCCGCAAGCGGAGGGACCTCCCCCCCTTAAAGAAAAATCTAAAAATCAAAAAGAAAAATGAGAACACTTACCCTTCTCACCATATTATTTTCCCAGATAACCCTGTACAGCCAGGAATTCGTGTCCAAAGCATGGGTAGCCGACCAGGGCGACGGGACCTATAAAAATCCCATCCTGCACGCCGACTATTCCGACCCGGATATCTGCCGTGTAGGAGATGACTTTTACATGACCGCATCCAGTTTTAATGTGGCCCCCGGGCTTCCCGTTCTGCATTCCAGAGACCTGGTGAACTGGAAGCTGATCGGTTATGCCCTCGACCGGCAACCCCCGTTCGATCATTTCAGCAAACCACAACACGGTAATGGTGTGTGGGCCCCTGCCATACGATATCACAACGGAGAATTTTATATCTATTACGGCGATCCCGATTTCGGGATATACATGGTAAAGGCCAAAGACCCGGCCGGACCGTGGGAACCTCCTGTACTGGTAGAAGAAGGAAAAGGGCTTATAGACCCTTGCCCCCTTTGGGATGATGACGGTAAAGCCTATCTTGTTCATGCCTTTGCAGGAAGCCGGGCGAGCATAAAGAGCATACTGGTGGTAAAACCGATGAACCCGGAAGGTACCGAAGTCACAGGCGCCGGAAAACTCGTTTTTGACGGGCATGACGAACATCCCACGGTAGAAGGTACCAAATTCTATAAACGCAACGGGTATTACTACATTTTTGCCCCGGCCGGAGGCGTTTCTACCGGCTGGCAACTGGCCATGCGGGCGAAAGACCCTTACGGCCCTTACGAAGCGCGGGTGGTTATGGACCAGGGCAAAACGGATATCAACGGCCCGCACCAGGGCGGATGGGTAGAACTGGACAGCGGGGAAAGCTGGTTTGTACACTTTCAGGACAAGGAAGCCTACGGACGGATTGTTCACCTGCAACCCATGCAGTGGAAAAATGACTGGCCGGTAATCGGGGAAGACCCGGACGGGGATGGTAACGGACAGCCTGTTATGAGCTACAAAAAGCCGGACGTAGGTAAAACCTATCCCGTGGAAACCCCTGTGGATTCGGACGAATTTGATGGGAACGATATCAACCTGCAATGGCAATGGCATGCCAATCCCAAGGCTACATGGGCCTTTGCCAATCCCGCTGAAGGAAAGCTTCGGTTGTTTACAGACCGGCTTCCTGAAGACAGTGAGAATTTATGGGCCGCACCCAACCTGCTCCTGCAAAAATTCCCTGCGGAAGAATTTACGGCCACTACAAAGCTTAAATTCCATCCGAACCCCAAACTGGAAAATGAAAAAGCCGGACTGCTTGTCATGGGGATGAGCTATGCCTATATCGCACTGGAAAGTAAAGGTGACGAAATTTATATCAAACAGGTTATTTGCGATGATGCCGAACACGGTAAACCGGAAGAAGTGTCGGAAACAGTAAAATTAAAGGGCAACGAAGTGCAGTTCAGGCTAGAAGTGGATAAGGGCGGACAATGTACCTTTAGTTACAGTACCAACGGCAGAAGATTTAAAACGCTGGGAGAAACATTTAGAGCGGTTCCGGGCAAATGGATAGGGGCCAAGGTCGGATTGTTTGCGGTCCGTGATACGCGGATCAATGATTCGGGTTTTGCCGATATAGATTGGTTCAGGATAGATTGACACCCATGTTAGAGACGCACGGCCGTGCGTTTCTATCCCCTGAAATTTCATATTCTTTGGAAATAAAATCAAAAATAATCATGCGAGATCGTGCATTTATAAAAAACAAAATCGCGTTCGGTATATTTTTTATGCTGGCGATGACCACCTGTTTTGCCCAGAATAATAAGGAAAAGGATAAAACGGTAACCATTTTTACCATCGGAGATTCCACAATGGCCGATAAACCGTTGGAAGGCGGGAACCCGGAACGCGGATGGTGCCAGTTAATGCCGGAATTCCTGACCGGGGACGTGACACTGGAAAACCACGCCGTCAACGGCCGGAGCTCCAGGAGTTTTATTTCTGAAGGACGCTGGGAAAAAGTGCTTTCCCGGCTTGAACCGGGAGATTATGTATTTATCCAGTTCGGGCATAACGACCAGAAGTTTAAAGACCCTTCGCGTTATACCAATCCCTATACCGGATACCGGCAAAACCTGGAGCGGTTTGTAAAGGAAACCCGGGAAAAGGGAGCAATTCCCATCCTGTTTACGTCCATCGTCAGAAGAAATTTTAACAAACACGGTACGCTGATGGATACGCATGGCGATTATCCGCTCGTCGTCCGTTTGGTAGCTGGTGATATGGACGTGCCGTTTGTAGATCTGCAACGCCTTACGGAAAACCTGGAAATCTCGTATGGCCCGGAAAAGTCCAAAACATTGCATTTGTGGTATACACCCGGTGAAATTCCTTTCTATACCGAAGGAAAGCAGGACGATACCCACCTTTCCGTAAAAGGGGCGAGGGAAGTGTCTGCACTGGCGGTCAGCGCGTTGAAAAAGCTCAACCTGGGACTGTCTGCATTTCTGAAAGAATAAAAGTTTCACCGGAAACCGGGTGAAATTACAGGATGTTTCTGATGGCCCGAACAAGACGTTCAACCAGGCGGGAATGCCCGGTATCGGACAAGTGGACGCCATCACTTGGTGCATCTTGTGCGCTACAAAATGATATTGCAAAGAGAAAGGATATTACTATTGGGGAGTATTTTTTCCTTTCCGGAAGAAGAAAATTCATCATTATTCCGATATTGTTTAACGGGATATGATCGTATGGAAAAGGAAAGCCGGAACGGGATATCGTTCCGGCTTTTAAAGATTTATTCCTTGACGATCTTCCGGATCATATGATTCCCCAGGTCGGCTACATAAATCACCCCGCCGGCAATGGCAATATCGGTGGGATTGTAGAACCTGGCCGTGAAGCCTGCACCGTCCAGGAACCCGGAAGAGGTCCCGGCAATAGTGCTTACCGCTCCTTCGGAGATCAGTCTTATCTTGTGGTTGGACAGGTCGGCTACCACAATATCCCCGTTTTCCGCCACATCAAGGCCATAGGGATTATTGAACTGTGCACTCAAAGCGTTACCGTCCTGAGCACCAATATCTCCCTGTCCGGCTACCGTAGTAACTTTTCCGTCAGTACTGATTTTTCTGATGCGATGATTAAACCGGTCGGCCACATAAATATTCCCTTCCTTATCCAGGCTGATGCCGGAAGGATTGGCAAACAGGGCTTCGGATGCATCACCGTCGTTAAATCCGGATACCGAACCGCTGACCGTACTCACCATCCCGTCCGGTGTGATCTTCCGGATACGGTGATTGATATTGTCGGCAACAAAGAGATTACCGTCATTATCGACATCCACATCGATCGGCTGATAGAACCGGGCTTCCGAAACGGGACCGTCCTTAAAACCTCCGGTTCCCGTACCTGCTATGGTACTTACAATACCGTCCGTACTTATTTTCCGGATGGCGTGATTGTCCCGGTCGGCAACATAGATGTTCCCTTCCCTGTCCACGCAGGACCGCCAGGGATAGTTGAGCAATGCCTGGCTTGCCGGACCGTCCGTATGGCCTTTGGTGCCGTTTCCGGTAACCGTGGTGACGGTTCCTTCGGGTGTAAGTAGGCGAATGCTGTTGTTCGTTCTGTCCGTTACGATAATGTTCCCTTCCGGGGTCATGGCTACACCTTCCGGGTTCCGGAAGCGCGCGGAAACTCCCTGTCCGTCGGTAAGTCCGTATTCAAGACTTCCCGCCAGGGCAGCTACCATGTAGATTTCCTGCGGAGCCAGGTAGCTGAAAGCAGGAACGGTTCCGTCTGCCTGTTCGCCCTGCACTTCCACATTAATATCTCCTTGTCCGCTTCCTTCAGGGACTACAACTTCCAGTCGTGTTTCCGATGCTTCCAGGACCACTGCTTCCACGCCGTTAAAAGTGACCTTATTCTGATTTCTTGCGGTACTGAAATTACGACCGTGGATGGTTATCACATCACCGGCCATTCCCAGTCCGGGAGCAACGGACATAAGCATTGGAGAAAGGTCTCTTACAGGAGTGTCATCGTCTGAACTACAGGCATTAAGCACAAGAATGAGTGTCAGGATAAATAAGAGATGTATATTTTTCATGTTTTTGTTTTTAGTTGACAGACTATTGCTGGTTTACAGTAATGGCCCACCCATTCCCCACGGGCCGGGGTTCTCCGTCCGATGGCCTGTTGCGTATGTGATATACGTCAGCCAGGGAATGAAGCGTAACAAAAGTTGTGGAGCCGCCGCCATCGAGATTGGCGGCATCTTTGGCCCCCAACGCTTCAAATACTTCGGCCACTTCAGAGAGGGTCATACCGTTGGAGTAATCGAATTGCCTGCCGTCAACGGCAATAAAATACAGTATGTTGTCATCTGTAATTCCCACGGCAGTGCGCGGATGTACATCTTCATTGGTGATAGCGGTACGGATATGATCTTTTATCAGCAGGTCTCCCCCTCCGAGGGCATTTTGGAGCAGGTCTTTCATTTCAGGGTAATCATCGGTATGGGCAATGATGACCTCTCCGTTTTTTGTGGTACCGAAAAAAGACCTTCCCGGTAACGGGGTAGTACGGACGGCCTCTCCGTCAATGTGTACAATACCGCGCGGTTCACCGGTGGTCATGTTAAAGAAATCTGCGTTTACTGCGGCCACGGCCTTTTGTTGGGGTTCGTCCAGCCATTTCAGCATGTCGGGAATTGTTTGCATGGCATAGCCCTTACTACCGTAGGGAGTGAGGGGCGCCAGGGATACTCCCTCTTGTTTCAGATCGGCTTTCAGGATAAAAATGCGCATGGTAAGCCCTTTCATGGACAGGTAATGGATATCGGTTTCTTCCACACCCGGGGCCACGACAAAAGTGGTGTCTGAAAACACCCGGCTTACAAGCTCGGTCTCTTCCATAAGGGTTTGAGTCGCCGGGGCGTACTCCCTGGCAACAATTGCGGAAGTATCGTCGTCGTTCTGGCAGCTTGCCGTTGACAACATTAAAAAGAGGGACAGGAATAATGAGATATAATGTTTTATTCGGGTATTCATGATTTACGTTTTTTTAGCGGTTAGTGTTATTAATAGCCGGGGTTTTGAGTGAGGTTTTCATTGAGAAGGAGTTCGGTTTCCGGGATAGGAAGCAGGGTCTCTCTTTCCATGATACCGATAACCGACTGTGCTTTTCCGGTGCGGACCAGGTCGTACCAGCGAAACCCTTCGGCAAAAAGCTCCCGTCTCCGTTCTTCGAGGATAAGGTTGAGGTATTCTTCTTCTGAACTGGCATTTACGGGATTGAGGCCTCTTGCTTCCCGGAGTTCATTGAGCCTGTTAATTCCCCGGAGTCCCTGTGCTTCAGCACTTATGAGATAGAGTTCTCCCAGCCTGCTGACGATTACCGGGTCTGTTCCCGTTTGCCCGCTGGGATATTTGTTCACTACATCCAGCCCTTCATACGTATCTACCGAGGTAGCTGCCCGGAGATCGCCGTCCTCAAACATGCTCATGGCGCCGGGATTGGGTTTGTAAACGTATGAACCGCTTTGGGGATGGGCATAGGTATAGAACAGCGTGGACAATGTTATACCGGATTCTTCCGTTAAGTTTTCGAAGGCAAAGATCACTTCGGAATTGTCCTGTCTCCGGAAGATCTTATCGAAATCGTCCAGTTGAAAAACCGGGGAATTGATGAGTTGTTCTGCCAGGGCTGCGGCTTCGTCCATTTTTTGTTGTGCCAGTTTAACGCGGGCCATAAGTGCAATTGCAGCTTCGGAAGAAACAAAGTAAAAATCGCCTCCCAGGCCTTGCCCGAACGAAGGTGCGAGGGATATGGCCGTTTCCAGGTCTTCTTCGATAAACTGCCATACTTCCGCTTCGGAATTCCTGGCCACTTTTTCCAGGGTATTTTCGCGAAGGACGGGAACACCACCGTATCTGGTTGTCAGGTTGTAATACAGGTACGCCCGGAAAAAATGTGCGGTACCTTTTACTTCCTTTAAACGTTCGTTGTGCTCGAGAGACTCAATGCTTTTAATAAGGGTATTGACCTGGTACAGTGCTTCGAAATACCCGGTCCAGGTGTTTTTTACAACGGAATATTCGGGCCGGAGGATATTACTGATAAAGGCATTGGTCCCTCCGCCGTTTGCAGAGCCGCCACTGTTAAGATCTCCACCGAGGAGGTCGCCGAGAATGTAGGATTCCCGGCGGGGATCGTTTTGCACGGAGTTATACACGCCCGTTAAAAAGGTTTCTATATCTTTTTCCGTCAATTCCGTACCTGCCGAAACTGCCGACCTGGGATACAGGTCCAGTTCGCTGCTGCACGAAGCGGAAAAAAAGAAGATCATAATCAGGAAAATCTTTAAAACTGGTTTCATCATTATTTTTTTGCTTTGGATTAGAATGTAGCGTTGATCCCCAGGCTGATGGTCCTGGGTTGCGGAAGATTCATATTGTCGTCAGACATAAACCGCGCATCGTAGTCCTTCGAAACTTCGGGGTCTATACCCGAATACCGGGTCCAGAGATGGAGGTTATCCCCCTGGAGGTAGAGCCGGATTTTGGACAGGTTCAGCTTCTCCAGCAGGGGTTTGGGCAGGGAATACCCTAACGTTAACGATCGCAAACGAAGAAAAGAACCGTCTTCCAGAAAACGACTGGAGTTATAAAGGTTATAACTGCTGCCGTGTATGGCTCTCGGCACTTCATTGCCGGTACCCGGCCCGGTCCATCGTTCCAGGGCCACCTTTTCGCGGAACCCCTGGTCGCCATACCCGATCCTGTCGGTAGTTTTTCGCCATGTAGCATAAATTTCGTTACCGTAGGAATAGGTAAAAAATACATTCAGGTCGAACCCCTTATAACGGAACATATTGGACCATCCCCCGAAGTAATCCGGATTGGACGAACCGATGATCTGCCGGTCATCCACATTGATAACACCGTCTCCGTTCAGGTCTTCGTAATGCACATCACCGGCACGTACGCCTTCTGCATACAGCGGTTCGGGAACTTCTTGGTCCGACTGGAAAATCCCCAGCATTTTGTACATATAAAAACTTCCCACTTCTTCACCTACCTGTAATGTCCGGTTCGCTCCGATAAGAAGGGCTTCATCTCCCAGGAGCGAGGTGAGCTTGTTTTTGATAAAGGAGATGTTAAAATCACTCGTCCATTCTACGGGGCCTAAATTGTGGTTGATATTGAACGATAATTCCAGCCCGTTGTTCCGCATAGAACCGATGTTACTGGTAATACTGGAAAATCCGCTGGTAGCGTGAATGGGCATACTGTAGAGCAGGTTTTCGGTGTTTTTAATGAAATAGTCGGCGGTAAAATTGAGCTTTCCCCTGAAAAAAGAGAGGTCTGCGCCCGCATTGAATTGCTCTGCAGTTTCCCAGGTAAGGTCGGGATTTCCATATGTGGAAATGGCTATGCCGCTGTTATTGGAGTAATTGGCTCCGCCGCTCATAAGTGCCTGATAGGCGTAACTGCCTATACCGTCCTGGTTTCCGGTAGCTCCGAAACTTGCCCTTAATTTCAGGCTGGTTGTATTTGAGGTCCAGAAGGGCTCTTCGGAGACACTCCATCCTGCGGATACGGAAGGGAAGGCACCGTAACGTTTTTCGGGGGAGAATTTGGAAGAACCATCGGCTCGGATAGACATGGAAAGCAGGTATTTGCCGGCCCACGACAGGTTTACCCGGCTGAAATAGGATTCGAGTGCACTTTCCCCGAAGCCCGTAGAGGCACCCGCAATCTCTCCGGCTACCGAAATCACGTCAAATGAAGGAGAGGGGAAGCCGCGGCCGTCAATATAAGAGGTACTGGTAGTTACTTTCTGAAAGGAATGTCCCGCCAGCGCATTTACTTTGAGTTTTCCGAAGGTCCTGTCAAAATACAGCGTATTTTCCACCAGGAGGTTTTTGATGGTCCTTCTCCGGTCCAGTATTCTTCCTTGTCCTGCACCGTACGGATGTGTTTCCGTATAGTACAGGAAATCCTCGGTGTGAATAATATCTGCTCCGGCCGAACTTTTCAGGTGAAAAGCCGGGCTGAATATAAAATCCGCATAAAAATTTCCCAGGTAACGATAGTTGTCGAGTTGTGTATCCTGTTCATTGAGTATCTGCAAATTATTGTGGTACCGGAGTTCTTCCGTGCCACCCACGTAATAATCGCCGTTGGGCTTGTACGGCCGGTCAAAAGGTCTTTGCCCTACACTTCGCAACATGATGGCAGAACCGAACTGACCATTGGGTATCCGATTGTTGCGGGTAAAACTCATGGTCGATTTTGTCCCGACCTCCAGCCAGTCCGTCGGAGCGTGGGTAATGTTCACCTTGGCTGTGTATTTCCTGAATTTGTTGGTCTTCACAACCCCTTCCTGGTCCAGGTACCCGCCGGAGAGGTAGAGTTTGGTTTTTTCGTTACCGCCGGAAAACGACAGGTTCACATCGGTGACAAAAGCATGGCGCAATACGAGATCGAGCCAGTCGGTATCGGGGAGGCCGGGATAAGGGTTCTCGTAATAGCTGATAAATTCGCTGTTGCCCGGTGTGTAGCCGTATTGCCGGTTATAGTTGTTCACGGCTTCGTTCAATACTTCGAGGTATAAATCGGAATCGGCCATTTTCAGCTTGTCGAGGTTGGGAAGATACTGTACTCCCGACCGTATATTGACGTTGAGCCGGGATTGTCCTTCTTTTCCCGATTTGGTTGTAATTATCACCACGCCGTTGGTGGCCCTGGAACCGTAAATGGCGGCAGATGCCGCATCTTTGAGCACTTCTATGGACTCAATATCGTTAGGGTTGAGCTCGGCAAGCGGGTTCATGCTCTCTCCCAGGTCGTACATGGCCGCGTTGTGTTTTACCAGGGGAATACCGTCAATCACATAAAGCGGTTCGTTCTGCCCGCTTAGCGACCCGATCCCACGGATGCTTACTCTTACATTACTGCCCGGAGTCCCTGCCCCGGCACCGATATATACACCGGGCATCCTGCCCTGCATGATCTGGTCCGGACCCAGAACGGGCCGTGCGTTTTCTTCGGTAGGTTTAAAGGATGAAATGGCGCTGGTCACTTCCCGCCTTTCCTGTTTTCCGTATCCCACTACAACCACTTCGTCGAGCAATTCATTATTGGGTTGCAGAGGTACGACGATCGATGTCCTCCCGTTTACGGGCGCTTCGCGTGTGGTATAGCCCATATAGGATATTTGCAGCACTGCATCCGGGGGTACGGTTATGGAAAAATTGCCGTCAAAATCGGTTGTAGTTCCTTTGGAGGTCCCTTTTTCCACAACAGTGGCACCGGGGAGGGGTCGTCCGTTTTCATCGGTTACCGTTCCGGTTATGGTCTGAAATGCGGGAATACCATTTGCTACGCCCTTAATTGTTCCGATGGAAATATACCGGTCTATGCGCCGGTAGGCCAGCCCGGTTTTTTCCGTGATGAGGTTCAGGATTTCGAGCAGGGAAATATTTTTCCTCTCGATATCGAACTTTTTGTCTATGTCACTCACCTTTCTGTCGTAGACGAAATGAAATTCGGTTTGCGTCTCGACACTATTCAGGATATCGGTTACGGAAGCTTTTTTCAGGGAAAGGCTTACGTTGATATCTTCAAGGTTCTGTCCCTTGATCTCTGCCGCGAGAACAGGGTTCAGCAAGGTAAAGATGAGCAGATAACAAAATATGTGAAAGGTCACTCTTAGAAATTGTTTGCCAGTTAATGAATTCATATTTTTACACAATGTTTAATGGTTATTGTACTCGCAATACTGTTAAGCTTCCGGCGGCCCGTTCTGCTCGCCAAAGTGTTACGGGCTGCCATTTTTGTTTTTCTGAGGGTTTATGTCATAGGCTGGTCATTTTAGGTTTAAAGTTTTTTTCATCTTACTTGGTTACACCCCCCGGTGTCCCCCCTCAAGGGGGGAGGTGTTACGCTTTTTAACAGCATTAAGGCTCCCCCTTGAGAGGGGACGGCAATTCCGTTTTTTCCTGTCACTTTGTTTTCCATGTTAGTTACTGCAAGAGCCCTTTAAAAGAACGGTTTTTTCTGATACGAACTCGTAATCAAGGTCTTCCTTGGCGAAAGTGATACTTTCGAGGACTACCGGGAGTTCCGCTTTTTCGAATCTGGCTGTGATATGGCAATTTTCCAGGTTACCTTCCCGGATGATCTTCACTCCGTACCAACGTTCCAGTACGGCAATGGCTTCGGAGAGTGACGCATCGTCAAAACGGATAGTTCCGTCAATCCATTCGAGGAAGCTGGCATTGGCCACATTTTGCGTGCTTACCTGCTGCGTTTGTTTGTCAAATACGGCTTGCTGGTCCGGGAGCAGGAATGCTGCTTTTGTTCCCGGTGAAGCCTGCTCGGGGGCCACCCTTACCTTTCCGGTAGCTACGGTAATCTTTACCGCACTGTTTTCGGGATAGGCCCTTATATTGAAGGAGGTGCCCAGCACAGTTGTATTGAGCCCCTGCGAATGAATGACGAAAGGTTTTTCAGGGTTCCGGGCCACCTCAAAAAAGGCTTCGCCCGTAAGTTCCACATTTCGTGTATTGCCGCGGAATGTTTCCGGAAACTTCAGGGAGCTTCCGGCATTCAGTTTTACCACGGTTTTATCTTCGAGTGTTATGGTATAACGCTTTCCGGGCGGCGTGGTTATGGTCTCATATGAAATAGTGGCTGTAGAGGAGATGTCCCGGTAATACCAGATTCCCGATGCCAGCCCGATAAGGAGCAGGAAAGAAGCTGCAATGCCCATCCATCGCCGGGACATGGGTTTTTTGCGCTCTTTTTGTTGCTTGCGGATACCTTTCCGGATATTGGAAAGCATTTCCTTTTTTATACGCGGATTATTTCCGTCCGGAAACCGGAGGTGTTCCTGGTCGCTGACATAACTGTCAAAAAGTTTGTCCAGCAGGGTTTTTTCATCTTCAGAGCATTTCCCGTCCACATATTTCCGGAAAAGCTGTTGTAATTCCTTTTCGTCCATTTATAGGTGTTTCTATAGTATAGATGCACCAAAAAGGGATAACCCTAAAAAATTATAAAAAAGAAAATAAAAACAGGATGGCGGAATCGGCCATAAGCTTACGGAGGTACCTTAACGAAACGGTTATGTGATATTCGACTGTTTTTTGGGAAATCTGCATTTTTTCGGCTATTTCACGATTGGACATCGAATCGTCCCGGCTCATTTTAAATACGGCCAGACTTTTGGCCGGGATGGATTGCATGCCTTTTTGCAAAAGTTCCCGGGTTTCCCTGAGGTTCATGTTTTCTTCAACATTATTGGTGTGAAGGATGTGATTGACGCGGGCCAGCAGATTTTGGTTGATCCTGTTTTTGCGGAGATATTCGAAGCACTTCAGTTTTATGGCCTGGTGCAGGTAGGCATTGACATGTTTTATATCCAGGTCCTGCCGCTTTATCCAGATGTGTATAAAAACATCCTGAACGGCGTCCTTTGCCATTTCCCGGTCTTGCAGGATGGAAGAGGAGAGGGCAAGCAGTTTTTGCCAATACCTGTTGTAAATCTCGTGAAAGGCAAGTTCGTTGTTTTCACGGATAAGGTCAAAAAGCTTGTTGTCTGTAACTTCCATAGTAGTGAAGACAATAGTATAAAATTTACGGGAACCGGTTATTACTAAATGTTTAAGAAATCGTGGTTAAATCTCAGTTCGGGAATTTTCGGAATTAAGATACGAATAGCATTTTAATAAAATGTGTTTTTTGTTAATTTTTAGAGCAAAATAATGGAATGTCAATGTTTTTTTGTGAATTAAATCGTGTTTTGAGGGGCTGTTATTTGTTTTTATGAAAATTATGTTAACTTTACAGAGCATAAATGTGTTCGTTAACATAAAATGAGAATACTGTTGTAGGAATTTATAAACGGCGATTTTGAATCCACGACAGGAACGAAAGCCAGAATTTCAAATACGGGTAAATACCATCATATTAAGATACCCCGTTTTCATACCGGTAAAATGCCATTGAATAAGGAATCAGACACCGTAACAGCGGAAGAGTTGTGGGAAGCATTGCGCAAGGGGAGTACAACAGCCCTCGGGGACGTGTACGACCTGTATGCCGATGTATTATTTTCTTATGGTATGCGTATGTCGGGCAACAGGGATCAGGTTATGGATTGTATCCACGATCTTTTCCTGGACCTGTACAAATACCGTAAAAAGCTGTCGCCCTGTTCCAGTATACAATCTTACCTGGTACGCTCTCTGCAACGCAAGATCAATCAAAAGCACAAAACGGAGAAAAAGACCTTACCCGCGGAAAATGGCGTTGGTGAAACTACTTTTCCGGGGTATTCCGTACATTCGATGGAAGAGGAATACATATCTGCTGAACTTCAGACGGAGAAAATACTGAGATTACGCACTTCTTTCCACCTGCTAACCGACCGACAGCGACAGGCACTTGCCTTGAAATTCAACGAAGAAAAACCGTATGAAGAAATAGCGGAGATCATGAATATTTCCGTAGCGACTTCCCGGACCCTCATTTACAGGGCGGTAAAAGTATTACGAAAACACCTTGTTCCCTGCATTTTTATAGGCCTCTACTTCTTTTTTGGGAAATAAATGTAAATTTTTTGTAAAATTTTTGTCTATAAAAGGATAAAAAGTGTCTCTTATATTAAAAGGATGGTTTTTACTCAAAAGTGTCCCGTTTCAAACATTAAACTATTTTTCCGGTACTGTAAAGAAGACCGATGATCGTGAAAATCATATGATAAACCGGAAATAAACCAGATAAAACTGTAGTGGAAATCCGTAAAGAAGATAAAACAGCATTAAAAAAACGGATTATGCGATCCGTAAGCAGGCACAAAAGAAGGAAGCGTATGAAACGGGGGAGTCTGGTGCTCGGTTGTGTGATCCTGTTAATATCCGGAGGGGTGTATCACTACGGTAAGGTACAGCCATCCGCACTCTATGATTATGCAAAGACCCGGAAGAAAGACCACCGTAAAAACGGAGGGGATGTAGAGCTTATTCTTGAAAAAGGGGAGCGTGTTGCACTGGCCGAGAATGACTCGACTGTTACGTATTCAAAGACCGGAGAAAAAGTTAAAATCGGGGCGTCCAGAACAATTTCGCAAGAGAAGACGGGAGGAGGTAAAATGGCCTACAATACATTGATCGTCCCTTATGGCAGAAGGTCGAAGATAAAACTATCGGACGGAACGGTGGTTTGGCTGAATTCCGGGTCCAAACTGATATATCCCACGGTTTTTAAGGAAGAAAAACGGGAGGTCTACCTGGAAGGAGAAGGGATTTTCGAGGTGGCCCATACTAAGAAAAAACCTTTTGAGGTACTTGCAGACAATCACCGGATCAGGGTGTTGGGAACGGTTTTTAATGTGAGTAGTTATGCAGAAGACAGTGCGGTAAAAACGGTATTGAAGAGCGGTAGTGTTGAAGTGGTCTACAAGGGGGACGGTATGTGGAAGGGGAAAGAAACCGTCAGGATAAGTCCGGGGACAATGACCGTGTACGATAAGGGTTCGGGTAAAATGACCTCGGAAAAAGTGAATGTGGAAGATTTTTTTGCATGGAAAGACGGTGTCCTGATCCTGGAAAGCAGCAGGATGGAAGACATTGTTAAAAAGCTGTCCAGGTATTACAATATCGACATACTGATAACCGATAAAAAACTGGCAAAACAGACATTTTCCGGTTATCTCGACCTGAAAGAAAGTGTGGAAAATGTTATCGGAACAATAAATAAAACCACGGATTTCGAATATTTCAGATCGGAAGAAAACAACAAATGGATTATTAACTAAAACCTTGTTTATGGCTGTATAGAACTACAAACAGAAACCGGGAGATGCGCCAACACCTCCCGGTGGAAAGAAATTAACCTTACTGTGCTATACAGTAAAAATTAATCAACAAACACAACAAAAGTATGAATAAAAATGCTAACCCTGTCTCCTCAAGAGGAGTAAACCCCTTATGGAGATACCTGTGGACCGCAATGAAAATTTTTCTCCTCTTTATCGGCATCGGTTTATCTTCGGTTTATGCAAGCCATTCCTCCGCGCAGACACGAATGAATATCAATGTTAAGAATGTTACGATAGAGAACCTGTTCAGGGAAATACAAAAAAACAGCGAATATATATTCTTTTACAAGGACGGGACTATTGACGAAAACCGTAAAATATCTGTAAAAGTCACCGATGCTACCCTGCAGGATATTTTTGAACGGGTATTTAAAGCCGACGGATTGACCTATGAGCTTGATGGCAGGCAGGTGATTGTCCGTAAAAAAAACGTAAAGATCCCCGAAGCGGCCGATGAGTCATCTGTAAAACCCCAGGGACTGGAGATATCCGGGATGGTGGTAGATTCGGGAGGACTGCCGCTTCCCGGGGCCAATGTGGTGGAAAAAGGGACGACACACGGTACGCAAACTGATTTTGACGGGAATTATTCCATTACGGTTTCCGGGAATGATGCTGTTTTAGTGGTATCCTATATGGGGTTTGTTACCAGAGAAGTTCCGGTAAACGGGGAATCTGAGATCAATGTGACCCTGAAAGAAGATGTGGCCAGCCTGGAAGAAGTAGTGGTGGTAGGTTACGGTACACAGAAAAAAGTAAACCTCACCGGGGCGGTGAGCCAGGTTTCGGCAGAAGCCATTGAAAACCGGCCTGTGGCCAATATCGGGCAGGCATTACAGGGGGTGTTGCCCAATCTTAATATTAATATTCCCAACGGAAGTCCGAATGCTACACCAAGTTTTAATGTAAGGGGAGGGACTTCCTTGTCCGGTGATTCTTTTGTTAACGGTGCCCCTTTCGTTCTGGTAGATGGCGTACAGATGGATATTAATATGCTGAATCCGGAGGACATAGAAAGTATAAGTGTATTGAAAGATGCCGCTTCGGCAGCCATTTACGGGGCACGGGCGGCCAATGGTGTGATATTGGTAACCACTAAAAAAGGGAAAAAGTCACAAAAACCGCAAATCACCTATAATACGTCCTTCCAGTTTAACCGTCCTTCGGCCCGTCCGGACCTTCTGGATGCCTATACTATACAGGATGCAGCCATAAAAGCTGTGGAACTGGAAAATCGCACGCCTTCCGGCGACATGTATGATAAACGGGATGCCATAAAAGCATATATGGACCATCCGGAAGAAAACCCGTCTTACATCATGAATCCGGGCGGAAGTATTGTCTGGGTGGGGAACACCCGGGTGTACGACGAAGCAGTGCGTAGCGCTGCCCCGATGATGAAGCACAATCTGAGTCTGCGGGGTGGGTCTGAGCGAAATACTTATATGATTTCCCTTGGTTACCAGGACCAGGAAGGTATCTATAAAATAAATACCGATAAGTTTAAACGCTATAATGTATTGGTTAATGTCGGTTCCGAAGTGACCGACTGGCTGGGAGTGGATTATCAGGTATCTTATAATAATTCGGTATATACAGAACCCATTAGTCCCGCCGGAAAAGGAAGCTGGTGGTATGCCATGGCCCAGGAACCCGGGAGAAATATCAATATGCCCGTAAAAACCCCGTCCGATTCTCCTGTGGGTGAGATGTACACTGATAATATCCTCTCCTTTATGAGTTACGGATCGAACAGGAGGGAAGTCAATGAGCAACTGCTTATGAAAATAGCCCCTTCCGTAAGGATATTGAAAGACTGGAACCTTAAGGCCGATTTTTCATACAGGTCTGTGAATTTCAGGAGAAAAGAAGTGATGCCCGAATTATGGCGTGTAGATGATAGCTGGGAGAATCTCATAAACACACATACCAATCCGTCATATGTAGACAAGCGCAGCAATCATACCGACCAGTATACCCTGAACATCTATTCCGATTATGCCGCTATTCTGGGCAGGCACAATATCAGCCTGTTGGCGGGTTTTAACCAGGAATGGCAGAAATACGAACATTTGAGGGGAAGAGGGGAAGGTCTGCTTTCACCCAACATTCCTGTCGTCAATCAGACTACCGGGAACGAGTTTGCTTATGATAACGAAAGCCACTGGGCTGTAAGAGGCGCTTTTTACCGGATAAAATATAACTATGACGACCGTTATTTGTTGGAGTCTAACGGGCGTTATGACGGAACTTCCAGGTTCCCAACAGACAGGCGATTTAAATTCTTTCCTTCCATATCCGGAGCCTGGAGATTTTCGGAGGAATCATTTGCCGGTTTTCTGAAGCCGGCATTCGACGAATTGAAATTCAGGGCAGGATATGGCAGTCTGGGCAACCAGAATGTGTCCAATTACATTTATATCCCTTCGTATGGTACGGTATCACAGGTAAATCACCTTTTTGACGGTACGCGGCCCGTGGGAATCACGCCCCCCGGACTGGTCGATCCCGATCTGACCTGGGAAACGTCTACAACACTTGATGTTGGGGTGGATATGACATTGTTCCGAAGATTGGATATTTCGTTTGACTGGTATCAAAGAAAAACAACGGATATATTGGTCGCAGGAGACAAGTTCCCGGCTGTTCTGGGAGCATCTTCTCCGACAAAAAATTCCGGGGCCATGCAAACTCGTGGTTGGGAACTGGAGATGAGATGGAGAGACGAACTGAAAAATGGTTTCAGATATAATGTAGCACTAAACTTATGGGATTATCAAAGTGAGGTCCTGGTTTTTGACGGAAACCCGAATAAGATATTAGGCAATTTATATGCAAAACAAAAAATGGGAGAAATCTGGGGTTATGAGACCGCGGGGATCTTTCAAAGTGAAAAAGAAATAGAAGCTGCTCCGAGTCAGCACCTGCTGAATTCCCAGTGGTTCCCCGGAGATATCCGCTATGAAGATCTTAACGGTGACGGGGAGATCGGTCCGGGAGAAAATACGGTTGAGAATCCGGGAGACAAAAAAGTAATCGGTAACAGCACCCCGAGATATCAGTTCGGGCTCAATATGAATGCCTTCTGGAAGAATTTCGACCTGAATATCTTTTTCCAGGGTGTAGGCAAAAGGGATTTCTGGATCGGTGACAGGATGTACTGGGGAGGTCTGGCCGGCGCTACGGGGACCTGGGACGTGTATAACAATTCCTGGACTCCCGAACGTACGGATGCCTACTTTCCGGCCTACAAGAACAAGGGAGCCAACCGGCAGGTGCAAACCAGGTACTTACAGGATGCTTCCTATATACGCCTGAAAAACCTGGCACTGGGGTATAGCCTGCCGGATGAAGTCACGGAAAAATTAAACATCAAAAAACTTCGTGTTTCCGCTTCGGCCTATAACATTTGGGAGTATACGGACGTACCGGACTTGTTTGACCCCGAACTTATGAGTGCCAACTATCCCATGATGAGGTCTTTTGCACTTGGCCTGCAGGTAACCTTTTAACAACGCTTAAAATTATTTCCAAATGAAGAAATTATATATACTCATAACAGTATGTGCCGGACTTCTTGTAGGTAGCTGTAACGACGATTTTATGGAAAGGTATCCCCTGGACCAGGTTACCGATGAAAATTTCTGGCAGACCGAACAGGATCTCGAACTGTATTGTAATGATCTGTACGACAAGTATATTACGGGATTCAGTACAGGATGGGCATATCAGACAGTAAGCCCATATGGCTATAATGAAGCTGCTATTGCCTATGGGGATGTCATTACCGACAATGCGGCACCCAACTCCTATTCCAGGGTAGCCGCCAATGAATATACAAGTCATGTTACCGGAGGTAGCGGCAGCGGGGGCTGGAACTGGGGCAATATCAGGAAACTCAACTACTTTCTCGATAACTATAAGCGGGGAGATGTGGCTCCCGAGGTCAGGAATGTGTACCTCGGTGAGATCCTGTTTTTTAAGGCGTGGGACTACTTTAAAAAAGTGAAGATCTTTGGTGATGTACCGTGGTACACCCATGTTCTTGAAACAGATTCGGAAGAACTGTATGCTCCGCGTACGCCCAGGGAAGAAGTTATGGACTCCGTGATGAAAATACTGGATGAGGCCATTACTTATCTGCCGGCGAAGGGAGAAGAAAAACCGGGAAGGGTAAACAGGGATGTGGCATTACACCTGAAATCCAGGATAGGCCTTTTTGAAGGCACTTATAGAAAATATCACACTGAACTCGGTCTGGACGGTACCCGATTTCTCGAAGCCAGTGCGGAGGCTTCACAGCAATTAATGAATGCCGGGTACGCGCTCTATTCCACGGGAGACAGCAACGAAGATTATTACAACCTTTTTGCACAGTATTCCTATGCCAATAACCCGGAGATCATTTTGTGGAAGGAATACAGTGAAAGTGAAGGTATGGGGGTGGCATTCAGCCGGTATTATGCCCAGAACCTCCGCCATCGCCACGGGGCTACAAGGGCTCTGGTAGATACTTATTTGTGTACGGACGGACAACCGATTGCGTCCAGTCCGCTGTTTGAAGGCAGGGATTCTATTCAGCAGGAAATGCTGAACCGCGACCCCAGATTACGGCAGACCATATGCAATTTTGGCGAATACGCCCTGCAGGAAGGGGTAATGGGAGCAGACAATGCCCCGCTGCCCAATATTCCCGGCCTTAGCGGAAACAGATGCCCTACAGGATATCGGGTAGCCAAATGGTTCTTTAATGAACCTGATGACTGGGGCCGTACAACATTGGGCATGCAGGCCGCTCCCGTATTCCGTTATGCCGAAGTATTGCTCAACTATGCCGAGGCCAGATACGAACTGGGACAGATAGGACAGGACGTGATAGACCAGACCGTAAACCGGATCAGGGCCAGGGTAGACATGCCGCCGCTTAAACTGGGAAGCATTCCGGACGATCCGGTGCTGGACGGTGATTATGCAACGTATTGCGACTATGTTCCCCAACCCGTACTCCGTGAAATACGCCGTGAAAGACGGATAGAACTGGCTTTCGAAAATTTCCGCTGGGACGACCTCATGCGCTGGAAAGCCGGGAGGTTTCTCGAAAAACCCGTGGAAGGGATCAAATTCGTACAGGAACAGTTCCCCGGTGTTGTTGTGGGGGCCGATGTATTTCTCAGTGACGAAGGATTTATCCGGCCGTATTACGAAACCCTGCCCGAAGGGCGGACCTGGGACGATCGCCAGTACCTGTTTCCCATTCCCGTAGAAGACCTGGTGCTCAACCCGAACCTGGAACAGAATCCGGGATGGGAGTCCGATTAGAACTATGAATTCTTTTAACCTTAATTATTAATCCAAAATCTTTTAAATTATGAAAACTTTATGTAAGTGGACATTGTCCGCCGTGCTATGGAGTGTTTTATTGTTTACGTTTTCCTGCGATGTACCGCCCGCAGGAGAAGACAATCCGTTTCCGGAAACACCTGATCCGGGATTTGTAACACATCCGGAAAACCTGAATGTCGTGTATTTTGTGCCTAACGATAATCCCGAAGTAGCGGATTATAAAGATCGGTTGAGTGAGCTTCTCATTTATTTCCAGGATTATATAAAATCGGAAATGGACCGGAATGGTTTTGGAGAAAAAACCTTCGGACTCCCCCTGGATTCCGTAAACAACAGGGTAAAACTCATTACCATTTACGGGGAACACGATCAGGCCACCTATGATTACGGTAGCGGAAGTACCATTATCAATGAGATCAATGCCTATAAAGCAAGCCACCCCGGGGAATTTACCAGCCAGCATAACCTGATCATATTACCACAGCGCACGGATGGCGGGAGCCAGCCCTTCTACGGCTGGGGAAGAAGCTGTTTTGCGGTGGACAACCCGAACATCAGCGTGGAAGAAATTCCAAGCACGTCCTCAAATTTAATTGCGGGGATGCTGCACGAACTGGGACATGGCCTGAACCTGGCCCACAATAAGGCTACGGTTTCTGACCAGCAGACACTGGGAACCTCACTCATGGGCTCCGGAAATTATACCTGGGGAAGAGAAGCCACGTTTATTCCACCGGCAGACTGTGCCATACTTAACAGGAACCAGGTCTTTCAGTCCAATCCGGTTTCCGATATCTACGGAGGAGCTACCACTACCGTAACCCCCGTTTTAAGTTATGATGATATGAATGATGTCATTCAGCTTTCGGGAACTTTTACCAGTGATAAACCCGTAAGCAAGGTACTGGTATGGCTCGATCCCAATGTGAACGGCGAAGGGTCCGGGGTTAATAAGGACTACAATTCGGTGTCGTGGATCGCCAACAAGAATAACAATTCATTCCAGATCGATATTCCGATCGGTGAAATACAGGATCACGGCGACTGGCCGTATGAGCTGAAGATCAAACTCCTCCTGGAAAACGGGACCATTAAAACTCACACCTATTCCTTTGAATTCGTAAATGGCGAATACACTCAAAATACCAAAGCGGGGGTATTTCAGCATTCCAGCTATAACGGATGGGGAGTGGAACTGGAAGTAGGTTCTTATTCCACAAATGACCTCATAACACTCGGAGGATTGGATAACGATATTAGTTCTGTAAAGGTTCCTCTGGGACTTAAAGTTACCTTATACTCGGAAGATAATTTTACGGGAGAATCTTATGAACTTACGGGAGATGTTTCCTTCCTGTCATCGTTCAATGACAAGGCATCCTCCATTATTGTAAGCGAAAATTGATTGATGTTCAAAAAGATTCCGGGTATTCATATTCCGTTTTAGTGAAAAGGATAACCCGGGATCTTTAGTCCCGGAAAATCGGGAAATATGAAAAAACCAGATGACTTTAACCAAAAAAGAACACACCATGAAAACTTATGCAAAACAGATGCGATATGCCATGTTTTGGGGGATTGTATCCATGCTGGCCGTTTCCTGTAGCCGTGAAACAGAGACGGAAGATGTTACCCTGACCAGTGAGGAAAGCATTTATCTCGCCGAAGAACTGGGTGCCAAACGCAAACAGGTATTTGAAGAAGGCCCTACCCAGGGCCAGGTAAAAGAGCGACTGGCCCAACGCGGAAATCATAACGATATGTTGCCCACCGGGTTTCACGTAGCCCCTTTCGACACTTTAAAAGTAAAGGTGACACAATTAACCGGGAACCGTTTGCCGCAGGTAGTGGTGGGAACACCTTTCCGTGATAATGTAAGGCCCTTAAGAACATACTACTCTCTGGAAGAAGGTAATAACATTTTTGTGGCCGATGAATATGGCGGTACCGTTTATGTACGTTATGTCACCACGGAAGCGCCTGACAGTTCTGCTGAAATCAAGTTCCAGGACGGCTTTAAGAAAGTCCCTTACTATGTTAAGGGAGCGACCACAAAAAGCGAATGGCTTCAGATGCTCGATATATTCGATGATGTAAGGGATGTGATGTTTGTTACCGATCACGCCATGCTTACCGTGGGCCTCGAAGATGCCATTGCCCATAAAGACGAAGACCAGGACCTGATGTGCGAATACCTCGACAGGATCATGGAAGCCGAAGGTGCAATAAGCGGACTGGACGGATCTTCCCCCGTACATGAAAACCGGGAATATAAATTTCTGCTTACCGTGAGAGCTCCCGAAGCAGGCGGATATATGGCCGCCAGTATAGCCCTTTATTTTACCCGGGGTGTTATTGACAGGCTTCTTATGCCCGAAAAACTCGGGGGAATGAACGGCTGGGGCCCCTGGCACGAAGCAGGGCATGTACATCAGCAGGCGGCGTGGACGTGGTCTGAAGTAGGGGAAGCTACGGTAAATATATATTCGCTGGCTGCCGAAAGGGCATTTGGCCTTTCTCCTTCCCGGGTGTCTACCAATGGCGAATGGCCCGTGGTAGAAACCTATCTGGCCCTGCCGGATGCAGACCGGAATTTTAACTCTTCCGCCGCATCACACGGGATACGCATGGCCATGTTCCACCAGTTGTGGCTGGCATACGGCGATGACTTTTACATCCGACTGCACAAGGAAACCCGTGAGGAAAACCCTGATCCGGGGACTAATAGTGACAGGATGCGGTATTTTATGCTGAAATCCTGTACCATATCCGGGTATGATCTTACGGATTTCTTCCGGAAATGGGGGCTTCCCGTAGCCCGAAGCGTTTATGATGAGATCGCTGCATTGAATTTACCGGCACCGGAGGAAGACCTTACTTTACTCAGGGATGAAGAGTAGGACGGCCTTGCATAAAAACGATCATGAATAATTAATCTTTAAAACCGAAAACCTTGAAAAGAGTATTTTTTCTATTACTAATCACCCTTTTTAGCTTTTCTGTAGCTGCGCAGGACAGCGGATTTACAATGGCAGGTATGACCGATGTCGCAGGAGGACAGGAAACCAGGTATTCCCTGCTGTATAATGGCACACTTGTCTGTGAGAGTTCCGGACCTGCAATAAGTAATGTGCAGTGGCATGTGGAGTACGGCACACTGGAATCCATACAGGAATATTGTACTACCGCAGACGTACGTTGGGACGATGTGTCCGCTCCTACGGTTGGTGTGGTTTATGTACAATTTGATTATAACGGACAAAGCTATACCGTGGGAACGGGGAATGGCGTCCGGATAAACTGATAGGACAGGGCTTTAACCCGGTCTTCGGAATTCCCGTTTCGCATACGCACCCGGTTTGATCAATATCGGATATAGGGAACGGGAAAAAGTCTCACACCAATGTTTGAGTTGTGAGTTAGTTAGTTTTTTGGCTCTCCTTTCCTCCGGGAAGGGGAGCCTTCTATCCGTAGGAAATTAATACGTTAATATTTTTTGTGCTCGAACCCATTTTTGAAATAACTTTATATCTTGCCAGAGAGAACCTGACAAAACGAGTTTAACCATAAACATGAAAATGAAGGATCACCTACAAATGAAAAAAGTAATCGAAACCTCAGACAGGACGAATTTTTTTATTAAAAATACAATCCCATACAGGCTTGTATTTTTAATTATGGCAGGTATAATATTTGCTTCAAAAGGCTATACCCAGGGCCGTGAGATCATAAACTTCAATGAGCAATGGGAGTTTAAAAAAGGGGAAAAAGATTATGAAAAAAGTACAGGCTTTGTAGACCGCGACTGGGAACAAGTCGATATTCCGCATTCCTACAACAAGGAAGACATGCAACTCGGCCGGGATTTTTATACGGGCGATGCTTTCTACAAAAAAGAACTTTTTGCAAAAAAGGAATGGAAAGGCAAAAGGCTTTTTCTGAGGTTCGAAGGAGTGGGCTCAGTGGCGGCACTTTACATAAATGACCGTTTTATAGGAGAGCACAAAGGAAGCTACTCCGCTTTTGCGTTTGAGATCACACATTCTGTTGATTATGGAAAAAAGAACACCATACTCGTTAAGGTCAATAACGAGGCCAGAAAGGATGTACTGCCCGTAAACCACTTTCTGTTCCCCATCTACGGAGGAATATACCGGCCGGTCGACCTTATCATTACCGATAAGATAAATATTACCGTAACCGATTACGCTTCTCCCGGAATCTATATCTCACAAAAGAACGTCACCAAACGAAAAGCAGATATAACTGTAAAAACCAAACTGGAGAACAGGGAAAAAAAAGCTAAACAGGTCACGCTGCAAACCGTAATAAAAAATGCTGACGGTAAACAAGTGGTCTTCAAAGAAAAAGAAGTTACCGTAAGTCCGCAGGGCATGACCATAGCAGAACAGGAGCTCACATTGCGCTCCCCGCACCTCTGGCAGGGTGTGGAAGACCCTTACCTGTATTCCCTGACCACTTCGGTCATACAAAATGGAAGAGCAACAGATGCTGTTACACAACCTTTAGGGGTTCGCGATTTCAAGCTCAAAGCCGGTGAGGGCATGTTCCTGAACGGAAAAAAATATCCCATGTATGGTGTTACCCGTCACCAGGACCGCTGGAAATACGGCAATGCACTTTCCCCGGAGCAGGAAAAAGAAGATATGGAGCTTATCCGGGAAATCGGGGCCACCACCATACGCCTGGCCCACTATCAACAATCCGATCATATTTATGCACTTGCTGATAAAATGGGCTTTCTCATCTGGGCCGAAATTCCTTTTGTAAATACCTATACCCTGGAAGAAGCGGCCAATGCCAAACAACAGATGACCGAGCTTATCCGCCAGAACTTTAATCACCCTTCCATTTACATCTGGGGCATGCACAACGAGGTGTATTCCAAAACCCCCGACGAATATGTGGCCGTACTTACCCGCGAACTGAACGCTATTGCAAAAACCAACGACCCGGACAGGTTAACAGGGGCTGTAAGCGGCTACGGCGAAATGGACAGGCCGGCAAACCTTGCCGGGGACGTACAGGGAATGAACAGGTACTACGGATGGTACCAGGGCAGGATAGGTGACCTGAAAAACTGGGTAACGGGGCTCGAAAAGGAATATCCGGGCTATAAGCTCATCCTCGCAGAATACGGCGCCGATGGAAATATCGATCAAAGTGCCGAAGAACTCCCGGAAAAACGAAATCCCGTAAGCGGTAAGTTTTTCCCCGAAAACTACCAGACGGAAACCCATATCCGGCAATGGGCCATTATTGAAAAGCACCCGTATATTACAGCCTCTTATCTGTGGAATATGTTCGAATTTGCCGTTCCCATGTGGAACAGGGGAGGAGTGAACGCCCGCAACCTTAAAGGCCTTATCACTTTTGACCGCAAACGGAAAAAAGATGCTTTTTACTGGTATAAGGCCAACTGGAATCCGGAACCGATGCTATATCTGGCCAACAGGCGAGATAACAAACGTACACAACCGGATACTACTGTGCAGCTTTTTTCCAACCTCAATAAAATCACCCTTACTGTAAACGGGAAAGAAGTGACGGGGAAACGGGGAGTAAACGATAAACACCGCGTGTTTGAAGTGCAATTGGAAAAAGGAGTGAACAAGATCAGGGCTGTAGGAAAAAACAGGGGAAAAGACCTTACGGATGAAATGGAATGGATGCTGGAATAAACAAAAAAATACATCTCCCGAAGTCGTCTGTCGGATTTGTTAGGAACATTGGAACCAATACAAAAAAAGGAATTAAAAACATGAAAAGAATAGCGTTTATTTATTTGCTGATAACATTTTTATCATTTGGCATGGGCCTGAACGCCCAATCGCATAAACCGGAAAAAAGAGTTTCGGTAAATCTTGAACACGGAGCACACCGGCTCGGAAAACGTACCGACAAATACATGCAGACCTGGCGCAATTACGGACTGGGACAATTCATACACTGGGGGGTATATGCCATTCCCGGCGGACACTGGGACGGTAAATATTATCCGGGTGCAGCCGAATGGATACGTTCCTGGAAGGGCATGCCGAAAGATGCGTATGACAACCTTTACAAGCAATTCAACCCGAAAAAATTCGATGCTAAGTCATGGGCAGAACAGGCCGCAGATATGGGGGCCAGATATGTGATCATCACTACAAAACATCACGACGGTTTTTGCCTGTGGCCCAGTGAATATACTGATTATACCGTTGAAAAAAGCCCGTATAAAAAGGATATCATAGGACAACTGGTAGAAGCCTATGATGCCGAAGGGATAGATGTTTACCTGTATTTTTCTATCATAGACTGGAACCATCCCGGATATAGGAGTAGTCTGAAGAGTGAAGAAGACAGGGAGGGATATGAAGCATTCAAAAAATTCACCCGTAACCAGCTTGTGGAACTGCTCACCCGGTACCCTTCAACCAAGGGCTTATGGTTTGACGGTACATGGGACCCGGCCTGGAAGGAACAGGCAGAGTTTGCCGATGCACTGGGTGAAGAGCTTCGGGAAATGGTGCCCGGGCTTATCATCGGGAGCCGCTTTCGCCCGGATGAAAACGGCAACCGCCACTTTGATACCAATGGCGATCTGATAGGGGATTATGAACAGGGCTGGGAGCGTAAAATGCCGAATACCATAGAAGATACCAATGGCAACGACTGGGATTGTGTTATGACCATTCCGGAGAACCAGTGGGGTTATCATTCCGATTGGAGGGGCCATGTAAAGACGAGTAACGAATTGATAGAAATGTTGGTAAAGGCCGTCTCACTGGACGGTAATTTCGTACTCAATTTCGGCCCGGACGGACAGGGAAATATCCGACCGGAAGAAACGGAACTGGCAGCGGAAATAGGAGACTGGATGGCGATAAACAGCGAAGCCGTATACGGATGCGGACACCTGGCCTGGGAAAAAGAAGACTGGGGCTACTACACCGTAAACCGGAAAACCGGAAAAACATACATGGTGGTCTTCAATACCCCTGTCTCCGGTGCCCTCCGCGTAAAAACCCCGAAAAAAAACCGGCTGGAAAAGGCCTACCTGCTGGAAAAACCGGAAACTGAGCTGAATATCGAAAAAATACACCGTGATGAATATTTTATATACCACAAACCGGATGCTTCCGTAAACAAACCCTTTGTGATCGTCATCGAAACGTCCGGTGCTGGTACGGATGATGGAAATTATCAAAAGGCCAAAACCTGATTTTAGGGACCGGATTTTCGGCTTGTCGGAACAGAATTAATGTAAGGTACCTGGCGGGAACATCATATTTATGGTTCTCTCAGGTACCTTTTTCTGTTAAAAAATAGTATGTTTGTCAGTATCAAATTACATCCAACTACCCCCCTAAGCATTATCTGGCATGTATGGCAAATGACATGATCTGCTATGGAGGAAAGGTTTATGGAACTTATCGGGGAAAACCAGAAAATAATTCATAAAGTGGTAAACCTTTATGCTGAGGTAGCATCGGATAAAAAAGACCTGTTTCAGGAAATTCTTTACCAGGCGTGGTCGTCCTTCCCGAATTTTAAAGGCAATTCCAAATTTTCCACATGGCTGTATCGTGTAGCCATGAACACTGCTATTACACAAATCAAGAAACGCAAAAAGAACGATCGGACAAAGCTTATCGAATCCGGATACATCAATCTCAGAGGCGAAGATGAGTCCAGAAAATCGCAGATCGATATCTTATATCAAACGATAAACAAGCTTTCTCCCGTAGATAAGGCATTGGTATTGTTGTACATTGATAATCACAGTTACGAGGAGATGTCAGAAATACTTGGAATTTCCGTTAGTAATGTAGGGGTGAAAATAAACAGGATAAAACAGTTTTTAAAAAAGGAAGCCGGTAACTATTAATGCCGGACAGGCCGATTATGGATTTAGACGATTTTAAAACCACATTGAGCAAAAAGCTCGACACTCCTGCCGTTGAAATGCCTGGCAAGGAAGAGATGGTTTCGATAATCCGGTCGAAACGCAGGGCTGCTTTGCGTTATTTCCGGATATTTTTACGTCTGGAGATCCTGATCTTTGCATGGGAGATCGTCGATTCGGCCATTATGTTTTTTAAGACAGATGATCGCTGGGCCAAAAACTTTGAACTGGTTAATATTCTTTTTTCTGTGGTACTTATGGTTATTTTTATACGGGTCATCCGGAAAATAAAGAGCCCTTTTAACCGAACGCTTTCCGTAAAGGAAAATACCGAAAAGGTATTGGAACTGATGAAACGCTTTTACAGGTATTATCTACTGTTTGCCCTGTTTTATGCACTGGGTATCATTATATATTACATTGTCGGTACCCTGGTAAAAGGCAGTGATTTCCATGCAGTGAGTAAAAGGTCACTGGAGTTTCTGCAAATGGAAAACCCCTTAAAAAGGTATGTATTCTTCATAGGGAATGAGCTCTTTTTCGGTGCGGTACTCTTTCTCGTTTTCTGGTTGTTGGTCTGGCTCTTTTACGGATGGAGAATCCGGAAATTACGCCGACTACTCTCCGATATAAATATTTGACATGTAGTGTTTTTGTGTCTTTTTTGTCAAAAAGAGTCCTTTCCGTGTAAGAAAACGGAACTTCTTTTAACTAATAGTGTGAATAATGTTAAATTTTAAACAAATCACTATTACCATGAAAAGAATTAAGATGCTATTAGGTGTTTGCACCTTGTCTGCCGGTTTGTTCGTGAGCTGTAATGAAGAAAGTGCTTACGAAGAAGAATTGAATGCCCAGTATACCGTAACGGAAATTGACACGGTAGAACAATCGGAACGAATGGACAGGCTGAGGGCCTCGCTTCCGGAAAGTGCGGAAGAAAAACTCGGGGAATTTACCGATCGGTTTAATTTTATTGACGGACAGTTCAAAAGTCAGGTGGAAAGTGCTATCGACGGCGATGATTATGAATGCAGTACGGATGAGCTTCCCCTTACGGAATACACGAGCTATCTGACCGAAGGCTGGAGCTTGTTCGAGGCGCTGGTCTATACATTCTACGGGGATATACCTACATATTATGCCCTGCTTTTGGATGAGGACGTAAACAAAAAGGCCTATTTCGGCCCTGACGGGGAGTATACCAATCAAATACAACGGACCTTCAGGGACCTGTCCCGTTTCTGGGATATCGATGCGGGTGACATGGAACTCGCCGGAATGCATTTCGATACCTATCTCGATCTTCAAAAATCGGCAGAAACACTGCAACTGCTCTACGGGGGCACCATAGAAGAAAATATGGGCACCGCGGAATTCCTGAAGGAAACTGTAGAGGAATACGAAACCCTTAACCGCGAAAACGGGGCTATCTTTACTTTCAACGCTTTTGCCTTTCAGGGACAGGAAGTAGCACCTTTAGGATTTATCCCGGATAAAATTGTAATGGGTGACGGTATCATGCAGGGCATGGACGCCATAGGTTTCGGTGATGTGGCTCCCCAGGCCATACTCGCACATGAGTTCGGGCATCAGATCCAGTACGATAACGGTTATTTTGTAGACGTAGACCCCGAAGACGAACCTGAAGCGACCAGGAGAACGGAATTAATGGCCGATGCCTTTGCCGCATATTACCTTACACATAAAAGAGGCGCTACGATGAACTGGAAACGTGTGAAACAGTTTTTTGAAGTGTTTTACAATATAGGCGACTGCGGATTTACCAATTCCGGCCATCACGGCACGCCGAACCAGCGTATGGCCGCTGCCGAATGGGCTTATGAATTGGCCCGTAACGTGCATAAACAGGGCCATATTATGTCCGGTCAGGAGTTCTATGAACTGTTTGAAGAAAAACTGCCCGAACTTGTAGCTCCGGATGCAGAAGAAAATACGGCAGAGGGGGCGAACGGCACCTTTATATCGGAAACAGAGTAATCCGGAAGATAATCGGAAATCAGTATTCACAATAACAAAAACCGTCCCGAAGTCAGTACCAGGGACGGTTTTTATCTGTTTTTTCAGAAAGGAATGCTGTTTTTTGAAATAAAAAGGGACAAAAAAGAAAAAGCATTTTTTCCGTACATCGAAAAAAGTTATATATTAGCTGAAGTTTTAAGATTTTTTTAAGAATAATTATGCAGGTAATACAGAATAAAGGCAACACTTGCATTTTTTTTAAAATAATTGTGTGTTCGTACACTTTTATGAAAGGATTGCCTTCCGGTTTTCTGAAATTATGCATAACAACTGAAATGATGTTGGAATAATAGTATTTAACCCATGCGTGTAAGGAGTGGAAATAGGGAGAAGTCATTGGTAAAAAAACTGCTGGACCACAATGAAACAGCATTCCGGGAGTTATTTGATCTTTACAGGAATGATGTTTATGCTTACGGGAAAAGTATACTGAAGTATAACGATTATGCCGAAGAGATCGTACAGGATGTATTTCTTAAAATATGGCTGAACCGGGAAAAATTGAATCCCGATCTTTCTTTTAAATCTTACGTGTTCACCATTACCCGGAACCTTGCTATCAATTTTTTACAAAAAGCGGCCAATGACCACAAACTCCGGAACGAGATATTTTACATGAGTCGGCAATCCTGCAACCACGCCGAAAACACGATTGATGACGCCTATTACAATCGTATAAAACAGGAGGCCATAGCCATACTTCCCCCGAAACGCAGGCGTATTTTTGAATTGTCCCGTAACCAGGGGATGAGTTATGAGGAAATAAGCAAAGAACTCGGGATCTCCGTAAGCACCGTAAAAAATCAGATGAGTAGCGCCCTGGAAACCATACGTAATTTTCTGTTTGCCCACAGCGACCTTACTTTTGTGTTGTTTTTGTCCGTTTTGGGCGCCTTATGATATCCCGGTATTTTCCGTAGCCTGCTTTCTTTTATTCGGGATCCCCTAAAATCCCGGTATAAAATGTAGTTTTACATGTAGTACACTCCACGTATTCCCCTCTCTTGCCAAGGGGGATAAGCGGTATAAAATACAAGGTAAAAAACTTTGTTACCTTTTTTCTTTTGTAAGACTGTTGTGCATTGCATTGCGGGCAATGAAACTTGCCCGATGTCTGCGTAGAGGAAATCCCCCTGGTCCCGAAAATAATCATATGTAGTTGATTTTGTAAAACAAAACAATTTACCCCCGATAATTTTAAAGGCACTAAAATACGTGATTAGGTATAAAGAACAGTGCTATAATTGCGGAATAACATTTAGAACTTGTTCTACAAGATGAGGTCAGGAAAATTCTGCAGATCAAAAAAAAGACTTTTTAAATAGTACTCAGATTACTTTCAACTGTATTATACATGAAAGTGTGCTCGAACAACATTTTAATGAAAGACAAAAAGGACATACGGCTACTGTTCGAAAAATTCGTTCTCGGAGAATGCTCCGGGAAGGAAACAGAAGAGGTAGTGGCGTTTTTCAGGGAACAAACACCATCCGGTGAGATACCCTCCGTGGAGGATATACTGGAGCTATTGGAAGAAAGGCCCGGGATGGAGGAAAGTAAGGCCGATGCTATTTATCATAAAATCCTGGAAAAAGGTCAAAAAAAAGACAAGGTCGTTCCGATACGGAAGAAACGCTTTAAAAAAAGGTATTTAACCGTTGCAGCGTTTATCCTTGTCTTAATCTCCGCCGGGACGTTTTTCCTGGCTGCCGCGCTTTTTGAAAACAGTCCTGAAACCACTGTGCAGGAAGAATCCGTCACACTGGAACTGGGTAACGGGGAGGTAAGGGTAATCGAACCCGGAAACTCCGGTGAAGTTATAGGAAGTTCCGGGCATGTGGTGGGAAAACAGGACAAAAACCGGTTGACCTATACCGCTTCGGAGAAAGAAAACAAAATGGCTTACAATACATTAAAAGTGCCCTACGGGAAACGTTTTGACGTGGTGCTTTCAGATGGTACAACAGCATATCTGAATGCCGGGACCACCCTGAAATATCCGGAAAGCTTTTCATCGGAAGGGAACAGGGAGGTATTCCTTACCGGGGAGGCCTTTTTTGAAGTAACAGAGAACAAAGAACATCCTTTTATAGTAAATACCGGTGGGCTTCAGGTAAAAGTATTCGGTACGCGGTTTAATGTTTCCGTTTACCCGGAAGACCGTCTGACTGATGTGGTACTGGTAGAGGGTTCCGTCGGATTATATGAAGACAAAACCGATACCGTTTCGAAAACCATGCTCACTCCGGGACATAAAGGCAGTTTTGACCGCCGTGAGAAACGTTTAACGATAAAGCCGGTGGAAACCGGGGTATACACTTCCTGGATGAATGGCGAACTCGTTTTCAGGAACATGACCTTTGAAAACATCCTCAGAAAACTTGAAAGGCATTACAACGTGTCCATCAGTATTCACAATAAAAACCTTGCCAGCGAAGAATTCAATGCCAGTTTTGGCAGTGAACCGGTAGAAAAGGTACTGGAATACCTGGAGATCACCTATGGTATAAAATACACCGTGAAAAAGGATAAAATAATCATAGAATAAACTAACGCTAAAACTCAAATATTTATGAAACGACCAGCAGACTGACGGAAATTATTCGGAAACGTATCACTGTCCTGACCGGAAGCAGGAACAAAAAATCGGAAAATGGTGACGCATTTCCCGATTTCGGAACGGTGATTAAACCAAAATTTAACCACACTTAAACATTTTTAAAAGTATGAAAAATTTTCTTCACCGAAGAAGAGGCGGACTTCTATATGCCGGATTTAAGGCCAAAATAAGGCTTAGTACCCTGTTCTTATGTATCGTGCTGTTTACGGCGCAGGCCAATACCTCTTATTCACAAAAAAACAGGATTTCCCTGGATATGCACAACATTACCGTGGCACGCCTTATAGATGTTATTGAAAGTAAAAGCGATTTTCACTTTGTCTACAGGACGAGGGATGTTGATCTGCAACGCACGTTTTCGGTAAAAGCGGAGGAAGAAGAAATAACCGCCGTACTGCATCGCATTTTCGGTGATACCCGAACCGCATATCGCATTATCGGTGAACAGATATTCCTCACAGAACGTGAAAACGGTTCGGTGAAAGTATCCGGAACCACAGAAAACCGGCAGTTACAGGTCACCGGAACGGTAACCGACCGGAATGGTGGCCCGCTACCGGGAGTAACGGTACTGGTAAAAGGGACACAAACCGGAACTGCAACGGATTTCGACGGAAATTATGAACTCTCCGTTCCGGGGCCGGATGCTGTTTTGGTTTTTAGTTATATAGGGTTCGTTACCAGTGAAATTGCCGTAAACGGACAGGAAAAAATAGATGCGATCCTCAAAGAAGACGTTTCCGAACTCGATGAGGTGATTGTAGTGGCCTATGGAACACAGAAAAAAGAAAACCTGACAGGGGCAGTGGTTTCCGTGAGCAATGAAAAACTTGTGAACCGTCCCGTGACATCCACACAAAATGCCCTGCAGGGAATTGCTCCGGGCGTTACCATATTGCAACGTCCCGGGGATGTGGGGCGTAACAGTGACGGAACCAGTAATAATACAGGGGGAATAACCATCCGCGGACGCAGCAACCTGGGGTCCCCGGGGCCCATGTACATCATTGACGGTATTCCCGCTACCGCACAGGAATTTGCCGCACTTAACCCGAATGACATTGAAAACATGTCGGTCCTCAAAGATGCCTCTTCCGCAGCGTTGTACGGTTCACGTGCGGCCAACGGGGTTATTGTGGTTACCACAAAACGCGGAAGTGCCAAAAAGGTAACGGTGGAAATTAATACGAGCTACGGATGGCAGTCGGCTACCAAACTGCCCGATTATGTAAATTCGGCAGATTACGCCAGGCTGTATAACGAAGCATTGAACAATGCAGGAAGGGCACCCATTTTTACGGACGAAGAAATCCAAAAATTTACAGATGGTTCCGAACCCGACTTATACCCGAACACGGACTGGTACGAGACTGTATTACGTTCGGCCGCACCGCAACGGGAAGCCAGCCTCAGCATCAGTGCCCCCGGAAAGGTTACCGATTATTATCTCGGGGTATCTTATTTTGATCAGGAATCGCTTATTCCGGGGAAAAAACAGGACAGGATAGTGGCCAAACTGAATACGGAGAGTAAGGTTATTGAAAACATTCTAAAAGTAGGAACCAACTTCTCCTTTATCAAACAGGATTTTGACCGCGACGGCGGAAATATAAGCTGGACGGAACTCAACCGCTCTTTGCCCACATCCGTAGTACGCCAGTCCAACGGAGCATGGGGCTCTGTGGATGCCGGTAATGAAAATGCCCAGACTGCCGGGCGCAACCAGTTGCGAATCCTCGAAGAAGGCGGGAGTGCCTGGGACAGGGATAATTACCTGCAACTGGCGGCCAATGCTTCCCTGACCCCGCTCGAAGGGTTATCCATAAACGGACTTACTTCCCTGAAATACACCAATTCCAATTCCTGGTCCTTCAACAGTACTATAGCTCCCATAAACAGTTTCCTTACCGGCGATCCCATGAACGCTACACGGGTAACCCCTAACGAAATGAAGGAATACTGGAGAAAACGACAGGAATTCCTGATACAGGGAACCGTAAATTACGAGCGTCGTTTCGGCGACCACTACGGAAAAGTAACGGTCGGGGCGAGCCAGGAAAGCAACACCTTCCGTACGGCATTTGTAGGGAGAAAAAACTTTCCCAATGACAATATGACCACCGTGGGCAGCGGTTCGGGGAATCCCGAGGACATAAGTTCGGACAATGACGGACAGGCTAACAGAAGCAGCCAGGAAGAATGGGCCATGCGATCCTTTTTCGGAAGGTTTAACTATACCTTTGCCGACAAGTATTTGCTCGAAGCCAATACCCGTATCGATTATTCCTCCCGTTTTCACCCGGATCACCGCCGGGCCGTTTTCCCCTCTTTTTCTGCCGGGTGGATCATTTCCAGGGAATCCTTTATGGAAAATGTAGATTGGCTGGACCATCTGAAACTCCGTGGCTCATGGGGATCTCTGGGGAATCAGAACGTGGTGCGTATAGGAAATTACTTTGACCTGCTGAATATTGGGTATCAATATAATTTTGAAAACGGCCCCCAGGATGGTGTATGGCAGGGCAACGGCGTAAACAAGCTGGCTTCCTGGGAAAAAGTAAATATGACCGATGTAGGGCTCGACATAATCCTGTTTAATAACAAATTAAATATTACGGCCGATTATTACATAAAAGACACCCGGGATATCCTCACGAGGAGACCGGTGTTAGCAACGTATGGAATTCCGGATGATGGGATCCCTTACGAAAACATAGCCAAGACCAGGAACAAAGGATTTGAGCTCACGGTCAGCTACTCCGATAAAATAGGAGATGATTTCCGGTATACCATAGGAGGGAACTTCTCCACGATCGACAATGAGATCCTAAGCCTGGGCGGTGGCCGTGAAGAAAGGATCAGCGGTTACTGGATAGAAAGGGTAGGCGGTTCCGTAGGTGACTTTTACGGGTATAAGGCCGATGGTCTCTTTGCAGATGAAGCCGATGTGGAAAATCACGCATTTCAATCGGCTGCAACCGCCCCGGGAGATATAAAGTACAGGGATATTAACGGAGATGGTGTAATTAATGCAGACGACCGTGTGGTTATCGGTAATGATGTTCCCTGGTTAAACTACGGTTTTAACCTCAGTGCCGCCTATAAGGGGATCAGCCTGGAAGTGCTCACTTACGGCGTAGGTAAGGTGAAGACCTACCTGGACAATGAAGCTTCCTTCCCGTTCTTCAACGGTGCAGGCATCAAGGAAGAGTTAAAGAACAGGTGGACCACCGACAACCCGGACCCTGATGCCGATTTTCCGCGATTGTTGTTATCTCAGGACGGAAACCAGAATTATGCTACGGGCAATCGTTCTTCCTTCTGGCTGTTTGACGGTTCCTATTTCAGGGTGAGGGCCATTACCCTGGGGTATACATTTCCCGAAGAAGTGAGTTCAAAACTGGGGATGTCCATGTGCCGTGTATACGCCACCTCCAACAATCCGTTCACCTTTATGGCCGATAAGCGCCTTGCGGATTACGACCCGGAATCCGGGTCGGGAAGGGGAGGGTATCCCGGTGTAAAAACCTTTTCCCTCGGGTTTAACTTCAGGTTTTAATCCATTACTAACCGTATAAATGACAAGAAAAATGAATAAGCGATTAATATATACACTCATCGGGGCCATGGTTTTAATGGTATCGTGTTCTGACGATTTTCTGGAAAGGCCCCCGCTCGACGAACTTTCCGAAGACACATTCTGGAAAACGGAAGAAGACCTTTACAAGGCGGTCAATGGCATATACAATCAACTGCCGGCAGAAGGTTTTATTTATGACGACGGCTCTTCAGACAATGCCCATGCCCAGTATCCCTGGGAAAGTACCGCAACCGAGGTATCCTCCGGAAGTATAACAACAGCCGCCAATGCCGGTTGGGGATATATCGATAAACGCCGCTGCAACTATTTCCTGGAAAATGCCGATGCCGTGGAAAATGCCGATCCCGGCCTGCTGGCCCGGTATAAGGCCGAAGTCAGGTTTATCAGGGCTTTTTCCTATTTCAGGATGATGAGCAAGTTCGGTGCCGTCCCTCTTGTCACCACTACCTTGAATATTGACGAAGTTGATGTGCCCCGTACCCCGAGGGAGGAAGTACTGGATTTTATCCTGAATGAACTGGAAGCAGCTGCCGAAGTACTTCCGGTAAGCTATCCCGGCGGAAAACCCGACGAAAAAGGCAGGGTCACCAAAGGAGCTGCATTGGCCCTGAAAGCCAGGGTGCATCTCTATGAAGGGCAATGGCAGGAAGCTGCAGATGCCGCCCGCCGGGTCATGGATCTCGGAGTTTACGACCTGTTTAAACTGGATACGGAGAGTAATATCAACCTTCAGGATAACTACAGCCATTGGGTGGATTTTGATGATGAAGCAGATAAAAAAAGGTTCAGGCTGGGATTGCGAAGCTACGAAGCCCTTTTTCACCAGGAATACGAAGGTAATAAAGAGGTTATTCTCGACAGACAGCGCATTCCCCAGGTAGACGACAATTTCCTGAATACCTATCTGCCTCCCGGGTCCATAGGAGGATGGAGTTCCGTAACACCCACACAGGAACTCGTAAACAGCTATAACAGTTATAAGACGGGCGAGCCCGTAACTCCTCCTTCTCCGGAGCAGCGTGCCACCTGGTATGACAGTGAAGACCCTGCTTTTGAAGAAGAGTTCCGCAACCGTGACCCGCGTTTGTATGCTACCATAATGTTTCCCGGCTCTCCCTGGAATGCCATAGAAGACGGTTTTGTATTCGAATGGATACAGGGAGCCTCCAACATGTCGCAGACCGGGTATAATTTCAGGAAACTGGTAGACCCGAAAATATACCGGGAGAATATCGGGAACCATGCCAATGTCATTTTAATACGATATGCGGAGGTACTGCTCACCTATGCCGAAGCCGGAAACGAGTTGAGTGGCCCGGATGCTTCTGTTTACGACGCACTCGACCAGATCAGGGAAAGGGCCGGAATGCCGCCTGTAGACAGGAATTTTCACAACACGAAGGAAAAACTGCGGGAGGTCATCCGGAACGAAAGAAGGGTAGAGCTGGCCCTGGAAGGACACAGGTATATGGATATCAGGCGCTGGGAAACGGCTCCCGAGGTCATGAAAGACATCAATAATATCAGGAACACTACGGCCCAGAGCCGTATCTGGGACGCTAAACTCTATCTGATGCCCGTGCCGCAGTCTGAAATTGATCTGTCTGACGGGATAATAGAACAGAACCCGGGATATTAGTGCCGTACAGGGAAATCTTGAAAACAGGGATATGAAAATTTCGTATGACAGAACGATAAGTTGGCCGGTGATGACCGGCTGACGGAGTTAGTTAGTTGTTAAGGCTGCTCTTGCCCGGAGCGGGGCAGCCTTTTTATACGACGGATTTAATGCCCCGGAAGTAAATACCGGAAAATAAGAGAATTTAACCACTTAAACTTTATATACAATGAAACGAAAATCCTTTTTTAAGCTGATAGCCCTGGCGGCTGTTGTAATGTTCAATTCCTGTGCACCGGACGACACCTTTCCCGGTCCCGGTGAAAAACCGGAAGAAAACGGTTATACATCGGCGCATGCCTATAACCTGAACGTTATCTATTTTGTGGCAAGCGACAGGGAGTTCAATGAAAACTATCACGAAAGACTGAGTAAAATAATGCTCGAAGGACAACAGTTTTTCGGCGACTGGATGCAGCATTGGGGCTATGGAAACAAAACCTTCGGACTGCTGAAGAACGAAGAACAGCAACTCGTAAAACTTCATTTCATCCAGGGAGAAAAGACTTCCGACAATTATCCTTACGAAGGGGGTGCCACCGCAGTCAAGGCTGAGGTTGATGCGTATTTTTCAGAACATCCCGAAGAAAAGGCCGGTGATCACAACCTGATCATCATGGCCGTGAACGAAAAACTCGATGAAGGAGAAGAAATGGAAGTGGGAGTCCCTTTTTACGGTATCGGAAGAGATGCCTACGCCCTGGACTATCCCGGTATGAGTTACGATAACCTGGGGACCGGCGGGGATGTAGGCTGGAATGCCACAAAGTGGATCGGGGGACTGTACCACGAAATGGGACACGGCCTGAACCTCCCGCATTGCGGGTCTACGGTATCGGAATCCGAAAGCAGTACATACGGTACTTCACTGATGGGACCGGGAAATTCCACTTTTGGTATCAGCCCTACCTTTTTGGCACATTCCAGCGCCGCCATAGTGAACAATTGCCAGGTTTTTTCCAGGGAAGAGAAAGCCTTTTATACCGAAACCAATGCCTATATAGATGCATTGAGCGCATATTATGATGCCGGTGATATTGTGGTTTCCGGATCGTTTGTAAGTGATATCCCGGTAACAGATGTCACCTACTATCACAAGCCGGGGACCGATCCCGGAGGGTATAGGGCGGTGACCTGGGTGAACAAACCGGGAGGCGACAACAGTTTTTCAATAAGAATGCCGGTGTCCGAATTCAAGGAAAAGGAAAATAATGAATATACGTTCAGTGTTATATTGAATCATGAGAACGGGAACAATACCTGGACGGGTTTCAACTATGCCTTTGTATCCGGTGTTCCGGATATTGATATCAGTATCGGACAGCAGAACGAGTACGACAAGAGCAACTGGCAGGTAACGGATTTCAGTTCGGAAGAAACCGTAAATGAAGACGGGGCGGCCGTCAATATCATAGACAATAATCCGCAGACATACTGGCATTCCCGCTGGAACACGGATACCCCCGGCTATCCCCACTTCCTGGTAACCGATACCGGGGAGGAACTTCAGGCCAAAGGTTTTGTGATTCACCAGCGCGTAGGCAGCCGGGCCGTAAAAGGTTACGAGATACAGGTGAGTAATGACAACACAAGCTGGGAAACCGTATTACAGGGCGACCTGGAAGACACTTATGAGCAGGTTTTGGAACTCCCGGCGGAAAGAACGTTCCGGTATTTTAAATTCATAGCCCGGTCAGCACACGACGGACAGCAATTTGCAGCTTTGGCGGAAATTGGTGTATATCATTGATCTGAGACGACAGTTTAGAAGTGAAAACAGGCCTTTTCCTTGTCGGGATGAGGCCTGTTAATTAATACATGTATAAGTTTTTTTCAGTGTATTTTTCTGAAGTTGTGGCTTTTCAGCACTTTTTTCAGGAAGAAAAACAACATCAACGAATCTGAAGTCACCTTTTTTCGTAACTGGGTCATGGCCTTACCTACCTGGTTTTCCACTGTTTTTACTGAAATATCGAGCCGTTTCGCAATTTCCTTGTGGCGCAAACCGTGCTGTTTGTTCAGAAGAAAGACCTCCTTACAGCGTGGAGGGAGCTCTTCAATAGCTTTTTTTACACGGCTTAGTTTTTCCTGGTAGGCCTCTTCATTACCTTCCAGCAATTCCGAAAGGCTTTTTAATCTGAAAACCTCCAGTTCCCTGTCCCGTTGCCTGTTTTTACGGTAAATGTTTATGTATTCGTTATACGCAAGGGTGTATAAATAGCCGTTGAGTGAACCGTCCGGTTTGAGTTGTTGTCTCCTGGTCCACAGTTTGAGAAAGACCTCCTGTACGACATCCTCGGCAACTACCCGGTCTGAAGTAAAGTTGAGGACATAAATACACAACCGTTCGTAATAGTACAGATATACAGACCGGTAAGCAGCCTCGCTGCCTGACCGGATAGCTGAAATCGATTTCGTTTCGTTCTCCGGAAAATATTCCATGATTATTTAGGGGGTCTCCATTTTTTGGGACAGTAAATTAAAGATAGAATAATACTTTTCCAAAAAAAAGTTAAAAAGGCATGGGGGATTTTTATAAAAGCTGCGTAATACTATATAGAAAGGTACGGGAAAACAGAAAAAAGGTTCTTGATTCCTCGGGAATAATATCGGGAAGGCGCAATAAGAACCGTGTGTAAATGTTTAAAAGGCGTAGTTATAATCTACATGAAGGATAAACCGAAGCATCTCATTAAAAAATTCCTGCGGGACGAGTTGTCTGTTGAAGAGGCGGGCGTACTTAAAACCTGGATGGAAACTCCGGGCGGAAAGGAGTTCCTGAAAAAGGAGATACAATTACAGCACCTTCTCCACGCTTCGCTATATCATTTTGACGAAGAACAGGCCTACGCCCGCACTTCGCATACGATCCGGCGGTCTGAAAAACGCACCGCTACCCGTTGGGGATATATCCGGTATGCTGCCATACTTGTTGTTCTGCTGGGTTGCGGCTATTTTCTTTATACTTACATGTCGTCGAACACACGGGAACTTGTCATTCCGGATGAACAAATCACCCTGGAACTGGAAGACGGCACCGTACAGACCATTGTTTCCGGAGAACGGCAGCATATCATCACCGGTACCAATAAAACGATAACTGTTCAAAAAGGGGACACCCTGCATTACGCTTCGGTACTTCCGCAGGATCAACTGTTGTACAACACGCTTCGCGTACCGTACGGAAAGACCTTTAAACTAAAACTCTCCGATGGTACAATAGCCCATCTCAATGCAGGCACCCGGTTGAGGTTCCCGGTGAAATTCGGGGAAGGGACCCGAAAAGTTTTCCTCGAAGGCGAAGCCTTTTTTAAGGTAAAAAGCGATCCGGACAATCCTTTTCTGGTCCGGACAGAAAAAATGGATGTTACCGTGACAGGGACCCGCTTCAATGTTTCGGCGTATCAGGATGACCCGAAAACAAAGGTGGTATTGACCCGGGGAAAGGTTGGCGTTCGGGGAACCGAAGAAACAGAAGTCACAACGGTCCTGTCACCGGGACAAATGGGAGTGATAGACAAACGCACATCGCAGATAACGACGGAAAAAGTGGATGTGGAAGACTATACCGCCTGGATGGAGGGCAAGGTGATTTTTGATAACAAGGCGTTCAGTGACGTGCTGAAAATTCTCGAACGGAAATACAATGTGACCATAAAGAACAATTATACCGGGTTGAATGAAGAGCGTTTCAAGGCTACTTTCGACAATGAAACCATAGAACAGGTATTGCACACGTTCACCGAGAGCCGGCTTTTTAGTTATCATGTAAGGGACAATGTTATAGTTATCGAAAAACCCGGGGAATAGGTGATATATATTTAATACTACATTAACATCAGCAAAACACAAACGTAATATTTGTGTGGTTACTTAGTACATTTTTTACTGTACGTACAGATCAACTAACATAAAACAACCAAATTATGAAACGATTTTCCATAAGGCCGCCTACTTTGTAGCTATGCCTTGACAATACATGCCCGATTTTAAGAAGTACTAAAAAGACCGGGGAATGCCGCCACATTCCCCGATCAGGGATTTTAGTGATTAAAAATAAAAGTAGAACCACCAAAATATAAAAGTATGAAAAATCCATTACGGATTAAAGGCATCCCCCTTTGTCCTTTAAAATTTGATCTGAAAATGAAGCTCGCTGTACTGTTTACAGTCGTTTCCTTTTTCCAGCTTCAGGCGTTTTCGTCCTACGGACAAAAAACGAAAGTGACCCTGCATATGGAAAATGAACCTCTGGAAGAGATATTCAAGGCCATAGAGTCACAGACTGAATACAAGTTCTTTTACAATCTTGACGATGTCGATACCCGAAAAAACGTATCCATTAAAGCGGACAAAAAACAACTCAACCGCATCCTGGACGAACTTTTTAAAAAATCGGATGTCAATTATAAGGTTGTGAACGAACAGATAGTGCTGACCCGGAAAAGGTCCCCGGTTTTCCGCTACGGAAATACCAACAACCTGAGGTATCAGCAGGATATGATATACGGTACCGTCACCGATGAACAAGGCGAACCCTTACTGGGGGTTACCGTTCTTGTCAAAGGGACCAATGTAGGGACTACCACGAATGAAGACGGGTATTACCAGCTCGCGGTCCGGGAAGAAGCCGTTCTTATGTTCAGTATGATCGGTTATAAGAGCGAGGAGATACGCACCGAAGGGCGAACGCAGATCGATATTTTCCTGAAGGAAGCCAGTACCGCCCTGGATGAGGTGGTGGTAACAGGGTACAGTACCATAGAAAAACAGCATGTGGCATCATCTGTGGCCGAAATGAATATGGACCGCGCCGTGAACCGCCCGATATTCAAACTGCAGGAAGCCTTTAGCGGAACCCTTCCGGGAGTAACCCTGCTGCAGGGGAACAACATGCCCGGCGAAGTGCCCGGAACCATTTCCATCAGGGGAATAAGTACATTGCAAAATGAAACTCCCCTGGTGATTATAGATGGAATGGAACAAAGCCTGACGGATATAGACCCTAACCAGGTAAAGAGCATAAGTGTACTGAAAGATGCCGCTTCCGCATCTTTATACGGTTCGCGCGGGGCCAACGGGGTAATCATTATCGAGACCAAACGCGGTACAACCGGGCAGTTCAAGGTAGACCTGCACACCTGGGCAGCCATAAGCGACCCCATAGACCTGCCCGATTTTGTAAATTCGGCAAACTATATGAGGATCAACAACGAGGCCAGGACCATGCAGGGGCAAACACCGTTATTTACCGAGGAAGATATCAGCCAGGCCGACCAGGGGCTTTATCCGGATGTGGACTGGCTTGATGAGATCATGGAAAGAAGGGCGCATTCCTACAACGCTTCCGCAAGTATCTCCGGGGGCGGGGGAGTAGGGACCTTTAACCTGATGTTAGGGTATATTACCGATATGGGGTTAAATGTCAATGAAGGAAGCGAAAAATTCAGCGCCCGGTTCAACACCAATATCAATATAGATGACAAGTTTGTGCTTATGGCCGATTTTTATGCTCACCGGCTACGGGTAGACAGGCTTATGGCTAATACGGACGGTCACGGGTTGTATGAGGATGCCTGGAAAATGAACCCCACACAGGAAATATTTTACGATTCTGATCTTCCGGAGCACTATGTCCTTTATAATGATCTGAATCCGGTAGCATCCATTCATCACGGGGGATTGAGAAATAATATATATGACAGGAGTACCATTAACCTCAGGCCCCGGTATTTTATAACTGATAATTTTTCCATTGACGGTAATGTATCCTATATGATAAACAAATCGGCCTGGAAAGAGAAAAGGCAGACATTTAAATTTTTTGACGGTGACGGCAAGCCTGCAGCAACCTGGGAGAATAGCGTAGGGGCCGAGCAGGGGGTAAGTGTAAGTCAAATTACTGCCAGGGCAAATATCAATTATGAACAGGCCCTTCGGAAGAATCAGGACAAACTCTATCTCATTGCCGGATCGGAGATCATGAATTACAACTATACCGATTATCGCGAGATCAGTAAGGCCTCCTTTTTCGGAAAACTCAATTATTCCTTCGACAACCGCTACATTCTGGAAATGACCGCGCGTACTGACGGCAGTAGCAAGTTTGCTCCGGGGCATCGCTGGGGGTTCTTTCCCTCTGCAGCTTTGGCCTGGAACCTTCATAACGAAGATTTCCTCTCCGGTCTCCGGGAGAACGGCACTATCAATAACCTGAAAATCCGCTTGTCTTACGGCCTTATCGGTAACGAAAATGTCGATCCTTACCTCTGGCAGGAAGTGGTGAACAACTGGGGATGGACCATGCGTGTGCCCAACCCCAACTTTACCTGGGAAAAGCAGCGACAGGGAAATATCGGACTGGATCTTACGGTGTTGAATAACCGGTTGAGTCTCACTGCCGAAGTATATAAAAAACATTCCTATGACCTTATCTACTCCAGTTTTACCGTACCTCCGCTCACGGGATCGCACAGCCTGGAATCCTCGGTGAATATCGGTGAAGTGGAGAACAAGGGCTGGGAGGTCTCGGCAAATTGGAGCGATCAGGCCGGCGATTTCTCATACAGCATCGGCGCCATGTTGTTCGACAACAGGAACAAGGTGCTGAAAGCGGGCTATTCCGAGTCCGATACACTTGTATTTAAAGGAAATGCAGATAAGGTATGGTACAAGGGGATTGCCATAGACAATTTTTACGGATATGAAAGTGACGGCTATTTTCAGACCCGCGAAGAAGTGGAGGCCACCACGGCAAAGTTGCCGAATACTCTTCCCGGGGACATTCGCTACGTGGATCAGAACGGGGACGGTATCATTAACGATCAGGACCGGGTAAACCTCGGTGACCCTTTTCCCCATATGAATTATTCCATTACGCTGAACATGCGTTATAAGCGCTGGGATTTCGGTATGCTGGGACAGGGAGTGGGCAAACGTACCAGCAGGCTTAATGGCCTTGAAGGATACCCGGTGCTCATGGACGGGGAAAACAATAACCTCGGGACACCCCGACAATATTATATGGACAACCGGTGGACACCGGATAACCCGGACAGCCGTTTTCCGAGGGCGTGGACAGGGGCCAGTTCCAATGCCGTACTCAGTGATGTCTGGTTGAGCAATGCCGCCTATTTCCGGGTAAAAACCCTGCAACTGGGCTATACCATTCCGGAAATCGGGAAAAGCATTAAAAACCTGCGTATATACCTGAACGCCCAGGATGCCATCACCTTTACCAACTGGGAAGGCCTGGAACCCGAAAGAGACGGAGGAAACGGCAATTACCCGAGGATGGCAACATACAGCCTGGGACTGAAGCTTACCATTTTATAACCGTTTAAGCAAAACCAAAATGAAGAAATTACTTATTATTTCCGTTTTTATAACCGTGGGAATGACCGGCTGTGAATCTTTCCTGGACAAGACCGACCCCACGGCTACCACTTTCCAGGAGTTTTTTGTCGATGAGGACGACCTGCGCCGGGTAACCTACAGTAGTTTTTATGATGTATTTACCCATCACAGCAACAGGAGGACCTTGCTGTACATGAAAGACGGCAGAAGTGACAATGCCTATGCCCGTTCCGAAGGCGACCACCATCTTCGTATCGCCAACGGAACCATAAACAGCAATACGCGTGCGTTCGAATATTACTATACTTTGCGGCTCAAGCACGTGGGGCGGTTAAATACCTATATCGCCAATATCGATGTACCCTATGTGGAGGACGAAGCCATCCGGGCCCGCTATAAGAGCATACTGGAAGGCCTCCGGGTATGGCATTATTTTGAAATGACCGCCCGCTGGGGTGACGTTCCTTTCCTGCTTGAACCTACTACCGTCGAAGGGGCTAAACTGGAACCTACCCCCAGGGAAGAAATACTGGACCGGTTATTTCAAATGTCGGAGGAAATAGCAGACAGGCTTCCTTCGGAAGAATATACGACCAATAAGTACATGTTCAATAAGTATTCCTTTAAGGCATTGGTCATGCGTTATGCCCTTTACAACGAACGGTACGAACTTGCAGCACGGTTGGCCAGGGAGATCATGGACAGCGGAAATTACAGCCTGCACCCCGATTACAGGGACCTGTTTCAATACGAAGGGGCTACCACCAATAACGAATTTATCCAGCACCAGGATATCGAAAGTTTCAGCGGAAGCACTACCTATTCGTTCCGCGACCTGGGGCCACACTTCAGAACGGGGAACGGGGAATCCTATTGCGTGCCGTTGAAGTCGCTTGTGGATTCATACTGGACCTTACAGGGGCGCCCCATAGACGAATGCCCGCTCCATACCAAAGAAGAATATGAACTGGATCCCAAACTGAACCGCGATCCCCGCTATGAAGCCAGTATCATGGGGCACGGCGATGAGTTTTACGGGGAAACCATAGATATCTATAATTCTAATAACCCGATGTTTCACGAAAACCAGCGGGCCAGCCGTTCCGGCTACTGGTTCCGGAAATTCGTGTCGGAGGCCGATGCTTTCCGAAACGGTAACCTGACCTACGGGCTGTTGCGTTATGCCGAGGTACTTCTCACTTATGCGGAAGCAAAGATCATGATGAACGACGTGGATAACCTGGCCAGGAACTGTATCAACCGGGTCAGGGAAAGGGCAGGTCTGGATATGACCGTAGCCGATGTCACCCTGCCGCATTACAGCGCCTATACGCAGCAGCAATGGATAGACCTGATCAGGAATGAACGCCGTATCGAGTTTGCCGGGGAAGGCTTGCGTTATGACGATATCATCCGTTGGGGAATAGCGGAAGACGTACTTAATAAACCTGCTTTGGGACATACAAGGATGGTCAATGGCGAAAAGATGTCACTAAAGATCGAAGACCGTTCATTTGCCCCGTATAACTATTTGTGGCCTTTTCACGAAAGCAGCCTGAAGGTAAACCCGAATCTCAAACAGAATCCGGGGTACTGAATTCGGGAAGCATACATCAGATGGAGTTAGTTAGTTGGTCGGAAAGCCGCTTTCGTACATTGTGTACGGAGCGGCTTTTATATATGAAAAGAAAGGGGATATAAACGGAGATCGTGCTATTGACTGACCCGAAAGCAGATCATTCCGTTACTTCAAACGTATTAAGGGTTACGTATGATGTAGCTTCACGTTTGCCGTTATAATGGAATTAACGGCTTATTGTCTGTTCGTGCTTTGTCTTGCTCACAAAACAAGCCCGGCAAACTGTCTGTCGGGCTTGTCTCATTGTAAAGAACACAATCAGCGGAATTATTTGGATTTGGATAAATATTCCGGGATCAGGACGGAAATACGATCCAGATGTTCCTTTCCCGGTTTTTTTACCTGCTTTTCTATAAAGGTGTGCAGGAGATCGGAGATCCCGGTCCGGGAATAATTATTGCTTTCGCAAACCGATGTATTGCATTGGCATGGTGCGGGTGTAGACATAGCTTTTTTGTTTTTAAGGGTTATTGTTTTTTACATAATTCAAAACAGATTCCGGGGCTTTTATAGTATCCGGAAGCAAAGGATCGTAAACAGGTTCTCCGACAGTTTCCGATATGGGGATTATCCCTGCCCAGACAGGAAGTTCATGATCTTCTTTTTCATCAACTGCATCCCCGGTCCGTACTTTGGCTGAAGCGGTATCTATCGAAATTTCCAGGACCATGGTAGCACTGAGCTCCTTGTCATTGGGATGTCTTACGTATTCCCAGTGATCCGGGACCATATGGTTAAGGATACACTTCAGGGCCTGCATTTTTTCCTTTTTCCCTTCGATGTTTTTTACTTTTCCGAATATGTTGACCGAACGGTAATTGGCCGAATGGTGAAATGCCGAACGCGCCAGGACCAGTCCGTCCAGATGGGTAACTGAAATACAGGCTTCCCCGGCCTCGGTAAGTGAAAGCATCATCCGGTTTTTCAGGGAACCGTGAATGTATATTTTATCCTGTTTCCTGCCGTAGGCGGTGGGAATAACAACGGTCTTTCCCTGCCAGGAATAACCGATATGGCAGAGGAACTTTCCGTCCAGGATGTCGTAGATCTGTTCCCTGTCATAAGAAGCCCTTTTCGGTCCTCTTACCAGTTTGTTTAACGGTGTTATATCGAAATTTGCCATAAGTCTGAAATCTTGGTTACAGGACGGTTGTGCCCTTTAGTCGCTTTTTAATTTTCTATTTCACAAACAGGCTCGTGCCGTATGGGGAAATTGCAGGAATTGGCAATAAAACAGAGCCGGTTGGCCTCGTGATGTAATGCCTTCAGGTTGCTACACATCGACGCTTCGGTTACCGTTACCCTGGGATGTAACACGATCTCCGTAAAACGTCCGCCGCCTTCCGGGTCTTCCTCCATATTTCCCGTGGCACGGTCTTCATAAGCAGTAACAATAACTCCTGCCTTTACAGCGAGGTGCAAAAACCACAGCATATGACAGGAAGAGACCGAAGCTACGAGCAGTTCTTCCGGATTATGTTTTTCCGGGTCGCCCAGAAAAGCAGGGTCTGACGATCCGAGGATATCGGCTTTACCTTCTTTTACAATGGTATGCCCCCGGTTGTAGGCTTTGTAGTTACTGGTTCCTGTCCCTTCGTTCCCCGTCCATTTTACCGTAATATTGTAATCGTGCTTTTTATGCATAACCGTTCTTGTTTTGATGGATTCAATACAAATAAGGTCTCCGAAAAACTGAAATTGTCGGATTCCTGTTGATTTTCACATTCAAAAGTAGTAGTTTTATGGGGTGTTTAAGTGGTCCGGTTTTAATATATCAAGTAGTCCGGTTATGATTCCTTACAAAACGATTATTACGCTCGACAGAAAATCATGCACGCCTGTATATATCCAGTTGTGCAATCAGGTCATCCAATTAATAAAATGTGGGATATTACCTCCTTCCACCAAACTTCCGGGATCAAGGTGGATGGCAGACACCCTTCAGGTCCATCGGAAAACGGTAGTGGCGGCCTATGACGAACTGATGGCTCAGGACTGGATCGAGGTGCGTCCGGCCAAGGGTACGTTTGTTAACAGTTCTTTACCCATAGTAGAACAACAACCCATCCCGGGTACGGAAGCCGCAGAAAAGGCAAAAATGAGGAAGCAGTCTCCGGGATTTGCTTTTATCCGGAGGGAACATTTGAACGCAAGGGATACGGAATTTCCGAAAGAAGGTATCCTCGGACTGGACGACGGTGTGCCCGATACCCGTATTGCCCCCATTGAGGAAATTGCCAGGGTGTATCGGAATATCGTGAAAAAATCCTATAACAGGAAGCACCTGTCGTACGGGTCTATTTATGGCAATATGGAGCTCCGGGAGGCCCTTGCCGATTACCTGAACGATACCCGGGGGCTGAGTACCGAACCGGAAAATATCCTCATTACCCGGGGAAGCCAGATGGGCATTTACCTGTCTGCGCGGTTACTGCTTGAACAAGGGGAGAACATAGTGGTGGGGGAGACCAATTACCGCTCGGCCAACAAGGCATTCACCGAAGCGGGGGGAACACTTAACCGGGTACGGGTAGACGCGAACGGGATCAGGACCGATGATGTGGAGACGCTCTGCAGGAAAAGGAAAATAAGGGCGGTTTATGTAACATCGCACCATCATCATCCTACAACGGTAACCCTTTCTGCACACCGGCGCATGCACCTCCTGGAGCTTTCGCAGAAATATGGTTTTGCGATCATTGAGGACGATTACGATTATGATTTTCATTACTGTAATGCCCCCATTTTGCCCCTGGCCAGTAGCGATTCCGGGGGAAATGTCATTTATATAGGCGCCTTGTGTAAGATCGTGGCCCCGGGCATTCGTGTGGGATATCTGGTGGCCCCGAAGGCCTTTACGGACGAGGCGGCCCTTATGAGGAGGGTTATAGACCGGCAGGGCGATCAGCTCCTTGAACTGACCCTGGCCCGGATGATACGTGAGGGAGAAATACAAAGGCACAGCAAAAAGGCCCTGAAAATATACCATGCGCGGCGCGACCTGTTTTGTTCACTGTTGAAGGAAAGGCTGGGGGAGTACTTCGAATTCCGGAAACCCGAAGGTGGGATGGCTGTCTGGGTGAAACTCAGGGAAGGGTATGACTGGGACGAGGTAAAGGCCGAAGCCCGGAAAAACAAATTGAAACTGGGCGGGTATTGCGGTGATGAAGACGATACCATTGATAATCCCTATCCCGGTCTCCGTATGGGTTTTGCTTCACTTACCCTCGATGAGATAAAAGAAGCGATGGACAGGCTGGAAACAACCATGACATCTCTGGAACAGAAAGTAAAAAGCTACGCTTAGAACGTCATAATATATCCCGTACCCGTCGCAAGTCTCCAGACTTGTGACATTCTTTTATTAAAAACCGGATTTTAGGCTACAAAACCATATAAGAAAAGAGGGCGTCTTTTTTTGAAGACACCCTCTGTTATTTTCTATTTCCAAAACGGAAAAATAAAGCCTCTGTTCAAAGGAGACAGATCGAAAGCGCATTGATCTTACCCTTCAAAACCTCCCATGTCTTCGTTCATATTTCCATTTCCTTTGCCTCTTCTTTCTTCTTTAGGCTGATTAAAACGATAGGTGAAAGAGAGCGTGAACTGACGTTCTCTCCATTGGTTTTCACTGTCAGAAGTAAAGTCATCGGTAAAGGTATATGACCTCATTTTACGGCTGTTGAACAAGTCGCTTACGTTCAGGTTGATTGTGGCCTTGTCTTTAATAAGGTCTTTGCTCACGGCCATGTTAAGTCCGAACATACCTTTTCTTTCGGAAATGGCGGTTTTAGAAGGACCTCTGTAAAAACCGGTGGTTTGCCATTGTATTTTGGCAGGTAAGGTGATATTGGCACTTAACCTGGAAAACCAACTGGTATTTTCAGCACTGTAGTCTATACCGTTAAACTCCCCGTCGGTTTGAGATTTAAATATGTTGAAACTGGTATTGAGCCTCACTTTTCTTGAGGGGTTGTACATGATACTGAACTCACCTCCAAAACGATCCTCACTGGAAAGGTTAATGGGTATGGAACGAATAATAGCTACGCCATCTTCAGTAGTCAGACCGGTATCTTCTTGGATAAATTCAAACGACTCGGTTTCGTGTTGAAAATAGACCGAGGTGGAAAAGGTGAGGTTCCCCCATCTTTTTAAATAGCCCACATCAAAAGCATCGGAAAAGGCCGGGTCTAAATCCGGATTTCCCTGGAAAATGTTAGTACGGCTGTCGCGGGAGGGAAACGGGTTGATGAACCAGCCCCTGGGGCGGTTAATACGGCGGTTATATCCCACAGAGAGGTCTTCTTCTTCGCCCAGTTCATAAATCAGGTTTACAGTAGGGAAGAGGCCGACATAATTTTTGTCAAAATTGGGCTCGTAAGGGAGGTCGATAGCCGAATCTTCGCCTGTTACCTTTCCTTTTAAAACGGTATTCTCTAAACGCAGGCCCAATAAAAAGGACAATTTTCCTATTTTGTTGCCGTATTGTGTGTAGAGGGCGTGTACGTTTTCGGTGTAATCAAAAATATTGGTAAGTCCTAAGTTGGGTTCGTATTCCCCCGTGTTTAAATTGTATTGTTCCAGTGCATAATCCGTCACCTCGTTTTCCATATTACTCCTGAAACCGGCTTCAAACTGAGCGTCACCCATCGGCAATACATAATCGGCCTGAATAAGGTATTCATTTTGTTTTTCATTTTGAAAAATCTGTTCCCTCGCCATTAAACCTTCGGTAGGATAAAACAGATTTTCCTCAATAAAAGTAGGACGGTCTTCTTTGTCATACGAATATTGAAAATCAGCGGTTAATTTGTGTCCTTCATCATTAAAATTATTTATATAATTCACCGCAAACTGTATGCTGGTGTCTTTTTCCCCTTCGGTTTCTACCCTGGAAGTTTCGTTTACCGTTTCGCCATTAAGGAAACGTGAGGTCGTATTCTCTACAATACTCTTGTCATCACCCAATCTGCCAAAAACACTTCCGGTAATAGAAGAGTTTTCGGTGAGGTAATATTCTATTCCCAGGTTGGTATTAATACCTCTGTATCGGCGATCTCTATCCCTGTCTTCCAGAGTGTGGTCTACATCTACGCTGTCACCTAAATAACGGTTCTCATAAAAAGCATTCCCCGGGGATTTTCGGTAGTAGACACCTGTGGTGTTAAAGATGTTGAATTTTTTTCTCCTGTAATTAATGTTGGCAGAAAGGTTATGGTTTTCAGGTATCCCGGTCCTAAGGGAAACAGAACCGTTAAATCCCAGTATTTCATCTTTCTTTAAGATGATGTTAAGGATACCGGCCGTACCTTCGGCATCGTAGCGTGCCGACGGGCTTGTGATTACTTCTACACTTTCAATGGCATCGGCAGGGAGTTGCTGAAAGATGTTGGTGTCTCCAAAACCGGCCATGGCTGAAGGCTTCCCGTTTATAAGGATACGCACATTGTCGTTACCACGAAGGGCGATGGTACCATCTACATCTACTGTTACCGAGGGAACGTTGTCAAGTGCATCGGAAATAGAAGCTCCTTGAGTGGTAAGATCCGTACCGATGTTATATATTTTTTTGTCCAGGCGCAGTTGCACAGTGGTTTTTTCGCCTACAACCTCTACTTCATTGAGTTGCGCAACATCGAGTTCAAGTGTAATAGTCCCGAAATCTTTGGAACCGGTGAGGGATTGGCTTTTTAATGTATAGGATTTGTAAGACATGAATTCCACGCTTACATCATAATTTCCGGCACTTACCGTTACTTTAAATTTTCCTTCCGTATCAGTCATTCCCCCGCTAACTTTTTCGGGGTTGTCGAGGCTGCGCACAACAAGAGTGGCAAATTCCAGTGGTTCTTTGGTCTCGGCATCTACAACTTTCCCGGTGAGTGTTACTGTTCCGGAATCTGACTGCTGTGCAAAAGAGTATTGTAAAAGGAAAATACTCAGTAATAATAAGGTCTTTTTCATTACTTAGGTGAGTTACTTTTTTTAGGATTTTTTAGTTAGATCGTAAATGTAGGTCAAGGTTTAAGGGGAGAGGGTTAAATGTTTGTTAAATGTCGAATTCAACACTTAATCGCCGGAAAGGGGCATGAATAAAGGGAATGTGCAGTAAAGCGAAAGCAAAAAAATCCCCGCCGGAGCACGGCAGGGATGTTGATTTTATGATATTCGTCCGAAGTTATTGATCTATCCGAGGAACGGGTAACGGTAATCTTCGGCCGATACAAAAGTTTCCTTGATGAGGCGTGTGGAAACCCACCGCAGGAGATTAAGTGCGGAACCAGCCTTGTCATTGGTTCCGGATGCCCTGGCACCGCCGAATGGCTGTTGTCCTACAACGGCTCCCGTAGGCTTGTCGTTGATATAGAAATTACCCGCACTGTTTTGCAGGGCCTTGGTAGCCTGTTCCACGACGTAACGGTCGTTGGCAAAAACAGCGCCCGTAAGTCCGTATTCCGATGTGGTATCCACCAGTTGAAGGGCTTCTTCCCATTTTTCATCTTCATAGACATAAACCGTAACTACCGGACCGAACAGTTCGGTGGTCATGGTCTTGTACTGCGGATTGGTGGTACGAATAACCGTAGGTTCTATAAAGTAGCCCTTTGATTTGTCGTAGTTCCCGCCGGCAATGATCTCCGCATCCTGGTCTGTTTTGGCCTGATCGATATAGCTGGCCAGTTTGTCAAAAGAACCTTCGTGGATAACGGCGGTAATGAAATTGCCCATATCTTCGGGCGATCCCATTTTGAAGGACTCCACATCCGCCTTTACGAAATTCAGTACTTCATCGGCCATGGATGCAGGCAGGTACACTCTCGAAGCGGCGCTGCACTTTTGTCCCTGGAATTCAAAAGCACCCCTGGAAATGGCTGTGGCCACCTGTTTTGCTTTGGAGCTCGGGTGGGCAATGATAAAGTCTTTTCCTCCCGTTTCACCTACAATCCTCGGGTACGTTTTGTAAGTATGTATATTGGCGCCTATTTTGGACCATATGTTCTTGAATACATTGGTTGACCCTGTAAAGTGTATTCCCGTAAAATCAGGACTGGCCAGGATGGTATCGGTGATCATGGCCGGATCGCCGTAAACCACGTTGATCACTCCGTCGGGCACTCCTGCTTCCCTGAATACGTCTGTTATGACCTTTGCAGAGAATATCTGGCTGTCGCTGGGTTTCCACACTACAACGTTACCCATGAGTGCTGCACTGGAGGGAAGGTTCCCGGCAATGGCCGTGAAGTTGAACGGGGTAATGGCATATACAAAACCTTCGAGAGGCCTGTATTCCACCCGGTTCCAGACACCTTCGGACGATTCGGGCTGGTCGTTGTATATCTGCGACATATATTCCACGTTAAACCGCAGGAAATCCACGATCTCACATGCCGAATCGATCTCGGCCTGGTGGATGTTCTTGGACTGTCCTATCATGGTGGCCGCATTCATTTTGGCCCGGTAGGGGCCTGCAAACAGATCGGCTGCCCGAAGGAACACGGCTGCCCGTTGTTCCCAGGGCAGTGCGGCCCACTTTTTACGGGCTTCCAGTGCCGTAGCAATGGCTTTTTCTATATGCGATTTTTCAGCGAGGTGGTACTGGCCTATAACGTGCTGGTGGTCATGCGGAGGCGCAATGGACCTGGTGTTCCCGGTACGGATCTCCTCGTTCCCTATGTACATGGGAATATCTTCCGAACCGTTAAAATAGGCTTTGTACTGATTTAACACCTCTTCTCTTTCGGGGCTCCCCGGGGCATATGACTTTACGGGTTCATTGACTGCCACAGGGACATGAAAAAAACCTTTTCCCATTTCTAAGATCAAATTTTAATGTTTAGTGTTTCCTTTTAAAGTCCCGAATATCTTTTCAGGGAATATATTGTACAGCACAATATGGGTCAAAGGTAAGAAATACGAAAAGGTTTTAGACGCATTTATCAAAGAAATTTTTACCCCCGGGGAAAAGGGGTTGAAGTGGGTGTTAAACATCTGTTAATTAACAGTATACATGTGTTGTGAAAAGTGTGTTTCAGGACAGGAAAACAGTGGAATATAGTTTATTTCCTGAAGTCCAGTCCGGCGGAGTTTACACAGTATCTTGTTCGGGTTTCAGTAGGCCCGTCGTCAAAAACATGACCCAGATGGCCGCCGCAGTTGGCACAGCGGATTTCCGTACGGAGCATACCGTGCGAAGTGTCTTTCAGGTACTCGATGGCACCGTCCAGGGCCTGGTCAAAACTCGGCCAGCCGCAATTGCTCCGGAATTTATAATCACTTTTGAACAAGGGGGTGTTGCAGGCTTTACAGGAATAGGTGCCGTTCTCAAAATGAAGGTTGTATTCCCCGGAATGGGGAAATTCCGTACCGCCGCCGCGCAATACCCGGTAGGCTTCCGGGGAGAGCTGTGTTTTCCATTCTTCGTCGGTTTTAGTAACGGGATACTCTTTGTTTTTCATAGCGGAGGGAATAAAAGTTTGGTACTGTAAAAATACAGCTATAAAATTACTTAACTCAAAAAAGAAACCGATAGGTATTGAATGGCCTATCGGTTTCGCTATATTTGTTTCAAATTGACTAAAACAAAGGTCTCTTTTGATTAGTTCTTCCTGATATTTAGTTGCTCTATATTGTTTATTTTAAGGGTTTTCATTACTTCTTCCATATTGTTGATATTTGCTACCTCCTCTATCGTATTATTGGTAACAACAACCCTGAAAATCTGGTCTTGTGTATAAGCTGTGCTTATGTTGGAAAGGTCATAATCTCCATTGATTAATATTTCCAGGTCAAAAGAAGTATGATTAAAGGAATATTGGAATGTTCCCTGATCGGTAAACACGCTATAGGGTAGTAAATCCCAACTGTCTACCGGATTACCCTGATCGTCTTCAATTACGAGCAAGTGATATACGAATACATTGTGAGATTCACTAAAGACATCCGAGAAATCAAATATGGCACTGTATATATTATCTCCTTCAATATACTCAAACTGATCAACACTTACTTCATATATTCTTCCCTGACCACCATCCAGACCATCTTCTCCGGGAGGCCCGGGAGGTCCTTGATCGCCTTCGCATGAAATAAAAATCAGGGGAGTTACCAATAATAATGCAAGAATTTTTTTCATCGCTTTTGTTTTAATTTTTGATAAAGGTAATGATTTTCTGAATGACCCGTGTATCCCCGAGAATTTTTCTGTGGCCGAGGCCGGTAGTGATCATCAGTTCTCCGTCACTCAGGTTTTCCAGGATATGCTTTGCCGCACTTACCGGTACGTCCCGGTCATCCTCATCATGTACGATCAATACGGGAGTGTGTACGTCACGGGCGGCAATACTGGCGGAAAGGTCATCGATGTCAAAACCCATCTGCCGGTCGAATGCGCTTTTCATGCTGTAACTTATTTCATCCTTTAACCCCAGTGTCCGCACAAAGTCGAGGGCAATATCCGATACCATATCCCCGGAACCTATGATGACCAGTTTCCGGATGTCCGATTTTTTCTTTACCGCATTGAGCAGGGTCATTCCCCCGAGGGAATGGCCTACTGCGGCTTCAAAAGGCCCGTATTCCTTTTCGAGCAGCATTGCCGCTTCGATAAATTCGAGCATATTGGAGTCTTTTCCTCCTGCCTTGCCGTGTGCGGGAGCGTCAAAACTTATGGTAGCATACCCGGCTTTACACAAAGCATCGGCAATTTTCACCAGTTGCGTGCCTCTGCCGCTCCATCCGTGAACCAGTAATATTTTCTTCGGACTGTCGCCATATTCATATACCACGATCTCCTTATCGATGGAAGCTACGGCTTTTCGGGTCTGTTTACTTTGTTCATCCATGTGTTCCTCCCGTTTCGGAATTTTGTATTTTAAAGGGGAGGTGAAAAGCCGGGTGGCGAACTTTGTGGCCAGGGCAGGGGAGAGTAATTGAAGAAATTTGCCCGTATATTGTATACTCCGGGGGATTTCTATGGTTTGACGGTAACCCGAATCGTTTCCTTTCTTTTCCATAAGCAGGTGTTTAAAGGGTACAATTTAGCGTATTGTTTTTAGTCGGCAAAGGCCAGGGGGAGGGTTTAACTATTGCATGAAGAACAGATTTCCGGTTTGCAGGTAGCACGTTACAGGTTACTGATTCGGCCATGTCTGAATAAGCCTGGTTTTTGCTGTTTTGAAACCGGTAACGGCAGGTACTGATTACCGAAAACCGAATATCCCGGCCACTGTTACCCGGTTAAAGTCCCCGCAAGTCTTTTTTTGATGTTTGTTTGTGTTTTTTGTCCACCTCTGTTAATGTTTTTCCGCGGTCCCTGCCGTAAAAGAGGTGTTTCGGACTGCCGATAATTTGTGAGGAATAAATGCCCGAATGCCCGGAGAAGATGTAAGCCGTAACACAGGCTATGGCTATGAACATACCGCTTTGAATACCGAAGAGTTCTATGCCCATAATGGTGCAGGCAATGGGCGTATTCGTAGCTCCCGAAAAAACGGCGACAAACCCCATTCCGGCGAGCAATGCGGCGGGCAGGGGGATAAAGATGGCCAGGGCATTCCCCAGGGTGGCCCCGATAAAGAACAGGGGTGTAACTTCACCGCCCTTAAAACCTGCCCCGAGAGTGAATGCGGTTAAAAATATTTTCAGGATAAAGTCGTAGGGCGGGAGTTCTGTTTCAAAAGCGTCCACGATCGTGGGAATGCCCAGCCCTATATATTTTGTGGTGCCCATAAAGAAAACGACCAGGGCGATAACCACTCCGCCGATGACGGGGCGTAAGGGCGGATATTTTATTTTCGTCCCGAACAGGTTGCCGAAGAAATGGGTAGAACGGGAAAAGGCGAGTGCCGCCAGTCCGAAAAAAATTCCGGCAAGGATTGCCCACATCAAAAAGGAAAACTGCATTTGAGGGACTACGGCGATATGGTAGTGAGTATGGCCTACCTGCCACCAGCGACAAACAAAATCGGCAATGACCGCAGTGATAAAACTGGGCAGGAGGGCCTCGTAGCGCATCCTGCCGATCACAAGGACTTCGAGGGCAAAGACCGCCCCGGCAAGCGGTGTGCCGAAGACCGAGGCAAACCCGGCGCTGATCCCGATAATGAGTAGTATCTTCCTGTCCCTGGGCCGCATGCGGAACAGCCGGGTAAACTGATCGGCAATGGCGCCTCCCATTTGGACTGCAGTACCTTCACGGCCTGCCGACCCTCCGAAAAAATGGGTGACCACGGTGCCGAACAGGACCAGAGGGGCCATTTTGAGCGGGATGATCTGTTTCGGGCTGTAAAATTCTTCAAGGAGCTGGTTATTTCCTTTTACCACGTCCTGCCCCCAATAGTGATAACTCAATCCTATGATCAGTCCCCCCAGGGGAAGCAGCCAGATGATCCAGGTATGGGCCTCCCGGTAATCTGTGGCCCAGTTGAGAGCAATGAGAAAAAATGCAGAGGCCGTACCCGCTAAAATACCGACCAGTGCGGACAGCATTATCCATTTGCCCAGGAAAAAAAGGGAAGGGAGTTGTTGTATCGAAAGCAGCTTTCCGGAAAGTTCTTGTCTGGTCATGGCAATACCTGTTATCATTAATAATGTGCCGCTATCGTTATCCGTAACGATAGTGGGGATTAACAGGCGCCATCATCCCCGGTAAAAGGGCGGTTTCCGGCAGACACCATTGCCACTGATGTGTTTTAAAGCAGCAAAAATAAGCAAATTGCACAAATTCAGGGAAAAAATTTGATACAAACCGGTGTTTTTACCTCGAGTTCCTGTTCGTAAGACAGTTTCCCGGTTTTCGCATCGATGGCAAATTGTACGATGTTTCCCGAATTTTGATTGGCTGCATAAAGTTGTTTCCCCGAGGGGTGAACAGCGAAGTTCCTGGGGAAATCCCCCTTGGTGGGCTCGTGTTCCACAAGTGACAATTTCCCGGTTTCCGGGGCTATGGTAAAAACCACGATGCTGTTGTGACCGCGGTTGGACCCATAGAGAAATTTTCCGTTGGGGTGGATGTGTATATCTGCGGTATTGCTTTTTCCTTTAAATCCTTCCGGCAGGGTATATATTTTCTGTATTTCTGTCAGTTTCCCCGACTGTGAATCATAGGAAAAAGCGAGGATGGTATTGTCCAACTCGTTGATAACATAGGCATGGCGGCCATCCGGATGAAACGCAAAATGCCGGGGGCCTGCACCGGGAGGTGTGGAAATAAATCCTGGGGAAGAAGGCAGCAGGCGATCGTTTTCCCGGTCAATTCTGAAAATCCGGATTTTATCGCTCCCCAGGTCGGGAACGAAGACAAAACGATTGTCGGGAGAGACCACAGCAGAGTGGGGATGCGACACTTCCTGGCGTGCAGCATCAGGTCCTGATCCCTGAAGCTGGACAGTATCGGCAGGCGATAATCTGCCTTTTTCATCCCTCTTGTACATTTTGACCACGCCACCTGCATAATTGGCGACAAACACATATTTACCGTCAGTGTCCAGGCTCACATGGCAGGGCGCTTTGGCATCCGTGGTCAATTCCTGGAGAAGGTCGGGTTTTTTTAAATCGTCCAGTCCGAACACCAGTAACTTTCCCGTTTCTCCTTCACGGGCCACTTCACTCACGGCATAGAGGTTCTGATTGTCCGGCGAAACGGCAAGAAAGGACGGGTTTGTCATTTTTGCCACCGTGGCCACCCGTTTGAGCAGCCCGTTCTCCGGGTTTCTCTGTAACAGGTATATGCCTTCCGCCTGGCCGTCTACGTGCCCTTCCTTCCTGGTATAGGTACCTATAAAGGCAAACGAAGCCTTTTTTACGGTTTTTGATGTCGTGCTGTTGTTGCTTTTTGCAGTAGTTCCGGGTTTGTTTTTCTTTTCCTTGCATGCAAAGAGACTTGCGGAGAGGAGAAAGAGTACAACTATATTTTTTAGCATTCGGAATGTGTTTTTGTACGGGATGATGATCCGCTGTTTTCAGAACGTCGTTTTTTCGGTTATCCAAAAATAGGTATTTTTCACGATATGATCGTGGTGAAAAATATGGCGAAAAAGGTTCTGGTCCGACTTTATACAAAAAGTGAATTCTTACAACAGGGTAGAAAATAAACGGTATTTGTTTTGTGGAATAGGGTAATCTTTAATACCTTGCAGAGGTATGTAATTCAATATTTGATTTGGTATATTTTTTTTAAACCTTAATTTTTAAAAACCGATAAGTATGTCATTTAAAGCCATGTTAAGTGTAGGCGGTAAGAAAGTAAATATCTTGAATGCCAACTACGACCTCACACAGGAAGTGGATGCTACGGGGCGTCCTTCTTCTGTTACACGCGGGGGGAGGATCTATCTCACCGTAGAATCTACCGGGGATTCTTTCTTTTTTGAGTGGATGACCAACAATTTTGAGCGTAAGAACGGGATGATCACCTATAGTAAGCGTGATACCGATGCCAAACTGAGAGAGGTACACTTCACGGAAGGCTATCTTGTGAAGTACAGGGAAAATTTCGATGCCTCCGGGAGAAATCCTTTAACAGAGACCTTTACTATTTCCTGTCGTGTGATTTCCAGCGGTGGCGGGGAACATATGAACGAATGGGTGTAGTTTAATCCCCTGTCTGAATACAGTATTCATTTACACATCATCAAAATTTAGTGTAATCCGGGGGATGTGTAAAAACTTCCCCTTTGAATTTTATTTTTCACTGATGGTCAGTTATATAATTTAATGCTGTAAGAAACTCTTCGATAAACTCAGGACAGGCTAAAAACCCTTCCGCTTCAGCTTACCCTGAGCAACAGCCTAAGGGCTTGAGATGACAGTTATATATTTTTCCGGAAAAGAGACCTGTCTTTTTTAATAAGGGATTCCTTGTCTATTTCCCGATGACTGCCACGGCCCCTATTTCGATCATCAACTCCTTATTGACTAGTTGATTAACTTCTACGGCTACACTGGTGGGCGGTGTTTTGAGGTTGATGTAACGGTCCCTTACTTTCCGGAATTCGGCCAGTTTGGAAATGTCGGTAAAATAGCAATCTATCTTCACCACATCATCCATGGTACCACCTGATTTTTCTACCAATGCTTTGATATTGCGGAAAACCTGGTCGGTTTGTTCTTCAAAATCATTGACGCCTACTATTTTTCCGTCGGCATTCACGGCAATCTGTCCCGAGAGCACTACCATTTTTGAACTGCCAAGGTCGATCTCCACACTGTGTGAATATCCCCTTTCGGAAACATCGATGTACCTGGTGTCCCGGGTTTCCGGGGCACAGGCAAGAAATAAGAGGGAAAACAAGATAAGGAATGCCGTTCTCATACTTTGAAAAATGGATTGGGACTGAAATTAAAAAGTTTCGCTGTCTAAAAGTATAGATTCGTTTTTTATTTCCCAAACAAAGCACGGAAAAGGACAAATATACGATAGCTTCCGTCACCTGTTTCCCCCGTATTTTTTAAGGGACCAGATTGTAGTTTTTCATAACAAACTGTTCGGTGAACCCCAGTTTGTCATAGAGTCCTTTTCCCATTGCAGACGCCTGGAGGGTGGCATGTGTGGCCCCCGCTTCAATGGCTTTATTCAGGGTGAATTCCATGATTTCCGCGGCAAAACCGTTCCTTCGCATTTCGGGTATAACCCCTACGCCGTGAATTCCTGCCACCTTACCTGTATAATGTATGATGGCGGTACCTATGGGACGCTCCTGGAAATACACGAGGAAAAACGATGTGTTTTCGTGGGCATGCTGCAGTATGTTCTCCCCGATGCGATAACCGAAAGCCCCGGGGTAGAGCTCAGCCCATGTCCGGGCTTCATAACGGTTGGTAACAAGGCGGATGTCTAGCCGCTCCGGTTCCGGGAACCACGCTGTTAAGGGCAATGACATCCCTACCTGTTCAAAGGTTTTCGTAAAACCGCGGGATTCCAGGATTTTGTACGATTCGCTGCCGTAAGTATCCCAGTAGGGTACGGTTAATTTCACAGCACCCGATTTAAGGATGCGCAATACGTCTTCTATCGTGTCGTCCGTAAAATCCCGGTTAAACCATAAGCGGTTGGGCCAGTCGGAGTCAGGTACCGTGGCGTAGTCAAAAAAATCGTGTGTGTGATAGGACCGGAAAGGGGAACTTACGGTTGCCCACAAAGAGGTCAGGTTTTCTATATTGGCTTTGGTGAGATTTGTTTTTTCTTGTGTTTTCATCGGTTTTATTTTATTTCAGGTTTATGAGTAAGATACCGGCAATCATGGATATGACGCCGATGGTCCTTCTGAGAGTAATGGGTTCGGTGGGCAGGTTCAGCCATCCGAAATGACCGGCTATTACGGCAAAGATAAGCTGACCGCACAGGCCGAGGGATATCATGGAGGCCATCCCCAGCCTGGGGATGGTATAGTAATACAGGCTGATGCCCATAACACAGAAAAGTCCTCCGATAAACCACATATAAAAAGGAATGTGCCGTATCGTTTCCTTGTCCGGAAATTCTTTCAGGCTGATGATGGCGATAACCAGGGCAAAAATCGTACTGAAAAAGAATGCCAGGACAGAGGCGAGAAACGGGTTTTTCAGCAAAACCCCCAGGTGGGCATTATAACTTCCCTGGGCAGCGAGAAATATTCCGCCCACAAAAGCCAATGCGGATAGCGTTAACTGGTTCATTGTTTACAGCTTAAAGTTCTTCGAATAATTTGTTCCCGGGTTTTCTGACCTTTTTTTCATACTGCGAAGTATCCTCGGCCGATCTGTAGCCTATGGTTGCCAGGACGGAAGTATTCAGTCCCCGGTCAGAGAGCCCGAGGATCTCGTTGTAACGGTCGGGCTGAAACCCTTCCATGGGACAGGTATCGATCCTGAGTTCTGCACAGGCGGCCAGTAAATTGCCAAGGGCGAGGTAGGTTTGCCTGGCTGTCCACTCTTCCTGTTCCTTCAGTGATTTTTCACTTAGTTTTTGCACCATAAAATCACTGTAACTTTTCAGATTTTCCACAGGGATTTCCTGTATACCTGCCTTCAGGTTGATATACTCTTCCACATGTTCCTGTCCCGGTCTGGTGTAATTGCAGAAAACAATAAGGTGGGAAGCGTCCGTGATCTGGTGTTGTCCCCAGGAGACAGACTTTAGTTTCTCCCGCAATTCGCGGTCCTCGATAATAAGAACTTTGTACAATTGAAGCCCATATGAAGAAGCGGACAACCGGATGGCCTCTTTTATTTTTTCCAGGTCCTCCGGAGCAACTTTCCTCCCCGGATCGAACTTTTTGGTGGCGTACCGCCATTTCAGGTTTTCGGTCAATTCCATACCTTTTTCGTTTTATTTGTTATTCCTGATTTACCTGCGTTACCGGTAAACGCATAATGATTAATCAGGGACAAAATTAGCGGTAAGGTATGTGCGATGCCTTTACATAGGTTGATTTTGGTCTTTTATTTTCAATTTTTTTCGTATCCGGCTTAACTGGGTAGGCGTAATACCCAGGTGGGCTGCAATGTGCAGTTTGGGAATCCTCCGGTCTATATCCGGATGTTTTTCCAGAAGTTTGAGGTACCGGTCGGTCGCATTTTCCATTACCAGGGAAATTTCCTTTTGTTCTTTTTCGATGATCCAGTTTTTCTCAATGTAGGCAATGTAGAAGTTCCGCACATCTTCGTTGCTCCGGATGAGTTCGCGATAGCCCTTATAACTGATATTGACGAGCACGGAATGCTCCAGGGCTTCAATAGTAAAATAAGAAGGTGTGCCCTGTAGCAGGGATACCTTGGAAGCCGCAAAATTTCCTTCCATGAAAAGGTTCTTGTTGTAGACGTTGCCTTCGGAGTCTGTAAAACAGGTCCTCAATGCTCCCTTACAAATAAAATGAAGGTATCTGGCCACCTGCCCTTCGCGAAGCAGGGTTTCCCCTTTTTCCAGCGTTTGAAATGCGGTGATGGAGTTTATGAGCGACCAGGAATCATCGGTTATCGGGACATAACGTTCTATGGCGGCCCGGAGTTCGGTGAGATATCTTTCTTTATCGATGGTTTGCATATGTAGTTTGAAGGGAACTTTTGTATGTATATTTCCGGGAATAAAAATACAAAAACCGAAGTATACCATTTAAGCCGGTTAAAGAAATTGTTTGTTGATGATTTGTTTTATTGTAAGATTATTTTTTGTAAATTTAATAATATTTTTAGTTAAATAATGATAATATTGTTGGGTCGTGGGGAGGAAACTACTCTGGATAGTATTGGGTATTCTCGTCGTTGCTTTTGTGGCGTATAAGTATGTATACCGCCCGCACAGGGACATTGAAAAGGAGGAAGCCTCGTATGCTTTTTCTTCGGAAGTGTTTATCCGTGAATTTCGGGAAGATGCCGCAATGGCTTCGGAAAAGTATGTGAATGAGGTCATCCGAATAAACGGGAATATTACAGCTGTGGAGAAGGACCATGTGATTGTGGATGATAATATCGTTGCCCGGTTCCGGGAAACCTCCGGAAAGAAAGCAGGCGCCCCGATCTCTTTTAAGGGCAGGTGTGTGGGATATGACGAATTGCTGGAGGAGATCCGTCTGGATGAATGCTACATCTTAAATCAGCAATAATATGAAATTCATTTTATTTTTACTGGCTTTTCCCCTGCTTTGTTCCGGCCAGGAGGACCTGCTGGAGGAACTGGACGGGGAACTGAAAGCAGACAATTCCGTAAGGGCAGCATTCAAAGGTATAAAGATCGTTAATTTTGAATCTACAAAACTGCTTTATAAAAAGGACTTCTACTTTGTCGTATCGCACCGTTTCGGAAGTGTAAAATACGGTTTCGACGATTTTTTCGGCCTGGACCAGGCGGTGACCCGGTTGCAATTCCTTTACGGCATTACCGACGGGTTAACGGTGGGGGTTTCCAGGAGTTCTTACCAGAAAACATATGGTGCAACGGTAAAATACAGGCTGCTGCAACAGAGGAAAGACGGTTTTCCGTTTACGGTGGCGGGCTATCATCTTATTGCTGCAAATACGGCCATGAGCAAGGACGATTTACCGAAAATGGAGTTCAAGCACCGGCTTTCCTATACATCACAGCTTCTTATTTCCAGGAAGTTCACCGAAAACTTTTCCCTCCAATTAATGCCTACGTTCTTACATGAAAACTATGTGGTGGTCGATACGCAGGATAATTCCCAGTTTGCACTGGGCGTGGGCGGAAGGTACAAGATAACCCCGAGGTGGAGCATAAATGCCGATTACGGCTGGCACCTTAACCGGGCGGATGCATCTCCGTTTAAAAACCCGTTATCCATAGGGGTTGATCTCGAAACGGGCGGACATATTTTCCAGATGCACTTTACCAATGCTCAGCCGATGTTTGAAAATGGTTTCCTGGGCCAGGCCACCGGCGATTGGGGAGAAGGGGATATTTATTTCGGCTTTAATCTTACCAGGATATTTTAATCGGAATTCATTTGTTATCGGGTTTCGCGGTCAAGGGAGGAAAGAAGAACATATAATGGCAATGGCAATGGCGGTGCCAAAACTCAGCAAGGTACCTATGAGTATGTATTCGGTAAGCTTGCGGTCTTTGGCCTGGGTAAGGTCACTGAACCGGAAAATCGACTTTGCCGCTATCAGGAATCCTACGCCTTCCCAATGTCCTGAAACAATAAAAATAAACACGAGCAGCCGTTCCAGGATGCCTATATACCTTCCTGCGTTTTCAAGGGAGTCGTCCTTTTCCAGTTCTGTTTTGGGCGTATAAATCGAAATGGTGGTTTTGATAAATATGGATGTGGGGAAAGTGAGGAATATTCCCCCGGTGAGTAATAGTAACTGTTTTTGGGACAGGGAAAATTCCGGTATGTGTCCCAGTATGAGATACCACACGGCAATAATGACCAAAATGTGCAGCAGTTGGTCGATATAAAACAGCAATCTCTTGGTTTTCGGGGTTTGTAACAGGAGTTTGGCGGCATCTATAATTAAATGTGTAATACCTATGATCAGGGCTGCATACCATAGTTTAACGTCCCATAGAAAAATAAATGTAAGGAGGGCGTGGAACACTACGTGCAGGTATAACTTTCCGGAAGCCAGTTTTTTTTCCTCTTTTTCCCTGACCCAGCGGTCTGTTTGAAGGATAAAGTCGCCGATGAGGTGTGCCAGTAAAAGTTTTAGTAATATTACCATAGGGCAAACAGATTTTTTATTCCGGGGCGTGTTCTATATGATCTACCTTTTGCCTGTACATGTGGTCCAGTGCCATGATCTCGTCGAGATAGGCCCTTTTCTGGCGCTCACTCACCGTATTTTGCTTGATGTTGATGAGTTTGCCCAGTTCGTGCTGGGAAAGCTTCGGGTTTTCTATAGACAGTTTTACGATCTCGGCAGAATTGGGAGTCCAGTTGTCCATGGCAATGAGGCCCAGTTTGAAATATAAATTCAGTTCTTCATCTATCCGGTGGATGCCGGTCTTTATGGCCAGGTTTTTCTTTTCCTTTTTCAGGGTTTCAAACAGTTCACCCGAAAATATAAAGGCCCCGCCGTTGGATTCGGAAATGGTAGAAGCCTCATGGGTCTTGGAGCCGATCCCTATGGCCATCCGTACATCGAGCCCCTTTATGGTTCTGAGGGACGCCTTGATATAAACGGCCATTCGGAAAGCATTGTAATAATCCTGAATTTCCACCTGAAAACTGTCGCCCCGGAAAACCTCCCAGTATTTCGGGGCCACGGATACGTAGGCAAGGGTCTCCTTTAATGTGGAAAGCCATTGTCCGGGAGAATCCGCTTCCCGGGAATTGATAATATCTCCGGTTATAACGCTGGTCATAAAACAAATATCTGTTAAAAAAGCGATATTTGCAAATATCGTCTCAAAATATGATTTACCTATATATCGTCTTTAAAAACGATAATTCGTATTATCGGTAATTCAAGCGATATTGGAGGGCAAAGATTTTACGGAATAGCTATCCTTACTTTATATTTATCCGGGATATCCGTAGTATCGGTAGTCAGGTGGATGGAGGAAGCATGTGCTTCCCGCTCTTTTTTCAGTTCTATTCGTTTAATGCTTTTGTGAAAGCGGTGTAATTCGGTTTTGTTGCGGATAATGATACCGGGGACATTCACGTTCTTTCCCTGATCATCCTTGGCCACCATGGTAAAGTAGGACGAGTTGCAGTGTTTTACGTTTCCGGTCTGGATATTTTCGGCTTCAACACGTATGCCTACGATCATGGATGAGTTACCGGTAAAGTTGATCGATGCCTTCATGGTGACCAGTTCCCCTACTTCAATGGGTTTAAGGAAATCTACCGTATCTACCGATGCGGTAACACAATATGCTTCGGAATGTTTGGAAGCACAGGCAAAAGCGATCTGGTCGAGCAGGGAAAGGATGTACCCGCCGTGTATCTTACCGCTGAAATTGGTATGCGAAGGCAGCATCAGTTCCGAAATGGTAACCTGCGATTCTTCAATAGTCTTGAATTTTACAGCCATATCTGATCTTAATTTCTGTTATGCGGGGATTGTTCTTCCACGACATTGGTTATGAAATACCTGGTGTCTCCCAACCAGAAGAAAGTGGTAAAGCGCTCCACATAATCCACCTTGACATATCTTCCCTGCAGGTTTTTCAGGTCTTCGATGACCGCTTTGTCCTTTGGCAGTACGGAAAACTTGAATATCTGTGCCCCGGATATTCCCTGGCTGATCTCGCCTTCCCAGGTTTTTACCATAACCCCTTTGTGGCTTATTTTGATGAGTTCGCCTGAACGCACCCCTTCACTATACGGCACAAAATAGACAAAGGCGTAATAGATGAGGAACAGGGCTACGACGGATAGCAGGATAATAATAACGGCTTTTTTCATATTCAGATAAAATAAAGGGTTCTCGGTTGTACTATTCTTCTTCGCTTTCCCCCGCGCGCTTTACAATAGCTTCGGGAAGGGACTTTTTGGCCTTGGCGCCCATCTTTTTCAGTTTTTCTATGCTGATGATAATATTGCCCCGGCCCTCGAAGAGTTTGTTCATGGCTCCTTTGTATTCGGTCTTGGCTTCGTCCATTTTTTTGCCCACTTTCGTAAGGTCTGTCATCAGTCCTTCAAACTTGTCATAGAGCGCCCCGGCCTGTTTTGCAATTTCTATGGCATTGCGTTGTTGCTTTTCATTGCTCCACATAGTGTCTATTGTTCTCAGTGTGGCGAGCAGGGTGGAAGGGGTGACGATAACTATATTTTTGTCAAAAGCCTTGTTGTAGAGCGAATTGTCCTGGTTTATGGCAATGGCAAAAGCAGGTTCGATCGGGACGAACATCAATACAAAATCGGGACTTTCCATTTCATACAGGTCCTCGTATTTTTTACCGGAAAGCTGCTCCACATGGCGTTTTATAGAATTTACATGTTCCTTGATAAAGAGATCTTTCTGGTCTTCTTCGGCATTGACATAGCGCTCATAGGCGGTGAGCGATACCTTGGAATCTATGATCATTTTTTTGCCGTCCGGAAGGTGAATGATAACATCGGGCAATACCCGTGAGCCGTCTTCCTTGGTAAAACTTTGCTGTATCTCATATTCGCGTCCCTTTTCGAGTCCGCTTTTTTCCAGTACCCGTTCCAGCACCAGTTCACCCCAGTTGCCCTGCATTTTGCTGTCGCCTTTCAGGGCGCGGGTGAGGTTTTCAGCCTCCTGGGTGATCTTCAGGTTCTGGCTCTGAAGGCTCAGCAGTTGTTCCTTCAGGGCAGAATGTATGCTGATACTTTCTTTCTGGCTTTCTTCCACCTTTTTTTCAAAGAGTTGTATCTTTTCCTGTAAGGGCGAAAGTATATTCTTGATGTTTTCCCGGTTTTGCTGAGTAAACTTATTGCTTTTTTCGTCCAGTATCTTGTTGGCCAGGTTTTCGAATTCCCGGGTGAATTTTTCCTGGAGTTTTTCTACCTCTTTCTTCTGTTCCCGGTTTTTTTCGTCCAGGTTTTCCAGTTCTGCTTCCTTTCGTGCAAGCTGAAGACCGATCGCTTCTTTTTCCTGGCGGATGTTTCCGTTTTCCTTGTGCAGCTTTTCGATCTCCTCCCGTAGTCCGCTCATTGCGGATTGCAACTGGCTTTCCCGTTCTGCCCAGGTACTCTGCCGGGTCCCGGATTTTAATCGCTGGATGTATATCCCGGTAAAAACACCCGCGGCAACAGATACGGCAGCTACGATAAAAATAAGGAGGCCTTCAGTCATTGATTTACGTTATTTACAATAAAGCTATTTGATTTTCCAAAGATAGAATTTTTTAATTTACACTGTAAAGCGGTACAGTCCTTATCACAGCAGATTTCTACTTTATTTCACCTTGAAGGTCCCCGTATTCCGGTCGAATTCAATAAGGTCTTGTGGGAAAAGATGCTGAAAGCTTTCCTTTTCGATCAGTTGGCACGGAGTACCGAAATCGACCTTGTTGTTGCCCATAACCAGGATTTTGTCGCACAACTGTATGGTGAGATCGATCTCATGTGAGGAAAAAAGAATACTTTTCCCGGTTTTACGGGCCAGGTCCTTCAGCAGTTTGAGGATATAGGTCTTGTGGTAGACATCCAGGTGCGTGGTGGGTTCGTCCAGGATGACCACGGAGGTGTCCTGTGCAATAGCCCTGGCGATCATTACTTTCTGTAGTTGTCCGTCACTCAGCGCATGACATTTTTTATGTTGTATGTCCCCGAGGTTGAGCAGGGTAATAACCTCTTTGATTTTCCCGAGATCGTTATCGGTAAGTGTGCCTATCCAGTTGGTGTAAGGTTGCCTTCCAAGGGCTATGGTTTCCGTGACCGTCAGGTTTTTCGAGGGAAGCTGGTCGGTAAGTACAAGGCTGATCTCCCGGGCCAGTTCTACAGGGGTATAGCTGGTCAGTAAATTCTCCCTGAGTGTGATTTTCCCGGACAGCGGCGGTTGTATTCCGGCCAGCGTGCGCAACAGTGTGGATTTTCCGATACCATTGGCGCCGACAACTGCAGTGAGTTCCCCAGGGTATACGGCAAAGGAAATGTTTGCAGCTATTTCGGCAATGTGTTTTCCCGATTTATAGCCGATGCCCAGCTTGTCTGTTTTGAGAACACTATTTTTAGTATCGGTCGTCATGGTAGCGTTAAAGTTGTTTTCCGTTTTATTACAATCTGTTCATTTGTTATCAGTGATGTGTCCTCTAAAATATCATTTTTCGTTTACGCACCAATAACCAGATTACCACGGGAGCCCCTACAATGGAGGTAATGGCATTGATGGGCAGGGTAAATTCACTCGCCGGCCATTGTGCGATGGTATCGCATATCAGCATTAATACGGCCCCGTACAGCATCACGGCGGGAAGCAGGATCTTGTGGTTTGTGGTATTGAACACCTGCCGGGTAAGATGGGGTACGGCCAGGCCTACAAAAGCTATCGGCCCCGCAAATGCTGTGATTCCCCCGGCAAGTATGCTGGTAGTACATATAATAATCAGCCTGCTTTTCCGGATGTCTGTCCCCAGGCTCCGGGCATAATTTTCGCCGAGCAACAGTGAATTGAGGCTTTTCAGGGAGAATATGCTCATTGCAATGCCACAGCACACCAGTAAGAACAACAGGAGGAGTTCATTCCACGAAAGGTTTCCGAGACTGCCGAAGGACCAGAAAATATATTGTTGCAGTTTTTCCGCACTACTGAAATAGGACAGGACGCTTACTACTGCGGCGGTGATACTGCCGAACATGAGTCCGATGATAAGGATAGCCATTGTGTCCCTTACTTTCAGGGAAACCGAGATCACCGCAAGCAATACAAGGAAACTGCCTGCCGTAGCTGCAATGGCAAAGGAAATGTTGCTGAGGAATATCGTAATTCCCAAAGTAGATGCGCCCATGATCAGAAGAGCTACGCCCAGACTGGCGCCGGAACTGATACCCAGCACAAAAGGCCCTGCCAGCGGGTTGCGGAAGAGGGTTTGCATGAGGAGTCCGCTCACTGCCAGGCCCGAGCCCGTGAGTATGGCTGTGAAAGCTTTGGGTAACCGGTAGTTCAGGATGATATAGTCCCACGCCTGTTTTTCAGTTTCTCCGTTAAACAATACGGTTATGATCTGTTTAAACGGAATATGGACCGAACCCAGGCTGATGTTTATCAAAAAACAGAAAACGAGCAGCAGGGTAAATAAGAGGAAGGGAATTTTATAGGATCGTAATGGTTTCAAATCGTAGTTCCTGTTTTAGGGGTCCAGTGGTTTAAAGAAGAATGGCTTGTGCTCTGGGAGCACCTCCGGGTGAAAAATGTGAATGAGGTCCTTGAGGATAATATCCGGCCGGTTGGGCCCCAGCTCAAAATACAGCATGCCTCCTCTGGGCCCCGTGGTTTTACTGTAAGCATATATGTTTTGCGTTTGGAAAGGCCTGAATTCTCCGTAGTGCGGATTGGCGGTTTTCAGTTCATTATAGCTCTTGAACAATGTGGGGGATATCCAGAAATCGGCATCCTGGGCCTTGTTCAGTACGCTTTCGAAATTCAGGAACAGGCTTCCCGTGTTGTCCGTATCTTTCCACAGGTAATGGCCTCCGGCGTCGCGGATGAACTGTGCCGCCCAGCTCTTTCCGCCGGGCAGTATCCATACGTCCTTGTGCATGGCGCCGCTCAGTACCGTTGGTTTTTCAGTGATGTTTTCCGCGAGTTTCCGCGCATTTTGATATTCCGTTTCTATGTGGTTGAAGATGCTGTCTGCTTTGGCTTCCTTATTAAAAAAAGGGGCGAAGAACTTTATCCACTCGGCTTTTCCCAGCGGGGATTCTTCTACCCAGTCACCGTTGAACACCACCGGGACCCCGGATTTTCGGATGATATCATAGGCTTTGTTACCGCCATTGAGCGCGAATCCTACAACCATGTCGGGTTGAAGGTCTATGAGTACTTCGGTATTAATGCTTTCATTGCTCCCCAGATCCTTTATCCGGCCGTTTTCTACATTTTTACGTGTTTTTTCAGATGAAATATATTTCGTGTCCGGGAATCCGGTAAGACGGTCTTCCACACCAAGGGCTTCCAGGGCGGGAATGTGGGTAGTAGACGTCACCACCATGTTTTTTACCGGAACGTCAATACGGGCGTCATAGGCCACTCCGTCGGGAAGGGTTTTACCTTTACCGGTAAGGACGTAGGTGAACTGTTCCTCGGCGTCGGGCCAGGGAGCGGACACTTCTATTTTCGTATAGGAATCGAAATGGGTGATCCGGAACCCCGAGGCGTATTTTATGATTGTTTCTGTTCCTTCTTTACCCGGACTTTTCGGTTTTTTCTGTTTACAGGCCGAGAGACACAGAAAGGATATAATTATTGTGAGTACGGTTCTTGTCATAAATTCAAAAGTAAGATAAAATCTGCAATGAAGGCGTATTTCCTTTCGGTGTCCGGGGATATAAAGTTAAAACGAGCACACAAAGTTAACCCTTTGTTAAATCTTCTATGGGCACTCCGAATGTTTGTGTATTTTAGCACATCAGTTTTCTAATTAACTAAAATAATCACTTAAACCACAAAAGAAATGATGAGACATTTTATGGAAAGGGTTTTGGTGGTTGCCGCTGCTTTCCTCATGGTGAACACCTATGCACAGGAGGCAGGAGACAACAACCAGGATCTGTTTGGCGAATTTATGTACAACCGGGGTAACAGTTACCGTTCGGCTTCCGGTGTCCCCGGTCCGGAATACTGGCAGAACGGTGCGGACTATGAAATTGAAGCGGAACTGGACGACGAAACCAATCGCCTGAAAGGAAAAATAACCATAACCTATCAAAATAACAGCCCGCAACCTTTGGATTTTATCTGGATTCAGCTGGACCAGAACCGGTTCACTGAAGATTCAAGGGGAACATTGACTACTCCCATAGAAGGTAACCGGTATTCCGGAGATGTTGACGGGGGATACAAGATAACTAACCTGGCGGCCAGGAACGGAAGGAGAGGGAAGGCCTCTTCCAAATATATTATCAATGATACCCGCATGCAGGTGTTCTTTAACGAACCTATAGCAGCCGAAGGCGGCGAAGCTACGGTATCCATGAACTTCGAGTTTAAGATACCCGAAAGAGGAATGGACAGAATGGGACGTCTGGACATGAAAAAAGGGGTGGTGTATTCCCTGGCACAATGGTATCCGCGGGTAGCTGTTTTTGACGATATCGAAGGATGGAATGTAGAACCTTATCTCGGGGCAGGTGAATTCTACCTGGAGTACGGCAATTTCGATTATAAGATCACAGTGCCTTATGACCATATTGTAGTAGGTTCAGGAGAACTGGTTAATGCCAGGGACGTGCTGACTAAAAAGCAGCAGGACCGCATGGAAAAAGCTTCGAATAGTGATGAGACAGTTTATATCGTTACCCCGGATGAAGCGGGAGATGCTGCTGCAACCCGTCCGAAACAGGACGGTAAGATAACCTGGCATTTCAGGATTGAAAATGCACGGGATATCGCATTTGCTTCGTCAAAGGCATTTATCTGGGATGCTGCGCGTATCAACCTGCCCAGCGGAAAGAAGGCAATGGCACAGTCTGTATATACCGAAGAGAGTGACGGCGAACTGGCCTGGGGCCGTTCTACCGAATATACCAAGGCTTCTATCGAACACTATTCTGAAAAATGGTACGAATATCCTTATCCCGCAGCTATTAACGTAGCTTCCAATGTAGGCGGAATGGAATATCCGGGGATAGTTTTTTGCGGATACCAGGCCAAGACCAGGGGATTGTGGGGTGTAACCGATCACGAGTTCGGACACATCTGGTTCCCGATGATCGTAGGGTCAAACGAAAGGCGTTACGCCTGGATGGACGAAGGGTTCAACACATTTATCAACCACTACAGCACGCAGGCTTTCAATAACGGGGAATACCCTTCGAGATTAAACCGTTCCAGGGGACAGGTAGGATGGTTAACCGATAAAGATCGTGAGAGCATATCCACTTACCCCGACGTTGTGCAAAGCCGTAACCTGGGAATGGTGGCTTATTACAAACCTGCCCTAGGGTTGCTGATACTCCGGGAATACATTCTCGGACCGGAACGTTTTGACAATGCATTCAAGGCCTATATAAAAGCCTGGGCGTATAAACACCCGCAACCGGCAGATTTCTTTAACGTTATGGAAAATGTTGGAGGAGAAAACCTCAGCTGGTTCTGGAAGGGCTGGTTTTACGGTAATGAAAATATAGAATTGTCTGTAGATGCCGTAAGGCCGGTTGAAGGCAATTATATCATCAGCTTCAGTAACAGGGGAGGTATTCCCATGCCTGTTCTTTTTGAGATCACCTATGCAGATGGCAGCAAGGAACGAAAAACCCTTCCCGTGGAAATATGGCAGCGGGGAGAAGAGTGGAACCACCTGCTCAAAACAGATAAAGAGGTGAAAAAGGTAGAGGTAGACCCCGACAAGATACTTCCTGATGTAAATGGCTCGAATAATATATGGCCGAGGGAATACTAAAAGGTAATTGTCAATAAATAAAGAACCGCGGAAAAATTTACTCCGCGGTTTTTTTATGCGCCTATTCTTCTTCGTTCGTTGTCCATTCAAAAAAACTGAACACACAGTTGCCGTATCTCTTCTGAAAACTGAAGTAAGGGCGATCTTCGAGACTGGTAAATTTGGAATGCTCTATAATTAAAAATCCTTCGTCCGCCAGTAATTCATTGCCGAACACCAGTTCCGGTATGCGGGCAAATTCTTCTGCAGGAAGGTCATACGGAGGATCGGCAAAGATGATATCTGTATGGGTACGTACCTTGTCCAGAAAACGAAATACATTGTTTTTGATAGCACGGATTGGAAAATCCAATAACTTCGCCGTTTTATGGATGTATTGTACACAGGCAGGGTGTGCATCTACCGAAGTGATGGAAGTGCAGCCCCTGCTGGCAAATTCATAACTGATATTGCCTGTTCCCGCAAAAAGGTCCAGTACCGTGATCTCCTGGAGGTAAAAATGGTTTTCCAGAATATTAAAAAGGGCTTCTTTGGCAAAATCGGTGGTGGGGCGCACAGGCAGCTTTTTGGGAGCCATGAGTCGTTTTCCCTTGTATTTTCCCGAGATGATACGCATTTTAAAAAGAGTTTACGGAAATGAGCTCCCGGTGAGGTTCAACAGTCTGTAAGTCACCGGCCATCCGGTAACGGCAGTGGTTATTTCCAAAATGGATATGCCGTACATAGGTATATGCAATTTCATGGAATTCATCCCCTTCGTAAATTTCCCCGAGGAAATAGAGCGGAAATTCTTCGGGGTTCAGTTTCAGTTGTTCGGCGGTAAACAATATGTAATAGATAAAGTCCTCCTTATTGGCGTATTCAAACGTGTTGTACAGCAGTAACTTTTTATCTTTTATCACTGCAATTTCAAAATGGCCCTGTTGCACATGAACATACATATGTGGCGTGGTAACATCAGGATGGTTGTGCAGTATCGTCTCCACCAGGATACTTGAAAAATGACGGTATTCAAACTCCCCGAAGCGGTCAAAAATGTAGTTGTTTATATTGACAAAGGGGATGTAAACGTTTATGAGCCCCATGCTGCTTATATCGTCATAAGTCACAAAATCGGTATTGAAGATTTTTACGTTGAACTTCAGGTATTCCGAAAGGTGCTTATCGTTGAAAAGAGGCTTGGGTACAAAGGTGGAGAGGTCGTTCTCGTGTACCACATATACCTTTTTAAAAGGCTGGTTGAGTATTTCCCGTTCGCGGAAGAGCTCCTCCGTTTTTTGCAGTAAGGCCTGCGGTGTTACACTGGTTTCGAAAGGGTGGTGTTCTATGCAAAAGATGGTTTTGCTCAGTCCGTCCAGGACGCAAAAAGAAAGTCCACTCAAGCTTACCTGAATGGACAATTCGTTATAATTGGTGGTGGTATATGTGTTAGTTTTTTCTTTTTGAGTCATAAATCATTGGCCAGTTACCCGTTGTTTTTACATCCTCCAAGGAACCGACTATGATCTCGGGTCCGTTTACATCATCCACGGAGATAATCTGTTTTTCCTTGGCTACAAGATCCTTGGGCTGATCGTGCAGGATAATGCTCTTGTCCACTTTGGCCTCAAATACGGAAGCTTTAAAACCGCTTCGGTCAATGATTCCGGATTTCATGGTGAAGGTTTCATTGTTCGGAGCATATGGAACATTCATCAGCTTTTTATAACTATCCGAATCTTTGAACAGCGAGTCCTTTACCGATACAAATCCCAGGGTATCGATGACTTTTCCCTCTTTCGGCATATCAATCCTGTATACAGGATCGTATTCAACCCAACTGGTATCCCTTTGCTGGGTAATGGCGAATTGTGCCGTATCTATAAACTTGACGAGACTATTGAAATCTTTGGCGAAACTACCAGTAACTGTCCGGTATGCTTCCTGGGCATCCCTTATTTTCTTTAACTTGTCAATAACTTTGGCATAGCGTTCTGTTTTGATTTTGTCAAACTTAATGGGATCATTGACAGACCTGTAGATTTTGTAGGCAAAGAAAATGCTGAGGATCCATAAAGCAATTTGTATCGCTGTTTTCATTTTAATCTTTTTGTTAGTTAAAGAGGTTTTACGCAAAACTACAATTTTTTTTTATTTGGAAAAGTTTTTCACCTTAAAAATGAGCCTGCTGCCCCAAGTTAAGGGTTATGATGACAATATGGGGTGTTTATCCCGGTTGCGGCGAAATCCGGTCAAATTATTATTTCCGGATCACGGTATTTTACCGCTTTCAAATCGTAAATCAATTTGTACTTTTGGCAAAAGGAGCAGATTTTATGGATGCATCTTCATTTTTCAGGGATATTGTAAAGAAATTCCCCCATAATCCGACCTTAAAGCAGGAATCGGCCCTGCAACAGTTATCGGAATATATTTTCTCAAGGGAAGAGGACCGGGTTTTCCTCCTCAAGGGGTTTGCCGGTACCGGGAAGACCACCATTATAGGTGCACTGGTGTCCAATATGCGGGGAAGCTATAAAAAAACGGTGCTCCTGGCACCTACAGGCAGGGCAGCCAAGGTAATAACTTCATATGCGGGGACTACGGCCTTTACCATTCACAAGAAGATATATTTTCCCAGGAAGCAGAAAAACGGCGGAGTAAAGTTCGTTTTACAGGCCAACAAACACCGGGATACCCTGTTCATTGTTGACGAAGCCTCCATGATACCCGACCTGCCCGGTGATTCCAAACTGTTTGAAAACGGTTCCCTGCTGGATGATCTCATGTATTATGTGTATTCGGGGCACAACTGCAAACTCATGCTTATCGGGGACACGGCTCAATTACCACCCGTAAACCTGGATATAAGCCCGGCCCTGGATGAAAATACACTTTCCCTGCACTACAACAAGGAAGTCAACCGGATCGAACTGGACGAAGTGGTGCGACAGCAGTTGCATTCGGGGATACTGTACAATGCCACCAATATCCGGGAATGCCTTGCCGGAGATGACATTTTTGATTTTAAGTTTAAAGTATCCGGGTTTGAAGACATTGTACGGCTCACCGACGGTTATGAAATACAAAATGCCATCGATGAGGCCTATGGTAACAACGGCCGGGAAGAAACGGTGATCATAGTAAGGTCCAACAAAAGAGCCAATCTTTACAATCAGCAGATAAGGAGCAGGATATTGTTTCACGACAATGAACTTGCCACGGGCGATTACCTCATGGTGGTGAAAAACAATTATTTCTGGGTGAAGGCCAGCAGCGAAGCCGGTTTTATTGCCAACGGGGATATTATTGAAGTACTGGAAATATTTGCCATTAAAGAACTTTACGGGTTCAAGTTTGCAGAGGTCAAGGTAAGGATGGTCGATTATCCCGATATGACTCCCCTGGAGACCGTATTGCTGTTAGATACCATACATGCCGAAACACCATCCCTTCCCTATGAAGATTCCAACAGGTTGTACCAGGAAGTCATGAAAGATTACGAAGAAGAAAGGTCCAATTATAAGAAGTTCCTGAAAGTAAAGAACAATAAGTATTTTAATGCCCTTCAGGTGAAATTTTCCTATGCCATAACCTGTCATAAAAGCCAGGGAGGGCAGTGGGATACCATATTTGTCGAACAACCTTACCTCCCCGACGGCATTAACCGGGATTATTTGCGGTGGCTCTATACCGCCGTGACACGCGCAAAGAACAAGCTGTACCTCATAGGTTTCAGGGACGATTTTTTTGTAGAAGGATGATTTCTTATTTTTGGAGCGATGTAAATGCTTCAAAGATAAGTATGACCACTGAAACTATTATCAGCATATTTCTCGGCATCGGACTTGCGGCAAGTGTGGGGTTCCGTATTTTTCTGCCATTGCTTGCCCTGAGTCTTGTTTCCTATTTCGGGATGTGGGAACTCAACGAAGACTGGCAGTGGCTGGGAGGCCTTCCTGCCCTGATCATTCTGGGGGTGGCCGTTATTACGGAGATATTTGCGTACTATATTCCCTGGGTGGATAACCTGCTGGACAGTATTGCCCTTCCCCTTGCCGGTATTGCCGGAACACTGGCTGTAGTTTCAACCACTGCAGGGCTCGATCCTGCCATGACGTGGACCATAGCACTGATTGCAGGTGGAGGAACAGCGGCGGCGATCAAAGGAGCATCTGCTGCCACCCGTTTAACCTCTTCCGTCTCTACCGCCGGATTCGGAAATCCTATTGTCAGTACGGTCGAAACGATAGTAGCTGCTTTGCTGTCGGTAATATCCGTTTTTTTACCCGTTCTCGCCGTAGTCCTCGTGATCCTGATACTGGTCATGGTATTTCGGTTTTACCGGAGAATACGCCCCCGTAAGGAGAAGTGAGTGCGTTTCTGCGCGGTATTTTTAATTGCATAAATTAGGGGAAACAATAATTTTCGCGCTTGCCGGGAATTAGTTATTTTTGGTCTTTTGTAAAAGACAGGACCGGCATTGCGAAATGTATGCGGGAATTGTTGAATATATCGGACTTCGGACTTTTCCCCGGCGCAGGGGGCTTTTGTCCTTTCAAAAAGATACAGATGAAGATCATAGCAATGATACCCGCAAGATATGCGGCTACCAGGTTTCCGGGAAAACTGATGCAGGACCTTAAAGGCAAACCTGTTATTTTACGCACATACGAAGCAACGGTCAGGACCGGGATCTTTGACGATGTTTTTGTGGTTACCGATAGTGATATCATTTACAAAGAGATCGTAGATAACGGCGGTAAGGCCATAATGAGCAGGAAGGAGCACGAATGCGGGAGTGACAGGATAGCAGAGGCCGTGGAGCAGATGGAGGTGGATATTGTGGTCAACGTACAGGGCGACGAACCTTTTACCGATCGTGAAAGCCTGAGCAAGGTGGTAGAGGTCTTCAGGGACGATAAAAGGAAAGAAATAGACCTTGCTTCGCTAATGACCGAGATCAGCGATTGGGAAGAGATCAATAACCCCAATATTGTAAAGGTTATCGTTGATCACTGGAATTTTGCCCTTTATTTTTCCCGCTCCCCGATACCATATCCCAGGGCAAAGGACGCTGGGGCGCGGTATTTTAAACACAAGGGGGTGTATGCCTTCCGGAAAAGTGCCATCATGGATTTTTACCATTTGCCCATGTTGCCCCTGGAAGCTTCGGAAAAAATAGAGGCCATACGTTACCTCGAATACGGCAAGAAGATAAAAATGGTGGAAACCGGGATCGAGGGCATTGAAATAGATACCCCGGAAGACCTTGAACGCGCTAAAAAAGTATGGAAATAAAATACGACAATATCAAAGTAGTAGGCTTTGATGCAGACGATACCCTGTGGGTCAATGAAACCTATTTCAGGGAAGCGGAACAAAAATTTGCCCGGCTATTGTCACAGTACGAAACCGAAAACAAGATAGACCAGGAGCTGTTTAAGATGGAGATGGAAAATCTCGACCTTTACGGTTACGGGGTCAAGGGGTTTGTGCTTTCCATGATAGAAAGTGCCATAGACCTTTCCAACGGAAAAGTTTCCACTGCAACCATCTCCGGAATTTTGCATCTTGGTAAAGAGATGATCGCTAAACCGGTGGAACTGCTGGATGGAGTAGAAGAAGTGCTGGAAGAACTGAGCAGGGATTATCGGCTTATAGTGCTCACCAAGGGCGATCTTCTCGACCAGGAAAGAAAGATGGAGCGTTCCGGACTTTCCGAATACTTTCATCACATTGAAGTACTGAGTGAAAAAAAGGAGGAAAATTACCGGAATCTGCTCGAACATCTGGAAATAAAACCGGAGGAATTCCTTATGGTTGGAAATTCCCTTAAGTCTGATGTATTGCCTATAGTTAATATAGGGGCACAGGCCGTTCACGTGCCTTTCCATACCACCTGGGTCCATGAGCAGGTACATGAAAGCGAAGACAACGGCGGATACAGGACAGTAAACAACATCAGGGAAATATTAAGGTTTTTGAAATGACAGAAAAACTGGATATAGAAAACTGGAACCGCAAAGAACACTTTTTCTTTTTTAAGGATTTCGAAGAACCTTTTTTCGGAGTTACTTTTAATGTGGATATTACCGGGGCATACAGATATTGTAAACAGGAAAGCATTTCCCTCTTTATATATTATTTATACGCATCCCTGAAAACCGCAAATAACATCCCGGAGTTTAAATACCGGATAAAGGACAATGAAGTCCTGGTGTACGACCGGGTAAGCGCGTCCTCGACCATTGACCGGGAAGACGGTACTTTTGGTTTTTCCTATATTAATTATGAGGAAGATTTTGTTTCTTTTCGCAAAAATGCCCAATCCGAAATAGACAGGGTACGTAGTACCAGGGAACTGATACCCTCCGAAAGCGGTGATAGCGTCATTCATTTTTCGGCGATTCCCTGGGTGCAGTTCACTTCTTTATCTCATGCCAGGAGTTTTAGGTTTAAGGATTCCGTTCCGAAAATTTCCTTCGGAAGGATATTCGAAAAGGAAAATAAAAAATGGATGCCCGTTTCCGTGCACGTACATCACGCACTTATGGATGGCTATCACGTGGGACGGTTTGTCCGGCAGTTCCAGCAGGAACTGAACTGAATAAAGCACAAAAAGCAACAGTAGTATGACGTTCAGAAATTTTCCTATGGTGCCCAGAGTGGTTTTCGGGTGCGGTAGTTTTAACCAGTTGGGAGAAATCATAGCTCCTAAACGCGTAAATAATAATTCACCCTTTATCTTTCTGGTGGACGATGTTTTTCAAAGCAGTCCTTTTGCAGAAAGGATACCACTTGAGCACCGGGACAAAATCATTTTTATCAATGCCGATACGGAACCCAAGACTTCGCAGGTAGACGAGTTACGTGACGGAATAAAACAAGAGTTTGACGAACTTCCTTCCGGGATCATAGGAATAGGAGGGGGAACACTTATGGACCTGGCCAAGGCAGTGGCCATTATGCTTGCCAATCCCGGATCGTCTGTAGATTATCAGGGATGGGATCTGGTGAAAAATCCGGCCGTATACCATGTGGGGATCCCGACCATAAGCGGAACCGGGGCAGAAGTTTCCCGGACCACAGTTCTTACAGGGCCCGAAAAAAAGCTGGGTATAAACTCAGACTATACACCTTTTGATCAGGTAGTACTCGATCCGGACCTGTGTGCGGGAGTTCCGGTAAACCAGTGGTTTTATACCGGGATGGATTGTTATATTCACTGTATAGAATCGCTGACAGGCACTTACCTGAATGCTTTTAGTCAGAGTTATGGCGAAAAATCGCTCGACTTGTGCAATGATGTCTTTTGTAACGGCACCCTGCCCGAAGAAGAATCCCGTGAGAAACTGATGATGGCATCCTGGCATGGCGGTATGAGTATTGCGTATTCACAGGTAGGTGTGGCACATGCCATGAGTTATGGCTTGTCATATTTGCTGGGTACCCGGCACGGGGTGGGGAACTGTATCGTATTCGATCACCTCGAAGAATTTTATCCGGAAGGAGTGAAACAATTCAAGGAAATGGTAGACAGGCACGGAGTGGAAATCCCCGGGGGACTTTGTGCTGACCTGAACGATGCTGAATTCGATACGATGATCAACGTCTCTATGGGAATGGTGCCCCTTTGGGAAAATGCCCTGGGGAAAGACTGGAAACAGGTTATAACTCCCCGAAAACTACGGAACATGTACGAAAAAATGTAGTAAAATCCCAAAGAGGAATAAAATGCCCGTAACTTGTCAATCATGGGTATTTTTATGTTCAATATTTTTCCGTGAAATCCACGATTTCTTCTATCAACCGGTTCCGCCCCCTCTCCGGACGGTCGAGAAACAGGTAATGCGTGCCCGGAATGGTGATGATCCTTTTCTTTTCGATGTTCAGATCCTTGTCTATGGCTTTGAGGTCATCGGGTCTTGACCAGAAATCCAGTGCACTTCGGATAATGAGTGACGGGGTTGAAATATCCCCGGCATCCCAGTACTTTTTACCGTTGGACATATAAAAACTTTCTTCCCTGTATCCTCCGGGCACAAGCATGGTATCCCGGAGTGTGGATAATTTTACGGCAGTTTCACGATAGGCTTTTGCAATTTCAGGGTCACGCCATTCTTCTTTGGCTTCAGTTGGTATGGTCGATGTCCATTTTCGGGTTAATGCATTTTTTACCGATTTTCTGAAGAATCCTTGTTTATTATAACGGGAAGAATCCTTTTCTGACTGAAAATAGGGTTTCAGTTCCCACGGGGCGTCCGTGCCGTACAAAGAATTGAGTGAAATAAAATGGGCCAGTTTGTCAGGGTGCAGGGTCGCATAATAGCCTCCCCAATGTCCGCCCGTAGCCCAGCCGAAATAGGACACTTTTTCCACAGCATCCCGTTCCCTGATAAAATCGATAACACTGTTGATATCTTTACCAGCATCCCTGTAATTGCCCACTATAAGGGTAGAATCCGAAAGGTCGTATTCCGGCAGGGTGGATTTCTCCCAGCCCCGGATATTCATAATGTAAACCTTTGGGCCTTTACGTGCAATATCAGTGGCCAGTGAACCGCCCGGGACATCCAGGTCAAACGAGGCAACGGCGCCGGGACCTCCGCCATGTACCATGAGCAGAGGAGGGATGTCGGAAGCGTTGCGATCCTTAAAATAAATTTCCCGGACGTGAAGTTTTATTCCGTCCGTTCCGTCAATAAGATGATCCTTTTTTTCCGGAATATCCTTTCCCGGATCAGTGCAGGAAGAGATACAAAAACACAGGTAGAGAAGAAAAGTAAGGGTGATCAGAATATTTTTCATGGTAATCTGATTAATGATACTGTATTTCAATGACTAAGATACTAAAATAAGTAGTGTGTTAAAATTGGCATGGGCAACAAAACAGTCCTGAAGAATGTTTGTTTTACCGGTATCTGAATGCACTAACATCCATGTCCGGAAAAGAATATTCAGGGAAATTTATACACTGTGAATTTGTTTTTTCAAGGGGAATTGAAATAAAAACAGGGAAATATACGGTGATAATATTCGCAAAGAACTTTTTGTAATATATTGATATTGAGTAACATATTTATTTGTAAATAGTTACAATTAGTTACAAACGAATACAAATGAAAGTAATTATTTAACTACCGGGTAAAACGATATTGCAATTCTATGTTTGTGCCGTTGGATATTTCAAGTCTGATAATATTAACTGTTTAACCTTAAAATTTTAGTATTATGAACGCTATTAAAAACAAAGTACAATTAATAGGACGATTGGGGCAGGATCCTGAATTTGTCAATTTTGAAGACGGAAACAAGATAGCCCGGTTTCCACTTGCAACAAATGACAACTACAAGGATAAGAACGGGGAAAAAGTGAAACGGACGTACTGGCACAATATAGTAGTTCGCGGGGGGCTGGTCAATGTAGTGGAAAATTATGTAGAAAAGGGAAAAGAGATCGCCGTAGAAGGTAAGCTGGCCACGCGATCCTGGGAAGACCGGGACGGGAATAAGCGATATATAACGGAGATTGTTTGTAATGAATTGCTATTGTTGGGCAAGTGATATAAAAGTCGTAAATCCCGGATTCTCTGAAAATATTCTCTCAGGGAATCCGGGATTAAAAACCTTTTCAAGTGTATTAAATTTAAACGTTTGATAATGAAGATCACCGACATGAATGAACAAACGGAAAAATTGCCCGAAAAGATAAAAACGCCTATCTTAGCGCTAATTGAAATGAAAACAGGAAGCGGCATGGAGAAGGTACTTCAGAGGTTTGAAAGTATAGAAAAGCGATTTGAGAATATAGAGAAACGTCTGGAGAACGAGATAGGAGCCCGGGAAAGTAAGATAAATATTCTTTTATGGGCTAATGGTGGGGGTTTTAATTACCGTTTATAAATTTATCGGGTGAGCCGACTTCTTTTATGCAATGGGCGTTTTATAATTCTCATTGCGGTTTATTCACACATTCTTAATTTTCTGTTTTCTACTACCCATGATTGATACGAAGCATACTTTACAGGTTCTGAAAACACATTTCGGGTACGACAGTTTTCGTCCCAACCAGGAACATATAATTACCGATATACTTCACAAAAAGGATGTGCTTGCCGTAATGCCGACCGGAGGGGGCAAATCGCTGTGTTTCCAGTTACCCGCCCTGATGATGCCCGGCACGGCTGTAGTGATATCACCGCTCATTGCCCTGATGAAAGATCAGGTCGATGCTTTGCAGGCCAATGGTATTGCTGCCGCATATTACAGCAGTATGCAGTCTCCGGAAGAGCAGGAAAAAGTATTTTCCGGACTTCGGGAGCAAAAACTGAAGCTATTGTATGTTGCCCCGGAAAGCCTTCCACAGCTTATTCCTTTGCTGACAAACACTTCCATAAACCTTATCGCGGTGGATGAGGCCCATTGTATATCGGCCTGGGGACACGATTTCCGCCCGGCCTATACCCGTTTGGAAAATTTAAAAACCACTTTCCCCGGGGCTCCGGTAGCGGCTTTTACGGCGACGGCAGATCAGACCACAAGGGAAGATATACGCCGGCAGCTGAACATTCCGGAGGCATCGCAACATATGGCTTCTTTTGACCGGAAGAACCTCTATCTCGAAGTTCGTCCCGGGAATAACCGTATCCGGCATATCCTGGATTTTCTGCGTGTCAGGCCCGAAGAAAGCGGGATTATTTATTGCCTCAGTCGGAAAGGCACGGAAAAGCTTGCTGAAAAATTACGGCAAAATGGTTATAAAGCCAGTGCATATCATGCCGGAATGCCTGCAGATAAACGTGCAGCCGTACAGGAAGATTTTATTCACGACCGTTCATCTGTAGTAGTAGCCACTATTGCATTCGGTATGGGGATCGACAAAAGCAATGTCCGTTGGGTCATACATTACAATATGCCCAAGAATATCGAAGGATATTATCAGGAAATCGGCCGTAGCGGCCGTGACGGACTACCTGCACATACCCTTTTGTTCTATAGTTTTTCCGATGTTATACAGCTGCGGAAGTTTGCGGAAGATTCGTCTACAAAGACATTTCAGCTGGCCAAGCTGGAGCGCATGCAGCAATTTGCGGAAGCACTCAGTTGTCGCAGGGTGGCCCTGCTCAATTACTTCGGGGAGCACCTGTCTGAAAACTGTGGTAATTGTGATATCTGCAAAACCCCGCCCCGGTATTTTGACGGTACGGTGCTTGCTCAGAAAGTGTGCTCCGCCGTAGCACGGTTAAAAGAACAGGAAGCCCTGGGAATGGTGGCGGATGTGCTTCGGGGGGCGCAAAATGCAGCGGTTTTTGAAAAAGGGTACAACCAGATAAAAACATACGGTACCGTAAAAGATATTTCGTGGCGGGATTTGCAGCAATATATTATCCAAATGGTCAACCGGGGCATACTGGAAGTCCGCTTTCACGAAAACGGACGCCTGGTGCTCACCCCGCTGGCCAGGGCAGTTTTGTTTGAAGGAGAAAAAGTACAACTGGCAACTCTGGTACAGCCTGTAAAAGAAACCGCCGGGCCCCGTACAAAAAAAGAACCGGAAAATACACTGTTCAGCAAGTTGCGGCAACTGCGTTCTGAAATTGCATCGGAGGAAAAAGTCCCGGCATATATTGTTTTCAGCGATGCCTCTTTAAAGGATATGGAATCCAGGTTACCGGTAAATGCGGAAGAATTTGAACAGGTAAGTGGTGTGGGACAGGTGAAAAGTGAAAAATATGCAAACCGTTTCCTGAAAGTGGTAGCAGCACACCGCGAGGAACAACTAAAACAGCTCCCTACCCAGGACCGCACTTTCGTTCTTTACCGCGAAGGACTTACAGTTGAAGAAATAGCAAAAAAACGGGAACTCAAGGAAGATACGATTTTGGGACATTTTTTAACCAAGCACCGGGAGGGGGAAGACGTAGAACTCACACAGTTTATTTCATCCGAAGAGACAAAGGCAGTGGGAAAAGCCAGGGAAAAACTCGGTGACCCGGAAAGCCTGCGTTCCTATTTTGATTATTTTGACGGGGAAATGCCCTACTGGAAGATCCGGTTCGGATTATACTTGGCCGGTGCAGAGTAAATATGACGGCTATATCGAAATCAAAAGCTACCTGCCGCAATACGTTGACGGTGATACTCCTTTACTGCGTTTAAAGATACGATGAAAATACGACAGGCTGTTAAACCCTGAAGCATAACACACATCCGAAATAGACCTGGAAGCATTTTTCTCCATGAGGGATTTGCAGGCAAAACTTACCCGGAGGTCATTCAGGAACTCGACAAATGACTTTCCCGTTTTCATTTTAAAGTACCTGCAAAAAGCGGTTTTGTTCATACCGGCCCGGGAAGCGATCTCGCTCAGGGAAAGTTCCTCCTGGAAATGGAGCATGATATATTGCAGTATCCTGTTCAGTTTTTTATCTCCCGAATCGAACTGTTTTATCCATGCTGGGCTGGCCATATGTTCCTTTTCCTTTTGGTGGAGTAAATACAGCATACGCAGAAAATGAAGCGTATTTTCCTGGATGTTGCTGCCCGTGGTCTTTTTAAAAGTTTTATGGGTCTTTTTTCCGGGGGCGGGGAAAAACAACCCGGTTACGGCATGGTTGATCAATGAAGAGACATAGCCGAACTCTATTGTGTTTCTGTAAAACCCCCTGATGAATTCCTCACTGAAGTGTATGACGTAGGCCTCCGATATTTCTTCTTCACCTTCTTCGCCCGTAAAAGAAGTTTCAAACATATGGGGGAGGTGAGCGCCGATTAAAAAAACATTTCCCGGTTGATAGGGGCCTATATGGTCACCAACATATACGGTTCCCCTCCCCCTGGCAATATAAACCAGTTCAAATTCCGGGTGATAATGCCATAATTTCAGAAACTCCCTTTCTTTTTGATGTGAGACTTTAAAATTTGTCTCCAGGTTTTTATGCAGGAAATGCAAATCCATACCACATTTTTTGTTAGGATACCATTTATGCAAAAATTGTACAACTGAGAGCAAAGATATAAGAACTTTCCCGTTGAAAAACTATTTACTTTTGAAATTCCCGTAAGATTGTTTGCGCTGTTGGGCAAAAAGTGAAATTTAGTAAGACTTTGCGGGAGGAGATTCCCTGTTTCGGGGATAGGAACATATTAACATAGTACTACAAGATCATTGGAACAGTATCTGAAAATACACCCTGAGGACAACGTGGCCGTAGCTCTTTCGGACTTGAACAAAAATGACAGGCTGGAGGTAAACGGGGAAACCCTGCAATTGGCAGAGGAGATCCCGGTAAAACACAAATTTACCCTGAACCCCATGAATGCGGGCGATACGGTTTTCATGTATGGCGTTCCGGTAGGAAAACTCACTGCCGCTTTGCCTTCGGGAAGCATGCTTACCGTAGAAAACACCAGACATGTGGCAGCCCCGTATCATATAGGAAAACAGGAATATCACCATCAGGCCCCCGATGTAAGCGCGTATGTCAACCGTACCTTTCTCGGCTACCATCGAAAAGACGGCCAGGTGGGAACGGCCAATTACTGGTTGTTTATCCCTCTCGTATTCTGTCAGAACAGGAACCTGAAAGTATTGCAGGAGGCGCTGGAAACAGAACTCGGGTTCCGCAGGGAAAACCCGTATAAACTGATGGTGCGGGAACTGGCCGGAAAACTTCGTAAGCGAGAAGAAGAAATTGAATCTCCTGTTGAGACATCAAAGGTATTCCCCAATATTGACGGGATAAAGTTCCTTACACATGAAGGAGGCTGCGGCGGAACACGTCAGGATACCCAACTGCTGGTAAACCTGCTTGCAGGTTATATTCGCCATCCTAATGTAGCAGGAGTTACCGTATTGAGCCTGGGGTGCCAGCACGCGCAGATAACCATGCTGGAAGAAGCCCTGGGGCAAACGGGGGATGATCTGGGAAAACCCCTTTTCTTTTTTGAGCAACAGCAGTATCCTTCGGAACATGCTATGCTGAAAGAGATCGTCCGGACCACCTTTGAAGGTTTGGATGAGGCGAATCGCTGTCAGCGAACAGCAGCGCCTTTAAGCAAACTTACTTTGGGACTGGAATGCGGAGGGTCGGACGGTTTTTCCGGTATATCGGCCAATCCGCTGATCGGAGTGGTTGCAGACCGGATAAATGCATTAAAAGGAAAGAGTATCCTGTCCGAGTTCCCGGAGTTGTGTGGAGTGGAACAGGATTTGATAGACCGTTGCGCAATGAGGGAAACCGCCGAAAAATTCGTTCGGCTGATGCGGAACTATGAAGCGAGGGCGCAGGAAGTAGGGTCCGGTTTCGATATGAACCCTTCACCGGGAAATATCCGGGACGGATTGATCACGGATGCCATAAAATCGGCAGGGGCGGCGACGAAAGGAGGGAGGAGCCCCGTGTCGGACGTACTGGACTACGGAGAATATGCCACCCGTGAAGGGCTCAGCCTTTTGTGTACTCCCGGAAACGATGTGGAATCCACTACCGGACTTGCAGGGTCGGGGGCTAATATCATCCTTTTTTCCACCGGACTCGGAACGCCAACGGGAAACCCGGTTTGTCCCGTTGTAAAAATATCGTCTAACTCTATACTCCCTCAAAAAATGAAAGACATTATTGATTTTGATGCGGGAAGGCTTTTTTCAGAGGGAATGTCCCAACAAAAACTGGCCGATGAATTAATGGATTTCATTATTGCCGTTGCGAGCGGAGAAAGACAAACTTGTGCGCAAAAACTGCAACAAGATGATTTTATTCCCTGGAAAAGGGGGATATCCTTATAAAATAAAAGGTTACGGAAGTATTTTTATGCATTTTCCGTTTTAACTTTGGGAAAGAGCATATAAATGTGCACAGTAATAGAATACGTAAACAAAACAGATATAAGATGTCAAAAAATGTGATTATAACAGGAGGCGGCTCCGGTATCGGTGCAGCCATAACCCGTGTATTTCTGGACAACGGGCACACTGTTTTTATGCTGGAGCGAAATACCGACGGTGCCGCGGAAGCCTTTGCAAAATACAACGACGGTAAGCTGCGGATTATTTCCTGTGATGTCAGTGACCAGTCGCAGGTCATAAAATTGATAGACGACATTGCCGCCTCCAATACCATTCATATTCTTATCAATAATGCAGGAGTATCCCATATCGGTACGGTGGAAACCACAACAGAAACCGAGATGGACAAACTCTTTGCCGTAAATATAAAAGGCGTGTATAATTGCATCCATGCAACGGTACCGCATATGAAAAAAAGTGGTGGCGGAGTTATTATCAATATGGCCTCGATAGCCTCTCATGTGGGCATAGCCGACCGTTTTGCGTATTCAATGACGAAGGGTGCGGTATTGACCATGACATATTCGGTAGCAAAAGATTATGTTGCTCATGGCATCCGCTGTAACAGTATTTCCCCGGCAAGGGTGCATACCCCGTTTGTAGACGGTTTCCTGGCCAAGAATTATCCCGGAAAGGAAAAGGAGATGTACGATACCCTGTCCAAAACCCAGCCCATAGGACGAATGGCCAAACCGGAAGAAGTGGCCAACCTGGCCTATTTCCTGTGTTCGGACGAAGCCTCGTTCACCACGGGAACCGATTATCCGTTGGACGGCGGATTTATTAAATTAAACAGTTGAAAACGTACGGCAGTGCGTCTCAACCGGGTGGCAATAAGGTGATTCGATAATGGGATGATTGGATAATGAACATCACTTACCTCGGGTACAAGATACTGAAAGCAGCGGGGGACAGGTAGCCACAAACATGAATTACGAACAATAAATAACAAATACATAACGAATGAAATTATTCAGATTTGGTCCCGAAGGAAAGGAAAAACCGGGTGTAGAATTACCGGACGGAAAGCAGCTTGACGTAAGCGCTTTCGGGGAAGATTATACGGAAGATTTTTTTGATACGGACGGCATCCGGCGTTTGCAGGAATGGTTACAGGATCATAAGGATAGCTGTCCCGCACCTCCGGAGGGATTCCGTTTCGGCCCCGCGGTAAAACGGCCTTCCAAACTGATCTGTATAGGATTGAACTATGCCAAACATGCGGCAGAAAGCGGTATGGATGTACCGAAAGAACCCGTGGTGTTTTTCAAGGCCACCTCTTCTATCGTAGGCCCGAATGATCCGGTGGTCATTCCCCGGGGTTCCGAAAAAACGGACTGGGAAGTGGAACTGGGCGTGGTTATCGGCAAAAAAGCGTCTTACGTTACCAAAGAAGAAGCCATGGATTATGTAGCCGGGTATGTCCTCCACAACGATTACAGCGAAAGGACTTACCAATTGGAACGCGGCGGACAATGGGTGAAAGGAAAAAGCTGCGACACTTTTGCTCCTCTGGGGCCTTACCTGGTAACAGCCGATGAAAAACCTGACCCGCACAACCTGGACCTGTGGTTAAAGGTGAACGGAGAATTGCTTCAGAGTTCCAATACCTCCGATTTTATTTTTGATGTCCCCACCGTTATCAGTTATTTGAGTGAATTCATGACCCTGTTGCCCGGTGATGTTATTTCCACCGGAACTCCGGCAGGTGTCGGGTTAGGTCTTAACCCGCCAAGGTTCCTCCAACCCGGTGATGTTGTGGAACTCGGGATAGAAGGGCTCGGATCGGCAAGACAGGAAGCCGTGGCTTATAAAACGAAGTAATCTTAAAACCGGGATTCGTTTTTCCGGGAAAACAACACCAAAAAGGAATAAGGATGTTTATAGACGCTCATCAGCATTTCTGGCAGTACGATCCGGAACGGGATGCATGGATCGATGATACCATGAAGGTCATCCGGAGAGACTTTATGCCTTCCGACCTGAAACCCGTTCTGGAAGCGAACGAAATGGACGGATGTGTGGCTGTACAGGCCGACCAGTCTGAAGACGAAACGGAATTCCTCCTGGAGTGTGCCGCCCGAAACCCGTTTGTTAAAGCCGTAGTAGGCTGGGCAGACCTCCGGGCGGAAAATGTGGCGGAATCATTGGCGCGTTTTTCAGAAAACCTGCTTTTTAAGGGGGTACGCCATATCGTTCAGGGCGAAGCAGATGACTTTATGCTGCGGCAGGGTTTCCGGAAAGGAATAGGAGCCCTGGAGCCTTTCGGCCTCACTTACGACATTCTGGTATATGCCCGTCAATTACCGGCAGCTGTTGACCTGGTCCGTAAATTTCCCCGGCAGCGTTTTGTACTGGACCATATAGCCAAACCGGAAATATCCGGAAGACCTGACCCGGAATGGACTAAAAACATCCGTGAACTCGCCAAAAGTGAAAATGTGTATTGCAAACTCTCCGGGATGGTCACGGAAACCGATAATTTTTCCTGGAAACAAGAGGATTTTACTCCTTTTCTGGACATTGTTACCGAGGCTTTCGGAACAGACAGGCTTATGTTCGGTTCGGACTGGCCCGTTTGTCTGGTTGCTGCAGAATATAAAGAAGTACTGAAGATTGTCCGGGAGTATTTTAGTCAAAGTGAGCTCCCGGAAATTATGGGACAAAATGCAATGCAGTTTTACGGGATTTCTGCAATATCAGAATAAATGACAGCATTTGATTTGGGCAATGTTGAATGATGTATTGTTGACCAAGAATTGTAAAATATTGATGGGAGATTGATTCGGCTACGCCGAAAGATTGAATGGGATTGAAAGATGTAATATCAATCTCTGTTCAATCTTTTTCCCGAAAATCAAGTTTTGTTATGTAATGGACATTTAACTTATGGCAAAAACACTATAACCGCAATAACACCAAAACTTATGAGAACATTACATTTTTTAGTGCTTATGGTACTGCTGGCCACGGCATGTAAGGAAAAGCAGAAATCCGAAGATCAGTCGGCAAAGGAAATACCGGAGGAAGAAACGGTAAACTACCTGGAAGAGTCTGATGAAGCATTCAACGAACGTATGGCATGGTGGCGGGACGCCCGTTTCGGTATGTTCATTCACTGGGGAGCCTATGCCGTCCCTGCCGGAAAGTATGAAGGGAAAAAAGTAGACGGGATCGGGGAGTGGATTATGCGCAACGCCAAAATCCCCGTGGATGTTTACGAACAATATGCCAGGGAGTTCAACCCTACGGCCTTCAATGCCGAAGATTGGGTTGCCGTTATGAAAAATGCGGGGATGAAATATATGGTCATCACCTCCAAACATCACGACGGTTTTTGCCTTTGGGATTCGGATGTGAGCAATTATGACATTGTCGATTTTTCGCCCTACGGCAAGGATATATTGAAAGCGTTATCAGATGCCTGTAAGGCACAGGGGATAAAGTTCGGCCTTTACCACTCCATTATGGACTGGCATCATCCCGATGCCCACGCCGATACTTATGCAGGAGGTGAACCCTCGGAAAACAATGAAGAACGCTTTGCCGATTACTTCGAAAATTACCTCAAACCCCAGTTAAAGGAATTGATAACAGCCTATGATCCCGCCATCCTTTGGTTTGATGGAGAATGGGAAAAAGAATTTACCCATGAACAGGGACTTGAACTGTATCAATACGTGCGTAGCCTGAAGCCGGATATCATTATCAACAATCGCGTGGACAAAGGGCGACAGGGCATGCAGGGAATGAACCGGGATGATAACGACTATGCCGGGGACTTCGGTACACCGGAACAGGAAATACTGGACGGCACTTCCGATTTTGATTGGGAATCCTGTATGACCATGAACGATACCTGGGGATACAGAAGTGATGATGATAACTGGAAATCCTCGGAAACATTGATTCGCAACCTGGTCGATGTTGCTGCCAAAGGGGGGAATTACCTGTTAAACATCGGGCCCGATGCACAGGGGAATATTCCCGGTCCGAGTGTAACGCGGCTCGAAGATATCGGGAACTGGCTCAAAGTCAATGGCGAAGCTATATACGGAACCGAAAACCCGGGTTCCTATAAACAGGGCGATGATATTCGTTTTACCAGGAAAAAGGGAACTCCGTATTACTATGCGGTATCCTTTAAAAAGCCCGGAAACCACATTCAGTTTAACAGCCTGAAACCTGAAGAGAACTCAAAAGTATTTTTACTCGGTTACGAACACCCCCTGGAATGGAAGTATACCGAAGGCAAGGGCGTAACCGTTTCCATTCCCGGTAAAGCATTACGTGCAGTCGGCAATACCCGGGCATGGACGTTTAAGATCAAAGGGACCGAAAATTAAACCATCGTATGAAAAAAGCAAAACGCACCGTGTTTTTATATATCATTTCCGCTTTTGCACTATTCTCCTGTAATCGGGAAACCGGAGAAGAGAGCAGTACAGATAAGTTCTGGTACCGTCAGCCGGCAGGCGAATGGATGGAAGCGCTCCCGGTAGGTAACGGACGTTTCGGGGCGATGGTTTTCGGAGACCCGACACACGAACGCATCCAGTTAAATGAAGATTCGATGTGGCCCGGGGCACCGGACCTCGGTAATTCTAAAGGAAGCCCGGAAGACCTGGAACACCTTCGTGAGTTGGTGAAAGAAGGGAAGGTACATGAAGCAGACAAGGAGATCGTGGAACGGTTTTCCTATAAAACCACACTGCGTTCCCACCAGACCATGGGCGATTTGTATATTGATTTCGACAGGGAAAAGGAAGCAAAAAATTATATCCGCTCACTGGACCTTGATAGTGCCGTTGCTTCCGTACGATATACAGCTGGAGGCAATTCATATACCGAAAAAGTATTTACGTCCGAAGCAGATGAGATCCTGGCAATAGAGCTTACTACAACTGCCGAAGACGGAATGAATTTTACGCTCAGGATGGATCGTCCGGAAGATCACGGGCACCTTACGGTAACGGTTACCAACCCTTCCCGGAATGAGATCAGCATGAAAGGTACGGTAACCCAATACGGTGGAGTTATAAACTCTGAACCCTATCCCATAGATGACGGGGTGAAATTTGAAACCAGGCTTCAGGTGAAGCATACTTCCGGTTCTGTTAAGGCAGCTAACGGAACATTGCGACTGGAAAATGTAAAAAAAGCTACGCTTATCCTCTCGGGAAGCACATCGTTTTATCACGATGACTATGAAAGCGAGAATACCCGGGTACTGGCCGCGGTTAAAGACAAGACCTTTGATGAACTTCTGCAGTCACATGTCAGCAATTATCAACGATCCTATAAAAGAGTGGTACTCGATCTCGGCGGTAAGGAACTGGATTCCCTTCCTACGGATGAGAGGTTACAGCGAATAAAAGACGGGAAGGAAGACCCCGACCTCATAGCAAAATTATTTCAGTACGGAAGATATTTACTCATTTCATCATCTGCTCCGGGTACGAATCCGGCAAACCTGCAAGGGATATGGAACGAACATATCGAAGCCCCGTGGAATGCCGACTATCACCTGAATATTAATCTACAGATGAACTACTGGCCAGCGGAGGTTGCCAATTTAAGTGAGTACCATATGCCGCTCTTTGATTTTGGGGACAGGGTGATCGAACGGGGAAGGATCACGGCCAGAGAACAATACGGAATAGACCGGGGGACTGTAGTACACCACACCACCGACTTATGGGCACCGGCGTGGATGCGTGCCGAACGGCCTTATTGGGGCTCGTGGATACACGGGGGCGGATGGCTGGTACAACACTATTGGGAGCATTATCGCTATACCTGCGACACGACGTTCCTCCGTGATCGGGGATACCAGGCCCTGAAAGCCTTTGCCTCTTTTTACCTGGACTGGCTGGTGAAAGACGAAAACGGGAACTGGATATCCGTTCCCGAAACATCTCCGGAAAATTCATATATCGCTGAAGACGGAAAGCCTGCTGCAGTAGCTGCAGGTGCCGCAATGGGGCATCAGATCATAGGTGAGGTATTTGAAAACACCCTTAGTGCCGCCCGTATATTGGGTATAGACAATGAGTTTACTGCGGAAGTAAAAGCCAAACTGCAAAACCTTCATCCCGGGATAGTGATAGGAAATGACGGAAGGATTCTCGAATGGAATCAACCCTACGGGGAAGCTGAAAAAGGACACCGGCACATGTCGCATTTGTATGCACTGCATCCGGGCAGCAAGATCACCTCAAAAGATAAGGAAGCCTTTGAAGCGGCAAAGAAGACGATCGATTATCGCCTGGAACACGGCGGTGCGGGAACCGGATGGAGTCGTGCGTGGATGATCAGTTTCAATGCCCGTTTGCTGGATGAAGTTGCCGCCGAAGAAAATATCCGGAAGTTTTTACAGATATCCACGGCAGATAATATGTTTGATATGCACCCGCCGTTTCAGATAGACGGTAATTTCGGTTTTACTGCCGGTGTGGCCGAACTGCTGATGCAGTCGCATGAAGGCTTTATCCGCATACTTCCCGCATTGCCCGGAAACTGGGATTCCGGAAATGTAAAAGGGCTTGTGGCAAGGGGGAATACCGAGGTGGATATACATTGGAAAGAAGGAAAATTGATCAGGCTTGGCTTATATTCCAAAAAGGCCGAAACCTGTAGGCTGTTCTATGACGGAAAGGAAGCGGAAGTGGAACTTCCTGCTGGAGAAAAAGTGTGGTTGGGACCGGACCTGAACCGCAAATAGAAAGCAAATCAACCACTTGGAGGTTTTGTTTAAGGACAAACGAATGAAACAATCTGAACCGTAAATGTTAAATCGTTAATAATGGGGCATATAAATTTTTTTTAAGCTAATTTTAGCCCTTAAATTGTGCCAGAAAACAGGAAAATGAAGGTATGGATTTAAATTTAGACAAAAAGATAATCATAGTAACCGGCGGAGCGAAAGGTATTGGATATGGCATATGTGAAGTGCTTGCCGGGGAAGGAGCCATTCCCGTAATTGTGGGGAGAAATGACGGGGACAACCAAAAAGCCGTTCGGGCCATTGAAGAAAAGGGGAGGCAGGCAAGTGCCGTTATCGGTGAGCTTACGGACCCCGGGGCATGTGAAAATGCCATTGCCGAAGTATTAAAAAAACATGGCAGAATAGACGGCCTGGTGAACAACGCGGGTGTTAATGACGGTGTCAGCCTGGAAAACGGTTCCTACGAAAGCTTTGTGGCATCCCTGAATAAAAACCTCACCCATTATTACCTTATGGCACATCACATATTGCCCGAACTGAAAAAGAACGGCGGTGCCATTGTCAATATCGGTTCCAAAACCTCGCTTACCGGGCAGGGCGGTACGTCCGGATATGCGGCTGCCAACGGCGGAAGAAACGCACTGACCAGGGAATGGGCCGTAGAATTGCTTCCGTACGGTATCCGTGTCAATGCGGTGATCGTATCGGAATGTTATACACCCCTGTATGAAAAATGGATAAAGACTTTTCCGGACCCGGAAGAAAAACTAAAGACCATTACGGAAAAAATTCCCCTGGAAAACCGGATGACTACGGCAGGAGAAATAGCAAATACCGTGGCTTTTCTCCTTTCCGACAAATCAAGCCATACCACCGGACAACTGGTGTACGTAGACGGAGGCTATGTTCATCTGGACAGGGCATTGACCTGAAAAACCAAATTAATTCCCATACCCGATAATAAAAAATCAATAGCAATCAACCCTAATTAAAACCCATACAATAGTGAAGAAAGACATATTACCCCCGGTGGTCCCCCGGAAGCACCTGCTGCCTTTTATCCTGGTGACTTCCCTCTTTGCCCTGTGGGGCTTTGCCAATGCGGTAACCGACCCCATGGTACAAGCCTTTAAAAAGGTGCTGGAACTCAGTAATTCCCAGGCTGCGTGGGTACAAATGGCATTTTACGGTGGGTATTTTTGCATGGCCCTTCCCGCAGCATTGTTTGTCAGAAAATATTCCTATAAAACCGGGGTCCTTATCGGACTGGCCCTGTATGCAGGCGGTGCTCTGTTGTTTTATCCGGCGGCCATAACCGAAAAATTCTGGTTTTTCTGTCTCGGATTGTATATCCTTACTTTTGGTCTTGCCTTTCTCGAAACAACGGCCAATCCTTATATCCTGGCCATGGGAGCTACGAAAACCGCTACACAAAGGCTTAACCTGGCCCAGGCATTTAATCCCCTGGGACTGGTGCTTGGTCTTCTGGTGGCACAGCAGTTTGTACTTAGGAAACTGCAATCGGTAGATGTAGAAAATTTCAGCGCACTGGACGAAGCTTCCAAGGTAATGATCCGGACTTCGGACCTTATGGTGATAAGAGATCCCTATGTAGCCCTTGGACTGGTGATCCTGGCCGTATTTGTACTTATTGCGGTCAATAAGATGCCACAGGTAAAGGATGAAGGGGGGATACCGAGCCTGAAGGAGACATTTTTAGGGCTTTTTCGAAACAAAAAATATATTTTCGGGGTACTCGCACAAATACTCTATGTAGGAGCGCAGATCATGTGCTGGACCTACATATATCAGTATGCAGAAGGACTGGGAGTGAGCAGTGACGATGCGGCGTATTATCAGTTTGTCGCTTTTATCCTCTTCCTTGTTGGCCGGGCCATAGGCACATACATGCTCCGTTTTATGAGTTCCGGAAGGTTATTGATGCTGTTTGCAGTACTGGGCATTATCTTTTGTATAGGAACCATTTGGATAAACGGGATGTTCGGACTGTATGCCATAGTGGGGATATCCTTTGCCATGTCACTGATGTTCCCCACCATTTACGGTATAGCCCTGGAGGGTCTTAATGAGGAGCAATCGAAAATAGGAGCTGCAGGTCTGGTGATGGCCATTGTTGGAGGAGCCCTTATGCCCCAGTTTCAGGCACTGATCATAGATGCTGGAGGCTCGGGGGTAGCCGATATAACCATCGCCGGTGTACGGGAAGTGAATTTTTCATTTATATTACCGCTGCTCTGCTTTGTTTATATCAGTGGATATGGTATCTGGGTACACAAGAAGGTATATTAACTTAAGAAGTTTATAACTGAATAACCTGAAAACTAAAACTTAAAGCTAAAACCTTAAATTAAAAACTATGAATCCTGAACTCTAAAAAAATGAAACGGTATTGTTTAGCTTTAGATTTAAAAGAAGATGAAGGGCTGATCGCAGAGTACGAAGCCCATCACGAGAAAGTGTGGCCCGAAGTGCTGAAGAGCATATGCGAAAGCGGCGTTATCGATATGGAAATATATCGTATTCAAAACCGCCTGTTTATGATTATGGAGACCGATGATGATTTTTCTTTTGAACAGAAGGAGCTTCTGGATGCCTCGAATCTGAAAGTACAGGAATGGGAAAAACTGATGTGGAAATACCAACAGACCATCCCCGGTAGCAAGCCCGGGGAAAAATGGCGCCTGATGACCCGAATATTTGATTTTAAAGCTGCATTGTAATGACCGTAGGACTGTTTGTACCGTGTTATATAGACCAGTTATACCCCAAAGTGGGGAAAGACACGCTGGAGGTGCTGGAAAAAACGGGCTGTACCGTTATTTTTCTACAGGACCCTTTGTGTTGCGGACAGCCAATGGCTAACAGCGGGTATGAACGAATGACCCGCGACTTTGAAAAGCCGTTTCTCAACGCCCTGCCCGAAGTGGATTACCTGGTAACACCGTCGGCCAGTTGTTCTTATCACCTTACGCATCACCTGCTGAAACCACAGGTAGGAGAAGAAGAACTGTCAAAGGTGAGAGAGCTCACTGAATTTCTTCACGATGTTATCGGGCCCGAAAAACTGAGTGCCTCTTTCCCGCATAAAGTGGGGTTGCACCTGTCCTGTCACGGACTCAGGGGATTAAACCTGGGGACGCCCTCGGAGCTAAAAATACCCCATTATTCCAAAATAGAAAAAGTGCTTGCTGCCGTAGACGGACTGGATCTTGTTGTTCCGCCGAGGGCAGATGAATGCTGTGGCTTTGGCGGTAGCTTTGCGGTGTTTGAATCTGCAGTCTCCGTAAAGATGGGAAGCGACAAAATGCAGGGGATGTCTGCTGCCGGGGTCGAATATGTAACGGCAACGGATATGTCCTGCCTTATGCACCTGGAAGGTGTGTTCCGGGCAGAAGAAAGCCCTATGAAGGTAATGCACATAGCTGAACTTCTCAACTCGGAGGAGTAGAGGAATATATTCGGACCATAGCCAAGCCCGAACTGGCAAACCAACCGATTAACCGACGGAATCATGAAAGGAAGACATGCAAACCTGAGCAAAGAATTTATAACCACATCCGAAAAGACGGACTGGCACAATGAAGCATTGTGGTTTTTACGCGCCAAGCGCGACAAGCAACGGGATGGTATAGAAGACTGGGAGAAGCTGCGGAGTACGGCCGCGGCGATCAAAGACCATACCTTGTCGCGCCTGCCGGAATACCTGCAAACGTTCGAAGAAAATGCACAGCGCAACGGGATACAGGTACACTGGGCATGGGATGATGCCGAAATGCGGGAAATAACGGCCCGGATACTCCGGGAAAATAAGGCCAGGTCGGTCGTGAAAAGTAAATCCATGCTCACCGAAGAATGCGGCCTGAACCCTTACCTGGAAAAAGAGGGTTTTAGCGTAGTGGATACCGACCTGGGAGAACGGATAGTCCAGCTTCGTAAGGAACACCCGAGTCATATTGTAGTGCCGGCCATTCACCTGAAAAAAGAAGAGGTAAGCGATACTTTTCACGAAAAAATGCAGACGGAGAAGGGGAATGCCGATCCGGCGTATCTAACGGGTGCGGCCCGTGAAGCATTGCGGAAGGATTTTATGGCCGCCGATGCGGCAATAACCGGAGTGAACTTCGGGGTGGCGGAAAGCGGTACGGTAGTGGTGTGCACTAATGAAGGAAATGCGGATATGGGGGTTCACAGTAAAAAAACGGTGATCCACTGTATGGGACTGGAGAAACTCGTGCCCGGCCATAAGGAACTGGCTGTTTTTATACGCCTGCTCGCCCGTTCAGCCACAGGGCAGCCGGTCACTATTTTTACCTCGCACTACAGGAAACCCAGACCGGATACGAAACAACATATTATCATTGTCAACAATAAGCGTACCGATATTTATGCCGAAACGGACTTCCGGCAGGCCATGCGGTGTATCCGCTGTGGTGCCTGTATGAACACATGTCCGGTTTACAGGCGTTCCGGCGGGCATTCCTACCACCATACGGTTCCCGGTCCCATCGGGAGCGTACTGGCACCATTTTACGGTAAAGAAAGGAATAAAGACCTCCCCTTTGCATCTACTTTATGCGGTTCCTGCAATAATGTCTGTCCCGTGAAAATAGACCTTGCCGGGTTATTGTACGAGTGGAGGCAGAGGCTTACGGAAGATACTTCGGCAGAGTTGTCTAAAAAAATGGGAATGCAGGCGGGAAGTTCGGTATTGCGCAGCCATACGAAATACAAAGTGGCTACCGGCATATTCCGGTGGGTGCCGAAAAGTATCCTGCAATCGGGGCTTAACCCCTGGAATATTACTAAAAAAGACGGTGGGAAAGCCAGGGTGTTCCCGGATGTCCCCGACGAAAGCTTCCGGCACTGGTATAAGAAACGGGAGAAATAAATATACCTGTCCAAAGGATATAATAACAAGCAGAGAACCGATGAGCAGTAAAGAAAGAATACTCGGCAGTTTAAAAAAAGTATCGGGCGCCCCGTTATCGCGGCCTGAAATAGCCCTTTCTTATGATAAAAAAGTATTGCTTGAAGATTTTGTCCGCACATCGGAAACTTCGGGGACAAAAATCTTTTTGGGAGAACAGGACAACCTGACCGGGATTATAGAAGAATGGAGTGACGGGGCAACAATTCAATCCTCGGTACCGGGACTCCGGGATCAGTATCCCTTGACTTTTGATGAGCAGATTCCTTTTGACAAGAACAATATCCCGGGGGTATTTGTTGCGGAAGCTTCTTTCGGGGTGGTGGAAAATGCCGCGTTGTGGTTGACGGATAAAGAACTCACATCCCGTATTCTCGCTTTTATTCCCGAGAAACTTGTGATCTTGCTTTCCCGGAAAGCATTGGTGCCCACCATGCACGAGGCTTATGATATAATAGAAGAACAGGAAGCATTTGGTTTCGGGTTGTTCATGGCAGGTCCGTCCAAAACCGCTGACATTGAACAAACCCTGGTAAAAGGGGCACAGGGAGCGAAAGAACTGGCGGTTATTTTATACTGATGTTAAGCTAAATCCAGATGCAATGATATAAAAAAACAGGCTGTCTTTCTTCGGACAGCCTGTTTTTTGGGATGATATTCTTGTTTTTTACATTTCGAAAAGCTCCGCCAATTTGGCATCGAGCTCTTCTCCGCGAAGGTTCTTGGCCACGATCTTGCCTTCTGCATCCAGAATGAAAGTGGCAGGGATGGCCCGTACATTATACATCTGGGCTACAGGGTCTTGCCAGAACTTCAGGTTGGATACGTGGTGCCAGGGAAGCTGATCTTCTTCGATGGCCTTTTCCCAGTCTTCTTTCTTTTTGTCCAGGGAAACCCCGATAATGCTGAGTCCCTGTTCTTTATATTTGTTGTACAGGGAAACTACATGAGGGTTCTGGGCCCGGCAGGGCTTACACCATGCTGCCCAGAAATCGATAATGGTCACTTTTCCTTTCACATCGTTAAGGGCCAGGGTTTCGCCTTCTGGGGTCGGAGCGGAAAAATCCGGGGCTATGGCACCTACAGATACTTTGGACTCCTCTTCCATGCGGGAAGAGATCCTTTGGGCTACCTTGGTCTTTTTAACTTCTTCAGAGAGTGTGGAAAAGAGTTCTTTGATCTTTTCCGGAGTCTGTGATTTGGAGAGGAGCATTTTCTCTAAAACCAGGGCAGATATATAGGAATCCGGATTCTCATTTACAAACTGTACTTCATAAGCCTTGGCTTCTTCCTGGATGTCGGCATATGCTTCCTGCAGGGTAGCTATGGTTACCGTATCCCTTTGCTGGGAAGCTTTCATCATTTGCTGACGCAAAGCATTTATTTTTTCCCCTATACCACGTGTGCCGGAGATAAAACCGTAAAAATCGTCATTGGATGGCGTACCTCCCATTTTAGAGAAGTTGATACTGTCTTTATAGGCTTCTATTTCAATATCTCCGTTTTCGACGATAACCGGGATATTACCTATGCCATCTACTATAATATAATGTATTTGCGGAGTGTCTGCACTTCCCGTAAAACTGAATTCCCCGTTTGTTACTTTGGTAGAATCCACATCAACAGGTTGATTGTTTTCATCTGCCTTTTTCATGAACACCTGTTTGCCATCTTCAACACCGTCCATTTTTACGGTAATCGTGTAGCTGTCTTTGTTCTGATTGCCGCAGGCAACAGCAACAAGTGCCATAAAAATTAATACGCCGATCTTTTTCATTCATCTAATATTTTAATGGGTTTGTATGCAAAGTTAAACTTTCCGTCCACATAAGCCTGATGTTTAGGATAAAATTAAGGGAAAAGCATAAAAGTCGAGCTGCGAAAGAGCGTGGATCCTGCGGATAATTTGTGAAAAAATGATAAATAACCAATAACCGGCAGGCCGATTTTAATTCCTATTTTTACATCATGCTCGACTTTCGTTTAAAGGTTTTTCACACTGTGGCCAAACGCCTTAATTTTACCCGTGCAGCTCGCGAACTTTATATTTCACAGCCCGCGGTGACCAAACACGTAAAAGCTTTGGAAGATGCATACGGCATACAGCTGTTTGAGCGCAATGGTACGAAAATACAGCTCACCTATGGCGGGGAATTGCTGTTGAAAAGTACAGAAGAGATATTCGGGATTTACCGGAAACTGGAAACCGACCTGCACGCCCTGTCGGGAGAGCACGTGGGAAAACTGCGTATCGGTGCCAGCACCACCATAGCCAATTATATCTTACCTCGGGTACTTCCTGCTTTCCGGGAAAAATATCCGGACGTGAATATTGAACTGCGGGTGGGAAATACCGAATGGATAGAAAAATTGGTGAAAGAGAAAGAGATCGATCTTGGTGTTACCGAAGGATACTCCAAATCGCCGGGATTAAAATATACCCCTTTTATCCGTGATGAAATTGTATTGACTGCTGCCACGAACCACCCTTTGGCAAAGACGGGAACAGTTGATCCGGAAATATTACCGCAACATCCCTTATTGATTCGCGAACCCGGCTCGGGTACACGTGATGTTATAGCACATGCCCTTGAAACACTAAAGATTAAAATGGCAGACCTTAATATTGCCATACAACTGACCAGCAGTGAAAGCATAAAGTTATACCTGATACATTCGGAATGCCTGGCATTTCTCTCCGTGTATGCCATATTGAATGAACTCCGGAACAATACCTGTTGCATTATTGATGTAAAAGGACTGGAAATAGAACGGTCCTTTTATTTTGTCCGGTTACAGGGAAAAACCGATCTGCTGACTGATCTTTTTATGGATTTTGCCCGGCGTTATAACTACAGGTAATACCGCATTCCCAAAAGTGATTTCCAGGGTTCCGGCAGAAAAAGGAATTTTGCAGGGTAAAACCTTTGATCATGTACCGGAAATCAAAAAAAGGGATACATGCCGTAACAGGCACCGTCAAAAACATTCTTGATAAAAATGTCAGTATCCGTGAAGTTGTATTTATCGCCCTTGTTTTTCTTTGCCTCGCTCCGGCAGTTTCTCCGCCCGTTGCCCTGCTCCTCGGAGTGGTGACGGCACAGGTTGTGGGGCACCCGTATATACATCTCAATCACCGGGCGTCACAATTTTTACTACAGCTATCTGTGGTGGGACTGGGGTTTGGCATGCACGTAAACAATGCTTTAAATGCCGGAAAAGAAGGGATGCTGCTCACCACGGGTTCCATTGCAGGAACATTGATCCTGGGTGTTGTATTATACAGGATATTGAAGATTGAAAAAAAGACGGCATTCCTGATATCGGTCGGTACGGCCATTTGCGGGGGGAGTGCCATCGCTGCCATAGCACCTGTTGTACAAGCCGGGGAAAAACAGATGTCTGTGGCGCTGGGTGTGGTTTTTATCCTTAATTCCCTGGCCCTGTTCCTGTTTCCGTCAATAGGTCATTTTTTCGGTTTGTCCCAGAATGATTTCGGTCTTTGGAGTGCTGTGGCTGTTCACGATACCAGTTCGGTTGTAGGTGTAGCGGCAAAATATGGTATGGAAGCCCTTGAAGTGGCCACTACCGTAAAGCTGGCCCGGGCGTTGTGGATCGTCCCTGTAGCCCTGATGTCTTCCGTAATGTTCAGGACGGGAGGCGGCAAAGTAAAGATCCCATACTTTATAGGGCTGTTTGTCCTGGCCATGCTGCTCAACAGTTATGTCCCTTTCATCCGGAATATCAGTCCCTATATTCTGGACATATCCAAGTCCGGACTTACGCTTACCCTTTTTCTCATAGGATGCGGGCTTACCGGGAAGACCGTCGGCCAAGTAGGGGGCAGACTTTTTCTGATGGGATGTCTGCTCTGGATCGTTATCTCCGTATTTGCCTTATGGGCAGTTCTTTCCAAGAACACTTAAATTGTTTTTGTTTCATAAGAGCATCATCACAAACAGGGTGTTTTCAAGAAAAATAGTGGTCCGGTAGGGAAACAAACAGTAATGATGTGTAAATTGCAGGAGGTATAAAGAAGGTAAAATACCTCCTGTGTCTTTTTGATTTGACATCAGGGAAAAACCTGTTCTAAATTTCAGATATAATGATAACTATAGTACTCTCAAAACCATTACAAAGGAAATGTTGCACCCTTTTGTTGTTCCTTACGGGATTTACCGTATTCTCCCAGGACGTTTACAGGACAGAAACGGATATTTTATATTACGTTGATTCCCTGAATAATAATGATGCTTATGCTGATAAAATGTGCAGGTTAGACATTCACTATCCGCAGAATCTTAAAAATTATCCGGCAATCATATGGTTTCACGGCGGTGGACTTACCCAGGGAAATAAGGAGATCCCCGAAGAACTCAAAAACAAGGGGTTTGCTGTTATCGGTGTAGGGTACCGGCTTTCGCCCGGAGTAAAATCGGTGCAGTGTATCAAGGACGCGGCAGCAGCTATTGCATGGGTTTTTAAGCATATCGAAACCTATGGAGGTGATCCCGGCCTTATTTTTGTTTCCGGGCATTCGGCAGGCGGATACCTGACCATGATGACGGGTCTGGATAAGAAATACCTGAAACCTCACGGAATAGATGCCGATCGGATAGCAGGCCTTATACCGTTTAGCGGACAGGCCATCACGCATTTCAATGTGCGAAAGGAAAACGGTGTTGAGAATGTACAACCTGTCATAGACGAATATGCACCCCTGTATCACGTTCGTCCCGATGCCCCGCCCATGTTGCTTATCACGGGTGACCGGGAGAAGGAAATGTTGGGGCGGTACGAGGAAAATGCCTATCTCCGGCGAATGATGGAACTTGTCGGGCACAAAGACACGCGCTTATACGAACTGGATGGCTACGGACATAATATGGTGCAACCCGCATTACCTTTACTCATCCGTGAAGTCAGGGAACGTACAGAAGAAATAAAACGCAGTAAGAAATAAAGGGAAGCCTTCGGGATTGGTCTTACAGGTTATTAAAAAATTACACCTTTTATTTATATTTTTTATGAAGACTTAGTGTTCTGCGGGGATCAGGGTGGTGAATATGGCTTTCCATTTCCCGTTGTTCTTTAACATGATGGTGGTAGACCATTCGAAAAAGCTGAATACCTTGCCTTTGTACTTTCCTTCACTTGTTCCGAGTTGGGTGATGGTAGCGGTAGTTCCCTTTATATTTACCATTTTGGTCTCAAAGGCCATTTTGGTGTGTACAAGGTCCCCGCTCTTAACCGAACGGAGGAACTGTTGTTTGGTAGTAATGCCCTGTGTTCCCACAATACACCAATCGCTATCCATAAATTGCTCCATTTTTTTCACATCGTTGGCCGCTATGTATTTATTCCATTCGTCTTCTGTTTTTCTAACTTCTTCGATCAGGGCAGACTGTTCTTCCGCAAAGGGGTCATAAGAACCGAAATTCCACAGGTGGCCTTCCGGATCATTACAAGAGTAACTTTCTCCTCCATACTCCTGGACCTTGAAATCAAGCGCTATTTTCGCACCCTTTTTTACAGCGTTCTCATAATGTTCCCTTACATTATTTATAATTACGTAGGGACTTTGCGTGGAACGGCCTTCGGTATCGTCGGGATGAATAATGAGTTTTTTATACGGGCCCGGCCCGTTGTGTTCTCCCAGCATGATCATGGTATTGCCGAGTTTTAATTCGGCATGTATGACCTTTCCGTTCTCCCTGTAAACTTCATGTGCCTTAAAACCGAATGCTTCTTCAAGCCATTCTATTGCTTTTTCCGGTTTTTTATAGGTAAGGCAGGGGATAATTGACGTTGCTTCCATGTTAACGATTTTTGATCAAAATTACACTGTAAAAAATTCTGAAAATTGGAAAAAAACGACAGTTTCCGTATTTCAGGGCGCATAAAAAGCTTCATTGGCCTTTCCTGAAAAATAGGTTTTGGGATTGTACCCCGAAAACTGTTTGAATTCATGTATGAAATGGGCCTGGTCATAATACCCGAAATCATGGGCCATTTGTGTCAGGGTCGTGTTTTTCATTCCATAGCTATTGAGCAGGGATTCAAAACGCACGATCCTCGAAAAGGTTTTAAGGGAGAAGCCTATGTGTTCTTTAAACTTGCGTTCCAGTTGCCTTTCCGACAATCCGTACTGCCCTTTCAGTTTTTTCAGGTGTACCGCGCCACGATGGTGCTGAATGCTTTGTGCCGCGTGAACAACTTCCGGTCTTTCGAATTCGGACAGGCGTTGTTCAAAAAAACGGTTTATGATATGTAAGCGCCGGACGTTGTTTTCGGCTGTCATCATTTTTTCTTCCAACACTTTTCCTTCCTGTCCGAGTAACGTGACCAGGTCGGGTACCTGATTTTTGATCTCCAATGACGAAACCCCGAAGAGTACGGGAATAGCATAAGGTTGAAGAGAGATTCCGAAAATCCCGAAATCGGAGTGAATCCCGAAACGCCTTATATTGTCGGTTTGTGCATGGATACCGGTCAGGAAGTAATTGCCGGAGGCCCCGTAAGGCGTCATTTCCTTAAAGGTCCCCTTGTAGTGAAACAGGAGTTCGGGAGCGGGGCTGGCCATTGTCCTGTGAATAAACGGCCCTTTCCCGGATACACTATCCTCATAAATCCAGTAGCACCGTATGTAAGCGTACAGTTTTCCGGACGGTTTAATGGTGAGGTATTTCATGCTCCGCTGGTTTTAGGATTATGAGTAACAGGGATGTTAAACAAAGCTATGAGGAACTTTTGAGTCAGGCAAGTTTTCCGGTTGTTGATAATAACCTTGTATAAATAAAAAAACATCCCGGAAATAAACTGAACGTGACATTTCGGGGATGTTTTTTCACAGAAGGAGAAAAAGGAAAATTACAATTCCAGTTCTACCCGGTTGAGTTTTTCCGTAATTTCTGAAATTTCACTTTCGGATAACATTTTTTCAGTGGCCGCGGCATTCTGTACGGCCTGGGCCTTATTCCTGGCGCCTACCAGGGTAATGGTGATACCGGGTTGTTCCAGGGTCCATAAGATCACCAGTTGCCCCAGGGTCAGTCCCTTATCATCTGCAATCGGTTTGATGCTTTGCAGAAAATCATTTGTCCGCGTAAGGTTGACATCCTTGAAATAGGGATTGGATGCCCGGTGGTCGCCCGGGGCGAATTCGTGTCCGGGTTTTAATTTCCCGGTGAGCAAACCGCGTTCCAGCGGACTATAAGCCAGGATGCCTTTTTGATGTTCCAGACAGTAGGGAACAACCTCATCTTCAATTCCTCTTTTAACCATACTGTAAGGCACCTGGTTGGAAGCCAGTAGAATATATTTTTCGGCTTCTGCCATTTGTTCCGCATTGTAATTGCATACACCGGCATGGCGAACCTTACCCTGCTCTATAAGCTTTTCCACAGCTTCCATGGTTTCCTGGATGGGTGTTGTAACGTCAGGCCAGTGGATCTGGTACAGGTCTATATAATCGGTGCCCAGTCTTTTCAGGCTGTCCTCACATTCCTTGATAATGCTTTCCTTCCCTGCATATTTATAAATATCGATATCCTCCCCCTCATTATTCTGGCTGTGAAAGGCAAAGTCTCCTTTGGTCAGGTCCCAGCGCATACCGTATTTGGTGAGGATCTGTACTTTGTCACGGGGAATATCCTTAATAGCCTCACCCACAATTTCCTCACTGGTGCCCTGCCCGTAAATGGGAGCGGTGTCTATAGAGGTTACGCCCATATCGTAAGAAGCTTTTATGGCATCTACGGCATCCTGTCGTTCCGTACCGCCCCACATCCATCCTCCGGCTGCCCAGGCGCCAAAAGTTACTGCGGATAGGTTAAGGTCGGTAGTTCCTAATTTTCTATATTTCATAACTTACTTTTTTATATATTCGATAAATAAACAGTCTGTTTTTCCGGGTTGTTTTACAAACCGTATCACACCCTTTTGCTTAGCAGTGAATGTATTTACCCGTTTGTATTTTCCCTTATGACTTTGACTTCCTTTTCAGCTACGGGTGTTGCGGTATTGCCAAAGCTGTTCCGGATATAGGAAAGCAACTGTGCTATTTGCCGGTCACTTAAAAAATCGTGGGGAGGCATTACATTGGCGTAGGTCTGCCCGTTAACCTCCAGCCCTGCATCCGAACCGTTAATAATAATCCGTATGAGTTCGGTTTTGTCTCCCGTTACATATGTCGTTTCACGGAGTGGCGGGTTAAGGTTGGGCACGCCGCTGCCGTTGGCCTGGTGGCATGTCGCACAGTATTGTTTGTATACTTTTTCACCTTCCGGATATGCGGCCTCCGCCTGTTTTACGGGAATCGGCTTTTCCGTGGTTACCGCTGTTTTCGTACCTCCGGTATTTTCTTCCTTTTGTGTCCCGTTTTTACAGGATGTGACGACAAGGGAAAGGAGAAAACAAACACTTAAAGCAAGAACGTGTTTCATGTTATGTATTATTCGGCATTGTATATTATCCTGTAAATGGTGCCATTGGCGTCATCTGAGACGTACAGCGAACCGTCGGGGCCCTGTGCCAGTCCGCAGGGCCTGTGTTCGGCATCTCCGGGAGACATGATAGGCCCTTCTCCGGCAAAGCCCCCGGCAAAAACTTCCCAGTCCCCGGAAGGTTTTCCACCCTTGAAGGGAACAAAAGCTACCATAAAACCTTCCTGTTCTTCCGGGGCCCTGTTCCACGAACCGTGAAAAGCCACGAAAGCACCGTTTTTGTATTTTTCAGGGAACATGGACCCCGTGTAGAACAAAAGCCCGTTGGGGGCCATATGTCCGGGAAAGGCCACAATGGGGTCAATGGCATTTTTCCCTTTGCCTTCTTCCGGAACTTTTTTTCCGTCCCCTCCGTATTCGGGGCTTAATATGTTTTTCTCCTGTATTTGGTCGTAATAGATGTACGGCCAACCGGCATCATCGCCTTTTTCGATTTTATAGAGGGCCTCGGCCGGTAATTCGGCGGAAGCCCTGACGTCATAGAGTTCCGGGAACAGGTCGTGCAGGTTGTCCCGGCCGTGCTGCATAACATACAGTGACTGGTCCTGCCTGTTCCAGTCCAGCCCCACAACATTCCGGAGCCCGGTAGCGTACCGTGTGCCCTGACCGTAGGATTGTTTCAGGGCATTGGCCTTAAACTGCCAGATACCTCCGGCAGAATCCAAAATGGGGCAGGGGTACATTCCGGGGGAATCCTTGGTCCGGTCCCGTTCCTGGCAGGCATTGGAATAGGCTCCGATATTCACGTAAATATTATCGTTATCATCCAGGATAATGGATTTTGAATTGTGCTGACGCCGGTCAATGAGGCCGTAAACAATAGTGTCCGGCGCATTTGTTTTTTCCGGCAGGCCGTTTTCATCCAGCGGATAACGGAACACCGATGAATTGGATGAGGCATAAAGGTAATTGCCCTTTAATGCGATCCCGGTTCCGCCGTAATCTCCGAAGCCCGTATTGCTGTCGGCCCTGCCGTCTTTATCCTTATCGGAAAGGATAATGATCCCCTTTCCGTCCCTGGTCCTGTTCAGTTTTACGAGGATATCGCCGTTCCTGTTTACCACAAGGTGCCGGGCTTCACCGATACTGTCGGCTACTTTCAGCGCCCCGAATCCTTCGGGCAGTTTCAGTTCCGCATTGTTTTTGTCGGGTACAATAGTTCCGGGGGCGTTGTCCTTGTTTTTTGTAGAACAGGCAATGGCACTGATCGCGATACATGCTGCTACGGGAATATACCACCGGCTGAAATATGAACGCGAAAACTTCTTCATAGCATGATTTTTTTTGATTTTACAGAAATGGATTGCTGCGGAAAGTTACAATAATACTTTTAATTCTGGTAATCGTTTTCCGGCAGGGATTTATTTCAGGAATCGGGAAATAAAGGTGTCTTTATACGACCTGCCGATGGGCACTTTATGATTGCCTTCGAGAGATATCCGGTTACCCGAAATTTTCCTGACCTTTGATAAATTTACAAGGAAGGATTTATGGACCCGGTAAAAGTCCTGGTCTTTTAATTTCTCTTCCCAGTTTTGCAGTGTTTCTGTGGTTAGGTGCTTGCAGTCCGGTAAATACAGTTCGGTATAGTCCATATCCGATCCGATATAAATGATATCACTGCTGTTCACTTTGTAATATTCATAACCTGACTTTATAAAAAAATCCTTTCCCTTTCCGTGCTTCGCATTTTTTGCGGAACGGGACGGGGGAGGCATGGCTTTGTTGACGGCCTTGACAAACCGTTCAAAAGAAAATGGTTTCAAGAGATAATCCACTACATCAAACTCGTAACTTCTTACGGCATAGTCGGAAAATGCCGTGGTAATGATCACTTTTGGCGGGTGTTTTAAGGTGGTCAAAAAATCGATACCCGATATTTTGGGTAAGTGGATATCCAGAAAGATCAGGTCGGTTTTTTCAGATTTCAAATAGTCCAGTGCCGCGATCGGGTCGGAAAAACCCGCTTTCAGTTCCAAAGTGCCCAGATCCCGGATGTATTTTTTCAGGATACGCTGTGCAGGAGCCTGGTCTTCGATTATGATACAATTCATCTTTTGTTTCGTTTATGGAGCTTTATTTTAAGAAAAACCTCGTATTTCCCATCCTCTTTTCCGATACGGAGTTCATGTGATTTGGGGTACAATAACTGGAGCCTTCGTTTAACATTATCCAGCCCGATGCCACTGGAAAGGCTCTTGATATTGGATGCTTCGGAAAAGGAGTTTGTACACCGGAAATGCAGTATGTTTTCCTTCATAAAGATATTGATGGATATCTGGATATTTTCACTCTGACTGGACATGCTGTGCTTGAATGCATTTTCAATGAACACCGGAAATACAAGCGGGGCCACAAAAAAGCCGGAATCAACAGGTCCGCAGGAAAGATCGATCTTTGAACGATCTTCCAGTTGCAGTTCACTCAATTTTACAAAGTCCTTCAGGTGTTGAATTTCCTTTTCCAAAGATACGTATTCCGTTTTGCATTCATACAGTATATACCGGAGCACCGATGATAATTCCAGGATAATTTCCGGGGTTTTCGGAGAGCCTTCCAGCGCATAGGAATACAGGTTGTTTAAGTTGTTGAACAGGAAATGCGGATTGATCTGTGACCTCAGGAACTGTAATTCACTTTCCTTCACCGCATTTTTGAGATCGTCCAGTTCGCGCTGTTTTTTCAGGGCATCCCATGCAAATTTAAAACCGGCCAGAATGGTTATCGTGGGCATGGCATTCAAAAGATTGTAAAAGACTCCCGGGAAACTGGTCCCCCGGGTAGTGGGAAAATAGATTTTTTCAATAATCCCCTCTTCTATAAAAATAACCACGCCGATCAGGACCAGCATATAGGAGAAAAAATGCCAGTATTTTTTCCGGTAAAGGTATCTGGGAAGCAGGAGGTAATTGATCACAAATGCGGCAAGAACATAGTTCAGAAAGAACGCGATCTCATAGCCCTCTATTTGTGTTTCGATCCTGTCGCCCACCCGGTCCAGCGAATAAAAGATAAAGACCATCCCCAGTAAAAGTACCTGGAAAAGGATTTCGTAAAACAGTGGCCTGGATATCCTGAAGGGTAATTTCATACTATAAAAATAGGATTTCCGGCCGGTTTACCGAAGCTTAACCTCCGAACGGCAGAATTAATCCCCTGACCTGCATAAGCGGGAACCTGACCTGTTGTGTTTTTATCATTTTTTTTAGAAACGGTTGCGGGAAGACGACGGATATGTCGTTCACTGGACAAAAATTGCCGTTCACCCGGTCTTTGTTGTTTGTTTATGATTTCATATGTCTCTTTGTAAGTGAAAAAGTCAAAAAAATGCATATGAAAAGTTTACTGAAAATCGCATTGTCCGGAATTTTATTGTGCTCCGGCCATTTTCTTATGGCCCAGGAGCGCAAAACGGTCACCGGAACGATTGTAGATGCTGCCAACCGGGATGTACTCCCGTATGCCACGGTGGTGATCACAGAAGTTTCGTCGGGTACCAGGGTCACCGGAACAACTACAGATGAAAACGGTGATTTTGAGGTGTCTACGACAGCAGCAGATTTTCTTGTCGAGATCAGTTTTATGGGGTATCAGAATAAAACGGTCAGAGATTTTGATACGAGACAAACCATTGACCTCGGGGAAATAACGTTGTCCCCGGATGCCGAGGCCCTGGACGAGGTAGTGATAGAGGGGGAGCGTTCTACGGTGGAATTCAAACTCGATAAACGGGTCTTCAATGTGGGGTCCGATATCAGCAGTACCGGGGCCGGAGCGATGGATGTCCTGAACAACGTACCTTCCGTTAATGTAAGTATTGAAGGGGAGATCAGCCTTCGGGGAAATACCGGGGTTCAGATACTGATTAACGGCAAACCTTCCGTTCTGGCCGACGAGCAAAGCAATGCCCTGGGCACAATAACGGCCGATATGATCGAAAGTATAGAGGTGATTACCAATCCTTCGGCCAAGTATGAAGCGGAAGGGACTTCCGGGATTCTGAATATTATCCTGAAAAAAGAGGAGAAAAAGGGATTTAACGGTTCGGTATCGGCCAATACGGGGACGCCGGACAACCACAGTATAGGGGTAAGCCTGAACAGGAGAACGGATAACTTCAATTTTTTTACACAGTTTGGCGCAGGGTATCGTTCGCTGCCCAGTGACAATGAAAGTATCAACAGTAACTTACTGGACAATACTGAAGTACGGAGTAACGGAACAGAATACCGGAACGAGGCCTTTTTTAATATCACACTGGGGACAGACTATTACATTAATGACTATAACACATTGACCCTGTCCGGGAACTTTGCTTATGAAAAGGAAGACCAGCCTTCGGAAACGACGCTTGGCTTTTTCAATGCCGAAGACGTGCTTACATCCGAATATTTGAGGGACGAAAATACAACGGCCAATAACCCCAAGTATCAGTATGACCTGCAGTACAAAAAACAGTTCAGGAATAATGAAGACCACGTGTTGTTGTTCAGTACCCTGGGGAGCTTTTTTGGCAAGGATCAGTCGTCCGAATTTACCAATACTCCGACAGTAGGCTCTGGGGCCGACCCGGACCAGCGTACCGCTACGGACTTTTACCAGCACGATTTTGTATTTAAACTGGACTATACCAACCCGTTTTCAGAACAATTTACCCTGGAGACCGGTGCGGCATACGAAATTAACAATGTAGGGAATGAATATGCCGTGTTCAACCTGGAAAATGATGAGTGGATTGCAGATGAGAGCCTCACCAATAATTTTGAATACAAACAGAAAGTTCTGGGGTTCTACGGAACCGGAGCATATGAAGGTGAAAAATTCGGGGTTAAGCTTGGCCTGAGAATGGAAAATACGGACCTCAATACCTTACTCACGGGCACAAACGAAGAAAATGAGCAGAATTATACCAATTTTTTCCCTTCGGCTCATACCTCTTATAAACTTTCTGACAACCATTCCCTGCAACTGGGCTATACCAGGAGAATTTCAAGGCCGCGACTGTGGGACCTCAATCCCTTTTTCAACATCAGGAACAACTATAACGTCCGGAGAGGAAATCCCGATTTGCAGCCCGAATTTGCAGATTCCTATGAGATCACCGGTATTTTTATTTTTGAAAAGGCATCGCTGAACAGCAGCGTTTACCATCTCTATACCACCGATGTGGTAGAGCGGGTGTCGACATTCGAAAACAATGTCAATATAACCATGCCGATGAATATCGGGACCAACCGGAAGACCGGGCTGGAGATCAACGGTAAATACACTCCGGTAAGAATAATTACACTGAGTGGGGATTTTAATTACGGATTCTTTCAGCGCGAAGGAAACTATGAGGAACAGAACTTCGATTTTAGCGGCGACCAGTGGTCGTTGCGGCTGAATTCAAAGATCAAGCTTCCGGCCGATTTTGACCTCGAACTTACCGGAAATTATGAGTCTGGCTATCCTACGGTCCAGGGTGAAGTTTCCGGTTTTGCCTTTGCCGATGTCGGGATAAGGAAGAGGCTTTGGAACGGGAAGACCATAGTCAACATGGGAGTACGTGATATTTTTGCCTCCAGAATACGGGAGTCTTACGTGTACCAGGAGGACTTTTCCGTCTATGATTTCTCCAAAAGAGGCCGCTTTTTCACTTTGGGTATAAGCTATAGCTTTGGTAAAGGAGAAGCAATGACCTATTCGGGCAGAAGATAGTGCCCTGTAAAATTAATTCCGGATGAATATGTTGTATAAAACCGGATATATTCCATATGCCGGGGCACTGGGGGTATTGGTTTTAAGGGTTTCCCTTTCCGTATTTCTCCTTGCCGGTCACGGATTTGAAAAGTGGAACATGCTGTTCAGCGGTGACCGGGTGGATTTCCCCGACCTGTTTGGCCTGTGCCCGGAACTCACCCTCGGTCTGGTTACATTTGCCGAGGTGATTTGCAGTATTCTCGTGGCAATAGGGTTATTGACAAAAATGGGCGGTAATCCCACTGATATGCTCCATGTTCGGTGTTGTTTTTTTCATATATGGCGAAGGCGGTGATGCCATACGGGAAACGGCTTCCCTTTACGGAATAGGGTTTGCTGCCCTATTGTTTACCGGGCCGGGGAAATTTTCGGTAGATGCCCTGTTAAAAAGGGAAGGTTAGGTTATTGGGCTTCTTTGTATTTCCGTAAAGTTTGTTTTTATCATCCGTCGGAATGGCATAACAATTGCAGTTGTTTTAGGTCTTAGTGCATGACAAAAATTGTTTTAACCGGGTTGCTCGGAAAATCAGTTTTGCCCCTCCCTAAAGAGAGCCTTACTTTCCTCGATCTTAATGTCATTTAATTAGTGTTCTAATAGTCTGAAAAGATATATGTTCAATATCTTATCAAAAGAAGGAGCCCTGTAAAACTTAAAAAACGATATACTTAAAATCAAATCAAAAAAACAAAAAATAACTGCAAATCATTGTTATTTAATCTGATACAATATTTTTTTAAAAATTAACGCATCACCAGTAATATATAGTTATTTGTTTATATGGTTGATAGTCATTCTTTTATATCGAATACAGGTCACTCTCCGATAAATAATTAATCCATAAGCAGAGATTCACTTGATCAGAGGGTTGAATTATTACGCGAAAAAGAAATATCCGGATGCACTTACGGCTTTTCAAAATGCCCTGGAATCACCTCAGAACCTGAGAGCAGGAAGGAGTAGCTGAGAATACGGGCAAGTGGAGACGCTTTCCCGGTCTGAACCGGGTTCAACCATACCTGAAGGCATGAAGAAAAAATCATTTGTTATTTGGGAATAGCGCTGTCTGTTGCCCTTTGTGTGGGGAGGTCAAAAATAAACTTTTTAATTTTCAGGTTTTACTTGTTTTTTTGATACTGATCGATATGATTTGGATTCATCTGATCTGTGGAACAACCAAGCGGGCGAATGTTTGTTCAGCACATTGTCGTATCTTTATACGATGCCATACCAAATCATTCATCAGTCAACAATTGTAACGAACTGTCATTGATCTCAAACCGGTGTTTCTCCAACATATTAAGGACTTCCGCTCCTGCCAGTAATACGGGGCCATACCCGTGCGCTGCATAAACATTAACAGGGCGATAATAATAAAAGGCCGGGTCAAAACCCATCCCGGTGCCTACGCAGGTACCTTCTACTTGGCCTTTTTCATTGACCTTGGTGGCCACGGCATTCCATCCCAGGAGCACAGCGGGAGCGTAAGCGAGTTTATCTACATAGCCCTTGTTGATGGCCCGGGCAATGGAGTAGGTGTAAATAGCTGTAGCGGAAGTTTCCAGATAGGTGTCGGGCCGGTCCAGGAGCTGATGCCAGAAGCCGGTACCGTCCTGGTAGGAAACCAGTCCCTTTACATGGGCTTGCAATTGGTGCAATATTGTTTTGTATCCTTCGTGTTCTTCCGGGAGTACATCCAGCAATTCTACCAATGTCATTATTGCCCAACCGTTTGCACGACCCCAGTGAAATTGCGGGTGTACTTCCATGGCTTCTACCCAGCCGTGCATATAGAGCCTTTTTTCTTTATTGAACATGCGTTCTGAAAATTGCAGGACCTGTTTTACGGCGTCGTCAAAGTATTTTTTCTCACCGGTGAACTTTCCCATTTGCGCCAGTGCCGGAACACTCATAAACAGGTCGTCGAGCCAGATGGTATTGGGTTGGGGACGATTACGGGCAAGCGTACCGTCTTGCAGGCGAAATTCTTTAGTACTTATGTAATTGATATAATTGTCAATAACGGGATCGAGATCGGCCTTGATCCCCTTTCTCCTGGCTTTTATCATGGCAGCACATATTGCTCCCGCATCATCGAGGGCATGTGGGTCGAGGACAGAGCGGATGGGCGAAGCACTTTGCGGGTCTTTTTTTAACTGCTTCCGGTAATGCGGAGCAATATCGGCAATGAGCTTCAGACGTTTATAGGTGTATTCGGTATACTTTTTGTCGCCGGTAGCTTCTCCTGCAAGCAGCATGCCGGCATAAGTAACACCCCATTCATAGCTGGTGAGCCGAAAATCTCCCGGGGCAAAAACGGTATTTTTATCAAGTTGTTTCAGGTTGGTGATCTCCTTTTGGGTTTTGCTGTTCACCAATTTGGCCGGGGTAACGGCGTTCAGATAGGTATATACGCGGTCCAGTACTTTCAGGACATCATCTGCCCCGGGTTTACCATAAGGCGTCGGATAATCGGGTTGCAGCAGGTGTAGCGGTGTGTTGGTATCCGTTATCGTTTGCTGTTGTGCGGTCGAGGACCATCCCGAAGCGAACAGGATAGTACACAGGAGTAATTTTTTGTAGATAGTCATCGTTGTAGTATTGATCATTATGTGGAATTATTTCAGTTGGTAAACTTTAAACCGGTCGATCTCCTGCCGGGATTTTACGGTCCTGAAACCGAAATAGCCTTCCCGTAGGGGCTCCGGGTCTGTATAGGAAACGAATTCCCGGTCATTGACAAAAACCTTTGTGGTTCCGTTGTATACCGAGATCTTTATATGGTATTCCCGGTTCGGTTTCAATAATTTTTCTTCGTTGTCCAGGTCTGTGAGCAATTTTCGTTCCCCGTCACCCGTGTATTTGCGAAAGCGCGTTGTGCTGTTGTAATTACCGCCCATCCCGAAATAATAAAGTGATAGGGCATCGTATTCGCTGAAAACACCTGTTCGCGTAAACAGGTCGGGGTTCCGTGGATCGGAGGCCATCCAGAACTGGTTGAGGTCGGATAAACGGTCGTTACCGCCTTTAGCTACAATAACTTTTCGCCTGTATTCTATGAGAATATTTCCCGATAGTTTTTTGCGGAACCAGACCGTGGCCCCGTCGCTTACATCTATAACCAGTTTATTCCGGAGAACCTCTACCCGGGAACCTGGTGACGCAGGTGTTTCCACCACCCAGTTTTCCAGGCCCGAGTCAAAGTCGTCGCTGTATAAAAGCTTTCCTTTTACGCGAAAATGATCGGTTTGTCCGTAAAGTCCGGATACGAAAAGTGTCAGGAACAGCAAAAGTATCCTTGTTGTTGCAGAGGTGGTGACGCTATTTTTATCAGTGTTCATAGGACCGTATTATTTACTTTTTAGGCGAAAAGACGCCTGAAAGAACCAGGGATATAATTTAAGCAGTTCTTTAGTATAAGCAAACCAAAATATTGGACTTTCTCATAATAACCATCCTGTACTGTGATGTTTTAGCAAAGGAAAGTTACATATCTTATCCGATTGAAACCGGCTTAAACAGGCTCTGCGACTATCCCCCCGATAAACCAGCATAGTACAGGATGCCTGATTTTTTTTCTGATAATACCTTAGACTTGCCGGAATTGAGATATTGCGGGAAGGCAATCCCGACGCTGCACAGGTAAGATCCACTAAAAAAGAACAGATGAAACAAAAGATAGACAGGAGAACTTTCGTAAAACAATCGGCAATGTTGTCATCTTCACTTTGCCTGGCCCCGACCGTAATGTCGGCTATAGGGTTTAATGAGAACGAACCACAGGCCAAACCGGTTTCGCTTCACTGGCTGGAAGACGGTAAGGCAAAAAGAATAAGTGGTGTTACGTGGGGTGTTCCGTGGCACCGCGGACAGGTAAAGAAAAGTACCGATTTCTGTATTAAAGATACTTCCGGAGGGCAGGTCCCGGTACAGACCTGGCCGCTGGGTTACTGGCCCGACAGTTCTTTGAAATGGACAGCCCATGCCATAGGCGCAGGTGAAAAAATACAGGGGATGAGCCTGATCGCCGGAGAAAAATCGTTGTACGACAGCGCACTCAGCGTAAGTGAAAACGAGGAAAATATATCCATAAATACAGGCCTGATCTCCTGCACGGTCAATAAAAGAGGAAATGTGCTGATCTCTTCCGTCCGCAGAAATGGCAGGGAAGTCCTGAAAGAGGGCCGTCTGGTAATGCTCCGGCAAAATGACAGCGACAGCGGGGGTGGAAACCTCATCACAGATAAATTCCTGGGAGAAATGGAGCAGGTTGCCGTAGAGCAGCAGGGACCGGTTAGAACGGTGATAAAGCTCGAAGGCAAACACGCTGCCCCGGGGAAGGACGCATGGCTTCCTTTTGTAGTCCGCCTGTATTTTTATGCGCATAGCGAATCGGTCAGGATCATGCACACCGTGATCTATGACGGTGATGAAAACAAGGATTTTATAAAGGGCCTGGGATTTACTTTTTCGGTACCCATGAAAGATGCACTACACGATCGGCACATACGTTTTGCCGGGGAGGAGGACGGGGTGTTCGGAGAAGCTGTCCGCGGCCTTACCGGCTTGCGAAGGGATCCCGGAAGCGCCATCAGGGAAGCACAGCTTTCCGGTAAAAAGACACCGTCCCTGAGCGAATTTCCCGAAAATGTAGCTTCAAGATTGGATTATATCCCGGCTTTCGGCGATTATACGCTCTCGCAAACCCATCCTGACGCATTTGAGATCAGGAAAAGGACAAAGGCCGGACAGGGATGGCTGAAATCGGGTTTTGGCCGTCGTGCCCCCGGAACGGGATACCTCGGAGGCCCTTCCGGCGGTGTCGCTTTTGGCATCAGGAACTTCTGGCAAAGCTATCCGGCACAACTGGATATCAGGAACGCACATACGGATACCGGAGAGGTTACACTTTGGTTATGGGCTCCGGACGCACCTGTCATGGATCTCCGCTTTTACCACGATGGCATGGGACAGGACACTTATGCCAAACAACTGGAAGGATTGGAGATCACCTATGAAGATTATGAGCCTGGTTTCGGAACCCCCAAAGGAATAGCCCGGACCAGTGAAATGGCCCTGTGGATATTGCCGGAAACCCCCGAAAGGGAGAAGTTTTCCGGAATAGCCGACCAGGTCCAAACCCCACCGGTTATTACGGTTTCCCCGGACTATATGCAAAAGACAAAGGTATTCGGCAGAACATGGTCCTTACCTGACCGTTCGACACCCGTGGGGCGGAAAATAGAAGACAACCTGGACCGGTACTTCGGAATTTACAGGGATCAGGCAGACCAGCACCGCTGGTACGGATTCTGGGATTACGGGGACTTTATGCACAGCTATGATGCCGACAGACATGTATGGCGTTACGATGTGGGCGGTTTTGCATGGGACAACTCGGAGCTGTCCACGGATATATGGCTGTGGTTGTATTTCCTGAGAACGGGAAAAGCCGACGTTTTCCGGATGGCGGAAGCCATGACCCGGCATACCGGTGAAGTGGATGTGCACCACCTGGGCCCTTATGCCCCCCTGGGGAGCAGGCATAACGTGCAGCATTGGGGATGTAGCGCCAAACAATTGCGTATCAGTACGGCGGCCAACAGGAGGTATTACTACTATCTCACGGCAGATGAAAGGGTAGGGGACCTGATGGATGAACAGATCAATGCCGTGGATACCCTGGTGAAGATCCAGCCTACGCGAAAAGTGACTGACAAAAAGGTTTGGGAAAGCCATGATCCCAATTGGGTTCACGTAGGATTTGGCACGGACTGGGGAGCTATTGCCGCAGCGTGGCTAACGGCCTGGGAAAGAACGGAATATAAAGAGATAAAAACCCGGCTGCTGAACAGCATGAAGACCATAGCGGCACAGCCCAAAGGATTTTTCTCGGGAGGCAGTAAAATGAATCTCGCTACCGGGGAATTTGAGAAGGTATCCCATAACAGGGCATCTGCTTCCCACCTTAGTGCGGTGTTCGGGCTGGCGGAAATTTGTATGGAATTGGTGGAACTCGTGGATATGCCTGCGTTTGAAAAAGCATGGCTACAGTATTGCGAATTTTATAATGCCGGAGCAGCAGCACAAAGGGAAGCACTTGGCAATGCCCTGGGCAGGCTCAATCTCGGGCAGGCCCATTCACGATTAACGGCATTTGCCGCTTTTCGGAAAAAGGACAAAGAACTTGCCCGAAGGGCGTGGGACGAATTTACAGGCGGAAGAGCGGGCTATAAACTAAAAGCGCCAAAAATACAGGTCATTGACGGCCCGGAGGTGCTCCGCCCCGTAGCGGAAGCCCCTGTGTCTACCAATGCCACGGCACAATGGGGGCTTGCAGCCATCCAGTGTATGGCCCTGGCAGGGGAATATTTGAAGGAATAGCCCGAGTGGTCAACTACCGGTCTCCCGGGGTCCGGATCAAGGGAAATTATTCAAGTAAACTTGTTGGAAAACAACTTTGTTTAATGTTTGAGTTTGATTATTTATTATGCCAAACAAAACCAATTCATATCAAAACAAAAGCTACCTGTTCGGTTGCCTGAAAATCAGTAAAGTAATTTTTCGCTGTTTTTTTTATTTCCATTTGAGAGTATAGCTCTTCGTGTCCCGTTTGGAAATTATTCCTTGACAATCCCCCGATTTCGCATGGGAAACCGGTGAATTAAACAATCTCTTTCTGAGGAAAAGGCAACTATTTCTCAATGATTTTTTTTCGGTGTTCGGTTCCCCAATCTGACAGGTTATCAATTACAGCCTTTAGTTTCTTACCGTATTCAGTAAGTTCGTATTGAACGGTTACAGGTTGAGTGTCCATCACAGTTCTTTTAACAAGATCGTTCATTTCCATATCTTTTAATTCCTTGCTCAACATTTTATTGGATATTCCTTTTACTTCGCCCAACATTTCTGAGAACCTTCTTTTTTGATAATAGCATAAAACTGCAATAATGGATATTTTCCATTTTCCGCCAAGAACATCCATGGCATCATGTACTGCCATAATATCCTTCTTGCAATCGCTTTGAAAATTCTTGTCTTCCATAAGTTACTTTGTTACTCAAAAGTTACTGTTACTTTTTGATACTTAGTTACAAAACTAAATTATTTTTACTATAGTTTTGTCATAGAAAAAAATAATTATGGGATTATTGGATGATTTAAAGTGGCGTTACGCTACAAAGAAGATGAACGGAAAAACCGTTCCGCAGGAAAAACTGGAATACATACTGGAAGCTGCAAGACTTGCACCGTCATCTTCCGGGTTACAGCAGTACAGAATTATTGTGATTTCTGATAAGGCGCTGTTAGAAAAAATAAAAGGTATTTCGTATAATCAAAGTCAAATTACCGATTGTTCACACCTACTGGTCTTTGCAGCCTGGGATGGATATACCGATGCACGTGTTACAGAAGTATTTAACTATACGATGGACGAACGCGGTTTGCCACATAGTACTATGGATCAATACAAAACTACCATTTTAAATCTTTATGAGACTTTAGGGCAGGAATGGCAGGCACATCATGCAGCAAAGCAAAGTTATATCTCTTTTGCCATGGCCATTGCTGCGGCAGCAGAACAAAAAGTAGATGCAACCCCTATAGAGGGATTTATTCCGGAAAAATTGGATGAACTTTTAAAGCTAAAGGATAGCGGTTATAAGAGTACGGTAATTTTGCCTTTAGGGTATCGGGAAGAAAATGAAGATTGGTTAGTCAACATGAAAAAAGTACGAACTCCCAAAGAAGATTTCGTAACAGTAATGACCATAAAAGATGCGGCAGATATTTATGAAACTCCTATGGAACAAAATCTCAATGACTTCATTCAAAAATAATTATCGTCACCGTTTTAAATAAAAGCCAGTCCGTGGAGGTCTCTTTTTTTATCTTTTTGGTTCGGCAGGGCTCCGTATATCACCCCGGGTTTTGCCGGAATGGGTGCAACGAAACAGGAGCAAAAATATAGTCTTTTCCCGGCTAATACTAATTTCCCTGAAAACAGGGATAAATGCTCTTGGGGTTTACAGGATATTTGCATGTAAATCATCAATAAAGCAGGTTGTATGCACCCGAAAAAAGTATTAATCACAAGTCCTGAAACTACGTTAATTAAAAGGCTTTTTATCACTATAGCACTCTTACTCACTTATGTTACGGTCTCGTTTGCCCAACAAGATACTCTCTGGTTTGATAGTGGTTGGAAAAAAACCACCAAAGACAACGCCCATTTTTACAGGCTTCCCGTAAAAAAAGAAAAACGAAGACGGTACCGCATCAACGATTTTTACATCGATGGTACCAAACAAATGACAGGACTTTCCAGATACAAAGATTCCGTACACCTGGAAGGGAAAGCGGTTTGGTATGATAAAAACGGGAAAATAACTCAAGAGGAAACCTATAAAGACAATGTACTGCACGGCGTAAGTATATTGTATAAACCTCGCGGACCTTATGGTTCTTTTCGAGAAACTACGTATAAAAACGGGAAAAGGGAAAAGGAGGTTTTTTTTGGTGTTGACAGGAAGGGAGTTCGTTATGAAAATTATATGAAAGAGGGACGCATTTTTAAAAGTGTGTATTACGATAATGAAGGGAAATTGATAGGGAGTTATCATTTCAACAAGGATGATGATTCAGGAGAAGGGATACAAGTCAGTTATTATTCAGACCCCATGCGAGTGGAAAAGGTAAAGACCATCAAAGACGGATACGAAATTTATTCGTATTCCTTTTATCCCAACGGGCAAAAACGCAGCAGTTTTGACACCGACGGGAAAAAAGAAACCTTTTATGATGAAAAAGGGAAGGTGATGGGCGTATTACAATATGAAGGCGAACCGGAAAGAATGTTATACCTGGATGGCACACGCTATGAGTTTTACCATGATGGGCGGACGGTAAAAAAGGCAGAGACATATGAAGAGGGATATCAACTAAACCAAAAAGAATATAACACCTTTGGCATTTTAATATGCGAAGAGATTTTTGAGGATAACGAAGTGGTAAAAACCATCAGTTATACCGATGAAGGCGAGAAACTGGGGGTGCTTACCAAAAGAGACGGTATCCTGAACGGCACCATCCGCGAAAAGAACAATAACATTATTACCTACAGGAACAACGAACCGGTAAAAGCTGTAGTGCACTACCGGAATTCAGATAAGGTATTTGCTTCCCTGGAGAATTCCGTTATCAGTTATTATGACACTATCGGGAATCCCCTTGGGAAACTCAGGGTTAAAGTGGAGAGGGGGAAGTTTTTCCCGAACCGGTTGGAGAACGGTGGCTATAGCCCAACACCGGTAGAAGGCACACTGTTTAACGTGGACTATAAAAACCGGATTTCATTAAAAACACAGTACAAAAACGGAAAAAAAACGGAAAAAGCCAGCTACAAGTACAGAAAAGAAGCCGGCGTCGAAGAAGAAAAGTGTTTTAAAGAAACGGAAATATATAATGAATCCGGAAGTGTCATCAAACGTATTACCTATTTCAGCAACGGAAACAAGAAAATCGAGAAGAGAAAACCCAATGCAGAAGAAAACAAAGATGTATTCTTTAACAAAACCGGGAAACAAATCGCTGAATATGATTACAAAACCAAAACAGGTACTCTTTATATATACTTTCCACAGTCCGACGCTGTTCAGGAAATCAGTAAGAAAAAAAATGGTGGTCTTTTAAAACGAAAACGTTATCAACAGGTTTATGACAAGGCTTTGGGAGGCTACAAAATCGTGTTGCGCGAAGACATTGACATTAACAATGAAGCAAAATTTTACTCCAGACAGGGCAAGTTGATTGCCGGGGTCGTTTTTACCAACGGAAAACCCACCGGGACGTTCTATGATTTTAAATCAGGGAAAAAAGCGGAAATGAAAAACGGCGTAAAGCATGGGACGTATATTGACTATGCCGGCGATGAAAAGACCATTAGAAAACAAGGCTACTATGTAAACGGTGAAAAGCATGGTACTTTTATCAATTTCGTTTACGGTATCAAGCAAAAAGAAGAGAACTTTAAATACGGTAAAAAAGAAGGCTATACCATTTATTATGACAAAAAAGGGAACGAGGTATCTCAGCTCCTCTACAGGAATAACAAGCCTTACGAAGGTCGGAAAACGTTCAGCTTTGGCAATGAAAAAGTATACGAAGAGGGTGCTGTTATCAAAGAAATCAGAACAACAGAAATTAAAGAGCGCGATAAATATGTTACTGTGAAAACCGTAACCGAACATTTGCCTGGCCGAAAAAAACACACCACCGTTTATGACCCGGATAGTAATACCTTGTTGACCTACACTACGGTAGATAACCTGCTGCACGGAAAGGTTGTTCAATATGAAAAGAACAAGCCCAGGTACAAGTCAGCTTTTTATGAAGGCGAGTTAACAAAAGGTACGATATGGGTAAAGTGCGACACCCGATACCGGTCTGAGGCTTACTCCAGGTTGCATAAAAAGAGCAATACGGTATATGTGAAAACTTACAACAAGGACGATCAACTTCTTTTCAGTGCCGAGATCAATCCCGGGTTATACAAAGATTACGGGGAACGGGTTTTGTCGTATAAGCTGGGGATTAAAACAAACATTAATAAGCGGGACCTTTTCATTACGGGGTTTGATGATTAGGAGTTGATGTAAAATAATTGTCCCTGACAATTAATAAATATTGAATATGAATCACTTCATTATTTACTGCTGCTGTTTTGCGCTGTGTTTTTTATCCCCCCTTTTTATGTCGGCACAAAGCAGTAATGTTATGGATCGGGGAGAGCTGGAATGGACACTACATAAAGAAAAACGGTGTTATGAAGTGACAAAAAAAGATGGCAGTCCGCTAACAGAAGGATTTTACACCGCTGCAATGATGGACCTGTTCGACGCAAAACCGGGACGTATTTCTTTCCACATCAATAATCGGGGGCAAATTCATGGAAAACTTATTATAAAACCGGAAGGAGGGGATATATGTTCTGAGGATCAATTTTCAAATGGCTGTTATCATGGAGAATCCATAATGATTCAGAACGGAAAGGTTATTGTCAGAGCTGTTTTTAAGAAAGGGCTTCTTCTTTATGAAGAAAACTATAGTCCGGAAGCGGAAGGACAACTGATTGCTAAATCTACCTGGAAATACAAAAATGATAAAATCCATATTAGTACTGAAAAGGCAGATGGGACAAAAGGCGAAGAGCTAAAGGATAAAAAAACGAATATAGCTACATATAAGGAATATGACAAAACCGGTCGTTTGCAATTTCTGCAAATAAAATCTGTAAAACACCTGCCGAACGGCCGGAAAAAAAGGAGTATCCAGAGGTACGTTAATGAGAAACTTGAATGGGAACAGGAAATAACCCGAAAGTCAGGAAAAATAGTTCTGGAGGAGGAGAAATACTACGCCAATGATGGAAACTTATCAAAAAGGATTGTGTTTTATCCCCGGGACAAAACAAAAAGCGAGCCGTATAGTCGTGAGATTTTATATTGGACGGATGGAAAAACAAAAAAGAAAGAGCATTTATCGTACTATAAAGAAGGGAAAGAATTCCGGACAATCAGAAAGTATAATGAGCAGGGAAGGCAAGTTGACGAAATAACTTATGACATAACCCGAAACCTTGTTACTCCTGATGATAAGGATTAGATCGGTAATATATAAAAATTAAATGCCCTGTTTTCGGAGATAAGGGCTTTATTCCCGATGATTATAGCAAAACAAATGAAACAATGAAAAAACTGATATTGCTTACAATGGTGGTTACCCTATTTTCTTCCTGTAGCGACGATGATACGGTTAAACCAAACACTTCAACTGGCATTATTAAAGGGACTTGAAAACCTGACAACGGGACTACAATCCTGCATTACAGGACCTTATTGACAATGATTACGCTGATTAACTTCTTTTTAAGCGGTCAGTACGATGCAGGTTATAAGCAATAAACGAAAACAGAAAAATGAAAAATAGCCACCTCATCAGCTTTTTTGTCCTGACCTTATTTCTTGGCAGTTGCGTATCGAGGTTGCAGAGACATTCATTGTGTGGGACCCTGGTAGATATTCATAAAAAGCCTGTAAACAATTGTAATGTCGGGGAAACCAAAACAGATAGCGCCGGTTATTTTTGCCTTCCCGAAATCAGATATAACCGGTTTTTGCCTGCTGAAATACTTCATACTGAAGCCCCTTCCGTTTTCTACAGGGAGGCTATTGCAAAAGAAGGTTATAAACGCAAAACCATAGACTATTTCAATAAATTCGGGGGAGGCCTTAAAAAAGGTGCTCACAGGGAGCTGGACACTATTTATCTTGTAAAGGAAGAACCTTCCAAAGCTGAGTTGAACCAGTTGTTACAGGGCCAATGGGAAATGCGGTTCGGCAAAAACACCGACATTATTTATATGGTACGATCCGGTTTTGAAAAACTGTGCAAAACAGCAGAATGCCGTCTTTTTCAGGCAAATTCTTTTAAGCGGGGAACCGGATCAATGATATTTATGTACGATGGGTTTTCCGCAAAGACGGCCGGAACCAGTGCTGAAATAAGCGGCACCTGGCAGGTTGATGAAGATCACTTCATTAAACTCCAAAGCAATAGTAAGGCCCTGAACGGTATGTTTTACCTGACAGATTTTAGTTATTCCTACCTGTTTCTCACCAGGTCGAATTAAAATTCCCTGTTTTCGGGGATGAGCGCCTCACTTTACGGTTCTATTTTTGACAATTATAAATGGTAAAACCGAAAAAACAATCGGATAATGAAAAAATACACTACTCAAATTATTTACCTTTTGCTGGTTATCACAGCATTTACATTTACGGCTTGCAAAGAAGACAAGAAGAGTGACACAATCACCATAACGCGCGCAAATGATATAAACGGCAACTATACTTTAACCCTGGAAAGAAAAGAAGGCACGGGGAGCGAATACATTACATCGCATAACCCTTCCGTTATCAATCACGAAATGGAACTGGCAATTTCAAAAAACGGGGAGAACAAATATAAAGTCGAATTAAAGGAATTTTCCATACAACTGCCTGCCCCGATGTGTACATTTGTCTATGATACCCGTGCAGACACGACAGGGAATACGGGAGGGCCTTTCGGGCTGGTCACTTTTAAAAAAGAAAAACAGGAACAACTGAATGAGCTGTTGGAACATTACAGAAAACTGAGAGGCAGTAGTTTTCTGTTTGAAAGAAATACTGACGGTACTTTTAAGTTTACATCCGGAGGGGTTGCCTGGGAAGATTATAAAAACGACCTGAAAATGCGAACGGAAGACCCGGAAGAAGAACTTATGAAGTACATCAATTCCGATTACCTGGGAACGGTGTTAAACGAAACCTTTAACTATGCCGAAGGGGAATTTACGCAAAATACTCCCATAGAAAAGCGTGGAGCGAAATATCAACTGAATTCCGGAAAATCCCCGGAAGAGCACGAACTGTTCAAACAAACAAAAAAGACCGACCAGATTACCACCGTTAGAACCCTGTTGGAAGGAACAAAAGGGCAATGGAGTCAGAGCAAAATCGTAACTACAGGGTTTAGCCCGCATCGTGTAAACGGAATAAACGATATTACGATGACAACCACTACAGTTCGAAAAAAGAAACAGGACGATTAGAAGAAATAAAAAAGGCATTCCCGAACAGATAAAAGATCTCCGGATAAAACATGCGCAGGCACACAATCATAAAGTTATACGCAATGAAAACTAACAATTACATATTATTATTAATGGCTTTTATTATGGTATCATGCAATAGTAAAAAGCCACTGGAATGGAATGATGATATCGCTAAACTTACCAACAAAGACCTGAAAGGCTGGTTACGCAAAGCTCCTTTTAAAAATGAGTGGAATATTGAAAAGAATGACGATGAGATTGTTTTCACCAATCTTGATCAGGTATTTCCATTTATGGGAAAGTTTAAGAAATTCGATAAAACCCCGAAAGACACAAAACCTGTTTACCAGGAAGAAAATATAGTTTTTCAGGATGACGAATGGGGCGATTCTTTTATGTATGGTATGTTGTTATATCAACCTGAAGAACTGTTTTTAAATGAGACTTATCGCGAAAGCGGAAATGTTATTTTTTCAGGAACCAATGCCATTCACGAAAGTTATACCGCCAGCTTATCCGAAACCTATCTGTACGAAAAAAACGAGAATTACAAAGCCGTGGTTTACTGGGTGCGTTGTAACTATAAAAGTTACCTTTTCGGATACTATCAACAAGGACAATTGGTCGTTGAATTTGGTTTTCCCTGTAATAGAAATAACCAAAAAGAAGGTTTACAAAAACTAAAGGAAATTAATCATGCGTTAGGTCTTAATATTGATATGTGGGAAAAAGCTACGACTGAAAACCTACAAATAAACCCGAGACCCTTTAGTTTTAAATAATGCTAGATCAGCATGCTTAAAAACAATTTATAAAAATCCGGTACTGAATTCTGAGGCTTTTTAACGTTTCCGAAAGCTCGGGTTGTCTTTACGGCCTGTAAAGGACCGCGACCAAAATCAAAATTCAGATTTATAAACGATGATTAAAACAGAAACAAAGCACGCCTTTTTTTCACTTGTGGTAACAACTGTTCTCATATTTGTCGGTTGTAAAGAGAAGTATCTTCCGGCAGTTGACCCTGCAACGGTAGAAGAGATAGGCCCTTATGCCATTACCCGAACGGAAAACCTTACAGGTCTGTCCTTAACGCTTCCTTTTCATTATTACATTGAAGATGGCGGAGAATACGCTGTCTGGGCTCCCGATCTGGTCAAAGAACGAAGTCATTATGATCCTTATCACGCTAAAGGCCGGGCCAAAATAAAAACCTATGTCTTTAGATCTTATATAAATGATTCAATTGGCCACAGCAGGAGTTTATATGTTTTTAAAAACAAAGATTCGACCGCTATTTCGGTGGAAGCGCTTTTCGAAGATAAAAGCCCGGCTGTTTTTGAAGAAGAAAGATCTGCAGGCTATTATGTAATATATAAAGATAAAGCGAGTATTGTGTACAGGAGCAGGATAGGAATGTGTTATGACCTTCATCACTTGTACTCAAAAAAAGACAGTACCCACATTGTACTATCAGATTACGGTACACACTACGGTTATCCTTTCAACATTGATAAAAAGGGAGACACTATAAGACAAATCGGCGGTATGCACACAACCGGCATGCATAATTTAAAACTTGCCAAGGGCTTATTGTCTAAAAAAGAGGCAGAACAGTCCCTTGTTTTGGACTGGGATTTGTACGAAAAGGAAGTTCGTCCGGACTACCTGCCTGATTATCTGAAACCATATACCGATGCTGTCCCGCAAATAAAACAGACCATCGATTCCTTTGGCCACAGCAGGAGTTTATATGTTTTTAAAAACAAAGATTCGACCGCTATTTCGGTGGAAGCGCTTTTCGAAGATAAAAGCCCGGCTGTTTTTGAAGAAGAAAGATCTGCAGGCTATTATGTAATATATAAAGATAAAGCGAGTATTGTGTACAGGAGCAGGATAGGAATGTGTTATGACCTTCATCACTTGTACTCAAAAAAAGACAGTACCCACATTGTACTATCAGATTACGGTACACACTACGGTTATCCTTTCAACATTGATAAAAAGGGAGACACTATAAGACAAATCGGCGGTATGCACACAACCGGCATGCATAATTTAAAACTTGCCAAGGGCTTATTGTCTAAAAAAGAGGCAGAACAGTCCCTTGTTTTGGACTGGGATTTGTACGAAAAGGAAGTTCGTCCGGACTACCTGCCTGATTATCTGAAACCATATACCGATGCTGTCCCGCAAATAAAACAGACCATCGATTCCTTGCCGCCTGGCAGTGTGGTAGAACGATCTTTCCCTGAAACCGCTTATATCGGGATGGTTAAACTGAAAGAAGAAAACAAATTATCCGCAATTTTTACCACCAAAACAACAGGTGAACAATTGGCCGCATTACTGAAAAGAATAGATGCTAGAAGCTATGAGTTAACAGAGAATAGGAGCCATACGGTAAATGTCCATTTTAAGGACAGTACAAACCTGCTCCTTTCCGTGGAGAGTCCTCCTTACTATTCAGAACCCGACAATATTTATATATCAGTCACAAGAACCACGGTCAATAAACATAGAATGCTTTTATATTCGCGTACAGAGACCAGGGAAATGGGAGCGTTTTACTTAAGCTTTTTTAAAACGATCTGATCCTTGTAATATATAAAAACTGAAAACATACGCTCAAAATAAATTATAACATAAACAAAACCCTGGAATGATAAAACCTATATACACAACCGTTTTTTTACTATGCTGCATGGCAAGCTCGTATTCCCAAAACGAACCCAAAAATGGCTTAACTGAAAAATTAGACTCCATTTTCAGAATACATTACGGCGAAAACCATACACAGAAACAACTTAAAACTGCTAAAAAGACTGTGGACAGTATTTTAACCCACGCTTCATTTTCCGATAGGATCGCTATACAGGGAAATTACGATCTTCAAGTGCCAAAAATTAAAATGTTTTTTTCGAAAGACAAAAAAGTCAGGATTATTAAAATCTCACCCTTTAATTTACCTGGATTAAGACTTGTTCAATATAGCGATAACCGTGAAGAGTTGTATCGGTTTTCAACTTATTTATCACCATTGAAGTTAAACGGTGTAGCACGAGTGTTGATAGATGACATTTACCATTTAAGTACAGATGACTATTTGTTTACGGTAACTAATTTTGATCTTTGGACCTCTCCTGTAGATACGCGGGCTTTTGTGGTAAATATGGCATCTAATAAACTCAATTCCAATCCCGATATGCTGTTCAAAAGTGCTATTACCGTCCATTTTAACCATTATGGGGCAAAAGCCGATACAAAACCCTTTTTTAAAATTGTATATGATGAAAAAAATGGCCTCCTGACAACGCCCGTACACCGCAATAGCAAAATAAAAGGGGTGAATCTTTATAAATACAATCGTAAAAAGAGAAAATTTGTTTTTTTAACAATGAAAGCCGCGGTACAAGAAAAAGGTTCTGAACACTAACTTCATAAAAAGCAATCAATGGGACGAATTATTCTGATTTTGTTGACCTTAATAAGCTATGTTTCCTTTGGGCAAGACCGTCAATTAATTCAGATTGATACCGAAATAAGCACAATCGAAGCTAATACCACCTTAGAACTAACTGAATTTGACCCGGCTAAACGAACAGAAATCGCCACAGACGGCGGTAGGATTTTAAAAATTTGGCACCAAAAAAAACAAATTCACAAAATAGCAGAGGAAATCGGGCTTTCTTATGGCCGGATACGAACAACGGTTTATTTAAAAAATGGTATCCCTGTCAAAATCATAGAAACCGAAGAGCACTTTGAACAAACCCATAACGGATTAAACGATCAAAAACTAACCGAGGTTTACAAGGCAGAACGGTATGTTTTCGATTGGGAAAACAATAAATGCACCATAAAACAGGCGGGAAAACGGGTTTTAAGTGAAGATAAAAATGCACATATTGATTATAAACAGGTAATAGAACGAGCCCGAAAAGTTATAGCAGAGCAAAATAGCAACAAAAAACCCTGAAAATAGGGATAGTATACTTGGCACAACACCATACTTTTGACAAAACCACAACAGTATGAAAACAGTACGTACCGTATTATTTTTATTGTTTTTTATTGCAATGTTATCGAAAGTGATGGGGCAAACGGATAATGACACCATTTTATATAAAACCGATTCCTTGTCCGTCACTTATAAAACGGCGACGTATCAAAACGCTGTAATTTACAATGCAGATAAAGAATTGGCGGCTTTAGAAAAAGAAGATGCTGAAAGTGAATTTAGTATTTTTTATACGCCGTTATCATTAGTGGGCAATGTCCTGTCATACGAAAAAAATACTGCGGTTTTTCCGCAAGGCGGGTACTTTAATCAAAATAGCTTTATAGAAACCGTAAATGTTGTTACCCGAAAGCCTTACAGCATTTTAAATATAGCCGATGAAAAATCCCTTCTAAAAGCCCTTAAAAACGATACATATTTAAAAACATCGGGGGAGGTAGATACGCTTCAACTCAAAAAGTGTGTAACGTTTGCTGATGCTTTAGCCGTATTAAACAATCAACTATCGGACTATCATCACTTTTCTCCGTATAGTTATGCTATATTGGGTTATGACGATGTTAAAAACAAGGTTTTCATCAGGCTGATCAGAACACTCCCACGGAGTATGACCCTTACGGAATACCTTCAGTTGGGATTAACGGTAACCCCCACCAAAACTTTTGAAAAGAAACTAAAAAAAACAGGAAATTTTTATTTAGGTACCTTTAGAAGAGGCCGGTTGGGATCTCAAAGTTTTTACAAAGAAGAATAAACCTTTTTCTTCATTTTCAGCAAACTAATAATTTCAGACAGATGAAAACACTTTATCTCTCTTTTGTACTCTGTGTATTATCGTTGATTTCCTGCCGGAACACTTCAGAAAAAACTTCCGGTGAAAAAATGCGGGTAAAAACAACTGAGTACCGGGAAGATAGCAGCTCCCCGAAAATTACTTATGAAAATATGACCCCGGAACAATACGAAACATATAAAGAAGAAATCGCCGATGAAAACAGATTGAAAGCCCGGATAAAAGAAGCGGAAAAGCGGATTACGTACAGTACCTACAATTATATGGTCGGTCCCTTAACAAAGGTCAACCTCCATTTAGGTGAAAACGGCAAAGGAAGCCTGCTCGATAAATCGACTGCAAAATTGATTGAAATTACCTGGAAGGAAAAAGACTCCGTCATTAGCATTGTTCCGGAACCGGGGTATAAAACCCCATATACACAGTTGAAACGAATAGACAGAAAAACACTTCAATATACTTCAAACGAAGGCAAAAAAAACAAAATATTTCACGGAGAACTCAGTCATTCAGACAATATGGAGATATTAAAGATCATTGAAGAAATGGAAGCCGAATAAGGATGAAAACACGATGGTATAGATAAACAGGCAACAGTTGGTTGTTTTTAATTCAGAATATTATACTTTCGGTTTATATGGAAAAACAATAGTTTTGCACTCATTGAAGTATCTGACTTCCCATACCTGTTTGTTTATTGTTGTACTGCTGTCCATACAGTTATGTCTGTCGCAGCAACCTGTAAATGCCGTAGATTGGTTTAAGAAAGGAGTCACCCTGATCGACCGGCAGCAAAACTATACTAAAGGTATAAAAGCCCTCGATTCTGCCATGCAATTAAACCCTTCCAGGGAATTGCTTATTCAGATAAAATTTGCCAAAGGTGTAGCATTAAATAGTCAGGGTAATCTCTCTGAGGCTGTAACAACATTAAAAGAGAACATTCCCCTGATCAATACCTGTGATGAAACACAAAAAATTAAATTTCACGCTAATAATTACAGGGTCTTGGGAGACACCTACAAAAGCAAAGGAGAGCTTTTACGGGCTATGGAGCATTACCAGAAGGCATTAGCGTTTTCTGAAAAATATACCGCTCCCGGCAGGGCAATGGTGCTGCACCAGATAGCTGTGTTATTAGAGGAAAAAGAGGAATATGCAGAAGCCGAAAAATACCTTCATTTAGCAACAGATGAACACCTCAGTGATCACTTAAGACTGGGGAAGTACATCAACCTTGGCGAAATTTATACAAAAACCGGCCGATTGAATGAGGCAAAACAACACTACGTTAAAGCACAAAAATTTGCTGAAAAGGCCAATAACAATAATGCATTATGTTATATATACCTCGGTTTTGCCACTGTATCTTTTGAAAACAAAAACTATGAACAAGCTATAGATTATTATGAAAAAACGATAACACTTTCTGAAAAAATCGGGAGCCAACTAGTTACAACCTCCTCTTTGCTCCAGCTGGCCATTGCATACGACAAAACAGGACAATATTTTGAAGCGTTACCTTATTTAGACCAGGCTGCAGAATTTTTGGAAAAAGAACCTTCGCGTACCTATTTACTGCACCTGTATAACACTTACGCATTGGTTTATGAAAAAACCGGAAATTATGAAAAGAGTATTGTTTACCTGAAAAAAGCAGCAACTTTAAAAGACAGTATTTTTAATACAGAAAAAAACAAGCAATTCGAAGAACTAAAAATAGCTTATGAAACGAAAAAGAAACAACAGGAAATAGAATTGCTTACCCTCCAGAAAAAGAAAAACGAACTGGAAATTTTTCAACAGGAGGAAGCTTTGAAAAACCTAAGTCTCGAAAAAGAACTGGAAGCTTCCAGACAGCAAAATACCATTCTTCAATTACAGAAGAATACCGCGGCAAATGAGAACAAGATTGCATTACTGAAAAAGGGCAGGGAAATAGCCAGGGCAGAAGCAAGCAAGTCACGGCTTTTAAAAAATGCCTATCTCATCGGCTTTGTTATTTTTAGTGTGCCGTTGGGCGTGCTTCTTTTTGTCTACTATCAAAAACTAAAAACACAAAAGGCACTGGCCGCAAAACAGAAAGAATTGAATCAAAAGCAAGTGGCAAATCTTGTAAAAGAACAACAATTAAAAACCATCCGGGCCTCCATTGAAGGGCAGGAACGGGAAAGAAAGCGTATAGCACAGGAATTGCACGACGCTGTTGGTGGAAGCCTGGCGGCCGTAAAATTGCAGTTGGATCATCTTTCTGGCGAAGTGCCAAAACTAAGTGACGTTATTGACCACCTTGACGAAACCTATGAACAGGTGCGGCATATTTCACACGATTTATTGTCAAAAAAAATTCAGGAGAACGCTTTTACCGGTCTTATCAGGAATTACCTTCAGGATATTGCTTCTTCCACATCGGTTGAGATCAACTTTACTTTCTTTAATGAAGCGTGGGTTAATCAAACCGGGAATGATATACAGGCCGCGATGTATAAAATAATACAAGAACTGATAAACAACACCATTAAACACGCAGCAGCCTCTGCTGTTGAAATTCAGTTAAATGCCCATGCGGATATGATTAACCTACTGTTCGAAGATAACGGAAAGGGCTTTGTCAAAAAAGAAAATAAAAAAGGGGTAGGGCTTCAAAACATCCGGGAGCGGGTACAATCGTTAAACGGAAGCATAGCGATTGATTCAAAAGCAGGAAGGGGCACGCTGGTAAACATTACAATTCCAATAAAAAAACAGCAAAATGACCTATAAGATAATTATTGTTGATGACCATCAAATGTTTATGGATGGGCTGGTCAGCATTTTTGAAGACATCGATGCTATGGAAGTTGCCTTAAAAACGGATAAGGCAAAAACGGTGATGACCTACCTGGAACATACCAATGATATCGACCTGGTCATTTCCGATATAAGTATGCCCGAAATGGACGGTATTGAATTGAACAGTCATATAAAGAAGAATTTTCCGCAGGTAAGCACCCTTATGGTAAGTATGCACAATAACCCGAATATGTTTCATCAATTAAAACAGAACGGTGTAGATGGGTATGTTCAGAAAAATGCATCAAAGACCGAGTTGATAAAAGCGGTAAAAACCGTTTTGTCCGGTGAAAATTACTTTTCGGATGTTGTCACACAAACGTATAAAGATAGTTTGTTTACATCCCAAAAAGCAAAAGAGGGCCCCTTGAGCAAGCGGGAATTACAGGTGCTGGAACTGATAGCCCGGGAATATACCACGAACGAAATAGCCGAGAAATTGTTCATCAGCAAGCATACTGTTGAAACCTATCGTAAAAACCTGTTGCTAAAGTTAGGCGCCAAAAACCTTGCCGGCCTTACCAAGCATGCCATTTATCTGGGGTTGATCTAAGAGTAGAGGCTTTTGAATTTACCTTTAATATACTATATACATTATCTTCTGTTTTCCAATATAATTTTTTATCTCCTTTTCCCTGTTGCTGACGATCCTGCAGCTTAGGTTGGTCTTCGGTGAATTTCCGGCGACAGGTTATTTTAGTATTTTTAACAGTATTGCTTGGTTTTCTTGTACAAATAGATTTATTTGATTAGAATAATTAAATTTTTAACTAAAAATGCACTGTATTTATGAAATAAAATACTAAACTGCAAGGTTTGTGCAGTGAATAATATTACCTTCGTAATATAAACTACCTCTGCCCTATATTTCAAATCTATCCATGAATTCTATCTAAAACAACCTTAGATACCTCATCTGCCCCACGTAATATTCAGAATTTAAACAGTTTAGTGTTTGCTAAAACTGATTTAGATTATACTTAATCATTAACTTAAATCTTTAAATTATGAAAACATTAGAAAGTTATGGCGTTCATGAAATGAATGTTGGGGAATTACGCGAAACAAATGGTGGGATCTCATTCGATCAGGCCTATAACGATTTTCAACAAGGAGGAGCTCACCTTGGTTTAGGTGCTGCCATGCTCGTTTCAGCTGCGTGGACCGGTATTGCATTGACCCCCGCATTAATCCTCGGCTCTTTGGGAGCAGGAGGATTGCTTGGAGGTGGTCTTGACCTTTAAATTAAGGTTGGAAAAGGAAATTTTCAGTACCGTTTAAACCAGGTATACCTTAATTATTACAATCAATCAAGTGTACCACGAAAGTTAGGTTAATATATTAAGAGTACTGTAAATGTGCCCAAGGTCATCTGACACCAGATGACCTTGTTTTATGTGCACCAAATAAGAATGATATATCCCGGCTCGTTTGCAACATCTGATGCTCGTTTGCAACGAGTATCATCATAACAAATTCAAAATAAAACAGAGACCCTGTTGAGCATTGTCGTTATATAATCTTTATGTTCTTTAATGTCACTTAGCTTCCCCCGGTAGGTATTTATCCGGCTGATTTTTGGAAATATGATTTTGTTTTTGACAAAATAAAGCGAAACCACCAGGTTAAAATAATTGTACAGCAAAATAAGCTGTTGAATACCGTTGGTCCTTACTTTTTTCAGACCTATTTTACGTGCCGTTCTTTCGTTTATAATATAACTGGTACCCTGTATAACTACATTGTCATCTTCTTTACGGGCAATGTTCAGTAAACCTTTCAAATATTCCGATAGTATAAAGGAAGTTCTTTGTTTGCCTTCGAGACTTTTGGGAATGGTAAAATAATAATCGAATAAAGTTCCGCCGTGAATAGTAATAATCCCGTCTTTCTCTTTTTCCGACAGTAACAGTGAAGAGAAATACCTTAAATGCCCTTTGCGCACCAATGAAGGAACATCAAAGAACGGGGCGATCACCGATAGTGTTATAACTACAAAAAAGGGAATTAGGAACAAAAGGGCAGGAACAGCCAAATAGAGAAGACAAGCTATCAGAGCATTGATGAGTAATGAAAACAGGAGCAATCTAACCTGGAATTTTAGCTGTTCCTTTTTGGATTTTGTATAAAACGTATTGAAGATAGTGCTCATGAATTAAAACCTGGTATCCGGATTCCATATGCAGTTCCCGGTAAGCACAAAGATAGCAGGATTCAACTGTTTGTAAAATCTGAACAAGGGCTCATTTACAATAATTACCGTTACGCAATTATAATGGTTTATTATTCTGCTCCAAACCAACTTTTTTTAAGGAATATTGTTTAATGAAGATGAGTCCAAAAGCACCCCTCTTCAGAGGGTTGGGGAGTTTGATCCCGGCCCGGACCTTGGGTTTATTCCCGAACATTTGTGTTTTTACAATGGCCCGGGTTTTCAAACCCTCCTTCACGACTGAAGTCGTGTCACCTCTACTTCGGCAGGGCGCAGTACGGCGCCTTTGTCTAAATTTGCAACGCATACCTTATTTTACTTTACCTATCAGTCAAACACATGCTCCCTGTAATCTTCCCACCATTTTTCAATATCGATTTTTGGTTTTCGGCAGAGGTAAAGCGGTATTCCGTTTTCTTCTTCTATGGCATATTTATGGGTTATTGTTTTCACTAGTTTTATTTCTTCAAATACATGCTCCACCGAAGGTTTTTCATTTCCCAGGCTTATCCAGACTTCTGCATCTTTATTTCCGTAACCCCATGTCCAAAAGCTGCCGTGCCTGCTTACGGGATTGGGCAGGCCATATTTTTCCCCCAGTATTTTTACCGCTCCCGCTTCGCCATAGTTTTCCGCCCAGATCACACAGTTTTGTTGTTCTTCGGGACTTAAAGACTGGTAAACGCTGTCTACCAGTTTCACCTGTTCTTCCCATCCGAACATATCGGCATAGTCCCCGGTCAGTTCCACCCGTCCGTTTTTCTCCTGAAGGCCTTTATATTCTACAAATTCCCCGATCGGAAACACAGGAGTGGCTTCCGGGATAAAAAATACGGATGGGGCCAATACCACGACTGCGATAATGGAAATGAAAACAGGTTTTTTGGAGAGTAAAGATTCTATTTTAACCGCCCCGCCCGCAAATAAAACCGGGTAAACGGGAAAAATATAATATGCTTTTGCACCGAGTATCCACAGTGAAAAGAAAATAACGATAACAGAAATACCAACGGCCCTGTATTTTTTCAGGTTTTTATCGATCAGTAAGGCCGTTAGCCCCAGAATACTGATAATTAATGTAAAGGGGAACTTTAATTGTGTAAGTCCGAAATCCAGCGGATTTATATCGTTTAATTGCTTACGGTTCAGGCTTTCCAGATGTTTTAAAAGCGGGAAGTCGTGTTGCAACTGCCAAATAACATTGGGCAGGAAAATAAACAATCCGATGCCCCCGGCTATATAAACCCATTTTGATTTATAGATGGCGCCCCGCTCGTAGAATAACAGGCCCGTAAAAACCCCGAATGCCCATACCAGCATGGTATATTTGTTCAACAATCCCAATCCTAGTGTAATGCCGCATAAAACAAGGAGTTTTTTGTTTCCGGAGTTGATGAATTTAATGATGAAATAAAAACCCAACGTCCAGAATAACTGATTAAACGCTACCGGTTGAAAAAGTGTGTGATTCCTGTAAAACGGTAAAAAGGCAAGAATACATATTCCGGAAAGCAGCACGGATCTGGATTTTCCGCCCAGTGCTTTGGCCATTGCACAGCAAAGGATTAAAATACCAACTCCTGCCAAAGTAGGGAAGAGCCGAACTCCCGATAGGGAATAATCGAAAAGCCAGAAAGACAGCCGTCCTACAAAACCAATAAACGGGGGGAACTCCATATACCCCCAGGCAAGGTGTTCACTAACTGATAGGTGGAGCAGTTCATCACGATGAAATCCATAGTTCCTGTTGCCGAGCCACTGCACGCTAAACTTGGCAACGGATAGTATTAAAACAATGAGTAAATATTTTTTCATAGGCTGTCTTCGAATGATGTTTGCGATGTTTTGTTATCATAATACTATTGTCGGTAGTATTTCCGGCAGCAGGAAATAAAATTAATGTTTCATTTTAGCAGATCAAAGTTTCTATTCGTTGGTACTCATTTGTAACGTTTGTTGCTTGTTTTCGACGAGTTCCAATGGCTGTTGCAACGCCTGGTGTACGTTTGCAACGCGTAACCTACATCAAATAAAAATTTTGCACAGGCGCTGTCCTGGGCGGAACATCGGTCTCTCCCAGCATCTGCCTTAAATTGATCTCAATGGTCCGGGCAATAGATGTCACCGGAGTGTCGGTAGGCAGGTTTTCAAAAGGGTCCTGCAGGTAAATGGCTGTTTTCTCGATAAGAAAAAAAGCCATGGCCACAGTTATTACAAGGGGAATCTGGATTAAACCGAGATCATCTACCAAACCAAAGGGCAGAATAATGATAAACAAATAAATGGTTAAGTGAACAATAAGGCTGTAGGTAGCAGGAAAGACAGTATTCTTTATCCGTTCTGATTTTCCCATGGAATCGCACAATCTTTTCAGTGTTTCGTCCAGTTGTACCTGCTGATAGGTGTTGACCCAGCCCTTTTCAATAGCTTCTTTCAGGTCTGCCGTATGCAGTTGCAGGAGTGCATTGGGCACATTATCGTGTTTTGCAATCCGGTTCCGTTCTTCTTCCGAAAGAAAACGGTCTGTGTGCTCCATGGGGTCCTGCTTGCGGAGCGATTGCCCCAGGCTGTAATTCCATGCCATTTGTCTGTAGACCATTCGGTGTACAAGTGCTTTCGCACTTTCGGCTTCATCACCTTCTGTGCGGACAAAACCCTGTAATTGCCGGGTCAGGGTTCGGGAATCGTTAACAATGGCACCCCAGATGATCCGGGCCTCCCACCAGCGGTTATAGGACTGGCCGGTACGAAAAGTAAGGATAAGGGATATGGCTGTTCCCAGTATGGTAGGGATCACCAGCGGAATGGCAATACCACCTACATGAAGAAGCTCATCGGCAATACCGATAATTACAGATAAAATGGAAACAAAAATGATCTCTGCACTTGTTTTCCTGAAGAGGAATTTCAGGGGGATTTTATTGTTCAGTAGCATAAAATAAGGTTTTCTACATGGAAAAACTGACTTGAAAATACTCTTTTTTCAGGTATTATCCGATATTTCTATCTGTTTTTTCTTCATTACGGTTTATTTGAAATGCTTACCGTGCTTATATTAAATACTTAATACCCGTAAATTATATTTTTCTGTTTTGGAAATTAGAAATTCAGGAAACATTTTTTATACGCTGGGCGTTGAGGAGAGAAGCTGTGGCTGTAAAGAACAGCCCGAGGATAATCCAGCGAAAGCCTATATCGGCATCCAGTAGCAGCCCCACAACAAGAGGGCCCAGTGCAGTACTCAACACCATAAACATGGTATAAACACTCCGTACCACTCCCAGTTTTTCCGTCCCGTAGAGCTCGGCAATGACGGCTGTTTTTACCGACCCCGAAATTCCTACGGAACACCCTGCAAGGATCAGGAATATCAGTGCCCCTGCAATACTGTCCATAAAGGCAAGCGGGAGCAGCCCGATAGTTATGGGCAATAAATAGACGCGGAACATTCTCCTGGCGGTAAAGCGATCTATCCAGAATCCGCTTGCAAAGGTCATAACAAAGCGCGTAGCGGCATAAGCCGTAAAGAAAGAGGCGTATAAAGATACCGACCAGCCTTTGTCTTCTACAAATACGTATTGGTAAAAAAAGAAGGAAGTAGAAATAAAAGCCACAATAAGACTTGCGGGCATTACGATATAAAATTTCTTTTCCGAGAGTATTTTTAAATAATCCCGAACAATGGCTTTGGACGATATATCCTTGCTTTTATCCTTTTCAGGGTTGAAATGCGTAAGTTTTACGAAATAAAGCCTGACAAGATACAACAGCAAAAAAACACCCGATGCCATGGCAGCCACTTCGTAGTCATACCAGAGGATAAGCGTGGAGATGACGATAGGCAATAAAGCTTCACCGATAGAATAACCGAGGGCAGAGACACTCAGGGCTTTTCCGCGGTCAGCACTGTAGTAGCGGGACATTACCGTCATACTGATATGCGTCATCCATCCCTGTCCGCTGAGACGTAACCCTATCAATGCCAGGAATAATAACGCAATATGATAGTGCGATATCCCCAGGATAAAACACGAGACCGCCGCACCAGTTACTGTAATGGCTGTAACCGTTTTTACAGGTTTATGATCTATGGAATGCCCTATGGTGAGTAAAATCATGGAAGAAATAATGGTACAGACAGCATAGATTCCCCCGAAAGTCCCTTTCGAAAGGGAAAAAGCCTTCAGGATTTCCGGAACATAAAGCGATATTAAAAAAGTTTGCCCGAAACCGGATAAAAAAGTAAGCACCCAGCCAAAGCTCACTTGCCTGGCATTTTGTTTTAAAAACAGGTAAAAATCTTTCAAGGTATAGCAATTTTTTGAGGTTTTCCCTAAGGAGGAACAAAGGTACAAAATGTGTCCGGCGAAGCCGGGGGACTAATGCTTTTGTTTGGTTGTACATCCTGAACACCCCCCTTGAGAGGGCAGGGGGCGCTAAGCCCATTCAATCTTTTAACTCCTCAACTCCAAAACTCCAAAGACTCCAAAACTCTTCAACTCAAAGTATCCGGCTTGCGCAAAATATTCCTCCCCGTAAAAGAAAGCACAGCGATCATGGCCCCTACAAAAGCGATGAGGATAAAAGAGGCCCGAAGGTTCAGGTGTTCTGCAATAAACCCGATCACCGGGGGGCCGAATAAAAAGCCAAAATAAGCAATGGTGGAGACCAGGGCCAGGGAAATCCCCGGGGGGAAATTTTTAGACCTTCCCGCCATAGAGAAAGAGAGGGGGATTACTGAAGATGTACCTGCCCCCACCAGCAAAAAACCGATAGTGGCAAAGATTACCGACGGAAAGGCTACGGCAAGGAGCAATCCGAAGAATATTAATACCCCGCTGAATTGCAGGAGCGCAACCGCCCCGAAACGCTGGGTAAAGTGGTCGGCCACAAAACGTCCGGTGGCCATGGTGCTCATAAAGGCAATGTACCCGAGAGTAACCAGTCCCGCATCTACATTGACCACCTTATCGAAATACACCCCGCTCCAGTCGAACATACAGCCTTCGCACATCATTCCGCAAAAAGCGATCATACCGATTCGCAGCAACAACTTATCGGGCCTTTTCAATACCAGGCCTTTGCTGTCCCCGGTATTGACATCCTCCGTAAGCATATTGCGGTAAGCAAATAATATAATGAACAGGCTCACACAACCGATAATAACAAAATGCAGAAAAGGAGAAATATGAAGATCGATCATGGCTGCACCAACAGCTCCGCCCACAAAGCCTGCAAGGCTCCACAGACCGTGAAAAGAGGCCATGATGGTTTTCCCGTAATGAAATTCCACGCCCACTGCCTGTGTGTTTACCGCAATATTGATAAGGTTGCCTACCAGTCCGAAGAGCGCAACCGCCCCCAGCAGGGCCAGTTTGGTTTCGGAAAGGCCCAGTAACGGCAGCACACATCCGTATAGAATAGCTGAGACCACAGCCACTTTACGGCTCCCGAAACGGTGCACCAGCAGTCCCGCAAGGGGAAGCGCTACAAGTGAACCAGCCGGAAGCCCGAGCAACAGCCCGCCGAGCTCCCCTTCAGTAAGCTGTAACAGGTTCTTTACATCCGGAATACGGCTTGCCCAACTGGCAAAACAAATACCGCTCAGGAAAAACACGGCGCTTACGGCGACTCTTCGTTTCAGGTTAGTGTTCATAGTTGTTGGTTTTTTAGTTCTTAGTTGATGAGTTTGGGAGTTGTGAGGTGGTTGGTTTCTTTTACCACTCCTTGTCCCGGCCAAAGGTCGGGAGATATACTGATGTTTTTAGTTGGTTATATATTCAGAACACCCCCCTGGCCCCCTTGAGGGGGAAGAGTAGATTCATTAAAAAGATATATAATCCCCCCTTGAGGGGGGACACAGGGGGGTGTCCTCTATTAGACAATTCAATTGTCTGACTTCAAAATTAAAAAACTCCGGGACTCCCGAACTAATCATCCGCAAATTTCATAAAAATATCACCTGTACTACAACAGTAAATTGTTAAAACAAAAAAAACTTATGACCAATTAAAAAAAAGTATTTAATATTGCACCATTATGAAATCAGTGGAATTATATTAAGAAAACAGCAATCCCGGCGGGAGTGTCGATTATTGTTGTAGTAAACGCTCGTTTACGATAAAGTTTGTGGTATTCTTTATTTACAATATAATTCCTTAAAGCAATGAACTCATATTCCAGATTTTCTTCCAAGAAACTTTTACATTATTTAAAAATAGCCCTTACCGGCAGGGACACTGATTTTACAAAAGGTAGTATCCGCAAGGCAATATTCATGCTTGCCATTCCCATGATCCTCGAAATGATGATGGAGTCGGTATTTGCCCTTGTGGACATTATTTATTTGTCCAGGGTAAGTGTCAATGCCGTTGCTACCGTAGGACTTACGGAATCGGTAATCACGCTGCTCTATGCCGTGGCCATAGGATTGAGTATGGCGGCAACCGCTGTCATTGCCCGGAGGGTGGGTGAAAAAAACCTGAAAGGAGCCAGGGAAACCGCAGTACAGGCCATTATGATAGGTACAGTGATCTCTGTTGTGATCGGTATCATAGGAGTGATATATCCCCGGGAAATACTTACTTTTATGGGCGGGGAGCCCGATCTTATCGAAGAAGGCTTCGGATATACGCGAATACTCATAGGAGGGAACATCACCATTTTTCTGTTGTTTCTCATCAATGCCATTTTCCGCGGGGCAGGCGATGCTTCCATTGCCATGTGGGCCCTGGCCCTGTCTAACGGACTGAACATTATCCTCGACCCGATTTTTATTTTCGGTTTCGGACCGGTACCTGCTTACGGAGTTGAAGGAGCGGCCATAGCCACTACCATAGGCCGGGGCACGGCCGTAGTGTTCCAGTTGTGGCTATTGTTCTTCGGATGGAGCAGGATAAGACTAAAAATCTCCGACTGGGTATTGCGGACAAAAGTGATGTGGAACCTCGTTAAGGTGTCCCTGGGCGGTATTGGCCAGTTTCTTATCGGTACATCCAGCTGGGTGGTGCTGATGCGTATTATGTCTGAATTCGGTAGTGAAGTGCTGGCCGGATATACCATTTCCATACGGGTAATGATGTTTACCATGATGCCTTCCTGGGGCATGAGCAATGCCGCAGCCACACTGGTAGGGCAGAACCTCGGGGCCAACCAGCCGGACCGGGCGGAAAAATCCGTCTGGAAGACCGGGAAGTACAACGCGTATTTTATGCTTACGGTATCGTTGGTGTATCTCCTGTTTGCCCGCTATATCATAGGCTGGTTCAGCGAGGACCCCGACGTGGTGAAATACGGCAGTCTGAGTTTACAGGTGGTCGCGGCGGGATATATCTTTTATGCGTATGGCATGGTAGTGACCCAGGCATTCAACGGAGCAGGAGATACCAGGACCCCCACCATTATTAATTTCTTTTGTTTCTGGCTTTTCCAGCTGCCCTTTGCCTACCTGGCGGCGCTTGTACTGGACTGGGGGCCTGTAGGTGTATATGTAGGCATTACCCTTGCCGAAACACTTATAGCGGTTATGGCCCTGATATGGTTTAAAAAAGGAAGGTGGAAAACCGTCAAAGTATAACAAATCGGGTATTCCGGATGGATGTAACAAAGATTTGGAATACCCGTATTATCTCACTTCCGGGAAGTATCTTGTGACAAAAGCAGGAATACCCCTTCGGGAAGGCGGGCGCTTCGCAAAAACATTTGTATTTTTGTGTTTTAGTAAGTTCAAAAACACATTTTCAAAAAACATATTTATGAACTCATACGATGTAGCCGTTATCGGCTCAGGCCCGGGCGGATATGTTGCAGCGATCCGCTGTGCACAACTCGGGATGAAAACCGCGATCATTGAAAAATATTCCACCCTGGGCGGAACCTGCCTCAATGTAGGATGTATCCCTTCCAAGGCACTCCTGGACTCCTCGCACCACTACGACGATGCAGTGCGGCATTTCGAGGAGCACGGTATTGAAATTCCGGGAGACGTTAAGGTGAACCTGGAAAAAATGATAGCCCGCAAACAGGCCGTGGTAGACCAGACCTGTGCCGGGGTAAAGTTCCTCATGGACAAGAACAAGATCGATGTGTATGAAGGTGTGGGAAGTTTTGAGGACAATACACACATTGTTATAAAGAAAAAAGATGGCGAAGAGAAGATAGCGGCCAAAAACACCATTATTGCCACAGGATCGAAGCCATCGACACTGCCGTTTATCGAAATTGACAAGGAAAGGATTATCACTTCAACAGAAGCTTTAAAGCTTAAAGAAATCCCCAAACACCTTGTTATTATTGGCGGAGGGGTTATAGGCCTCGAACTCGGACAGGTATACAAAAGGCTCGGTGCCGAAGTTTCCGTGGTGGAGTTTATGGATAGGATCATCCCCGGAATGGACGGTGCCCTTTCCAAGGAACTGACCAAGGTGCTCAAAAAGCAGGGCTTTAAGTTCTATACCAGCCATAAAGTAAAGGAAGTGACAAAGAAAGGCAAGAAAGTCACGATTAAAGCCGATGATAAAAAAGACAAGGAACTCGTGCTGGAAGGCGATTACTGCCTCGTTTCCGTAGGCCGCCGCCCTTATACCGATGGTCTCAATGCTGAAGCGGCAGGAGTTAAGCTGAACGACAAGGGGCAGATAGAAGTCAACGACCATCTGCAAACCAGTGCAGATAATATCTATGCCATAGGCGATGTGATCAAAGGTGCCATGCTTGCCCACAAGGCGGAGGAAGAAGGTGTTTTTGTAGCTGAAACGCTTGCCGGGCAAAAACCGCATATCGATTATAATCTCATTCCGGGAGTAGTTTATACCTGGCCAGAAGTAGCTGCCGTAGGGAAGACCGAAGAAGAATTAAAAGAAGCCAAGGTGGATTATAAAGTCGGTCAATTCCCCATGCGTGCCCTCGGAAGGTCCAGGGCCAGTATGGATACCGACGGATTTGTGAAGATACTCGCCGACGCTGCCACCGACGAAGTGCTCGGTGTTCATATGATCGGGGCCCGTATGGCTGATCTTATAGCCGAAGGCGTGGCTGTTATGGAATACAGGGCCAGTGCAGAAGACATTGCCCGTATGAGTCATGCACACCCCACTTATGCGGAAGCTGTTAAGGAAGCGGCTTTGGCTGCTACCGATAACAGGGCATTGCATGTTTAATTGAAAAGTAATTTTAAACGATATGAAAAGGGTCTCGGACAGAGGCCTTTTTTAGTTCTTGACCATACCGAATACCGCCCGGATCCTTCCCTTGATCTTCGACAGGAAAGGTAGTGTATCCCGGCAGGCCTGGCGAAAAGAAAGAACAGTTTCTTTCCTGACGACATGCATTTTTTCCGTGAAGACGGGTTTAAACGCGTTGTAACGGAAAGACAACCAGGTAACAATAATCATAAACAGTACGGCCCCGGGAATGGCTACATAGGGATTTAACGAATGGTGAAACGGTTGATAAAGTCCGATCCCGAAAAAGCTGGCATATAAAATAATGTAGTGTATAATATAAATGGACAATGTATTTTGCCCGATGGATATCAGGGTTCTGGATGTAAGTAAATTACGGATAAGCATAAAAACAGCAAAGAATATCAGGACATTTCCCAACCTCGAAAACAATTCGTTACGAACGGGAGGAAAGGTAAACAGGGCAATTAAAGCAGCGCCTGCAACGAGACATGTTGCGATAGCAACGGAATATAAATTCTGCTTTTCCCTATACACCGAAAACAAAACCGCCATAAACGCCCCGAACGACGCATAACCGAACCAGGGGAAAATGGTAAATACCGAACCGTTAGCCCCGGTAAAATAATTGGCCAGTATTTTCGGCATAAAACTGTAATCCAGGGAAGAATACACCGGGGCCAGGGCAAACAAAAACAGCGTAGATCCGGCCAGTAACAAGGGCATTACGTATTTTTTTCTGTTATGGCTCAACAAATAGATCCCCACAAGGAACAGGATGGAAAGCCCTATACAATGCAGTACGTCCACCTTGTAGAAATTATCGTAAACTTCTCCCCTTAACAAGAAGCCCTTGAAGTCGAGCCTCAGAACATAACCCAGCCCTATGAGCATCAGCCCTCTTTTAATGCCTTTCATGACCCGTGGATTGGCCCACCCGGCGCGTTCTTTTTGGCGTATAAGCAAATACATAAAAATAAACCCGGCCACAGTGAAGAAAACAGGAGCGGTGATCCCCCGGTTGTATTTCCAGATGGTGAATACGGTGTTGGACGTATCCCGGAAAACCGGGTCAAGAAGCCCGTCTATAAAATGGCCCTGCAACATCATCAAAATGGCCCAGGCACGCATGGCATCAATAAAATATAACCGGGAAGTTTTATTCATACACTGCTTTTTACATAGGTATATACTGTTTAAACGGCCTTTTTGGATTTTTTGTATGAAAAAAATATTAACAATAACGGAAGTTCGATATAAGCTAAGAGCGTAATTTTAAGAATTGACCTTGGGCAGCTGCATAAATTGTAATGATATTTAAAATTGCGTAACTGCGTGAATTAACGTTTCGGCAACCGCATAAATTGGTAATGACGCTTTTTCTGTCGCCCCCAGCCCTTCGAAACTTCGGCTTCGCTCAGTACAGGCTGGAGTAGAGGGGGGCGAATGGTCTCTAAAAAAAGTAATTGCTTAAGCGGCGTACCGGGTTACGTTTGCGGCCTAAGGGATTAAGTCCGCCGCATACACAATTAAGTTCACCGCGTACAGGGTTCCTTACGCGGCATACACAACTACTTAAGCGGTTAACAGGGTTATGTTTGCGGCCTAAGGGATTAAGTCCGCCACATACACAATTAAGTTCACCGCGTACAGGGTTACTTATGCGGCATACACAATTGCTTAAGCGGCTAACAGGGTTATGTTCGCGGCCTAAGGGATTAAGTCCGCCGCATACACAATTAAGTTCACCGCATACCGAGTTACTTATGCAGCGTAAGCAATTGCTTGAGCGGCATACCGGGTTAAGTTCGCGGCCTAAGGGATTAAGTCCGCCGCATACGCAATTAAGTTCACCGCATACCGGGTTGCTTATGCGGCATACCGAACCCGGTTCGGCGTATACACAATCCCTTAAATGGTACTGTTCGGGCTTGTCAGGGAACAAAAAACAACAGTTCCTCAACCGTTCCGATAAATATCAGGATCGGGAGCGGGAGCGCTTCTGGAGCACTCGGACAGGGATTATAAAGGCAATGGCATTTTTACTTAGTTTGAACTCATGTTAACAATAATATGTTTGTAAACGATAAATCAATTGAACAGAGGATGTATTGGTCTTATTCGTAAAATATTGATACTCAATTAACAGTTTTTATTAAAAAAATGCGCTTACAGGTCCGTAAGTTATGGCCTGTTAAAAAAATATTTTCTACATTCGTCCATATTAAAAAAAACACCTGGATTATGGCTTCTGTACTGGCTTTCGCCGGAAGTAACTCTTCGACTTCCATTAATTACGAACTGGTAAGGTATACAACTTCCAAAATAGAGGACTACCCTGTTCAGCAACTGAATATGGCCAATTTTCCCTTTCCCATGTATAGCGAAGACCTGGAAAAGCAAGAAGGATTTTCCAATTCGCTCGTGGAGCTCAGCGATGACATCAAAAAGGCGAAAGGGCTGGTGATTTCGGTCAATGAACACAACGGTAATCCGTCTGCCTATTTCAAGAACCTGATCGATTGGTTGTCCCGGCTGGACCGTAAGTTCATGGAAGGCAAAAAGGTATTCCTGATGAGCGCATCTCCCGGAAAGGGAGGGGGCGGACGTTCCCTCTCCAAGATCGAAACGACATTGCCTTCTTTCGGCGCAGAGATCATCGCTACGTTTTCGCTGCCTTCGTTTAACCATACTTTTTCCCGTGAGGAAAGTGAAATCACGAATAATGAACTGAAAGAAGCCCATCAAAAGGCATTGGAGCAGTTCTTGGAGCAGTTATAAGGTAGTTCACGAAACGGTAATCCCGAAAACTTTCCGTAATTTTTCTTTGAACTCCGCCTTGTCGGCTATAGGAGTTTCAGAGGTGTGCCCGTTTTCGGAGACCTTTAGCTTGTCGTCCGTCAGGGTGATCCTTCCGGATTCAGTGGGCAGGGATACCAGCTTGTTTTTCGTAAAAGGTGATTCCGGGCTGGTTTGATGGTAATGGCACATCCCGGCGAATTCCCCGTATTCCCGCTGTGCGTTTTTGAAAATGTACTGGGGGATTTTTTTGGTGTCGTTCACCTTGTATATAATGAGGTATTCTCCGTCGTATTCCCGGATGCTGTAATCCCCGCGGATGTCGTGTTGCACGGTATTGAGTTCTATTTTTAACGGGGCGAAGGCAAATTCTCCCAGCCCTGCATCTACCAGATATTCCCCATCATCCAGGATTACCACAATGGCCAGGTGGTCGTATTCCTCGCCAAACTCCGAGGTTTCCTTGTTATATACCCTTCCCGAAATTCGTTTTGTTTTAAACCCGAGGGCACAGAGTAGTTCCAGGAATAATCCGTTCAGTTCGTAGCAGAATCCCCCTCTTTTACGATTTACAATTTTTTCGAATATGGTTTCCGTATCCAGGCGGATGGGAACATTGTAATGTATATCGAGATTTTCAAAAGGGATATGCAGCAGATGCTGCTTTTGAAGCTGTTTTAAAGTATACAGATCAAGGTGTACGTTATCATTATATGCAATACGTGTTAAATATTTCTCAGTGTTCATATTTTATGTTGAAAGTTGGGCTTTTTAAAACAATTTTACGATCTTCAGGCCGTGTATAATATACACTCCATAACGGAGTAGTAACGGATAAAGTTACATAAACGCAACCGATATGAAAAGAAGAAATTTTGTTAAAACGGCTACCACAGTTGTGGCGGCGGGAAGTGTCGCCCCTGCATTGGCCGGAAACTTTTCGGAAATCGACGGGACTTCCGGAAAACCTGTTGTAAATCATTACGTACTGTTCTGGCTGAAAGAGGACCTTACCGAAGAACAGGTGGAAGAATTTACCGGTTTTTTTGAAATGCTCCGTAAAGTGCCGGGTATCCGTAAATTTTATTACGGAAAGCCTGCCGACAGTAAGCCTCGCGACGTAGTAGACAACAGTTTTACCTATAACCTGATGATTCAATTCGATACGCTGGAAGCCCTGGAGGTCTACGGTGTGCACCCCATGCACATGGAAGCCATTGAGAAATACAGTCATTTCTGGGAAAGGGTAGTGGTGCACGATTCGGAGTTGCAGAGTTAAAATCCCCTGTTTTCAGATTCCGTCGGTTATTTCGGGCGAAAGTAAGACATGTACTACGGGAGTATCTTATTTTTCAGGAAGTTTCCATTTTTCGATTAACCCGCTGTCCAGTCCTTCTTCTTTAGAGTTGGGCCGGCCTTTCCCGGTTGTTATTAAATTCTTCAGGCTGCCCTGTATATAACCGGTCCAGGCATCGGCGCAGACCTGGTAGCATTCGTGTTGTTCTACAAGTCCGTGGTGGGTAAAGTTCAGTTGTGTTTTACCGTCTTTTCCCGATATATCAAAAACGATCTTGGTGCCATCCCATTCGGTGTTGTCTTCAATAAAATTAAAGTAATTTGCCTTAACAAACCACACCACCTTTTTATCCGGTATCAAGGCAATGATCTTCATTCTGCACAGGTGAACATCCTTGTAGTGATAAAAGAACTCGGCATTGAGTTCACTGGTTTTCCCTTCAATTTCTTCAGACCACCAGGCGCGTGCGTTATTGACAGCCTTAAACACTTCTTCGGGTGATTTATCCACTGTAATTGATGTGGTAAAAGAATCGTTGTCATTTGATATGTCTTTTCCTTTTCCGGTCTCGATCAGGCTTTTCAGGCTGTCGGTTATAAAAAACTCCCAGGAATTGGAGCAAACCGGGTAACATTCAATTTCCGGGACCAGCCCGGCGTGAGTAAATTTGATCTCGGTCTTTCCGGGTCTTTCAGTGATCTCAAAAACTATTTGCGTATTGTCCCACTCCGAGTGGTTTCTGAAAAATACATTGTGACTTTCTACAACATCCCAGACAATTTTTTGCGGTGTAAAATGAGAGATCTTCATTTTGGCGGTCATGTATTTGTCGCGATAGGTGAACTCGCTGTTTGCTTTATCGGTTCTTCCTTCAATGTTTTCGGACCACCATCCCCGTACATTATTGATCGATTCAAAGACTTCTTTTGCGGATTCCTCAACCTCCATAGCGGCTTTAAAACTTTTATTTCCCATAGTTTATATTCTTTTTATTAACACATTATTTCTACTGATTTTAAAATTATGCTCCTCAAGGTCCCGGAATAACAGCGGGCATGAGAATGACCAGAATTCCCAATCCGACGATTATCAGTCCGATGGTACTGTCAACAATGGGATTCACGGGCAATAACTTTTGCAATGAAACCAGAATGGTAACCACCACCATCCAGGTTATGCTCATAATCCCTAAAGCTATCGGTATCAACATCAACCCCAGGCATGATCCCACACAATAAAGACCGCATACAAAACCGGAACACGTATTGGTGCAGCAACGGGTACGGCAAAGTCGCTTAAAGGGCATCAACTCATATAAGCCCGCAACGATGGTAATTGTTCCTGCCACTAAAGCTCCGTGTGGTTGGTACAGCGCATAAACGGGAATTCCCGCAAGTGCCCATACGGCAAGATAAGTTCCTGTAAATAATAAAATGCTTCCGATGCGATGACCGCTGTTGGCCTTTTTATAGACATGGGGCAGCATGCCGGGCAGCATCATCGCGACCATCATAAGTTTCCACATGATAATAAAGGAAACAAAAGGACCGGTCGGGGTAGCGGTTCCCATATCCATCATGCGCATCTGCGGGAGTATATACACCCAGCATACGACGGAAAGCCCCAATGTAATCGTCAGCATTATTGCTGTTGTAGCCGTTTTAGTACTCATCATGACGGCGCCACCAAACCCCTTCTTCTTCGTTGCGTCCCTTCGGTGCACGATCCAGCCATTGGTACATGCTCCAAATACCATCCAATCCCCGTGAATAAGTGGAGTAGGCATGGTAAATTTTACCATCTTTCATCACAAACGTACTTAAACCGGGCCTGTCGCGGTGGTAGGTAGGCACATCTGTTCCGCACATTGCGGCAAATTCGGCTTCTGCACCGCTACCACCACCTTCTTTTCCTTTGCGCCATACCATCTCCGGTTCACGCCGATAATTATATTCTATAGTTCCTTTGAGTTGTTGCTCTTCCGTGAACCAGACGTTGAAATCGCGATTGAAATCTCCGCCGAATGACGATGCCCATGGAAATGTCCATCCCATTCGCTGCTTGTATTCCTGTAGTTTTGGAAGCGGTGCCCGCGATACGGCACATAGGGTAACATCGTGATTACCCAGATGTTTGACCACCCCTTCAAACCCATCGGCGATTGCCGAACAAGACGGACAGCCCGCCTCGTAATCCGGCCCGAACATGAAATGATAAACCATAAGTTGTGAGCGCCCCTGAAAGAGGTCTCTCAGGGAACCCTTGCCCCTTTCGGTCTCAAACTGGTATTCCTTGTCAATCCGGACCCAGGGCAACTGTTGCCTTTTTTGCGCGAGTTCATCACTGCGGCGGGTAAGTTCTTTCTCCTCTTTGAGTAGTTTCAAACGGGCTGCGAGCCATTCCTGGCGTGTTACAATTTTGTGTTCATTCATGGTTGTTATTTTTTTATGATTGTGTTATTACAAATATAAAGGCCGGAATACGCTTTTAAAATGTGTGAATTGGACATTGTAACGGGTTGATCTGGACATATTTAGTTTTTATCTTTACAAAAAGGAAAAAATGAAACAACTGACCATATTGGTGCCCGAAGGGCAGAACAACATCAGCAGTATTGTGGGCCCTATAAAATATTTAACAGGGCCACTCCTAACGGGGCTTTTATACTGGCGTGAACGGGATTACTCAAGAGAAAAAGTTGTGCTACGCACTGGGCGGCTACGGGGTTTTGTCTACCACGAAGGCAGTTGTAAAATTTGATGTTTTCATGATTCCATATGGTTTTGATGAATAAGAAATTTTCCGGTGCATTACCTTTTGATGATTGAATGAATCAGTGTGTCAGGGTGTTATTTATGATGATCCGGATATGGCTGACCTTTACCCGTCTGGCAAAGAAGTTTCAGGCTCCTGAGGAAAATGGCCCAGTCGTAACTACATCCTGCATAGGTTTCTGCATCGGCTTTCCATCTATCGTGATGAAAGACCAATGCTGTGCCCCTGTCATGTGGTTGCAGTTCAAAAGTAATGGAAGTACCTATCCATTCTTCATATGCCTTAACGCAAAGCCATTTTACCTTGCTATACGGTTGGAGCTCTTCTATTTTCATTTCTTTAAAATAGCCCGGTTCAAAAGCAAACCTTATTGCGCTTCCTGTTTCGGGTTTTGCTTTTGTTTGCGATGTCCACCAGCCCGCCAGACCTTCCTGCGTTGTTAATGATTCGTAAACTTTTTCAATCGGTGCTTCAATGACCAATCTGTGATTAATACTTTTCATGATTTAAAATTTTATTTAACAATTAATGTCTGAAACAGATATTTAAAAGGTGTAATGTCAATCCGGACATTAAAACTGAATTTACCTTTTTTTGGGACGGCGATCACCGAGTACCAGTAATACCGTAATTAACCCTATGGCAAAAAAGCTCAGTACAAGAGGGAAAACCCCGTGCACCATAAAATGGCTGATAATTGATCCCAGTGAAGCCCCTATAAAAAAGAATGAGGTTCCGTATACGGCCGATGCCATGCCTGCCATATTTCCCATGGGTTCCATGGCCAAAGCGCTGCTGTTGGGTTCAACGGCTATATTAATGGCCATGAGCAGGGCAACTGTAATAAAGAACAAAAGCATATTGGGCGGATCGCCGGAAATAATGGTGGACACTAACAAAAAGCCCCCTATAACAGTATAAATAACAAGAAGCCATTTTATGGTTGTACGTGCCCCGTATTTAGACGAAAGCCGGGAATTCAATAAAGCACAAAGGGACATAAGTAGCCCGATACCGGCAAAGACCCATGAAAATAACCCGGGCCTGCCGTAGAGCTCTCCAACGATACGTTCTGAACTGGCCACCCAGGAACTTAATGCCGTAAAGAGAACGGTAGTGATCCCTGTGTAGCGAAGGAATGTCCGGTTACTTATAACCTTCTGTACAGACCGGCCCATGCTTGTCCAGTGCAAAGAAATACGTTGTTCCCGGGGCAGTGATTCTTTTAACCGGAGCGACCAGAGAAAAACAATAACTGCAAACAGCGGAGGGGTTAGAAATACCATTTGCCAGGATGAGACCGACAAAATGGCTATCCCGAGAAAGGGGGCCAGGACGGGAGTGAACAGGAAGATCGTAAATATGAGGGACATGATACGGGCCATCTGGTCTCCGACAAAACGGTCGCGTACACTCGCTATGGTTGTCATAAATAAGGCTGATGCCCCCATACCCGCCACAAAACGTGCTGCAAACATGAGTTCCAGGTTTGGTGCAAAGGCTGCAATGATTCCACCTATAATATACAGCGGAAACCCAACACGGAGGATAGGTAACCTTCCGAAACGGTCTGACAGTGTACCGAAAATAATCTGCGCAACCTGCCCCATAAAAAAGAACCCGATGACCTGTGCCGTAACTGTAGATTCCGGGTTGAGCCCAAAGTGCTCACGAAGTGCTCCAAATGCCGGGAGCATGATGTCAATGCCCAAAGCTGTTAATGTCATCGTACAGGCCGATAATGCGATAAATTCTGCCGATTTCATTTTTATGGATTTAGATTTTTCAATGGTACTTTCTAAAGTATCAGTATTATAAGCTACCGTAATACCGTGTTCTGACTTTTCCATTTTTTTAGTTTTTTGAGGATTTACGATTACACAGAACAAATATACTGGCTGTAAATCACCTATTTAGGGTGTGAGATAGACTTTGTGACGGGTTGATTTGGACAAAATAAATAATTATCTTTCTCAAAAGTAGTAGAAGTGAAACCAACGTGTTTAAAATAACCTTTAAACACACGGGCAATACTTGTATTGAACATCCCGGATTCTATTCTCTCGGGGTTTCGGGACAAGTGTTGACCGATAAAGATTTATGGTGAGTCTGTCGAACTAAAAATAAAAAACAAAGAGCTATGAAATGCCCATAACCAAATTTTTCGGATACCAACCGAAATGATCATTGGGGGCATTCCTCCCGATAACCATCGGGATGACCGATTAAAAACAAATAAAAAAGAACAGATGAAACATTTGACCATAGTAGTACCTGAAGGGCAGGACAATCTTAGTAGTATAGTAGGCCCTTATAAAATATTCAGCAGGGCCAATGCATATTGGAAAGAAGCCGGTAAAGGAGAACTGTTTACCATTCGCCTGGCAGGGATTTCCGGGGAAGTGGATTTTTACGAGGGATTGTTTACTGTCAGGCCACAGGTCGATATTTCGGCCATAACAAAAACCGACCTTATTATCATCCCTTCGGTAGATCATAATTTTGAAGATACCATAAAAGGTAATGAGACACTTATTGACTGGATTGTAAAGCAATATAAAAACGGGGCAGAAGTGGCCAGTATATGTACAGGTGCGTTTATACTGGCATCTTCAGGCCTACTTGACGGAAAGCATTGCTCTACGCACTGGGAGGCTGCAGAAGATTTTAGAAGGAGGTTTGATAATGTGGACTTGCAGCCGGATAAACTGATCACGGACGAAAACGGAATTTACACCAACGGAGGGGCATATTCTTTTCTTAATCTTATGATATATCTCGTAGAAAAGTATTATGACCGGCAAACGGCCATTTTCTGTTCTAAGGTCTTTCAGGTTGAGATGGACAGGCAAAGCCAATCGGCATTTATCATATTTACGGGGCAGAAACAACACGAGGACGATATGATAAAAGAGGCACAGCAATACCTGGAAGATAACCTGCATGAAAAGATCGTCATTGAAGACCTTTCTTCCAGGTTTTCGGTTAGCCGGCGAAATTTTGATCGCAGGTTCATCAAGGCTACCGGGAATACCCCTGTGGAGTATTCGCAACGGGTAAAAGTAGAATCGGCCAAGAAAGCATTGGAGACCACCCGTAAAACCATTAATGAAATTATGTATGAAGTGGGGTATTCTGATGTTAAAGCCTTTCGCGAAGTGTTCCGGAAGATTACCGGAATGTCTCCTGTGGAATACAAGAAGAGGTACAATAAGGAAGCTGTGGTTTAGTGGAATTAGTCAGAATCTTTATAGAGATATTGGAAGCTATTCGTTTCAGAAAGTCTTATTTTAGTACGGAATAACAGATGAAAACAAAATCCGCTTATTTTCAGGAGTGTTTTCCGGAATATTATTTTTTATGAAAACGATCTGCCCCTTTTTCCTGTTTTTTGTTTTTGCCTTTGCTTTTGCCCAAGACGATTACCCGGTTCCCGGAAAAACAGCAACGAGACTGTTTTATATTCAGCATAGCCGGAATCACAATACCTACGTGTATGATGCCAATATGAACGGTACATCCATAAACCGGGCCAATCCTGTTTATGCGCACTGTATTGTGTATACCGAAGGCGGTGTCGATAAGCCCCTGACCAGAATCCAGAAACAGATGGCTTATGGTATAACGGCCAACTATATAAAATCCGGTCTTTACGAAATGTACCTGGCCGCTACCAGAAAGCAAAAGCTATACCTCACGCTCAATTCGCAGGGGAACCCCGAAGTTTATATGATGGTGAACAATCGTAAACTTTATCTGGACAGGATGTTTATAAAGCTGAAAAGCAGTATTTCCGGAATTGGCGTCCATGTGGAATATGTGCTGTTTGAAGGCCGGGATTTTAATACCGGGAAAAAAGTTACAGAGAAAACCGAAATGTGATGTAATGGCGGCGACAGGTGTTTTATTTGCCTTTCCTTTCGCTTAAAGGCCTCGAAGCAAACAAGCGCCAGAGGCAAACGAGTGTCAGTTATGTTGTTGCCAACAAAAAACTTGCCGCTTGCAGGCAATCTTATTTCCCGTATACAGGTGTCCTTTTCAGAAGGTAGTTCAGTGTTATACGGTAAGCATCCGCCCCCGGCCATAATGAACTATGTTCTTGTCCGAAAAGGTGCTGGCCGTTATTGTCATATATATTCATATTCACCGTGGTATCATAGTTTTTCTCGGAAGTGGTGGTGCTGGTTGTGGTATTTAAAATTTTTCCGATGACATTCTTTTTGTCGCTGTCCCTGATAACGGAATTGTTGTGTCCTATTGTAGATGACACTTCACCGGTTTCATTGGTGGTGATCATGCCCTGAATTACATATTCCACATTTAAAATATGACATATTTCACCCATGGTATATCCCTGAATATTGCCGTTATTGACACCTGCCTTTGCCAACAGTGCATTTGTTGTTTGTATATCCTGTAGCTGTAGGTTATTTGCCTTTTTGTTGAGAATGGTATAACATTCCTGCTGGATTTTAACAGGCATTTCCGTCCCCCCGTCTTTTCGGTCCGCGATATAAGCAAAGGGCAGGATGGCCAGCTTGTTATAAAAATCTGCAGGTCCGGCGTCATCACCGGATGTGTCTGTTGTATCGGGATTAAAGAATTCTATACGGCCACTGGCAAAGGTGATCTTGCTGATGTCTGTTTTTTTAATGGTGTATATCAGGGTTTCGCCGGCATAGGCAAACTTAATTTCGTCATCTGAAATTTCGAGTACTTTTCCGGATCGCTGTTCTCCGTTGTTCATCAGGAGGAGATCGTACTTTACGGTCTCCTGAGCATGAATAACAAAGCTTGTAAAGATCAAAAGACAAAAAGTAATAACGCGCATAAGGTTTTTTCATTTAAAGGTTAAAACTTGAACAGTTCCTTATTCATAAGCCGGGACCTGACCTGGGGTGATTGATCATTTTTCTGACTACAATTTAAGTAAAAATATCGAAATGGTGATTTTAGCGTTCCGGTGCTCAGTCGAATGCTGCGGGAACGCGTGCCTTAGGATTATAAAACAACAAAAGGCCCCGTAACGGAGCCTTTATATCATATATGTTATATTTTTTGTTTTACCCGCCCGGAAGAACCGGTTAGCATAAAACTTATTCCGGACGTTCAAATCCGTCTTTTTCCGCTTTTTTGGCGGTGGCTTTTATTCGCTTTTCGGTATCGGGGTGGGAAGAGAACAATTGCGATCCTTTTTTCTCTCCTCCGGTATCTCCGAGCAGTTTTTCAAAGGCCGTGGACATGTACCACGGATTTACATCATTATCTTTTAAAAATGCATACCCATAGTCATCGGCCTTGCTCTCCTGTTTTCTGGAAAAAGCGGAGTTGGCAACAGCTTCTCCCAGATCGCCCAGTTGTGACTGGCTTAAGGTAGCTGCAGCGCCGCCCTGGGAAGCTACACCGTCTTTCAGGGCGGAGGTGAGGAGGGCTGTTTTAAAGGCATCTTTGGAATCGGTGTTTTTTACATGGCCTATTTCGTGCCCGACAACTCCCAGTATCTCTTCGTCCGACATGATGTCCATTAACCCGGCGCAAACGCGTACGCTGCCGTCGGCACAGGCAAAGGCATTGATGTCCTTTACGAGGTAAACCTTAAAGTTAAGGTCAAGCCCGTCATAATTGGTCAGTCCGGCGGTTAACTTTTTCAGGCGTTGGGCCAGTTCGTCGTTTTCCGGAGCTACCGGATTGTTTTCGTCCATCCACCGGATGTACTCTTTGGTATAAGCAATGACTTCTTCATCACTCAATGTAGCGGCCTTTACTACTTTGGAGCCGGATTTCAACGCTTTTTTGTTCAACTTGATCTGTGCGCCGGCAGTAAGCGACATCATAATTACAAGCACCCCTGTGGCGCTAAGACGTAATAGGTTCATCGTTGTCTGTTTTTTGAAAATTGATTTGTACAAAATTACGGACAATATATCCTATGAGAATACCGGTTTTCCGGGATTTTAAAAGGATTTTTTATACGGTGAGATGCCTGTATCAGACACCTGTTTTTTCCTGGTATTCGTTATTGTTTTGTTTGAAACGAGTACTGATAAAAGGATCATTAATGTTTGTTATTGGGGTGGGTGTATGCTACTTTTGATATGCTCGGTCACCGCACTATTCAACAAAATTTCATGACCCTCGTCCGGCAATGAGATAAAGCTTGCCTTTAATCCTGAGGTTGTAAGGGCTTCATAATACTTTCTGCTGAATTTTAGGGGTGTGATTTTATCATTTTCGCCGGATATGACCATAATTTCAGTGTCCCGGCCAATGTTCTTTACTACCTCAACCGGGGAAATACTTTTTACATTCAGATACCAGAACGGGTTTAGCGGTTGTTTATTGCGCATATGTGCTCTCCATGCCGCTACGTCACAGGGGCAGGAAACCAATACGGCCACATCGGTAAGTCCGGGTTTAAGACCGATAAGATTGCCTGTTATGGCCGCTCCTCCGGAATGTCCGATAACTAAAGTCCTCGACGGGTTGTATTTCTTTTTTAATTTTTCAATCACTTCGGAAACGGCTTCGATAACCTCCGGGGTATAGTTGTCTCCCGTGGTTAGTCCCCTGATCCCGTTTGACGTATGGTCCTGCGGATCGGTATAACCCGGCCTTAAAATGGCCACTGCGACGGTGTTTTTGGTTCCGGAGGCTATTTTTTCAGCCATTATATTTTGGTATCCCGGTTTGTTGAAAGGGGCGTCACCGTGAATAACAAATACCAGACTTGTGGAATCCCTGTTCTTATTTTGACCAAATGTTCTGATATGTATATATCCCTGTTCAGTCTCTACCCAGTTTATATTATCCGCCTTATGGATATCTTTATTGGGTTTGTTACTGTTTCTGTATTCAATATAGACAAAGAGGAGTGCTGCTATGCTTAAGAGCAGTAGTGAGAAGATAAAGAATTTGAGTATTTTTTTGACTTTCACTTTAACGGTATTCGTGCATATTCTGGTTATGGGGTGTTTTTGTATATGATGTACGGGGAACATCAGAAAGTTTACGGATAATATCCGGACTTTGATAAAAAAACGCTTTACTGCATCGTTGTCTGAATATTTTAATTCGATTATGCCTATGATGGCCCGTTCCTTGTTTAATGCATTTTTGTAATAGTTAACCCATGAAATACCCCGAATCGTCCATGAAACCGTTGTACAGCCGATTTTTTTAACTGTCCTTTATTTTTCGGGGCATTTACGGGGATTATTCATTAATGGTGTTTTTTTGTTTTAATTGGAGATGCTACCAGTTTCGAACTGGTAGCATCCGGTACGCTGTAAACAAGTACTAACTATGCCTGTTTCTGGATTTCCACCTGGTGCGGGAACGGAATTTCTATACCTTCGGCATCAAAGCGATATTTTATTTCTTCGAGTACATACCAGCGGCAGTCCCAGAAATGTTCGTTTTTGGTCCAGTAGCGTAATGAAAGGTTGATGGAGCTGTCGGCCAGTTCATTAACAATAACCATAGGGGCAGGGTCCTGGAGTACGGTATCCCTGGAGTTTGCAATATCAAGGAGGATGTCTTTGGCCTTTTTAATGTTGGAGTCGTAGCTGATACCGGAAATGATGTTTTCCCTTCTTATGCTTTCCGCACTGTAGTTTATGATGTTCTCGTTGGAAAGTTTTCCGTTGGGAATAATGGCGAGTTGGTTTCCGAAAGTGTTGAGGGAGGTGTTGACGATCCCGATTTCCTTTACGGTTCCGGAAATTCCCTGTGCTTCTATAAAATCGCCTACCCTGAAGGGTTTGAAGATCATAATGAGCACACCCCCTGCAAAATTGGCCAGTGATCCCTGGAGGGCGAGCCCTATGGCCAGACCTGCCGAAGCGATGACAGCGGCAAAAGACATGGTCTGGATGCCGAGCGTACCCATAATGATGACGATCAGGAGTATTTTTAGCGCCCAGTCCAGTATGGTGGCCAGGAAGCCTTGCAAACCGGCATCATACCTCCGTTTTTTCATGATCTTCCGGGCGTATTTGACCACGCGTCTGAATAGCCACAGGCCTATGATCCATATTAAAATGGCAAGAACGATCCTGGGGGCATAGTCTATTATCAGTTCCATTCCTTTTTGAATCCATTTTTCTGTTTCCATACTAATTGATCTTATTTTAGGGTTTAAAATAGTGTTACTTTACGGTGTTATTTTTACGTATGCTACAACTTGTTCATAAAGATACTTTCTTTCTTAAAAGTATCCAATCATTTTCACTCTTATGAAGTGAGAAAAGGCACCGGAGAAAGGCACTTTTTTAGATCTATGCCATATTTTTATAGCTTATGTCCCGGATCAGTAATTCCTTTTAAGATATTCTTCTGCGGATATTTTTTTGAATGGTTCGGGAGGCTTCAACCGGCGACGATCATAGGATTTCCACATAGCCTTCTGTTCCATGCACGCGAATGTGTTGTCTGTCCCTGATCTTTGTGGTGGCATTTTCTACGCCAACCACGGCCGGTATGCCGTATTCACGTGCAATAACCGCTCCGTGGGTCATTGATCCGCCTACTTCGGTGACGAGGCCTTTTATAGATACAAACAAGGGTGTCCAACCGGGGTCGGTATAGGGGGTGACGAGTATATCCCCGTCTTCCAGGTCAGCATTTTCCATGTTGAGGATGATACGTGCCCGGCCTTCTATAACTCCTGATGAGACAGGCAAACCCACAATGGCTTCGGGAGGTAGATTTCCCCGTTTGTATTCACCTGTAACGATCTCGCCGTCGGATGTGATAACACGCGGGGGTGTCAGTTCTTTGTACGATTTGTATTCGTCTTTTCGTTTGCTGATGATCCGGTGGTACGGTTTACTGGTGCGTACCATTTCGCGGAGTTCTTCCATCGTGAGATAGTATATATCCTCTTTTTCCCGGATAACGCCGGCCTGTACGAGTTGTCCGGCCTCTTTCAGCAGCGCTTGCCTGTAAATGAAGTAGCGGTTAACGATGTCGTATTTCGGATATTCGCGATAACCGATGAGATTCCGGATGGTACCGATCATTCGTTTTGTTTCTTTGACCTTTTGTCCGCCATCGGGTAATTGCCTTAACTTATCCAGCAGTTCCTGTTCTTTTTTCAAGGCTTCCTGTTGCCCCTGCTCAAATTTTCGTTTGCCTTCACCGGGTTCAAATTTTTTAATGTTGTTGAGAATTAGCGGGATAAGTGTTGTCGGTTTTTCACTCCAGCGGGTTCTGGTAATATCGATTTCCCCGGCACATCGCATTCCGTAGTTGTTAAGGTAGGTATTGATAGCATCCCGGACTTCCCGTCCGCCTTCAAACTTGATCAGTTCATCAGGGAAATTGTCGTCTTTTACATCTTCCAAATATTGAATTATTTCCGGGTACGGGCGAATCACATCGGCAACATCCAATAGTGCCAGGCCCATTTCCGAGGTGACATTGTTGGGTGCGGATAGTGAAAGTGTGTCTGCCACGTTTTTTTCTCCCAACCACGCCTTCATTTTTTCATTGATCCATACTGAGGCATTTATGGCGCCCATAATGACACTCATACTTTGCGGGGCTGTTACACTCTTTTTGAGTTGTCCGATGTCCTCCAGGATAGAATCAATTAGGGCTAAGCCGGATTTGGTTTGAATGTCTTGTTTTAATTTTTCTATAGCTGTTTGACTGTTCTTGATGAGATCGGCAACGATTGCCGGATCGTTTTCTATGGGAGGGTACGACATATTGTTATTGTATTTACCGGGACGTTATTCTCTTTTAGCATCCGGTGACGGTTTTATGAAATCTTTTCTTTCTATGAGGGTCATGAGTGCGTCCTTGATGAGCGGATCGTGTTGTTCCATGGCATTTAATACCATTTGTCTGCTGTTGGGCGAGGCCAGTTGTTGTGCCACATCAATAAACAACCTTCCGCCGGCTTTAAACATGGGGCGGGCAGCGGTTAACTGCCACAGGGATAGTCCCAGTGGTTTCATGGCATCGGTCATCATTTGCTGGTGACCGACAGATACGTAAATGTGATTTTCCCGGTCGTTGGCTTCGGGGACAGGGTATAATGTAGTGATGGGGCGGCTTTGTACCGTGTAAAATGTATCATCTGCCAGGCACCATTCAATATCCTGGGGGCTACCGAAATGTGCTTCGATCTTTCGGCCCGTGTGCCCGAGTTGCACGATCTGACTGTCTGTAAGCACCTGCCTGGTTTGTTGTTCGGGTTTGATTTCCCGTGTTTTCGTGCCGCCGTCTTTTAAGGCGTGAACAGCGAGTTTCTTGACGGGGATGTTCTTGTCGATAATCTTGCTGTCGCGTACTTTATAGTTGTCGGCATTTACGAGGCCGGAGACCATGGCTTCACCAAGTCCGAAACCGGCATCAATAGCTAACACCTTTCTGTTGCCACTCATGGGATCGGCGGTAAACAGGGTTCCTGCGGCCTGCGGGAATATCATCTTTTGAACAATGACAGACAGGTATACTTTACGGTGGTCGAAACCGTTTTGAAGACGATAGATAACCGCCCTTTCGGTAAACAGTGAAGCCCAGCACTTGCCGATGTGTTTCAGGATGGCTTCCTTCCCGGTAATGTTTAAATAAGTATCGTGCTGACCTGCAAAGGAAGCGGCGGGCAGATCTTCGGCGGTTGCGCTGGAGCGTATGGCCCAGGCATTTTTTTCTCCGAAACCGGAGAGGTGGCGGGTGATCTCTTTATTGAGTTCTTCGGAGATGGTAGCCCCTTCGATAACCTTTCGTAGCTCACTGCAAAGTTCCCCGATCTCATTGCGGTCTTCTGTTTTCAGAAGGGATAGCTTATCGAGTAACCGGTTAACGGCGGGTGTTTCCCTCACAATGTTTTTAAAGGCCCCGGCAGTAATGCAAAAGCCATCAGGCACGTTTATTCCGTTAATCCTTGAAAGTTCGCCCAGGTTGGCGCCTTTGCCGCCAACGATCGTGCGTTTGGTTTTGTCAATGTCCCGGAAACGAAGTGTACGGGGATTTGTGTTTTTCATTTTTGCAATGATTTGTTGTTGATCCGGGCGGTTGTTTCCTTCATGATTTCAATGGCCCTTGAAAAATAGCTTTCGATGATGCCGATCTCCTTGTCTGAAAACGAGGCAATAAGCTGATCTGACCTGCTTCTGAAGTCCTTGTAAAGCGGAACCAAAAGGGCCGTTATTTTTTTCGTGTCGGGTTTGATGATGACCTTTCGCCTGTCGTTCTCTGCAAATTGTCTTTTTACGAGGCCTTTCTTTTCAAAGCGGTCTATGAGCCCCGTAACTGCGCCCGATGTAAGACCTGTTAATTTTGAAAGCTCGCCAGCCGTCATTTGTCCTTTTTGTATTAGAAAACCGAGGTATTTATGATCGGTTCCCGAAAGGCCTGCTTTTCGGCCAATGGTTTCATGCATCTGTATGGAGGTGAATGCATAGCGCTGGGCTAATTTTCTTATTTGCCTGATGGTGGTATCATCCATTTATATATCTTATGAACTAACTATCTTAGTTGCTAAGATAAATTTAATTGTACCATTTATCAAATAATTATTGAAAAAATATAGTGTGTGTTATACTGTTTTTTATGGTAGGTGCAGGCACTTGTTACAAACGAACCCCGGTGGCAGACTCATCGCAGACGAAAACGGGCGCCGGTTTATACGTTGTTGTAGCTTGTATCTTTATTTTTTATTTTCCGTATTTTCAGTAAATAATAAATTATGGGGACAAATATGAGGGCCAGCGTGGTGGGTAAGAACCATATTCCGAGTCCGTTGGCATTTCCATTCACATTTTGTATGGTTTTATAAACGATGAGCCCGAAAATTATGACAATTACCAAATTCAAAATTCTCAGCAGCCGGGTTGCATATGTATATTGTTGTAGTGCATTTTTTTGAGTAATTAAAACCGGATAGTTAAATATGTGCGGATACTTGTTTAGTGTTGCCAGACCTATAAACAATATGGTAGCTATTATCGGCAATGCTAAGATGTGTTCTTTTCCGCCAAATCCATTCGCTTCTCCGGCACTGTTGTAGTGAATCGGAATGCTTTCAGGTAAGTCTGGGTAATTTTTTAATGTCAAGATCCAAATACAGGGAACAGCGATCCAACTGATAATTTCGATTATTTTATCGGTTGTCGTCAGATTCGGTTTTATTCTTGGGCGGTTGGTCATTTTCTGTTTTTTTTGATCTTCGTTTTGTATCGGCGGCAAGACCTAAATAGCTACAATAAGCTCTTGCAACCCATACATCAACCCGGTGCTGGTTTGCAATGAATGCCACCACTTCAGATCAGCATTTGCCATGCTCCTTTAGCCATTGTCATCCAATCTTATTTCAATCTTTTTAATTCGCCTTTCCGCTTTACGATGTTTTTATAGTCCCACTGGATGTCGCGTGATTTTTCGAGCCAGCGTTTCACGTCATCGCGGTTGATTTGATCGATATGGGTATAGCGGATGGAACCGTCCTTGAATTTTCCGGTAGTGGGTTGGAGTTGTGCTTCGTCAAAACTTGCCCCGCTCCAGAAAAACAGGCGTATGCCGTCTTTTAATTTGCTGTATCCCACAATGGGATTCCCTTCCAGGAACCACACCGGGTGGCCGTGCCAGATCTTGTTTTCGGCTTCCGGAAGATTTCGGGTAATTTCTTCATATAGAAGATCGCAGATTTCCCTGTTTTCTTCGGATTGCGAATCGTGGTATGTCCGGATTTCTTTGTTCATGGTATAATTTGGTTGTTGTCCCATTTCATTTAGTGTTCATAATGCTTTTATTGCACGTTACAAACGTTTTTTACGGCAGGCACCGTTTCCGCTTTGCTCAAACGAGCGCCGGCAGGGCCCGTTATTGCGTTTACCTTGTTACCAACCGTTTTACTTTTCAAATCTGTTTAATACTTTTTTCGCATTTTCATTGTCAGGGTTCAATTCAAGTGATTTCCTGTAGGCTTTTAATCCTTTTTCCGTCTGTTTGATTTTCAGTAAGCACTCTCCGTAACTGTCATAGGTATTATATCTGTCAGGGTATAGCGTTATGTTGAGTTTAAATATCTTCAAAGCTTCATTATCTCTGTTGTTATTCATTAGTTGGTAGCCAAAACTATTGATAGCACCTTCGGTGACGTTGTATTCGGATTGAAGGGCTTTTTTAAATTCGGTTTTTATCAGTTTAACTACTTTGTCTATTGAATTTTCTTTGGCAAAGGAAGCGATTGATTTCAGGTTCATCAACCGTTCTTTCTCTTTTTGTTGCGCCAGTGTTTCTACCCGATAATATGCGCGCTCCTTATCCGTGACCTTTGTGGTGTCTATTTCGTATCTTTTCCACTTGTGATTTGTAGTTTGATTTTTTATAAACTGGGTGCCGTAAATTTGCGGTTTACCTCTTCTCATTAAATTTCTATCTACAGCAGCCGCATACCACCATCTGTTGAGGGTAGAATCAAGTTCAATGGCTTTACCAAAACATTCGACGGCTTTCCTCGAAGCTATTGTGTCATTCCCGTGTTGGAAAATGATTCCTGCGTTTAAATAGTCCTTTGCTGTTTTAACTTTGTTTTCTTCAAAAAGTTCGTCAACTCTTACCCGTCTTATACTATCCCGTTTATTTAGAAGATTCCAGTCAGTATCGGGAGACATTCTTGCCTGTTGGTCGTCATCGGCCATTTTTTGCAGTTCTTTGTTGTCTTGTGCCCGGGCAAGGTTAACAATGAAGATAGTCAGTAGGAAAATTAACTTAAAAATGGGTTTCATTTGGTTTGAGGTTTAATTTTTATTTGTCCGAATGGCTGGTAGTGTATGTATTAACACGATTGCACCTGTTTTTATTTATGATTTATCCAAATATAATAAATCGAACGAATTCCTGATTTTTTTAAATCCCTGATTCCTTTAATGGATTTCCTCCATCAATAAATAATTTACCGTTCTTTTTAAGCAGTCTGGCAATCCTTTTCCGTGCTTCCTGTTCAATCTCCGGATGCCGTCCGTCCAGTGCCCCGACCCTTATGGCAAAGGCAAAGTCGAAAGACCCTTCTTCTTCGGGGACTTCCAGTTCCTCGATCTTTGATCGTATGAATTTAAGTGTTCCTTTTTCAATTTCCTTTTGCGCATTTTTTCTGGCCTGTGCAATGGCTTTCGGGGAACGGTCAACGGCCAGTACATAAGCATTGTCCACCCGGTTGACAATTTCAAGGGCAGCAATACCTGTACCGCAGCCTACTTCCAAAACCCGTATACCATCTTTTAATGGGAGGGCGTCTACTACTTGTGCCAGTCGGTTGGAAATTTTATGTGGCATGGTGTGCTTGGTTTGGCTTATATCTTATTCTCAAATATACAAAAGTTTAAATCTTGCCGGAAAGGGTATTCTCCACATTGTTTTATTACTGTTTTGTGGTACCGGGCCGCTTTATCAGCAGTACAGGAAACCTCCTGGTGATTACTTTAACGTGAATAATGGATAAAAAAGTACTCCTCTGCTTCGACAGACTAGCACATGTCTTGAGACGAATAAGAGTGTTCCCTATTCGGAACGGAGAGTTTGACCACGCCCAAATTGTGGGTGTACCCTCCAGCTTTTGTATTTTTCCAGTGGCTTGGGCTGTCAAACCCTCCGACCAGACTAAAGTCTGCCCACCTCCCTTCATCTCAAGGGAGGAGTTTTTTTAAGATCTCAGACAAAGGTTATAATTTTTAAAGGCTTTTGATTGGGCTCAGTTTAGGGGGCAAACCCTGTAATTTTATTGCAGTACTTTAGTAGTGCGAAAAAATTATAATCCAGGTTATTGAGTTATGAAGTTATTGAGTTATTGTGTGTTGACTAAATAACTCAATAACTCAATCCACCTAATAACTTGGTGATTTTATTGCTTTCTAAAAAGGGGGGCTTTTAGTCCCCGGTAAAGAAAACCGCTGCACCTTTCAGTACAGAGTGGTTTAGTCATAATGCTTAAACATTATTCACGTTACTTTATGGTTTTCTGCTGTGATCACCTTTGTTTTTCGGGATATTTACTAACTTTAATACCGTAAATACAGGCAGGCCCTGTGTTTATACCTGCTTAGTGACGGGGAACACCTGCTTTGGCAATGCAGCCCTTTACTGTGGAGTGAGGGATATCTGCTTGCTTACGAGAAATGTTTACTTTATTATGAGGGAGCCTTATTGTGCTACGGGGAATGCTTGCCATGCTATGGGGAACACTTACTTTATTATGGGGCGCGTTTACTTTCGTGTTATTTCTCCTTGTTTTACTGTTTTTTACGTCTACTTTATTGTTGTGTTTGCTTATGGATGTATTGCATCCGTCTGTTTGTCTTTTATAGCTGCCTCCTTTTTGTTGCGGAAAGGTTTTTTGGAAAGATAACAACAGGGGTGATGAATATAACAGGGATAAGAGGACTTGTTTGGGTGTTACTTACCTGGTTAGGGGGTTGTGTTTTCGTGTGCCCCGGGGTTTTCTAACCCTTCCCCCGGCAAACCCGGGGAGCCTCCTCCCTTATGACGGAGGAGGTTTGTGTTTTATAAAGGCACAAAAGGGATTGTTTTGTACTGGCTTCTTTCCAACTTAATACCCTGTGAACTCATCGCTTCCCCAACTCCGGACCCACCAACTAACCATCAGATAAACCCTTTCTCCCTGGCCCTCAGTATCAGGTCCCTGTCCTCACCGCTTTCTACGTCGAAGATATCCTTGAGGTGGCGTTTTCGCTTTTCGATGGCTGCCCTGGACAGCGGGATAATCGTGGTAATGGTCTTCATTTTGGTGCCCAGGGAAAGCTGGTAAAGCAGTTGGCGGTCTATCTTGTCCAGCAGGAAGTCGCTGGTGATATACTGGCGGAGGGATTGCATTACGGTCTTGCTGTAATAGGGAGGCTCGGCGATCAGGTGCCGGATGGCAGTGATCAGTTCGTCGGGGGTAATATCGCCTTTGATCAGGAAACCGTCGGGGTTAAGGCTTTCGAAAATGCTGTGAATGCGGTAATGGTCGTTAAAGGTGGTGGATACCGCAATTCTGGCCCGGGGGAAGCGTTTTCTTATTTCCAGTCCCAGGTCTTCCCCCGAAATGATGTCGCTGTCCCCGGAGGGGGGCAGTTGTATATCCAGGAATACGATGTCAAAGGGGTGGAGCGGGGAGGCATTGTCCAGGATATACCGGGCTTCGTCACAGGAGTGTGCAACCACAATATTAAAGGTGGTGCCGTCCTGTTCACTGACATATTCCAGGGCGTTTTTATAGGCGTCGGTGATCAGCGGGTGATCGTCAATTAATGCGATATGGTAATTTTTTGTTTTCATAGGGGCGTAATTTAAAGTCATTGTTACCGGTAATTGTTTATAAGGGAATGGAAACGGTAAGTGTTGTACCCTGTTGTTCTCCTGAATCTACCTGGAAGGTCCCTTTGAGTTTCCTTACACGTGACTGCATGTTCCTGATACCGATCCCCTTGTTCCTTTTCCGGGGCGAAAAGCCTACACCATCGTCCTGTATAATAAGCCGGAGCCGGTTTTTATGCTGTTTGAAACGGACGCATACCACAGAGGCCCGGGCGTGTTTTATACAGTTTTGCAAGGCTTCTTCGATAATGCGGTAGAGGTTGACTTTGACAAAATCGTCGGCCTCGTCCCAGGCTATGGTATCGTCGTGGATAAGGTTGTATTCGAAGTTTCCTGTTTTGGCCCGGTTACGGATCAGCCGCTTTACCATGAGGATAAAATCGAGCGGGTACGGGGTTAGTTTTTCTTTCAGTTCGTGCGATGCCTCCCGGATTCTTTTTTCAATGCGGTGCAATTCTTCCAGGTAATACCGGTGCTTGCGCAGGGTTTCCGCATCGCCTTCTAATTTCAGGAATCCCCAGTCCATCCTGATGCCGAAGAGGTCACCCAGGATACCGTCGTGCAGTTCTTCCGATATCCGTATCCGTTCCTGGTTACGGCCTTCCTGAAGTTTGGCCTGCTGTTTCAGAGTGAGCAGATAGATTTGTTCATTGGCCTTTTGCTGAGAGGTTTCCATATACAATAATTTGTTCCTGGCGTATTGCCGGTTCAGGATATACAAAAGCAATAAAATCAGGATAAGGATAGCGGCGATGACGGATATCCATAACTTCTGGGCAGATAATTGTCTGGTTCTTTCGATGTATTGCTCGGTTTCATAGTGTATCCGTATAAACTTATTCCGCCGCCTGCGCTCTTTTTCCCGGAGCTCATTGCTCAGCCGGATGTATTTTTCCAGGTAAGTACTGCTGTTCCCGTGGTCCAGACGCGAAAGCAGGTGAAGGGCGGTCAGTACATCCCGGTTATTATGAATGGAGGTGGCCAGGTCAAAGGCTTCTCCTGCCAGCGATATGGCACGGGCGGTATCTTTATGACGGCCATAATATTGAGCAAGGTGAAGTTTACTGATAATAATTCCGGGAATATGATTTACACTATGCCTGATGCGTAAGGCTTTCTGAAAATCCCGGAGTATATTGATCGTATCGTTGTTGAGAAAATTACTGAATGCCTTATTATCCAGAACCCTGGCATATAATTTTATGTCTTTTGATTTTAAGAAAGGGTCATTTAAAACTTCATTAAAATAGGTTAAAGCCTGCGGTTGGTCGCCCTGGTTTTGGTAACTCAGCCCTATATTGTTCTGGCTGTCCTGCAGGTACACGGATTTGTCATCGACCTTTTTCAGATATTCCAGGGCCTTTTTATGGTAGGAAATGGCCTTTTCGTATTCCTTCAGTTCGTCATAGATCACCCCGAGAAAATTATAGCACTGATAGAGCTGTTTGTATTTTCCTTCGGATTCGAACTTAGGGATGGCCTGGAAAAGCAATACCTCGCTCCCGGTATAATCCTTGAGATGCCCCAGGATATAGGCCATATTGTACAGCATTTTCCCGGAATAATAGGGGTGGGGCACGCGTTCAAATAATTTCCGGGCTTCCTGATAGTGGTAATAGGCACTGTCGTATGTTTCCCTGTCCAGGTAATAAATCCCGTAGTTCCAATGGGTGTCGCCCATGGCAAAGGTATCCCGGAGGTGATAGGAGAGTCGGAGGGCCTCCCTGTTGGTCTTTTGAAAGAGCAGGGAATCATTCAGCCCGTTAGCCCTGTAGGCGATCTTCCGGAGGAATTCCTGTTTTGTGGAATCCGCAAGGGAACGGGTTTGGCTATATGCCCGGGTTAAAAACTGCTTTCGATCAGGAAGCGGTAATGTATCTGTCCGGGCATTGTTTAACCAAATGGAAATGCTGTCCTTTTCTTTTGCTAAAGATGACAAATCCGGGAGCTGTGTGTTGTTGCACCCGGTAAACAATGCCATAAATACCAAAGTGAAAAGAAATAAGGCATACAAATATTTTACTGTACGAATTTTCAAAATCAGGTACTTGGGGTATATTCAAAATTAAGAAAAGCCCTTAACATTTTATGTTAAAGGCCTGTATAAAATAATTTTAGCGTTAAAAAAACTAATCTTTTTCGTTATCCGGACGGACGCTGGAATCATCTCCGGTGGCATAGGTCTCATAGTCCTCGCCGGTCTCGTTTTCATCCTCCTGTTCCGTATACAGGGAGTCGTTTGCAACGGAGAATTCGGGTAGGGCGCGGGTGCCTTCCGCAATTTGGTCGTCTGAAAGCGTACAGGAAGCAGCACACATAACGAACAAAAGCAAAGCGGATATATTCAGTATTTTCATTGTGCGGTTTTTTTACAATTAGACAATAGTTAGGAAAGCCCCGGAAGGGGCCGGTAATGATGATCCGATTGTGCACAATGGAGGTGCTGACGGGCTTTGGGTGTCAACACAAAAGCTGCTTGTATGTTGCTAAATTACGGGGGGCTGTAGCAATGTAAAGCACAAAAAACCGAACTATTAGTGAACAGCAGGGTACCGGTAGGGAAACCCCGGTTTTTACGAGGGAAATAATAGAAGTACGGGTTCACCGATTTACGTTTAAAACGAAGCCTGGTTTAACAGGTAATGTACCCGGTCTATATTTTTGCGGAAGGTCCGGGTGAAGGGGATGGGCTGCCGGTATTGCCTGAGGGTACAGACGGCCTTTCCGTAATGGATCCTGGCCACCTGTGCAGCATTTACGATATAGCTTTTATGAATGCGCATAAAGTTGTCCGGCAGTTTGTCCTCAAAGCTTTTCAGGGTTTTAAAAGCCCCGATCACCCTGCCGTCGGTGAGGTGAAAATCGGTGGTGTTGTTATCTGCTTTCAGAAAGAGAATGTTGTTGGTATCCAGGTATTTGTAGTCCTTATTGGATTGGATACAAACAAGATTTGCCCGGATGGGGTTTCTCTTATGGTACCGCAGGATACTCTTACGGACCTCCAGCCCGGAAACAGGATGGAGGATATAGTCGAAGAAATTGTATTTAAAAGCTGTATAGGCATCGTCCCTGGTTTTGGAGATCGCGATAAAACAGGGGACAGGACAGTCGTACAGGTGCAGTTCGGAAACAAAAGTAAAGGGCGAGGGAAAGCCGTTGTCTATGCGGATAAAAACCAGGTCCGGTTTTTGTCGCAACAGGACATCCAGGGCTTCTTCCGGCCCATATGCATATCCAAGGAAATGAAACCGGTCAATGTCCTCTAAAGTGTTTTGTATGGTACGGATGGTATCTCTATCTTTTTCTATGACAAAATAATTTCTCAATTATAGTATGATACACTGTTTATAGGCAAAGTAATGAGGGTTGGAACGAAACGAGGTGAACATTATGGATAAAAAAAGTAGGGGGTTTACCTATATAAAGTAGTGTTTTGACCTATAGGAGGGTAGTTGTAACGGGGCTTTTGGTTTTGGAATCCTTGGTTTTTTAGTTCGGAGTCCGGGAGTTGGTGAGCGGGGATATTCGGTAAGTGGTGATCGGTAATCGGGGCTGTTGTTAGGGGTTTACTCGTGATTCGAGGCTTTAAATTCGCCCGGCACAGGCTTTTGTCAAAAGGGAAGAGCGATTATCTGTCAGGATCTGTTGTCTGAACTGCGTGACGGAATCTGTTCCTTCCCGGTAAAAGGAGGTTTCCCCCAGGTTCAGGTCCTTGTTCTCCTGCCGGGAAAACGTACCGGAAAGGAAGATATTGAGATGGGTGTCGCTGGCATATTTTTTTTGCTATTCCAGATAATCCACAGTATTGACATTATTAAGCATCCCCAGTACGGTAAGGCGGCTTTCCCCGCGGAAACGGTTAAATTTTCCCATAAGTTCATAACGATCATCCGTTCCTCCGCCTACGGTAAGGTTCCCGAAGTCTTTCACTCCTTCTTTAAGCTGTATATTAAGGGTTTTACTTTTTTCCGTGGTATTCCCTAAAAACCTTACTTGTTTTGTCTCTTGAATCCATTTTTATGGATGGACTAAGTGATTGTTAATTAACCGGATAAGTTTTGATCCCGGTTGTTATACGAAGGTGCACCGTGAAAGCCGGAGATCCGTTAGGAATTCCTCATAATGATTATACTATACCAGGCTTTAATATCAGGTGATTTTTTGCGGTTACAGTAAAATATCAGTAAAAAAATAAAATATTTTTAAGGGGTTTGTATTGTTTTTACGTAAAGGGTGTAAATACAGAAATAATACAAAAGTGAAACGAACATTTTATTTCATTATCCTGTTACTGCTTCCGGTGCTTACAGCTGCCGGCCAGGTTATAGATCCGGTACATTGGGAGTTTACGGCCAGGAAGACCGGGGAAAACACCTATGACGTATATGCCACGGCATCCATGGACGACCCCTGGCATATCTATTCACAATACACGGATGAAGGAGGCCCGTTGCCTACCACATTTGATTTTAAAGAACAACCGGGGCTGAGCCTTCGTGGCAAGCCTTCGGAATCAGGGGCGCTTATTGAAAAATACGAGGCTGTATTTATGGTAGAGACCCGCTATTATGCGGGAATGGTGGATTTTATCCAGAAGGTGGAAAAGCACACTGCAAAACCCGTAGGGATGAAGGGTAGTGTTACCTATATGGCCTGTACCGAGGAGCAGTGCCTGACCCCGCAGGAAGTGGAATTCGAAGTAGTATTGGACTAACCGACCCGATTTATGTATAGCACCTGTTTTATAATAAGATATTTGTCAGTATATCTCCTTTTCGGGACCGTTTGCCTGTTTGCCCAGGATAGTATTGTATGGCAAACCCGCACCGAACGGCTTTCGGATACGGAGTACATGCTCCGCATCACGGCGGATATCCCGGAAGGACAACGTCTCTACAACGGGGAAGAGATTTACGGGATAACCTTTACGTATAATAATCCCGGAAATAAACTGGTATTTATAGGCAGTACGAAGCAACCGAAGGCAGTCAGTGCTTATGACCCGCTTGTAAAACGGGAAATAGCCTGTTATACCGGCAGGACGGACTTTAAACAGCTGGTTATTGCCGAAGAGCTGCCGAAAGACCTGATAGTCACCGGGAAGGTGAATTACAGTTACCGAGCGGGAAATACCCTTGCAACAGGAGATGATATGCTGGAATTCGGGCTTTCCCGGGAAAACGGGGAGGAGACAGAAAGCTTACCGGGCGACCGGGCTTCCGGGGCTCCTGGGGAAACGGGCGGGCCGGAGTTGTGGCGTATTTTTGTGCTCAGCTTTCTCGGTGGTTTCGCTGCTCTGCTTACGCCCTGCGTGTTCCCGATGATCCCATTGACCGTAAGCTTCTTTACCAAACGTGCCAAAAGCAGGGGCGAAGGACTGAGGGACGGTATATTGTTCGGGATTTCCATTATGGCCATCTATGTTCTGCTGGGAACGGCCGTTACGGCTGTATTCGGTGCCGGGGCCCTGAATGCGCTTTCTACCAATGTGTGGTTCAACCTGTTCTTTTTCCTGCTCCTGGTAGTATTTGCTTTTTCCTTCCTGGGGGCTTTTGAACTGGTTTTGCCCCATTCCTGGGTGGTTAAGGTAGACAGCAGGGCGCATCAAAGGGGGATCACAGGCATATTGTTTATGGCATTGGCCCTGGCCATTGTCTCTTTTTCCTGTACAGGTCCCATAGTGGGGACACTACTGGTAGATGCCGCTACGCGGGGAGGAATAGCCCCGGTGGTAGGTATGCTGGGGTTTTCACTGGCCCTGGCCTTGCCCTTTGCCCTGTTTGCCACCTTTCCGGGCTGGTTACGGGCTATGCCTAAGTCGGGCGGATGGCTCAATACGGTAAAGGTAACCCTGGGCTTCCTGGAACTGGCCTTTGCCTTTAAATTCCTGAGCAATGCCGATTTGGTATTGCAACTGCACTGGCTGGAAAGAGAAACCTTCCTGGCCATATGGATCGTTATTTTCGGTGTTATGGCCTTGTACCTGCTGGGTAAAATACGATTGCCCCTTGACCGCGAGGCGGGACATATTTCCGTAAGCCGTTTGGCACTTGGACTGTGTTCTGCTGCTTTCGCGGTCTATATGCTTCCCGGACTGTGGGGAGCCCCGCTGCAGCTCATCAGTGGTTTTCCACCACCCCTGCAATACAGCGAATCACCTTATGGCGTGGGGTATAGTAAGGCTGGTATACTGCCGGAGACACCCGGGAAAGTTTTGCCGGATGGCGCTGAGCCGGGTCCACATGATATCCCGGCTTTTACGGATTACGACAAAGGGCTGGCGTATGCTAAAAAGGTGAATAAACCGGTACTACTGGACTTTACCGGCTATGCGTGTGTCAACTGCCGGAAAATGGAAGAACGGGTGTGGGCAGCCCCGGGAATACTGGATATCCTGAAGAACGAGGTTGTACTGGTATCCCTGTATGTCGATGACAAACGCCCGCTGCCGGAAGCGGAACGTGTAGTATCTGAAATTACAGGGAAAGAACTGAAATACAGAGGACAGAAATGGAGTGAATTCCAGCAATTACATTATAAGGCCAACGCCCAGCCGCTATATGTGCTGATTGATCACGAAGAAAACAAACTGAACGCATCAACGGCGTATAACCCGGATATTGAGCAGTACCGCGCCTGGCTCAGGGAAGGCATAGAAAATTTTAAAAGGACAAATAAACAGGATGAAGATTAAAAAAGATCATCAGAAAATAACCGCTAAATACTTTTGTTCTCACATATTATTTGGATTAGTTGAGTTAATTTTTTGGTGAAAGGGCGCGAGGGGTGTGTCCATCCCCGTGCCCTTGTTTTAATGATAAATTATTAATAAGTGGTAAAGTTAAAGCGCAGGAACAGTTTCTTTTACATAGTACTTGTCGTGGCACTGGTAGTCATTGCGGCAATTTTAACCAGGGTATTCCTGGAAGGATACAACTAACCTTCTGACTAATTCCTGAAACTGATATACTCTGATGGGTTAGTTGAGGAGAGCCGGGGGTAAAACAGGCAAGGCATAGGGCATTGCCCCCGGAATTCTCTGCTTACATGAAAATACGGGACACTACTTTTTCTTCATAAGTTGTGATTTGTTAGTTGATTTGTTTATTTAATGATGATGCGCACGGGGTTTTACACTTGGTCCCGTGCTTTTTTGTACTTTATGTCCTGGTACACGACAAAAAGTTGTGGATTATGTAAAAATTATCGTAACGTGTTAATGTGGAAATGAAAAGGTATTATACGCTGCAGGTTGCAAGCCGGAGGTTACAGGTTTCAACCATAAAGGTCCTCAATATATCTAAAATCCCGGCAAAGGACTCTGAAGAACTTCCTGTAACATCTAATGATTTAGTAACTCGGTTTATGATACACTTTATAGCCTGACTGAAGGTCACAAGGCATTGGTCCGTTTTTTCAGTTCATTGTGAACAGCCCGGTATTTTGGACTGACATGTTGATTGTTCTTGTCATGGTGCATACCTAATAGTATCGTATGAAGTATTCGAACATCACGGGTCTTTATATGATGGTCTATAAACATATTAAACGCTTTATAATCCCGGTCTTCTAAAATCTTTCTTACTTTGAAAAAGACCTGATCATATTTATCATGGTTTTCTTGCTGCGTCGACATTTTATAAGGTAGTTGGTTCAGATTAGTGCAAATATTATTTGCAGTGCTTTCAAAATAAAAACGTAAGAAATCAATGCATATTGTTCACTGTAAATGTGTTATGAAGTTCAGCCGTTCTGTTTTAGCTACATGGATTTCTGAAGATTATGAAGAGAGAAACTTCCGGTGTCGGTCATATTGACGGCAGGGGCATAGTCCAGACGATTCGCGAGCCGGACTTTACGGTTTCTGCTGAGCGGCAGGAACGTATCATAAACCGCTGCACTGTTGCTGTTATACCAGGTTATCTTGTCCGGGTTAACAACAAAGGATGTATGTGTTCGCATAAAAATGAGTTGAAGCGCGCTGTTATTGTCGACAAACCCGGCAATAGCCATTTGTTGTACCCCGGGATCCTCTGTAATAATACAATTCATTTTCATGATTGGTCGTAATTTTCCGGATAAGAGATCTTCCTTATGGAAAACCTGTTTCCCGGTTTAAACTTAATAAAGAGAGTATACCCGATAGAGATGTGAAACCAACAGGATTATGTTAAAAATATTTCGGGTATACCCAAATTTATTACGGTAAACTTTTAAAAAACCCTTAAAAGGGAATTGTCTTTTTAATCTTTGCAATACACGGTTTCGGGCAATTCTTTAATTTTGTTCGCTTCCAAAACACCAAAATCGTATTAAAACCACATTATTTTTACATTTTCCCTGTTGTTCATGTTAATAAAGTATCAGCTTTTGCTAATATACATTCACGGAGACCTGCCAATTATTTATAGGTTTATGAGCAAAAATACTGTGATGAAAACCTTATTTCTAGCCGGCCTTTATTTGCTGCTTTTTAGTGCTTTGCACGCTCAGGGTACCGTAGCGGAATATAAAAGATCTGCCGCCGTAGATACCTTATTCAAAAACAAGGTTTATAACACACCGGATGTCTTTCACTGGCAGGGCGACAGCCTCTGCTGGTATAAAAACAATACAAAGCAGGGTATAGAATATCTCCTGGTCTCAACCCGGAACGTATCACAACAAAAAGCTTTTGACCACGAAAAACTGGCTTCGGAATTGGCCAAATTGCTCGAAAAGAATGTGGATGCCCACCAACTGGATATGGATCACCTTCACTTTAAACAAGACACTTTGGTGTTTCAAACCGATAGTTTGAAGGTTGCATGTAACCTGGATAATTACGGGATCAAAGTGTTACGGACACTTGAAAAGAAGGAAAAAGGAAAAAGGAGATATTGGGGAAACCGTTTTGACGAATCCGGGAACGGCCCGGTAATTTCGCCGGATAGCTCCCGGGTGGCCTTTATAAGGAATCACAACCTTTACATCAGAAACCCCGAAACCAAAACAGAAACGCAACTGAGTTTTGATGGCTCTGCGGGTTTTTTTTATTCCTCTTATATACATTGGTCGCCCGACAGTAAAAAAATACTGGCGTACAAAGTCCGTCCCGGGGAAGATCATAAGATTTATTTCGTACGGTCCAGGCCCGATGAACAGTTTCAGCCGGAACTGGAATCGCGCGATTACCTCAAACCGGGGGACCAGTTACCTTTTCGTAGTCCGCAATTATTTGATGTGGACTCAAAAAAACATACGGTTATAGATACTGATCTCTTCGACCGGCAATACAGCGTATCCGGTTTTAAATGGAAGAAAGACAACAGCGCCTTTACTTTTGAATACAACCAGCGGGGGCACCAGGTATATCGCGTTTTATCGGTAGATGCCCGTACGGGGAAAGTAAGCGTTATTGTCAATGAAACCAGTCCGACTTTTATAGACTACAGCGGCAAGAAGTTCAGGTACGATACCGGGAACGATAAGGAGATCATCTGGGCTTCCGAACGCGACGGCTGGAACCATCTGTATTTGTATGATGCGGAGACCGGAAAGGTGAAAAACCGGATCACCGGAGGAAAATGGCCGGTAAGGGACGTTATTGAGGTTGATGAAGAAAAGCGGCAGGTCTATTTCACCGCCGGCGGACTGGATAAGGATCAGGACCCTTATTTACTGCATTATTTCCGGGTGGATTTCGATGGCGGGAACCTTGTCCGGTTTACCCGGGAAAACGGAAACCACAAGGTTACTTTTTCAGCGAATCACAAGTATTATATCGATCGGTATTCCCGGGTTGATGCACCGCCGGTAGCTGTCTTAAAAAGTGCGGCAACCCGAAAGAAAGTCCTGAATTTACAAAAAGCGGATATTTCGGAACTGCTGGCCACGGGATGGAAAATGCCGGAAGTATTTACCGCCAGGGGCCGGGACGGCAAAACGGATATCTGGGGAGTTATAGTACGCCCCACCACGTTTGATCCGGAAAAGGATTATCCGGTAATTGAATACATTTACGCAGGTCCGCATGATTCTTTTGTACCCAAGAGTTTTCAAACCCTTTACCGCGGAATGTCCGATCTCGCAGAGTTGGGCTTTATTGTGGTGCAGATAGACGGTATGGGAACATCCAACCGCTCGAAGGCGTTTCACAATGTGTGCTGGAAGAACCTGAAGGATGCCGGTTTTCCCGACAGGAAGCTGTGGATAAAGGCAGCAGCCCGGAAATACCCGTACATGAACACGAATAAGGTAGGGATTCACGGGACGTCTGCCGGCGGACAGAACGCAGGGGCAGCAGTAGTGTTTAATTCTGATTTCTATAAGGCTGCGGTTGCTTCCTGCGGATGCCACGACAACCGTATGGACAAAATATGGTGGAATGAGCAGTGGATGGGATATCCCGTCGGTCCGCATTACGCCGCCTGTTCCAATACCGAAAACGCCGGAAAAATGAACGGGGATTTATTGTTGATCGTAGGGGAGGTGGACGATAATGTAGACCCCGCTTCGACCATGCAGTTTGCCGATGCCCTGATAAAAGCGGGGAAAGACTTTGAACTGGTGGTGATCCCCGGCATGTCCCACTCCTCAGGGGGAACCTACGGGAACAGGAAAAGAAAGGACTTCTTTGTAAAAAAACTGCAGGGAGTAACCCCGCCTTCGTGGGACAAAATATACTGAACCGGAGTATCACTAAATTAATGCATAAATAATGAGGACAAAGTATTTTATGATTTTCCTGCTGATTACGTTCCACGGCATGGCCCAGGAACATGAAGAAACGTTTACCCGAGCCGATAGCCTGAGGGGTACCCTGAATACCGAAAGGGGCTGGTGGGACGTACAACGGTATGACATTACCGTAATCCCCGATTTTCACAAAAAGCGCATACAGGGAAAAAATATCATAACGTACAACACGGTAAAAGAACAACACCCCGATGTGATGCAGATCGATCTGCAGGAACCTCTTCGGATAGATAGTATTATTTATAACGAGAGTCAAAGGCTTTCCTTTACCAGAGAAGGAAATGCATGGCATGTAAAGACGCAGCCGCAGCCAGTAAATTCGGTAAACACCGTAACGGTCTTTTACCACGGTAAACCCCGTGAGGCTGTACGTGCCCCCTGGGATGGCGGATGGACCTTTACCAGGGACTCTCTCAACCGGCCGTGGATGACGGTTACCTGCCAGGGGCTGGGGGCGTCGGTTTGGTATCCGAACAAAGATCACCAGAGCGATGAACCGGATCAGGGGGTATCCCTTACCATGGTCGTTCCCGCTGATTTAACAGCCGTGGCTAACGGAAGGTTGACGGAAAGGAAGCAATATGCCAACGGAAAAACTTCGTATAAATGGGAAGTGAAAAACCCGATCAATAACTATAATGTCATTCCGTATATTGGGCATTACGTCAACTTTAACGAAACTTATCCGGGGAAAAAGGGAGAACTGGACTTAAGCTACTGGGTGCTGGACTATAACCTGGAAAAAGCGAAGAACTATCTGCCTGCCGAAGTACATAACATGTTGGACAGTTTTGAATACTGGTTTGGCCCTTACCCGTTTTATGAAGACGGTTATAAACTGGTGGAGACGGAACATACGGGAATGGAACATCAGTCGGCCATAGCGTACGGCAATCACTACAAACCCGGATATCGCGGGCGGGACGACTCGGGTACCGGACTCGGGATGAAATGGGATTTTATAGTGGTCCACGAAAGCGGGCACGAATGGTTTGGCAATAACATCACGAGCAACGACCTTGCCGATATGTACCTCCATGAGAGCTTTACCAATTACAGCGAAACTCTTTTTGTAGAGTCGATGTTCGGTAAGGAAGCCGGCAACCGGTACAATTACGGAATAAGGCAGGGCATAAGGAACGACAGGCCCATCATTCCCCCTTACGGGGTTAATGCGAAGGGCAGCGGGGACATGTACGCCAAGGGAGGCAATATGCTGCATACCATACGGCACAGCATTAACAACGACCAACTGTTCAGGGATATCCTGGCCGGACTCAATAAAATCTTCTACCACCAAACGGTAGACGGCAACCGGGTATTGCAGTACATTTCGGAAAAGGCGGGTTATGATTATTCGAAAGTATTTGCACAATACCTGACCACCACACAAATTCCCGGACTGAATATTTATACGGATAATAAGAACAACAAGGTATTTTATAAGTGGACCGATTGTATTGACGGTTTTAATTTACCTTTGTCTTTACACAGTGAAAAAGCAGACATCCGGATTATCCCCGGCAGGGAATGGCAAAGTGTAAAAGTGAATGCGGAACAGCGCCTTTTGTTCCGCCCAGAAGCTATCGAAAAAATGTATTACATCGATGTGAAGGAAGTAAAAACCATGCCGGGGAATAATAAATGACAAATACCCGATGATGAGGTTTTAAGAGCCATGATTCATAACACTTCAGATTCTACGGTTCAATATTCGGCATTTACAAATTATAAAAAGCAATATGAAATGTCCCCCGTCATCGGTCCGTAAAAATAAACAAACAAATAATTTTTAAAATTACAGTTTTAATGTTTTCAAGTACAACATATACCGCCAGAAGGCAGCAATTAAAAAAAGAAGTTAAACAAGGTATTTTATTGTTCCCCGGCAACGGGGAGAGCAGTATGAACTACAAAGACAACTGGTACCCTTTCCGGCAGGACAGTAGTTTTTTATATTATACCGGAATAAACAATATTCCCGATATTTATTTTGTCATCGATATTGAAAATGACCGGGAGATCCTGTTCGGTGACGATCCCACCCCCGAAGAAATGGTATGGACAGGTGCCGTAGCACCTCTTTCTGAATTTGCCGAAAGGTCGGGTATTACTGCTGTAAAACCGTTTAAGGAGCTTTCCGCTTTCATAAAGCAACAAAAACAAAAGGGCAACACAATACATTACCTTCCGCCATACCGGGGGGAAACTGCGATTCAGCTGAGTAATTTACTGGATATGCCCGTGGGGCAAGTCGAAAGTAATAAATCGGAAGCTTTTATAAGGGCCGTGGCCAAACAGCGTTCCGTAAAATCCCCCGAAGAGATCGAAGAACTCCACAAGGCGGTAAACATTACCGCAAAAATGCATACTTATGCCATAAAAAACGCCATTCCGGGAAAAACGGAGAAAGAAATTGCGGGAGATCTGCAGGCTATTGCCATAGGAGGCGGAGGAAATATTTCCTTTCCCATAATCCTTACCAAAAACGGCCAGTACCTGCACAACCATGCCACTCAGGCCGTGATAGAGGAAGGCGATATTATTTTATGTGATTGCGGTGCCGAAACCGCGATGAACTATGCCGGGGACATGACCCGGACGTTTCCGGCGGGAAAAAGTTTTTCCCCGTTACAGAAGCAGGTTTACAATATTGTTTTAAACGCACATAATTCGGCTATCGAAGCTTTAAAGCCCGGGGTCCGGTTTAAGGATATCCACCTGCTGGCCTGTACCAGGCTTACGGAAGGACTCAAGGAGATGGGACTGATGAAAGGAAATACCGAAGAAGCCGTTGCCGCAGGGGCCCACACCCTGTTTTTTCAGTGCGGACTGGGACATATGATGGGCATGGACGTGCACGATATGGAAAACCTGGGTGAAGAGTATGTGGGGTATACGGAAGATTTGAAGAAAAGTACGGCGTTCGGCCTTAAATCCCTTAGACTGGGCAAGGCGCTGGAACCGGGATATGTGCTTACGGTAGAACCCGGGATTTACTTCAACCCGTTTCTGATCGATTCCTGGAGGTCGCAGAAAAAATACACCGATTTTGTAAACTACGACGAAGTGGAAAAATTTAAAAGTTTCGGAGGTGTCCGGGTGGAGGAAGACCTCCTGATTACGGAATCCGGCAGCCGGCTTCTGGGAGAACCGCTGGCCAAGACCCCCGAAGCGATAGAAGAACTTAAAAACCTGTAAACCGAATATCCTTTTGAAGATGAGTAAAATATACATCCTTCTTTTTGCCTTCTCCATGGCGGGAACGGCATTGCTGTGTGCACAGCAAACCGATTCACTACTCACCATAGACCGTATCTATAATTCTTCGGAATTTCGTGTAGACAGGCAACGACCTGTCTTCTGGGTGGAGGACGGCGATGCTTTTGTGACTATTGAACCTTCCGGTGAAGGGGAAGACCAGCTTATCAGGTATGTCAGCAGGAACAACAGGAAGAGTGTGTACCTGTCTGCCGATAAAATAACCCCGAAAGGCAGGGATAAGGCCTTGCGGATAGAAGATTTTACCCTGAGTCCGGACGAAACAAAAGTATTGATCTTTACCAATTCCGGCAGGGTCTGGCGTTCCAATACCAGGGGGGATTACTGGGTGTATGATTTTGACAGCGGCAAATTACAACAGATAGGAAAGGAGTTTCCCGCATCTTCGTTGATGTTCGCAAAATTTTCGGATGATAACGCCTTTGTAGCTTATGTTCACGATTTTAATATCTATAAGGAGGATTTTACTACCGGTAAAGTAACGCAGCTTACCGAAGATGGCAATGGTGACATCATTAACGGCACCTTTGACTGGGTATACGAAGAAGAATTCGGGATGCGCGACGGGTTTAGCTGGAGCCCGGATGCCGGAAAGATAGCTTTCTGGCAACTGGATGCCTCTGAGATCGGGACATTTTATATGATCAACAATACGGATTCGGTCTATTCAAAACCTGTTCCGTTGCAATATCCGAAAGCAGGTTATGACCCTTCATCGGCTAAAGTCGGTGTGGTCGATGTCAATTCCGGGAAAATCACCTGGATTCCCGTACCCGGAGATGCCGTACAGCATTATCTGCCGGCCATGCAGTGGGTGAACGACGACCTTTTGCTGGTTCAGCAATTAAACCGGAAGCAGAACGAGCTCAATATTTATACCTACAGGCCCTCGTCCGGAAGGTTGAAAAAAATATATGCCGAAACCGAGGATACCTGGGTGGATTTAAGGTATCCCGACCTGTCGTCCGGCCAATGGGGAAATAATGATTTTCTGCTTACCGACAATAATTCGGCATTACTGCGAATGACCGAAACCGACGGATGGCGCCATATTTACAGGATAGATATCAACAGCGGAGCACAAACCCTGCTCACCCCCGGTAATTTTGACGTAGCTGCATATTATGCCATTACCGGAAAAGATATTTATTTCAGCGCTTCACCTGATGATCCCACACAGCGGTATTTATACAGTGTGCCCCTTAACGGCAGGGGAAAAATGAAACGGTTGACTCCCGAATCTTTCAGCGGTGTGAATACGTACAATATTTCACCCAACGGGAAATACGCGATCCATAACCATACCGATACCGAAACTCCGCTTACCACCAGACTTATCGGTTTACCAGGGCACAAGACCACAAGTACACTGGTAGCTAACAATAAGCTGAAAAATAAGTTAAAAACACTGGAATTTCCTTCCGTAGAATTTTTTAAGGTCAACACTCCGGAAGGTGTGGAAGTGGATGGCAGGATCACAAAACCGTCGGATTTTGACCCTTCAAAAAAATACCCGGTCATTTTCCATGTCTACGGGGAGCCGTGGAAACAAATGGCCACGGACACCTGGATCGGTCTGTACGATATATTCCTGGCACAGAAAGGTTTTGTAATTGTAAATATGGACAACCGCGGTACACCTTCGCTTAAAGGCAGTGCGTGGCGCAAGAGTATTTACGGGAAAGTAGGGGTACTGAATACCAACGACCAGGCCCTCGCGGCAAAAGAGGTGCTGAAATGGGATTTTATCGATAAAGAAAGGGTTTCCGTATGGGGCTGGAGCGGCGGCGGTTCAATGACACTGAACCTGATGTTCCGGTATCCCGGAATTTATAAGACCGGGGTGGCCGTAGCCGCCGTGGCCAATCAGCTTTTTTACGATAATGTCTACCAGGAGCGCTATATGGGGTTACCGCAGGAAAACAGGGAGGATTTTATCGAAGGCTCTCCCGTTACCCATGCAAAAAACCTGGAAGGCAACTTGTTGATCATCCACGGAACAGGAGACGACAATGTGCATTATCAGAACATGGAATACCTGGTCAACGAACTCATACGGCATAACAAGCAATTCCGTATGATGTCTTATCCCAACCGTTCCCACGGGATTTACGAGGGAGCGAATACACAGCGGCATTTATATACCCTGATCACAGATTACCTTTTGGAAAATAATGGCATGGAGTAATAGGGTTAAAGGCGGGGGATAAAATAAAGAAACAAGGTTTAGTTTTTATATTTATATTCTCAATATGGGATTTAAAGAGGTTGAAACAAAATAATTAGTAGATTTGTATTGCTAAAATATCGCTTTTAGAGATATAATACCAATATAAAATCTCAAATTACAACATACATAGGTTCAACCCCTAAACCTACCCTTAAAAATGAAAATTTTACTTGTTGACGATCACTTTGTCGTAAGACAGGGCGTTCTTATTATTCTGAATAAAATATTGACCAATGTCTCTGTTTTCCAGGCTGAGACCATTTCCAAAGCGTTTAGTTGTATCAACAATCAGTTTTTTGACTTACTGATCCTGGATGTGCACTTCCCGAAAGGCAGCAGTCTGGAACTGCTTGGTTACATCAAGGTAAAGGCCCCGGAAACGAAAGTGCTGGTTTTTTCGGGACTTAATGAGAATAAGTTTGCACTCAGGTATATACATGCCGGAGCCGATGGATATCTCAACAAATTGAGTTCGGAAGAAGAGATGCAGAGGGCCATACACACCATCATAAAAAACAAAAAATATATAAGCAATACCATAAGAGATCAGATCACCGATTCTGTGCTTAGCAATAGTCCGCTGAATAAACTGGATGTGTTGTCCGGCCGGGAAATGGAAGTGGCAAGATTGCTGGTCAAAGGCGAGGGCAACATAGAAATAGCCGACAGTCTCAATTTGAGTACCACTACCGTAAGTACCTATAAGCACAGGATTTTTGGAAAACTCCAGGTCAGTAATGTAGCTTCCCTCATCTCCTTATTTAATATTTATGAAAAATCGTTATAAGCGGGGGTGTCAAATATTATTTTGATATGTGTTCCTTTGCCCGGTCTGCTTTGAATCTCAAGTCTTCCCCGCATAATGATCAACAGTTCCGATATGATCTTTATACCCATTCCTTTGTGTTTCTTTTTATAGGTTTCGTCGTCGATATTTAACTGGTAAGACCGGTAGTATTGCAGGACTTCCCGGGGCATGCCCTTTCCTGTGTCCCGCACGGAAATGACGATCTGCCGGCTTTTGACAACACAGTCTACGGTTATGACGCCGTTAAAGGTATTTTTTACGGCATTGTCCATGAGGTTGTGTATAATGATGGAAACAAACGCCTTGTTCAGTATAATTTCGAGATGGGGCGGAATGGAATTTATGATCCGGGTCCGTTGCGATTCCGCAAGGTTTTTAAAAAGGGCCATTTTTTGTTCCGTTAAACGGTGTATGTTGAAAATCCGGGGTTTGTTGTTTACCGGACTGTCATATACCTTGGCATAGTCGAGTAAATTGGTGACCAACTCGGATAACTGGTTGGAAGAGGTGTAAATGGATTTCAGATGGTCTTTCATGTTCTTGTCCCTGCCTTCGAACAGGTGATAGGTCTGCTGGCTGACATAAGCGATATATCCCAGGGGATTTTTAATATCGTGAGTAATGGTGGCAATTAGTTTCTTTTGACTCTCATTCTGTTTGCTCAGATTGTCTTTGGTCTTTCTCAATGCTGTTATGGTATCGTTTAGTTGGCGTGTGTGTTCATTGATGCTGTCCTTCAGGAGCACGTTTTTATTTTTAATGTATTGTAACCGGAGCCTTACACCCAGATGGGTAAGCAGCAGTAAACAGATAATGACACTGAATTTAAACCAGGAGGTCTGGTAAAAAGGAAACGGAATAAAAAAGGAAAGTTGGCTATATACATAGTCTGAACCGAACCCCGTTTTTTTACGGGCTGTAAAAATATATTTTCCCGGGGCAAGGTTGGTATATGAAATGGACATGTCCTCACCAAGAAGTGCCCAGTTTTGCTCTTTTGTCCCGTTGAACTCCAGTTTTACTTCGACCTTGTTATTGGCCCGGTTTCCGTAATAAGGACTTGAGGTCAGAAATGTCAGTCTTTTAAAATCCCGTTTAATGGTAAAAGAGTCCCTTACCCGGATACTTTGGTTATCTATTCTCAATTCGTCGATATAGAGATGATCGGTGGGGAGAACGGGTTTGATCTCCCGGGAATTGAAATAAACCAAACCTGCCAGGGAGGGGACGTATATATCTCCATTAGGAAGAACGGCACTGTTGGGGAATCCGCCTCCGTTAAATTCATTACTGGCAAACCCGGAGCTTTTATCATAAAAATGATAATAGGGGACCGCTTTCTTATTTTTAATATACCGGTCAATACTTTGCCCGGAAACCTGGAAAAGACCTTTATTCGTCGTAATCCAGAAAAATCCGTTTTTATCATCGATCACGGTATGTGATGTAGCAAGGGCATTGTTGTGATCGAGCGGGAAGGAAGTTATTTCGTTGTTGCGATACAAAAAATAACCCTTATTGTATGTGGTGATCCAGGTGTCACTGCCCATAGCCTGTATTTCCCTGATATTTGCAATTCCGGGAGCTTTGATCTTTTCTGTTTCTGCCGGGGCCCTTTCGGGGTAATACCGGTACAGGCCCGTTTCGGTGCCTATGAAAAAGATGGAATCCCTGTGTTTTCCCAAACAGGTGATCCTGAAATGAAATCTATCTTTTTTTAAGGGCTCCGGAGCGCCGGAGAGCACATCCAGGCAAAAGAGGTCACTGGACCGGGTGGCTTCTGAAGAGGTGCTTATCCAGAGTTTCTGATCCTTGTCCAGGTAAAGCGTGTTGATCTGTTTGTCAAAATGCCATTGATCAAAGGAGTGGTATTGGTCCTCCTTTTTAAACCGGTATAACACCGATCCTCTTTTCATCCATAAATCCATATTCCTGTCCCGGCAGATAAAATATTTGTTGGCCCGGCTTAGTTGTTTGTTGTGCCCTGTGAGCTGTCGGTTTTCGATCAATGCCCCGGAACCTGCCAGAATAACGGAATCATTGAGTTTGGCTACAGCATATTCTACATCGTCAATATTCCCGTAACCGGTTGATATGTTCCCGAAATAGCGTTTCTTTACGATACACAGTCCCCGGGCCAAACTACCCAGGTATAGAATGTCGTTTACCACATCAAAATATATGGACTTGATAGCTTCTTTTTGCAGGTTGAAGTCCGATAAGATATGTTTTGTGATCAGGATGTCCGATATCCTTTCAACATAAAATAAATTGTGAGTGTCCTGGTTGTAGAGAAAAACCTGGTTTGAAATAGTATTGGTGTAAACAAGCGGTTTTCCCCCCGGCCTCATTTTATAAGATAGTGTATGGCAATGTCCCTCAGCGTATCGTATCAGTTTATTCTCATCGGTAAGGATATATAACTGATCATTGTATATAAAAGCCTGGTCCTGATGCTTTAATTGGTAGTGGTATGTATGTAAGATACAGTTCCGGCTGTTATATTCCGATATCTTATTATTCTCAATACAGTAATATCTGTTCCAGTGCTGTTGCAGAATGGCACTTTTTCCCCGGCCTATAAAGTGATTGCTGTCCGGTATATTTCCGGGTCTGAACGGATTCTTGGCAATGAAACTTTTGGCTTTGTTGTAGAGAGGATCGGGGGGAGCGATGTGGCGCACAGTACGGTCACTGATCAGAAATGTCTGTTTATGTATATTGGAGATGAACACACTATCTGAACGGAAAGAGCCATAGAAAAAGCTCATGCGGTTCGATGTGACCCCCGAAATGTTGGCATCATTGAAGTTTTTAAAACTACGTCCGTCAAACCGGGAAAGGCCGCTTTCTGTAGAAAGCCATAAATAACCGTGGATATCAAAAAAAATATCCTTGATACTGTTCTGGGGAAGTCCCTCACTGTCTGTATACCATCTAAAAATATAATCTTTGAACTGAAACGGTTTAGCAGTGGCGATTGAAAAAAAAACAAGGGGTAGTAGCACTACCAATAACCTGGTAAAATATCTTTCCATAGAGGGGGCTCTGGAATACTTATTACGGTGTTATACGGTTACTTTATCTGAGTTAAAATTAATAATTTTTGCCGTTGCGATGTTCGTCCTACACTTAAATAAGCTTCGGAAGAACCTTTTGGGCGGATCGGATCATAGATATTTATACACTACAGCATTAGCTTTTTTGTTTTTATAATACACTTATTAACAGCAACTTATAGTCTATGTGTTTGAAGTTTTAATTTTTAGGCACTTCTGTTTTTGTAAGGCTAATCTGTAGTTTTAATTCTACATATCAAGTCATATACAACTATAAGTTCTACAGACTAAATACGCTAAAATTGTTATGAAAGTTCTCTGTTTTACTTTATGTGTCATCCCCGATGGATTTTTCCTTTACACGAATTGCGGATGCCATGTGAACGGACGGAAGATAAGATTTTGTAAGGCCATATACCCCAAATGGACAAATCTCAGTAATTGATCAACTTAAAAACGTATAGTTATGGTAGTAAAATTACCTCTGCTTAAAATGGAATTCAAATACTTCGATATTTTCCCGGTTCCAGGAACCAAATTTCGTCTTGTTCTCTGAAGGAGCAGGCACTCGGGAAACCATTAGTCCATTTCTGAATTTTAATGACAACCGTATCCGGAATTACATTTTCCGAAAACAGATCACGGTTTGTGAGCGATTTAATTTGGTTAATAAAATAATAAAATATCATTTATTGATGAGTTCTGTTATATCCATTGGAAAAAAGAGGAACCTGTTTTCCTGTCTGATCCTTTTACTAACTGTTTTCGGGATCAATACCGTATATTCACAAGACCCGGTGCCGTTTACCTGCAACGGTTCCGCTTACCTGGTGAGTTCGCCGGGCGGTACCACTCCGTCCACCATGTATATCGTGCAGGCAAACAACCCCAACATTGTTAACGCGACCATCACTCCTTCGATCGCCGATCGCTATAACGGCATAGGCTATAATTTTGAAGACAACTTTATCTACGGTATGGCAGCGGGAGATACCCCTTCCCTTACCGGGGCCGATATTGTCAGGATCGATGCGGAAGGGACCGTAACACGGCTGGGAGCGCCGCAGCGTACCCCGGGACAATCCCCCGGGTTGGCCACCTGGACGAGTAATGTCAATGTTAACCCTAATGGCGGACGAATAAGCATAGCGCCGGGAGTGGTTGGTCTGGACAATAAAATGTACACCATGGCGGTTACAAACAGCGGTGCGGCGTTTCTGGTAACCGTTGACCTGACGACGATGAGGTACACGACCGTCCGCCTGAGCCGAGATATCAATGTAGCAGATCTGGCGTTTTCCCCCTATAACGGTTTTTTGTACGGAATTGCCGGGGGAAATCTTATTCGTATTAATCCGAATAATGGAAATCAGGCCTTCATTAACCCGTCGTCCGGAACGGTACCCGGTGTGCACGCAGGGGGGGCGTGGAATGACGTCCAGGGCCGGGTCTATTTTTATTCCAACAGTGCGAATACCGCAAATGGGGGTGGCCGGTTATACCGGTATAATCCCGCAAACAATGCATTCGTTAACGTCAGGGCGGTGGACCCTTATCCTACCTTCGATGCCACGGCCTGTTTCCCCACACGCCTGGAAAAACAGGTCAGCATACCCACCGAAGGCCTGGTGCCCGGGGATGAAGTGGAATTTGAGTTCAGCATCTACAACAACCAGATGCTGCCCATAACCTACGATTTCGAAGACATACTGGCATCATCCGATCTCAGCTGGGTGTCCGGCTCGGTAGAACCCGCATCACCCGGCGGGGGTACAGTGAGCATTTCAGGACAGACATTGACGATTAGTGGTGTAACCGCACAACCGACGGCTGCTACGGGAGAACCGCTGACGTTCCGGGTTTCGGTAAAGGTTGCTGATAATGCTGCGTATGGCAGCTGCTATTCCAACCAGGCCACCATTACACAAGGGGGCACCACTGTGGTTAGTGATAATCCGGAAACAGAAGAACCTAACGACCCCACCTTGTTTTGCCTGAACGAATGTGAACTGCCCGCGCCGGGCAGTGGTGGTAATATCCAGCAATGTGCAAACGATCCCGTTCAGAAAATAACAGCTACGGCCACTGTACCCGACGGGGTACAGCTCATCTGGTATGATGCCCCTGCCGGCGGGAATGTGGTGGCAGACCCGAGCCTGGAAGCGGTGGGTTCCGTGACCTACTATGCCGCAGCCGATGACGGTACCTGTATCAGTGAGAACCGCACACCGGTTACTTTACATCTTCTGCCCACACCACAGTTGGATGGAATTGAAGATGTAGAAGAATGCGTATCCTATGAACTCCCGGAGATCACAGGAAACAACCTTACCGGGAACGAAGCCTACTATACGGAGCCCGACGGGGGAGGTACAAGATACCTTCCGGGGGATGTTATCGAGGATATTGGCAATACTACGCTTTACGTATATGATGAGATGGAAGCGGGGGATAACTGTGAAGGAGATCTGACAGTCGCCTCCAATACAGCTTATGTCATTGACAATTTATTCGAAGATGGCACCCATCACCAATATCCGGGGGCGACCAATCCCGGTTTCTGGCAGGGTACCGCAAACCAGCAGATATTATACGATAGTCCCGGGACACCCACAGGCGGACAAATTTACCTGGGACTTGTCGGTGATGTGTCGATAGACGATACATCCGCTTGTTTCGGAACCGAGGTCAATATAAATGCACAGGTTACCGTTACCAACCAGGGACCCGGGACCGGGGCGGGGTATTCCGGAAGACTGGCAATAATCGATAAAAGTACCGATCAGATATTGTATCAGACTCCGTTGACCGTTAATTTCCCCGCAAATACAACGATGACACCTACAGTGTCGGGCATAGTCTCCGCAGCTGAAGTGCTGGCAGGAAACATCGCTGTTATGATGGCTGTGGAGACGTATCAGGGGAGCTTTAAAAACTGGCAGTTCTCCGGGTTCAGTGCAGATTATCAGTTCCAGCCGGAAAGCACACAGGCGTGTTCGGACGAACAAAGTTTTGAGTTGACCATTAATGATCTGCCCGAGTTGCTGATCACCGATCCTGACCCGGTATGTCTGCCCGGAACGGTAGACTTGACTGATGCGGCGGTGACCGCCGGAAGTACCCCCGGTTTGATATTCACCTATTTCGAGGATGCAGAAGGTACGGTGGCATTGAGCAACCCCGAATCCATTTCGGAAACAGGGACCTATTATATCCTCGGCGAAGATCCGGTGACGGGCTGTAGTACCATTATGCCCGTGGAAGTCGTATTGATCGACGCTCCCGAAGTAAGTATCGGCCAACCGGTCTGTATAGACGGTGAAGGAAGTATTGAAGTAACCTCCCCGCTAGGTGCCGAATTCGAATATTCCATCGACGGGACAAATTACCAGATTGATGCGGTTTTCGAATCCGTCGCCCCCGGTACCTATATGGTAACGGTAAGAAATACCACTACCGGCTGTGTAAGCCTGGAAACAGAAGCCGTGGTCGACGAGGCCCCGACCGCCCCGGAGCCCGTGGTCACACAACCGGATTGTGAGTCGCCTACGGGAACGATCCATATACCGAGGTATGAGAATGCGATGTACTCCATTGACGGCGGGGCGAATTTCTCCGGCCTCAACACCTTCAGCGAACTGGACCCGGGCGATTATGAAGTAGTGATCAGGGCAGACGGATGTGATACCGACCCGGTACCTGTAACCATCGAAGAAGCACCCCCTGTCCCGGCAGCCCCGGTAAGCGGTGGCGACGAGATCGTTTGCGCCGAAAGCCCGGTGCAGACCCTGACAGCCACAGCCTCGGTAGAGGCGGGGCAAACGCTTACGTGGTATGATGCACCCGTTGGAGGGAATGTAGTGCCCGATCCCTCACTGAATACCGTCGGTGTAGTAACATATTATGCCGAAGCCGATAACGGAACCTGCCCCAGCCTGGACCGGACAGCCGTAACCCTGATGATACAGCAGGCGCCGCAGCTCGATCCGGCGGAAGACCAGGAAGCTTGTGAAGAGTATATGCTGCCGGAGATCGAAGGAAGCGACCTCTCGGGTAATGAAGCCTATTTTACAGAACCGGGCGGCGGCGGAACCCGTTTGGAAGCAGGCGATACCATTAATACGATCGGAACAACTACGCTATACATTTATGATGAAGTAGAAGGAGAGTTTAATTGCTCCGGAACCCTTTCTGCGCAGAACAGTACGGAAATAACACAGTCTGACGTGGAGGTAATAAGGAACAGGGCCACTTATTTGACAGATGATTTTGATCCCGCAGTTTGGAATGACAGCCCCACAGAAATAAATTATGATACCGGTGACCCGGTCGTAAACAGCCAGACCTATAAGGCTATTGCCGCAGATGTTGTATTTGCAGGTGAACCGGGATGTTTCGGTTCCGCAATACGGATCAACCCGAGGATGCAGATCACCAATACAGGCCCCGATACGGGGAGAGCGTATTCCGGTGAAGTGGCCGTGGTCAACAACCTTACGAATGAGGTCATTGCAAGATCACAGCAGTTGCTCAACACCCCGGTGAACACCCCGGTAGCCATAGATTTCACCACTACCGTATCAATGGATGACCTGACAGGAGGGAACATCAGCGTGGTGATCATCGTGGAGACCTATCATACCGACGACAATATCAAGGACTGGAGGATCGAGAATTTTTCAGTCGATTACCAATACCTCCCGGAATTCACCCCGAGCTGCCCGGATGAGGAAAGTTTTGACGTAACGATCTACGAAACACCAACACCAGAAGCCGGAGAAGAACAAACCCAATACAACAATGGTACATTTACACTGGATGCCACAACTCCCGCTTTGGGAACCGGCGAATGGAGTGTTGTGGACGGCACATTAGCCGGGGCGATTTCAGATATAAACGACCCGAACGCCACCGTTACGCTCGATGCGAATACTTCGGTAACATTGCGCTGGACAGTGACCAACGGCACTTGTACCGCTTTTGACGATGTGGTAGTGAATTACGTTTCGCAGGCCGATATTGTTACGGAAAAAGTAACCAATGAGGCCGGGCAGACCACATACGTACCCGGCGAGACCGTTGAGTATACCATAACCATAAGGAACAACGGCCCGAGCGATGCGGAACAGGTACGTGTAGTGGACGTAGATCCCGCCGGGGCGGAGATCGCGGGCTGGACAGCCGAAGTCGTAGCCGGTGCCGTGACCCTGCCGAATGCATCGGGAACCGGCAGCATTGACGAAACCATCGATCTGCTGCCTGCGGATGCCGAAGTGATGTATCATGTCACCGTTCAGACACTCCCCCGAAGTATGGAAGAACTGGTGAACACGGTACAGGTCACCGGTCCGACCCCCGATCCCGATCCGGATTGTGAATTCTGCGAAACCCCTCCGCTCAGCCCCGACCCACAGGCCGATATCGTTACGGTAAAAACCACCAGCGATGCCGGGCAGACGGAATACGTCCAGGGCGAAGCGGTAGACTATACGATCGCCGTAACCAACAACGGTCCGAGCGAAGCACAACAGGTAAATGTTACGGATATGGCTCCCGCCGGTACAACGATAACAAACTGGACCGCCGAAGTCACCGCCGGTACGGTAACACTTCCCAATACCAGCGGTACGGGCGATATCAATGAAACCATCGGTACGCTCCCCGACGGTGCCGTCGTGACCTATACCGTTACGGTACAGACACCGCCCGATTTTACGGACGACCTGGTAAATGCCGTACAGGTGACCAGCCCGACCGAAGACCCCGACCCGGATTGCCCGGATTGCGTGACCCCGCCGCTGGAAATGACACCCGAACCTTCAATAGCCCTGGTAAAGACAGGAGCGTATGCCGACAGCAACAACAATGGCATGGCCGATGCCGGCGATGGGATCACCTATACCTTTACGGTGACCAATACCGGGAATGTAACAATAGATAACATCACCATTGACGATGACCTGACAGGTACCGCCGGTCTTTCTCTTACACCACCGGCCCTCGCACCCGACGAAACAGGTACCGCTACGGTAGCTTATACCATTACACAATCGGATGTAGATAACGGAGGCGTAAGCAACCAGGCCCTGGCCACAGGTGCGTCGCCTGACGGCGATCCCGTAGAAGACACTTCGGGAACAGGTGAAGATAACGATACCCCGACGGAAACACCGATCGAACAATCCCCGTCGATCGCCCTGGTAAAGACAGGAGCGTATGCCGACAGCAACAACAATGGCATGGCCGATGCCGGTGATGAGATCACCTATACCTTTACGGTAACCAATACCGGTAATGTAACCGTTTCGGATATTACCATTGATGATTCCCTGACTGGTACGAATAATTTACCCATTGCCCCGGCAACCCTGACCCCGGGCGCGACCGGGACCGCTACAGCCACCTATACCATTACACAATCGGATGTAGATAACGGTGGTGTAAGCAACCAGGCCCTGGCTACCGGAAATGACCCGAACGGTGATCCTGTAGAGGACGAATCCGGAACAGGAGAAGACAATGACGACCCCACAGACACGCCTCTGACACAAGACCCATCCATAGCTTTGGTTAAAGCCGTGACCAACACGGGTAGCGGGGAAAACGGCGCCTTTGTAGTCGGCGATGCCATCGAATATACCTTTACAGTAACCAATACAGGCAATGTAACCGTGTCGGATATTAACATCGATGATGCATTGACAGACACCAGTGGCCTGCCGGTCACCCCGTCTACCCTTGCTCCGGGTGAAAGCGGAACGGCTACGGCCACCTATACGATCACCCAGGCCGATGTAGATAACGGCGGCGTAAGTAACCAGGCTCTGGCCACCGGGCAAGATCCCGGTGGCGATCCCATAGAGGACGAATCCGGAACAGGCGAAGACAACGACGATCCTACGGAGACCCCGATCACGCAGGAGCCTTCCATAACCCTGGTAAAATCCGTTACCAATACGGGCAGTGGGGAAAACGGCGCCTTTGTGGTGGGCGATGCCATCGAATATACCTTTACGGTGACCAATACCGGGAATGTAACTGTAGATAATATTACTATTGACGATGAACTTACAGGCTCCATCGGTTTGCCGATCACTCCAACGACCTTAGCCCCGGGCGAGATTGGAACAGCTACGACAACGTATACCATCATCCAGTCTGATGTAGACAACGGAGGTGTGAGCAACCAGGCTTTAGCTACCGGAGAAGACCCCAATGGTGATCCCATCGAAGACGAATCCGGAACAGACGAAGACAATGATGATCCTACAGATACCCCGATCACACAAGAACCATCCATAGCTTTGGTTAAAGCAGTGACCAATACGGGCAGCGGAGATAATAATGCCTTTGTTGTGGGTGATGTTATCGAATATACCTTTACAGTGACTAATACCGGCAATGTAACGGTTTCCGATATCACTATTGATGATGCTTTGACAGGAACTGCTGGTCTACCGATCACCCCGGCAACATTAGCCCCGGGTGAAAGCGGAACAGCTACAGCAACGTATACCATCATCCAGTCTGATGTAGATAACGGAGGTGTGAGCAACCAGGCTTTAGCTACCGGAGAAGCCCCCAATGGTGATCCCATCGAAGACGAATCCGGAACAGGAGAAGACAACGACGATCCTACAGATACCCCTATAACGCAAGATCCATCCATAGCTTTAGTAAAATCCGTAACCAATACGGGTAGTGGAGCTAACGGTGCCTTTGTAGTCGGTGATGCCATTGAGTACACCTTTACAGTGACCAACACCGGTAATGTGACTGTGGATAACATCACTATTGATGATGACCTGACAGGCTCCATCGGTTTGCCGATCACTCCAACGGCCTTAGCCCCGGGCGAGATTGGAACAGCTACGGCAACGTATACGATCACCCAGGAAGATGTGGACAACGGAGGCGTAAGCAACCAGGCTTTAGCTACCGGAGAAGACCCTAACGATGATCCCATCGAGGATGAATCCGGAACAGGCGAGGACAACGATGACCCCACAGATACTCCGATAACACAAGACCCATCCATAGCTTTGGTAAAAACAGTGACCAATACGGGTAGTGGAGCTAACGACGCTTTTGTTGTGGGCGATGCCATCGAATATACCTTTACGGTGACTAATACCGGTAATGTGACTGTAGCCGATATCACTATCGATGATGCCTTGACAGGAACTGCTGGTCTACCGATCACCCCGGCAACATTAGTCCCGGGTGAAAGTGGAACGGCCACGGTAATGTATACGATCACGCAGTCTGATGTGGACAATGGCGGGGTAAGCAACCAGGCTTTAGCCGGTGGACAAGACCCCAATGGTGATCCCATCGAGGACGAATCCGGAACGGGCGAAGACAACGATGATCCTACAGAAACCCCTATAGAACAGACACCGGCGATAGTATTGGTGAAAACAGGGGAGTATGCAGATACCAATAACAACCAAATGGCCGATGCAGGAGATGAGATCACTTATACCTTTACGGTAACTAACACAGGTAATGTAACAGTTGCTGACATCACTGTCGACGATGATCTGACAGAAACCGTTGGTTTACCGATCACCCCGGCAATATTAGCTCCGGGTGAAGAAGGTACAGTTACAGCAACCTATACGATCACCCGGGCCGATGTAGACAGCGGTGGGGTCAGTAATCAGGCCCTGGCTGCAGGAGAAGACCCGAATGGCGATCCCGTAGAAGACACTTCGGGTACAGATCCTGATAATGATGAACCTACGGAGACACCCATAGAACAAAACCCTGATATGATATTGTATAAAGCAGGGGGCTATGTTGATGAAAACGGTGATGGAACTGTAAGCCCGGGAGATATTATACAGTATAGTTTTACCGTGGAAAATACGGGGAACGTGACCTTGAGTAACATAAGCATCTCCGACGAAACCCTGGTGCCTGCCCTGGAAGTTTCTGAAGTAAATCCGTCTGCCCTGGCTCCCGGAGAAACAGCAACAGCCTCCGCAGTATATGTGATTACACAGGAGGATATCAACACAGGTGCGGTTTACAATATTGCAGAAGCAGGTGCGGAAACCCCGGATGGAGAAGAATTGTTTGAAGAATCACAACCTTCGGAACTGCTTGATCCGTCAGATCCGTTCTACATGGACGAATGTCCCGATTGCACGGTTGTTAAACTTGAGCGCAACCCTGCAATTACCTTACTGAAAACAGGAGCGTTCAATGACGAAGACGGTGACGGACAGGCCCAGGCCGGGGAAACCATAACATATGGGTTTGTAGTGACCAATACGGGTAATGTATTCCTGGACAATATAGAAATCGAAGACCCGCTGCCCGGAATAAGCATAACAGGTGGCCCTATATCCCTTTTACCGGGAGAATCAGACGATACTACTTTTTCTGGAACCTATACCATTACCCAGGCGGATATTATTGCCAGGGGAGTAACCAATCAGGCTACGGTTCATGCCGATGCCACAGACGGTTCCCGTGTTAGTAACCTTTCCGACAGTGCAGACGGTCTGGGCGATCATCCCACTTTTACAGCACTGGAAGGTTGCACCATAGAAGTGTTCAACGGCCTGTCTCCCAACGGGGACGGATTGAACGATACCTTCAGGATACAGGGAATTGAATGTTATCCGGACAATACCGTGGAAATATACAACCGCTGGGGCATTAAGGTATACGATACCCGTGGATATGACAACAGCAGTAGTGTATTCCGCGGATATTCCGAAGGACGCGCCACCCTGAACAACGGCAAGCGATTGCCTGCGGGAACGTATTTCTACCTCCTGAAATACAGGACGGAAAACGGTAGTGTTGAAGAGAAGTCGGGCTATCTCTATATCAATTAATATTTCAAACAATGTTAAATATTCCGGTGCCGGGAGCGTTGGGTTACAGTCAAGAATAAAATATTGTTTCCAGTACATTTTAAGGCGGTACCTCCGGCATCGGATTTTAAAGGTTGGATTTAAAGTGAGAACTAAAAATACGAGGTATATTATGAAAAAGGCAGTATCGGTGCTCATCATATTTTGGTCACTGTCGGTTTTCGGACAGCAGGAACCGCAATACACACAGTATATGTACAATACTGTATCGGTGAACCCGGGATATGCGGGCACGCGGGGTGCAACCAGCCTGTTCGGCTTGCACCGTTCGCAATGGGTAGGTCTTGACGGAGCGCCGAGGACTACCCAGTTTTCGATCCATTCACCCATAAGCTACAGAGGGCACGGATTGGGACTATCTGTTGTGAGTGACAATATAGGGCCTTCACGGGACACTTATGTCAATGCCGGTTTTTCCTATCTGTTGCAGTTATCCCACAGGACCAGGCTCAACCTGGGGCTTATGGCAGGCGGTAGTTTCCTGGAGGTGGATTATAATAAACTGAATCTGGAAAATAACCAGGACCCCGACCTTACCGGAAAACTGAACAAATTTTCCCCCAATGTAGGAGTAGGGGCCTACCTGCATTCCGATAAATGGTATGTAGGTCTTTCAGTGCCCGCATTGCTCGAGACCAGGTTTTATGACGATGTAGAACAGTCGGTGGCACGCGAAAAGATGCATTTTTATCTGATCGGGGGCTATGTTTTTGACCTGGGGCCGTCGGTGAAATTCAAGCCTGCTACCCTGGTAAAGGCCGTCAACGGGGCGCCCCTTTCCGTAGACCTTTCAGCCAATTTTTTACTCCAGGAAAAGCTGACACTGGGAGCGGCCTACCGCTGGGATGCGGCGGTAAGTGCACTGGCCGGGTTTAACATTACGGAAAGCCTGTTTGTAGGATATGCTTACGACTGGGATACCAATGGCCTTGGGAATTACAACTCGGGAAGTCATGAGGTATTCCTGAGGTTCGAGTTTATTTCCTCTTCGCGTAACCGGATGCATTCGCCCAGGTTCTTTTAGATTAATTCAATATGAAAAACAGATATTAGGATGAAAAAATATGTACTCATCGGATTGTGCCTGATCATCGGAAGTATGTCCTTTTCCCAGGAAGTCAAAAAGAAAAGGGCAGACAGGAATTATGAGGATTTCGGATTTATAAAAGCAAGGGAGTTATATGAAAATCTGCTGGAAAAAGGACATGAATCCGGGGATGTTTACTGCAGGCTGGGAGATACCTATTATTACAATGCCCTGTACGGAGAGGCCCGGGAATATTACGAAAAAGCGCTTTCCTATGAAGGGGAAACGGACCCGGTTTACTACTACAGGTATGCCAAGTGCCTGGAAGCCGAAGGCGACTACAATAAGGCCCGGACAACCCTGGAAAAATTTTATAAATTGATCGGCCAGCCGGGAGCACCCGGATATTCCCTGTCCGAAGAATTGTTAGAAAACAAGCCCAATTCCGGGAGGTATAACGTTACCGATGCCGGGATTAACAGCGCGTATGCCGATTTCGGGCCCGCCTTCGGCAGGGAAGGGGAAGTGCTGTTCGCTTCCGCCAGGGATACGGGAATTTTTATGGACCGAACCCATAAATGGAATGAAAAACCCTTTTTAAAACTGTATGAGGCCCTGGTCAATAACAATGGTACCCTACGCGAACCCAAGCAGCTCAAGGGCGATGTCAATACAAAATACCACCAGAGTACGCCCGTAATTACCCGCGATGGCCAAACCATGTATTTTACGAGGAACAATTTTACTCCGGGGAACTACGGAAAGGATGAGGAGGGCACTAACCATTTAAAGATATACAGGGCAAAGTACGAAGACGGAAAATGGAAGGAAGTGGAAGACCTCACCATTAACGGAGAAGAATTCTCGACTGCACATCCGGCGCTCGGCCCTGATGACAAATACCTGTATTTTGCCTCCGACAGGCCCGGTAGTAAAGGAATGTCAGATATTTTCAGGACAGAAATCCTGGCTGATGGTGGTTTCGGACCTGTGGAGAACCTCGGGAAAACGGTAAATACGGTAGGGAGGGAGACTTTCCCCTTTGTGGCCGGCGACGGGACACTCTATATGGCCTCCGACGGGCACCCCGGGATGGGAGGACTGGATATCTTTGCGGTCATCACAGGACCTTTCGGCGAAAAACAGGTGATCAATGTGGGAGATCCCGTAAACTCCCGGGCCGATGATTTCGGGTATATTATAGACATAGAAAACCGGAAAGGGTATTTTTCATCCAATCGGAACGAAGAAACAGGGTTCGACAATATATACACCTTTGTGCAAAATACCCCGCTTTCCATAGATGCAGAACTGTGTGGCCACGTGAGGGATATCCATACCAAAGCACCCCTTGCCCGGACAAAAGTCACGCTATATGACGAAGACGGGGAGGCAAAAAAGGAATTTGAGACCGACGATGCCGGAAACTTCTGTATAAAAGTACTTGCCGGTAAAAACTACAATACCCGGTATGACAAGGACGGGTACCGCCCTCACGAAGAATTTGTCACTAAACTCGATGCAGGCGAAAAAAGGGAATTGCTTATTGAACTCGAACGCGAAGATATGATCCCTGGTGACGATCTCGCTCAAAAACTGGACCTGAATCCCATCTATTTTGATTTTGACAAGGACAACATCCGGAAAGATGCTGCTGTAGAACTGGCTAAGATCATCAAGGTCATGCAACAGTATCCCGGGATGGTTATAGAAGTACGGTCGCATACCGACAGCAGGGGCAGTGATAATTATAATATCCGGTTGTCCGACAGGAGAGCGAGGTCTACGGTAAAATACATTGTAGCACACGGAATATCTCCGGAACGGGTCAGTGGAAAAGGATATGGCGAAACCCAACTGGTTAACGAGTGCTCCAACGGCGTACCCTGTTCCAGGGAAAAACATCAGTTGAACCGAAGGAGCGAATTTATAATTGTCGAAATTCGGAATTAACCGGGAGGCTTGTCCGGATCGTTGTTTTTACCGTATACGTTGGATATTCAAAAATTTTATCACCCTTCCGTAGTTTTCAAACCAGGTGAGAGTTTTCCAATCTGTCGTAATAACAGAGAATGATTAAGGGGAATAACATTTAAAGATCCTCCCGTAATTAGCGCTCTGTGTAACTTTGTGCCTGCTTTGTAGACCCCTTTGTGGTAAAATAAAGCCCATGATGTGGAAAACCCAGGGACCACAAAGTTTTTCACCGGGGTCACAAAGTCAGGGGCTTTTAAAATTCGCATCCGTTTTAATCCGTTAAACCGGAAAAATCTTTAGGGTCGAAATCCCACAGCACAGGGAGTAATAAATAGACCACTAGGGTTAAAAACAGTATGGACAAGAGGTTCATCCATAAACCGGTTTTGATCATATCCGGGATTTTCAGATAACCCGATCCGAAAACCACGGCATTGGGAGGTGTTGCCACGGGCAGCATAAAGGCACAGGAAGCAGCCAGGGTGGTGGCAACCATGAGCATATACGGATTGATCTCCAGGGAAATGGCTACAGGGGCCAAAATGGGCAGTAACATGGCCGTAGTTGCTAAGTTGGAGGTTACTTCCGTAATAAAATTAACGGCAGCGACAACGATTAAAATAAGTGAAAACATGGATATACCATCCAACAACTTGACCTGGCTTCCGAACCAGGAAGCAAGTCCCGTAGCTTCAAAACCCGACGCCAGCGCCATTCCCCCTCCGAACAGCAGAATGATTCCCCAGGGCATCTGAACGGCTTCTTTCCAGGAGATAACCGGTTTATCTTTCTGGCCGGAAGGCAAAATGAAAAGCAATATCCCCGAGCTTATGGCTATGATAGTGTCGTCTATTTCCGGCATAAATCTCTGAAGGATAAAAGACCTTGTGATCCAGCAAAAGGCCGTGAGCATAAAAACCGTAAGTACTGTTTTTTCCTCTTTCTTCATAGGTCCGAGTTCCCGGATCAACCTGTTTATTTCTTCCCTGCCCCCGGGGAATTCCTTTTGTTTAAAATTAAAGGCAAACCTTGTGATGTAATACCAGGCAATGAACAGTAGAACGATTGATATGGGCAACCCGAACCTCGTCCAGTTCCAGAAGCTGATCTCTATATGATAGGTTTTTTCGATAAACCCGGCAAATACCAGGTTGGGCGGGGTCCCGATCAGGGTGGCTATGCCCCCGATGGAGGCGCTGTACGCTATGGCCAGCATCAATGCCTTTCCGAAAATCAGGTTTTCACGGGTTTCAGTCAGCGGATTGTCTTTGAGCTGTGAAACGATGGACATCCCTATGGGAAGCATCATCACAGACGTAGCTGTATTGGAGATCCACATGGATAAAAAGGCCGTGGCCACCATAAAGCCCAAAATTATCCTGGAAACGTTGGTCCCGATAATTCTGATGATATGCAGGGCGATCCGCTTGTGCAGGTTCCATTTTTCAATAGCTATGGCCAGCATAAACCCGCCCATGTACAAAAAAATGTATTTATGCCCGAAAGAAGCGGTGGTCGCGGAGATATCCATTGCTTTCGTCAACGGAAACAAAACGATCGGCAAAAGTGCGGTAACCCCGATAGGGATTACTTCCGTAATCCACCATATGGCCATCCAGACTGTAATGGACAACATATCATAAGCGCGTTCCGGCATTCCGTCGGGCGGATTGTCCAAAGACTGGAGCAGCAGGAAGACCAGGGGACCTGATAGAAGAAAAATGAGTTTCCGTACTGAGATCATTGCTGAATCAATTTATTGGGTTCGAAAATTGTTTCATCAACTAATTGTCTGAAAAACAGTCCGTCTTTATGGTGTACAAAGGAAAGGATGATCTTTTCCCCGTCACTGTCGGTGGCCGTCAACCTGTCAGGGATGTTTTTTACTGAATTCCCTGTCAATGCCCGGTATATGATCAGGGCTATCAGATAGGAGCCGTCGGAGGAAGGATGTTTATCGTCGAAATACAGCTTAAGGTCCGGGCGGAGCCTTCTGGCCTTCATAAAGACCTCCCCGACGGGTATTGCTTTTGTTCCTGAGGATGTTGCGAGGTTTTTATAACTGCTGGAAATGGTTTCCTGCAGGAGCGGGTTTGAAAGATAGGCCCAGGTTGTCATAAAATACGGTACGGCCCCGTTTTTTTCCACTTCCCGGACAAGTCGCTCCCCGTATTTCTTAAAACGGTCCGGGGCTTCGATAGTGCTCAGGCTATGGTCCTGAAGGATCACATAATCCCACTTTTCAGAGGTTAGCAGGTTTCTGGTCTGTGTATCTTTTTCTTCTTTAAAATGTTGTTTCCAGGTACTTCCGCTTACCGTAGACTGACGAACTTCCATCGGGAAATCTTCCAGTCTGGCCATGGCATTGACCATCTGCGGCATGTTCCAGAAAAATGTAAAACTGTTCCCGACGAAAAGGACCCTTGTTTTTTCACTCTTCTCATCCTGGGAAAAGGCATAAGCCTGTACTAACAATAGTGCACAAAGGAAACTTAAAATCTTTTTCATGAAATTTGAATATTATTCGTTAACAGGTGTAGGTTCAAAAAAGTCCGGAATGGGCGAAGGAATATTATCGTTACGGTCTATTTCGCTCTGGGGATATAAAAACCTGGCGGGTAACCGGTCTCCCCTGTTGGGTATAATGGGAACACGTACCCCGGCTTCGTTTAATGTCCTCCGGGTATCGTTGAAGGGCTCGATCTGTCCGAAAAGCGTAATGTAGCGTTCCTCCAGTATCTCCCTCAAAAGCGCATCATTCCGGGAAATACCATCCGGGTTTTCAATACCCCCGCTTTCAAAATCAGCTTCTGTATAAGGGGCATATAGCAATGCTTCCGGGTTGGCATCGGTCATATAACCGCCGTTATCCATAAACGAACGGAAAGTGTTTAAATGGTCCAGACCTGCACCAAATCCCTGGCTTCTGTAACCGGATTCGGCTAAAATAAGCAGGTTTTCTTCATAAGTAACCAAGGGGGAACCTGCCTGTTGGGCTGCAAAACCATCTTCGGTATTGGGTTGTATCCCGGTGCTGTTCTTTTCGAAATAATAATGAAAACGGGCGGTTTCGTCCGTTTTTGCATTTCCCCTGTAATTGGCCGGGTCTGGACTTTCGGGGGAGGGATCGACAAGACTGGCCATGAAATCCGACACCACCAGGTCTGCCTGTCGTACTTCCACGGCAAAGAACTGGTAATTCAGATTGGAATTATCGGCCGCAGTTCCGTGTGGGCCATACATGCTGTTGGCCGGTGTACTGATCCCTTGAAGTGCAGCATCATATGCCTCATCGTATGCTTTGGTATGCATAAAAAACCGGGCTTTCAGGGTGTAGGCGGCTTCCATCCAGGGCTGCGGATCGCCGTTGTAATAAATATCCGATCCCGAGACCGGTCTGCCCGTGGTTTCCGAAAGATCTGCAATAGCCCTGTCCAGCAAATCCTGTACATCCCGGTAAACAGCCTCCTGGGCTTCGAAGACAGGGTTTGTGATTTCTATGACCCCGGCTTCCTTCACCGGGATATTTCCGTATAAAGATGCCGTTGTGCCAATGATCTGTGCCTGTAACACCCGGGTAATCCCGATGGTCACGGGTCCCACGTTCTCTTCTGTAGCTGCCTGCTCGGTGATCAGGGCATTCCGGTAGGCATTGACATAAGCATCGTTCCAGAGTCCGTCGAAATCGCTGGTCGTGACGGCATATTGGGAATACCCTTGGTGCTGCCTGTCTATTCCGGTATATTGCCCGGCAAAAATTCCCGAACGCCTTGCCGCTTCTCCGCTTTGTAACAAAATATTACCTACTTCCGTGCCGGTAAGAATATTTTGATAGGAGCTTGTGGTCAGGTTGTTCGGATCGTCGTTAATGCCATCTACCAGGTCACTGCAACCGTACAGCAACATCAAGGTGGATATGGTGATAATAATACGTCTCATGATCGGTCTTTTTATAAATTGAGTGTTAAACTAAACAGGTATGATTTTGTGCTGGGGTTATTGAAATAATCAATCCCCCTGGCTACGCTCACTCCCGATAAATTGGTGTCCGGGTCATTTCCTTCGAAAGGGGCCCAGAGCAACAGGTTTCTGCCGGTAACGGAAAGATCGACGGATTCCAGGCCCGTAGTCCGTTTCAGCCAATCGGTATTAAGGGTGTAGGTAAGGCTGACTTCCCTCAACCGGGTCCAGGAGCCGTCTTCGATATAAAGCTCGTCATTTCCGCCGCTAAAATACCCTCCGTCCCCGTTGTACCAGCTTTCGGTCAGGGCAACCGGTCCGGCCCCGAAATCGTGAACGGTTCCCCTGAAAGTTTCACCTGCGGGGATAACATTGCCGTTAAATGCTACTAGATCCTGGGATGCCGTAGTTTCACGTGCCGTATCGTACCATGTTCCCAGGTCCCGCATCACCGATTTGGTACCGGCGTAGATATCGGCGCCCTGGTAGGTTTCGAGTAATACGGACAGGTTAAAGTTTTTATACCGGAAAGTGCTGGAGATGCTTCCCTGCCAGTCCGGGTTGGGGTCCCCGATAACGCCTTCCACCTGATCCTGTTCCGGAAAGCCGTTTTCATCAAAAACGATGGACCCGTCTTCATTTCTCAGGGTTCTCGATCCCCACAGAACCCCGAGGGGCTGCCCTTCCACGGCCCGGGAACTCACCGCAGCCAGTCCGCCCAGATCGATGGATTCTATACCGGCCAGGTCGGTCACCTCGTTTTTCACTTTCGTAAAATTTGCATTCATATCCCATGTAAAGCTATCGGAGTTGATGATACGATAGCCCAGGTCGAGTTCGTACCCCTTGTTCTGTATTTCTGCCCCGTTCCGGTATATGGACGCATATCCAGTGGAGTTTGCTATCGGGAACTGCAGCAGCACATCTTCCGTTTTGTTGTGAAAGTAGGTTGCACTTAATGTCAAACGGTGATCGATAAAACGCAGGTCGGTTCCGAACTCGATTTCTTTTTTCCGTTCCGGTCTCAGATCGGGATTTCCCCTGCTGGCACTGGGCACAAACCCTCCGTTGCCATAAAGGCCGAGGTTCAGGTCACCGCCGTGCTGGTCTCCGATACTCGGGGATACGTAAGTGTTTGTGGTATTGTACCGCGCCGGCTGCACACCTACTTCGCCATAGGAAACCCTTAGTTTACCGAAGGAAAATACCTTGTTTCCCTTCAGGAAATCCAGCTGGGAGAACTGCCATGCCAGGGAGGTAGACGGGAATAAAAAGGTGTTGTTGGCCTCATCGCCGAAGGTGGATGCCGATTCTACCCTTACCGTGCTGTTCAGGTATAACATATCGAAAGCCGATAGGGAAAGGGAGGAATAAACCCCTGCGGTACGTTCATGGCCTTCTGTTGCAGAAACAGCGGTGTTCTCCGGAAGTGCATTGTCAATATCCCTGATCCCGCTGGCCACATCGATAAACTGAATAAAATTGTCTGCTGTTGTTCCGTTGACCTCTCTCGATTTTGAATTGTAATTAAACCCTACCAGGAACTCCCCGCCGATAGTTTCGTTAAAATTAAAATTGGTTTTGGCGATATAGTCCATATTAAAAATGGTATTCGTAGCCAGTTCCTTTTTAATAAAGCCCGAACGGTACGATCCGGAAGCCGATCCCGGGGTGTAAAATTCATTCCTTGCTTCACTGTAGTGGTCAATTCCCGCTCTTGCAATAAGGGTGAGCCATGAGGATGGGGTGGCCATGAGCTCAAAGTTGGAGATAAACCGGTTTACCCGGGCCTCGTCTTCCTGTTCATTAATGGTCCACAGGGGATTGTTATATGTGGGAGTGCCATCGGCTCCCAGGGGTTCCCGGTATGAGCGGTGCCTGTTCGGTACTGCTGCGGCATCGGCCGAGGGGAAATACTCGCCCCTGTATCCGGAAATGTCAAAATCGGCCGGGTTTCTCAGAAGCCCGAGATAAAGCCCCGAGGAGTTGGCTCCTTTGCCAATCCTGCCGGAAGCGGTCCTGGAATAACTCGAACTGAGTTTTAAATGAATGGCATCCGACAACTGGTGCCTAGCATTGAACCTCACCGTTGACCTCCTGTAATCGGAATTGTTCTTAACGATCCCCTTCTGGTCCAGGTCGCTCAAGCTAAAGAAGATGGAACTCTTCTGATTGCCGCCGCTGATGCTCAGATTATTTTCAAAAAAATGACCGTTGCCGAATACCTGGTCAAAATTGGAATCGTTGTATATGGCTTTGGAATTCTTGGTCAATACGGGATAATATGTCCTTCCGTTCTGGTCTACATAGTATTCCCCGGATGTATCGAAAACATCTTCTCCGCCGGCCCTGTCTGAGATCCGGTCTCCCCACGAATCTCTTGCCCGCTGGTCGTAAACACCGTTGTCCCCTTGTCCGTACTTTGTTTGTACCGGGTACTTCTTGTTGATCCTGTCCAGGGAGTAAGTGGATTTCAGGTTTACCGATAACTTATTGTTGAATTTACCGCTTTTCGTAGTGATGTTTATCACCCCGCCCAGGGCCCGGGTGCCCCACAAGGCTGCTGCCGAAGCCCCTTTTAAAACGGAAATACTTTCAATATCGTTGGGGTTGATATCGTTTAAGCGGGATTCCTGGTTGACTCCCCCGGAGGAACTGTTTCCCCTGACATCGTTACTGATAGGCACGCCGTCGACGATGATCAGGGGCTGGCTGTTTCTTGTAATGGAGGAGAGCCCCCTGATCTGGATATAGGCCCCGGCCCCGGGATCGCCCGAGTTCCTGGAAATACGCACGCCGGAGGATTTTCCCGAGAGTGAATTTAAAACGGTACTCTCTCCCGAATTGCTTACAGCATCCCCGTCGACCGTTGAGCTGGCATAGCCCAGATCGTCCTTTTTTTCCCTGAACCCCAAAGATGTAACCACAACTTCGTCCAGGGTCTCTACCGCTTCCTGCATAACCACATCGATCGTAGTCCTGTCGTTTACCCGTATCGATTGCCGTTGAAAGCCTATGTAGCTGTAATTTAAAACGGGGTCCGGGGTTTCGGGCGTAATCGAATATTCTCCGTCAAAGTTGGAAACCGTACCGTTTGAAGTACCGGCTTCGACTATAGCTACACCAGCAAGCGGAGCCCCGTGGGTATCTTTGATGATCCCGGAGACACCGGTCTGTGCCAGGATCATTTGCGTGGTGAGAATCGTGAGCATCACAATTCCTTTCTTAAACTCAGGTCTCATTTCAGTTGGTTTTTAAAGTTCTTTTCATACATTTATAAACCTGAACAGTAAAATCACTAAATAGTTATTTTTCAGGCTTTATTTTTAACAATTATACAACGATTAGGTTGAAAAATTGATACTTTAATAAATTTTATCGATTTTTATCGATTTTTATTGCAAAATGAACAACCAAAACGAGTTACACCGGACATTTATTTCCAGACTTGAAATCCGCTACGGAAAATTTAACAGCGAAAACAACAGGTTTGCGTCTACAAGCAATTCCAAGATCGCCCGGGACCTGTTTTACAGTGATTCCCAGTTTTCGAGATTGATAAATAATACGGCTTCGGAAGGAGAACTGGTAAGGGCGGTGGATAATATACAGCGGTTGCTGGAGGTCCATACCCTGGAAAAAGAGGTAGAAAAGTACAAAAGCACTCAGTATCGCAAAAGACCAGGTAAAATCTGGTGGATAGTACTCGTTTTTCTGATGATCCTGACAGGGATACTCGGGTATCTGCTCCTGACTTCCGGTGAAAAGGGGCCTGCTGCGGCCGGTACGGACCATTCCAGGTATGAAATGCTGAAATGGAGCTTTGAAAACAACTACATCAGGCCATATATCACCTTAAAGGAACTTCCGGATGACTGTTATTTCCCCTGCTATAAATACCAGGGAAAGTGGACCCTTAAAAAAGAATATAAAATCCCGTTTTTCAGGGAACGAAACGGGTTTCATTACGTGGCCAAACAAGCTGTGATGTATGCTACCTGCGGTGATAAAAACGCGACAAACGGGGAAAAGTTTGAGGGATACGAATACCAGAAACATGAGATCTGGTACGATAAAAGGGAATTTCCGATCGATTCGTTTCTAGTCAAAGGGTCCTTATCCGAAGTCAGGCCTTCCTATAACAAGGCTGCCCTGGAAGATAATTCCAATTTCGTCAAAGTAGCGTATGTACATACCTTTTTTAAAACCGAATTTGAAATAGATTCTTTGGATATACAGCGAACCGGAAAAACTATCGGGCGCGATATTGAGCTGATTGACGATGGTGAATTAATGGAGAAACTCAGTTCCGCTAAACTCATGGAAGAATTGAAAAGTGAGGTCAATGCTATCGCAAGAAACCGGTTGGAAGATTTCTCAAAGCCCATAAAATGTAATCCTATCCGGGCTCCCAAAGAAGATTTTAACATGATCGAAGAAGGTGACAGGCTCAGCTTTGACTGTCAATTCAGTACAGGGCGGTTTCTGGTAAACTACAACAAGGTCTACGTGCTGGACGACCAATACATTAACAATTATTGCCGGTAGAACCCCCCGGCATTTTCCCGGTGCACAACGTTGTATGCAAAATGAAAGGAAGCAGTTTGATTTTTTCGCATTAGTTTTGCCTGTCCTGTTAAACGAGAATATTGAGTCTGATGCTAATAGAAAATATACCAGAGCTGTTTATTGACGACCCCAGGAAAGATTACGACATTTTTGTTCATGATTTTAAGATGACCACAGATGTTGTAAAAAGTAAAGTGAACCTGAGAATGAATATGTTCAGTTTTTTACAGGTTGGAAAGAAACAGGTTCACTTTGGGGGAACCTCGGTAGCCGTGAATAAAGAGCAGTCCTTACTGATAAAAAAAGGAAACTGTCTCTGGACGGAATTGTTAGATACCGAAAACATCTATTACTGCAAATTGTTGTTCTTTTCGGAAAAGATACTTAAGGAGTTTCTGAAAAAACACATCACCAAACCGGCCGTACATAAAAAGGAAGCCCCGTTTTTTATTATTGAAAACGATCACTATATCACATCATATTTGAATTCCCTTTCAACAATGGACGATAATCCTTCGCTGTTTTCCGATAATTTTCTTTCCGTAAAATTCGAAGAGATAGCGCTTTACCTCATCAGTAAATATGGCAACAGCTTTAAATCGTATTTGCAATCACTGGTAGTGGAGGAAACTTCTCCGTTCAGGGAAATTGTGGAACGCAATATTTATTCCAATCTCAGACTGGAAGAAATAGCGTTTTTATGCAATATGAGCCTGTCTACCTTTAAGCGCCATTTTATAAACGAATACAAGTCCTCTCCCGGTAAATGGTTGCAGGAAAAACGCCTGCAGAAGGCAAAAACACTCTTGGAACAAGGCAACCTGAAGGCATCGGACATCTATTGGGAGATGGGGTATAACAACCTGTCTAACTTCAGTACGGCATTTAAAAACAGGTTCGGGTTTAGTCCGAAGGATATTTCTTAATGATCTTCTGCCTGAAATACATCTTTTTTCAAACTGACCTTTTTTCATAATTAACTGGCTCTTTTTGATAAGCCCGGAACAAGGCTGCTGGCCTACATTTGTCATAAGTTTAATTAAAAAGAAATAATTATGGCGAATGTAACCCAACCCCGTTTTAAGGAAAAATACGGGAATTTTATCAACGGTGAATTTGTAGCCCCGGTAAAGGGAGAATATTTTGATAATGTGTCTCCTGTAGACGGTAAAGTATTTACCAAAGCCGCCAGGTCAACAGAAGAAGATGTCAACCTTGCTTTGGATGCTGCACATCAGGCGTTCTCGGAGTGGAGTACAACGTCTGCTACGGAACGGAGTAATATGTTGTTGCGGATTGCCCAGGTTATGGAAGACAACTTTGAATATCTGGCTTCTCTGGAAACTATAGACAATGGTAAACCGATCCGTGAAGCCAGGGCGGCAGATATTCCCTACTGTATTGATCACTTCCGGTACTTTGCCGGGGTTATCCGTGCCGACGAAGGAAGTATTTCTGAGCACGACAAGGATACCGTAAGTATCGTATTGCACGAACCCATCGGCGTAGTGGGCGAAATTATTCCCTGGAACTTCCCCATGTTAATGCTGGCCTGGAAAATAGCCCCGGCATTGGCGGCAGGTTGTACGGCAGTGGTTAAACCGGCGGAACAAACCCCGACCAGTGTTATGTGCCTGATGGAACTTATAGGTGATATTCTGCCCAAGGGTGTCCTGAATATCGTGACCGGTTTCGGTAAAGAAGCGGGAGAGGCCCTGGCTACTTCTGAACGCGTTGCCAAACTATCGTTTACCGGGTCTACCGAAACCGGGCGCAAAGTGCTGCACAATGCCGCGGAAAATGTTATCCCGGTTACCATGGAACTGGGCGGGAAATCCCCCAACATTTTCTTCCCGTCGGTAGCAGCTAAGGACGATGAATTTTTTGATAAGGCCGTCGAAGGTGCTTTGATGTTTGCACTTAACCAGGGGGAGATTTGTACTTCTCCGTCACGTATCCTTGTGCATGAAGACATTGCCGATGTTTTTGTCGAAAGGATGCAGGAGCGTCTGAAACAGGTAAAGACCGGCCATCCGTTAGATCCCGAAACCATGATCGGTTCTCAGGTCTCAAAAGCCCAATTCGATAAGATCCTGAATTATATCAATATCGGTAAGGAAGAAGGAGCTACTGTCCTGGCCGGCGGGGAACCCGGAAATTACGAGGGAGAACTCTCTGAAGGATACTACATTCAGCCAACAGTTTTAAAGGGAGACAATAATATGCGTGTTTTCCAGGAAGAAATTTTTGGTCCGGTAGTTTCCCTGACAACTTTTAGCACTACTGAAGAAGCTATTGCTATTGCCAATGATACTACCTACGGTTTGGGTGCCGGTGTATGGAGCAGGGACGCACACGAATTATACCAGGTGCCAAGAGCTGTACAGGCCGGTAGGGTATGGGTAAACCAATATCATACGTATCCTGCCCATGCCCCGTTTGGCGGTGTCAAAGAATCAGGGTTCGGCCGTGAAAACCACAAAATAGCCCTGGATCACTACCGTGTGGTAAAAAATATGCTTATTTCTTATGACAAAGCCCCGGTAGGCTTGTTCTAGTTTGTTTTAAGACTGCGTACAACCCCGGACATTTTCCCGGGGTTTGTTTTTTGGTTAAAGTTGATGGAGAAGATCAGGCCGGATGTAACGATGATAAACAAACCTGTGGAGTTCCTGATGGTGGTAGCAGTGTTGCGTACCGGTTTTCAAAGCGGGGCCAAATATTTCATGGTAGCCCGGAAACCATCCGTTTCCAAAGTTATTTAACAAAATAATCCCGGGTAATATTTGCGACATAGTTGCAAATGTATTATTTTAGTTCCGTTGCAACCGGGGATAAGCCGAAAACCCGTAAAACAGTAGGCGTAACCTTTTAAAAATTAAGCCATGAAAAATCATGCAGAAAATGCTAAATTAAAGCTCGAAGACCTACAATTGGAAAGTTTTGTAACCAGTATTGACAGTGAAGTTGCTTCCCGTTTAGCAGGTGGATTGGGTAACCTTTCTCACCCTACGCATACAGAACCTACCGATCAGGAGCATGTATGTACAGGAGTTCAGTGTTAATCTCCATTTACGAAGAGGCCGGTTCAAAGGCCTCTTCCCTTATTCCTTTTCCTTCACGATCCCTGCCTTTATCATTTCCGTAAGCTGTTTTAGAACGAGTTCCTTTAACTCCAGTATTTTATCCGGGGTTTTTACCTGTTGAGAAAAATGTCGGAGAAGTATATTGTCAGTGAGGTCGTCCACCGTATAATATTGTTTATCCAAATAAGATACCAGCAGGGTATGAAACCTGCCGAGAAAGGTTTTATGAATACCGTTTTCATCTGGTAGCAGCAATATGGCTTCGTGCCCGGGCTCTGCCCCGGTTATTGTTCTCAGTTCCGGGGTAAGGTGATATACATGTACATGACCTGAAAGTGTAAACGGTATTTTAAGGAGGGCTACAGGAGGCCAGTCGGATAGCTTTTCTGCACAGGATTGGTGGTGTTTCCTTTTGATATGGTAACACAGGTATCCTTTGTGCGATTTCCATAAGGCGGTCAACCGGTGTTCATAGCGGAATGTTTCCCGTAATACCCCGGGAGTGTCCGGCATGGTTTCGATATATTGTTTTACCTCGTGTTCAAATGCAGAAATATCTTCAGCCCGGGAGTTTTCCATAAATTTCCCGTAACCGGTGTTTAGGATACGGATGGTTTCCGGATAGTATTTTTTGAAAATATGTGAAATCACAGCGGTTTTGGAATAACCATCAAGTGTTTTCTTGTTATCGGGTTCGGGTAAGCGGGGTGCGCATACACTGTCCATGTCGCGGTTCAGTATATGTAAAATACCATATCCTACACCGGCTTTTCCTGATAGCAGGCCACAGTCATTCCGGTTGTCAGGAACATGGGGGTTATACGCGTGGTGTTGGGAATACAGTAGTTTTGCATTATCGGCAATGGCAGTTAACTGACGGAAATTATAGACCTCGGAGTAATTCATAAACCGCGATAGAAAGGGAATATGTCCCGCGTATCCGCTGCATAGTGTAAAATCCTGCCGGTCATTTTCTTGCAGGTGGACAAGACAGGATTGCATAATTGTTTTACACTGTTCCAGGTACATGGGGTTTCCGGTTATTTCATAAGCATATAGTCTTGAAATTCCAATACCTGAAGCGCCATGGGCCCAGGAATTTACATGAAGCATGCTTGGTATAAACTGTTCCAGGTCCCACCGGTATGCTTTTTCAAAGCTCAAACGGTAGGGGCCCATACGCAGGTCCAGCCAGTTTCCCGATTCCGGGTAAAAGTATTGCATCTCGTAGGCTAAAGCCTGTTCCGCGAGATACAGGAGCCCGTCATTTTTAAAGTAATTTCCTACCTGTAACAGCACATAAGCAATTCCCGAGGCCCCGTGTGAAAAACCGGCCATACTGTCATAAGACGATTTAGCCCGGGAATAATCCCATTTTAATCCTGTTTTCGAAATGCGGAGTTCTGCGATAAACCTACGGATCAATTGGCGGATAATCCCCAGTACCGCATTATTTCCGCTGTAATGAAACAGGAGGGTCATCACAAACAGGTTTCCTGCATAACCACTTAAGAGATCGGCCTTTACAGGTTGTTCGGCGATGTCCCGCGCATGGTCCAGGGCGAGGTGCAGTGCCTGGGTCAGGTAATTATTTTCTCCCGTGGTCTCATAGATTTTTAGCAATGTGTAAATTACCCCCGTAAAACCAGTGTAAAAACTAAAATATTTTGGTTTCTGTTCTTTGCTATCCAGTATAAACCGGATGATCTTTTTGGCAGTTTCCAGATTTTCTTTATGGCCTTCGTACTTGTAGAGTTCCAAAAAGAAAAGCGCTATTCCGCTATTGCCGTTAAAGATATCCAAAGACAATTCCGTAGTGGTCCCGGAACCGTCTTTTTGATATACGGGCGTTTCCCAATAAAGCGTTCCTTCTTTGCTTATGGCTTGTGACAGTATATCCGTTTTGATCTGGTGCAATTGCCTGCTGAGTTTTCTCTTTTCTTCTTCGGTTAGCATGGTTGAAAATAATGGGTTAAGCGAAGATTTGATTTTTGTGGATGAACAACAGGCATTGTTGCGTACAATACATGCCGTAGGCTTCTTCGTAATTGGAAATTCCGAGGCGGTTATTGCCTATATGGATCATACTGCTTACTACCGAGTTCATTTTGTCGTCCGTAAAACCGATACTTTCATAAGCCCTGAAAATTTCGGTATTGGCCTGCAGGAAGGTAAGGGAGCGTTGATCAGCCGTACCCTGCATAAGTTCTTTCCAGAATATTTTAGAAGCAGGTAATATGTGTTCGGAGTGACGGCGGAAAGATTCACGAAACAGATCCAGCCATTGTTTTTTCTGTGCTGTTTTCGCTTTGGAATTGTCGTATAGCCGGGGGAGCCATCCTTCTATAAACGAAGTACAGACTTCGTTTAGCCCGGCAATATCCCATTGTGTGGCACATAGTACGATAAGATGCATCCTGAGAGATTCGATAAGCATCGGGGCCTTTGAAGCTTGGGCCAGCCATTCCAGTACAAATGCCGATGATTGGAAAAACTGGTGTTCTGCGCGGGGAAGGCTTTGAAGGTTGCCGTACCGATCGGTTTCAGGAATATATTGCACAAATTTTACGGTCGGGGCAGGCGCCGGTGAACCGGCCGGGTATTCCTTAAAAAAGGAGGCAGCCCGTAACAGAAGTTCGTCCCGGATCAGCGCTTCTTTATCCGGGGTTGCGTTTAACCTCAGCCGGATGTGACTGCCCTCTTCCCAGTACCGGATAAAAAAATAGGGGGTAGGCTGTTGTAGTTTTGGATAGATCCTGCGGAGGAGCGGCCGGACAAGATGCAATAATACGTTATCCAGGTCACCGGGATAAAAAATATGGGCAGCAAGCCAGTTGTGGTGTTTCATGTGTAAATAATTTGGTTTATTAGACTTATGATCTGATCGCTGAATCTTACGTTTTACATTCTGTGGTCTTAAGTCAGTATTTATACCATTGTATCAGATATTCTTTTACCCGGACATCCGGATCGGGATGGCTGACCGGCAATTCCGGGAGGACTTCTTCAAAGGAAATATGGGGATCTGCCCTGGAGATCAGGCGTTTAAAAAAACCTACAAGTACCGGTTGTACGAAAGAAATATACTGGGGTTTATAATCGTCAGTTATGCTGGTTTTTACGGAGGTATTTTTACGTGACGGTTGATTGGCATTTACAGGCCTTTTCCGGAGAAAGAGAAAAACCTGTTCCGGAATACTGTGAGATTGCCGCCAGGTATTTAATCGCATGTAATAGGCAAAATCCGTTTCCTCCTGTTCCTGTTGCGGGACAGCGGAGCGTTTTATATTCCAGGTCTTTCGTCTTATAATCACATTTTTCTCATAAGTAATACGGGGCAGTACATAACAGTCACGGTCTTTATCCTGACGGATATATATAGTATCTACCAGCCGTACCAGGGATTTCGGGGAAAGTCTGGCATCCGGGTTAAAATGTGCCATCATCTGGTACAGCTTAGACCGGTTATAAAAGGATTCGAGGCACAGGTCATAGGTAAAGACCTGTTTTCCGTCCTTTACCAGTTTCAGAAACCCGGTATCCGGGTCATAACGGACATGCAGGTCGTTTACCTGTATTTGTTGATTCGGGGGATAAATGTTGTTTCCCCCGGGGAGTGCAACTTCACGATGAAGCAAAGGCGGGTGTATGTTGGCATTAAAGCTGGATGCATCATTGAGTTCCGCCTTAACGATCCCGGGATAGAGCTGGTTGTTGTAATCCACGAAATCCGAGGTAACCTCTTTGTCAAAAAGGGACAAAAACCGGCCGCTTACCTTTCCCATGCCGGGAAGTACGGTGTTAATGACCCCGGAAAGATCGCCATTGCCCCCGTTCTCGTCGGTATGGAATTGTACGAATATCCCCCTGGAATACCGGGGTTCGAACGGAGGTGATGTTTCCGGTACGGGAAGGTTGTCGAAAAGATTTTTTGTCAGGTCCAGTACTTCAGGTTGGTGTTGTGCGGTGCGGGCTATTCTTTCGGACAGTTCTTTTTCCCACGGCGTTTTATCCTTTTTTTTAAGGGGGGCCTTTTCCGCCTGTTCCTTTTCGGGTTTTTTTACAAGAAGGTAGTAGTCCTTATAAAAATCTATAATATTTACGGTGGCTTCCCTGTTGTAGTGGCGGGTAAAGAAAGAAGCCATTTTTATACGTTCGTCTCGCATAAGGTCCAGGGGAAGCAAATGATTCAGGAAAGCATCCGTTTTTGCAATAAACTTTCGGACCTGTTTTTGAGAAAGGGTTTCTTTTTCCGGGGTATGGCAATCTTCGTAAAACAGTTGCTTCTGGGAAAAGCGGTAAGAGGAAAATCCGGCTTTTTCAAAACTACTGCCCGGGTCTTGTACCGGCTTTTTTTCCGAAGAATATATACCGCCCTCTTTTTCCAGTTTTTCAAATGTTTCGTTAGTCAGGGTTTCCGCGGTTTTTAACAAGGTGCGGCGAGTGGCCGTATCTGCTTGCGCATATGTCATACAGCACTCCTGTAGTTTTTCAAAAAGATTTTTCAGTGTTTTGACAGAGGGGGAATGGCTCCCTGTTTTTTCCAGGAAATCCATGGTTTTTGTATGCCACTCCGGATCAATTCCCGAAATCCCTGTCCCTGCCTGCAAAAGCCCTGCGCTTACCAGTTTAAACAGGTAAGCCTTAATATCCGGGCGACCGGCGTTTTCCACGATTTCCGTAAGCTGGTCTGCCAGCGTTTGCAGTGAAAGGGGCGTTTCAGATTTTTGTACATAGTTTACGATAACCATCGGTAGCCCGGCCGCTGGAATTTGCTGAAAGGATTCAATATTGTTGAAATTCACCAGGAACCGGATTTTGTCATCCCTTACGGTAACGGTTTCATTGCATTTTATCAGTAACAATTCATTGAGTTCCGGATGATGCAGCAGCATGGAATTCAAATATGCGAAGAGGTGATTGTTAAGGTGCAGGCTGCTTTTCACGTTTTTGGGATCCGGTTGCGTGCGGTCTTCATTTTTGTCCGATAGCTGCATAACACCGGTATGTGTAAATGTGCTGAACGGGGAAGTTTTAAAACAACTCCGGGTAAGGTAGCGCAGGAGGCTGAATTCTACCCGGAACTCTTTCTGGCGAAATGTAGTGGGGGCTTTCCGGAGATACCTCGGAAGCTGTTCCATCAAAACGGGACTGGATAGTAAAAGCCCGTGCTGTAAAACCGGGTGCTTGGCGAGTTCCTGAATTTTTCTCCGGTCCTGTTCCAGTTGTTGCCTGTAATTTACGCTACCGTCAGTGTCGAAGGTTTTTAATTTGTCCAGCAATTCCAGGTAGTCTCTGAGTGCTGTCCAAAGTGCGGCGGGGATAACCGGTTTCAGGCGGAGCAATTTTTGTTCCGGTATTTTCCGGTCATTGAATATCCGGCGTTTCAGGTCGATGAGCAGTTGCCTGTTGGTATCGTCCGTTTCGGCGACACATTGGTACAGCCCGTCACAGAGTGCATCTTTTTGGTATTGCCTGATTTTGTGAAGGTCCAGGTATTGTTCCAGCATAGAAGCTGTGTTTTTAAGGGTAAAGGATTCGAAATCCCGGTAATCCATACCCGCATACCTTACCAGGGAGTGGGGAAATATACGAATGCTCATAAGCAGGTTTTAGTTTAGAAGTGAATGATCTGTTTTACCGAGTTCTAACTGGTTTTTAACCAGGTGATAATAATTCCCTTTGCGCCCGAGTAATTCATTGTGTGTCCCTCTTTCCACAAGCTGTCCCCGGTGCAGTACAACGATCTGGTCTGCATTTTTCACAGTGCTGAGCCTGTGGGCCACGATGACTACCGTTTTTCCGATAAAAAAGCGGTTCAGGTTGTTTACGATAGAGCGTTCGTTATGGGCGTCAAGGGCATTGGTGGCTTCATCAAGAAAGATATACGACGGATCCCTGTAGATCATCCGGGCGATCAGAAGCCGTTGTCTCTGGCCTTCACTCAGTCCGTGGCCGTCTTTTCCCACTATGGTATCATAGCCGAAAGGCATGGACCGGAAAAAATCATGCATATTTACCAGCCGTGCGGCTTCTGTCATCCGTACTTCGTCTTTAATTTCCGCCCCGGCATAAATATTACTGGCGATAGTATCCATAAAAACATAACCGTCCTGCATCACTACTCCGCAAAGGGAGCGCCACGCTTTGGCATGAATGTGTTGTATGGGCTGTTGACCAACGGTTACGGAACCGGCATTAGCGTGGTAGAATTTCAGCAGGAGCTTGATGAGGGTGGTTTTGCCGCTTCCGCTCATGCCTACTATGGCAGTGACCTTTCCGGCCGGAATACGGAGGTCCAGGTCTTCTAAAACATAAGGAGATCCCCGGTGTCCGTAGCGAAAGGAGAGCTGCTTTATATCAATATCTTCCGGTACCGGCGGCAACGGGGTTTCCGGGATTCCCGCATCTTCTTCGGTTTCCCGGTGTACCTCATCCATGCGTTGCAGGCTGAACTTCGTGTTTTGGGAGACCTTTGCAAACTCGATCAACTGGGTAACGGGGGCGTTGAGTTGTCCGGAAATATAGGTTATGGCCAGCATACCGCCCAGGGTAATCTGGTCCTGGATAACCAGCATGGCAGCAGCATAGGTGATAAATACATTTTTAACTTCATTAATAAAAAGGCCCACGCCCTGCATAAACTGGTCCAGTTGAAGGGCTTCCAGTTTTAATCCGTAAGACCGGTCCTGGAGTTTTTCCCAGTGTTGTTGTTTTTCGGATTCGCTCCCCGTCAGTTTGATCTCCTGCATGGCATAAAAAATTTCCAGTAACAGTTGCTGGTTGGCCGATAACACTTTGAATTTCTTTTGATCGATGATCTTCCTTTTATGCTGAAAGGATTGCGACCAAAGCGTACTGAGTACCGCCCCTGTCAGAAAGATCATAAAGATCATCCAGTTGTAATAGAGCAGGACACCGCCGAGTACGACAAGGGTCAGGCTGGAAAGTATAAAACCAATAAGGGAGTTGGTGAGGAAATCCTCGATACGCTGGTTGTCGTTTACCCGTTGCATATTGTCACTGGCCTGGCGATTGTCAAAAAAAGAAAAAGGAAGGGTCATCAGTTTGGCCAGAAATTCCTTGAGCATGACTATACCGGTCCTGGCCCCGATACGGAACAGCAGCCGTGCCCGGACAAAGTCCATAACCGTACGGCCGCTGAAGAGCGCCAGCTGCCCCAGGCAAATGAGCCATAGCAGGCCGGTATTCTGATTTTTGATTCCCTTGTCTACAATAAGTTGGGTGAGAAGGGGAATTACGAGGGAAAAGGCACTGGCAAAAACGACACTTATAACAATGGGAAGAAAGATCTTTTTGTGCCGTTTCAGGTAAGGAAGCAGGGACCACAAAGAAGCGGGGCTTTCCGGAGTATCTGCCCTGTTTGTAAAAGCATCGGTGGGTTCCAGTAACAGCGCCCTTCCTATGGAGCTGTTTTCACGGATCTGCCAGGAAGATTTAAAATTTGCTATGGGTATTTTAACCTTTCCGTTGGCGGGATCGGCAATGTTGGCGTGGCGATCGGAAATCTTGTATAAAACCACATAATGTTCCTTTTCCCAGTGCAGGATACACGGTAGCGGTACATGTGTGGCAAGTTTGTCAAACGGTAATTCGGCTGCCAGGGTTTTAAAACCCATAACCTTTGCAGCTTCGGTAAGACCGGCAAGGGAAGTACCCTGACTACTGATATTGCACAGTTTCCGGAAATGGGACAATGGCCAGGTCTTTCCGTAGTAGGCAGCAACCATCTTGAGGCATACCGGGCCACAGTCCATGGCATCCGGTTGCGCATAAAAAGGGAACTTACGCCCAAATAAGGATATTCTGTTCATGATACGGGGTCGCATATACGACAAAGTTGCAAATATTAAAAAAATAATGCAACTTTGTCGCGATAATTTTTGTTTTCCATGTATTCGATCCGGATTTTACAGACGGTAATACTTAAAGATCTCAGGTTGGTATACCGGGGAGGGACGTTATCCCTGCTGTTCGGGATCACCTGGGGCTTACTTGTGGCAAGCGGGATCTTAACCCTGATACAATACAGGCAGGCGCAGGAAGATCGTGAAATCGCCAATAAGCTGTTCCGGCAGCAGTGGGAAGCACAGCACCGGGGGGCACATAGCGCAGCCCATTACGGTACCTGGATATTTAAACCCCTGAACGTTCTGGGAGCTTTCCATCCCGGGTTAAACGATTATTCCGGCACTACCTACAGGATAGAGGCTCATGTACAACAGGAAGTGAACCACAGCAATGCCGAAGGAAAAGATAACCTCCTGAGGTTCGGGCAGTTTTCTTTTGCCCTGATTTTACAGCTGTTGGCCCCCCTGCTTATACTATTCCTGTCATCTTCGGCCATTACCGCAGAAAAGGAATCGGGTACGCTTCGTATGTTGCTGGCTCAAGGGATAAAATTCCGGAGGCTGGTATGGGGCAAGATATGGGTAAATTTCCTGTTGGCCGTATTGCTTGTGCTTCCCGCATTTCTGATCATGCTGTCGGCCCTTTTGCTTGTCGGGGAAGGTGTGGAAACCACGTTGCGTTTATCGTTTATTTTCCTGGGGTATTTGTCGTATTATTTTTTATGCGTATTGACAGGAGTGATTATTTCCGTTAGAAGTACCTCTTCCAAAATCTCCGTATTTACTGCACTTACCTTTTGGTTACTCGCCATAGTGCTTCTGCCCAGGATAGTGATCAATATGGCCGACTATAAGTTTCCTGCCATGTCAAGAGCCACGTTCGACGACCGTGTAGAACAGGGCTACCGGGAAGGCCTGAACGGGGACGGGCCTTATTACGAAAGGGCAAAAGCGTATGAAAAAGAGCTACTATCCCGCTACGGAGCAGACAATATTGCGCAACTTCCGGTAGATGTGGATGCCCTTGTTATGCAGTATCACGAAGATTATAAGAGCAAAGTATTTACATATTACTACAACAAGGTATCGCAGACTTTCAACAAACAGCAGAATTTTATAAACGAGGCTATATGGATAAACCCTTTTATCGGTATTAAACGGTTCTCTTCGGCCATGTCCGGCACCGATTTTTTTCATCACCAGGCATTTTTTACCCAGGCCCGGGCATATAGAGATCACTTTATCCGGAGTTTAAACCTGGAACAGGCCAAACATTCCTCAACAGATGAAGTACATCGTACCCTTGACCCGGATTTTTTTAGCCGGATGAAGGATTTTCAATACAGGGAATTTTCCATAAAGCGCATCCTCGAACTGCAAAAGACGGTCTTTTACGGAATTTCGGGCTGGATATTGCTGGCTGTTCTTGTCCTGCATTTCATCACCAAAAATCATCACGGGAAATGATGCATCTTTTCGGTATAATTTTTCGGTTTGAATGGCGGCAGCTCACCCGCCGGGCGACCCCTGTACTGGCCTTGTTATTTTTCTTCGGCACCGGGGCTTACAGTTTGTACAACGGGAAAAAGTTTGTCGGTCACCAACTGGATGGACTGGACAGCCTGGAGCAGAATTACCGGGACCACAGGCGTGACCTGCTCGCTCGTTTTCAGGCAGACACCACAACTGCGGAAGGAAAAAAAATAGCCGCACAAGCCGGGATACCGCAGGTAGTGGAGTACCGCAATCCGCCTTATGCTGCTTTTCCCCCGTACAGGCTTTCGACTATGGCTATCGGACAGCGCGACCTTCTGCCGTATTTTGATATTGTGACCAGTAAAAGGAATACGTTCTCTTCACCCGGGACTACCATCACCAATCCGGAAAAGCTCGCTTCCGGAAATTTCGATTTTTCCTTTTTGCTGATCTATTTGTTTCCGCTCCTTCTCATGGTGTGGAGTTATGATGTATATGCCGGCGAAGTGGAACAAGGAACGGATAAACTGCTGACCGTTCAGGGGGCCGATATAAGACGGATCATGGCCTTTAAACTGTTATTCCGTTTTTTATGGGTTTGCGCTATAGCCTGGGGGGTGAGCATTGCGGGGTTTTGGATACATTCGAAAGTTACCGGGCTTACGGTCACCGATGTCCTGTTATGGCTGTTCGGGATTACCCTGTACCTGTTATTCTGGTATGCTGTGACCTGGCTGGTGATCCTCCGAAAAAAATCTTCCCGGCTTACGATGGTACGCTTACTGGGGATATGGTTTATACTAACCTTCCTGTTGCCCGCCATAGGGCATAAAATTGTTGAGGTCACCCATCCCATGCCATCCCGCACGGAGCTGATCGCTGCCCAAAGGGAAGAAATAGAGCATACCTGGGAGATGCCAATTCCCCAGCTGCTGGACACTTTTTATTTAAACAATCCGAAATACGCCGAACTGAAAAGTCCCGGGGATACTGCCCGTTACGGGAACAAGAGGTTTGTAGCTTATTACGATCTGTTGGGGCGGAGGATGAACAGGCATGTGAAAAAATACCGTAAAAAGGCGGAGGAGCACAATGCATTGCTCCGCAAACTCGGTTGGCTTAGCCCTGTAATACAGATGCAGACCTTTTTAAATGCCGTGGCCCGGACCGGTCTGGAAGACTACCTGGATTACCGGGAACAGGTAGGGGCTTTTCAGGACAAGTGGGTCGCCCATATAAACAACTACATGCTGTACGAAAAAAAACTACAAGAGAATGATATACGCAATTTGCCGCACTTTGAGCTTCGCGAAAAACCCGGGAGATGGATAGCTATTCTTATACAGGGCCTTCCGGTTGTCCTTGTTGTCGTGCTGCTTTTTCTGGTGGCCAAACGCAAGACCATATAAAATCAAAATATAATCACGTAATTCACTAAACCGTAAAAAATGAAGAAAATATATTACACATTGATGATTTGTTTTCTCGGCTTTCAGCAGCTGGCATCCGCACAGGAAGAACCCGTATCCCGCCCGGCGGACAGTACACAGACAGATGTCCATTACCTCAAAGGGGTAGATGTTGTGGGGACAAAGACATTGCGAATGAAAAAGGACACCCTTTCATCAACGTTAAAAATACAGCAACCGTTAATACTGGTGCCACAGAATATTATCAGCATATCCTCCGAACTGTTACAGCAGCAAGGAGCGCTGGAGTTAAAAGATGTAGCGCGGAACACCAGTGGTTTGTACTTCGGGTATAACAGCACGCCCTTTGACCAGTCCATTACAGCAAACATAAGAGGCTTCAAGGGATTTACCACATTGAACGGGATGTCGCGGCGCTTTGGTTTCGGAGCCTCCATAGATGACGAGGCCATTATGGAAAGCGTAGAAGTGGTAAAGGGCCCCGCTGGTTTTTTAAACTCCTCGGGTGAGCCGGGAGGCTCTGTGAACATAGTGACCAAGACCCCGGGCAGAAGAATACGCGATGCCCGTATTATGCTGGGGAGTTTCAATTTGTACAGGGCAGCGGTAGACATAGGGAGTGAAGTCAGGGATAAAGGCTTTTCTTACCGGTTTAATGCCGCTTACCAACACAAAGATTCGTACCTGGATTTTATACGAACCGATAAGTTTGTAGTGGCCCCGGTATTGCAATACAACTTTAGTCCGAATACCTATATACTGGCAGAATATAATTTTATACGGGGCAATGTGAAGAACGGGGCAGCCCTGAACAAAGTCCGTAATGGATCCGATAAATTAAAGGGGCCCGTATCCAAAAATTACAGTGCTGCTCCGGGACTGCCTCAAAGTTATGCCAGGAATGAAACGGTACGGCTCTTTTTCCGTCATAAGCTTAATGACTGGTGGCAGATCACCTCACAGAGTTCCTACCTGGCAGCACCTTATGAAACGTGGTACATGACAACGAACGGCAGTACCGTACATTATGACGAAGAAGGGAATACCGGGAGGACTTCGAGTTTATATGCCGGAGGGGGTAAAACATGGAACAGCCAGCTATTTGTAAATGGCAAGTTACATACGGGTACGGTGGAGCATGACCTGTTGATCGGGGTAGATTATACCAACAGCAAAGGTTTTATAGGAGTACATAGGGGCGATTTTAGTTTTCCCTACAATATATATACCTACGAAAACCGCGTGGATCGGGATTCCGTAAGGCAGACGACACGGCTGGTAAAGTCGGAAAACAATACCGACCTGAAGTCGGCTTATGTATATGACAATATACGTTTGCATAAAAAATGGCTATTATCCCTGGGAGCCCGGTACACCCGGTACAAGAATGAGAAGCGGAATATTACGGCAGCCGGGGCAGGGGACTGGACCGAGTTTGATCAAAAAGCCCTGACCCCCAGGGCAGGGCTTACCTTTAGTGCAAATCCCTCCACTTCCGTATTCTTTTTATACGACCAGTCCTTTGTACCCCAAAACGGGCTGGTGGCTACAGAAACAGACCCGGAAACCAATGAAGTGACCGCTTCGGAAGCAACAGATCCGCAACGGGGGAACAACCTGGAACTGGGGATTAAAAAAAACTGGTTTGGTTCTCGTTTAAGCACGTCGTTAAGTGGTTTTTATACGGTAAAGACCAATGTGCAGATCACGGATATGGAACACCCGGGGTACGTAAGACAAGCCGGGGAAGTAACCAGTGAGGGTATCGAAATAGATATACTGGGAAATGTTACGGAGCGATTATCCGTATCTGCCAATTATACCTATGTACATGCTCGCATTACAGAAGATAATGACCCCGAACAGGTAGGCAAAGAACTGCCCCAGGCGCCACAGCAGATATTCAATACCTGGCTGCAATACACCATTCCCCTTAAAAATAACGCAAAACTCGGATTCAGCCTCGGACAAATAACCCAGGTAAAGCGGAGTACTTCGGAGACGCACGAGTATATACCGGACTTTACCAAGCTGGACGCGGGGATCAATTTTACCAAAGACAAATACTTCATCCGTTTGTTGGCAGATAACTTCACCGGAAAACGGTACATGGCATCGGGAGACCTTCTCTTTAACGCTTCCGGAAACCCGGAATATTATTATATAGACGGAGAACCGTTTAATGTGCAATTATCTGCGGGAATACGTTTTTAAACGGGTAATATCTTCCCGGATCAACCTGTTCCCGGCAGATTCTTTTTCAGGGAAATATTTTACCAGGTGGCGGGAAAGGGATGGAATTACCTGGTCACAGGTTTTTCAAACTGACTATATGTGTGGACTACTTAAGCTGCTCATATGCTACGGAGAAAGAAGGTGTTTTCAACGTAGAAGACACCTTTTTTTGAAATTTAACTGACGGATAACAGACATTTTCAATTAAATTTCATCAAATAAAGAGAAGGTGGTTTTATGCTGTTTGGCTAAAACTAACCGATAATGAGCAAAATGATTTACCGAGGTATATTTTTAATTTCCACACAGGCGTTGTGTCACTTTGTGCCCTTTTGCGGTAAAATATAAAAACATACGATAACTATTTACTGCATGGATAATTTATTGATACGCATTTCGTATTCTTCAATCGCTTGATGAACCATATCTATATTGTCGGAAGCCCTCTGGTGTGCTTCTTCCATTACTTTTTCGAGTTTGGGGTCGGGATACTCGAACAGATCAGTAATAACATGGTTTATTTTATCTATGCTACTTTCCTGGGTATTCTTTATATCGTTCAGTTTGGAAAGAATTTTTCGCATACGATCTAATTTAGCCTCATCGCTCATAATTGTTGATTTTTGTAGAAAAGATATGACTAATCTTACATTTTTACAAATATTTTTTGCGTATCGTTATTTTAAATGCTGTTTTTTTAATATTTAGATGGGGATTTTGTAATGCAGACCGTTTCGGGGCGGGAGAAGCTTTACAACCCGATCAATCCCCTGGTATCCTTAAAGTCTTGTTAATGCAAGCGATTTCTGCTCTTAACAATTACATAATTATAAGTTTTCAATCTCCTCACATACAAAACTAGGGGATATCCATAATTTTTGACTCCTACTATTAAAAGCATTTTTATGTCGGAAAGTACGCCGAAGGAGTTGAAATGTATCCGGTATATCACCGGGGAAATGGATCAGGAAGACCGCCCGCTGTTTGAGGTGGAACTTATGCTGGACGACGAACTCCGCGATATTTATGAAAATTACAGAACCATTTGGGAAAACTACCCGGAAGCTACACTCCGGTTCAATAAACATAGCTCGGGCCGGAAGCTTCGTAAAAAGATAAGATACGGAAAGAACAACTTCGGTTCTTTTTTTTCACGTAACAGGATAATCACAGTAGGAGGAGGGGTTATGGCACTGCTGTGCCTGGGACTCTATTTAGTTACAAAACGGCCCCCGGTTTATACCAACCACCGGATCGCCGGGCAAGGGCAGCGGCTTGCAGTAACACTACCGGACAGTACAAAGGTGGTTATCAATTCCGGTGGCGAGATCAGGTATCCCAATACCTTCGAGGACAGTCGGGATGTATGGTTAAGGGGGGAAGCTTTTTTTGAGGTGAAACACGATAAGACAATCCCCTTTGTCGTACACACGGATGATATGGACGTAAAAGTACTCGGGACACAGTTCAACGTGAACTGCGGCGGGCATAATACCGTGGTTTCCCTGGAAAAGGGAAAGGTTAATGTGCTCATAAAGCAAAGCAGCGACGAAATACACCTGCTCCCCAGTGAAGAACTGGTGCTCGACAGAAAATCGGGAGAAGTGATAAAACGGAACTTCGACGTACAGAAGGTCACCGCATGGAAAGATAATATGCTCCTGCTGGACGATATACCTTTCGGAGATGCAGTACATCTGATCGGCAGGTTTTACGGGGTACATTTTTCCGTAGCTCCGGAGATCAGGCAAAAGCGTATAACAGGAGCATTCAAGGATCAGGATCTGGATGAGTTTATCCGTTCCCTGGAATTTATCTCCGATGTTACCGTGGTCAGGGATACACAGAATAATTACACGATAATCCAAACCAATGAAAACTAAGCGAAATCTGACGATCGGTGGTCCGGAATTTTCGGATGTCCGGTTGTTCCGCAGTATAAAAGAAGGAGACTATGAAGCCATGGATATCTTTTTTAACCGGTATTACAACAGCTTATGCCGTTTCGGACTGTTGTACGAAAGCAATGCGGATATCGTGGAAGAAGAGGTTGCCGATGTTTTTATTCAGTTGTGGAACAGGCGTGAGCGGCTGGATGAAGTGATGAATCCGAGATCATATGTGTATGTCATGACCAAGAACCGGATGAAAAAACGGGTAAAAACAGACCACTACCACGAAAGTATGGACGAGACATCCGGGCTGAAACTTGCCCTGCCGAGTGTGGAAGAACAGATCATTGAAAAGGAGCAAAAAGAGATCGACCGGAGCAAGATCAGTGAAATACTGGACGACATCCCGAAAAAATCCAGGCTGATCTTTGAGCTTAGCAGGGTAGACGGACTAAAATACAGGGAAATATCGGAATTACTGAACATTTCGCCCCGGACCGTTGAAAACCATATGGCTACGGCCATGAAATCCATAAGCCGGTCATTGCTTGCCCATAATCGGGAAAACAGGTAGCAAATTATTGATGAGAGCAGCGTTTATTCCCAACAAGAACCTTTATAAATTCACAGAAGAAGCATGAGAAACAGTATGTTATTAACCGCCCTGTTCATAGTAAATGTATGTGCCCGGGCTAATCATGAAACACCTCAAACCCGTCTCACACCGCCGATAAACAAGGAGGTACATCAGAACAGGTGGGTGAATCTGAACCTGAAGAATGTAACGGTGCGGAAAGTATTTCAGCTTATTGAGAAGCAGACCCACCGGAAATTCATTTATATGTCGGACCAGGAATTCCTGAAAAAAAGGATAACCGTCCACATCAATAGCAAGGAACTGGAAGAAGCCCTGTCGATCCTGAAATCGGAAGTGAATGTGGATTTTCGGATCACGGATAACGGCATCCTGGTAAAGGAACTTTCTGCCCGGGAAACCAAATATTCACAGGAAAAAAGAAAAGTATCCGGTACCGTAAGGGACGAGGACGGGATTCCGGTGGCGGGAGCCAATATTTTTATCGAGGGGACCTCCACAGGGACCATTTCCGATTTTGACGGCAATTTTTCATTGCTTATTCCCGGGGATGCCCGGACGATCTCCGTGACTTTCCTGGGCTATAAACGCCGGGACATTGATGTAACGGGTAAGACAGAAGTTACCGTAGTGCTGCAGGAAGACGCTTCCAGGCTGGAAGAAGTGGTGGTTGTAGGTTACGGCACCGAAAGCAGGAAAAATGTGACTGCATCGATTTCTTCGGTAGAACCCGAAGAACTGAAAGCGCTTCCCCGCTCTAATGTGGTGGAAATGCTGGAAGGCCGCTTGCCCGGAGTACAGATCATGAGCGATAACAGCCCCGGTGGAGGAACTTCCATACGGGTACGCGGGTTCAGTACCATTAACAATAACGACCCCCTGGTGATTATTGACGGGATACCTGCTTCCAACGGCCTGAACAGCATAAACCCGCTGGATATTGAAACGATACAGGTGTTAAAGGATGCGGCCTCGGCTTCCATATACGGTTCCCGCGCCGCTAACGGTGTGGTGGTGATCACCACCAAAAAAGGGGGGAACAGGGATATATACGAAATCAAGGTGGACGGCTATGCAGGGATTCAATCGGCGTTTAACCTCCCGCGGATGCTGAATGCACAACAATACGGCGATCTGCTGTGGCAGGCCACCAAAAATGACGGACAGGTCCCTTCACACGATATATATGGGGACGATCCGGACAATCCCGTGATCCCGCAATGGCTGAATGAAGAACAAACCATCCCGGGTGCCGATGTCAACTGGATTGAAGAGATCATGCAGCCCGCCGTGGTACAGTCGTATAACATTTCCCTGGCCAAAGGCGACGAACGGGGGCAACATACCTTTTCACTGGGCTATTTCGATCAGGAAGGAATTATAAAATACACGGGGTTTAAACGCTTTTCCGCCCGGTTTAATTCCAGTTATAAGCTGAAGGATTTTTTGACTATCGGGGAAAACTTCACCGCTTCCTATACCGAACAGGTGAGTACGGGGACCAATAGTGCGCTGGGAAGTATCGTTTACGATGCCCTGCAGTTCCCTTCCATTGTCCCGGTAAAGGATATTAACGGTAACTACGGCGGAAACCCGATCAATGACCTCGGAAATCCCCTGGGGAACCTGTACAGGGGTAAGGATAACAAAAGAAAGCGTGTACAGGCTTTGGGGAATGTTTACGCCAGTCTGAACCTCAGTGATTTTACCCTGAAAACTTCTTTCGGGATCGATTACCAGAGTTATAATTATCGTGGGTTTTCACCCGAGTATGACGAGATCCTTTCCCAGAACAATATCAATTCCCTGAGTACCGGTAATAGCTTCAACTACCAGTTAACCTGGTCGAATACCCTGAATTACAAAAAGAGTTTTGACCTGCACAATATAGATATCCTTTTCGGGCAGGAATCCATAGCATACTATAATGAAAGCTTCGATGCCTCACGGCAGAATTTCCTGTATGAAGATCCCAGCTTTCGCTACCTGACTTTCGGAACGGATAACCAACTGAACTCGGGGAGTGCCGGTGAATGGGCATTGAACTCTTATTTCGGAAGGGTAAATTACAATTTTGATGAGAAATATCTGCTGAGCGCTACCGTACGGATAGACGGAACCTCCAGGCTGGCGAATAATAACTGGGATACTTTTCCCGCAGTTTCTGGCGGGTGGCGACTGGATCGCGAAGATTTCTTTGACCTCGGTGATACATTCACGGCATTTCTGTTACGGGCAAGCTGGGGACAGACCGGGAACCAGCAGGTGCCGGCTTATTCCACGGTGGACAGTTACAGCAATAATAATGCATATTCCGACTATGCTGTCGGGGGCGGTCAGAATTCGGTGGCTACCGGTCTGAGCCAGACCAGGGTTCCCAATCCCGGGCTCGAATGGGAAACCACCACACAAACAACGGTGGGGGTAGACCTTGGTTTTTTTGGCAATAAGCTGAATGTTACCGCAGAATACTACAACAAGGTCACGGAAGACATCCTTGTGTACAAACCCGTGCCGCTTACCTACGGAGGAACCAACGACGGGCAATGGGTCAATGACGGACAGATGAAGAACCGCGGATTTGAACTGGACATCACCTATGCCGATAACACGGGCGACTTTGGGTACAGTATATCCATGAACCTTACGGGGTATAAAAATGAACTGACCCAACTCGAAAGTACCGGATACCTCGGAATCCCCAGTTCTTCCCTCCACAGTGTAAACTTCGATCAGGAAGTCTCCCGTAGTGCTGTCGGGCAGCCCATAGGCTCTTTCTTCGGGTATGTGGCCGAAGGACTGTTCCGCAGTCAGGAAGAAGTGAATAGTCATGCTGCACAACCCGATGCGTTACCGGGAGATATCCGGTTCAGGGATATCAATGGAGACGGGACCATAGACGATGCCGACCGGACCTTTATAGGGTCGCCGCACCCTGACCTGATGCTCGGGTTTAATGTCAACCTGAATTATAAAAGGTTTGACCTCGGCATGTTTTTCAACGGCAGTTTCGGCAATGACCTGTATAACCTTACCAAGTACAAAACCCACTTTTTTAACCAGGCCGCTTATAACAAAGATGCCTCGCTGGTCAATGCCTGGTCTCCGGAAAACCCCGGTTCCGGTATTCCGAGGCTTTCACTGGACGATCCCAACAACAATATCCGGCCTTCTTCCTATTATGTAGAGAACGGCTCTTATTTTAAACTGAACAATTTACAGCTGGGCTATACGTTTGACTCCGAATCCATGGCAGGCATGCAGCTCCGGGTTTATGCCCAGGCCAATAATGTATTTACCATTACCGGTTACAGCGGGATGACCCCGCAAATAGGCCTGCAAAATTATTCGTCCAGCAACCGGAACCTGGATATAGGCGTAGACCGTGGTATATATCCGCCGTCCAGGACCGTAAGTATGGGCTTTAACCTAACCTTTTAAAAAATCGAAGACATGATAAAAACTGCACATATAACCAAGTTTGTAATGATCCTGGCCCTGGGTGGGCAACTGGTCTCCTGCTCCGGTGATTTCCTGGAAGAGACTACCTATGGTGAAGTGGCTCCGGAGGAGATGACCGTGCCCGAAAATGTGGAACGCGCCATCATATCGGCTTACAGTGTGCTTAACGGGCAGTTCGACGGGTCGAGCAATGCCTACAATTCCCCGGCTTCCAACTGGAGTTTCGGCGATGTGGTTTCCGACGACTGCTACAAGGGCGGTGGGGGTACCGGTGACCAGAACAACATCCACCAGATGGAGATATTCAATACCAACCCTACCACATTTGACATCGAAAGGAAATGGATGGCCCTTTACGAAGGGGTAAAACGTTGCAACGAAGCCATGCGGTTGTTACAGCAGTCCGAAACCTTTGATGCCGGCTTAGGGAAACAGCGCATGGGAGAACTTCGTTTTCTCCGGGGGCACTTTTATTTTGAACTGAAAAAGATCTATAACCGTATTCCGTATATTGACGAAACCGCTGCAACAGTAGACGATTATGCCAAGTCCAATACGGAATTCAGTTCCGAAGAACTGTGGAGCAGGATAGAGGAGGATTTCCGCCAGGCATACGAAGTACTCCCGGATACGCAGGAAGAGCCCGGCAGGCCGACCGGAATAGCTGCAAAAGCTTACCTGGTCAAATGCTATCTTTTCCAGGGAAAATGGCAGGAGGTTTACGACGGTACTGAAGAAGTACTGAATAGCAATTATGGCCTGCTGGATGATTTTCAGGAGGTGTTTTTGCCGGAAAATGACAATAGCAGGGAAGTCCTTTTTGCCGTACAACACTCCGTAGAGGACGGACAACCCGATAATTATAACGGAAGCATAGGTGACAGGTTAACCGCTCCGGGAGGACCTTATTATGCCCAGTATGGGTTTCACCGCCCGTCGCAGAACCTTGTCAATGCCTTTAAGACCGATAACAACGGCTACCCGGTAAACGACAATGTAAATGTTACCGCTGAGGATTTTGTAGACCCGCGTCTGGACATAACCGTGGCCCGCCCGGATATCCCCTATAAAGACCTGGGTATTTTATATTCGGACACATGGGCAAGAGACCTGGCTACCTATGGACCGTATTCCCCCAAAAAACGTATTGTTTCTGCAAATTCGTCGTATTATGTAACCACATGGCCGTATGTAAATGCACTGAATTACTATATCATCCGTTACGCCGAGGTGATTTTATGGAGGGCGGAAGCTGCGGTGGAACTGGGACGTCTGGAAGAAGCCAGGGCACTGGTCAACCGGATCCGGGAAAGAGCGGCAAATACAGCTGCGGTAAAAAATCTGGAGGGAACCGCCGAGGCGGCCAACTACAATATCTCCACGTATACGGAAGCCTGGACTGATATAAATGAAGCCCGGCGACTGGTACGGTTGGAAACACGACTGGAACTGGCCATGGAAGGGCATCGTTTTTTCAACCTGGTACGTTGGAAAATTGCGGATGAAGTGATGAACAGTTACCTGGAAGTGGAGAAAACCCGTCGTACACATCTTACCAATGCCGCTTTTACCGAAGGAAAAAATGAATACTTCCCGATCCCGCAAAAATATATTGATGGGGTACCGGAGGGACTGGTCACACAAAATGATAATTATTAACAGGACGTGAATAATGGATAAGGAAAAAGTTCCCCTATTTCGGCTTTAGCTTGAAGCCAATCGAAGTAGAGGAGCTTTTTAAAAATATCAGACAAAGCGTGTAATGCTGAACATGCTTTTGATTCACAAGCCTAAACATTATTCATGTTAACAGGATAAAGAACGGGGCAATCAGAGAGGTTGCCCCTCTTTTTTAATAAAAACGAACAAATTATCAGAATCAGTCCCACGTATTTACCGTTTTGGAAACAGGAAAGAAGGTGCGTCCGGTGACCCCGGGCGAACCCGGTTATTGAATTTATAAAAACTCCACTTTTTTCTTCATTGGGTTGAGTTTGTATTTAGGGCATCGTCCCGCCGGGTACTTTTATATTCTATATTTCGGGATTCCGCTTTCTTTACTTCAAAAAAATATTTTTCAGCCCATCTCTTTGTGTATATGGCAAAATATCATCCTTATTTAGGTGTTTTTTAACAAAAATGCATTTTATCGTTAAAAAATGTGTGTTGATCTAAAACTTCAAAAACTATGATTTAAGTCATGATCGAAAATTCTGGAAATTATACTTTTGGCTTTGTAAAATAGGAAGTTATCCACGCAAATGAACCTAAATCCATATTTAAAATGATTGAAGCCGACAAAAATTCACAGACCTCAACAGGTGTTAAAGAGTTTTCTGCTTCTTCCGGTCGGAAAAGGATACTGGTCATTGAAGATAATCTTATGATGCTGAGAACGCTTAACCTCATCCTGACCAGGCAGGGATATAAGGTGGTAGAGGCGCGTAACGGGAAAGAAGCCCTAATTGCCTTGAAAGAACAGCGCTACGACCTGGTGCTTACCGACCTGATGCTTCCCTATGCCAATGGCTATGAGATCATTGGCAGGCTCAGGGAGAATATCGAACAGCAAGAGGTCCCGGTAATTATCTTGTCTGCCATACATGATGAAGAAGCCGTGCTGGACGGTTTCGGGATGGGGGCAGACGACTATGTCAAAAAGCCTTTCACCCCCGGAGAACTCTTGTCCCGGGTAAGCCGGCTTATCGACAAATAAATGTATGTATCCCCGAACCAGTATATCAGAAGAAAAATGAGATGGAAAAAATGTCTGTTGACAAAATACTGGAATACTATTATCAATTACCGGTTTTTATTAAAATAGCTGCTGCTGTATCGGCAGGAGCTGTTATTGGAGGAATACTGGTATATCTGTTTATTCTGTTATGGAGAAGAAGAGGAGCCGTCAGTGACAGAAAAAAAGCGAAGTTGCTGCCGGAAATTCGTGAACTCATTGTAAAGCACGTTATCCTGGCGGAAAGCAGTGTCCCTACGGAGACGGTAGCCTTTTCCCTTGATGAATTCCGGGGGCTGGGGCTCCGCAAACCGGAGGTGCGGCAGTTCCTTGTCGAAGAACTCATGGAATACCGGAGGAATTTTTCGGGAAGACCGCGGAAATGGCTCACCCGGTTGTATACTGATCTCGGTTTACACCACATTGCAGAAAAAAATCTTACCCGTAAGCGAACGCAGACGATTATTTCGGCCCTGGACGAGCTGGTTTCCATGGGAGTACCGGTGAACGAAGATAAGATGCTGCCATTGCTGGATCATAAAAACCGCTATATACGGGAAGGGGCAAGGTGTTATTTCATAAAACTTTCGGAACGCCGGCCGTTCTTTTTTCTTGAAAAAATATCCATTCCCCTGTTGTACTGGGAACAAATAGAAATGTTTCGCATCATAACCCAGCGAAAGGATGTGAAGATTCCCGATTTTTCTCACTGGATTTCAATGGAGCATCATCCTTCGGTGGTCTCTTTCTGCCTGAAGCTGGCTGTACATTATCAGCAGATCGAAGCCGTTTCCGCTATTGTAAGTCTTCTGGAAACGGAAAATGTCAGGCTCCGGGCGGAGCTTATCAATGCCCTCGGAAAATTAATGGCAGAAGAAGCCGAAGCACATCTCATCTCCATATATAACCATCAGCCCCGGCACTGTAAACTGGAAATATTAAAGGCACTGGGAAGGATAGGAAGCGGGAAGTCGCTGAGCTTTCTCCGCGATAAGTTCGAAAGCGAACAGGAAATACTCCTGAGGAAACACGCCGCCAGATCTATTGTAAATCACCATGCACTTTCCGAAGATTTGCTAAGGGAAATGCAGGCGGAAGCTGTAGGGCCGGGACATATCGTTTTGAAGCATGCGGCCAATCCCCTGATCAAATATTAGTTCCGGTAAACAGAAGAGCCTCGAAATAAAGGCACGGAACGTAAAATATGTTTTGAATGAGTATGGAAGAATCGATTTGGTACTATACGACGAGATTTTATGAAGGCGCTGTTTTTATATACTGTATAGCCATATTTTCACTGTATGCTATCCTCACAGTATTGTCTGCCCGCAACATACGTAAAAACAGGCGTTTGAACAGCTTCAGGAAACAGGAGATCCTGGTAGAGTCCCCGTTGACTCCGGGAATATCGGTAATCGCCCCGGCCTACAATGAGGCCGCGACGATCATAGACAATGTTCGCTCCCTGTTAACGCTGAACTATCCCCGGTTTGAAGTAATTATAGTGAATGACGGAAGTACGGACGAAACCCTGGAAAAGCTGGTTTCGGAGTTCCGGCTCACCGAGATCGACTTTGCCTATGATCCGAGGTTGCCTTCAAAACCCGTCAGGCGCTTTTTCAAATCTGCCGATAAGGCCTACAGGAAGCTGCTGGTTATAGACAAGGAAAACGGGAAATCCAAGGCGGATGCCGTAAATTCAGGGATCAATGCCGCTGCTTTTCCGTATTTCCTGAATACGGATGTGGACTGTATTCTCGACAATGATGCCTTGTTGTTCCTGATCCGGCCATTCCTGGACGAAGAAAAACGGGTCATTGCTGCGGGAGCTCCCTTGCGGATAGCCAATTCCTGTGAGGTAGATGCCGGGATGCTTACCCGGATAAGGCCTCCCCGGGCATTGTTGCCCCGGTTCCAGGAAATGGAATATGTGCGTTCCTACATTATGGGAAAGATGGGCTGGTCAGCCATTAATGCAGTCCCGAATGTGTCGGGCGGCCTGGGGCTTTTTGACCGGGAAATTGCTGTTGAGGCCGGGGGATACGATTCCAGATCCTTTGCAGAAGATATGGACATACTGGTACGCATGGGTAAATACATGTGTGAAACCAAACAGGATTATGCCATACGGTATATACCAAGAACACTGTGCTGGACCGAAGCGCCCTATACGTTAAAAGTCTTTACCCGCCAGCGTGTCCGTTGGGGGCGGGGCCTCATGCAGTTATTTGCCGTACACCGGAAGGTATTGTTCAACCCCGGATACAGGAAAATGGGGCTGGTAATATTTCCTTATAACTTTTTCTTTGAACTGCTGGCCCCGGTTATTGAAACCGTAGGCATACTCTATTATATTTACCTTATTATCATGGGAATGGTAAACTGGCCCTTTGCCATTATCCTTCTGATCTTTGTGTATACCTATTCCGTATTCATATCCTCCGTAGCTGTTTTATGGGACCAGTATACTTTTCGCTATTACAGGAGCTGGAAAGAAGTGCTGGGGCTGTGTAGCATGGCGTTTTTCGAACCCTTTCTGTATCACCCCGTTATACTGTTCAGTTCCATAAAGGGATACCTTAATCACCTGCTCGGAAGAAAACATCAGTGGGGTAATATGCAGCGCCGCGGCTTTACGCGTCAGGCGGCATAGTATAGGGTTGAGGGCTGCGCCGGATTGAAAACATTAATGAAGAAGGAAAAACAGTAAGTAAAGGATGAAATATATATTTGTAATAACCCTGCTTTGTGCCCATGTTGTGGTGGCGCAACAGAAAAGCGGGCTGTCTTCGGATGAACTTTTACAGATGGCCCTGAAAGAAACCCGCGAAAACCGGGATTATGAAAAGGCGATAGCACTCTGCAGGAAAGGTCTGGAACTGAGCCCGGACTATATAGATATTCGCCTGCTCCTGGGAAGGTTGTACACGCGTTCCGGAAAACCCGGAAAAGCGGAAAAACAGTTTGCCTATGTGCTGGATAAAGATCCCGGTCACATTCCGGCCCTGAAAGGATTGGCTTCTGTTTATACGGGACAGAAAGAATATACAAAAGCTGTCGTTCTCTATGACAAGCTGTTGCACCAGGACCCCGGCAACCAGGCATACCTCTTTAAAAAATCCGGATTGCTGGAAGCCGAAGGTGATTATAAGGCAGCTGCGGAATTGAGCAAACAGCTTATGGACACCTATAAAGACAGTGTGAAATACAGGCAGGTATATATTTACCAACGGTTGCTGCAGGCCAAAAAAACGGAAAAGGAAGGGCGATGGCCGGACGCTTTCAAAACCTACAGGAAAGTGTATGAGGTTTCCCCTGAAGATACGGTGGCGCTTAAAGGACTGGTGAGCGGTTATTACAGGGAAGAGCAATACGATACTGTGTTGAAGTACGCCGAAGAGGCCTTGAATGTATACCCGGAAAATGCCTGGTTCCTCAGACAAAAGACCGGGGCATTGGAAAAACTGGGACATTACAGAGAGGCCATAGCCAGTGCAAAACAATACGACACCCTCTACCCGGAAGAACAGAGGTATGGGGAATATACGGGGAAACTCCGGCGAAAAGCCTCGAAAAACCGGCTGGGCGTGATTCATTTGCAATCCTTTTTTGACAACGGTACACGGACCTCAAATATCACCTCTTTACAGTACATGCGCTATTTTCCCGAAGGGACAACCTTAACGGGGCGCCTGAATTATGCCAACAGGCAGTCCGGGGATGGGTTCCAGGCCGAACTGGAATCCTATTTTATCCACAATAAAAAATATTATTCTTACATCCTGGCCGGGTGGTCTGACAGTAAAGTGTTCCCGAAATGGCGATTGGGATATTCCCTGTATCGCAATTTTAATAAGGGCTGGGAAGGTGAGCTCGGAATGAGGTACCTGCGTTCCGAAGGGATCAACACCTATTCCGGAACCTGGTCTGTCGGAAAATATTTCGGGAATAACTGGTTGAATTTAAGGGGATATATGATTAAAGATGCCGACAAATGGCACCAGGCCTATATCCTGACAGGGCGACATTATCTCAATGAAAAAAAGGATCACCTGGCCCTGATCCTCGGGGCGGGGACCTCTCCGGACGACCGTAACCGGAATTTCCAGTACAATGCCTTCGGGAGTTTTATTTCCCAATCTGCGGGAGTGGGCTACCAGAAAACCCTGGGAGATCTCGCCACCATATCGCTCTATGCCGTGTGGAACCACCGGAAAATAGGGGATAGCCGCTACCTGAACCAGTACGATGTTTATATTTCCCTGTTCCGTAATTTTTAATAGCTTTATAAACATCCGCAATAAAGAACTTGCCTTATGAAACTACCTCCGGTATATCCGTCACCAGTAAGCATCACCCTGTTTTTTTTATGTGTTATGACTATACGGCAAACATACGCCCGAGACCTGATATTGGCCGATAATGAAAAATCCGGGTACACCATCCTCATCCCGGAAAACCCCTCGGAACAGGAAAAGGAATCGGCTCAGGTATTTCAGGATTATTTTAACCGGGTTACCGGGGTCAGCCTCGTTGTACAAAAAGAGGGAGAAACGGGGAATCTCCCGGTAATAAGCATCGGGAATACCCGGTTTTCGGGCGATATAGGCCTGGAAAAGCCTGGGGAAGAGAGCTACCGCATTACGGTAAAAGGCCATAGCCTGGCCATAAAAGGCGGATCGGGACAGGGACTGCGCTACGGGGTCTATACTTTTGTGGAAAAATTTCTGGGATGCCGGAAGTGGTATGCGGGCGAGCCTCCGTATGTTCCCGAAATAAAAAAACTCGTACTTCCTGCAGATACGGAAGTGGAGGAAGCTCCCGCCTTTGTGTTCAGGGAAGTGTATTTCCCGGGCGCATGGGACGATGAATACCTGGTGTGGCACAAACTGCACCGGTTTACGGATCTATGGGGGATTTGGGGACATTCTTTCGAAAAACTGGTGCCCTCATCGGTCTATTTTAAGGGCCACCCGGAATACTATGCGCTGGTCGACGGGAAGCGCAAACCCGTGCAGCTTTGCCTGAGCAATGAAAAAGTGCTGGAAATAGCCGTGAACAGGCTTAAGGAAGAAATGGAACAAAAGCCTTATGCCATTTACTGGTCTGTAAGCCCGAATGACGACATCGGTTATTGCGAATGTGACCGTTGTAGTGCTGTGGATGAGCAGGAAGGTGGACCGCAGGGCTCCTTGATACGGTTTGTGAACAAAATAGCCCGGCGGTTTCCCGACAAGATATTCACTACGCTGGCTTATACCTATACGGCACAGCCTCCCCTGATAACGGCTCCTGACGATAATGTATATGTAATGTTGAGCAGTATTAATGCACAGCGAACAGAAGCCCTGCCCCGGGAAAGATCGGCAGCGGGTTTCCGGAATAATTTAAGGGGCTGGAAACAGAAAACCGCCAACATTATGGTGTGGGATTATTACACCCAGTTTACCAATTACCTGGCACCTTTTCCCGACATCCCCGCACTGAAACAAAACATGAAGTATTTTTCGGACCGGGGAGTAAAAGGGGTCTTTGCACAAGGCAGCGGAAGTACTTATAGCGACATGTCAGAATTGAAAGGCTACCTGCTGGCAAAATTGCTCTGGAACCCTGAAACCGATGTGGAAAAACTGACCCGCGAATTCCTGAAGGGCTATTACGGCACAGCCTCCCCTTTTGTGGACAAATATCTTAAAGAGATACGGAACAATGTCATAAAAGGCAAGGTCAGCCTGAGTATCTACGGCAACCCGGTAAATGACCATGATACTTACTTGTCTCCTGAAAACATAGACCGTTACAGTACCCTGATGGACCGGGCAGAGGCAGCTGTAGAAGGAGATGCCCTGCGTCAGGTACGAATACGCAGGCTTCGGCTTACGCACGAATACACGGTATTGCAACAGGCCCGGTTCTACGGCCTGGAAAAGCACGGCATATTTGAATGTAAGAATGGCCGGTGGAAGGTAAGGAAAGTTTTTCCCGAACGGGTACGCCGTTTTACGGATGTCTGTGAGGAGGCTGGGGTGAGGGTGCTTTCGGAAGGAGGCCGGAGTCCCGAGGAATATCAGAAAGAATGGGAGCACATTTTTAAAAACGGTGTACGTCCCAATCTCGCCAGGGGTGGGGAGATCACAGCGATGAAATACCCGGCAACGGAAGACTACCCTGCCAAGGGAAAAAGAACACTGACCGACGGTGTGCCGGGCTATGATGATTTCAGTTATAACTGGTTGTGCTACTACGGCGTGCCGATGGAGGTGGTTGTGGATATGAAAAAAATAAAAAAAGTGAGCTCCGTGGAAATAAACTTCCTGGAAGACCCCAGGCACTGGATATTCCGGCCGGAAGCCGTGATAGTCAGTGTTTCCGAAGACGGAAGAACATACCGGAAAACAGGAGCGCTGAAAAACAGCACACCGGAAGAGAACTATTCCGTACGGATGCTGCCCCATACTTTTTCCCTGCAAAAGGAAACCCCGGTACGATTTATAAAGATAAAAGCCGTTCCTCCTGAACAATTGCCGTTCTGGCGCTACCATAAACGCAAAAAACCAATGATTGCCTGTGACGAGGTGTGGGTACAGTAATTAAAAAATTTAAAGATGAATAATACCCCTTTTTCTGTACCCCATGTATTGATTGAAAATCATATACGATGAATATCTCCTCATGATATATAATACATATGGTTTATTTATTTGAAAAAGTCTCTATGATCATTATTAATATTTAGTCTAAATAATATATATTTGCCCGCAATTTTAACTGGATTTTAACATTATGCGGACATTTAAACTGACCTTGCTACTGACTTTAGTGTTACAGATAATATATTCCCAGGAACAATTTTCCATATCCGGTACAGTGACGGATGCAGACGGAGATCCCCTGCTGGGAGTAAATGTTTATATTTCTGATCTGGCAAAGGGGGCTGTTACTGACGAAAACGGGCACTATTTTTTTAAAAGTATTCCAAAAGGCGAATATACAATAGTAGCCAGCACTATAGGATTTGTGAAACAGCGTAAGAAGATCGGACTGAACGCGCACTTAACGGAAGTCCGCTTTGTTTTGGCCGAGGATATACAATCCCTGGCCGAGGTAGTGATCAGCGCCTCACGGACCCCGGAAGCCAGGGACGAGCTGGCAACTACCGTTACGATTCTTTCCCGGGAAGTTATGGAACAGCAATTAAATATCACCTCTAATATTTCGGATATTATGAGTGCCAAAGTCCCCGGATTGGCCCCGAGTACGGGTACCTCCAGTAACTTCGGGCAAAAGCTGAGGGGAAGGGATTTTGTGGTAATGATCGATGGGGTATCGCAATCTACACCGCTGCGGAACGGTCAGCTGGATATCCGGTCGCTGGACCCAGCATTAATAGAAAGGGTAGAAGTCATAAAAGGCGCTACGGCCATTTACGGCAATGGTGCGGAAGGGGGGATCATTAACTATATTACCAGGAACAGCGATGAAGATAAGGCGTTTTCCGGTAGTACGGATCTGAGTGCTTCCGGGGCTTTTACCAATATCGACAATAGTATAGGAGGCCGGTTAAGCCAGAGTTTTTCCGGTAAAATCGGCAAATGGTCGTATCTTATCAATGGAACTTTGGAACAGACGGGAGCGTATAAAGATGCGGAAGGAGATGTATTGCCTCCCACTTACGGGCTCGGAGAGACCAACAGCTTTAGCGGCTTTGCTAAAATTGGTTATGATATCGCGAAAAACCAAAAGCTGGTATTGACTTATAATCGCTATAGCACAAAACAAAATACCAATTATATACAGGTTGACGGGGATTATGATACCGGCCGGAAATCTACTGCCGAATTGGGGACGCCCTTAGGGGTTCCGCAGGGGACCAAAAACAATAATTTGCACCTTACCTATAACCATCAGGCGGTTTTCGGATCAACATCGTTGCACGCCGACCTTTATTATCAGAATGTAGCGAACACGTTTTTTTGGTCCGATTCCTTTGAATTCGGAGGCCAGTCCCAGATCGATTCGGAAAAGAAAGGCGCCCGCGTGGTGTTGCATAGCCCCCATACTTTTACAGATAAGCTCACGGTGTCCGCTACTTATGGACTGGACCTGCTCAATGATATTACCTCCCAGCCCTTGGTGGATGGGCGTACCTGGGTACCCGAAATGAATATGGTGAACCTGGCTCCCTTTGCACAATTAAAAATTAATCTCTTACGGGATCTGATTCTAAAGGGAGGAATACGCGTTGAACGTATCACTATCGGTGTAGACGATTATACGACCCTGCGTACGGTGAACCCGGTTACCGGAGAAATAGACAACCCCGGGTTTGAGGTAAAAGGAGGGGAACTGGAGTATACGGCAACCGTGTTTAATGCGGGGGTACGGTATAACAGATTTCCCTGGTTCAGTCCTTATTTCAGTTTTTCCCAGGGTTTTTCCGTGTATGATATCGGGAGGATTCTCAGGGCTGCCCGGGTTACGGATATAAAAAACATCAATACGGAAGCTTCGATAGTGGATAATTATGAATTGGGATTTGTAAGCAAGTTGCTCGGAAAGCTCCGGCTGGAAGCCGTTGGTTTTATAAGTACATCGGAGTTGGGTTCGAGCGGTGAATTTAAAGAAGGGATTTTTAACGTAGTCCGAAGCCCGGAAAAATTATACGGTTTTGAAGGTACGATCGATTACTATCCCTTTTCTAATTTAAACATAGGGGCAACATACAGTTACCTCGAAGGTAAACGGGATGTCAACGACAACGGGGATTTCTCGGATGAAGCGGATGTGTACCTGGGAGGGGACAGGATTGCGCCACCAAAGATCACCGCGTATGCAAAATACAGCCCAACAGAAAAACTGGACATATACGGGGAGATTATCCGGATAGGCAACCGCGATCGTTTTACTATGAACGACAGCGGTACCTATGATGTATACCAGGGGCCGGTAAAAGCATATAATGTGGTGAACCTGAACCTGGGGTACCGGCTTACTAAAAGTACGACCCTGAATTTTTCCATGGAAAATGTCCTGAATGAGGATTACTTCCCGGCACGTTCCCAATGGTTTACCAGGGAAAATCTGTATACCAAGGGCAAAGGAAGCAGTTTTAAATTGGGGCTGACAGTGCGGTATTAAAAGATTTTTAAAAAAAGGATTACGCGTTGGGGGGAACAGAAAAGCGAATTTTAAGCGCGTTTCCCCTTTGTTTGTAAAACAAAAAGCATTTGGTAAATATGAAGAAAAATCCCATAGACTCCGTAAATTTGCCTTAAATCAGAAATTTGTGGTACCTTCCATCCTTATCATTGACGACGAAAAAGACCTTTTGAATATGCTTGCCCGCATCCTGGAGCTGGAAGGATACCGGGTGTACAAGGCTGGTACTGCAAAAGCAGGAAAAGAGGTTTTAAAACAACAGGCGATAAACGTTTTGTTAGCCGACGTAAAGTTACCGGACGGTCATGGTATTTCCCTTATCGAAACGTACAAGAACATTAGCCCGGAGACCGAGGTGATATGCCTTACGGCTTACGGAAATATTCCCGACGGGGTACAAGCTATAAAAAGCGGGGCCCTGGATTACCTGGTCAAAGGAGACGATAACCAGAAGATCATTCCTTTGGTGAGCAAGGCTGTTGAAAAATCGCAACTCCGGTTTAAAATCAAAAAATTGCAGGCCCGGATTCAGGGAGACTTTGGATTTGATAAGATTATTGGTACCTCCAAAGCAATAAAGGAAGCCATACAACTGGCCCGAAAAGTCGCGCCCCTGGATACCACGGTTTTACTCAATGGAGAAACCGGGACCGGGAAGGAAGTTTTTGCCAAGGCTATTCACGCCCACAGTGAGCGAAAAACCGAACAATTCCTGGCCATCAATTGCAGCGCATTGGGGAAGGACATTTTGGAAAGTGAGCTTTTCGGGCACAAGGCCGGGGCATTCACCGGGGCACAGAAGGACAAAAAGGGACTGCTGGAAGAGGCTCACCTGGGTACCTTGTTCCTGGATGAGATCGGAGAAATGGATATCGACTTGCAGGCCAAAATATTGCGCTTTCTGGAAGAAGGCACTTTTATCAAGCTGGGGGATACCAAAGAAACCAAAGTAAATGTTCGCATCATCGCCGCTACGCACAGGGATTTAAAGGGCGGGGTCGACACGGGGCATTTCCGGGAAGATCTGTACTACAGGCTTTCTACTTTTACGCTAATCCTTCCCGCACTGAACGAACGCATTGAGGATATTCCAATGCTGGCCGAATATTTTATAGGAGTTTTTAATCTGAAAACCAAAAAACAGGTCACCGGGATGAGCCCGGAATTCCAAAAAGCTCTGATAGACCACCACTGGAAAGGCAATATCCGGGAACTGCGCAATATTGTAGAAAGAGCGGTGATCCTTGCAGAAACAGAAACACTGGAAGCGGAACTGCTTCCTATGGATTTTTATTTTTCCAGATATCAAGGCAAAAGTGCATTGAAACTTTCGTTGAAAGAAGTGGAAAAAGATCATATTCAAAGCATACTGGAATATGTGAACGGCAATAAAACCAGGGCTGCCAAATTGCTCGGCATCGGGCTTACCACACTCTACCGGAAAATGGAGGAATACGACATCGACCTGTAATTTATCACAGTTCCCATATCACATTCATACTTATCGCACCCTTTCATTTTGAAAAAACCTTTTCATTTTGAAAGGATTTTATTTTTTCTAAGGGAAAGACTCCTTTTTTTAATGCATTGATTGTTTATTGGTTACGGTTTTATTTGCCTTTTGAATTTTCTGATGGCACGGGATTGGCATACCGTGATACATCAAACAAATATAATGAATACAACTATGGAAGCACTTTTGAGTTTAGCGATGATCCTGCTGACTATTGCAGGTTTCATCATTCTTTTTAAATCCATCGACTGGTTTGACAACCTTATCCGATAAACCTTAATAACCATAAGATCATGATCGTACTTCTGATATTAGCCGTAATAACCCTGGCCTACCTTTTTTATGCCATAGTAAAACCCGAAAAATTCTAAACATGATACATAATGAAATTATAGGGGCCATCCTGATTTTTCTGCTTTCAGCCGTTTTGGCCTGGCCATTGGGAAAATTTATTGTGAAAGTGTTTAAGGGAGAAAAAAACGGGATGGGTTTTATGTCTCCGGTAGAAAAAATGATTTATAGAATAAGCGGGGTCAATCCCGATAAAGAAATGGACTGGAAACAGAATGCAAAAGCTTTATTGGGATTAAACTTGCTGTTTTTTCTCGTGGCATTTGCCATTCTTTCCGTCCAGAGGCTTATAAAATTCTGGAACCCGGTAGGTATTGGAAACTGGGAGCCTGCACTGGCTTTTAATACGGCCATCAGTTTTATGACCAATACCAATTTACAGCACTATTCCGGTGAAACCGGAGCCAGCTATTTCACTCAACTGGCGGTATTTGGCTGGCTACAGTTTGTCAGTGCCGCAACCGGGATTGCAGCTTGTGCGCTGTTGTTCCGGGGACTTGCCAACAAGAGTTCCAAAACCCTGGGGAATTTTTACAGCCTGTGGCTTAAAAGCTGTACCCGTATCCTGTTGCCTCTGGCTGTAATATTGTCTGTTATACTTACGCTCAACGGCACCACAACCAACTTTAAAGGCCTTCGGGAAGTCACTACCCTGGAAGGAGAAACGCAAATGGTAGCCGGTGGACCTACAGCGCCCATGGTGGCCATCAAGCAACTGGGGACCAACGGAGGTGGTTTTTTCGGTCCCAATTCCACCCATCCCTTTGAGAACCCCAATTACCTGACCAATATGGCCGAAAACATAGCCATATTGCTTATCCCCATGGCCCTGGTATTTGCATTCGGATTTTATATGAAACGGAAAAAGCTGGGCATATACCTGTTCGGGGTGATGTCCCTTTTGTTCATATCCTTTGTCGCCATATCGGCCTGGCAGGAAGTGGAAGGCAATCCCAATTTTGCCGGAATAGGACTGGAACAAACGGTGAATATGGAAGGTAAGGAAGTCCGTCTGGGCCCGATTGCATCTTCCATGTGGGGAGTGTCCACTACATCCACATCCAACGGATCGGTAAACTCCATGCACGACAGCCATACCCCGCTGTCCGGCGGGATATTCCTCCTGGATATGTTTATCAATGCCATTTATGGAGGTGTTGGTGTAGGTTTTATCAACTTTTTTGTCTTTATGGTCATTGCGGTATTCATTGCCGGCCAGATGATTGGCCGTACCCCGGACTTCCTTGGAAAAAAGCTGGAACCCAAAGAGATCAAGATCGCAGCTATTGTGGTTATTCTTCACCCGTTGTTTATCCTTTCCGGAACGGCGATATCCAGCTACCTGATTACTGCAAATCCCGGTTTAGACTGGTTAAATAATCCCGGGTTTCACGGCTTTTCGGAAATGATGTATGAGTTCACTTCAGCTTCGGCAAATAACGGTTCGGGCTTTGAAGGACTGGGAGACAATACCCCCTTCTGGAATATTACCACGGGAATAGTAATGCTCCTGGCCAGGTTTCTGCCCATTATCGGCCCTCTTGCCATTGTAGGATCACTTGCCGTAAAAAAACAGGTGCCGCAGACCGCGGGAAGCCTGCAACTGGCAACCCCGGCCTTTGCTTCGGTCCTGCTTGCGGTTATTCTCATCGTCTCCGCCCTGGCATTTTTTCCGGCCCTGGCCCTCGGACCGATAGCCGAGCACTTTACGTTTTAACGGGTTCCTGAAGTCCCTGATGACTAAAACGGCGAAAGCCAAACTATAAATAGGTAAAAAATGAATTCCAAGAGCAAGATATTAAATAAAAACATCCTGAAAAGTGCATGGAGGGAATCTTTTGTAAAACTCCGTCCGGCATCCATGATGAAAAACCCGGTGATGTTCACCGTGGAAATAGGTACTCTGGTCATGATCGCTGTGACGTGTATATCCCTTTTTGTCCAGAATGGAAGTGTAGGCAGTTTCGGGTATAACCTCGCTATTACCCTGATCCTGGTCATTACCCTGTTGTTTGCCAACCTGGCCGAAGCCATTGCGGAAGCCCGGGGAAAGGCACAGGCCAATGCGTTGAAAAAGACGCGAACCAATACCATGGCTAAACGCCTGTTGGTAGATGGCACGGTAAAAATGGTAAATGCTGCGGAACTCCGGAAGAATGATATTTTTATTGCTGAAGCCGATGATGTTATTGCTGCGGACGGGGAGATCACCGAAGGATTTGCATCCATTGACGAATCGGCCATTACCGGGGAGTCCGCACCTGTCATCCGCGAAGCGGAAACCGATCACAACAGCGTTATCGGGGGAACAAAAGTGTTATCGGATACCATAAAAATAAAAGTGACTTCCGAGCCCGGGGAATCCTTCCTGGACAAAATGATCGCCCTGGTAGAGGGGGCCAATCGCCAGAAAACCCCTAACGAAATAGCCCTGACTATACTTCTGGCCAGTTTTACCGTGGTATTTCTGATCGTTACCGTAACCTTGCAGCCATTTGCGGCTTACAGCAATACCTTGTTATCTGTTGCCGCATTGGTATCCCTGTTCGTATGCCTGATACCGACAACGATCGGAGGACTGCTTTCTGCCATCGGAATTGCGGGTATGGACAGGGCCCTGTCTGCCAATATCATTGCCAAATCGGGTAAGGCCGTAGAAACGGCGGGGGATATCGATGTATTGCTGCTGGACAAGACCGGGACCATTACCATAGGAAACCGTAAAGCTACTCATTTCTATTCCCTGGATGGTACGGACGAAACCGAATTTGCCCGTTTATGTGCCATGAGTTCGGCTTCTGATAACACCCCGGAAGGGAAATCCATTATAGAACTTGCCGGAGCCTCGGATGTATTCCTCGATGATCTCAAAGATATTGAGGTTGACGAATTCGTAAAATTCTCCGCCGAGACCCGGATGAGCGGTGTAGACCTCAAGGACGGACGACAAATACGGAAAGGTGCCTGGGACGCTATTGAAAAATGGTGTGACATAGTACCGGAGTTACTCTGCCAGCTCCAGGACAAGGTCAGGGAAATTGCAGAAAAGGGAGGGACGCCTTTGGCTTTGGGAGTAGATAAAAAAGCTGTAGGGGTTATCCAGCTGGAAGACATTATTAAACCCGGGATACAGGAGCGCTTTGCCCGGTTCCGGAAAATGGGATTGAAAACGGTCATGGTTACCGGGGACAATCCCCTGACCGCCGCTTATATAGCTAAACAGGCCGGGGTGGATGATTTTATCGCCGAGGCCAAACCGGAAGACAAGCTCTTGTACATCAAAAAAGAACAGGAAGCCGGTAAACTGGTGGCCATGATGGGCGACGGTACCAACGACGCCCCGGCCCTGGCCCAGGCTGATGTGGGGATCGCCATGAACAGCGGTACGCAGGCCGCCAAGGAAGCCGCAAACATGGTGGACCTGGACAATGACCCTACCAAGCTGCTGGAAGTGGTAGAGATCGGTAAACAACTACTGATTACACGGGGAAATGTCACTACCTTTTCCATCGCCAATGATGTGGCCAAGTATTTCGCCATAGTCCCGGCCTTGTTTGCCATAAGTATTCCCGGACTGAACGTACTGAACATTATGGGGCTGGCCAGCCCGGAATCGGCCATACTGTCTGCAGTGATCTTTAATGCGGTGATCATTCCAGCATTAATCCCACTCGCCCTGCGCGGTGTCAAATACCGCCCGATGGGTGCATCCCAGCTGTTGACAAGGAACCTGCTGGTGTATGGCCTGGGAGGCATTATCCTGCCGTTTATAGGGATAAAATTTATCGATGTTATTGTTAATCTATTCTTGTAAAATATAAAAAAATGAAAACACTAAGAACCATTTTCGGTTTAAGCTTTTTGACACTCCTGCTTTTCGGTATCGGGTATCCGCTTGCCATGGTGGGGCTGGGTACTGTTCTCGCTCCGGACGGTGCTCAGGGCAATCCTATCTATAAGGGGAAAAAGCTGGTGGGATTTGAAAATATCGGCCAGCAGTTTCACAGCAACCGATATTTCTGGGGCCGCTCGTCCGCAGTGGATTACGATGCCTCTTCTACGGGAGGATCTAACTACGGGCCTGCGAACCCCGAATATCTCGAACTGGTGAAAAACAGGATAGATACCCTGGTAAAATACCATCCCGGGCTGGCTAAAAAGGACATTCCGGTAGACCTTGTTACCGCTTCCGGTTCGGGGCTAGACCCTCATATTTCCAAAAAAGCTGCCCTGGTCCAGGTCAATCGCGTTGCAGTAGTAAGGGGAATTTCTGAAAATAAATTACGGGAATTGATAGAAAGTCATACGGAAAGTTCATTTTTAGGTGGTCCTGCTAATTATGTCAATGTGCTGAAACTTAATATGGCATTGGACGAATTGGGGAATTAGAGCACGAGTAGATTTATAAAATAAATGGAGTATACACAAAAACAGTCGGTCGGTAACAAAAGGTACAACCATACATTTCAGAGTGCATTTGTCATCGATCTAAAAACAGACAGATGAAATCCTTTCCATTTTTTCTTACTGCCTTCCTGAGCCTCGGTACTGTCCAGGCCCAGGAAAAAACAAAAACCCTGACCGTTTCGGGATATTTGGATACCTATTACAGTTATTTTACCCACGATACCGATGTTAACGCATTCCAGCCCTATACCACGGTCTCTTCCCGGAACGAACGGTTCGGATTGAATGTTGCCCAGGTGGGAGCGCATTATGATTCGGACAAGATCAGGGGAAACCTTACTTTACATTGGGGAGATATAGCCCGGGCCACATGGTCCGAAGAATACCGGGCCGTCCAGGAAGCCAATCTTGGGTTCAGGATAGCCAAGGACCTGTGGATAGATGCCGGGTTCTTTACCACACATATAGGTACGGAAAGTTTTTTGCCGAAAAACAATTTTCTGAGTTCCACCACTGTTGCCACCTATAATGAACCGTTTTATCAGGCCGGGGCCAAAATCTCGTATGAAGGTTTTGAAAAGCTGTATATCGAATTGTGGGCGGTAAACGGTTACAACTATTTTCAGGATGTCAACGATACCAAGTCTTTCGGGGTGTTGTTGCAGTACCGATTTAACGACGTCACTTCCCTGACCTTTACCAATCTCCTGGGACGGGAATCCCCGGATGATTTCCCGGTGAAACAATTCAGGACATATCACAATTTGTATTTGAACACCCAGCTGAACGATAAATTGTTCATAACTTTAGGAGGAGATATGGGAACACAGTCCGATACGGCAGGGGATCGGGATAAAACAGCGTTTATGTATAATGCTCTGGCAACAATCCGTTACCAGATCGATCCTCGGTGGTCGGTCACGGCAAGGGGAGAGAGGTTCCGGGATAAGGAAGGCTTTATCAGCGGTCTTGTACCGGGAGTTAAGGGAGAAGAAACAGGGCTCGACCTCTGGGGCCTGACCCTGGGAGGAGAATACAGGCCGGTAACAAGCGGCTACATTCGGGGAGAAGCTCGGTTCCTCCGTGCAGATAAGGATATTGCTTTGTTCTCAGATAACCACAATATCAATGAGCGATGGGAACTTATGGTTACCCTGGGTTACCATCTGGACCACCTCTTTAATTTTTAAAGATGCCTGATAACAGCATAGAAAAAGACCGTTTCCTGCACCTTATTCAAAGGCGTAAAAAAGGCCGGCTTAAAGTATATATCGGAATGATCGCCGGCGTGGGAAAGACATACAGGATGTTGCAGGAAGCCCATCAATTACTGGAAGCGGGAGTAGATATCAGGATCGGCCTTATTGAAACCCATGATCGGGAAGAGACACAGGCCCTGGTGCAGGGCATCCCGCAAATTCCGCTGAAAAAGGTTTTTTACAAGGGCAGGGAACTGGAGGAAATGGACCCGGATGCCATTATCCTTTCCCGGCCCGATGTGGTTTTGGTGGATGAGTTGGCCCATACCAATATTCCCGGAAGTAAGAACGGGAAGCGGTGGCAGGATGTGGAAGAACTCCTGGATTACGGTATCAACGTCATTACGGCCTTTAATGTGCAGCACCTGCAAAGTATGACGGACAGGGTAGCGAATATCTCCGGGATAGAGATCAGGGAGACCATCCCGGACAGGATACTGAACGATGCCGATGAAGTGGTCAATATAGACCTTCCTGCCGAAGACCTTATCAAACGCCTGAAAGAAGGGAAAATATATAAAGGCGAGCGTGTGGAACGGGCCTTGGATAATTTCTTTCAGCCCGAAAAAATATTACAGCTCCGCGACCTGGCATTGCGCAAAGTGGCCTCCCAGGTGGAAAAGAAAATAGAAAGCAGTTTACCAGTCAAGGGACGTATGCAGCTGGAGCGCTTTATGGCCTGTATCAGTACCAACTATGAAAGCGGCAAACACATTATAAGAAAGACGGCGAGAGTGGCCGATTATTACCATGCGGAATGGTTTGTAATTTATGTAAAAACACCCCGGGAAGATGTATTTAAGATCGACCTGAGAACACAGCGTAAACTGTTGAACAATATGCAAATGGCCAGGGAATTGGGGGGACAGGTCATTATCCTGAGGGAAGATAATATCTCCGGGGCGATTTTCCATAAGGCCGTGGAACTGAAAATTACCAACATCGTCATGGGAAAACCCCACTTTTCCCTTTGGAGGCAATTACGGGGAAAGAATTACTTTGATAAATTATTAAAGTATTTACTGGATACCGAGATCGATGTTATTATTGTATTTTGATAGCCGGACCTCCGAAGCCGGAAGTCTGGGGTTGGGAATCGGTTAATTGTTACAGGCAACCGGTAATCGACAACTTAAACATACGCAAATGAAATTCAAAACCAAATTATTGCTCTCCTTCGGGTTTTTGTTTATCATCATCCTGTTATTGGGATTGGTGGGCAGTTTTTATGTCAAGAAACTGGGCAATGAGGCTTCCACCATTCTGAAGGACAATAACCGTACATTGCAGTATATGCAACGTATCAACACGGAAATTGATGCTGTTGAAAAAATACTTGTCTTCGACCAGCCTGACCGGGTCGACGGACATTTGTCGGAACTGGATACCCAGCTCAGGTTTCAAAAAGCCAATATCACCGAAACCGGGGAAGCTGCCTTCACCCAAAAACTGGAAAGCAATATAAAGGGCTTTGCCGAAACACTGGGTAGCGATCAAAAAAGGGAAAGCCTGGAATATATATTTCAAATAAGGGAGATAACCGATCAGATTTACGGGATCAACCAGGAAAAAATACTGGAGAGCAACCGGCGGGTGAAGAACATTTCCGACAGGGTATTTGTTTCCATGGTGACTATTGCTTTTGCCACGCTGGTTATCGGGCTTTTCTTTACTTTCGGCATGCCCGGTTATCTCACCAGGTCCATCAGGATATTTGACAAGGCCATTGATAAGGTGTCCAGGGGAATATACGATGTAGACATTCCTGCCGGCAGAAAAGATGAATTCGGGCACCTCGCCGCATCTTTTAATTTAATGGCGTTAAAACTCAGGGAATTTGAACAGAGTAACTACGCGAAAATCCTTTTCGAAAAGAACAGGCTCGATACGATCATCAACCAGCTTTCCGAAGCTGTGGTTGGACTGGACCAGAATAAAAATATCCTGTTTGTAAACCGGAGAGCACTTGCCTTGTTGGGATTAACGCAAAAGGAAGTTCACGAAAAATATGCCCCCGATATTGCCATACACAATGAGTTGATGCAAAACCTGATCCGGGAACTTATGCTCGGCGGGCAGGCACAATCTCCTGTAAAAGTAACGGAAGGCAGGAGTGAAAAGCTGTTTTCTAAAGATATTATTGATATCGTAACAACTCCAACAGGGGAAGGGGAAAGAAAAGTGCTGATAGGCCACGTGATCATTTTGACTGATATCACGGCATTTGCCGATAAGGACAAGGCCAAAACCCGTTTTATGGCCACATTAAGCCATGAATTAAAAACTCCCGTTGCGGCAATCGATATGGGAGTGGGATTATTACAAAATGAAAAGGCCGGGACTTTGAACGACGAACAGAGGGAATGGGTAGAGACCATTATGCAAAACAACGACCGGATTAAAAGAACCATTAACGAAATACTGGACCTGTCCAAAATAGAAAGCGGGAGTATCGATGTGTTGAGTTCCCGGACAAAAGTAGGTTACCTGATAGATTCTGCCGTTATGGGAATACAACCTTTTATCAAAGAGAAAGGACTAACCGTACAAAGCCTTTCGGCCATAGATAAACAGGAAGTTCTGGTCGACCCACAGAAAACCATTTGGATATTGAATAATTTCCTGACCAATGCCATCCGTTATTCTCCCGAAGGGGAAGGGATAAAGGTAAATGCGGAAGTAGAAGACTACTTTGTTAGGATTTCCGTAACGGATCGTGGAAAAGGGGTGAGCCTTGCACAAAAGAAAACGATATTCAAACCTTATTCCAGGCTTAAAAACGACTCGTCCGAAGGTACCGGGCTGGGACTTGCCATCTCCAAGGAATTTGTAGAAGCCATGGGAGGAAGTATTGGTCTGCTTTCCAGGGAGGATCAGGGGGCAACCTTTTGGATTAAATTGAAGAAAGCATGACTAAAGCCTCGTTTAAGCTAAGCGGACAGCTAAATACAGTTAATAAAGGTTAGGGGCTTTTGTTTTTTAGCTATGCAGAGTAGTTGTTGGTCGAAAATTTTTGCCAAATATCAACTTTACCATAACATTTATGGGTGTTTAATGTTAATTTAAAGACAAATAACCCATATTAATCATAAATATTTATTGTATGTCTAATAAACTAATAGCCATGGCCATGGTGATGTTTTTATCTCTGTTGTCCGTACAGTTGGTTTGGGCACAGGACATCACAATTACGGGAGTGGTTACCGAGGCGGTAAACGGTATGCCATTGCCCGGGGCAAATGTGGTCCTGAAAGGGACCAATAACGGGGCTTCAACCGACTTTGACGGTAATTACACGATAAGTAATATACCGGAAGACGGTATTCTGGTGTTTTCCATTATCGGTTATGCGACTCGTGAAATACCCGTGAACGGGAGAACGGACATAGATGTTACGCTTGAAGAAAGTACGGAACAACTGGGCGAAGTAGTGGTGACTGCTCTTGGTATCAATAAGGAACGAAGAAAATTAGCCTATGCGGTTACAGAAGTGGGTAGTGAAGATCTCACTCAGGCTCGTGAGGTTAATGTGGCCAACTCTTTAAGCGGACGTGTAGCTGGTTTGGTAGTAAAAGGTACGAACAGTGGGCCCGGGGGAACAGCCAAGGTTACACTGAGAGGGTTACCAAGTATTAGCGGAACGGGTTCGCCCTTATATGTGATTGATGGGATTCCGATGGACAACACTCAGAGAGGATCTGCAGGCCAGTGGGGCGGCGGAGACAACGGTGATGGTATAGGGAACATAAACCCGGACGATATTGAAAAAATGACCGTGCTTAAAGGGCAGTCGGCCTCGGCTTTATACGGGTCCAGGGCCTCGAACGGTGTAATCCTGATCACCACCAAAAAAGGAAGTAAGCAGGATGATTGGTCGCTGAACTACACCATGAACGCAATGATGGAAGATGCGGTAGACTTTACCGATTTTCAAAAACAATACGGACAGGGTGTCGAAGGATTCAGACCTACCACGGCGGCCGAAGCCTTGGGGACAACAAGGTTTGCCTGGGGGGAGCGCCTCGACGGTGGCAGTGTTATCGGTTATGACGGTGAACAATACAGTTATGCACCGACTCAAAACGATTATTTGAGTTTTTACAGGACCGGGTCCAATATTACCAACAGCATATCGGTTTCCAAAGGCATGGAATCGGGATCTTTCAGGTTATCATTGTCTAACCTGACTTCAAATTCTATCGTTCCCAACAGCGATATACAAAGAAATACAGTGACTCTTAATGTAGATCAGAACATAACGGATAAACTCAATATATCGGCCATGGTGAATTACATAGACCAGAGGTCAGACAATATTCCTTTTCTGAGCGATGGACCGAGGAACCCCAATAATTTTTTGTTCCTTGCTCCTAATGTGGACCATTCCATTTTTGCCCCTGGCTATGATCCCGAAACCGGGGCAGAAACTATATTCAGTGATGACAATTTTGTGACAAACCCTTATTTTATAACAGAAAGAGGTATAAATGATCAGGACAGGAGGCGTACCATATCAATGCTGAGTGCAAAATACAATTTTACGTCCCGCATTTATGCCATGTTGAGAGTGGGGAACGATATATCTAATGATAAGTTCTTTAGCGTAGAACCTACGGGATTAGGATATACCCGGAATTTGGAAGGAGCTTTGAATCGAAGAGGACAATCGGAAAGGTCGGAATTGAACGTAGACGGTATATTTGGTGCTACGGTAGATCTTACTGAGGATATAGAACTGGATGCCCTGGCAGGAGCCAATTTAAGGAAGAACAAGTTTGAATCGGTGAGTTTAAACGGGGCGCAGTTCGTTATACCGTTCCTTTATTCACCTACGAATCTGAGAACTTTTAACAGAGAATACTTATTTAACGAAAGAGAAGTACATTCTGCCTATTACTCTGTCGGGTTTGGATATAAAGATTTCCTTACCCTGACCACTACGGGCCGTTATGACGTGTACTCTACGCTATCGTCGCCACAAATGTCAGACAACAGTCTGTTCTCACCTTCAATAACAGGAGCCTTTATCTTCAGCGAATTTTTAAACATGGAAAGTCTTAGTTTTGGAAAGTTAAGAGCCTCCTATGCCGTGACCAGCGGAGAACCGGCTGAAGCTTACCAGAACCAGTTCTATTACAGTTCAGGGAACACCTATAGCGGGGCGCCTACGGGAGAATCGCCCTTGGCCCTGCCTAATATAGATCTAAGACCCTTTACCACAAGCGAAATGGAATTTGGAATGGAACTGAACTTCTTCAGTAACAGGCTTACGTTTGATATCGCTTATTTCGACAAGAAGACACATGACGAGATCATAGCGACGAACTTGAGTATTGCTTCGGGCTTTAACAGCGGCTGGGTGGCAACAGGTTCTACCCGGAACAAGGGACTTGAAGTACTCATATCAGGAATGCCTGTAAGGAATGAGAATTTTTCATGGAGAAGTTCATTCAACCTCTCCGCTGTTCAAAACAAGGTTTTAAATACAGATGAGAATGGTAACCCGATAACACTGGGGCAAAACCGGGCTACCCTTGGAGATGCTGTGACAGCTTATGTAGAGGGTGAAGCCGGGCCGCAGATTATGGCATATGACTATGCCTATGACGAATCCGGAAATATTATGGTGGATGATGCAGGGCTTCCGGTAAGAGGAGATCTGAAAACCTGGGGCACTGTGCTGCCAACCCTGTACGGAGGCTGGAATAACGAATTCAGGTATAAGAACTTCAATCTGTCGTTCCTCATAGACTATAATTATGGAAATAAAGTATTATCGGCCACCGAATATTATTCGCACTACAGGGGGTTGCATAAAAATACCCTGACAGGCCGGGAAACTGGGATTACGACCAATGGGGTAGCCGCACCGGCCGAGGAGTATTATCAGGCTCTGGTGCAAAATGTTACCAGGACCAGTGTAGTGGATGGCGATTTTATCAAGCTCAGGCAGTTGGCGATAGGATACACCTTTCCGGATGAAATGTTTGAAAAAATATCCGTATTAAAGGGAGTGAATATATCCCTGGTGGCGCGGAACCTCTTTTTCTTAATGAGAAAGGCGGATAATATAGACCCGGAGGCCAATTTTGGTTCTACGATCAATTATACGGGGATCGAAGGGACAAGCCTGCCGTCGACGAGATCTTTCGGTGTGAATGTTAATTTTAAATTGAATTGATCATGAAGAAATATATAAATATACCATTGGCAATACTTCTCCTGGCATTAACAGCTTGTGACAGTGATTTTGCAGACTTGAATACCGACCCTAATAATGCCGATGGCGAATTGTTCGACCCTAATCTGATACTTCCGAAAGCATCATATGATTACGGGGATATGACCACAGGGTATACAGGCCCTATCCTTTTTCAAAGCATGTGGATGCAGCTTATGGCTTCGACCTCGACAGGAGGGGCCAACTATTATTCCAATGCCGATAAATACGTAGCTTCGGGAAGTACAACATCCTATATACAGGGTGCATGGAACAAGGGTTATGAAGTAGCTTCGAGAATATTTCAAATGCAGAAGCTGGCCGAAGAAAAGGACCTGCCTAATTTGTATGCTCTGGGCGATATCATGAAAGTGTTGAGCCTGTCGTATGTTTCTGATATATACGGAGATATTCCATATTCTGAAGCAGGGCAGGCCGAAGAGGGAAATTCCAGACCGTCTTATGACAGGCAACAGGATCTCTATCCCACCATGCTGGCAGACCTCGAAGCTGCCATCCTGGCCCTGGATGCTTCCCGGGATGAGATCACAAGTGATGTATTTTACGATGGTGACCTGGAGCAATGGAGAAAATTCGGTTATTCGTTAATGCTCAAAATGGCTATGAGGCTTGTCGATGTAGATCCCGAACTATCAATAGAATATGTGAACAAAGCCATAGCAGGGGGTGTCTTTGAATCCGCAGATGATGAGGCTGTGCTTCCTTCGGATAATACCAATGGTTTTTCGAATAGTAATGCCAATGCCCTTAATACTGTTGCAGATGTATACCAGGTACGATGGTCCAGGGTCTTAATAGATTATTTACAGGCTACGGACGATCCCAGGTTGCCGGTCGTAGCAGAAGTGCCGCCTGCAGGTCTGGAAGCCAATCAGGACGGGAATGTTGTCGGTGATAACAACCCGGATATACAATTTGGAATGCCTAACGGCTACGACCTGAATGGCCGTGCTACTGATATTTCAAATGAACCCGACTACCCGGGAGGAACAGGTTCCGGAGATGATGTAGCACCCATAGGAAACTATTCCCGCCCTACAGCCATATACAGGGACAGGGATGCTCCCATATTCGTGTTGACCTATGCAGAAGTTCAGTTTTTACTGGCCGAAGCAGCTATAAGGGGAGGTTACAATACTGCCCGGACTGCTTCGGAATACTATGAAAACGGTATAGTAGGGGCTATGACGGCCATGAATAAATACGGCGGCCTGCAAATCTCTTCTGCTGATGCTGTAAACCATGCAATGGCAAATCCGTTGGATACCAGTAGCGAGGAGAATGCCCTGGAAATGATCAACGTACAGATATGGGCCACAACCGGGATGCTGGCAAATTATACAGAAGCGTGGAACAACTGGAAGAGATCGGGATATCCGGTTTTAACCCCGGTAAATTACAGCGGAAATTTCTCCAACGGGATGATCCCCGTAAGACAGGTTTATCCGAGTTCCGAAAGTACGACAAACCCGGATAACCTGGAGACCGCGATCTCGAATATGGGAGGAAATACCTGGAATACCCGTGTCTGGTGGCATATAGAATAATGGAGACGCACGGTAGTGCGTCTCAAAACAGGATAAATGAGTGATAATGTTAGTTTAGAAGAATGATAAAGGAGGGTTTTTTCCCTCCTTTATTTGGCTTAATAAAGTATTGTTTTAATATACAATAGCTGTGAAAAATATTACTGTAGTCATACTGCTTCTCTTCAGTTTGAAGGTATTGCCGCAAGAGCCATTGTTCAGCCTTTTGACAGATACCGGGATCGACTTTGAAAATACAATTAAGGACGAAAAATCCCGGAATATACTGATCTACGCCAATTTTTACGGCGGAGCAGGCGTGGGCGTGGCTGATTTTAATAACGACGGCCTGAAAGACCTTTACTTCGCCGGGAATATGGTTGATGATGACCTGTATGTAAACCGTGGAAATCTCAGGTTTGAAAAGATAACCGGAAAGGCCGGGATAATCAATGATGGCGGCTGGTCTACCGGTGTCACCATTGCCGATGTAAATAATGACGGCTGGCAGGACATTTACATAAGCCGGGAACTCTATGACGATAAACCCGGATGGAGAAAAAACCGGTTGTATATCAATAACGGCGACCTCACCTTTACCGAATCGGCCGAAAGATATGGTGTTGCCAATGCACAGCGTACCAGGCACGCCGTATTCCTCGATTACGACAAGGACGGCTTTCTCGACCTGCTCCTGCTTACCCAGCCGCCCAATCCCGGGAGTTATTCGAAATATTTCGGAACGACCCTGCTAAAGCCCGAATATCATTTGGTCCTGTATAAAAATACCGGAAAAGGAAAGTTTAAGGAAGTAAGTGAGCAGGCCGGTATTGCACAAACAGGTTTCCCAAATGCTGCATCCGTAGCCGATCTCAACAATGACGGATGGCCCGATATCTATGTAGCCAACGACTTTGATGCCCCCGACTTCATTTTTATGAATAACGGGAACGGAACTTTTACCAATGTTGCCGATACCGCACTGAATCATATGTCGTATTTCAGTATGGGGGTGGACATAGCAGACATGAATAACGACGGGTTCCAGGATGTATTTGTAGTGGATATGGTAGCTGAAGACAATTTCAGGCTCAAAGCCAATATGAGCGGAATGAATCCCGAAGCCTTCTGGAATGTGGTTGATAGCGGAGGGCATTATCAATATATGTTCAATACCCTGCATTTAAACAACGGGAACGGGACATTCAGTGACGTAGCCCAGATCACAGGTATGGCCACAACCGATTGGAGCTGGGCAAACCTGATGGCCGATTTTGATAATAATGGCTTAAAAGACACATATATCACCAACGGACTGCTAAGGGACATCAGAAATACCGATGCCGATAAAAGAGTGGCCGGATTTATGAACGAATCTATAAGAAAATGGGTGGAGAAACATCCTGACGGGGGGGAGATAAAGAGCGTCTGGGATGTGGCAGATATCGATAAGGCTGTGGCACTGATCCCTTCGCAACCCATAAAAAATTACGCTTATAAAAACGAAGGAAACCTGGATTTCAAAAATATGGGACAGGAGTGGGGGCTTGATCATGAATCGTTCTCAAACGGCGCAGCCTATGCCGATCTCGACAACGATGGCGATCTCGATCTCGTGGTCAGTAATATCAATGAAAAGGCCTACGTGTACCGGAATAACGGGAACAGGAACCACTATTTGAGATTAAACCTGAAATCCGGAGAGCATTTACCGGTTTTCGGCTCCCGGGTGGAAATTGAGGTAGACGGGCAGAAGCAGTATTTCGAAATCACCAATGTGAGAGGGATCTATTCTACCAGCGAGAGCGAAGTGCATTTCGGACTGGGGGAGAATACCGAAGTAAACACATTAAAAGTAACCTGGCCCGACGGCAAAGTGACCCTGAAGGAAAATGTGGAAGCCGATCAAGTGCTAACCCTTTTTATGGAAGATGCTGAAAATGAAGGAAACGAGAAAGTTCGCCCGGAAACCGTATTTAAGGAAATTACTTCCGGCGGGCAGTTGTCTCATTTTCACAGGGAAAACGATTTTAACGATTATGACTACCAGGTGTTATTGCCTCATAAGCTATCACAATTCGGTCCCGCACTTGCAGTCGAAGATGTGAATAACGACGGAAAACAGGATGTCTTTATCGGAGGTGCGGCAGGGTTCCCGGCCGTCTTGTACGTACAGGTCGGGAACGGTTTTCAGAAGAGCAATGAAAGTTTATGGTCCGGCGAAGCCGCATACGAAGACGTGGATGCCGTATTTACCGATATAGACGGAGACGGTGATACGGATCTGTATGTGGTAAGCGGGGGCAATGAATTTAAAGCCGGGAATGAAAAGTATGCAGACCGTTTGTACCTGAACGACGGTAAAGGCAATTTTGTGAAGACCGTCATGGAGAACACGATAAACATAAGCGGTAGCGTAGTCAAAGGATATGATTACGATAAAGACGGGGATACGGATATCTTTGTCGGCGGAAGGCATTTTCCGCATAATTATCCGGCTCCGGTTTCTTCGGCTTTGCTGGTCAATGACAAAGGAACGCTCACCAATAAGACCGATGAAGAAGCGCCCGGATTTCGGGACCTGGGCATGGTAACCGATGCCATTTGGACCGATTACGACAACGACGGTTGGACAGACCTCATTGTGGTTGGCGAATGGATGCCCGTTACAGTGTTCAGGAATATCGAAGGGAAACTGGAAAAGCAGGATATTGATGACCTGAACCAGACCAAAGGCTGGTGGTTCAGCATAGCACAGGGCGATTTTGATAATGACGGGGACATGGATTACATAGCGGGAAATATCGGGCTGAATTACAAATACAAGACCGCTCCCGAAAATCCCTTTGACGTCTATTATCACGATTTTGATGACAACGGCTCGCACGACATTGTGCTGGGGTATTATCAGGAAAACAAACACTATCCGCTGAGGGGTTTTTCCTGCTCATCCGAACAGGTTCCCAACCTGAAAACCACTTTTAAACAATACGATGTCTTTGCCTCCCTGGAACTGGAAGAAGTGTATGGAAAGAAAAACCTGCAAGAGGCCCTGCATTATGCGGCAGATACATTTGCATCCTCCTATGTGGAAAATCTCGGGAACGGAGATTTTAAAGTAACCCCTTTACCCAATATGGCCCAGCTTTCCAGTATAAACGACATGCTCGTGTCAGACTACAATAACGACGGCAACCTTGATGTGCTGGCCACCGGAAACCTTTTCGTTTCAGAAATAGAGACCCCCCGGAATGATGCAGGTACCGGGGCCCTGCTGCTCGGAGACGGTCATGGTAATTTTGTGGTCAGGAGGAATACATACAGCGGTTTTTTTACTAATAAAGATGCTAAAAAAATGAAGTATGTCGAAGATAAAGGATGGGTACTCGTGGCCAATAATAATGCTGTTTTACAGGTGTTTAAGGTTAATCGGTGAGCCCCCTTGAGGGGGACCTAAGGGAGTGTTTATACCGGCATTATTATCACAACAACTCTATAATCCTCTCGTTCACAAACTTCAGAAACTACTTATAATCTTTATACAGGTTATGGGGTAACCCGGGGAAATAACCTTTATTAGTGTTCCGTTAACTTAAAAAGAGATTATGATACTGAAAAAAGGACTTTGTTTGGGAGTGTGTATACCGTTCCTGGTACTGTCCGGTTGTGCCCAAAACAAAAAGGATGCCCGACACATTAATGACCAGACAGTGCAGGATAGTGTAAAATTCAACAGTCTTATAAATGCCAAAAGCCCGTATTTACAGCAGCATGCAGACAATCCGGTAGACTGGTACGAATGGGGGGACGAAGCACTTCAAAGGGCAAAAAAGGAAAACAAACCACTTCTTATCAGTATCGGTTACGCGGCTTGTCACTGGTGTCATGTCATGGAACACGAATCGTTTATGGACAGTACGGTAGCAAAGATCATGAACGAGAACTTTGTTGCCATAAAGATCGACCGGGAAGAACGCCCGGACATTGACCAGGTTTATATGAATGCCGCCCATCTGCTCACCGGAAGCGGAGGGTGGCCCCTTAATGCCTTTGCCTTACCGGATGGAAAACCGTTCTATGCCGGCACCTATTTCCCAAAAACGCAATGGAAGCAACTGTTAAAACAAATATCGAATGTTTATAAAAACGACTATGAAAAAGTAGCAGCACAGGCCGAGTCACTTACCTGGGGTATCCGCGCACAGGAGGTTGTTACCGTTCCGGGCCATACTAACCCGGATTTCACAAAAGAGGCTTATAACAAGCTATTTGCCGGATGGAGTTCCATGATCGATTACAACAAGGGCGGTTATGCAAAAGCACCCAAATTTCCGTTACCGGTGGGCTGGGAGTTCTTGTTACAATATCATTACCTTACAAAAGACAAGAAAGCCCTGGAAGCAGTCAGTACCACGCTCGATGAAATGGCCAAAGGGGGGATATACGATCAGATAGGCGGGGGTTTTGCCCGGTATTCCACAGACGCCAAGTGGTTTGCCCCGCATTTTGAGAAAATGCTGTACGACAATGGGCAGCTCGTCAGTCTTTATGCCCATGCCTATAAGGTGACCAAAGAAGAAAAATATGCCGAAGTAATCCGGGAAACCCTGGATTTTATAAAACGGGACATGACGAATGCCGACGGAGGGTTTTATTCCTCCCTCAATGCCGACAGTGAAGGCGAAGAAGGAAAATTTTATGTCTGGACCAAAAAGGAAATAGAAAAAGTGCAGGATAGTAAAACAGCAGACCTGATCACCGCTTTTTTCCAGGTGAAAGAATCCGGGAATTGGGAAGGGGATAAAAATATTCTGTACCGGAACGAAAGCGAAGAAGCATTTGCCGGCAAAAACAACCTTTCCGTAAAGGAATGGAAAAAAATACTTCTCGGAGCCAAAGCCCGGCTTCTGGAAGAACGCGGCAAACGTATCCGCCCATCTACGGACGACAAGATACTCACCGGTTGGAATGCCCTGATGCTAAAGGGGTATGTTGATGCCTATCTCGCTTTGGGAGATGAAAAATACTTAAACACGGCCATAAAAAATGCCCGTTTCCTGGAGAAAAACATGATAAGGAAGAATGGCCGGCTATGGAGAAACTACAAAGACGGCGAAGCCGGAATAGATGCCTTTCTGGATGATTATGCCCTCCTGGCCGATGCATATATCGTGCTCTACCAGGCCACCTTTGATGTACACTGGTTAAACCTTGCCCGGAAAATCACGGAATATGCGGTAGAAAATTTCAAGGACGAACAAAGCGGAATGTTCTATTATACTTCAGACATAGCCGAAAACCTGGTGGCCCGGAAAATGGAGCTTACGGATAATGTAATTCCGGCATCCAATTCCGTTATGGCCCATGTGTTGTATCGCTTAGGGGAATATTTCTATGATCGGGACTATATCCAAATAAGTAAAACCATGCTGAGCCATGTCACGGAAGATATTCCGAAAGGAGGGCCGTACTATGCGAATTGGGGGATGCTGATGGGATTGATGTCTTATCAACCTTATGAAGTAGCTATTATGGGAAGTGATGCAAAAATTAAGAACGTAGACCTTCAAAAGGAATACCTGCCTACGGCATTTTTTATGGGAGGTACCGAAGAAAACCTGCCGCTGCTGGAAAACAAAGGGGTTGAAGGGGAGACAATGATCTATGTGTGCAGGGATAAAGTATGCCGGTTGCCTGTAACAGGAACAGAAAAGGCATTGAATCAAATCCAAAGATGATATTTAAGGCTTATTAAATTATTTTGTATATCTCTTCATAGGGATTTTAACAGGCGTTTTGATTTTTTGTCGTTTGGTGATAATCCAGTCATTTCCATATCCTAAAATTTTTAAAACGGGTAACAGGCTACGAATGCAAGAGTGAAATTCCTTAAAAACAGATATACTTTTTACGATTTCAGAATGAGAAGTAAAATCAAGAAGTTACAGAAAGATGCCTGATTACAATAGTGAAGGACAATTGAGAATGTTATATTTCTTATTAGTTCTTGATTTAAGAAATCCTATTAGATTTAATCTTTTCCTAGACTTTGAAAATTTAGTTTCAAATACTAAGTCGAAAATCACGGGAAAGAATATTCCAATAGAATTAATCGCATCTTTTAAAAGATTACAAGGCGGACGGGGTAAGTACCTGGTGAAAAATAGCTGAAGTACAGTTGCTAAGTTTAGCTAGGGCATGGCGGGAAAAGGGGTATTCTGCCAGGCGTTGTACCTCAGTCTGCATCTTCTTTAAAAAGCAGGAAAAGAACACTCTTTATTTTATCTCCCAACCGTTCCCGCAAAATGGCATAAGCCTTGGTCAGATGTCCTTCAACCGTTTTTAAGGAAAGGTTGAGGTATTCGGCAATTTCAATATTGGTTAATCCCTCCTTTTTGCTGAGTATAAACACCTTAGCGCATTTATCGGGCAGTGCTGAAATTCCCTGGGAAACAATCGCCATTTTTCTTTCAATAAGGTTAACGTCATTGTTGTTCACAACCGATCCGATGGCTTCTATATATACTTTTTCGAGATTCGTTATGCGCTGATTTTTTTTATAATGATTAACAAATTCATTATAGCTGCTTTTATACAGAAAATTTTGTATTGAATAATCCGGGTTAAGCCGGCTTCTGTATTCCCAGAGTCTCAGAAATACATTCTGGACCATATCCTCGGCCACGACATGATCATGGGTCAGTGCCAACAGGTATGTAAATAATCTTCTGTGGTACGACTTTACGAGGTACGCATAAGCTGACTCTTCTCCGTTTCTGAGGCTTTCTATAAGGTCAAAGTTGTCTTTATACGTCATATTACTATAGCCAAAAAAACTACAATACTTCAAATATCATAAAAAAATAACACAAAAATTAAAAAAAACACATCTATAGAGCAAGGGTATTACATATCTGAATTGTATTTTATTATAAAGACCCCTTTAATGATGACCGAGAGCATTGAAAAAACAATTATCAGGTATATTACTCGTTCGGCAACCGCAGATGACCTGGACTTGCTTTCCGAATGGATAAAAGAACCTTTGAATCGAAAGGAATTTGAAGCCTTTATCAAGGATCATTATTCCATTGTATACAGTATTAATGATCCGGATACGGATAGCGCTGTACACAGACTTTTAGCCGCGATTAAAAAGAGAAAAAAACGGTCTTATCGCAGAAGACTCCGCCGCATTACCTATTATGCAGCGGCCGTTTTCATTATTGGAATACTGACCGGTTCCTATGTGTTCAGAGATTATTTGTTCACCCCGAATTTATCCACTTCGTTTACACATGGTATAAAGGCCGGAACGGACAGGGCTGTATTAACGCTTGCCGACGGAACGGAAGTATTACTGGAAAAAGAAGAGGTGATTCAGACAGGTAATTTCGGGAGTAACGGAACTAAAATTGAATATTTCAGCAATCGGGAGGATGTTTCGGATACTTCCGGGATATCTTATCATTATCTGACTGTTCCCAGGGGCGGGAAATTCAGGATAAAGCTATCAGACGGCACCAAGGTATGGCTCAATTCCGACAGCCGTTTAAAATACCCGACGGATTTTAAAAAAAGGGATTCACGCCGGGTGGAGCTCTTATACGGAGAAGCCTACTTCGACGTATCCCCGGCTGCGGAACACGGGGGGGCGGATTTCAGGGTTTACAATAACGGTCAGGAAGTTCAGGTGCTGGGCACCGAATTCAATATCAAGGCTTATAAAGACGAAAGTAATATCTATACTACCCTGGTGGAAGGCAGGGTAAAGGTAAAGTACCGGGACAAAAAACAAACACTGATTCCCAGTCAGCAAACCATATACGATCTAAAAAACAATATTATCCATACAAAAACGGTAGATACCTATAATGAAACCTCCTGGAAAGAGGGGATTTTTAGTTTCGACAATAAACCTCTCGGTGAAATTATGAAAGTACTGTCCCGCTGGTATGATATAGAAGTTGAATTTTCGAATGAAACTACCCCAAAAGAAGAATTTATAGGCGTACTAAGTAAAAACCAGGATATTGAGAAAATACTATTGCAGATAAAAAATTCCGGAATGATAAATGATTACGAGATCGACAACAGGAAAGTGATCCTAAAATAAAAAGAGAGCGAAGTCAAACATTTGGCGATGGACTCAACTTCGTCTCTCTCAAGTATAATGATCAGCCAATAATGACTAACAAATACCAAGCAAATTTATGAAAATTAAACTAACCAACCCGCATTATCCGTTTGGCAAACGGTTGCTGCTACTTATGAAAACATTAATCTTTTTACTTTGCACCACTGTATTCGGTTTTTCATCAAAAGCATCGTTTTCCCAGGAAAAAATAGTCATAGCATACGATCAGACAGCCAGTATTGACGATGTTTTCCATATGATCAGGCAACAGACAGACTACAGGTTTATTTATTCAAAAAAACTTTTCAGGAACGCTCCCGGAATCCGTCTTAAAAAAGGAGAAATAAAGACTTACGTGTTGCTAAAACGAATTAGCAAAAAAACTGATGTGCATATCGAGATCGGCGGCGATCGTACCATTATCATTAAAAAAAAGAGTGAAATTACAGATTCCGGCCCGGAACTGACACCGGGATTACAACAGCTGGAAATAAGCGGTCATGTCTCTGTTGCCGGGGACAATTCCCCTTTGCCTGGTGCGAATATTGTGGAAAAAGGGACGAAAAACGGTGTTGTAACCGATTTTGACGGGAACTTTTCCATGAAAGTTACGGATGAGGATGCCATACTGGTCATTTCCTACATAGGTTATGCTACACAGGAAATCCCGGTAAAGGGAAAAACAGCATTTGAAATTGTTATGGAAGAAGATGCCGCCAGTCTGGATGAAGTGGTTGTCGTGGGCTTTGGCGAGCAGAAAAAAATATCGCTTACAGGCGCGGTCTCTACGGTGGATGTAGACGACATGAAATCAAACCCCACGTCGAGCTTGTCAAATGCCCTGGCCGGGAATGTGCCGGGCATCATGGCCATGATGCAATCGGGCCAGCCGGGAAAGAACATCTCCGAATTCTGGATCCGCGGAATATCCACTTTCGGCGGAGGTACCAATCCTCTTGTGCTGGTAGATAACATCGAGCGCGACCTCAATGAACTGAATATTGAAGATATCAAATCGATCACTGTCTTAAAAGATGCTGCGGAAACGGCCATGTACGGTTCCAGGGGAGCAAATGGCGTGATACTGATTACTACCAAAAGAGGAAGTGCCGGCAAAATAAAAGTTAATTTCAAGGATGAATTCATTTACAATACCCGGACCATTACACCTGACTTCGTAGACGGCGTAACCTATGCCAACCTGTTAAATGAATCGCGTATTACCCGCAACGAAGCCCCGATTTATCAGCCGGAAGAACTGGAAATTTTGCGCCTGGGCCTGGATCCCGATTTATATCCGAATGTCGACTGGAAAGAACTGCTGCTGAGAGACGGGGCCATGACGTACCGTGCCAATTTGAATATGAGCGGTGGCGGGCCAACTTCGCGGTATTATGTCTCGGGTAGTTATATAAACGAAGGCGGAATGTACGAGGTCGATGAATCGCTGAAGAAGGATTATAATACCAATGCCAATTACAGACGCTGGAACTACCGCCTCAATGCAGATTTCAATATCACCAAAACAACAGTGGCAAAAGTTGGCGTTGCCGGTTCTCTGAGCAAAAGGAACAGCCCAGGACTGGGCGATGTTGATTTCTGGGGTTCACTGTTTGGCTATTCCCCCATCCGTACGCCTGTTCTTTACTCCAACGGCTATGTGCCGGCGGTGGGAACAGGCAATCAGACCAATCCCTGGGTAATGGCAACCCAAACGGGGTTTAACGAAAACTGGGTGAATAAGGTACAGACCAACATTACTATTGAACAGGATTTAGGCTTCATTACAGAAGGCCTCCGTGTCAGGGGAATAGTAGGCTATGATACCCAGAATACGAGCAATATACAACGCCGTAAGTGGCCCGAACAATGGAAAGCTGCCCGCGCACGTGATGTAAACGGGGACCTGGTGTTTACCCATATTTCTGATCCGAGTGAAATGCAACAGTCCAGCAGTTCAACGGGCAACAGGCTCGAATTTTATGATTTGATGGTCAATTATAACCGCAGTATCGGTAATCATAATATTGGCGGGGCAATGCGATTTACCCGTGATGCATTTGTACAAACAGTCGATCTTGGTGAGGATATCAAAAATGGTATCGCCAGGCGAAATCAGGCCCTGGCCGGACGGCTGATCTATAACTGGAAATACCGCTATTTTATCAACCTCAATTTCGGCTATACCGGTTCGGAGAACTTCGCCCCCGGAGAGCAGTATGGCTTCTTTCCCGCCATCTCATTTGCCTGGAATCTGGCTGAAGAGCAGTTTATGAAAGATCATGCGGGCTGGCTGAAATTGTTCAAGATCCGGTATTCTTACGGAAAAGCGGGGAACGATCAGTTAATGGGAGGAGAGCGTTTTCCTTATCTGTACACGATTTCAGAGATTCTTGATGACGAGGGAGATCCTGCCGGCGGGTATCAGTGGGCAGACTATGGTTTTGACAGGTATTTCGGAGGAATGCGGTATTCACAGGTAGCTTCGTCTAATGTGACCTGGGAGGTCGCGACAAAACAAAACCTGGGTTTTGATATAGAAACTAATCACATTACGGCAAATCTGGATTTCTTCGAGGAGAAACGTACGGGAATTTACATGGAAAGGGAGTTTCTGCCCGCTATGGTCGGATTGGAAAGTACACCAAGAGCTAACGTGGGTATTGTAAAATCACGTGGTTTCGACGGACGTTTCCAATATCATCGGCAAATCGGAGAGGTAAGCCTGACCATGAGAAGCAATATTACCTATAGCAAAAACGAAATCATAGAAAGGGATGAAGAGAACAATGTCTATGCTTATCAGAATGAAGAAGGCTTTCGGGTAGGCCAGTCCAGGGGCCTCGTGGCTTTGGGCCTGTTTAAAGATTACGACGATATCCGCAATAGTCCTACCCAGACGTTTGGAGTTTACCAACCCGGAGATATTAAATATAAAGATATCAACGGTGATGGGGTTATCGATGATGGAGATCGTGTAGCGATCGGGGCCACCAACCGCCCCAATTTGATCTACGGATTAGGGGCATCCTTCAATTGGCGGGGATTCAGCCTCGGGGTGCATTTTCAGGGAGCCGGTAAATCTACTTTTTCCACCTATGGAAAAACCGTATATGCATTTAGCGAAGGAGAGTGGGGGCAGGTGATGAAAGGCGTAATGGGAGACAACCGCTGGATCTCCGCTGATATTTCGGGAGATCCGTCTACAGAAGATCCCAATGCTTCCTATCCGCGATTAAGCTATGGTGAAAACCCGAATAACTTCAGGGAATCGACCTTCTGGCTGCGGGACGGCCGGTACCTTCGTCTTAAGACGGTAGATATTGGCTATAATCTGCCAAAAAGCATCGCTAAGCGAATAAGAGCCGAAAATATCCGGATTTATGTGGTCGGAACCAATCTGGTAACCTGGTCGAAGTTTAAACTCTGGGACCCGGAACTGGCCACGCCCAGGGGAGAAGATTATCCCCCTGCCAAATCCTTTACACTGGGAATTAGTGTTAATCTGTAAACCGAAAAACGATGAATAAAAAAATAGTATATACTGTGCTGTCGCTTGTGTGTGCCACAGGCCTGATCTCTTCCTGCAGCAAAGATTACCTCGATTCCGACCAGTATTTCAAAGATCGCCTCACGGAAGAAAAGGTGTTTCAAAGTAAAGTCTATTCGGAAGAATGGCTTGCCAACGTATTTGAGGAACTGAGAGGTATCAATACCGATGTGGCGAGCAAGGGGGTAACACCCCATAATTTTGCCGATGATATGTACTACGGCGACAGGGATAGTGATTACGACCCGTCAAAGAACGAACTTTCCTATAATATGTTCAGAATGGGGCAATATACCGAAAGTGACAAGCAGGGCACCTGGACGCAGTGCTACCGTGGCATCCGGAATGCATCCACCTTTATTCACAATATCTACATGAACACGGAGATGTCGGCAGAAGAAATCAAAGACTACAGGGGGCAGGCCCGGTTTGCAAGAGCTTACCTGTACTGGCTGTTATTGCGTAAATACGGTCCCATTCCCTTATTGCCAGATGAGGGATTGGATTACACCGAAAGTTACGATGATCTGGCGGTTCCGCGCAGCACCTATGAAGATTGCGCGGAGTTTATCAGCAGTGAAATGCTGCTCGCTGCACAGGAAATGGAGGCATTAGGTATGGTCCGTGGTCAGGATGGCTCCGCCCGGCCTTCTGTCGGAGCGGCCCTGGCTACCCGTGCCAAGGTATTGATCTATGTGGCCAGTCCGCTGGCGAACGGAAATACCTCGGCTTTTGCCGGGCAACTGACCGACGATCAAGGAACCCCCCTGCTTTCTGCAGATTATCAGGAGGAGAAATGGGCAAAAGCCGCTGCCGCAGCCCGGGATGTGATCGAACTGGGCCTGTACGGGTTGTACACGGTACCCCTCCAGGAAACAGGCGAGGATGCCACGGTTATTCCCCCCGACGATCATAATTTTTCTGGAAAAGCATGGCCGGGAGGCTGGGCAGATATTGATCCGGCCAAATCATATGCCCGGGTGTTTGACGGCACCTTACCCGCCTCTGGAAACCCGGAACTGATTTTTACCAGGGGCAATAACCAGGACGGAGAAAGCATCAGGGCCATGGTAGCCCATCAGCTACCGCGGTCCGCTACCGGCTGGAATACCCACGGGTTGACACAAAAGCTGGTGGATGCTTACTATATGAACGATGGCACGGACGTACCCGGTAAAGATAAGGAAATCGGCCGCGGGAATGGCTCCGAACGCGTAAGCGGTTACGTTACCGAGGAGGATTATGAAGCCGGCCGGTACAGGCCGCTGAGGCCAGGTGTTTCGTTGCAGTACGCCAACCGCGAACCCCGGTTTTATGCCTCTGTGGCTTTCAACGGCAGTTTCTGGTCATTGTTGAATGAATCCCAGGAACGCGACCGTAACCAACAGGTATTCTACTACCGCGATAACCCTAAAGGGAACGGTTTCAATTCATCCAATGCCTATTGGCTGCGAACGGGCTTCGGGGTAAAGAAATATGTTCATCCGAATGATACTTATGAGGGCGGGGATATCGGGAATATTGTGTTTAAACCCGAGCCCGCTATCCGCTATGCAGATATATTGCTTATGTATGCGGAAGCATTGAATGAATTGGACGGGTCGTACAACATTCCGGCATGGAATGGCGGAAGTTACAACATTGCGCGCAACATCGCCGAGATACAAAGAGGTATTCATCCCGTGCGCATTCGTGCCGGTGTACCCGATTATCCGGCCAGTGTTTACAGTGACAAGGGAGAGTTAAGAAAGAGGTTGAAGCGCGAACGTTTTATTGAACTTCTGGCAGAAGGGCAGCGCTATTACGACCTGCGCCGGTGGATGGATGCTCCCGTAGAAGAGTCATTGCCTATATATGGCTGTAATGTCCTTATGAACGAGGATGAACGCGATCTTTTTCATCAACCCATAGCCGTATGGGCACTCGAAACCACCTTTGCGGATAAGATGTGGTTCTGGCCCATTAGCCATACCGAGCTCAAGCGGAACAATCGCCTTACACAGAATCCGGGATGGACTTATAACGATTAATAAAACACACATCATCATGAATAAACCATTTAGTATACCGTTCCTTCTGCTCACGTTGGTCATCATTTGCGGCTCATGTAATGATGAGTGGACCGAAGAGCAATTTGAAAATTATATATCATTCAAGGCGCCCGTAACAAGCGAAGGGGTGAGCAATATCTATATTCGTTATAAAGGGGATGAGAAAACGACCTTCCAGCAACCCTTGATCGTCAGCGGGTCCCGGACAAACGCTCAAGACAGAACGGTGCATGTCGCCGTAGATTCCGATACACTGGATGTACTGAATTACGAGCACTTCCAGAACCGCGAAGATTTTTATTATCGGGAGTTAGATAGTAAATATTATACGATCCCTTCCACCGTAGACATCAAAGCTGGTGAGAATACTTCGTTAATACCCATCGATTTTACATTAAAGGATATCGATATGACAGATAAGTGGGTACTCCCCTTAACTATCGAAGATGATCCGTCTTATGATTATGTGGCAAATCCACGGAAACACTATCGGAAAGCGCTTTTGCGCATTCATCCTTTCAACGACTATTCGGGGACCTATAGCGGTACTGCACTGAAGACGGCAATGGAAGGTTATGAAGACGAGACACCTATTGTAAAAGCGGATATCCGGGCTTATGTGGTGGATGAAAACACCGTCTTCTTCTATGCGGGAAATATAGATGAGGACCGTCAGGACCGTCGCAACTATAAAGTTTACGCGACTTTTGACGATACCGGTGCAGTTACCTTCCATGCCGATAATCCCGACATGAAGTTCCAGGTAAATAAAGATGCAAGTTATACCATTACCGAGCAAATGGATGAAATCCGCCCTTATCTTTTGCACCGGTATTTAACCATTAATAATATCGATTATCAATTTTCAGATTATACCATGGTGCCCAATGTGGATATCAATTATAAAGTTTCGGGTTCGTTGATCCTGGAACGTCAATTAAATACCCAGATCCCTGATGAAGACCAGCAAATAGAATGGTAATGATGGAAGTAACTATACGGTTGAAAACGGGAAATAAACCCGGTAAGTATTGTGAATTTAAAATCTAAAAACTATGCGTTTAAACATCATATACAATAAGAAGAGGCTACGGGCTCTTTATTTGATACTGGCTTTTATAAGTATGGGCTTTTACGGTTGTCAAAGTGACGACCGGGAAGAGGAAATACATTCGCCTTTTGATCCTTCGAACCCCGTTGAGATATCCGGTTTTACCCCCGGTTCGGGTGGTGCGGGGCAGCGTCTTGTGATCTACGGACAGAACTTTGGAACAGATCCCGGTATCGTATCGGTTTTTATCGGGGGAAAAGAGGCCAAAGTAATCAGCGTAAACGGTGAGTCGCTTTATTGCCTGGTGCCGAGGCAGGCATTCGATGGAGACATTGAAGTGCGTGTAGGGCGAGGGGACAGGCAGGTCATCGCTTATTCGGACAAGCACTTTGAATATCAACGCAAGATGGTGGTATCCACCCTGATCGGATACAAAAATGACCGGGGTGATGAGCCCTGGAAGGACGGGAAATTCAAGTCTGACGACCAGAATGAGATGGCGAGTGGGTTCTGGGAACCCTCTTTCATGAAGTTTGATCCGCTCAACCCAAAGCATCTATGGGTAACATTCGACTTTAACAACGGCCTTTACCTGATCGATTTCGAAGATAGTACCATAACCAAAAAACGCTCGGATTTTGACCGGCCCAGGAGTATTGATTTTACGAATGACGGCCAGTATATGATCATCGCAGAAGACCGCGGTGGTGAAAATGACCGCGCCACTTACCGGTTATCGCGCGACAAGGACTGGCAGGACAGGGAAATCCTGACGAGATACAGGCAATGTAACGGCGCATCAGTTCATCCGGTGAACGGAGAATTGTATTTCAACAGTTATGAGAAGGGGCAGTTTTTCCGTTTTGATCTGAATAAATATTTCAGCGAAGGGCTTGGAGACAAGGATTATGAAACCTTGTTTGTGGTTCACGACCCGCAATGGGAATATAAGATCTTTATACATCCGTCCGGAAACTACGCCTATATTATGGTCATTAACCAGCATTACATCCTCCGTGTCGATTATAACTGGGAAAAGGAACAATTTAATCAACCCTATCTGGTATGTGGTCAACTTAAAAGTCCCGGGTATCAGGATGGGGTTGGCTCTGATGTTCGCATGAGAAATCCCTACCAGGGCGTATTCGTAAAAAATGACGACTACGTTGAAGCAGGTAAGCCCGACGAATATGACTTTTATTTTACAGACCAGTACAACCATGCCATTCGAAAACTGACTCCCGAAGGCAGTGTAACCACATTTGCCGGAAGGGGAAGCTCAAGTATCAACCCGGATCCGTATGGTTATGTAAACGGTGACCTGAGGGAAGAAGCCCGGTTCGACAGGCCATCCGGAATTGCTTACAATGAGGAAGAGGGGGCCTTTTACATCGGAGACCAGATGAATCACCGTATTCGTAAAATAGCTCTCGAGGAAATGGATGACACACCCGATAAGGAACAGGGTACGGAAGCAGGGGACAGGCCCTTTTCTCTTTCACATCCTGAAGAGTAATAATTATAAAAGTACGAATTGCTGCTTCCCGGAGAAAAACACGGTCTGGCTTATCCGGTTCCGGGACCTGTCTATGTAATTTATTAATCGCTATAAAACACCTAAAATGAAGAAACTGTCAGCATTTTTGATTTTTCTGGCTTTTGCCATGACCACAACGGCTCAGCAACGGCAGGCCCCGGCCTATCCCCTGGTTACACACGACCCCTATTTCAGTATCTGGTCGGTGACCGACGGGATCAACGCATCGCCTACACAACACTGGACCGGTACGGAGCAGTCGTTACTCGGGCTTATAAAGGTAAACGGGAAAACCTATCGTTTCCTGGGAAAGGAAAGTGTAAGTTATAAAGATGTCGTACCACCGGCAGACAGCAGGAACTATAAGGCGAGAAGTACAGAAACTGATCCCGGACAGGGCTGGGAACAGCCCGGGTATGACGATAGTTCCTGGACATTGTCGGCGGCACCTTTCGGGGATAACGAACGGGCGGGGACGTCCTGGAAGAGCGATGACCTGTGGTACAGGAGAACCTTCGACATGCCCGGAAAAAACAAAGGGGAAGTCTTTCTTAAGCTCCGGCACGACGATAACATTAAGGTGTATATTAACGGAATACAGATCTATGAGTGCGAATGCTGGAATGAAGAATACAAATATTATGAGATCCCTGAAAATGTCCTCGGTTTGCTGAAGAAAAAGGACAATGTACTGGCAATCCATGTACGTAATACCGCAGGGGGGCAATGGCTCGATGCGGGGCTGGTGGAAAGCGTGGAACCCGAAGAAAAAGCCCTTGCCGCAAGGCAGACCGGGCTCAACCTTTCGGCTACACAAACGGAGTATACGCTGGAATGCGGACCGGTAGACGTGAAACTCACTTTTACGTCTCCTTTATTGATGGATGACCTCGACCTGTTTGCACGACCGGTTTCTTATATCTCGATTAAGGCTGCATCCGGAGATGACAAAGAGCACAAGGTACAGGTGTACTTCGGGGCTGCCTCAAGTCTGGCATCGAACCTGCCTGTACAGGAAATGACTTCGGAACGATCTTCTACAGAAAACCTTTCATATCTCAGGACGGGTACGACAGCGCAGCCCGTACTTGAGAAAAAGGGGGATAACCTGCGGATAGACTGGGGGTATTTGTATGTGGCTGCTGCCAAAGATGCCCGGACCACACAGTATGTTACTGCGGCTACCGGAGCTTCCGAAAACTTTATTTCCGGACGTTTCGGGAAAAAGATCGGGATCAGGGGCAGACAGTTGATGCTGAATACAGTGTTCCCGGAAGAAAAACTACAGGAGGAAAAGGAATACCTGGTTATGCTCGGATATGACGACCTGTATTCCATTCAATATTTCGGTGAAAATCTCCGTCCCTGGTGGAATAAGGATGGTAAGAACACCATACAGAATGAATTGGAGGAAGCCTTTGTACAGTATGATGAGATCATCCGGAAATGTGAGGATTTTGACCGTACCTTAAGAGAGGAGGCTGTGGCTGCCGGAGGAGAAAAGTATGCCGGAATATGTGAGATAGGATACCGGCAGAGCATCGCCGCCCATAAGCTTGTGGAAAGTCCGCAGGGAGAACTGTTGTTCCTTTCCAAAGAAAATTTCAGCAACGGATGTATCAATACGGTGGATGTGACGTATCCGTCAGCGCCCCTGTACCTGAGGTATAATCCCGAACTGCTGGAAGGGATGCTTTCAGGCATATTTTATTATTCCGAGAGTGGCAGGTATAAGGAGCCTTTTCCCGCACACGATATAGGAACGTACCCATTGGCCAACGGGGTAGTATACGGCGAACCTATGCCGGTTGAAGAGTCCGGGAACATGATTATCCTCACTGCTGCCATTGCTTATGCCAACGGTAATGCCGATTATGCGAAAAAGCACTGGGCATCCCTGACTACCTGGGCCAATTACCTTTCGGAAAAGGGATTTGATCCCGGAAACCAGTTGTGCACTGACGATTTTGCCGGGCACCTGGCACGAAATGCCAACCTTTCGGTAAAGGCCATTGTAGCATTGGGAAGTTACGGTTACCTGGCCGATATGCTGGGCGACAGGAAAACAGCGGAAAAGTATACCGGGATGGCAAAAGACATGGCACTTAAATGGAAAAAGCTGGCCGATGCGGGAGATCACTATGCGCTTACTTTTGACGATAAGAATACGTGGAGCCAGAAATACAACCTGGTGTGGGACAAGATCATGCATTTCGGTATTTTCCCTGAGGAGATTTATGAAACCGAAATTGCTTATTATCTGAAAAAACAGAATGCATACGGACTTCCGCTGGACAACCGGTCGGATTATACCAAATCGGACTGGATACTGTGGACGGCCACCCTCGCAGATTCAAAGGAGACATTCCGTACCCTGACCGATCCTGTGCACCGTTTTGCGACCGAGACCGGAAACAGGGTTCCCATGAGCGACTGGCATTTTACTTCCAGCGGGGACGTAAGAGGTTTCCAGGCCCGGAGTGTGGTGGGAGGATATTTTATCAATATGCTCGGAGAGCGCTGGAAGAAATAATACGGAGAAAATACTACCGATCCCGGCCAGTAAATACGATAATGGCATAAGCCTTTTTGCCCGAAATCAGTATTTTTTGCAGAAGTAAGAAAATGAACCATGCCAGACGGCCGGGATTTACGCTCGATCTGATATTTGAAATGCTCCGGGGTAGGTTCGATGAAGAATTCTTCGCCGAACCTGATGATATAAATGAAAAATTGTTGAATTTGGCAGGGTCTTAGATTGGGTAAGGCTACACTTGAAGAATAAAATTTATGAGATGTTACTCCAAAAAAATAAATTAATTGATTAAACTGAGTTGGTAATATGGGGTAAAGCAGGTGGAAGAATTTGCATCTTAATGCCAATTATAATCATTATAAGAGCAATGATCAAGAGCACTATTAAAAGTACATTTTTCATCTTTTCTATTTTTATGTCAGTGATGATACGGTATAATAGATTCGTCGTATCAAAATGATTTCCTGACATGTTGTTGGAAAGAACGGACAAAGTGAGCCACCTAAAACGGATAAAAGTGAGCAGTGTAAATGAAGTGTTTAAAATCGATTCATTCTTGGTGTAAAGTTAGCTTTTATTTCTTAGTTTCTTCCGCATGGATTCTCCCTTTATATCAATCCGGTGGGCGGTATGTACCAGGCGATCTAAAATAGCGTCCGCAATAGTCTGTTTCCCGATAGTTTGATGCCAGGCCTCTATAGGGAGCTGAGAAGCCATAATCGTGGAGCGTTTTCCGTGTCTGTCTTCTATGATTTCCATCAACATTTGCCTATTGATATGATCTAAGCCTTTTAGTCCAAAATCGTCAAGGATCAGTACATCCTGTCTTTCCAGTTTGTTGATCTGTTTGATATAAGACCCGTTGGCCTTTGAGGTTTTGAGCATGGTAAAGAGTTTATTGGCATTTAAAGGGGGACCTTATGTACCGGTCATAACTGGAAAATCCGGGTTATCTCTGGGCATAAACCGGATGTAGATTTATAACCAAGCCGGGTGGCAATTGCTTTGTAGGGCATTGCGGACAGGTATAGAAATTCTTTAGCTTTATTCATAATATAGAGGTAATAAATACATAACAGAACTTTACCTGTAAAAGATTACATTGCCATAAAATTTTATTACTTAACGAACATTTTATTACGATTAAAAAAATTGAACATGACCTGCTTAAAACAAAACCTATGGCTGGCTATTATGGCCGTGATTACACTTTTTTCCTGTACTCAGGAGGACGAATTACCTTCAGGCACTCTAAAAGACGGGGAAGTAAACCCGGAAGAGTTTTCTTATATTACAGCCTTTAATGAAGAAGACGTAGTAAACTGGATGTCTTATTTACCAGATGCTGTTTCTTTGAACAGTCTTACTATTCCCGGAACACACGATAGCGGATCCCGGCACGAACCCGTTAGCGGAACGGCCAAGACCCAGTCGCTTTCCATTTCTGAACAATTACAGGCAGGGGTCCGCTTCCTGGATATCCGTTGCCGGCATTACCAGGACGCCTTTGTTATCCATCACGGTTCCATATACCAACATCTGAATTTCGATGATGTGCTGAATGCGTGCAGGCAATTCCTGCAGCATCATCCGGACGAAACGATTATCATGAGTGTTAAGGAAGAATATAATGCCGAAGGTAATACGATGTCCTTTCCCGAAGAGTTCAACACTTACGTACAGCAGGATAGTGCGCTCTGGCACCTGGACCCGGGTATCCCCACATTGGGAGAAGCCAGGGGGAAAATAGTATTGTTCAGAAGATTCGGCGCCAGTGAGAATATAGGGATGAACGCCAGCCATAGCTGGGCGGACCAGGCTACTTTTACCATCAGCAATGGCAATTATTCGCTACGCGTACAGGACGAATATGTAGTGAGTAGTAATACGGCCAAATTCGATAAAGTAGTCCAGGTTATGGAAGAGGCTTTTGAGGCGGGGACGGCAGATAATACTCTTTATGTCAGCTTTGCCAGCGGTTATAAGCAAATATTATGGGCCATACCCAATATACCGGGAGTATCGGATGAAATAAACCCTATGCTGAACAGCTATTTCTCTACGGCGGACAAAGGACGTTACGGAATAATCCCGGTAGATTTTGTTACGGCGGAACTGGCTGCAAATATGGTGAAGTCTAACTTTTAGTCCATTGGGAAAAGTTTAAATAAATCTGTAAAAACACTGGTTCCCCCCTAAAAATCAATATCTTTCGGCATTTGGTGTGAACAAAAACAAGATCGCCCAATGTATAAAAGGGCGATCTGATTTTATTGATAAGCAGTGGGATGATTATGAGGGAATAGCATTTTTTAAAGCAAAAAGGACGGAATCTTGTGGCGGAAAAAGTATGCTATTGCTTTTATCTGCGTTCATTCAGCTGAAGTAACGTTATAATTTTGTGAAAAATATCAGTGTTTTTGTATACGCCGTTAAAAGCATCGGAATGAGGGCCGTATGCAAATACGGGGACCATAACACCTGTGTGATCATGGGTAGTGAAATCGCCCTCGATAAAAGATGTCGCAATATTTCCTTGCGGTATGCTAAAACCGGAGGTCTCATGATCTGCAGTGATAATAACCAAAGTGTTTTTATGGGTGTCGGCAAAGCGGATGGCTTCGGTGACTGCTTTGTCAAAATCGATCCCCTCGGTAATGATCATATCGGTATTGTTGGCATGTCCGCCCCAGTCTATCTGAGCACCTTCGACCATGAGAAAGAAAGGCTTTTTCTTGTCGTTTAAGTATTCCAGTCCGTATTTGGTGGCTTGTGCCAGATCATCTTTTCTTCCTTTTAAAACAGAAGGAACTCCACCGGGAGCCATAAACCAGCATACCTTGTCTGCTGTGGAAGAGGCGATGTCCTGTACCTGGTTTACTACTGTAAATTTCGATTGTTTTACGATAGCTTCAAAATCGGTCTTACCACCGCCGACAAGAAGGGAGATTTTACTGTTGAGCAGGTCGCGGGCTATGCGTTCGGAATACGAACGTTCTTTTTGATGCGCATAGAATGCGGAAGGTGTAGCCCCTACAATCCGGTCGGTGGTTATAATTCCGGAAGCAAAATTGTGTTTATCCAGGAACTCGGTAATATTCTCTAAAGGCTTCCCCTCAGTATCCGTTCCTATAGTCCGGTTGTTGGTCTTTTCTCCGGTAGCCAAGGCTGTTCCGGCAGCAGCGGAATCTGTGGTGAAGTCGTCTGCGGACTGCGTTTTCATCAAACCGATGCTCTTCAATTGGGTGATGGAGGAAGTGTTGTTGTTAGCAAAAATGGTTGCGGAGAGCTGTGTTAGTCCGAAGCCATCGCCGATAAGCAATATCACATTTTGAATTTCTCCATCCGTTCTGTCGCTTTCAAAACCCGGTGTGTAAGGAACCGAATAATCGGTATTGGTAAAAGTACGTTCCTTTAAACTTCCGAGGTATTCGGAAGAAGCTGCAGGTTGGTCTGTGTTGATATAATCTACTCCCAGTTCAGCAAAGGCTTTCCAGGCAGATTTGGTATCCGGGGCTCCCCAAAAGCGGAAGGGTTTACCACCGGCATGTGCTTTTTCAATAACAGATACTACGCTTTCTTTATCTTCTGCGGTGAGCCTTCCCAGTCCGTTCCACACGGAATAATCTGCAAAGTTAACACTGACCAGGGCTACTTTGTCCCAGTTAGCGGCCGGATGATTATCGACATCTTGCCAGTCGAACAAAATATACCCGGGGTAATCGCTATAGTTTTCGGGAGCCGGACGATTTCCGGATATTACAAAACTGATTTTAGGATTGGAAGTGAGTTCCGGATATTTCTTCAACACCTTTACGATTTCTTTTAACGTACTTTTCGCCTCAGATTTAAGGTCGATGAGCAATTGGATATCGTCAGTGATTTTTCCGGATTTTGCTTCTCTTAAAAGTGGTTCCAGATAAAGGGATTGTATAGTGCTGTGCTCTACGATCTCACTTTCCGTATGGGTGACGTAAAGTGTGTTGTTTTTTAAAAAAATATCTACTTCGATAGACGTTAAGCCGTTGGCATAGGCGTTCCAGAAAGGCGATTTCTGCTCATAGTCGTTGTGGGAGTGGATGCTAAAAGAGTCGTAGTGCTGTGCGTCTATTATATTTACAGAAAATAGACAGATGGCCGCAATGATCCATCGGATTGTTAATTTCAACATTTATAGCTATTTAAAAAATGAAGGGTGTAAGTAATTAAAACACCCTTCATCGCGTTAAAAAATTATTGTCTGTCTTGTTACCAACCTGTATTGGGCGTAATTCCTGATGACTGAATTACGGTATTAGGTATAGGCCATACATTCATATAAGACGGATCAAAATTTCGTGCGGGCCATACTACTTCCAAAGTGTAATCGGAAAAAGGATCGGAACGGTCCGTGTGAATTCTTCCGTATAGAGGTTGGCTGTATACTTCCCGGGCATCTCCCCAACGCACCAGGTCGAAATGACGATTGGCAAATTCTCCGGCCAGTTCTACGCGGCGTTCATGCTTCAAATCTTCCATAGTAGCTCCGGAAACGGGAGGAAGCCCGGCGCGATCTCTCACCTGGTTTAAAGGAGCATCTCCGTTATTCCCCAGCATGATCAACGCTTCGGATTTCATCAACAGAACTTCTGCATATCGCATGAGGGGAACGTTGTACGTAGTAGAAGGGAAATCACCATTGGTGTTGATGTAGCTTCCCACGGGATTGGAGAAACCGTATTCCACCATGTATTTGTTGAACTGGAATCCGGAAAGTGAGTTTTCCGACTGAAAATGGCGGGTTTCACCAAAGTATTCGAATTCGTCGCCGTACTTTAAGATGGTCACTTCACGCCTGGGATCTCCTTCTTCAAATTCCTGGTACAGACTTTCTGTAGGTTGGTAATATCCCCAACCGTTATAGCTACCCCAGCCTTTGTTTTCCAGCATACAGCCCGGAAGTATGCTTCCCGCATTGTTGGTTACACTGGAGTTTACAGACCAGATGTACTCCGAAGCCCAGTTGCTTTCGGCGCTGTGTAAGGTGCGGAAATCCCGGTCCGGATTACCGGTATCTATAAGCGCTCTTCCGGAACCGGAATTGGTCACAGCATCGCAAGCAGTTATTACATCGGCATATTTGGAACTGTCGTATTGTGCCCAGTACAGATAGGTTTTCGCCATATAGGCATAGGCTGCATCTTTGTGGGGGCGACCGTAATTTTCGCTTTCCATGTCGGTAAACAGTGGCAGGAGATCGGCAGCGTTTTCCAAATCAGCTATAATCTGCTGATAATTTTCAATAACACTCTCTGGTCGGGTAAAAGTACCCGCTTCCTGTGTAACGTTTTCTTCGGTAACTATGGGGATACCACCATTGGGACCATTGTCGCCATACGTATGCGCAAGCCAGAAATAGTAGAATGCCCTCATAAAGTAAGCTTCTCCCAACAAACGGTTTTTTATATTTTCGTCCATATCAATTTCCGGAACATTCATCAGTACTTCATTGGCACGCCGGATAACGCTATATCCGTTCGGATATAAACTATTCATGTAGCTTTCATCTCCGCTTGGATTAAAGTTTTTAATGTTGTCCGGCCCTGCTTTAACACGGCCCGTAATCATATCGTCTGAAGCGTTGATGTACCAGAAATATCCCCGGCCGAAGTCGTCCGGTAAGTATCGATACATACTGTTTACGGCCTCTGTAGCATCTTGTTCATTGCTCCAGAAAGTTTCGTAAGAAGCACTTCCTTTGGGAGTTAAGTCCGTAAAGTCGTCAGAACAGCTGTAGGAAGCTAAACCGATGATTCCGGCAGTTATGATCTTTATAATTGATTTTTTCATCTGTTCTTTTTTAATTGTTTTACATAGATCATCCCGATGATCCCGATCCCGATAGTTATCGGGATTATCGGGATCGGGAGGAATGCCCTTAAGAACATTTTCGTCCCGAAAGCTTTCGGGAGGTTTGATAAATCTGTTAATGGGCATTTCATAGTGTTAGAATTGGAAATTTAAACCTAATGTGTAAACGCTGGATAACGGATATCTGCCGATGTCCAGCCCGTTGCTGCCAACCTCCGGGTCCAGTCCGGAATAATTGGTAATGGTAAACACGTTGTCAGCGGAAAAGAAAACCCTCAGGGAAGCCTGGTCTCCCATAAAAGCAAGCGCTTTTTCCGGTAGATTATAACCCAGGGTGATATTTTTCATGCGCAGGTAAGAGGCGTCTTCCAGATACCAGCTGGACGTATTTCCATAAGTATGATTGCTGTCGGTGGTAGACAATCTCGGAATTCCGGTATCGGTGTTTTCCGGGCTCCAGGCATTGAGTACGCGATTGTCCAGGTTGTATCCTTGTAAAGAGGCGTTGTAAGTAGAGAATTTGTAACCGTTGAAGGCTTTTGCGCCACCCACACCCTGGAAGAACATACTCAGATCAAAATTTTTGTAGTCGAGGTTTAAGGTGAAGTTATAAGTTACATCAGGCTGGTAGTTGCCCATATACACCCGGTCATTGTCGTCTATCTTTCCGTCACCGTTGGTGTCTGCAAATCTGAAATCGCCGGGAACGGCATTGGGTTGTATCAATTGCCCGTTCGGTCCGACATGAGCGTTGATCTCCTCCTGGGTTTGGAAGATACCTTGTTGCGGAATCAGGTAATACGAGTACAAAGGCTGCCCTACTTTTGACCGGAAGGGGGTAAGGATGCTTCGTACATTGTCGCTATGAGGGATATAGTCGATGCCACTGTTGCTGTATCCGTTGAGGTTGACGAGCTTGTTGTCCAGCAGGGAAGCCCCCGCCATAATGTTGTATTGGAGATCTCCGATATTGTTGTTGTAATTCAAAGAGAATTCCCATCCGGTATTTTTCACTTCACCACCGTTTACATCCGGAGCCAGCGTTCCCTGATGTGCATCTTCAAGTCCCGGGATGATCATTTGTTTGGTCCGCTTCTCAAAATAATCTACGGTAAGTCCCAGTGTATTGTTAAACAAACTGGCATCTAAGCCTATATCGATGGACTCGGAGGTTTCCCATTGCAGGTTAGGATTGGATTGGCGACCGAGATAAGTTCCCTTGTCATCCAGACCACTTCCTTCACCTATGGCCACCATGGTGTTGTACATGGGCACATCGTAAGAGTAGTAACCTACAGAGTTGATATTCCCGATCTGGCCCCAGGAAGCCCTGAGTTTTAAGTCGTTTAAGGTGTGTATATGGTCAAAGAAGGACTCATTTCCTATTCTCCAGGCAGCAGAAGCAGAAGGGAAGTAGTCCGATTGGTTGCTCCTGGCCAATCGGGAAGAAGCGTCTCTTCTCAAACTGGCAGAGAGGTAATAACGGTTGTCGTAGTTGTACATCACCCTGCCGATGGCAGAGGTAAGTGCGTCTTCGTAAACGTCGGTTTCCGGCATTAATACCGAGGTGGCATTGCCCATGTACTGGTTGTAAGGTTCTTCACTGCTGAACCCTTGCCCTTCCTGGTAGTAATACTCGTAATCCGTATGCTGTGAAGAGTAGATCGCCGTGGCGTTCAAATGGTGTTTTCCAAAGGTTTTGTCGTAACTGATCTGATTGTCCCATATCCATTTATTGGTAGTGGCATTACTCTGGTACAGATAGTTATTGAGGTTGGTTCTGCCCAATTCCGGGATCCGCGGCTGAAATTGTTTGTAGCGTTGCCCGGTATAGTTATACGAGTACGTAGATTTAAATTTCAATCCGTCGAGGATATCATATTTGAAATAAACGTTGGCGTTTATAAAGTCTGTCGGGTTAGTGGTTGTTGGTCGCATTAACAGGGCAACGGGATTGTATACATCCCCATAAGCGCCGGCAAATTGAGAAAGCTCTTCCGGAACAACACCCTGGAACGTTCCGTCGTCATTGTATACAGAAGCTGCGGAAGGCATATAAATGGCATTGATAATAGATCCGCTATACGCACTGGAGGTATTGGTCCCGACAGCGTCGGTTCTGGAATAGTACACATTTTCTCCTATGGTGATCTTATCCGTAAGGTCAACATCCGTTTTTACCCTGAAGTTGTAACGTTCTTTTTCCGTGCCGATAAGTACACCTTTTTTTTTCTGGTAACCGAAAGAAGTCATGTATCTCACATTTTCAGCACCACCGGAAACATTGGCGTTGACATTGTATATGGCCGCTGTTCTGAATATCTCGTCCATCCAGTTGGTACGGGTAGTCTGTCCCCACGGGTTTTGTTCTGCATCGTGCGCTGATAGCCTGGAAGCCCCTGAATTGTCCGCTGCGGTATTATATGCCCGGGCTTGTTGTTCTGCATTCAGCGCAGTAGGAAGGTTGTTTGCTTTTTGGAATCCGCTGTACACGTCAACAGCTACTTTTGGTTTTCCGCTTTTTCCGCTCTTGGTCTCTATGACGATAACTCCCGATGAAGCCTGCGCACCGTATATTGCAGCGGCGGCGGCATCTTTTAAAACGGAGATCGAAGCGATGTCGTTAGGATTGACAGGCGGCCCGTAATAGGGAACACCATCTACAACGGTTAAAGGTGATTCCGTAGCAAAAGATCCGTAACCACGAATAACGATCTGTCCCTCCTGGGTTGGATCTCCTCCTTGTTGCAGTACGGTAACACCGGGAAGATTCCCCTGCAGGAAATCGTTGACGTTGCTCACCGGCCTGCTCGCTATGGATTCGACGTTTTCTACAGTGGCAATAGATGAGGTGAGGTCTCCCTTTTTAGCCGAACCATAACCGATGAGAACCACTTCTTCAAGACGGTTGATCTCGTCTTCCAGTTCGATATAAAGCTTTTCGCCTGCTTTATACGGGACCTCCAGGGTAGTGTATCCCATGGAAGAAATGGTAAGCGTTCCTTCCTTCTGATCTACCGATATGGTAAAATTACCGTCAAAATCGGTGGAGGTTCCTTTTCCGCTGCTGTTGTCCGGAATGACCGTTGCAGCGGGAACGGGGACATTGTCTTTTTTGGAAACTACTGTTCCCTCCAGGACTTGCTGTGCCATGAGCCCTGTGATAGAGAACAGGTTCAGCAAGACCAATAATACAGTACTTTTTCTCATGTGAATTATAGTTTGATTTATCTTCGAAAGGTACTGTCCTATATGCTTTAAAGGGGGTAAAATAGGTTCATAAAGGTGTTTTCAGCGTTCATTTATGATGTCTTTCTGATGGAGAAAGGTGTATATTTGTTGCATTAACAAAGCCGTAACAATGGCGTAATCCGGTCTTAATTTTCCTGTATCTCTTTCTGGTTTCTGTATTGCCTCGGATTGCGACCATATCTTTTCTTAAATGCTTTACTGAAGTACTTCGGGTCGTTAAAACCGCATTCGAAACTTATTTCGGAGATGTTCAGTCCTTTTTTCTGCAAGAGGTAACTGCTTTTTTGTAACCGCAGTTCGTGTATTACTCCAGAAGGAGCCTGACGAAAGACTTCTTTGAAAATGCGATAACACTTGGCTCTCGATATTTCCAGGTCGGCGATGAGTTGTTCCACGTTGAAAGAAGGATTGCCCAGTTGTTGCTGAATAATGTCAATGCCTTTTTGTGCAAGTTTTTCATGTGGTGTCATCATTTCCTCGTCTTCGCGATCTATAACCAGGGGATGTGTAGACTTTTCGCGTTGATAATCTTCGCCTTTTTGAAGTAATGAATGTAAGGTTTTGACAATAAAATGTTTCCGTGTAGGTAGGTTGATGACACTGTCAATACCCAATTCGATGAGATGTTCCTTAAAACTCACATTCAGGCTTTCCGAAATATAAATGCCGGGCAGACGCTTGTCTTTTTGCTGTAAACTCCGGATCAGATCATTGGAAAAAGGAAGATCGTAGATGACGAGTGCATGTATGTCCAATTGCTTTAAAGCGGTTTGCAGATCTGCAGCTTCGTTTTCAAAAATAAGACTGGTGTTTTTGCCTTCCAACAGTTGCTGTGCGATGGTTATGTCATAAGCCGCGCAGTACACCAGGATGTTTTTCTTTCCCTTTGGAAGATGATTTTTAGTGTTTAAGTGCTTCCATAAAATGCGCGTGTCTTCTAATTTTTCTGTTTCTGCATATACCACAGGCAGTTGTATGGTGATCTGCAGTGTGGAAGATTGGGTGTCTATATTGAGCTTTCCGTCCATATCACGGACTAATGAATGGAATGCTCTGTAATACGGGCTAAAAAGCGAAATGCTCTCCCAATTCATTTTTACCATGTTGCTATAGGTACTCAGGGAAATCCGGATTTGCTTATTTTGAAGGGAGATCTCCACAAAAAGACGGTGCTCTTTTTCGATGTATTTTAAAAGGTCCGTGGTGATATACCGAAATAAGAGTTTAAACCGGAGACTGTCCAGCAATATCATCTTCTCTTTTTCTTCCTCGGAAAACCTGATTTCCAGTTGGGTTTTCGAACCGGAAAACTGTGGAGTCAGACCTTCGGCAAAGTCCTTGAACTTCACCGGAACTTTATGGAGATTACCCAGTTCATCTACCTGGTCCAGATATTTCCATTCTTCCAGGACCTGTAGTAAGGTATCCACCTGATCCAAAAGCTGATTTTTGACCGATGGCGAGAAGTTTACGGTTTCAATATGGTTTAGAATACTGTGTATGGGAGGTTTAAATTCGGACAGTATAAAAGTTTTGAATTTTTCAATCTCAAAATCCTTATCCTTTAATTGTTGATAATAGCGGAGTAATTGATTTTTTTGATCTGATATTTCTTTATTTTTCCGGTTTAAATCCTTGTTGATACTGACAAGTTCATTTTTCTGAGCTTCTATGGTCTGGGTTCGTCTCTGTATTTTTTCTTCGAGTTTTTTCTGATTTCTGATGGAAATTCGGTTTTTGCGGTATATGTATATGAGGATCAGGCTGAGGCCAATGACTATTATCATTGTGAAAAACCAGGAAGCTTTATAGAAAGGAGGTTCTATTTTTAAGTTGATTACCGAAGAGATCAAAGCATTGGTGTCGTCTCCTCTCCTGACGAGTAATCGATATGATCCGGGTTGAAGGTGATCGTAGTGGATTGTGGTGTTTTTAAGAGGAATCCAGGTTTTATCATGTCCTTCCAACTGATAAAATACAGGGGATTTTCTTTTGGAAAAGTAAATAGGGGTTAGTTCTGCCTGTAAACTGTTGTCGGTGTAAGATTTGGTATACGATTCGGTGTAATTCTCTTTGTTGTCGATTTTTATCTTTAATTTAGGCGTGGGAAGCTGCGGGACAATAGCTTCCGGTTGAAAGTAATTAAGTCCGTGAATACCCCCGAAATACAGTATCCCCTTGTTGTCCTGATAATAGGAACCTTCGGAGAACTCGGCACCTTGCCACCCTTCTTCGGGAGGAAAGGTGGTTACACTAAAATCTCTTTTGTCTACAGAGGCAATGCCCTTGGTAGTGCTTATCCACAGGGCGTCCCTATTGGGTAAAAGACTGTACACCATGTGGCTGGGCAAACCGTCTTCTTCGGTGATCTGCCGGATCAGCTCACGATTGTTGAGGTCGTAAATGGTAATGCCGCCCAGGGTAGCAATCCAGTAATAACCGGTTTCGGGGTCTTTGTAAATGTAGTATACACTATTGCCCGTGAGCCCGGAGCTAAGATCTATTTCTTCTGTATTTCCGCTAAGGGTATTCAATAGCACCATGCCGTGGTTTTCGGAAGCAAGGGCGATAACAGCCCCGTTTTTCACAAGTTGACGAAAATGATATTTGTCTAATTTTTCCTGTCCCGGAAAATATTCGAAGGCGCTTTTGTTCTTGTTGTAGAGGGCAAGCCCGCCCCAACAGGCTATCCAGAGTGAATCTTCTTCCTCAAAGAAGGCGTAGTTGCGGTTGTCGGGGAAATTTTGATGCTCTTCGGCACGTATCAGCTGATACGTATTTCCTGTTATGTGGATCAGACCTGCATAGGTGCCTACCCATACGGAACCGTCTTTTGCGGTATGCAGGCTTCGGATACGTCCCCAATCCGGATTTTTTTGGGTTTCGGCAACAGGATAATGGAGGTAACATCCGGAGTCTTCGCTGTAATAGTACAGCCCTTTGGTGTAGTACCCTAGCCATATTTTGCTATGATGGTCTTTGGTAATGGCACGGATAGTTTCATTGGGCAAATGTGGAAACCGGTGCGGATGCGGGAGTATGGTATTGATGTTTTCCGACCCTTTGTATACCATACTGATGCCCCCGTCTTTATGGGCAAGCCAGATGTTGTTAAAACTATCCTCGTATAGTTTTTCTATATCATTACTCTTAAAACTGTATTCCGAATACAAGTCGTAAGTGTAGTGCACAAATTGTTCATTGTAAATATTCTTATTGGTGTTGGGAAGAATAAAAAGTCCTTCTTCCCGTGTAGCATACCAAATATTTCCTTTGTCGTCTTTCAGGATATCCTTGATAGTCAGATCGGGGAATTGTGACCACAAAATATTTTTCAGATTCTCGGTCTGGTAGTCTTCATCGGGAGCGGAATATGAAGCTTCTGCAAATTTTCCGTTTTGTAGTCTGAAATATGAACTGTCGGAACGGGCCCAGATAACATTGTTACTGTCTGTGAAGAGCTCGTGTACAGTATTGTCGAAATAGTGGTTTTTAAATTTGCCATCCCCCATATATCGGCTTACGGCCTTGTTGTCTGTGAGCATCCAGATATTCTGGTGCTCATCCTTGACAAATGTGGAAACGACATTCCCCGCGATAGAGGAATCGTCCGAAAGATCGTGTTTGTAAACAGTAAATGTCTGTCCGTCAAAGCTGTTTAGCCCGTCCCAGGTGCCAATCCACAGCATACCGTTTCTATCGCTGATAATATCATTGACAGAATTATTAGAGAGCCCGTCCTGGGTGGTGAAAGTATTAAATTTCAATCGTTGAGAATGACCTTGAAGCGTTATCAGAAGAAAAAACAAGGTATAAATGGATAGATATCTCAAGTGTGTTTTTGAGTGCAGTATAACACAAAAGTATTATTGCAAAGAGAATAAATGTTTATGTTTTTGTTATTTTCATCATCTGCTTCAGTCGCAATACAACAGATTTCTATTACATGATCAATATACTTAAACAGTAGGGATATTGGGCCACAGGCTATTGACCAACTGTAAGACCTTCCCATTCCGGAAAATAAATAGATACTTGTCCTTTATCTGGCTTACATGTTACTCTATTTCCCCCCTTTCATTAGCTTATTCAGTCCATTTCACAACTATAATATTACGGAAAGTCGTAAAATATATTAGAGAAATGGTTTTACATTAGTCCGGTAAATAGACTATCATTTTTCTAAGAACCTGATTTGAAGAATTCATTTTATAGAATTTACCTTAATTTAAAATCGAATTTTGATTTTTGTTGTAAAATCATTCTATTTTAGACATTAACTAACCAACCAGATCAAGGCCTTGTGGACATAATTAAAAATCTCAAAAAGGGTAATAAAGCTACATTAGAGTGCCTGTACAAAATGCACTATTCCAAGCTTTATGGTTTTGCCGGAAAATTCAGGTTGAGTCATGTTTCACCGGATGATATCGTGCAGCAGACATTTTTAAAAATATGGGAGCAAAGATTTTTGCTGAAGGAGGATGTTCCATTTGAAAAGCAATTGTATACCATAAGTAAAAATACCATTCTGAATCATTTAAAAAAAGAAAATAAGATTATAAGATTTGATGATATGCTGATCGTCGATGGACCAGTAATTAATGATGAGGATAATTCTGATGACAAAAACAGTGAACGGCTGAAAATTGTGTACAAAAAACTCAACGAGATGCCTAAACGCAGAAGGGAAATATTTGAGATGCATAAATTACATGGACTTTCTTATCATGAAATATCTGAAATATTGAAAATCTCGAAAAATACAATTGCTAACCACTTAAGACTTGCAACACTTGATCTTAAAAAAGAATGCAGGGAACCATCCTCTTAATTCCATAAAGATTTCTTTCCATTTAGTTTACAATTTGTTTAACTTATTTATTGGTCATTTTTAGCTTCCCGATTGTTATGGTTATAGACACTTAACGCTGATAACCGGAATGGAACAAAAAGATAAGGACCTGGAAAACTACTTTGAAAAATCCTGGGAAGATGTGGATGAAGATGTAGATACCGAATTAATTAATGCCTCCTGGGACAATTTCTCAAACAAACTTTTTAATGAAAAGAAAAAGTCAAAGGTATTTCCTTTATATCTAAAGGTTGCATCTGTTGCAGTGATATTAATAGTACTGGCCTTTAGCGTTAATCTTTTAATTGATAATAGTTCTCAAACAGTTTTATTGACCAATACTACCAATCGGCCGATGCAGATAGTTTTGGAAGATAGTACTTCGGTAGTCATAGGCCTCGGAAGTACCCTGGAGTATCCTGAACATTTTGGTGATTCTGATCGAAAGGTTGTTTTAAAGGGAGAGGCCTTTTTTAAAGTTACGGAAGATAAAAGCAGGCCGTTTCATGTTATAGCCGGAAAAACGACCACTACCGTACTGGGGACTTCATTTAATATATCCGCCGATTCTCTCGGTCATGCCCGGATCTCGCTTTTTACCGGGGCGGTAAATGTGACCCTGGAAAATAAGCCCGATTCCTGGGCCATCCGCCCGGGAGAAGAGTTTCAACTTTATGACGAAGGAAAATCTAAAATTGCAAAGTTTGATGAATTTATGGTCGCTGCATGGCGTATGCCCTCATTACATTTTAACGATACTCCACTGGAAAAAGTCTTCAGGATACTGGAAAAGCGATATCAGACTCACATCATATCCCGAGACAGTAGCGTATTAGATAAAAAGATCACTTTAAATATCAATAAAAATGATTCACTGGAGAAAATACTTGAAATTATTTCGTTAACGCATAAATTAAAAATCATGAAAGACAAAAAGAGTGGTATAATAACATTATATAAATAAAAAAGAAAGAGCTCTCTATCGCCAAATATCCGAGCTCTTTCTTATTAAAACTTGTTTAAAAAAATCCTGGCATCCGCGCTATTAAGATAGCGAAGGATACGGGGGGCTTTTATATGCAAATAAAATAAAAAAAAGCATTCAATGAAAATATACGACCTTATTTTGATGGTTACGTGCTGCATTTGTTTTGCACAGGCCAATCCGGCTTCCACTACTACTAATAATATCAATTTAAATTTCGAAAGAGTATCACTTGGACAATTATTTGCCTCGATAGAGGCTCAAACGAACTACCAATTTGCTTACGGGACAACCATAAAAAACAAGGCGATCCGGAACGTGCATGTTTCCGATGAAGACATTGAAACCGTTTTACGTATAATAGAACGTAAAACCTCATTGGCCTTTAATATTATTGATTATACGATTGCCGTTTATGAGGCTGATGTCTCCCAAAACCAAAAGGCCCCTGCCGGAAGTGTACGCGGCAGAGTGTATGATGCCGGTGATGTCGGTGAGCCTTTGGCAGGGGCCTCGATAATCATCAGGGAACTCAACCATGGAGTGGCGGCAGATAGCGAAGGCTTTTTCCGGATAGATAAGATCCCGGAAGGTAAACATATACTGGAGGTATCCTTCCTGGGATATACACCACGCAGGATTGCCATTGAAGTGATCGCAGACAATATTACCGAACTCAACATCGGGTTAAAGGAAAGTACTTCCGAACTGGAGGAGGTGGTTATCACTGCCCCGGTGGATGTGAGATACGCTCCTGTCGGAAACTCCACCGAAGAAAGCCTGGTAAGCACTATCAGGTCCAGTCCGGTTGTAGTTACGGGAATATCAAACGAACAGATCTCCCGTTCCTTTGATCTCGATGCCGGTGAAGTGGTGCGCAGGGTACCTGGGGTAAGCTTACTTGACAACTTTGTGGTGCTGCGGGGCATGAGTCCGCGTTATAACTTAACCATGCTGAATGGTATGGTTACACCCAGTACCGAAATGGATACCCGGGCTTTTAGCTACAACCTGCTGCCTTCTTCGGTCATCGATCAAATGATGGTACATAAATCTCCCTCACCGGAACTTCCCGGAAACTTCGGGGGAGGGGTGGTAAAAATACAGACCAAAAATACCGCGGTGGCCCGGCGCCTGGAAGTAAACTACCTTCAGCAGTATAGGACCATGGGATCCAGCCTTTCTCATTATTACACCTATGAAGGCAGTGACAAGGACTGGTATGGTGGCGGAGTGGAGGACCGGGAGTTGCCGGATATTCTCAGGGACCCCACCTATACCATACCGGATATTGATAAGTACCCGGATGAAATAGCCCGTGTAGGTGCCCAGATGCCTGATGTACGAACGCCACAACGCAAATACTACGGGATGGACATGAGGGCGTATCTCAATTATAATGACTCCTGGAAGATAGGCTCTGTACGCCTTAATAACCTTACTTATATCAATTACGAAACGCAGCGGCAGTTTGTAAAGACCGATCTTGCGTTTGGTGCAGGGAGTTTCTCCGTTCAGGAAGACGGTGATATTATTGACTTTAATAATGGAATCTATACCGATTCCCTTTATACCGAACGGATCAGGCTTAGCGCTATGCAAAACCTCAGCCTGCTGATCAACGATGATCATAAAATAGACCTGACCTCTTTTGCGACCCGCAGGGCTACCGATGACCTCTATAACAGGGAAGGTACGGATGAGGCTGATTTCAGATCAAAGATATTTTCTTACCGGTATAATGTACGCGACCTGTTCCAGGCACAACTCAGCGGGGACCATCAGATAGGAAAGCACCATATCCATTGGGCGGCCGGGTATAATAAAGCCTACGACAATATGCCGGATTTGCAAAGGTATAAATTTATAGGGGCATCGGTAGATTCTCTTTGGACACCGGAATTCAACACGCAGGGCGATAATTATAACACACGTATTTCTTTTGATACCGATGAAGAAGCCAAAATCTATCAGCTTGATTATACTAAAGATTTTACAAAGGATATTAAACTGAAAGTCGGAGGGTATCTGGAGCAACGCGACAGAAGTTTTAATTCGTATGTTGCGGTCATTGAGGCAGCAGCAGGAGAATCAGATCCGGATTTAGTTGATATAAGTAACCCGGCACCCTGGAGCAATGTTATCGATACCCTCTATACCCAATTCCAACCGGGACGTATGAGTTTAAAAAGCCCTATCGAAAGTGCCTACCCGGGGAGGTATAGTTTTGACGATGAGATCCGGGCAGGATATGCGGCAGTGACCATCCCCTTGTTTAATGAAAAACTAAAAATACATGCCGGGGCCCGGTTTGAATGGAACAAACGCCTGCTTTATGACGAAAACGGTCAAACCATAGATTCTGTAGTTGTGGATCGTATTGATAATGTAAATGTTTATGAAGAGACGCCCAACAAAATACAGGACTTTATATTGCCATCGATAAACATTACTTATAACATTTCCGATAGAACCGCCATCCGGGCTGCATATGGGCGTACCATAGACCGCCCGCAATACCGGGAACAATCCAATTTTAAATTCCATGATTTTGAAGCGGGATTTAATGTGGCCAGTAATCCCTTATTGCTGAACGCGGAAATTGACAATTACGATATCCGGGTGGAGCATTATCCTTCCCCTTCCGAATTCCTGGCCGTAGGGGCTTTTTATAAACGCCTTAAAAATGCCATTGAAATGTATGACAGATCCACTGCCGGTTGGTCATTACCATTGATGTATCCGTTTAATACAGAACTGGCAGAGGTATATGGGGTGGAACTGGAAATCCGGAAGAACCTCGGGTTTATAGCGCCTTTTTTTAAGGATATATCCACCATTATTAACGGAACACTGGTGGAAAGCAGGATAGATTTTAACGGAAGGAACAGGCCGTTACAGGGTACCTCCCCTTACCTGTTAAATGCCGGGCTTTATTACGGGCAGCAGGACAGCCCTACAAAAGTTTCGGTAATGTACAATGTCATCGGCCGCCGGCTGCGTATCGCGGAAGGTGCCAACAATTCCGATGTCGGGGCGCTCTACGAACGCAGGCGGCACCTGGTCGATGTTACCTTTTCACGGCAGCTGACCAAAAACCTGCTGCTTAAGGCAGGCGTACAGAACCTGTTAAATGCCCCTTTCCGGTTTTACCGCGACGGCAATCAAAACGAGAAGTACGATCCCGGGTATGAAAACGCCAAATTAGGAGGTGACGGCGGTAACACCTATAGAGGAGACTATATGGAACGGGAATTTAAAGAAGGTAGTTATATAACATTCGGTTTATCCCTGACATTATGATAGTGCACTATTCAAATAACCCGTAAAACAAGTTGAACCCCAAAATCCATGTTTGCCTATGAAAAAAGTATGCAGCCCTTTTATCTAAAAAAGAGAATTGATAATGACAATTCGACAAAGATGCTTTTGCCCTTTAGGGATGAAGAAAAATTGTACCATGAGAATCTTTTAATTAAAAAAATAACAAAAATGAAAAATCTTATAAAATCATCCAGCTTTTTATTGGCTATAGCCGCCATTTTGGTGGCTGCCTCCTGTACTCGCGATAGTGCAGAAGATGACGTTAATCTCAATGCCCAATATGCAACGGCATTGGCAACCATTCAACTGGGATGTGTTAATAGCCCGGCTCCTTTTGATTTCACTGTAAACCAGAATGGTGATGTCATCGTGGATCACGACATCACTCTTACCTCAGGAAATACCTACATTTTAAATAACTATTTTAGAGTGCAATCGGGGGTAACCATTACCATTGAGCCCGGGGCAATTATCAGAGGTAACGGAAGTGGTGTAGGATGTTCAAGTGTTGCCGGTACCCTGGTTATTGAACGTGGTGGAAGAATAGAAGCCGAAGGAACGGCTAACGCACCTATTGTGTTTACCTCAAATCAAGCCAATCCTACACCCGGAGATTGGGGAGGTGTGGTTATTTTAGGTAGAGCCGCTGTTAATATTGCTGATCCAGGTATTCCCGGTACCTCAAATGGTGTAGGAGCCATCGAAGGGCTTCCTACGCCCAATAATACGGGGCTATATGGTCAAAACCCACCTGTTAATAATGATAATTCAGGTACCATGCGTTATGTACGTATTGAATATGCCGGTGATGTGATTGGACTGAACAATGAGTTGAATGGACTTACCCTGGGGGGCGTAGGTTCCGGGACTACCCTGGAATATATCCAGGTCTCTTACGGACTGGATGACGGGTTTGAATTTTTTGGTGGTACGGTAAACGCCAGCTATCTGGTAGCCAACAGGAACGGAGATGATGATTTTGATACCGACCAGGGCTATAGCGGTAACCTGCAGTTTGGTGTTTCCATAAGGGAACAAAATGGAAACTGGCTTGCATCTGCACCTTTAAACGGTAGTGAAACTAATGGAGATGACGATGATGACTATTTACCTACCCCCAATAATTTCACCAGTGCCAATTTCAGCAACTTTACCTTTGTCGGGCCTTACCAAAACGATTGTAGCGGTACAGTAAATCCAAACTATAGTTCCGGCATCTACTTCAGGGATAATTCCGACCAGAATATTCATAACAGTGTAATATTAGGTTTTGAAAGCGGTATCCGGATCAATGATGCCGGTGCAGCCAATTTCAACACATCCGCTACCCTGGCTGACAATCTGATCGATGTCAGGAATACAACCATCGTTATTCCGGCTCCCGGTCAGGGAGATCGTCTGGGCACCCTGGATGATGCCACAGGATCAAACTTTAATAACACGTTCCTGACCCCGGCCTTAAACAACGACATAGTGACAGCATTTAGTTGTACCATATCCGGATTCACTATGGGAGATTTGATTGGACTTCGTGACGGTGCCTGGAACATTGGTAATCAGCCTGATTTAAGACCGGAAGCAGGATCAGATTTATTAAACTCAGCCAGTTTTTCGGGACTTCCGGGATATTTTCAACAAGTTACCTATCGTGGTGCTTTTGGCCCCAGTAGTACTTGGATGAATGGTTGGACCAACTGGACTTTTTAAAATTTTTTAAATAACAAGATCACTGGTCCGGTTACGGACCGGTGATCTTTTCAATAAATGCTTTTTTACGATAGATATACAAGTACAACTATGATGGATAAATCAACTAACCTTCTCAAAGGTACTAAAGCGGGACTTAGACCAACCTTGATTTGGATCGTATTCGTGTTTCTGGCACTCTCCTGTAATGATGATGATATTGACCTTTCTCCTTTGCCCGACTTAACAATTACGGAAATTGAACCGCTGACGGCCCGTGTAGGAGAAGAAATCGTGATCACCGGTACCGGTTTTGATACGGAATATATATCCAGGAACGATGTGGAATTCACAAATGAAGATGGGTCTCCTGTAGATAATGATGTCGTCGTAAAGAAAGCAACAACTACCCAATTGATCGTAATCGTACCACCGGATTGGCCAACTATCAATGGCCCGGTAAAAGTAACTGTAAGAGATCAAGAAGCTGTTTCGTCCCAGGATTTTGTGGTAGACAATTCCATGCCGGCACCAGTTATATCAGAAGTGATTCCAAATTCTGGAATCGCAAATGATGAAATTGTCATTACCGGGGAAAATTTTGTTGATGGTGAAGACCAGCCAACAGTATTTTTCGGTACAGAAGAAATCGAATTAGTTAATTTTTCAACTAATGAAATTGTTGTCATAGTTCCGGAAGATATAGAACCCGGAGAGGTAATGATTACCGTGCAACGTTCCGGACTTACCTCGAATGAAGTTCCTTTTACCGTAAATGCAATACCGGTAGAAGTAAGGGAGACCTACTGGACGGATAATGATGGAAATATCAAAAGGGGGATCATACAGGAAGATGGAGTACAGATAGAAACGCTTTATGAAGGGAATAATGTGGCTACAAATGGTTTGGTCATAGATGCACAACACGAGCTGATATATTGGGCTGATAACAGCAGGGGTGATGGCGCTGATATATATAGTGCATCTATAGATGGTAGCGGTACTCCGCAAATCGTTTTAAGCCTTAACGATGACCCGTCCAATTTTATAAGCTATACAATATACGACATGGCATTGGATATGCAGACAAATGTTTTATATTTTGAAGCGGTAGAACAAGGCCTTGATTTTACTATAGGATTACCTTTTGTCAATACCATGGTTTATAGGGGGAATCTTGGAAACAGCTCAATAAATCCCATAGGTACTATAGAAAATACGATTTCGGAAGGGTTAAAAATTGATCCTGCTTCCGGAAAATTTTATGTAGCTTCTGCAATACCGGACTTTACCACCGGGGAGAACACAGGGGCTGTGTATAGGGGCAATCTGGATGGCAGCGGAACTCCGGAGGTCTTATTTGATGCCTCAGACGGATTGGTATATGCCCGTAATCTTGCCCTTCACCCGGATTCCGGAAAGTTGTATTGTATAGATAACAAAGCATCCGGTTCCACTATTTATTCCGGGAATATGGATGGTAGCGGAAGCCTGACCGTCTTTATAGAAGGTACGGATCTTCAAAATCCCAGGGATTTGGAAATGGATGTGGAGAATGGTTTTATATTCTGGCTCAATCAAGCTCAAAATAACAATGGAGCTATAAAACGGGCAGCAATAGACGGTTCCGTGGTAGAAGACCTTTTTACAGGAATTGACAATGGAGATTATTTTGATCTTAAAATTGAGTAAAAAATACATTCACTCTATAAATTATACACAATAAAAAAGTAAATGGACAATTAACCTTTAACCTGAAAAAATAAAAATGAAAACAATACTAAAACAGAATGTCCTCAACAAAACAGCGGGCATTGTTAAACTTTCAACCATCCTGGCCTGCGTATTCGCTCTTAACCTCCTGTTTGTAGGCTGTAGCGATGAAGAAACCGATATTATGGAGGAAACCTCCAGTCTCAGTGACCTGGAAGTTGTGACCCCCAAGGCCGCGCCCGGATCACTTTTACAAATCAAGGGTGATGTCGGAACGGATAAAAACGCTTTACATGTAAAACAAAACGGGGAAGAAGCCGATATCGTAGCCTTTAATGCCAACAGCAGTGTTACCGTAAGATTGTCCGAAGATGCCGTTTCAGGGCCTTTGACGGTTGAGATCGATGGCCGGGAGCTGTTTCTGGGAGGGTTGGATATATTCGAAAACCTGGTGCTTCCCGTGTACTGGATTGAAGCGGATGCCAATGGTTTTTCTATATTTAAGGGTGTCCGGTCGCTTTCCGGAAATACTTCCCGCATCCCCATCGTAAACAGCACAGGTTTTATACCTGCCCTGGCGGCGTCCCCTCTTACGGGAGAACTGTATTACGTAGTACAGGATGTCGACCCGGAGACTTCTCAAACCATTTCCGGCATTGTTAAGGTCAACGCAGAAGACGGGAGTAATGCACAAACGATCCTTCAGACCGACGGGCCCATAAATGCCCTTGCCGTCAGTGCACTGATTGATAAAGTGTTTTATGCGGAAACCAATTCTTCCGATTTTTCGATCGCTATCAAAAAAACAGGTACGAACGGGGGAACGGTTGATATTCTTCAGGAAGGTATTTTAAATGATATAAGCGAAATGGATTATAACCTGCTCACTCATAGTTTGTATTTTATTGAAGGACGAAATAAGGTGAATAAAATAAGATTGAACGACAATGCATTGCGTACGGTCTACGACGATCAGAACTTCCGTATTATCGGGGGAATGGCCGTCGATGCGTTCGGAGCGGATATTTATGTTGCCGATCTCGGGGAGCCGGGCGATGGCTCGGATGTTATCCTGAAGGGAAGCATTGACGGGACTGCACCGCTCTCAACGATGGTAGATACCAATGTCTCTGCTACGCTTTCCATGGATTTTGACAACCTGTTCAGAAAGCTTTACTGGCTGAATTCAAGCTTTACCGGTGAGCCTGTAGGTTCAATATACAGGACAGGTCTTGATACGGTTTCTCCCGAACTCATTTTTGATGAAATCGGATTATCTCTTGGTATGGAAGTTACGGGCAGGACGGAAAATCCGGGTGAGAAAAAGAAAAAGATCACTACAGGCATTTCATTATAAATGTGAAAAGTAAGGTTGTTTATTTATTAATTTGGTTTTTTTCATCTTGTGAGGAAAGGTAGGCCGGGGAGTAAATTCCCCGGTTTATCAATCACCTTGAGACCGATAGGAGTAATAAAAAATTCTTTTCTGGCAGGAAGGCCGGCAAAATCACTTCGATATACCTGAAATCAGATTGCCCTTTTTAAGCCGGCCTTCCTTTTTATAGAGGAATCTGAGAAAGAAAAACAATTTACGAATGTCTATGGTGGTTACCAGTAACTTTTTTAAATATTCAGCTGTTTTATTATTATCACACAATTCCTCGAATATCCTGTTTTCGAAGGCCATATTTTCCGGGGCGTGTTCATTAAATATATACAAGATCTTCCAGCAACAACCATTCATTTATGGTAATTCCTCTCTTTTCCCGGGACCAGGCGGTTTTTAACCATTGATCTCCATCACCGCCATAGCGGGAATATATTTTCAGTTTACTTAAGGTCAACATGGACTAAAGAAATAGCAGAAATCAATTTACAAACTAAGAAAATAAAAAACAACAGGAATATTCTTACGGTATATTGACCTGTTAAATACAGGGAATTTGGTTTCCCGATAAATTAAAATGGAATCGTTATTATGGATTTTACGGGCTCCGGGATCATAAATAAGTGAGAATAACAATAACTTTAAGGTTTTTTAATGTTCCTGCAAACCTCATAAAGCAGATACGGGCATAAATTTGAGATCCAATTTTAACTGCCGGTATTCATGTCTTTACTTTCGGATTTTATAAAAGGGGATAAGAGGGCGTTGGAGCGCATTTATGTGAAGTACTACCGCAGGATATATTATCTGGCATTGAAGTTTACAGGAGACCAGACGGAAGCAGAAGATCTGGTTCACGACATTTTCCTTAAATTCTACAATACCCGTACCGGACTTTCGGACGAAGTGACGGTCGAAGCACAATTGGTCCGCATCGCCAAATTTTACATTTTTGATACCTTAAAGAAGAAAAAACGCTTTTATCCGTCCGGAACATTGCATTTACCCGACAATCCGGAACCTTCGGATGACGAAAACCCCGAGCTTCAAAAAAGACAACGTCAAAAGTTGTTCATGGCCATGGAAGTGCTTCCGGCCAAATGTAAAGAAATCTTTACCCTTCATAAGATCGAAGGGCTTACCAGGGCGGAAATAGCAAATTATAAGAACATATCGGTAAAAACCGTTGAAAACCAGCTGACCAAAGCTTTTAAGATCCTCAAAAAACAATTGAGGTCTGTCTAAAAAGGGTTTCTTCAGGTTAAATAAACGGTTAAGAAAAAGTAAAAGGGTAGGGGGAACCGCTTTAAAAATCGAATACCGGATGTACTCATTTTTAAAGTATGGAACAAAACAGAAAATACGATACGCCGGACAGGGAGATCGAACTTCACAAGCAAATCGATGATATCTGGAAGGCTTCCGAAGGCAGGGATGCCGGGGATGCCGGTCTGCGGGACAGGATATGGAAACGCATTCGCTGGTCTGTTTTAAAACAGGAGTTAAAGACCTTTGGGACGGCCGCGGCAGCCGCGATATTTATCCTGCTCTCTGCCGGTTTGGTCCGGGAAGCTTTTTTTGCAGAACAGGAGGTACGCATTGAAAACCGGATGCAACGCCCCAGGCATATAACACTGGATGACGGCTCTGAAGTCATTCTCAACCGCCACTCCGTGATTTCCTATGTTCCCTCCGAACCCCGTAAGGTAAAACTTTATGGCGAGGCTTTTTTCGATATCACTGAAGACAGCCTTCATCCCTTCCGCGTGGAAACCGATTCCCTGCGGGTTACCGTACTCGGCACGCGCTTTAATGTTTACGCCTATGAAAAAGACCCCGATGTCAGGGTATCTCTTTTTTCCGGGAAAGTGAATATAGGAATGGAGAACGGTTCCCGGCAGCAGTTGCGTCCCGGGGAAGAATTTGTCTATGATTTTGACCGTTTGCAGGGAGGTGTACGTGAATTCCATGAGAAAAGCCCCATAGCCTGGACGACTTCTTCCATAGAATGCTCCGATACCCCGATGCAGGAGTTGTTTACAAAGATCGAGAACTATTATGATATAAAACTACACTACGATGCCCGCAAGATCGTGCAATGCCGTATCACGGGCACATTTAAGATCGAGAACGACATATCACATTTTTTCAGGATCATAGGCTTTTCACACGATATCCATTTCAGGGAAACCGGACCGGGGGAATACCGCGTCATTGCGAATTCCTGTAAATAAACAGGAGGAGAATCCGGCCCGATTCCCCTCCCGAAAGTTCAATATTAAATAATAATAAAGAAAAACCAAACATAGTCAATCTTATGAAAAATTTCAAATGACCCTTTTGTAAAGATCACGGCAATTTCGGGTGGTTGGCCCGAAAACCTTCACACGCTGTCACAACGGCCCTTGTGGTAGTTCAAAATTAACCTTAAGACTAAATAATAATAAAGATGAAGTCAGAACAATTTTCCTACCTGAAAATGTGTGGTGTCCTCCTGTGTTCGATGTTCTTTTACACGAGCGTGACAGGCACACCGGACGGACGTTACCTGTCCTTAAAACTAAGTGCTATACTCGAACAGTTCAAATCCGGTTACCCGGAAATAAATTTTGTGTACAACCCGGACAATTTTAACGACATTACGGTACAAGACTACGAATTCAAGGAAGAACTCGGGGTGCTCGGCAACCTGGACAATTTAAAACGTGTAGCCCCCATTTCCTACCTGATGGACGGGAAGACCGTCGCCCTGAAACGAAAATCCCGTTCCGGGAAGGTCCTGCAGGAGAATACGGTAAAAGGGATGGTCCTCGATGAAGGAGGCCTTCCCGTTTTCGGAGCCAATGTCATTATTGCAGGGACCAATACGGGAGCCGTAACCGATATGGACGGGGCGTTTACACTTAAAGTCGCTACGTTTCCCGTAAAGACCAAGGTGTCTTACCTGGGATATCAACCCTATATACAAACGGTTTCCGGCCCCGCCGATGAGCTTGTGATCGTTCTGGTGCCTTCCTATGAGAGTTTAAATGAAGTGGTGGTGACCGGGCAGGGCGCCGATGTAAGGAAAAAGCGTTTGCCTACAAAGGTGACCACCATCAATTCGGAAGACCTGGAGCAGATCCCTTCACAGCGGATCGACCAGCAGCTGTCCGCCAAACTCCCCAATGCCCAGATCAACCTTACGGGAGGACAGGCCGGGGCAACATCCATTATCCGGGCCAGGGGGATCAATTCCGCCTTTGTGAATTCCACCCCCATTATTTACCTTGACGGTGTACGGCTGGACAACCTGAACACCCGTTCTGCCCTGGGCGGGAGTTCACAGGGGTCGGCCATGAGCGCCATTGCCGATATCCCCATGGACAATATCGAAAAGATCGAATATATCAACGGGGGAGCAGCCACTACGCTTTATGGATCGGATGCCGCCAACGGGGTGATCCAGATATTTACCAAAAAAGGCGGAAAACCGGGAACAAACCTCATCGTAGAGGCCGAATCCGGTTTTGAGACGGCAACTACCGATTTTCTTTATTTCGACCGTACCGAAGACCTGCTTTTCAGGACCGGGACCTATCAGAAATACCGCCTCAATATCAACGGCGAAAATGAGAAGGGATTCGGTTACAACTTTTCAGGGAGCTTCAGAAACAGCTCCGGGGTACAGATCCACGATCAGAATGAGAACCTGAAAGCCGATTTCAGTACGGGGTTCCGGGCAAAACTGGCAGACAACATTGATTATGAAAGTTCCTTTATTTACGTCTATAACAAATACAAACGGAACCGCAACGGTAACCAGGGCGGTTATACCGGGCTCTGGTTTGCCGAAGACGGGGCTTCCTCGATAACGGGCCCGGGATTCAACAACCGCCTGGACGAACTTTCGGACGAAGAGTTCCGGGACATCAGGGCATTTGTGGATAATGCCGAAAGGCTCCAGGACAATAACATCGTGGTGAACCGCTTTACCACGTCGCAGATCTTTAAGTACCGGCCTGTGCATAACCTCCTGCTAAAGTTTACCGGGGGTATTGACTTCAGGATGCAGGAACAGAATGTAGTGCAGACCAACGAGTATCTTACGGCAACCCGCGGACAGGAAGTTACCGATGAAGGCAGTATTGAAAACGTACAGCGCAATTATCTCGGGATCACCCTCGAACTTACGGCACAGCATACCTATGAAACCGGTGACTTTTCTTTTATTTCCACGCTCGGCGGACAGTTTTTCAGGACCAGGGACCGCCAGATACTGTTCACCGGGAGCAATATCAGGGACGGTGCCCAGACCATCAGCGACGCCGCAGTGAAGGACAGTGACGAATACCTGAGCGAAGTGCTGAACTACGGGATCTACCTGCAGGAAAATATAGGGTATGCCGACAAACTATTCCTGGACCTCGGTATCCGCGGGGACCGCAACCCGGCGTTCGGGGATAATATCGGGACACAGTACTACCCGAAAGCGGGACTGTCGTACATGATGTCTTCCGAGCCCTGGTTCAAGTCGGGGCTGCTCAACATCCTGCGTTTAAGGGGTAGTTACGGAGTGGCGGGGAACCTGCCGCCCGCTTATGCCCATGAGAAAACGATCGTTTTTGAAGGCTACCTGGGCGACCAGGCCGCATTCTTCGGACAACCGGGGAATGACAACCTGAAACCGGAAAAGACCACAACCGTAGAGGGCGGGATCGATGTAACGCTCTGGGACAACAGGCTGAACCTTTCGGCAGGCTATTACAGGGCATTGACCAAAGATGCCTTGTTTTATGTACCCCCGGCACCTTCGGGAGGGTATTCCGTAAGCCAGTTGTACAATATAGGGGAAATTGAAAATTACGGTTTTGAGTTTAGTGCCAGCGTGATCCCCATTGCAACCGATGATATCAGGCTGAGCTTTAATGCCTCCGTAAACACATTGCACAATGAAGTGCTCGATGCGGGGGGCGCTCCTGCCTTTAATATCAACGGGTTCAGCCCCAGGACGCTGCAAACCGTGGTACAGGAAGGCCACCCGGTGGGTTTTTTACGTGGAAATTACGGCGTATTTGACGAAAACGGGGTATTGGAAGAAACCACGCCCCAATCGTACCTCGGTTCTACCATCCCCGATGTTTTCGGTAACCTGGGACTGAATTTTTCCTATAAGAACTTCAGCCTGTTCAGCAATGCTTCCTACCAGACTGGGGCCTATGCCAATAACTGGGATGCACAGTTCCGGTTTTATTACGGGGCTTCGGAGGACTTTGTTCCCGCGGGGGAGATCGAAGCCAACGGAAGGAGCAACTGGCTCAATTTTACCAATCGTTTTGTGGAAAAGACAGATTTCCTGAAGATCCGTACTATTGGACTGACCTATACCTTAAGACCCGGGGCAAACGGGTTCTATGATTATATGGTCTTCGGGCTTACAGCTATCAATCCGTTGAACTTTACCTCCTCCACATTCGACCCGGAAGCCACCATAAGCGGTGCGGCCCAGGGACAGGGCGGAGCGAGCACCGGGGGTATCTCATATGCAACCTATTCGGCCCCGAGACAATTTCTGGCCTCAGTAAAAATTAACTTTTAAAAAGCGATCATGAACAAGAAAAGCATATACCTGTTACTTCTTCTGACCTGTGTGGTATCCTGCGTGGAAAATCCCAATGTCACTGAAGATATTTATCTCGAAAACCCCAATTCCGTAAGAAGCTGGGTTGCGGGACTAAAACGTCAACTGGCGGTTACGGCCAATACGGTAAATGTAAATGTGGCCATTACTTCCGATAATTACTTCAACAATTATTCGCAATACAGCAAGGTCTTTGATATTCCGCAGATCGATTATTTCGATGTGGATGTCAACAGCCTTCAGGTCGATGTCCAGGCATTGCGCGAAATGGCCGTTTACGGGATCAGTACGGTTGTTATCGCCGACGCCTCGGTAACGGCCAAAGATGAGGCTTTTATGCATTTTTGCCTCGGGTATGCCAATATCCTCGGAGGAGAGCTGTTTACAGGATTACCGGAAACCAACCTCGGGACAGTACTTCCCCCCGAACAGATCTTTGAGCGTGCCTTATCAAACCTGGATGATGCCATCAACCTGGAGACCGATCCCGAACGGATAGCGGTCTACCGGCTTTTAAAGGCGAGGGTATATTACAATACGGGAGAGGCGGCCAATGCCATTGAGGCCGCCAGGGCGGCCTTATCCAGCCCCTCCCTGTTATACCAGGCGCAGTTCGACGGGGAGAACGACCTGGGGAACGAGATGCAGAACGCTGTTTTTGACGCTTCGCCCAATCGCCTGGCCCCGCTGCCGAGACTGGACTTCCTCGATCCGAAATACTATTCGGAGGGGACCCCGGAGACCGATCAGAAACCCGTAGCCCTGGCAAAGGCCGAAGAGGCTTACCTGATCCTGGCGGAAGCCTATCTCGCACAACAGAACATCACCGAAGCCCGGGGAACCCTGCAGTCCCTGCTTACACTGGTGGGCGAACGTCCCGTAGTATCGGTCGACGACAGCGGGGAAACAAGGAACGGGGGAAACAGGGACGACTACCCCTTAACGGGAGTAGCGGTAAGGTTTGACAGTGAAAGCCCGTATAGAGAAGGATACGTTCTGGACCGCCAGGCCGGGAATATAGATATCCATACGGTTTCCGGAACCAGTGTTACCACTGACGATATTGAAAATGCCGCTACGGTTGATGAACTCCTGTACCTGGTGTACCAGCTGCGCCAGGAGATATTTATCGGGGAAGGCAGGAGGCTCACGGACCTCGGGATCAAATATCCCGTTTCCCAGATCGAACAGGACAACAATCCCAATGTTCCTGATGCATATACGGTGGCCCGGATCCCTTCCTTTATTCCCGGGGAAGGGCAGCTGGACGATTTCCGGGTGGAGGCGGACGGCCGTATTACGATTGATGTGGACATGAATAAAATAATTGTAGCGAACAAAAACGCAGCGGAAATAGTTCCGTTCTTTTAAACTCGAAAAACAATGAAACACATGATCAGGATATTATTGCTTTTCCTGGCTATCTGCAGCCTTACAACAGGGAGCGCCCAGGAAGTAAAACACGTGGTATTGATAAGTATTGACGGTTTCCGCCCGGAATTTTATAAAGAGGATTACTGGCCGGCGGCCAACCTGAAAATAATGGCGGAAAAAGGAGTTTATGCCGATGAAGTCAGGACCATTTTCCCTTCGGTGACCTATCCTTCGCATACCACCCTGTCCACAGGCGTATTACCTGCAGAACACGGCATCTATTACAATACTGAAGTGGGAAAGGACGGTAAACCCGACGGCTGGATCTACGATCATAAAAAGATCAGGGCCAAAACCATATGGCAGGCCGCCAAAGAAGCCGGGAAGACCACGGCTTCTGTTTCCTGGCCGGTAACGGTAAATAATCCCCATATCGATTATAACATCCCCGAGATCTGGTCTTTTGAAAACCCGATGGACAGGAGAGGGGCAACGGCAAAATATGCCAATCCCCGGGGCCTGTTTGAAGAAGCGGTAGCTGAAGCCACGGGAAAACTGGACATCGATGAATACAATTTGTCATCCCTGCGGATGGATGTAAACCTCGGGCGGATTGCCGGTTACATCATAGAAAAATACAAACCGAACCTTCTCACGGTTCACCTGCCCAACACGGATGGAGCCCAGCACAGGGAAGGAAGACGGGGAGACCTGGTAAAAAGGGCCGTTGCCGGGGCAGATCACAGTGTCGGTGAAATATACAATGCCCTGGAAAAAGCCGGGATACTGGAACATACGGCCATTATCATTACGGGGGATCACGGTTTTGTGACCACGCATACGAGTATCTCTCCCAACCTGTGGCTGAAGGAAAACGGTTTGGATGACAAGGCCTTTTTCTTTTCCACCGGGGGATCGGCCTTTCTGCACCTGAAAAACGGGAATGATAAAACCACCGTGGGAAAGGTGAGAAAGATGCTTGAAGGTTTACCGCTTACGCAAAGGAGCACGTTTAAAGTGATTGAAGAAAAACAGATCCGGGAAATGCAGGGCCATCCCGATGTTCAACTGGCCATTTCGGCCCGCAGGGGATTCTGTTTTGATAATGACACGGAAGGTCCCCTTTTAAAGGAAAAAAGGGGAGGGAAGCACGGCTATTACCCCGACTTTCACGATATATATACCGGTTTTATCGGGTTCGGGGCTGGCTTTGAGAAGGAGATGAACATCCCGTTCATGCAGCTGGAAGATATCCCCTCAATAGCGGCTCTTCTGCTCGGTATCGATTTTCCCCGTTCCGGGGGGATGGCTTACCCGGGAATACTGAAGCCGGAATTGTCCGGGACAAAAAAATACTAAAAACAAGCCTTACAATACAAGGTCCGCCGGAAAACGTATCCCAGCGGACCTTATTGTATAGCTTATCGCCAAAGCGGATCATTCCCGGACAAAATCCTTCTTCAACCGGGGCTTTCCTTCCGGAATCTTGTTGAACAGCCGTTTCTTCCCGTTCTTTTTAACCAGGTCAAAGGCATCGTAAATATGTCCTGTGGGAGTAAAGGACTGGTACCGGAGGGTGTCTCCCTTAATGTTGATGATCTGGAACAACTGGGTGTATTCCCCGCGTCTTTCCATCCAGTCCTTTTTTGCGGATTCGTACATCTTGGGTCCGCTTACGGACACGGCGTAAATGGTCCCCGTCTCGTCGGCTCCCGTTACACCCGTAGCCAGGTTTTTAACTTCGCCCCGGGCATAGGTGTGGTCATGTCCCTGCAATACCAGGTCTACCCGGTGTTTATCGATAACTTTTTTCAAGGCTTTTTTCAGGGCACTGTTATCATCATCCCGCCTTTTTGCCACGGACAGAACGGGGAAATGCAGGAAAACGGCAGACCATTTTCCAGGGTTGACTGTCAAAACGGAATCCAGCCATTGTGCCTGGGCTTTTCTCGACTGCTCCTTGTCTTCAAAAGAAACGGCATCTATGGAGATCACCCGCAGATTCTGGTAATCCACAAAATAACAACTTTCCTTTACTGCATCGAGAGGCCCGTTTTGAGGCAGGGTGAACTGCGGTCTCCAGAGCGGTGTCAGGACCTCATCCCGGTATTCGTGATTTCCCGGGGTCATGATACTGGGAATGGTAGCGTGGATAAAACTCCCGGCGTAAAACCATTCTCCCCATTCCAGGTTGCTGTCGTGACTGTTGACGAGGTCACCGGCATGAAGCATAAAATCTACCTTCGGGAACATGGAGTAGGAGCTCCGTACCACCCGGCTCCACATCGATTTGACCTCGTTCTGGGCGTCTCCGAAATAAATAAAACTGAAATCGTCTTCGGCACGGTCCGAGGCCGTAGTCACCTGGAACCACTCGCTCCATAACCTGTCGTCCTCACCGCCGTCTCCTACCCGGTAGACGTAGGTGGTAGCAGGTTGCAACTGATCGATAAAAGCCGAGTGATAATGGGCTTTGACCAGAGGTTCATCGCGTTTTTTGTTCCGGTTTTCTACGGCTTCTGTCTTTGCTTTCACCGTTCTTACGCCTTCCAGCCGGAACTCGGGCCCGTCGGTGGCTACGGCAATTTGTACGAAGCCGCTGTCTATCTGCCGGTTGGTCCGCCAGTTTACGGCAATACTGGATTCGGGGTGTACCGTCAGATTGGCAATGATACGGTCCGGTACTTTAGCCGGAAATATCAGTTTATGGTTCAAGACACTGTCCTGGGCATGATAGTGTGTGTGCCCGTGATGTTCGTCCTCACGATGTGCAGACGCCTTGTTGTTTTTTTGGTCCTGACATCCGCCTATCAGTATTGCCATGGCGAACAGGACGGGATAATATAATTTCATATCGTAGTTTTTTTTGTTTTTTAACGTGAATAATGGATAAGAAAAAGGCTCCCATCTTCATCCCGTATAACTATCGGGAGAAGAGGGGTGTCCCGCTCGCGGGACGGGGAGTTTGACCAGGCCCAAACCTTAGGTATAACGCTGAATTTTTATATTTTTCCCATGGCTTGGGCTTTCAAACCCTCCGACCAGACTAAAGTCTGGCCACCTCCCTTCGTCTGAAGGGAGGAACGCTGCAGAAAAATTCAAATAAGGTTACAGTTTAAAGCACCTTCACTCCAAAGAGCTTATCCATTATTCACGTTTTTTTATAAAGATTATCGGAGTAACCATATTTTTTCGTAATTGTCATCGGCAGACCACCCCTGGTCATTGATGGCCTTTTCATAATTTTCTGCATTATAACTGGCTTCTTCCGAGGGGTAGGGCATCCGGTAGGGGATCTCTTCCCGTATGGACAAGGGGCCGAAGGGAAAAACGGGAAACCCTGTTCTACGGTGATCGAACCAGGTTTCTGACCCGGCTACAAACAACAGGCTTACCCATTTTTGTGCTATGATCTGTTCCAGGCTGCCGTTGTAGGCCACGAGTTCCTGATCGTAATAGTTTTGGACTTCGGCCTGGTCAGCTACGGCATATTGTTCCATGGAGGTCTTTATTCCCTTCAGGTAAAGGCTTTCGGCGGTTTCCCCGGGATAAGTTATCCCGTGTTCCTGTAACAGTTCGGCAAGAATAAAGTACATTTCGGAGGCCTGGAAGATCACGGCATTGAACAGGGGATTACTGTCCTCGTGAAAAATGGTTCCGAATTCGGAATAATTGCTGGATTCGTAATCCGTGTGGTTTGTGGTACCGTTATAATTGGTGGCCCCGTGCAGGGCTATGGGCAACCCTACATAGGCGTTGTTATCTACCGTCCCCGCCTTCGGATCGGCTACTTCACGGACCCATACCGGCAGCCTGGGATCGTTACGATCCAGCAAATAATCCACAAAGACCTTGCTGGGCCTGCGGTCGTAAAAATCGTTATCATAGGAACCGAGGGGGGAAGCGTCCGACTTTTTATTGCCCAGGTAGGGGATCAGGGCATTATCTTCATTTGATAGGATCAGGGGATAGGTCTCCGGGTCATTGAGCATGGACTGGAGGGTAGTGTAGGCTTCCGGTTTTTTGGAAGCTATATGCAACAGATAGCGTATGCGCATGGAATTGGCTAGTTTCCGCCACGCAAGGACGTCACCGGAAAACATGGGGTCGTAACCGGCGTAGAACGAAAGATTCCCTTTTCGGGTAAGCAATTCGTTGGCCTGTTCAAAAAAATTGAGAACCTCCGTATAAATACTTTCCTGCCTGCTATACACCGGGGTAAAGTTTTCTTCCCCGGCCCCGAAAGCGTCTTCAAACGGAATATCCCCGTAAGTATCGGTCAGTATCCCGAAGAGGTATCCCTTTATAATCAGGGCAATGGCTTCGAGGTGCGGATCTTCTTTTTCCCGGGCTTTTTGTAAAAGGTCTTCATTGTCTACAAGAAAGCTGAATGCGTACCCCCAGTCTTCGGCATCCCATTTAAAGGTGTCGTCTGCATTGTGAATAACCCGGGTCACATAGCGTGACGGTACCCCCATAACGCCTTCCACATTTTCCTTGGTAAGCTTGTAGGTGGTATTGACGATCACCGAGCTCATCAGGTAACCCGCGTCCACATCAACCGGGTCGTTCCGGTTGGTATTGATCTCCTCGAAATCCGTGGTACAGCCGCAAAATACTGCAATGGTAAAAAAGAGGACTATATATTTGTTGAACATGGCTTCCGTATTTTAAAAATTAGCACTTAGTTTTATTCCGAAGCTCCGGGTGGCGGGCAACTGCCAGGCCGCTACACCGGTAGAAATGCCGAGAGGGCCGTTGGAAGAGAGGTGGTTCTGGGTTTCCGGATCGTACCCTTTATCATAATCTCCGATAATAAAGCCGTCCCGGTTATACCTGGTTTTATAGGCAAACCAGCTGATAAGGTCGTTCCCGATAATATCCACCGAGAGCCTGTTAAAAGGTCCCAACCCGGCAAATGTGTACCCCAGGCTTATTTCCCGCAGTTTGACATAGGTTGCGGTGGACATATGGAATTCTTCGTAATCCCAGTATTCCCCGTAGTAGGTGTTAACGGGCAGCACGACATCGTTTTCCCTGTAGGTGCCGTCTTCGTTTTCTATGACCCCCGGAATTATGGCTCCGTCCGTCCGGACGTTTCCTTTGTATTCATAGGTGAGTCCGCCGCTTTGCGGATCGCGGAAAGGGACCGTAAATGTGGTACGGCCGTCAGACATCAGGTTTTTGGCGGTATAGTTGTAAAATTCTCCGCCCTGTCGCCAATCCAGGGTAAAGGCCAACCGGAATTTTTTGTAATTAAAAATGCTGGTGAGCCCTACCGTAAAATCGGGAGTGCTGTTTCCGGTCTTTACCCAGGTGTTGTCGCGTACGAACATCCCGTTTTCGAGGATAAAACGACCTTCATGGGGGCCGGAAGTAACACGTTTAGGTGTTCTTTTATCGTAAAAATCCCCGATGGCCCCTCCCACATATAACCGCTGATAGATCCCGGTGGCAGAGCCTATCTGGATGTTGTCGATACCTTCGTACAGTTCGTTCACCCTGTTTTCATTCTTACTGAAGTTGGCAGAGAGGTCCCAGTGAAGATCCCCGTGATCCACGGGAACGGTATTAAGGGTGATCTCGATGCCCTGGTTTTGTATCTCCCCGGCATTAATGACCTTGGATATTCCCCCCGAGCTTTGTGCTATGGGCAGACTGATGATCTGGTTGAAGGTCTTGTTTTTATACCAGGTCACATCCAGTCCCAGGCGGTTTTTAAACCAACGCAGGTCCAGACCGGCCTCGATGCCCCTGGTCTTCTCGGGTTTGAGGCGGTTGTTTTTGAGGTTCCGGTTGTTTTGTGCCAGCTTCAGGTCGCCCCAGTCTTCCAGATGATATGTATTGGTCAACTGATAGGGGGAGGTATCATTTCCTACTTCCGACCAGTTCAACCGTATTTTTCCGAAGGAAAAGGTATCGGACTGCCACTGAAAAGCATCGGAAAAAATAAAACTGATCGAAGCGGAGGGATAGAAATAGGAATTGTTGGCCGGAGGCAGGGTGCTGGACCAGTCGTTCCGTGCAGAAAGGTCCAGAAAGAGTACTTTCCGGTAGGCCAGTTGCATCAGTCCGTAGAGGCTGTTAATACGTTTGTGGTTGTGGCCGTCGTCGTTTTCTACCGAACCTGCTGCGGCATTGGCTATGTTGTAATACTCCGGGATCTCCAGTTGCCCCGAGAAGGTCCGGGCATAATTCCGTTTCTGGTCCATGCGGTTGGCACCGAGGGAAATGCTGGTTTCCAGGTTTTCCGCGAGCTTCGGCCGGTAGGTGAAAAGGGCATCCAGGTTGATCTCGGTAAAATCAAGCATGCTGTTACCATACGCTCCGTTGGGAAATTTGTTACTGCTGAAGGCCCGTTTGGTAATGCGTTGTTCCCGGTAAGTGTCAATCCCCGATCGCAGTTGCAGGCTGATCTGGTCGTTTAGCCGGTAATTCAGCTGGATCTTTCCGAACAGGCGGTTCCTCTCAAACTCGTTCCGTTGTTCGTAGACCGTAAAATAGGGGTTATCTCCGCCGTCCATGGTCTTTTGCTGCAGCCCTTCAAGACCTTCTTCCCAATACGATTTGTAATCGTCCAGGTTGATATTGGGCGTAGTTCTGTATACCACCTCTGTGGCATTGTCACTTTCCCCCGATTTTCCCTGCGTGGGCCTGTTGTCACTGTCTGCAAGGGAGAAATTGGCCATGGCGGAAATGCTCAGGTCTTCGGTAATGTTGTAGGCACTGTTGAGGTTGAAGCTGTTTTTCCCGTAGTCTGTTCCGGGTACTATACCTTCGTTCTGTAAATTGGTATAGGAGAGCCGGAAACTGCCTTCCTTGTAGTTGCCCGTAACCGCGATGTTGTTGGTCATGGTGAATCCTGTGTTGTAGAAGTCCTTGTGCCGGTCGGGATATGCCCTTAACGGCGCTTCGCCGGTACTGCCCCCGGGAAAGGACTGAACGGCCGTAATTCCGGGACTGATACGAGGGCCCCAGGTAGCCGATCCCGTGGCTACGGGAATACCGTTTTCATTCACGGCCATAACATCGGAACCTGCGGCAAACCGGTTTTGAAAATCGGGGAACAGCCAGGCCTTGTCCAGTTTAACAGCATTGTTATATGTAATGCCCAGGCCTTTTCCTCCCGACCTGCCTTTTTTGGTGGTAATGAGGATCACCCCGTTGGCTGCACGGGAGCCGTAAAGGGCGGCCGCACCTCCCTTGAGTACGGTGACCTCGGCAATATCGTCCGGGCTGATATCCATGGAGGTATTCCCGTAATCGACATAACCTTCGCCGGAAGCTTCCGCATTCCGGTTATTGGAATTTACCGGGATGCCGTCCACGACAAAAAGCGGCTGGTTATCCCCGTTGATCGAGGAGGCTCCCCGTATGGTGATCAGGGCGGAAGAGGCGGGGTCGGAACTGATGTTCGTGACCCGGACCCCCGCAATTTTTCCGGACAGGGCATTGGTGATATTGGTCCTTTTGGTCTCGTTCATCGAACTGCCGTTTACTTCACCTATGGCATATCCCAGGCTTTTTTCCTCCCTGGAAATTCCCAGTGCCGTAACCACCACTTCATTGAGTTTTTCACTGGAGGGCTCCAGTAATACCTCCAGATCGTCTTTTGACGAATCGAGTGTGATCGCAGCGGTTTGATAGCCCAGATAGGTGATCTCCAGGCGAACGGGAAAAGAAGAGACTTCCAGCGTAAATCTGCCGTCAAAATCGGCTGTTGTCCCTTTGTTGGTCCCCGGTATACTAATGGTGGCTCCCATCAGGGGATCGCGGGTGTTCTTGTCGTAAACTGTTCCGTTCACCCTGCCCTGCTGTTCCCTGAAAATAACGATGGTATTGTTATAAGTCCTGAATTTTAGTAGAGTAGAGTCCAGTATGCTGGTTATGACCTCTTTCACCGGGGTGTTCACAGCCCGGTGAGTAATGCCGGGCCACCGGGAGAGGTCGGCATCATTGAATGTGATGCCCAGGCCGCTTTTCTCTCCGATGATCTCAAGGGCCCTGGAAAGACTGGTGTTGTTGAAATTGACCGAGATCTTTATATGTTCCGGGTCGTTGTTTTGTTTATTGTCCGCCCGGGCAGCTGAACTGACGCTTATCCACAGTATACCGAGGAAAAGCAGCCCCGGCAGGGAAGCGTATAATTTTTTTTTCATAGTTTTGGAAAGATTTTCTGTATTGTTTGTTTCACTTCGAAATGAATGATCGTATAAGGAAAACTGTAATCAACGGAAGTGGTACCAGCACTTCCGTTCTTTTTTTCCTTAATTTTTTCGGTTACAGGTTAAAAATGCTTTTTTAGCTCATACGTTTATTTTTTAGTTGGGAGTTATTACTATTTGGCGGTTTTTCTTCTCATAAGAGATCTTCCGGGTCATGCCCAGTATTTTGAGTACATCATCAACGGACGCTCCCGGTTTGATGACCGCGGTAAATGTGATGTCTCTGCTTTCGGCAGGCGATTTCAATACGATGTCCGCATCAAACCACCGTCTTAGTTCCCGTACGACCTCCTGTAAACCGGCCTTGTGAAACCGGATCTCCCCTTTTTTCCAGGCTATGGCATGCTCCGCATGATCCAATACCTGTTTTTGAAAGGATTGCCCTGAGGCAGACAATACCAGTCGTTCGTTGGGTTGAAGGACGGCATAAGAGGGGGGCTCTTCTCCGTTTGTTTTTTGCTCCACGTTTACCCGGCCTTCCACAAGGGTTACATGATGGTATTCGGCATCGGGGTATGCCTTTATATCGAAGGATGTTCCGAGGACCCGTACCTGGTGGTCGCCAAACACGGCGATGAACGGTTTTTCCCTGTTCTTGGTCACTTCAAAAAAGGCTTCTCCGGAAATGTGGACTTCCCTGTACGGACCGTCAAAGGTTTCCGGATATCGTACGGACGAGGCACAGTTGAGCCAGACCCGGGAACTGTCGGGCAGCACAATATTCTTATGTTCCCCGGCAGCCGTGGTTAATGTGACCCATTGTTTTTCCGCGTGTTTCCCGGAATTCACCCCGACAAGGCTCAGGGATACGGTTATCAGGACAGCTGCTACTGCCGCAGCCCGTATCCATACCCTTTTGCTTTTGCCCCGGTAAAGGGTGGCCCGGAGACGCTGATAACGTTTGCCGGCTTCCTCCTCGTCGTTTAATGTGCTCCCGGCTGTGGTTTCCCACGTGCTTTCCAGGTATTCTGACAGGGAAGCATTGTCCTCCTGCAACAGGAAATCTTCTATGATCTGTTTTTCTTCAGGGCTGCATTTTCCTGAGAAATATCGTTGCAATATGCTTTTGGAATCTTGTTTCAAGACCGTTCTTTTATATATAAATACAGCCCAAATGAAAAAGAGGTCTACCTGTTTCCGGAAAAATGATTAAAAAACCGGGGAAAGCTATATCCAGGGGAGGAAAATCAATATAAGTATGGATATGACATCCAGTTCGGGATGCAGCCTGAGGTAATTTCGCAACAGCTTCAGGGATTTTACGATCTGCAGGCGCACCGTGCTTTTGGCAATGCCAAGCTCTTCGGCGATTTCCTCGTATGTGGCTCCTTCAAACCTGCTTTTTTCAAAAATGATCCTGCATCGCTCCGGGAGTGTGGCAATGGCTTCTTCCATGATCTGCGTGTATTGTGTCCAGATCATGTCGTCTTCGGGGCAAATATGGGAAACCAGTACGGCAATGGTGTCCCGGGAAAGTTGCTGATGGGTCTTTTGGGATTTGAGGTAATTTAATACGGTATTTTTGGCAATTCTGAAGAGCAGGGGGCTGAAATCCCGTTGCCTGTCAATCCCGTGCCGGTAATTCCATACCTTGACAAAGGTGTCCTGGAGTATTTCCTCGCATATTTCCCTTACCGGGAGTATGCGCATGGCATACCGGAACACACGGTCCTGGTAGCGGTAAAAAAGTTCGCGGAAAGCATCCTGGTCATCGTGCTGCCGGATTAAAAGCAATAACACGTGTTCTTCGGTATCCCTGTGCTTTCTTTTCATATGGAGTATAAATCGGGATACAATGTTAATGAAACCCTGAAAAAAAGAACTTTATGCTAAGGTTAAGCTTCGATTAAGAGTTGATCGCAGAAGGCGGAAATAATCCACTGAGGGAGAAAATTAACCTTAAGTTTAAGAATAAAAGCACGCAGTTGTCTACCTTTTACCGGTTTAATTAAGATATATGTTAAGAGGACCAAAATTCTACGATCGCGATCTCAGCTGGCTGCAATTTAACCACCGGGTACTACAGGAAGCTGCGGATGCCGGGAACCCGTTGTACGAACGCATAAAGTTCCTGGCCATTTTTTCTTCCAATCTCGATGAGTTTTTCAGGGTCCGGGTATCTGCCATCAGGCAATTGAAAAAACTGGATAAGGATTTCAGGAAAAAGCTGATCTCCAGGCCGAATAAGCTTATTAAGGAGATAAAAAAGGAAGTGGACAGGCAGCAGGAATGGTTCGGGGAAATTTACAGGGAACAGATTATCCCGGGGCTCCGGCAAAACGGTATTCATATTATTTCCCGAAGTGATTTTAACCGGGAACAGAAAACATTTTCATCCGCATGTTTTGAGACCTTTGCAAACGAACTGAAGTTCTGTTATTTCGATCGCATGTCCCCGGAGTCGGTAGACCTGGATAGCGAGGCCATGGCCATGGTCGTCGATTTTGAAGATGCTGTAGTACCCGCACTGGTCCGGTTCCCGAAAGGGGTGGAGAGGTTTGTGGTATTCCCCCCGGACAGCAAAGAATGCGTTGTTACTTTTATTGACGATATACTGAGGGATAACCTGCATAAAATATTTGAAAACAGGAAGATCAGGAATATGTATGCCGTTAAACTGACAAGGGATGCGGAACTGTACCTGGAGGAGGAGTATTCGGGAGCGTTGGTCGATGCGATATACAGCGCATTGGGAAAACGAAAAACAGGACAGGCTACCCGCTTACTTGTGGACAAATCCATTCCGCAATACCTCCTGGAAGGATTAAAAGAGGTGCTGGGTATTGATGAGATCGACCTGGTCCTGGGCGGTACTTATCACAATTTCAAGGATTTTTTCAGTTTTCCGGGGCCTCCGGATAAACGACCCGGGTTTGGCAGGTTGGAACGAAGACATCCGGAATGGGCGGACCGGGAGGATATTTTCGAAGCTATCGAAGAAAAAGACAGGTTGCTGCATTTTCCCTACCATTCTTTTGACCCTCTGGTGAGCTTGATTGAAGATGCCGCCGACCGGGAAGAAGTAACGGATATCAAGATCTCTCTTTACCGGGTGGGTAAAGAATCCCGGCTTTTGGATGCTCTGATGAAGTGCTGTGAACATCAAAAGAGGGTGTTTGTTTTTATCGAGGCCCAGGCCCGTTTCGACGAGGAATTCAATATTCTGTGGGGAAAGGCTTTCGAAGAAAAAGGAGCCAGGGTGGTCTACAGTTTCCCCGGGATCAAGGTGCATTCCAAAATTTTATTGATCTGCAGCAAAGACGAGCGGGGACAGGTAAAAAAATACGGTTATATAGCAACCGGTAATTTTAATGAAAAAAATTCCGGTATTTACGGTGATTTGGGAATTGTTACTGCAAATGAAGCAATTACCAGTGAGGTAGATGATGTTTTTCAGGTACTGTCCAGGAAACTGATTATTCCAAGAGTCAAACACACTTTGGTTTCTCCCTTCAATTCACGGATAAAATTTATGAAACTTATAGCCCGGGAAATGGAAAAGGCACGGATGGGAAAGGGGGGATATATCTTTTTAAAAATGAATAGTCTGCAGGACCCCGACATGATCGAAGCCTTGTACAGAGCAAGCAGTAGTGGAGTAGAGATTGTACTTGTTGTAAGGGGTATATGCTGTTTGATACCGGGTGTTAGGGGACAGAGTGAGAATATAAGAGTAATCAGTATCGTGGGCAGATTTCTGGAACATTCCCGGATATACCTCTTTGGAAAGGATGAAGATAGCAGCATGTATATTGGTTCTGCAGACTGGATGAAGCGGAACCTGGACTATCGTATTGAAGTGATTATTCCTGTTCCGGATCGGCAGATTAAGGATTATCTGCTCGGGTTTATAGATCTGCAATTGGCAGATAATGTAAAGGCGAGGGAGATCGATAAGGACCAAAGTAATTCATATGTAAGAGGGCAGGGGAAAGCTATAAATTCACAGGAGGAAACCATATCCTTAATTAAGTATCTTGGATTATAAAAGCAAATAGTATAACAGGATTTTGAGAAAAGTAGAATGCCTGCTTACTAACAATTGATAATTGAATTGGATTCTTTAATAGAATATATTTTCGATTGGTTTGAATCAAAATGATTAAATTTGATGTATAGAAAGCCAAAAAGGCCGTTATAGGTGCCCTAATCGGTGACCTATTTGAAAAATAGAATTATAAAATACTGATTTTTACAGGTGTGGAGAGTGAATTCCAATCCTGTCACCCCGACATAATAAATGCTATTTTTCCTGTGATTTTTTAGGCTCTGAATTGAAATCCAACTTCCCTTTAAGTACCTCTATATCCTCACTAATTTTTTTATCAAGTACCCTGGCATATATTTGTGTCGAAGCCAATTTGGTGTGCCCTAACAGCTTTGAAACGGTTTCAATTGGAACGCCATTGCTTAATGTTACTGTTGTGGCAAAAGTATGTCTGGCCATGTGGAAGGTAAGATTTTTTTTGATACCACAGGCATCCGCTATTTCTTTCAAGTGAAGGTTTAACTTTTCATTGGTAATCACCGGTAATAGCGCTCCGCTTACCTGTGTAATGGGATGGTTTTTGTATTTGTTAATTAACTCCTGGGTCTTGTCTAATATAGGGATTTTAACAGGTGTTTTGGTCTTTTGTCGTTTGGTGATAATCCAGTCATTTCCATCAATCCCTTTTTGAATATTATCGTAGGATAACTGTATGATATCCGAATAGCTAATACCGGTATAACAGCTAAAGACAAATAAGTCCCTGACCCGGTCCAAACGATCGATAGGGAAGATATATGTTTCCAGGTTTGACAGCTCATTTTCAGACAGGAACTCCCGTTGTCTTTTTTCCCAGGTAGGCTTCCAACGGACAAAGGGATCCTTATCGAGCCATTCGATATGGTATGCCAATGTCACTATTTTTCGCAATCGTTGAATATGTTTCATTATGGTATTGTGACTCATAGCTTTTGGGTGTCCCTTTGGCCAGTAGTCATGAAGATAGTCTTCAAAGTCTGATATAAACTTATAGTTTAACTCATGGAGATAAAGGTCTGATGTATTGAGTTTATCGTTGAGGTATTTGTTGACATAACTTTGGGTGACCTTAAAGTTTCTGACAGTGCCCGGAGTTAATGTGGATTCTATTTTTTTGGAGTGATATCGGATAATATCCAGCAGGGTTTTAGCATGTTCTCCTTCACCGCAATAGCGAGCTTTAATTAATTCTGCAGTGATGAGTTGTCTTTTGTATTTGAAATCTTGATAGCATTGAAAAATCAGGGTATACACTTCATCAAGATATTGGTTCAATACCTGTGCTGTCTTGGTGTTACCTTTTGCTCTTTGACATTTGGCATCCCAAAGATTAATGTCGACTTTTCGCTCGAGACTAATATTTACTTTTTTCCGTTTACGGTTACCCGGGCATAAATTCCCGCTTGGTTGTCTGTTGCACGTGAAGTGTATATCCAGAAAAAGGATAGAAAATGTTTTTGAAGAACGCATAGTTGATGTTTTTAGAATTAAATAAATGTTGACGAAAGCCAAATCAACTATACTGTGCTGTTGGTGTAAGTTTCTGTAAATCAATTTGTCAACATGTTGACAGTTTGAAAAAATGTTGACGATTTACAGTCATTTACAATCAAATCCTATCAAATTAAATAATGTCCTTAAAATCATAAACCCTTGTAAATCATTGAATTTACAAGGGTTTGTTGCCATTTGCGGCCTTAAAAGTGACCTCGGCAGGATTCAAACCTGCAACCTCTTGAGCCGTAATCAAGTGCTCTATTCAGTTAAGCTACGAGGCCATTTTGCGGGTGCAAATATATTCTTTTTTGAGTGTCGGACAAAGAAAAATTAATGAAAATTGGTTTTGTATTCCATAACTCCCGGATATGCGGTGAATCACATCCGCTACCATAAAGAAGCACTTAAATGATTTCACAAATTTACGGAATTATACGTATTTTGTGGAAAAATAAACAAAACCCGGAAAAATATGAAATTTGGTAAAGTGGACCACCCGGAAACCGTGGATTTTTCCTTTCCGGAAGATCATCCGGATACGGCTGCGGTATTGTCCGGAAACAAAAATAAAACGTCACCGCAGGTATATGTAGGGTGTGCCAAATGGAACAGGCAGGACCTGAAAAACTTTTATCCCAGAGGTACCAAAGATGAACTGGCCTATTACGCCACACAGTTCAATGCCATTGAACTCAATGCAACATTCTACCGGAATTTTCCGCCCTCCCAGTTTTCGGCCTGGTATGATAAAGTACCCGGTGAATTCCGTTTTTTCCCGAAGGTCAATCAAATGGTAAGTCACCTTAAACGTTTACTGGATTACGAAGGACCGGTAGAAGAGTACCTGGAGGGTGTAGTTAACCTGAAAGAAAAACTGGGGACGGTATTCCTTCAAATGCACAACAATTTTGCTCCGAAGAATTTTGACCGCGTAGTGAATTTTGTGGAATTCTGGCCGAAAGAGATCCCGCTGGCCGTCGAATTCCGCCACACAGACTGGTTCAACGACGCCGCGGTGGCGAGTGAATTGTACCATTTGCTCGAAGAAAACAACATTGCCAATATTCTGGTGGACACCGCCGGGAGGAGGGACCTTATGCACATGCGGCTTACCAATAATGAGGCTTTTGTAAGATATGTGGGAGCCAATCATGCCAGTGATTACGATCGCCTGGACGATTGGGTGGCACGCCTCAAATCCTGGGTGGACCAGGGATTGGAACACATTCACTTTTTCGTGCATCAAAATCTGGAAAAAGCCTCGCCCTTACTGTCGGCCTACCTTATAGAAAAGCTGAATAATGAAATAGGATGTGATATAGGAATACCGCACACACTGGCCGATGTACAACAGAAATTGTTCTGATAGAGGAGGAGATTATGTATTCCCGGTCACCGGAAACAACCCGGTATCCGAGATAGCGATACGATGAAATGCGATAAAAATAAGATAAACTATTGCGAAGTATCGCCAGGTATGTTAACTTTGTAGGCAGATGTATTGTTATTTGCAGGTATGAGTGGTATTACTGAAATTGTTGATTCTCTTGAAAATAGGGTAAGCCGGCTGCTTCACAAAATGGAGATTTTAAAGCAGGCGAATCTTAAATTAACACAGGAATTGGCAGATTCCAAAAAGGTGATACAGGAAAAAGAAACTGTTATAGCCGATTGGGAAGAAAAATATAATGCGCTTAAACTGGCAAATACAATGTTGGGCAGTAGCGAAAATAAAACAGAAACTAAGCTGAAAATAAATACTTTAATACGGGAGATAGATAGCTGTATAGCACAACTCTCGGAATAGTGTTCTATAAACTTATGGACAACAAGCTCAGAATAAAATTATCTATTGCAGACCGGGTATATCCGTTAACCATTGATCCCGACCAGGAGGAGGGATTGCGCAAGGCTGCAAAAGATATAGAAAGGCTTGTAAAACAGTTTGAAGAAAATTATGCGGTGAGAGACAAGCAGGACGTGCTGGCCATGTGTGCCCTGCAATTTGCATCCCGTTTAGAACAAAAAAGTATAGATAAGGAAAGGGGCAATGTGGAGGTTCAGAAGCGTCTGGAAGCGCTGAATGATCTTCTACAGGCCAAACTTAGTTGATAAAACAAGTTCTTTAAATATAAGATAGAGGTACTGCCTACATTGGTATTATTGTTTGATAAACTCAACGCTATTCAATTAGAAAGGGTGAGTCTCGACTGTAAAAGCATGCCGTTCCCGGCTTTTTTGGCCGGAGATGACGGACCCTTGAGCAGTTGGTTAGCCCTAAACTTGTCTTTAGGAGTTTATAATAACCCATACCGATGTAGGCTTTTTTTTTAAAATAACACAAAGATGGATACAACTATGATTATTGTTGCAGGTATAGTTGGCGTGGCCCTGGGGCTTATTATCGCCAAGTTTATGGAAAAGAAAAATGCATCTAAGATATTGGCTAACGCTAAAAGAGAAGCAGCATCCATTGTCAAGGAAGCCACCGCAGAAGGGGAGAGCCTTAAAAAAGACAAAATATTTCAGGCGAAGGAAAAGTTCCTGGAACTCAAAGCGGAACACGAAAAAGTTATTGTTGCAAAAGATAAGAAGATCGCCGAAATAGAAAAACGTGCCAAAGACAAGGAAGCACAGGTAAACGGGGAACTGTCCAAAAACAAGAAACTGACCGAAGCGCTGGAAACGAAGGCGAAGGACTACGATTACCGGATGGAAATACTGGAGAAGAAACAGGCAGAGGTAGAAAAGCTGCACAAAAGCCAGGTGAAACAACTGGAAATCATTTCCGGTCTGCCCGCCGAAGACGCCAAAAGCCAGTTGATCGAATCCCTGAGGGATGATGCCAGGAGCGACGCCATGAGCTACGTTCAGAATACACTCGAAGAAGCCAAACTCACTGCCCAGCAGGAAGCCAAGAAGGTCATCATAAACACCATACAGCGTATTGGTACGGAAGAAGCGATAGAAAACTGTGTTTCCGTGTTCAATCTTGAATCCGACGACATCAAGGGGAGGATTATCGGCCGGGAAGGAAGGAATATCCGGGCACTGGAATCCGCTACAGGGGTCGAGATTATTGTAGACGATACCCCCGAGGCCATTATACTGTCGTGTTTCGATTCCGTAAGGAGAGAAATCGCCCGTTTGTCCCTGCATAAACTGGTAACCGACGGAAGAATACACCCGGCACGGATAGAAGAAGTAGTACAAAAAACCACCAAACAAATAGAAGAAGAGATCATTGAAGTAGGGAAGAGGACGATTATTGACCTGGGTATTCACGGGCTCCACCCCGAGCTGATAAAAATGGTGGGACGGATGAAATACCGTTCTTCCTACGGACAAAACCTGCTGCAACACTCCCGCGAAGTAGCCAAATTATGCGGGGTGATGGCAGCGGAATTAGGATTAAACCCGAAACTGGCCAAACGTGCCGGACTGCTCCACGATATAGGAAAAGTACCGGAGTCCGAAACCGAAATGCCACACGCCATACTCGGTATGGAATGGGCGGAAAAATACGGGGAAAAACCCGATGTGTGCAATGCCATCGGTGCACACCATGACGAAGTGGAAATGAAATCGCTCATAGCGCCTATTGTCCAGGTGTGCGATGCCATAAGCGGTGCCAGGCCGGGGGCGAGAAGGCAGGTGCTGGATTCCTATATACAACGTCTCAAGGACCTGGAAGATATTGCCTTTGGGTTTAACGGCGTAAAAAAGGCCTATGCCATACAGGCCGGCCGGGAACTCCGTGTAATTGTGGAAAGCGAAAGGGTGAATGACGATAAGGCTTCCGAGCTCTCTTTTGAGATATCACAGAAAATACAAACGGATATGACCTACCCCGGCCAGGTAAAGGTAACGGTCATCAGGGAAACGAGGTCGGTGAACATCGCGAAGTAAATACGGTTGAAATATAAACGTTGCAGGGGATAGTTTCCGGGAAGGGGACTATCTTTCTGTTTTTACCCCTGGTGGAGTTTTGAACCGGAGTCGGGGGAGTCTGCAGTTATTTGTAAATACAAACCATTTGTTTTATGGCCGAACTTAAAAAAATCCCGTATTCTATCCTGGAGCTTGCCGGAGTAGCTAAAAATACCAGTATAAAACAGACTTTTGACAATAGCCTGGACCTTGCGAGAAAAGCGGAAGCAATGGGGTATACCCGGTTTTGGCTGGCAGAACACCACAACATGATTACTATTGCAAGTTCGGCCACTTCGGTGTTAATTGGCCATATTGCAGGCGGTACGTCAAGGATAAGAGTGGGGTCCGGCGGGATTATGCTCCCCAATCATTCTCCTTTGATCGTATCTGAACAGTTCGGGACCCTCGGGACACTTTACCCGGACAGGATAGACCTTGGCGTAGGCAGGGCACCGGGTACTGATAAAGCTACGGCGCAGGCCATACGGCCGGACCGGGTGAAATCTGTCCTGAAATTTCCGGAAGAAGTAAGGCAGATACAGCAATATTTTTCAACAGAGAATGCACGGAACGAAGTAAGGGTGGCATTGGCCGAAGGTGTAAAAGTACCGGTTTATATTTTGGGATCGAGTACGGATAGTGCACATGTCGCCGCAGATATGGGACTGCCTTATGTCTTTGCAAGTCATTTTGCATCGGCACAGTTGCACGAAGCGTTGCATATTTACAGGAACAATTTTAAGCCATCCGGATTTTTAAAAGCACCCTACGTTATTGCCGGGGTAAATATAATTGCTGCGGATACGGGTAGTGAAGCCGAAAGAACGGCAACGTCCTATATTAAACTGGTATTGGGAGTAATGACCGGAAGAATGGACTATATTCAGCCACCGGAGGACTTTACCGATGAGTATCGTCAAATTATTGCACACCCGGGCTTTCAGAATATGGTCAGGTATGCTTTTATAGGAGATGCGGAAACGGTTAAACTTAAAACAAAGGCATTTGTGGAAGAAACCGGGGTAGATGAGATTATGGCGGTTTCGCACATGTACGATCACAATGACAGGGTGAGATCCTTTGAGATTTTTTCCGAAATAATGAAAGAAAACCTCTAAAACCCCGTTCATTGATCCCGTATTTTTTACCTTAGCGATTCTAAAAAATCAAACCTTCCGGGATCTGCCCGGAGAAAAAATATTCAGAACAATGTACATCGATCTCAGCCATACCATTTTTGACGGACTCGTTACATATAAAGGACTTCCGGCGCCCGTGATATGCGATTACCTGAGCAGGTCGGCATCGAGGGAGCTCTATGGAGAGGACACGGAATTTCAGATTGGTAAAATAGAAATGGTAGCGAATACCGGAACGTATATAGACTGCCCTTTTCACCGTTACGAACATGGTAAGGACTTCGTTGAAACCGGGCTTGAAGCTTTTGCCGACCTTGACGGGATAACGATCAATGCCGAAGGCGTATCGGAAATAGGAAAGGAGTTTTTTACCGGAAAAGCGATCAGGAATAAAGCGGTACTGGTACATACCGGGTGGTCCAGGCACTGGAATACCGAAAACTATTTCGAAGGGCATCCCTGGCTCACAGAGGAAGCCGCAGAATACCTGAAAGATTGCGGAGTAAAACTTGTAGGAATAGACAGCCACAATATTGACAATACCGGAAAAAAAGACCGCCCGGTGCATACCGTACTTCTTGGCGCGGATATCCTTATCGTAGAACACATGTGTAACCTGGACAAACTCCCGGAAAGTGGCTATCTCTTTACCGCGGCACCTCCGAAGTTTAAGGGCGTCGGAACTTTCCCGGTAAGGGCGTACGCAAAAATCAAAAAGTAGGCAAGGGCCGCACCTGGACTTTTACCTGTTTTGCTTTGAATGCTTACAATGTGTGGTGCAAACTCAATTGGAGTTGTCCCTTGTCCAGTGTATTGGTAGACTGCCGCATATAGCCTGCCTGGACCCTCAGGTTGTCGGAAATGCTGTATCCGACCGCAGTGTAAAGGCGGTTCCTGTCGAAAATCTCCACGGTATTCCCGTTACCGACTTCCTTTTGTCCGTTGATAAACACCTCGTTGTAAAGCGCCAGATAAATAGCCCCCTTGTCCAGTGTAACCTGGTTAACAGGGACGTTCAGGAAAAGGTTGTAGCGCAGGCGGGTTCTGAAATCCTGGCTTTGTACCCAGCGCTGTTCAAAACGGAAACGATGGGTAAGGTAAAACCGGTCTGCCAGTTTGTGAGGGAGTAGTGCTTCCTGGTAAATACGGCTTTCCTCACTCGTGGCATTGCTGTCTCCGAATTCTCCGGAAAGTACATAACCATAACCGAGAGTAAATTTGATATTGGCTTTTTCCGGTTGATATGTTACGCCGCCCCTGAGCAATAATTGCTCCAGGTCGCCCATAACATCCCAGTTCCGGTATTGAATATCGCCCTGGAAACCGAACCGGCTGTCTTTAAGTGTGGTGTTCCAGAAATACATATACCAGGCGCCTGTCTTGTTTTCGTCAACCTGCGCGGATGTTGTATCGGGAATGAGGAAATAAGCTGCTAAAACGAGGGAGAATAGTGTTCTTTTCATTGTTTTTTGATCTGTTTGTGCGTTTTCAGACGTATCGTTTTCTTTCGGAGCAGGCAAAGCATTGACTGTTCCGGAAAAACCGGTCCGGTTGGTTATTTATTTAGAGATATCGAAATTACTTTGCGGAATACCGGAAAAAATATTTAATCCATTTCCCGGAGTTGTTGGAGTTTTGCTTTCCACAGTGCAAGGGATTCCTTGTGTTTGTCAATATTTTTGTTCACTTCTTTAACGATAGGATTGCTTTCGTCGGCATTGATGAACTGGAGGTTGTTCTCCAGCTGTCTGATCTCACTTTTTACTTCGTCTATTTTACGGCGGATATAAACCCGTTCGTTATCGATGAGATCGTCTTTGTCCGAATTGGCCAGTTGTTCCAGCTTATTGCCATACTTTATAAGTTCGATGTCCTGTTTGGCAATGTCCAGTTTTTTGAACAGTGCATCTATGATCTTGTTGAACTTGGTCTCAATATTTCGTTTGTAATACGGAACCCGTCCGTGAGACCGCCATTCCGCAATATACTCTTTAACGGTTTCCAGGTCGTCTTCATGTGTTCCGGTGAGTTCGAATTCCTTTAGTTTGTCCAGGATGGCTTCCTTGTTCTTAAAGGCTTCCATTTCTTCCTTGTTGCCTTCGTTCCTGTGCTGGTGGAACCTGTCGAAATAGTGATTACAGGCAGTTTTGAACTCTCCCCATATTTTATCGGAATACTTTCGGGGTACATGCCCTATCTTTTTCCAGTCGGCCTGGATTTTTTTCATCAGCGGGGTTACGGCTTCCCAGTCTTCACTATCCTTGTTTTCCTGGGCTATTTTTATGAGTTCCTGCTTTTTGGTCAGGTTTTCATGCTGTTTTTTCTTGAGGTTTTTGTAAAACTCGTTTTTACTTCTGTTAAACGTACGCACAGCGGTCTTGAAAGCCGCCCATACTTCTTCATTGACCTTTCGGGGTACCCTTCCGGCATTGAAAAAGGCTTCCCTCAGGGCTTCTATTTCACGTATCTGTTTTTGCCATTGGTTATGCGAAGAAGCCTTGTTTTCAGCTATGGCATCTATCTGTGCAATGATCTCCCGTTTTTTGACGAGGTTTTCTTCATGGATCTGGTCCATGTTCCTGAAGTATTCCTGCCGTTTTTCATGGATGACCTTGGTAGCCGCGCTGAACCGGTTCCATATATCTTCCCTGTGCTCCCGGTCTACGGGACCGAGGTCCTCTTTCCATATTTTGTGGAGGGACTGCAGTTCGCGGAAAGCCGCATTGACATCATTTACACGGGCAAGTTCTTCCGCCCGGGTTATCAGCTTTTCTTTTTCTTCCAGGTTGTGCTTAAAGTCGAGATCTCTCAGGTCGCGGTTCAGATCAAGAAAATCGTAAAACCGCTCTATATGATGGTGGTAGGTACGCCAGACATCATTATAATTGACCCGGGGAACGGGGCCGGCTACTTTCCAGCGTCCCTGCAGTTCCTTAAAGTGTTTGTAAGTGGTATTGATGTTTTCCTCTACATTGATGAGGCCTTTCAGCTCTTCAATGATCTCCTGCCGTTTGGCAAGGTTGCTCTTGAGGTTTTGTTCCAGGCTTTTGTAATACTGGTTCTTTTTCTCCTTATACTCGCCGTACGCCTTGTTAAAACGCATTTTTACGGGTGAGTTGTAACGAAAGTCTATTTCATTACCGCCTTCGTTAAGGAATTCTTCCTTTTTTTCTTCCAGTAACTCCTGGAATTTCAGGTCGAATTCGTATTTGATGCCGTCCACGTGTTCTTTTATGGCCTGGACTTTTTCGTTCTTGAGCAGTTTTTCAAGCTCTGCCACCAGTTTTTCCATGCTCATGGCATGATAGTCCAGTACCGGGATGGAATGCCTTTTGACATTATCCTCGTCTTCGGCATCTTCGGCATTGGATTCGTCTATCTCGTTTATAACCTCTGCATCGTTGACTTCTATGGTAACCGGGGCGGCCTGGTCGGTATTTTTTTCATCCTGCGTTTCCTCCTTCTCCCCGTCTTCAGACACATCACCGCCGGTTTTTGCTTCTTCCCCCGGGGCAGCTGTGTGATCAACTATAATGTCCTTTTCTTCTCCTTCTGTCCGGCCGTTAGCTGAATTTTCCTCTGCCCGGTGCAGGTTGTTGTCTTTTTGGTCTAACATCTTAAAAATGTTTATGGTTCATCATTACTTTGGAATGTGAAAGATACTAACAACTGTTAAAATAGCAAAACTTTTAGGAATTTTAGAAAGCTACTTGCGCAATTCCGTTTCGTACCCTCAAAAGCGGCACTGTCAGGGCGATGCGCTCCTGTTTACGATTACAAACAGGAGGCAACACCAGTATTTAATGGAATTATTTTCTGAAAAAACGGATTAAAATAAAGGAGTGTTGCGGACAAGGCATTTTATGCCCCATCCGGAGGGGAATTCCATATTTCCCATGCTTTTTCCGCCTGGAATTGCAGCATTTTCAATCCGTTGCTCGTTATGGCACCTCTTTGTTTGCCTTCTTTCAGGAAAGACGTCTCGGCCGGGTTGTAAATGAGGTCGTAAAGTAAATGTTTGTCGGTAATGTACTGATAGGGAATATCGGGTTTATTGTCTGCATCCGGAAAAGTACCCAGCGGGGTACAGTTTACAATGATCAGGTATTCGGCAAGGATATCTTCGGTAAGGTCCTCGTAGGATAATTGTCCCTTTCCGGGATGACGCGATACGAATGTGTGCCGGATATCCAGTTCCTTAAAGCTGAATGCCACGGCTTTTGACGCTCCTCCGGTGCCGAGTATCAACGCTTTCTGATGTTCTTTGCACAGTAAGGGTTGCAGTGAAGCCTGGAAACCGTAATAATCGGTGTTATACCCGATAAGCCGGTCTTTACCGGCCTTTATGACATTTACCGCACCGATTTGCTCCGCTTTATTGCTCAAGCCCGAAAGGTAGGGGATGATGGCTTCTTTATACGGAATGGTGACATTACACCCCCGGATATCCGGATGTTCCTGCAACAGGGAAGGAAAATCTTCTATTTCCGGAATGTCGAAGTTCACATAGGTGTGGTCTGTCAGCTGCAGTTTTTCAAATTTTTCCCTGAAATAAACCTGCGAGAAGGAATAGGATATGTTTTTTCCGATGAGTCCGAATAAAGGCATTGTCTTGGGTTTTGCGGTTTACAAATTGATTGTCCCTTCCGGATGATCCGGTTTGAAAACAGGCCGGACAAGGCGTTACTTTACCTTTCTTGTCCGTCTTCCGTACCAGTCGAGTGAAAGGACAACGAAAATCCCAAAGATAACAAAAGCTATGGCTATCCAGGTCTCCGAAATGGAAAAATCGGGAATATAGCGGCGGTAATTTTGTATGATCCGGTGCCCTTCACTGTCAAAGATAAATTTTCCCGCTTCGTTCGTGCGGTATATCGTTTCTTTCCATGGCCATACAACGCCCAGGGAGCCTGTTATAAAGCCGATGATTATGGCTGTGGTGATATTTTTGTAATGCTTGAGCACGTAATTCAGCAGGTGCGAAATGGTCACCAGTCCTGTGGCAGATCCCAGGGTGAACACACCGAGGATGATCAATACGTCTATTCGCTCTTCGTTCTGAAGGAAGGAAAAATCACCGCGCAGCATTTCGGCAAAGGTATCGTAAAGGGCATTTACCGAATCTACCAGCAGGAGTACGTAATTGCCCAGAAGAATAAGGATAAAGGACCCGGACAGGCCGGGCAGCGTCATCCCGGACACACTGATAATACCACAAAGGAAAATGAAGAGGAGATTGGTGTTTTCTCTCGCGGGACTCAGGAAACTGATGGATATCCCGACCAGTAATCCCGCAATAGCCGAGATAACGGTTTTCCGGTTCCAGCAAAAGCCTCTTGAAATGTAATATATGGACCCCAGGATCATTCCGAAAAAGGTTGCCCAGACAAAGAGCTCTTTTTTGGCAATAAAAAAATCGAGTATTTTGGATACACTGAAATAACTCACCAGCATACCGAAGATGAGCAGTCCCAGGAACCTTCCGTTGATATAGCGGAAAAAGGACTTAAACCTCCCGTTGATGAGTAATTTCAGGGCCTTGAGGTTGATTTTCTGGAGTGAATAGATGAATTCCTCGTAAAATCCGGCCACAAAAGCCACAATGCCACCGGAGACCCCGGGCACCTTGTTGGCAGCTCCCATGGCCAGTCCTTTTATCACTAAAAAGACCCTGTCCCTAAGTGTTCTGACACTATTCATTGGTTTTTTGAGCTTTTACAGCTATTTTTTCCAAAAGATATATGGTAAGGAAACCTGCAACAGCAACAAGACAGGCCAGCAGAAGCTGACTGTCTCCCTCAAAGTGGAAGGGCGAAATACTCTTTTGCAGGACGGGGACCTGTTCGTTGTGGGAATTGGTCCTCCACGACAGTGTTTCTTTCCATGGCCAGATCTTATTGAGCGACCCTACCATAAAACCGGTAAGCAGGGCAAGCGTGGTGTTTTTATAGTGACGGAACATCCAGTTGAGCACGCCGGAAAACAGTTTGATTCCGAAAACGGCCCCGAGGCCGAAAACGGCCAGTTTAAGGAATGCCTGCCCCAGTATATGGGTATTGGCATTGAACAAACCTTCGCGAAGCTGGTTTATGATGTTTATTACGATCTCGTATGATCCCAGGAGCAGGAGGATAAAAGCCCCCGAAACGCCGGGGAGTATCATGGCTATTATGGCAATAAAGCCCGAAAGAAACAGGTAGGGAAAACCTTCGGGTGAACTCGCCGGGCTGGCAATGGTAATGTAGTAGGAAATTACAACCCCCAGAATAATGGCGGCAGTGACCTTTGCAGACCAGCGGGAGATCTGTTTTCCCACAAAGAGAATACTGGCAATGACAAGGCCGAAGAAAAATGCCCAGACCGCAATAGGATGGGTTTTAAGCAGCCAGCTGATAAACCTGGCCAGAGACAGTATGCTGATGGCTATACCGAGAAAAAGTGCCAGAAGGAAGTTACCGTTTATCGTAGCCCACATGGCTTTGAAGCCTTCTTTTTTCCATATTTTTAAGGCCGAAAGGTTAACCTGGTGGATAGAGCGTATAAGTTCTTCGTATATTCCCGAGATAAAAGCTATGGTGCCTCCCGACACCCCGGGAACGACATCGGCAGCCCCCATTGCCATTCCTTTAAAGGTGATTATCAAATAATCAGATAGCCTTCTTTGCATATGCTGTTCTTTAACGAACAAAAATAGGCAATTTTAAATAGAAGCCTTTTTAAAATCTGTTATAATATTCTTAACAGTTTTACGACTGAAAATGGAAGGAAATAACTCTTCCATAACGGTATGGGCCTCATAGTTATCGGAAAGCGCATTTTTGAGGTGAAAACGGCCTTTAAGGCTGTCGGAAAGGGTGTAATACAAACCTGCGATCCGGTATTCCAGAAGGGCTTCGTTAGGGTAGAACTCCAGGGCCTGGAGCATCACGTGTACGGCGCTTTCGAATTCCCCTATTTTAACCAGGATATCACACCAAGAGGTCCAGGTGCTCAATTCGTAATTGCCGAGCTCTATGGTTTTCTGGTAAGAAATATCTGCTTCTTCATACAGGTGCAGTTGCTTGTTGATTTCCGCACACCGTTTCCAGTAGGCGATATTTTCACTGTCTATGTTCAGTGCCTTGTTGATGTAATATTTGGCTTTCTGGTAGTTGTACTGTTTCAGGTAGAAATCGGTGATGGCAATCCATCCTTTGTCGAGTAAAGGGTCTTCGTGTACGGTTTTGTAATAGTACTGTTTGGCTATATTGTCATGACCCAGTTTTTCATGACATTTCCCTATCCTGAGGTAAGCGAAGGATGTGGGGTCGTCAAGTCCCAGGGTGAGTTCATAATTTTCAATGGCTTCGTTGTAACGCTCCATTTTTTCGAGTACTTTTCCTTTTTCGAGGTATGCCCCGATAAAGGTATCATCGGAAATAATAGCAAAATCGAAAGCCGCCAGGGCCTCCTTGAACATTTTCTTGTGGAAAAACTGTTTTCCCATCTGGTGCCAGCCCACTTCGTTATACGGGTTCAGTTCGAGATAGGTGTTCAGGTACGCTATGGCCCCGTCGTGGTCCTCCAGAAAGTCAAAACAATAAATGATATTGTACAGGGCCGAATAGTCTTCCGGGTCTTCCGCCAGGCATTTGATAAAAAAATCCTTGGCTTCGGAATAATTATCCAGGAACAGGTATTCCATGCCGATAAGCGAATAGATATCCGCATTGTCATTCGCATGGGCCAGGGCTTCCTTGAGCAGTACAATGGCCATGCTGTGATTGTCTTTCTTGGAGTAAATATTGGCGCGCTGTATGTAAATCTCTTCATTAGAGGTTTCCAGGGCCGCCAGTTCGTCGAGCATCTGTTCCGCCACATCCAGCCTGTTCTCGAAAATAAGCACTTCTATTTGCAGTAATTTCAGGTTGGTGGAGGTCGTATGCTGTTCGAGTCCTATTTTTATCGCTTTCTTGGCCAGCGCTACTTTTCCCAGATCAAGATAATGGTGTATAATGTCTTCGAAATCATCCGCATCAAAAAAATACACGTCGTTGGTCTTGAGCATGGATTCGAATTTCGAAATGGGGAAGTCTCGGTCTTCGTTAGAACTAAATGGCATAGGCATGCTTTTTTAGAATTCTACGTTAATAAATTTAGGGCTTGAAGCCTTTATCTCTAACAGTTGGGCGTATTTGTTATCAACAAAGTAGTTAACATTAATCGTGCCATTGGTCGAGGATTTTCAGGATTATGGCACAGCCTTTCCGTATTTCTTCTTCCGAAATGGTAAGGGGAGGGGTAATGCGTACTGCCCCGGGTTCAAAAAGCAGCCAGAAAAGCAGTAATCCTTCCTCCAGTGACCGCAGGATGACATGGCTGGCCAGTGCTGCATCTTCTGTCATTATGGCAAGCATGAGGCCTTTTCCCCTTATCGCCTTTATCCGCGGATGAACGAGCAGTTCGCGGAACAGTTTTTCCTTCTCCAGGCTGTCTTTCATAAGCGTGGTCCCGGTAACCTCCCTCAGGGTGGCCAGGCATGCTGACGCTATGACAGGGTTCCCGCCGAAAGTGGTAACATGTCCCAGTTTTGGCCTGTCTTTCAACGCATTCATCATGGAGGTTGATGCGCTGAATGCCCCCACTGGCATACCGCCTCCCATACCTTTACCCATAACGAGGATATCGGGGACAATGCCGAAGTGTTCAAAGCCGAAAAGCTTCCCGGTACGCCCGAAACCGGGTTGTATCTCGTCCAGGATAAGCAATGCCCCGGTTTCATCGCAGCGCTTTCTTACTTTCCGGAGATAGTCGTTTTCCGGCAGAATGAACCCGGCCCCGCCCTGGATGGTTTCCAGGACCACTGCCGCCGTTTTTTGGGTTATTTTTTCCAGGTCTTCTTCCCTGTTAAACCTGATAAAGCTGCTTCCCGGGATAAGCGGGCGGAAGGCCTGCCGTCTTTCTTCCCGTCCCATAATGCTCATGGAGCCCTGTGTATTGCCGTGATAGGCATCTTTCGCCGCAATGATCCCGCTTCGGCCGGTCACTTTCTTGGCGAGTTTCAGGGCGCCTTCTATGGCTTCGGTCCCCGAGTTTACCAGATAGGTGGTTTCCAGCGGGGCGGGGAGGTGTGCAGCCAGCAGTTTGGTGAGCTCAACAGCGGGTTGCTGGATAAATTCGCCATAAACCATGACATGCATATAGGTTTCGGCCTGTGCTTTTACGGCATTGACCACTTTGGGGTGGCTGTGCCCCAGGGTGTTGGCGGAGACCCCTGCAATAAAGTCAAGATACGCTTTTCCGCCGGTATCGTAAATATAGCTGCCCCGCGCGTGCGATACTTCCAGGGCCAGCGGATGGGGCGAGGTCTGGGCCTGGTAGTGTAAGAAATCCTCCTTCATTTTTTCAATATGTTGATATTTTCCAAGTGCCCTTGTCGTATTTTATTTAAAAAACTTAAAGACTAAACGCAGGTTTAAAGTGAAATGTTATGCGTATGTTCGGTTTTTAGCTGTTCAAAGCTTTTCACCATTATTTTTCCGCCGGTCGGAGCCAGGTTCTGCCATACCCAGTTATAGTGTTCAACTACTTTTTCAGCAGTCCGGAATGGCCTTTCGCCTGTAGTATGACCATCGGCGACGACAGTGATATTATAATCTTTAATCAGGGCCGATTGTATGGTCGATTCTACACAGAAGTCCGTAGCACAACCTGTTATAAACAGTTCGTTTACGCGCATTTCATCCAGCTTTGATTTCAGTTTGGTGTTGTAAAACGCGTCATTTGCATATTTGTCAATGAATATGTCGGTTGATGTTACGGTGAGATCATCTAATAATTCCCAGTCAACTGTCCCCGGGATAAATTCATTGGTCCCGGTACCGTCATGTTGTATGAAAATGACGGGGCAACCGGATGTTCGGAAAACCCGGGCAAGTGAATTGATCCTGTATATCACTCCTTCCGTATCCAGCCGGGGTGTTTCGGAAGTGAAAGACCCTTTTTGCATGTCAATGATCAGAAGTGCTTTTTTGTGTTTCATGCTGTAAAATAGAATCTGTCGGTTTTGGTGAAATCAGGGAGTCTTTTTTCACTTCTTTAGTGATAGAATCCATGGCCTTTGTAATCGTGTCCCGGACTACTTCCTGAGCATCTTTCTTTTCTTCGGCGACGGTCGTGTCTTTTTCCGTACCCGGTAAAGCTATCGTATCTTCCTTTTCCGGGGGGATACTGTCTTTTTTTCCGGCCGGGAGCGGCACGGGTTTCCTGGGGGGCAGGCTTTGCGAAACGGAATCTCCCATGGCCCTGCGGTATTCCTCTTCCTCGGCTTCGATGTCTATCGGGTTGTCTATTCCGCGAATTTTTACCAGTTCTATGTTGTTGTCTTCCTCGTCGAAAATATCGTCTTTGGAGTGGATCATCTCATCGCCATACCAGACAAAGCCTCTTAATTTCCGGGCATTTCCGGGCAACTGGCTTTCGGGGTACAATACGGCGTCCGGGTTTATGAAATAGGAGATGTCCTCTATCTCGTTGTTTTCAATGGTGAACTGGATATTGCCGCTTACGTGTTTGTCAATGCCGATCAGTTCGTTCTTGTCATTGCGCGTGTAGTAAATGGATTCCGCATTTTTGATGATATCTACCACACGCAGTTCGTTTTCTTCGAAATATCCCAGGAGTTCCTTGCCTTTTATCTGGTTGTACCCGTTCTCACTCAACGAATCTTGCTGTACCACAAATGCATTGTCCCACACGCGGAGGGAATCGAGTTTTTCGGTTTCGGGATCGGAGAGGAGGTTTATGCTGTCTCCGGTCATCTGTGTTCTGCCCGACCATAATATGGGCCGGGTAATGAGCTGCGTAATGCCCGTTTTCTGGTCGGAATGAATGGAATCGCACTTACCGCTCAGGTCCGTTTTGTAGAAACGGGCTTTTCTGAAGGCCCGGATAATGCGGTGTTCCGGTTTTCCCGTTACCATAAGTGTGTCCCCGTGGATATAGATCGAATCGTTCTCCACCAGGTTAACGGCTACAGCTCTTTTGGTGATGAATACGGAGTCTTTTTCCTTGAAAACCTCGGCATAATGTCCTTTTACGATCCCCTTGTTGATCGTATCGGTGATTTTTATGTTATTGGTTGCCGAGGCGAAGTTTTTTGCCTTGTGAAAGTACAGGCTGTCCCCGTTGATAATACGGTTGCTGTAATCTACCCGGGAATTTTTTACAAAATAGCCTTCTTCCTGTTCGGTTTTATAAAATCCCCTTTCGCAGTAAATGGTGTAGTCTTTACCGATGATGGTGGAAGGGCCGTACATGTAGGCGTGTTTGGTGGTGGTGTAATAATCCAGCCGGAGGGAATGGAGTTCGTATTCCGGATTGGTGATTTTTACGTCGTTGCGGAACCGGTATTTTTTCGGGGTCATAAAATACCGTCCCTGTTTGCTGGTCAGGATATTGGCGGTGTCCTTAATGGTCCCGAACGTATTGTAATAGGCTTCCTGTTTCTTTCGGTCAAAATAGAGCGTGTCCGTAGTGAGTGTCATATCCGGGTTTTGGAGCACCACATCTTCTTTTGCCAGGGCCAGTTTGGTATTGCCGTCATACTCGATGTAGCCGCTGTTCATCTGTATGGTATCGCCCTGCTGCAGGAATACATTCCCGAAAGCCTTGAGGAGGTTTTCCTTCTGGTAAAAGACGGCCAGGTCGCACCAGAGGTCAATGCCTTCGTGTTCAAACTGTACCTGTCTTTCGTCCCTGCTGAAGATGGAGGCCCCGGGGTATTTTTCTTCGTTCTGGGTGTACTCCCCGCTGTATATAATGTTGATCTTTTTCTTTTCCTGTGCATAAGACGCCAGTGAAAAGAAAAGGACGAGACCAACGGATATTTTTTTCAGGTAAACCGGCACGCTTATTAAGTTTGTTTCAAAAATAGGTTTTTTTGAACAGGAAGTCACGGATTTAAGAGGAATTTAATAACATAAAGGTTCACCCGATCTTGCCTGTAAAGAAACAATTCCCCCTCCCTGAGGGGGCAGGGAATAAAAGATGAACCTGTTCCGAAACCTGCAACCCGCAACTGAAAACCGGCAGCTTACCTGTAAATGGTCTGTGTCCTGTCGGGACCAACGGATACTATTTTTACCGGTACCTCAAGGTTTTCTTCGAGGAAGGTGATATAGTCGTTAAGCGCTTCCGGAAGCTCATCTGCGGCACTGAGCCCGGTAAGGTCTTTGTCCCATCCTTTCAACTCGGTATAGACCGGGCTTACGTTTTGCTCCTCGATATTGTAAGGCAGGTGGTGGATGGTCTTGCCTTTGTAATTGTATGCGGTACAGACTTTAAGGGTTTTGAACCCGCTTAATACATCGGCCTTCATCATCATTAACTGGGTCACCCCGTTAACCTGTACGGCATATTTGAGGGCTACCAGGTCGAGCCATCCGCAACGTCTTGCCCTCCCGGTAGTGGCGCCGAATTCGTTGCCCACACGGGCCATGGTCTTGCCGTCTTCGTCAAAAAGTTCGGTAGGGAAGGGGCCGCTGCCCACACGGGTGGTATAGGCCTTGAAAATCCCCAGTACTTCCCCTATCCTGTTGGGAGCCACACCAAGCCCGGTACAGGCACCGGCTGCCGTGGTATTGGAAGAAGTTACAAACGGATAGGTCCCGAAATCGATATCCAGCAGGGAACCCTGTGCACCCTCGGCGAGGATGGTCTTTCCGGATGCCTGGGCCTGATAAATGTATTCCTCGCTGTCTATGAAAGTAAGTTTTTTGAGTTCTTCCACAGCTTTGAAAAAATCCACTTCCAGTTCGTTAAGGTCATACTGTACGTCTACATCATAGAATTTGATCATGGCTTCGTGCTTATCGGCGAGGTGACGGTATTTTTCCTTCCAGTCGTCCATTTCCAGATCGCCCACACGGATACCGTTCCTCCCGGTTTTATCCATGTATGTGGGACCGATACCTTTTAGGGTGGAGCCTATTTTTGCCTTTCCTTTCGAAGCTTCTGAAGCGGCGTCGAGCAGCCGGTGGGTGGGGAGAATGAGATGTGCTTTCCTCGAAATAAGGAGTTTTGGAAGGATGTCAATGTCGAACTTTACAAGATTGTCGAGCTCTTTTTTGAAGATCACGGGGTCTATAACCACACCGTTTCCTACGATATTGACGGCATTCGGATGGAATATGCCTGAGGGAATGGTGTGAAGCACGTGTTTAATACCATCAAATTCCAGGGTATGTCCTGCATTGGGGCCGCCCTGAAAACGGGCTATAATGTCGTAATTTTTAGTGAGAACATCTACGATCTTGCCTTTTCCTTCGTCTCCCCATTGGAGTCCGAGTAGTAAGTCTACTGCCATTGTCTTGTTCGTGTTTATCTGGTCTTTTTCGTTAATACAATATGCTGACTGCCATCAGGTCTGGTGTTATTGGTTTTGAAAAGCCGTATATCCTGATGGCGGGTAGTCTGTTTTTTTGAGTTAGCTGATTATATGAGGCTTATGATTTCTCTTCTTCCTTGGTGGCGTAAAAGTAGAGGGAATGATTGTGTATTTTGATATTGAATACTTCCTCAATGGTTTGTTTTATGGATTGTATACGGGGGTCACAGAATTCCATAACCTCGCCGGTATCCGTAAGGATCACATGGTCGTGCTGTCTGTCAAAATACGATTTTTCATAGTGGGCCTGGTTCTGGCCGAACTGGTGTTTCCGGGCAAGACCGCATTCCAGGAGCAGTTCTATGGTATTGTACAGCGTAGCCCTGCTGACCCGGTAGTTCTTGTTCTTCATTTTAATGTACAGTGATTCTATATCGAAATGTTCTTCACTGTCATATATTTCCTGGAGGATAGCATAACGCTCCGGGGTTTTCCTGTGGCCGTTGTCTTCGAGAAAACGGGTGAAGACGTTTTTCACTATCTCCTGATTCTTCTTATTGGTCATCTCATTTGTCATAACGAAGGACATCAAAAAAAATTAACACACAAACTTACATATTTTTTTCTCGTTCTTGCATACATTTTCACAATCGGGAAAATATGTAAAGTTTTAATTTCAAACGGGTAACAGGCAATCATTATTTTTTTAACGTTTTCATATCAAATTGTACGGTAACAACATCCTGAAAAACCTGCATTTCCGCTACCGGAATTCCGGGGTGGTAATTTTCCGGGAAATTACCGGTACAAAGATACGCAAAGATTTTGGTTTGGTGCTGCCCGGCCCGGATTCCGGATGTTAAGGGGGGCGGGTGTGGCCGGTATGCGGTTATACCCTGGATACCTTGTCAATGCCGTTTACCTTTTTCAGGTTATCGATGAGTTTCCTGAGAATGGTATTGTTTTTTACCACAACGGTGATCTTACCTGAAAAAACGCCGTCGTTGGTATCGAAATTAATGTTTTTCATGTTTACGTGCATATTGTTGGAGATCACCTTGGTGACATTGTTCACCAGCCCCATGTTATCTATTCCGGAAAGCCTGAGCACTACCACAAATTCCTGTTGTGTGGAATCTATCCATTTGGCGGAAATGATCCTGTATGCATAATTGGATTGCATGGCAATGGCATTCGGGCAGTCCTTTTTGTGCACTTTTATTCCCTCGTTGACCGTAATAAAACCGAAAACATCGTCACCCGGAATGGGATTGCAGCAGTTGGAGAGCTTGTAGCTGAGTTTTTCTTCTTCCCTTCCGAAGACCAGCAGGTCATACTTTGCCGTAACTTCCTGCTTGTTCAGGTCTTCCTGCGGGGCAGATGGCGCCTTTCGGATACGGTTCTTGAAGAAGTTGATGAACGTATTGGTCCTCGATGCCGCAAAGTTTTTCAGCATCTGGTTATCGATGGTGCCGATGCCTACGCGGAAAAAGAGGTCCAGGCTGGTCTTGAGTTTGAAATAAACCACCAGTTCGTTGACCACTTTTTCGTTGAGTGTGATCTTCATGTGTTTCAGCTTCCGTCGCAGCAATTCCTTGCCTTCTTCGCCGATCTGCTTTTTGTCTTCCTTGAGCGAGGTTTTTATTTTGGACCTTGCCCTGGCCGTGGTGGCGTAATCGAGCCAGTTGGCATTGGGTTTGGACTGCTGGGAAGTAATGATCTCCACCTGGTCGCCACTCTTTAGTTCGTAGCTGAGCGGCACAAGTTTTCCGTTAACCTTGGCCCCTCTGGTACTCATGCCTATTTCCGTATGGATATTAAAGGCAAAATCGAGTGCAGTGGCCCCCTTGGGCAGGGATTTCAGTTCACCTTTGGGCGTAAAGACGAAGATCTCCTTGGAATAAAGGTTGAGCTTGAACTCCTCTACAAAGTCGACTGCATTTGAATTGGGATTTTCCAGGGCTTCCTGGAGGCGGTTGAGCCATATTTCGATGCCTTGTTCCTTCTGGTCTCCGTGTTTGTACTTGAAGTGTGCGGCATATCCCTTTTCGGCAATTTCGTGCATGCGCTCGCTGCGTATCTGTACTTCCACCCAGCGTCCCTTCGGTCCCATTACGGTGATGTGGAGGGCCTCGTAGCCGGTGGATTTCGGGGAGGATATCCAGTCGCGCAACCGGACGGGGTTGGGACGGAAGTGATCGGTTACGATCGAGTATATTTTCCAGGCCAGGAATTTTTCGTTTGCCGTGTCGGATTTGTAGATGATGCGTATGGCAAACTTGTCGTAGACCTCGTCATAACTTACATTCTGGATCTTCATTTTTCTCCGGATGGAGAACACGGATTTCGGACGCCCTTTGATCTGGTAGTTGAGTCCTTCCTGGTCCAGGCTTTCCCGTATCACGTCAGAAAAGGCCGTGATATAGTTTTCCTGATCTTCCTTGCTCTCTTCCACCTTACCGAGGATATCGTTATACACTTCAGGTTCGGTGTACTTTAGTCCCAGGTCTTCAAGTTCGGTTTTGATGTTATACAGGCCGATACGATGGGCAAGGGGCGCATAAATGTAAAGTGTTTCGGAGGCTATTTTTACCTGTTTGTGTTCGGGCATGGCCTCCATGGTCTGCATGTTGTGCAGGCGGTCGGCAATTTTAATGATGATCACTCTTACGTCGTCGTTGAGCGTGAGCAGCATTTTGCGGAAGTTCTCGGCCTGCAGGGAGATATCCTTTTCTTTACTGAGGTGCGATATCTTGGTAAGGCCGTCTACAATGACCGCCACCGTCTTGCCAAACATTTTTTCGATGTCCTCCAGCTTGTATTCGGTGTCTTCCACCACATCGTGGAGCAGGGCGGCAGCTATGGAGGTGGCATCGAGCCCTATTTCCGAAGCTACGATCTTGGCTACGGCTATCGGGTGAAAAATATAGGCTTCCCCGCTTTTGCGCCGCTGTTCCTTATGCGCATCAACAGCCGTGTCAAATGCTTTTCTGATGAGTTTTTTGTCTTCATCACTAAGCGTCTGATAGCTGATGCGAAGCAGTTCTTTATATTGCTTGGCAATCTCTTTGTTCTCTTTTTCCGTATCAATCACTACTGCCATAACAGGACTCCCGTTTTATTCGGTTATTTCGGTGTTGCGAACTTTTCCGGGATTTCTTCCCGGAGGTTGTACGCTTATATATAAAGTTAATAAAACTTTTACAAATAATAAGCAAATTCCATGCCTTAAAAATGGTTGCAGGATTATTGGGTTCCGGCCCATGTGTACGAACCGGATTGTATTACTGTCCCTTTAAATTTTGTATGCGTTGTAACAAAGTGGGGTGGGAGTAATGCATTTTTACATAAGCAGGATGGGGGGTAAGGTTGCTCAGGTTGTTCCGGGACAGTTTTTTGAGGGAATTGATCAACGGTCCGGCCCTGAAAGAGGTTTTGGCATAATTATCGGCCTGGTATTCGAATTTCCGGGAAAAGGAGTTCATGATAAACCCGGTAATTTCCGAAACCGGACTGTAGAGAATACCGAATGCGATCAGACCGATATGAAAACTTTGCTGCGGCACACCCAGTGCATAAGAGAGCTCCGGCACATGGATACAGAGCGACAATATGTAAAGTGTAAAGCCCGTGAGCAATATGGAGGCCAGTACATTAAAGAGGATGTGCTTTCTTTTGTAATGACCCACCTCGTGGGCCAGAACGGCGACGATTTCATCGGTGTCCAGGTCCTTGATAAGCGTGTCGTATAGGGTAATGCGTTTTTGCCGTCCGAAACCGGAAAAATAGGCATTGGCCTTGGTAGACCGCTTGGAACCGTCAATAACAAATATCTTGTCGAGTGTAAAGCCCACATCGGCAGCGTATTTTTCGATGGCGGATTTCAGTTCGCCTTCTTCCAGAGGTGTCTGTTTGTTGAACAGGGGAACAATGAGTTTGCTGTAGAACATATTCATAAATATGGTAAAAACAGCTACGGCGCCCCAGGCATAAAGCCAGAAATCCTTTCCGGCCACCTGGTAAAACCAGATGATAAGGGCAAGGATACCGCCGCCCAACAGGGCACCCATACCCCATCCCTTTATCTTATCGAGGAAGAAGGTTTTCCGGGTAGTTTTGTTAAAACCGAATTTTTCTTCAATGACAAATGTATGATAGTATGAAAAGGGCGTCGTAAGAATGTCACTGGCAAACATGATAATGCCAAAGAAAACCAGGGCGATAACGATCGGATTGTCGGAAACCCCGCGTGCTGTACGGTCTACATATTCAAACCCGTCCAGAAAGAAAAATGCCAGGGTCAGCAGCAGTGAAAAAGCGGAGGAAATTACTGAAAACCTGTAGTTTGTCTTTTTATAGGCCCGGGATTGGGCATATTTTTCATCATCATAAACATCGTCGAGTTCACGGGGAACGGGATCGTCAAAGTGTTTTGCATTCAGGTAGTCGAGAACCTGGTCGATGATAAATTCGAGGAGCAGGATACCTATAATGACATAAAACAATAGTGTGGGAGCCATACGCTTTTCTCTGATTGATATGATTGACAAACTTCGTGAAAGTCTTTGGAATAAACAATGGCCGGTTTGCAGTCTTTTGAAATAACGAATGACGAATACAGAATAACGAACCGCAGAACTGTAGAATACCGAATGATGAAGTGTTGTTTTGACGGTGATTTTTTACTTCGGCGTTCGTGATTCAGAATTCATTATTCAGCCTTATGGGTACGGTGCAAGTTTTTTGAGTAAAATGCACACTACAAATAAAATTTGCTCTGAATTCGATCTTTTTCAAGATACTAAAATAACGAACCGGAGAACGGGAGAGCTGAAGAATGCCGAATGCAGAAGTTTTTTGAAGTGAGAGTACTTCGGCGTTCGTGATTCGGCATTCATCATTCAGCCTTTTGATCCGGACCTTTAAAGAAACTCCCGCTGCCGTTTCGCCTCAAAAATCAGAATGGCTGCACTGACGGAGACATTCATGGAATCGATCTCACCCTGCATCGGGATAATGATATTCTGGTCGGCATGATGCAGCCATGCCTCGCTGAGCCCCGTGGCTTCCGTGCCTACCACAATGGCAGTTGCGCCGGTGAAATCTGCCGTATGGTAGTTTACCGATGCCGTTAGCGCAGCACAGTAAATACGGATCCCGTTCTTTTTGAGGAAGGCAATGATCTCGTTGGTATTTCCCGTTGCAATGGTTCGTGTAAAAACACAGCCCACACCGGAACGGATAATGTTCGGGTTGTACAGGTCGGTTTTGGGATTGGCTATGATCACGGCATCCACATTGGCAGCATCCGCGGTACGGAGAAGTGCGCCTATGTTACCCGGCTTTTCCGGTGCTTCGGCCACCAGGACAAGGGGATTCCTTTTTTGAAAGACGATCGTATTGAGGGTGTGTTCCTTGCTTTTGGCTATGGCCAGGACCCCTTCGGTAGTTTCGCGATAAGCCAGCTTTTGATAAACGTCTTTGGAAATGCTTATAAATTCAGGCGGATTGACCGTATTGTTAAAAAGTATTTTAATCGTCTCGGGGGGACAGACCGCTTCGTAAACCAATACGGATGTAATGGTATAATTTCCTTTTAACGCAAGCGACAGTTCCCGTTTTCCCTCCACAACAAATAAGCCGGAGTTTTTTCGGGCCCTGGATTTTTCCCTGAGCTGATTGACCTGTTTGACTGTCGGGTTCTGAATGCTACTGATTGTTTTCAAGGCGAAGCTTTTGCCGCAAAAATACAAATCTTCCTTTTAGCAGTAGGGAAAATAAAAAACAAGGTCGTCCTGACATGACGGGCGACCTCGGTTCCTGTTTTTGTATGCCCGGCCGATTAACGCCCGGTCTCGTATTTGTTCATGTAACGTTTCCAGAGTTTGGTCTGGTGCGATTCCAGGCTTATTTCCCTGCCCTGTACAAAGGCACGCGAGAGGATATTGGTGCGCATGTCCAGGGCGTCGCCTTCCGAAATAAAGAGCGTGGCATCTTTTCCGGTTTCGAGGGTCCCGGCAAAATCGTCAATACCCAGTATTTTGGCGTTGTTCCCCGTGATCATCTGCACCGCTTTCTCCTTATCCAGGCCATAAGCGGCAAAAGTCCCGGCATAAAAAGGGAGGTTCCGGGTATTCATGCGCTCCATGGCACCGCTCATTTCCAGTCCGGTGAGCACACCCTTGTCTGCCAGTTGTTTGGCCAGCATAAACGGTTGTTTGATATCGCTGTCTTCTCCCGAAGGGAGCCTGTGCGGTCTGCTCAACACTACGGGAATATCGTTTTTCACCAGCAGATCGGCTACTTTATGGGCTTCGTGTCCTCCTACGATAACCACTTTCTGTACCCCGATATCTTTGGCAAAGTTCACCGCATCGACGATCTCTTTTGAACCGTCGGCATTGATGTACAGTTTTTGAGAGCCGTCAAAAAGCCCTTTAACAGCCTCAAAAGGCAGGTTTTTGGGCGAACGTTTGCCTTTGAGGTAGGTTCTGGCCCCGGAGAGGAACTCCCGGAGCTTTGTTACGTCTTTGTCGTAATCCTTGTTCGGCTTGAATTCACTGGGACCACTGAAGCTCCATCCGCTTGACCGGAAAGCGCTGGGCCAGTGCATGTGGATGCCATCATCCGTTTTGATGGCGGCGTCTTCCCAGTTCCAGGCATCGAGCTGTACTACCGAAGACGTTCCGGAGATCAGGCCGCCCCGGGGAGCTACCTGTGCCATTAAGATGCCGTTGGGACGGCAACTTTCGGTTACCTTCGATTCTGCGTTGTAAGCGATAAGACTCCTTACATGGGGGATGAGTTCCCCGGTATCCGATTGATCGTTACTGGCCCTCACGGCGTCTACTTCTACCAGGCCGAGCGTGGAATTGGCTGCTATAAACCCGGGATATACATGCTTTCCCCCGGCATCAATGACTTCATCATAGTCTGAAGGAGAAACCCCGGACTGCGGACCGGCATAGGTGATTTTTCCTTCCCTGAACCCGATGGCGCTGTTCGCTATAACCGTACCGTTACCTACATGAGCCGTTGCCCCGGTGATAAGGATGGACCCGGTTTGTTTCGGTGCCGGGGTCTGTTGTGCGGAAACGGACAGGCCGACAAAAAAAGCGATTATATGTAATATGTTTTTTATTTTGGACATAGTCTTCAATTTATATAGAGGTGAACATTATATTCCATACACTTCCGTATCACAGTGAAAGTGTTTTTCATCTTTCTTTTTCGGAGCCTGGGTTTTCATCCCCTTGCTCTTGGCCTTTATCATCTGGTTGATGAGCTTGTTTCTCTCCTGTGCAATGACTTTTTGCGTGGCTTTCATGGTTTCGTAGTCGTAATAAAGCGCCCCTTCAATAAAGGTTTTTTCAGCTATGGTGTAGACAGAAAGCGGATGACCGTCCCATAACACGAGGTCGGCGTCCTTTCCTTCCTTAATGCTTCCCACCCTGTCGTCCAGATGTAACATCCTGGCGGGGTTGATCGTCACCATTTTCCAGGCTTCTTCTTCGGAAACACCGCCGTATTTTACGGTTTTTCCGGCTTCCTGGTTGAGCCTTCTGGACATTTCGGCATCGTCGGAGTTGATGGATACGTTCAGTCCCTGGCTTTGCATGATGGCCGCATTATAGGGAATAGCATCATTTACCTCGTATTTATAGGCCCACCAGTCGGAGAACGTAGACGCTCCGCGTACACCGTGTGCTTTCATTTTGTCGGCTACTTTATAGCCTTCGAGAATATGCGTAAAGGTATTGATGGTAAAGCCGAACTTTTCCGCCACTTTCATCAGCATGTTGATCTCACTCTGTACGTAGGAATGACAGGTTATAAAGCGCTCGTCATTGAGTATTTCGGCCAGGGTTTCCATTTCGTAGTCGAAGCGATAGGGCTTCCCGCTTTTCTTTCCGGCATCGTATTCCTTCGCCCGCTGGAAATAATCCATATACACCTGTTCCACACCCATTCTGGATTGCGGGAACCTTACGGTTTGTAAATCTCCCCAGTTGGACTGTTTTACATTTTCACCGAGGGCGAATTTGATAAACCCGGGCGTGTTTTTGTAGATGAGCTTGTCGGCGGGAAGTCCCCATTTGAGCTTTATGATGGCCGAGCGTCCGCCGATGGGATTTGCAGAACCGTGTAATACCTGGATAGAGGTAACTCCGCCGGAGAGGTTCCTGTAAATGTTAATGTCATCGGCATCCACCACATCTTCGATACTGACTTCGGCCGATGAATTATGTCCGGCCTCGTTAACGGAAGCTGTGGCGATGTGAGAGTGTTCGTCTATGATACCTGCGGTAAGGTGCTTTCCCGTAGCATCGATAACTTTTGCTCCGCCTGCGGAGAGGTCTTTGCCGATGCGGGCTATTTTCCCGTTTTTGACCAGGACATCCGTATTTTCCAGGATACCTTCTTCCTCGCTGGTCCATACGGTGGCATTTTTAAACAGGATATTTTCCTGTTCCGGCAGTGTTGCAAATCCGTAAGCCTTGTTGGGATAGGTTACGGGGACGGTTTCCGGGATGTATTTTTCATCTTTGTCTTCCTTGCTTTTCTCCTCATAACCGGATGTCCTGGTGGCACTCCAGGTACTTTCACTGCCGTTGGCCAGAACTGCCTTTCCGCTCAGTGATTTGGGATCGGTAACAAGTGCGCTCAACCGCTGAAAACCTGTTTCTTCCTTATCCGGGGCAAAGAAAAGATTGAGCCAGCCATTCTCATAGGTGAGTTTGGTATTGAGTTTTGTGGTGTCCGATTTTAACTCGGGTTTCGGGGACGACGGTTCCCCGGTAATCTTCAGTGTATAGGTCTTTCCGGCTATGGAGAGATTGTATTCCCCGCGGATGTCCTTCACGTCCATTTTGTTGACTACGTGTTTTTCACCGAGTACCCAGTTTTCATACAGGATGGTTTCCTTGTCAAAAATATCGCCGGATGTAATAAGGAAATTGGCATAACTTCCGCTTTTCAGGGAGCCGATGATTTCCGATTTTCCCAGTAACTCTGCCGGAGCAGTGGTAAGGGCTTCCAGTGCTTTCTCCTTGTCCAGTCCGTAATCGATGGCGCGGATAAGGCGGGACTTGAAGTCGGAAGTCTTTTTCAGTCCTGCAAGGGTGAAAGCAAAGGGAATGTCATTCTTGGCCAACGCGGCGGGATTTCCGGGGGCCTGGTTCCACAGGCGCATATCGGCAAGTGATATCTTTCCGGCCAGGTAGGGATCAGATACATCATAGGCTTCCGGAAAGTCGAGGGGGAGAATAAAGCGGGCCCCGGTAGCTTTTATTTCCCGGATACGCTGGTATTCGTCCGTACCGCCTTTCAGGATATAGTTCAGCCCGAATTCCCTGGCGATTTTGGCAGCGCGAAGATCGTTCTGGTAGCTTCCCGCATCGAATATCTGGGGTAATCCTTTGTTGGCGTTAAGTGCTTCGAGCGACAGGTCCTTATTCTCCGCATTTCCGCCGGCATACCATTCCGCATCCCTGTACATCTGGCGGATCAGGGCCATGGCCCCCATAAGGGAAGTGGGATAGTTCTGTGCAGAAGCAATACTTTTCATGAAAGAGAAGTGCTGTGCCGTTTCCCTGTCGAGGATACGCATATCGTAAGTGTCAACGGAATCCAGTGCAACAAGAACACTTGTTCCGCGTACAATACCGTCGGCCACATGAGTGTTTACCGTGCCGAAACCTGCCTGTAGCAGCTCCTTGGCCTTTTTTGTGTCGAAGTCAAACTTGTCAAAGGCATTTTTCTCCGGCATAATATGATCGTTCCAGTAAAACCCTTTGCGCGAAGCGTCGTATTGCGGCGAACGTCTTCCACGACCCTTTTTGGCGGGTTTTTGCACGCCGAATTCACTGTAAATATCAATGAATGAAGGGTAAATATGCTTCCCTTCCAGGTCTACTACCAGGCTGTTGTCCGGAACGGAAACATTGTTCCCGGCGGCAACTATTTTTCCCCTCCGGATAAGTAGTGTGCCTTTATCGATAACCCGGGTAGGAGTAACATAGATTCTGGCGTTGGTAAATGCGGTGTAATTACTGTCTGTGGTCTTTACACCGTCGTTCTTTGGAAAATAATCCTGTGCAAGCAGGGTAAACGAACACAGGAATACCAGTAAAAGTACGGGTAGCCTTTTTCTCATAACGTATTTGAATTAGAGTTTAGTTGCCTTAAAGTTAAGATAACTGTTAAAAAGCAACAGGGCGTTAAGTAAACTTTAACTTTTGGTTGTTGATATTGGGAATATAACCCGGTAAATTTTTTTTAAACTAAAAAAACAGGAAGTTGTGATGCAAAGAACTAAACTGACAAATCGTTGAGACGCACGGCCGTGCGTCTTTATCGGGGAAACTTTACAGGTTGTATTTTATATACCGTTTTTCTTGTGATAATTCACCAGCAATGCCACCACGTAGCTGTAGGTTTTAATTCCTCCGGCCTGGCTATTGGCCTTTAAATAGGCATTAAAGGTGTTTTTGAATACAGGTTCCGCAATATTTTCATAACGGTCCCAGAATGCGGCCACTTCGGCATAATTTTTAAGGATGCCTTTGTGCATTTGCCCTTTGAGCCGTTCAAAAGTGTCCGGGGCCCTCCGGTACACTTCATTTAAGCAATACCTGAGCATATAGGCATTTCCTGAATACTGAAAGTACGGGTCTTTATTGGCCGTAGCGGCCAGGAAGCCTATGAAATTGGCTTCGTTTTCTGCCGAATACCCTATTTGATGCGCTTCTTCATGGCAGGTGATCATGGGATAACGGTAATCTACCTGAAGGCTGTTTACCTGTGCTTCGTTGGTAAACGGGTTCAGGTATCCGCTGTATCCCATATAGGTGAGGGGAAGTGAAAAAAGCGAACTTTTTATGCTTTCGGGGGTATAAGAAAAGCCCGGGGTGTGTTTTGCAATGCCGGCATATCCCGAAGACGACATACGGTATATCTCTTTCCTGGAATAGGGCACCTTTACCATAAGGCTGTCGTTTCCCGTTAACTGAAGCTGCAAGGTATTGGTCCGGCTAATGAGCTTTTCCGTGAACTCCACCAGCTCTTCCGTGGTATAATCATTACCCATACCCAGGGTTTCGTGTATGGAGGGACGGTAATAGTTCAATCCCCAGAAAAGGTGAAACATAAAATAGGTGAAGGAGATAACAATCAACACTTCACGAATAAAATACAAGGGTTTACGGAACAAATACTTTATGTTGAAGACCAGGAAGCGGAGTATCAGCAGACCTGCAAGCGTATAAAATACGTCACCCACCGAAAACGGGATCCATCCGAAGACATACCTGTAGGTCTTGGAAATGACGGGGTACAAACCGTTACTGTAATACCTTTCGATAAAGCCCGGAGCAAGGGCCAGCAATTTTATAACGATAACCTGCGGAATTATGGAAAGCGCAAGTATGGTTTTCATTTTATCGGACATGGGTTAAAAATAGGAAAATATCCCGTAATGTTTTTGACATGGCCCGGGCATTTGATTTTATTTTTCTGTTGACAATAGCGATAATATTATTCAGTGACCATCTGTTAAAAACCCTATGCAGATATAAAAGTTTCCTGTAGTTTTGTAACAAACAAAAACAGAAAGTATGAATTCAGAGATACGATCATTGGAACCCGGGGAAGTCTGGAACAGGTTTGCCGACCTCAACGCCGTACCCCGCGCTTCAAAAAAGGAAGAGCAGGTTATTACCTTTATGATGGATTTCGGTAAAAAACTCGGACTCGAAACCTTTAAGGACGAAACCGGGAATGTCATCATACGGAAACCGGCCACTCCCGGAATGGAAAACAGGAAAATGGTAGTGTTGCAATCGCACCTGGACATGGTGCACCAGAAAAATACAGCCACCGATTTTGACTTTGCCACACAGGGCATTGAAATGTATGTGGATGGTGACTGGGTAAAGGCAAAAGGAACGACCCTCGGAGCGGATAACGGACTTGGCGTAGCCGCTATCATGGCCATTCTGGAGAGCAATGATATCCCGCATCCTGCTGTAGAGGCCCTATTTACTGTTGATGAAGAAACGGGAATGACCGGGGCCAAAGGTCTTGAACCGGGGGTGTTGCGGGGAGAAATCCTGCTGAACCTCGACACTGAAGAAGACGATGAAATAGGAATCGGATGTGCCGGGGGAGTGGACATAACGTCGAGCAGGAGCTACAAGGAAGAACCCGTACCGGAAGATACCGAAGCCTTCAGGATCGCTGTTAAGGGACTTAAGGGCGGACACAGCGGTATGGACATCCATAAAGGTCTGGGTAACGCCAATAAGATCATGAACCGTATGCTTTTTGACGGTTTTGAAAATTACGGCATGCGCATTGCCTCGATTGAAGGGGGCGGACTCCGGAATGCCATTCCCAGGGAAAGTTCGGCAGTAGTGGTGGTGGACAAAGTACACCGGGAAGCCTTTGTTTTTGAGTTCGGGGAGCTTGCCGATGCCGTAAAAAACGAACTGAAAACAACGGAACCTTCGCTGGAGATCACTGCAACACCCGTAGAAAAGCCCGGTGCCGTAATGGAACTCGGTGTACAGGAAGGGATTACCAGGGCACTCTATGCCGCACATAACGGGGTGTACCGTATGAGTGCCGATATGGAAGGGTTAACAGAAACTTCCAACAATATTGCAAAAGTAGCGGTCGGGGAAGGGAACGTAAAAATATCCTGCCTTACCCGCTCTTCCGTAGACAGCTCCAAGACAGACCTGGCCAATGCGCTCAGGGCCACATTCGAACTGGCGGGCTGCGATGTAGAACTGTCCGGAAGCTATCCAGGATGGCAACCCGACGTAAATTCCCCCGTGTTAAAGGTCCTCCGTGAAAAATACGAAACCCTGTTTAAAGAAAAACCCGAAGTTGCCGCCTGTCATGCCGGACTCGAATGCGGGATACTCGGGCAGAACTATCCGGAGATGGATATGATCAGTTTCGGCCCCACCATACGCGGAGCCCATTCTCCCGACGAAAGGGCGGGCATTGCATCCGTACGGAAATTCTGGACATTTCTCCGGGAAATATTAAAGGATATCCCGGAAAAGGCATAATTCCACCGTATATTCCGGGAGAACATTGCCGTTTAAAAGCGGCCTTTTTCTCCCGGTTCTTATTTCGCAGACAGATTTCCGTGAAATGAGCAAAAGGAGTATCTTTAGAGACAGATATACAATCTGAAGTGAACTTCATTAAAACATACAGCGATGTAGATCCCGCAGACAGCAGGATGACATTCCGCATCCGTACCATGGAAGAAATTTACGACCGGAATGGCGGAAAGACCGACGAACCTCACAGGCACGACTACTATATTATTTTATTGGTCAGAAAGGCCGACGGAATACACCATATAGATTTTAAGGAATACCCGCTTTCCGGCGGACAGGTCTACTTTATAAGCCCCGGACAGGTACACCGGATCGTGGAAAGAGAAAAATCACACGGTTATGTCATAACCTTTTCTACCCGTTTTATGGCAGAAAACCAGATCGATGCCTGTTTTATTGACGATATCAACCTTTTTAAGGACTACGGGGAAACGCCGCCCCTGCCTGTAGATGTACAGCAGGAAACACAACTGAACGCTTATTGCGAACAGATGATGGACTGGAGCAAAGCCAACATCAAGTTCCGTTCCCAGGGCATCGGCTCGTTACTCCGGTTGTTTTTGATATCCTGTAACAACCTCTGTTCCGTACACGGGGAGAATCCGCAGCAACTCCAGGCCGGGGGGACGCTGTTGCGGGAATATAAGGACCTTGTGGAAAAGCATTTTACCGAATGGCATCTCGTTTCGCAGTATGCGGAAGCCCTCCACGTAACCCCCGACCACCTCAACAGGACGGTCAGGTCGCTCATCGGCAAAACGGCCAAGGAATACTTACAGTCGCGCATCACGGTTGCCGCCCGGCGGATGCTGTATTTTTCCGGGCAGCCCCAGAAGGAGATCGCATACGCATTGGGTTTTTCCGAACCCGCACATTTCAGCAGTTTCTTTAAGAAATGCACCGGGATGTCCCCGTCAGACTTCAGGAAATAGTGCCATGATTTATCAGAGACTGTCTAAATTTTGTTTTTAATCCCGATGTCGGGAACACAGCCTTGAGCTATGTGTCGAAAAATAGCCGAAGTACGGTTCCAGTGCGAAGTCGGGGATCGTATTTTTATAACGCTTTCCCGCATTCTTGTATTTCCTTGCGCCTTAATTGTTCGCAACTTTGTACAGAACAAAAAAGGAGTACAATTATGAAAGCAATAGTGCACAGCGCAGACACAAGAGGGCATGCCGATCACGGATGGCTCAATGCCCATCACAGTTTCAGTTTTGCAAATTACTACAATCCCGAGCGGATGAACTTCGGTGCCCTCCGGGTACTTAACGACGACATCGTAAGCGGTGGCATGGGCTTCGGAATGCACCCCCACGACAATATGGAGATCATCACCATTCCGCTGAAAGGCGATCTGGAACATAAAGACAGCATGGGGAACGTAGGCCGCATCAAAAACGGGGAAATACAGGTGATGAGTGCCGGAACAGGTGTTTTTCACAGTGAATATAACCCCAATAAGGACAGGGAAACCAACCTGTTACAGATATGGTTGTTTCCCAATAAGAGGAATGTAGATCCAAGGTACGACCAGATCTCTATAGAAGACTACAGGAAAAAGAACGAACTCTACCAGGTAGTTTCACCGGATGCGGAGGACCAGGGGAGCTGGATATACCAGGATGCCTGGTTTCACCTCGGGGACTTTGACAAGGGAACAACCCGTGAATACAGCCTTAAAAAAGAAGGTAACGGCGTTTACCTGTTCGTTATCGAAGGAAATGTGGATGTCGGCGGTCAAAAACTCGGCAAAAGGGATGCTGCGGGGGTCTGGGAAACCGGTTCCGTATCCATAACAGCCGGGAGTGATGCCGAATTTCTCCTTATGGAAGTCCCGATGGCCGTATAAACCGGAATTTAATGTGGAAAAGCACACTGATTTTATTATATTTATAGGGATTACCTTACAATAAGCAATATGGGAGAAATAAAGCATATTCACAACGACAAAAAAGGCGCTTTTACCTACCGGGTAGACAAAAAGCGCCTGGCCGAAATGACCTATGTCATGGCCGGCGAAAAGAAGATGATCATTGAACACACCGGGGTAGACGAATCCCTCAGGGGACAGGGCACAGGCAAAAAGCTGCTCGAAGCCCTGGTAGGGTATGTAAGGGAAAAAGGCATCAGGGTGATGCCTTTGTGCCCTTTTGCCAATGCAACATTCAAAAAAATGACCGAATGGCAGGATGTCCTTGCCTGAAAAAAACATAAAGCACACGATCAATGTCCAATACCGATCTTATCATTGAAGAAAGAAGCCGGGATATAGGAGATTTCCTGGTGGGACGGCTGATCCCTTTCCGCAAAAAGCGGATGGTGGGCCCTTTCATATTTATTGACCACATGGGCCCTGAAAAACTGGGACCCGAAAAGTACATGGACGTAGACCAGCATCCGCATATCGGGTTGGCCACACTTACGTACCTCCTGGAAGGGGAAATTATACACAGGGACAGCATAGGGACCGAACAACGCATCCGGCCGGGATCGGTAAACCTGATGGTAGCCGGCAAGGGGGTGACACACACCGAAAGGACACCGGAAGATAAAAGGAAAGGGAATGTCTTTACCATGCACGGTTACCAGATATGGATCGCCCTTCCCAGGGCGGTTGAAGACATGGCCCCCGAATTCTATCATATTTCCGGGGAAGAGCTGCCTGCCTGGACAGCAAACGGAGCAGATTTCACCTTAGTGGCCGGAAAAGGGTTCGGCAAGGTCTCTCCCGTACCCACACATTCCGATCTCTTTATGGTATCCGTAAAGGCAGGCGAATCCTTTGGCCTCGATATTGCCGGGAACCTTGAAGGCGAAATAGGAATATGCATAGTAACAGGAAAAGTAAAGGCCTGCGACCAGGAAGTAGGCGCGGGGAACATGCTGGTATCCAAACTCGACAACCAATGCGCATTAGAGGTGGAAAAGGGGACACATCTGCTCCTGTTCGGTGGCGCGCCGCTCGAAGAGGAACGGCATATTTACTGGAATTTCGTATCGTCCGACAGTCAGACGATCGAAAAGGCCAAAAGGGACTGGGAAGAAAAGCGATTTCCGAAAGTGGCCGGGGACAATACCTATGTGCCTTTGCCAAAGAAATAGGAGGGAGGCTTCTGACTTTGGTGTTTTGGAGTTGGGGAGTTGATGAGTTGATGAGTTATTGAGTTCTGGAGGTATAAGCAGTGAACAACAAAACAGTACTATCCGACTCCCAAACTAAAGAACTAAGAACTAATCAACTAAAGAAAACATTCGTGGCGGATGGAGTTTTGGAGTTGGTGAGTTATTGAGTTTTGGAGGTATAAGCATTGAACAATAAAACGGCACTATCCAACTCCCAAACTAAAGAACTAAGAACTAATCAACTAAAGAAAACATTCGTGGCGGATGGAGTTTTGGAGTTAGGGAGTTTTGGAGTTGGTGAGTTATTGAGTTTTGGAGGTATAAGCAGTGAACAACAAAACGGTACTATCCGACTCCCAAACTAAAGAACTAATCAACTAAAGAAACATTCGTGGCGGATGGAGTTTTGGAGTTAGGGAGTTTTGGAGTTGGTGAGTTATTGAGTTTTGGAGGTATAAGCATTGAACAACGAAACGGCACTATCCAATTCCCAAACTCCAAAACTAAGAACTCCAAAACTGAGAACTATAAATAAATTGTAGAACAAAAAATAAGACCAATGGAAACATCAGCAAAAAAAGTAACGTGGAACATAGACCCTGCACATTCTGAAGTGCAGTTTAAGGTAAAACACCTGGTAATCTCTACGGTAAGCGGGCAATTCACCTCTTTTTCGGGCGGACTGGAAGCCGAAGGCGATGATTTCAGCAATGCCAGGGCCGTTTTCGAAGCGGAAATAAAAAGTATTTCCACCAACAACAACGATAGGGACAATCACCTGAAATCAGCCGACTTCTTCGATGCCGAAAACCATCCGAAGCTTACTTTTGTCTCTACCGGGTTCAGCAAAACGGGAGACGATACCTATGAAGTGACCGGCGATATCACCATAAGGGGAAATACCAGGCCCATTGTCCTGAAAGCAGAGTACGGGGGGACTATGGTAGACCCCTACGGCAATACCAAGGCCGGGTTTGAGATCACCGGGAAGCTTAACCGCAAGGATTTCGGCCTGGAATGGAGCGGGGTTACCGAGACGGGAGGTATTGTAGTAGGCGATGAAGTGAAACTGCTGCTCAACCTCCAGTTTGCCAAAAATTAAATTAAGGTTAAAGTCTTTCCGCTACACTAACTTTCCGCGGATTTTTTGGTACATTTAAAGAGTCGTAAAGGACAAGGAAGTGAAGGAATGCCTGTCCGGCTATACCGGACAGGCCCCGCTTCCGATCCTGTAATAATTACTGTTTATTCCGTAAATACAACAAAAATACAAACAGAAAGCGGTCATCATGAAAAAAATACTCTTACTTACCGGTGATTATGCAGAAGATTACGAAACCATGGTGCCTTACCAGATGCTTTTGATGGTGGGTCATGAAGTGCATGCCGTTTGCCCGGACAAGAAAAAAGGGGAAGCGGTAAAAACCGCCATTCACGACTTTGAAGGCGACCAGACCTACTCGGAAAAGCCGGGGCATAATTTCCAGTTAAATTACACGTTCGACGATGTATCGCCCGAAGCTTACGACGGACTTGTTATAGTGGGCGGTCGTGCCCCCGAATACCTGAGGTTGAATGCAAAAGTGCTGGATATTGTAAAATATTTCTTTGAGAAAGACCTCCCGGTAGCCGCCATATGCCACGGCATACAGATATTGACGGCTGCAAAAGTGGTTTCGGGAAGGACATTGACCGCTTACCCTGCCGTAGGTCCCGAAGTGACCCTTGCGGGAGGCAATTATAAGGAAGTGCCGCCAACAGAATCGGTGGTAGACGGTAATCTTGTTACATCACCGGCATGGCCGGGACATCCCGGCTTTATCAAAGCATTCCTGGACGTGCTCGGTACAAAAATAATGTTGTGAGCCATAATAAAAGATGGTAAAAAAGTACCGGAAGCAAGGGGAAAACCCTCGTTTCCGGGCTTTTTGTTTTACGGGGGGACGGTAAGGCCGGGAAACCCTGCAACGTATTGCGGTAATTCAACAATACTGAAAAATACGATCCGCGATATCCGGTTATCAGGCCATTCCGGCCATACGGGTAAGCCGGTTAATACAACAATGCAATAATTCGTTAGCCCGATAACCGGAGAACGGTTTATTTTTTTAATCTTCTTTTTTAAACTATCTTGTACTTACCATTTAAGGTGAAACATACATCGCTTACTTATGAAATACCGTCTTATTTTGTTGTTCTTCTTCATACTTTCCTTTTCCGGGTATGCACAAGATCTGCGCCTGCAAAAGGGGATGATAACGGATTCTGTGCCCATTCCCGGCACAGATCATATGAATTATGCCATATACCTGCCCGAAGACTACAATCCGGACAGGGAATGGCCCGTAATTTTCGTATTCGACATTAAGGGAAAGGGAAAACGCGCCCTGGAAGCCTTTGCAGCGGCGCCCGGGACCGGTGATTTTATTCTGGTCGGATCGAACAATGTACAGAACACCTCTTATGAAGCCAACTTTTATATTGCCAAAAAGCTTTTTAGTGTTGTTTTAAAGAACTTCGCGACAGACAGCAGGAGAATTTATACTTCGGGCTTTAGCGGAGGGGCCAGGCTGGCCACGGCGATAGCCACGATCTCCGATGATGTGAAAGGAGTGATTGCCTGCGGGGCCGCATTGCCGGGAAACGGGAAGTACATGCCCCAAAAGAACAGTTTTCTTTTTGTGGGCCTTACAGGAGATGAAGAAGGGAATTATCAGGAAATGAAAAATACCGTAAACATCCTGAAGGATAAAAAATTCCGGGCCGATTTGCTGGTCTATGACGGGGCTTCCTATTATCCGCCCGCAGAATATATGGACAAAGCTGTCCGGACACTCACGCTGAAAGGCATAACGGGAGGAACACTGCCCGGAGGGAAAAAAGTGATAGACTCGCTCTTTAAGGCAGATATGGAATTTAACAAAAGCCGGGAAAGAAAGGGGAGGGCACTGTATGCCTTTAACGATATTGAGCAGCTTATGGACAATTATGACGGGTATGTTGACAAGAAACTGTTCCGGGAAAGGCGAAGGGAGATCCGGAAGACCCCGATATTCAGGAAACAGCGGAGCGACAGTTACGGAATTTCCGAAATGGAAAGCAATTACATCACCGATTACCTGACTTTTCTCTCTGAAGACATGACTTCAGGTAATATGGCACAGCTCCCTTCCTGGGAAGAAGAAATGATAGCCCTCGGAAAGCTCGAAAAAGGCACGAATAAGGCGCAGGCCAAAATGGCAAAGCGCCTGAAAAACATGTTAACGGAGATTACCAGGGAAACCATTCCCACCTTAGACCGGGAAAAGGATACCGACCGCTTATTGTTTGCCAATGCTTTCCTGGTACTGCTCGATCCGGGGGCAGAAGACGCATATCTCGAAGTATTGCGCTACAGTGTGAAGAAAAGCGAATACGGAATGGCCCTGTTTTACCTGGAACAACTGTTGCAAAACGGGTTTAAGGACGTAAAGCGGCTGAATGCCGATGAAGACCTCGCCCTTTTGCGGATATTGCCGGAATACAGTGATATCCTGGAGGAAAACGGTTTAAAAAGCCTTTACTGAAAGCCCGGAAAAGATGCCGGGCTTCGGTGTATAAAAATAGCCGTCCTCAGAGCACGGACTTAATATTTTCAGGCGGGCGTCCTATCACGGCTTTCTTCCCGGAAATGACGATCGGCCGTTCAATAAGCTTCGGATGTGTGGCCATGGCCTTGATCACTTCGTCATCAGAAAGTGTTTTTCCCTTGTATTGTTCTTTCCAGATGCTTTCATTTTTGCGGACGAGGTCAACAGGAGCGATACCCAGCAGGTCAATAACCTCACGGAGGTCTTTTTCGGAGGGAACGTCTTCAAGGTATTTTACAACGTCAAAATCCTTGCCCGATGCTTCCAGTATGGCAAGCCCTTCCCTTGATTTCCGGCAACGCGGATTGTGATATATCTTTATCATTCTTATACTTTTTACAAAATTAGACATGAATGCTGAATTCGCCAAGGCTTTTGCTGAGCTGTTCGGGCGATGTAAACCGTATACCGTTGATGCCAATGGTATCGGCGGCTTTTACATTGCGTAAATTGTCATCGATAAAGACCGATCTTTCCGCCGCTATCCCGAAACGGTCGAGGGTAATGTCGTAGATCTCCCTGAAAGGCTTCCGGGTGTTTTCCTGGCCGGATACAACAATGCCTTCAAACCACTGCAGGAAATCGAACCGTTCCCGGGCAATGGGGAAAGTCTCGGCACTCCAGTTGGTAAGGGCCACAACTTTATATTTTTCCTGTGCAATAAGGGATTTCAGTATAGCTACGGAACCCTGTATGGCACCACCCAGCATTTCTTCCCAGCGACCGTAGTACATGCGTATCCATTCCTCGTATTGCGGAAACAGAGCTACCCGTTCTTCCGTGGCATCGGCAAGGCTTTTGCCCGCGTCCTGTTCTTCGTTCCAGTTCATGGTACAGATATTGTCAAAAAACCACTGCATTTTTTCCCGGTCGCCCTCAAAGACGTCGAGAAATACATATTCCGGGTTCCAGTCGATAAGTACACCACCAAGGTCGAAGATTACGGTATCTATACGGTTTTTCATGCTATGTTGATAATTAAGGGTTACGCATCAATAAGTCAACCAGGGTATCCGATACCATGGCCGTTACACAAAGATGCAAAAAGAAAGAGAGAAATATAAGGTGATGTTTAATATTTATCCTGCATTATACTGTTAATAAACAGCCAAACCTCTATAATAACAAAACTACTATGATCTGAAAATCCATAGGTTTTGGCATGTAATGAAATTGTACTTTAGTTACTCGGTTATTGAGTTGATTAAGTAATTATGTTTACCAGGGTTGCCTGAATAACCAGGTAACGCATTACCCTAATAACCCGGTGACAATTTTCAGGTGCTAAAGCAAAATACACTAAAGATATATATTGAATTGTTTTTGAGATCAGTTAATGAAATTCGTCAACAGCCAAAAATAGTCCGTCAAAAAACCGATACATTTCGTAAATAGGCCGATGTAATGCACCAATATGCAAAAACATTACATCAATAAGCTAATATAATGCATCAATGGGCTAATGTAATATATCAATAAGCCGATGAAGTAAATTGATCAACCAATGCACTCCGTCAATACAGGGTTTCAATAGATGAATAGGGTATTGCACTTCCCCGATGAATGATCTCAAGGAGTGAATAAGGTGAGTAGGTGACTGAGTTAATGCGAGTTCGATATAAGCTAAGGGCATCATTGCGAACCTTACCATAAGCAGCCTGAACCTTCCCCGAGTTTACCTGTACTGTCGAAGTAGGGGCGTTCCGCTTGCGGAACGGGGAGTTTGATCAGGCCCAAATTCTGGGTATATTCCAGGCTTTTGTGTTTTTCCTGTGGCTTGGGCTTTCAAACCCTCCGATCCCGATAACTATCGGGATGAAGGGAGGAGCCTTTTAATAATTTCAAACAAGGGTTGTAATCTTGAAATGTTTTTGATTCATAGCGTTTAAACATTATTCAGGTTACTTAGATGCTGCGGCGAACTGAACAAACCCATCGGATTATAGTTTCTAACTTCTGTATGCAAATATCCACATCACTTTTTGATAATGATATTTACACGAATAATAATAAACCCAAATAACCCAGTAACTCAATAACCCAATAACCGAATCCCCCTACGAAGTTTCCTTTTGTCCCATCATCATCAGGTAGGCTTTGAGGAAAGGGTTGATTCCCCCGTTCATTACGGCATCCACATCGGTGGTTTCGTGCGAAGTCCGTACATCTTTGACCAGTTTATAGGGGTGCATCACGTAATTCCGTATTTGTGAGCCCCATTCGATCTTCATTTTCCCGGCTTCGATCTCGGCCCTTTTCTCCTGGCGTTTCTTCAGCTCCATTTCAAAGAGCTGAGACTTCAGGAGTTGCATGGCCTTGGTCTTGTTGTCCAGTTGCGACCGGGTTTCCGAGTTCTCAATAACAATTCCCGTAGGGTGGTGGCGCAAACGCACGGCGGTTTCCACCTTGTTCACGTTCTGTCCGCCCGCACCACTGGAACGCATGGTCTCGAAAGTAATATCGGCCGGGTTGACCTCGATCTCAATACTGTCGTCTGCCAGCGGATATACGTATACCGAAGCAAATGACGTATGCCGCTTGGCATTGCTGTCAAACGGGGAGATACGAACCAGCCGGTGCACGCCGTTTTCGCCTTTCAGCCACCCGAAGGCATATTCTCCTTCGATCTCAAGGGTTACGGTCTTTATTCCGGCTACATCACCTTCCTGGTAATTCAGCTCCCGGATCCTGAATTTCTGCGATTCGGCCCACATAAGATACATGCGCATAAGCATGGCCGCCCAGTCACAGCTCTCCGTACCCCCGGCACCGGCGGTGATCTGTAATACCGCACTCATATTGTCACCTTCTTCGGAAAGCATGTTCTTGAATTCCAGGTGTTCTATGAGTTCAACCGTTTTTTTATAATGGTTTTCCACCTCATCGGCCTCCACTTCACCTTCCTTGTAAAAATCGTACAGGACTTCCAGGTCGTCCGCAAGTGTTTTGGCCTCTTCATAGCCTTCCACCCATTTCTTTTTACTGCGGAGCGTCTGCATCAGGCTTTCCGCTTCCTTCGGATTGTCCCAGAAATCGGGGGCATATGTCTTTTCTTCTTCGTTCTGTATTTCTATGAGTTTGGCATCGATGTCAAAGATACCTCCTTAACGCGCCAAGGCGTTCCATAAGGCTTTTCACCTGTTCTGTTGTTACCATGTAGTCATTCTTTTAATTGACGGAAGCTTGATTTTCCTTAATTGTCAAGCAAAAATACTATTTACAGGGAGGTGTGAAAACAATTTAGTATAAATTTATGGTCCGGATCAGCTAATTGCATGAAACAGACAATCCTCCGCAGGTATGGATGGTACGGATGAAGTTTGGCTGACAGCTTAAGAATCAATCCCGGAAGACCTCCGAAGGAAACACCACAACGCTTTCATGCCCGTTTTTCCCGACGGTGGCCACACCGAAATAGAAATTATCAATAACAATACCTTCCAGGGTAAAATGATCGGTGTCGCCCACGTAACGGCTGAACTCCCATTGTGGTGAGGTGGTATAACGCCAGTAGATTTTATAGCCCTTTACATCGGGGGTATTGATCTTTTTCCATTTGAGTTTGGCGGAAGCTTCCACAATACCGCCGATAGCCACTTCAGCAGGGGCGGGCGGGGCCCATGCCAGGGAGGCGAGGTTAATGGCATTCACTGCGGTGAGTTTTGCAGCGTAATCGAAATTCACCCCTTCAATGACATCACCGTATTTAATGCCGTTTTCCACCCGGATGTCCTGGTGCTGCCTGTTGTAGTTTTCGTGCGCTTCCATAATACGTACCCCTGCATAACCGAGGTCGTTGAAAGGGCGGTGGTGTCCGCCGCGGCCAAAGCGGTCCAGGCGGTAGATCATCATGGGGTTCATCCCGGGCATATACGTTTGTACGGTTTTATGGATATAGCGGGCGAGTTGCCGTGAAATACCGTCTACTTCCCCGCCGTAAAACCTTCGCATTCTCCGTTCATTTTCGGTTTCGGTTGGGGGTACGGGCTCGGAAAAGATACGGAAGGTCCGGTTATCGATCACCCCGTCAACGCCTTCTATATTGCCTATCATGTCATTGTTGAGCACGCCCGTGATGTCCCAGTTGTTCTTTTTGGCATATTCGGCCAGGCCCTTGCCGCCGAAAAGCCCTTGCTCTTCACCGGACAGCCCAACGTAGACAATACTGCTTTCAAACTCGTATTCAGACAATACCCTGGCGGCTTCAATGGTCCCGGCCATACCACTGGCATTGTCGTTGGCCCCCGGGGCGTCGGTTTCGAAATCCATGGTGTTGGAAGCCCTGGAATCGATATCCCCGCTCATAATGATATAGCGGTTGGGGTATTTGGTACCTTTCTGTATGGCCACGACGTTCACGACCCAGGCATCGTGGGGAACACGGTCCCCGTCCTCAGTGGTGACCAGGTCTTTCTGGTAAAAGACGTCCAGACAGCCGTTACAGCCTTCGGAGATCTTTTCAAATTCAGCTTTGATCCAGCGCCGTGCCGCACCGATACCCCGGGTTTCGGAAATGGTATCGCTAAAAGTGTTCCTCGTACCGAAACCGGCAAGCGTACGGATGTCCTTTTCGATCCTGTCGGCAGAAACCGCATCAATGATATCGTAAATCCGGGCATCTGTTTGCGCAAAGGAAAAGGCAAGAGAAAAAATAATCAGTATTAATGATAGTTGAGTTTTCATAGCAGTTGGTTTTAGGGGAGTATGAACTGAAAAGGGAGCGGGATTTTTGAAAATCCCGCTCCCTTGTTTTTTGCTGTTAACGGTCGCCCGTTTTCTTTTTATCATTAAAAGGCGGCAGTAGTTTGGCGGATATTTCCCCGAAACCGATGCGCACTTCCTCGTTGCTGCAATACCCTTTCATGATAACGGTATCCCCGTCTTCGATAAAACTCCGTTCCGAACCGTCTTTCATCTTCAGGGGGTGCTTCCCGCCCCAGCTTAATTCCAGCATGGAGCCGTAACTGTCCGGTGTGGGGCCTGATATGGTACCGCTGCCCATCATGTCCCCCGAAATGACGTTACATCCGTTTACCGTATGGTGTGCGAGTTGCTGCGCCATGGTCCAGTACAGGTATTTGAAATTGCTTTTGGAGATGACCTGTGGTTCACTGTTTTCCGGGGCAAGGCTGACCTCCAGATGAATGTCAAAACTCTTGTCACCCTTATACTGAAGATAGGGAAGGGGGGGAGGGTCCTGTTTCGGCCCGGCCACGCGGAAAGGTTCCAGGGCATCCATGGTCACGATCCACGGAGAAATGGATGAGGCAAAGTTCTTGGCAAGGAAAGGTCCGAGGGGAACGTATTCCCACTTCTGGATATCGCGGGCGCTCCAGTCGTTAAAGAGTACCATACCGAAGATATAGTCTTCCGCCTCATCTACGGGAATGGGTTCGCCCAGCTGATTGGCATCTGTAGTGATAAAAGCCATTTCCAGTTCGAAGTCCACCTTTTCGGAAGGACCGAATACCGGTGTTTCGGCTCCCGGAGGCAGTGTTTGCCCCATGGGACGCCGCACGGGAATGCCCGAAGGTACTATGGAAGAACTCCTGCCGTGATATCCGACCGGGATGTGCAGCCAGTTGGGCAAAAGGGCATTGTCCGGGTCGCGGAACATCTTGCCCACGTTGGTGGCGTGTTCCTTACTGCTGTAAAAATCGGTATAGTCGCCGATCTGTACGGGGAGTTGCATTTCTATTTCGTCGAGGGTAAAGAGCACAATGCGTCTGTGTTCCTCATTGTCCCTGAGTCTGGAATTGTTGATGTCAAATAACTCGGCAATGCGGTTGCGCACCAGTCGCCAGGTTTTTTTTCCGTCGGATATGAAATCGTTGAGGCTGTCCTGCAAAAAAATATCGTCCGTGAGCGGGATGCCCTCAAAGTATCCTAACTGGTGCAGCGCACCGAGGTCTATGGCCGTATTTCCGATCCTTGTACCAATGGTGATCACATCGTCCCTGGTGAGGAAAACACCGAAAGGGATGTTCTGGATGGGAAAATCGGAATCCTTGTCTACCTGTATCCAGGATTTTCTCTGCGGGTCGTTCGCGGTGATAGGCATAATAAAATTGTTAATTTATGTTTGATAAAATTGTATTCAAAGATATTATTTTCGACCAATTTACCGAATGTATTTGTTATTTTTGGGCATTTCTTAAGGAAAGTTGATCAGGATACCCGGGAAACGGATGAAAAGCGGTGATTTTCCTTGGGAAAAATTAACAAAATAAAGAACTTGGAATAATTAAAGTCGAAAGGATAAACCTTCAACTTTAAACCTGGAACATTGAATATTGAACCTGTTGCCCCGGGCCTTCGGTCGTTCTCAAGACAAACCGTAGTAAGGGGGTGAACTTTGAACTTAAAAATAATGCAACGAGACAAACAGATTTTTGAACTGATTGAAGCGGAAAAGGAACGCCAGTTACACGGACTGGAACTGATAGCATCCGAGAACTTTGTAAGCGAACAGGTCATGGAGGCGGCCGGTTCGGTACTGACCAACAAATACGCCGAAGGATATCCCGGAAAGCGTTATTACGGCGGATGTGAAGTTGTGGATGAAGTGGAAAATGCGGCTATTGAACGGGCCAAGGCACTTTTCGGTGCCGAATGGGTGAATGTACAACCGCACAGCGGGTCACAGGCCAATACTGCCGTGTACCATGCCTGCCTGAACCCCGGGGATAAAATACTCGGTTTTGATTTGTCGCACGGCGGACACCTCACGCATGGTTCCCCGGTGAATTTTTCCGGCAAGCTTTACAATCCTGTTTTCTACGGAGTGGAAGAGGAGACCGGGATGCTCAATTACGACAGGATAGCGGAAATTGCCGGGAAAGAACAGCCCAAGCTGATCATTGCCGGGGCTTCTGCATATTCCAGGGACATTGATTTTAAGCGGTTCCGGGAAATTGCCGACAGTGTCGGGGCCATTCTTTTTGCCGATATATCCCATCCTGCGGGACTTATCGCCAAGGGAATACTGAACGACCCGATTCCGCATTGCCATATTGTAAGTACAACAACGCATAAAACCCTCCGGGGACCAAGGGGAGGAATGATCATGATGGGGAAAGATTTTGAAAACCCCTTCGGTATAAAGCTGAAAAGCGGAAAACTCCGTATGATGTCCTCTTTACTGGACAGTGCCGTTTTTCCCGGTAACCAGGGCGGACCGCTCGAACATATCATTGCGGCCAAGGCCGTAGCTTATGGCGAAGCGCTTACCGATGAATTCCTGCACTATGCCCTTCAGGTAAGGAAGAATGCGCAGACCATGGCAAAAGCATTTGTAGCGAAAGGCTACAAGGTGATCAGCGGGGGTACGGACAACCATATGATGCTTATCGACCTGAGGAACAAGGATATTTCCGGTAAGGAGGCAGAAGGGGCCCTGGAGAAGGCGGATATTACCGTAAACAAGAACATGGTACCGTTTGACGATAAATCCCCGTTCGTCACTTCCGGTATCCGTATAGGTGCATCTGCCATTACTACAAGAGGACTCAAAGAAGCCGATGTGCAAACCGTAGTAGAGTACATCGATGAAGTGATCACCAACTATACTGACGATACGGTCATAGAAAAAGTGGGCGGAAAAGTAAATGCCATGATGAAGGAAAAACCGTTGTTTCAGTGGTAAACTGAATGACTGTTACCATAGCATAGAATAGTGAAAGAGGCTGTCTAAAAAGGCAGCTTCTTTTTTTTGAATTTAGGTTTTGTGTTTGTAAATTTAAACATGAGCCGAAAAGTCACCTGGAAGCCCTACGATCAAGGCCAGTTGAGCCTGCTTCCACCCAGTTATGATGAGCTGGTCCCTCAGCACCATCCTGTACGTACTGTCAACTCGATTTTAGACTCGGTAGACCTGAGCAGTTTGGAGCAGACCTACCGTGGGGGCGGTACTTCGAGTTATCACCCTAAAGTGCTGTTAAAGATTTTGGTCTATGCCTACTTGCGTAACCTGTATTCTTCGCGCAAGATTGAGCAGGCCTTGAACGAGAACATTCACTTTATCTGGCTCAGTGGCGGGGCCAAGCCTGACCACAATACCATCAGCAACTTCCGCAGCGGCAAGCTAAAGGACAAGTTTAAGCAAATCTTTAATCAAGTAGTGGTGCTCTTAGCCGAACAGGGTTATTTAAGCCTGAAGGAACTCTATGTGGACGGAACCAAGATCGAGGCTAATGCCAACCGCTATACCTTTGTATGGGGCAAGAGCATCAAAACCTCCCGCGAGCGTATTGAAAAACAACTCAGGGAACTGTGGAACTATGTGGAAAAAGTCTATGCCGAGCAGGAGCAACTCCCCAACACCCCGGAGTTCGAGGCTATTGATCCTGAAAAAGTATCCGCAACCATTGCACAGATCAACCAGGCTCTGGAAGGCAAAGCGGTAGAGAAAAAGATCAAACAAAAACTGGGTTATGCCCAAAAGCACTGGCCTGGGAACATCGCCAGGTACAATGAACAGCAAAAGAAGTTAGGGCATCGTGGAAGCATGAGTAAGACCGACCCCGGGGCCACGTTTATGCGGATGAAGGACGACCCTATGAAAAACGGGCAACTCAAGCCCGCTTACAACTTACAGGCTTCGACCAACAACCAGTTCATAGTGAACTACACTTTGGCTCAGACCACAGCCGATACCACCGCCCTGATAGCCCACTTGGAAGATTTTCAAGAAAGTTACCTCCAAACTCCCCAGAGCCTAACGGCCGATGCCGGTTATGGAAGCCAAGAGAACTACCAGGCCCTGGAAAACAAGGATATTGAGGCCTATGTAAAGTACAACTATTTCCACAAGGAACAAAGGCAGACCAATGGTAAACAGGACAAAGCCCCGTTCCATCCTGACAAGCTCTATTACAATAAAGAAACCGATACCTGTTACTGTCCTATGGGACAACCTATGGAACATATAGGACAGCAAAAAAGAAAGACCGGCAATGGCTACCTACAGGTCTATGACCTCTATCGGGCAAAAAACTGTAAGGGCTGCCCGTTAAGGGGCAGCTGCCATAAAGCCAAAGGCAACCGGATCATTATGAGAAACCATGAACTGATACGGTTAAAGGCAAAGGCCAAAGCACTGTTGCTCTCAAAAGAAGGCATTGCCCACCGAAAAAGAAGGTGCTGGGATGTGGAAGCCGTTTTTGGGAATATAAAACAGAATATGGACTTCAAACGCTTTATGCTCAGGGGACTTGATAAGGTAGAAACCGAAATAGGGCTTGTGGCCATGGCTCACAATCTTAAAAAGGTAGGGATAAGGGCATAATCCCACAACACCTATTAACTCATTAACTTTTTAACGCTCAACTCTTGCTGGTTCAAGTTGAAAACAAGCAAATAGGCTAAATATAAAAAGACCGCCTAAAACTTTTTAGACGGCCTCTTTTTAGTGGGAGTAGAATAAGATCAGAGGCTTACCGATAAAACCGGAAATACTACATTCGTATTTTATCCCGGGTTATTTTGCGGTTTGAGTGATTGAAATGCATTAAAAGTGTAAATTTTACAATAAAATATTTGCTTTTATGGGAAATCTTTGGTTACATTTGTAAATGTAAGTATTACACTTATAATTTATTTACAACCAAAACACAATGACATGGTAACCAGATCACCCAGAAATCACCATTGCTATTGTTTAGGCAATAAGCTCTTATACATTGTGGTGGTGACATTATGTACAATCACGGGATTGTATGCCCAGGAAAGCAGTACCGTAAGCGGAACTGTGCTGTCCGGGGTTGATAATATGGCCTTACCGGGCGTAACCGTCCGGGTAAAGGGAACCGACAAAGGAACTGTCACGGATTTTGACGGCAATTACAGCATCAGCGTGGCAGGGGAAAACAGTGTACTTATCTTTTCGTACATAGGATTTAAAACAGAAGAAGTAACCATCGACGGCCGGAGTAAGATAGATATTTCCATGCAGGAAGACCTTGCCAGACTGGACGAAGTCGTTGTAGTGGGGTACGGTACACAACGCCGACAGGATTTAACCGGGGCGGTGAGTGTGGTAAAAGCCGAAGAGCTCCAGAAAACCTCGACCAACGATGTCGGGCAAATGCTTCAGGGACGCGCTGCGGGGGTAACCGTTTCGTCAGACGGAGAACCCGGAGCCGAACCCAATATCCGGATCCGGGGGGTGAGTACCTTTGGCGATAATCAGCCGCTGTACGTTATTGACGGAGTACCGGTGGGAAACTCCATAAGGGATTTTAATACCAACGACATAGAAACCATACAGGTGTTAAAAGACGCCTCGGCAGGAGCCATTTACGGTTCGCGTGCGGCCAACGGGGTCGTGATCATCACCACCAAAAACGGATCGAAGAATACTCCCCTTACCGTGCGGTATAGCGGGTACTACGGTATAGATGAAGTGGCCCAAAGGATTCCGGTCCTGGGAAGAGAAGACTACCAGATGATTACCAACCGGAAGCGCGTAAATGCCGGAATGGCGCTATTGCCCGGAAACGACCCCGGTTCCGATGCGTATATCAGCGATATAGATACCGATTGGCAAAAAGTGGGGCTAAAAACAGGAAGCCGCCAGAACCACAATTTTAACTTTTCCGGCGGAGGAGAGCACGTGACCTACAACGCCTCGGTAGATTACTTTACCAACGACGGTATCTTTGTGGGAAACGGTCCCGACTACGAGCGGTATTCCGGTCGTATCAACACCACCATGGAAAAAGGTAGATTTAAGATGTCGCCTTCTTTGTATTATGCCCGCTCTATGGAAAATTCCCTCACGTTCCGCGACGATGTACTCACGGGAGGAAGACCACCGCTTATCAACGATTTGCTTATTGCCATCCCTACGATGGGGGTATATGACGAAAACAATATCGGGGGATATGCAGGTACGGACTCTGCCATACATCAGGCCATTGTGTTAAATGTACCGGGGATCAACAGTTTGTTTACCAACTGGGTAGAAGTAGACCGGACCTTTGCCATCATCAACCCGGAGTTTAAAATATTAGACAGCGAAGACCAGACCCTGACGTATAAGCTGAATCTGAGTTACGACAAGACCCAAACGAGGGATTTCTCCTTTGTACCGGCATTTCAGATGGGATATTTCTTTAACTCCGGCATGTCCAGATTGAATGACAATACCCGTACCTATACCGTAGAACTGATTGAAAATACGCTCGCCTACAAGAAGACCATCGGCAAGCACAATATAGATGCGGTTTTGGGGATGACCTACCAGAAGAACTCCTATGTATGGAAAGAAGGATATTCCGAAAACCTGCCCGAACCCTATTATCCCGTACTTTCCAATGGAGAAAACCAGACCTCCGCAGGAGGAGAGGACGCCAGTGCCCTGGCCTCCTATTTCGGGAGACTGAATTACAATTTTGACGACCGCTACCTGCTTACGGCGACAATAAGAAGAGACGGATCCTCCCGTTTTTCCCCGGATAACCGATGGGGAACCTTTCCTTCTGTTGCCCTGGGATGGCGGATTTCCAACGAAAAATTCTTTGATATACCCTTTGTCGATGATCTGAAAATAAGAGGAAGTTACGGTACCCTGGGAAATCAGAATATAGAGAATTATTTGTACCAGCCGGTAGTAAACCGAAGTGTGTTGTATAACTTCGGAGGCAGCGTGGTAAACGGCGGTATACAGACGAACCTGTACAATGAGGATATCAAATGGGAGAGCACCACCTCTTTCAATGCAGGGTTCGACGCTGCCTTTCTGGATAACCGGTTTGACTTGACGGTAGAGTACTACCAGAAGGAAACAACAGACATCCTGGTAGGCGTACCGATCCCCGCTTCTACGGGGTCGATCAACACCGCACCTACCATCAACTCCGGGAGCCTCAGGAATTCGGGGATCGATATGGAATTGGCCTACCACTTCCAGGGAACGGATGATTTTAATTTTGACATATCCGCCAATGTCAGTACCCTTAAAAACAAGGTGCTGGCACTGGGAGGAAACGAAGAGCCCGTGTACGGCACAGGGTCTATCACGCAGGTAGGAGGAGAAACAGGAGAACACTTCGGTTATGTATACGACGGCATATTCCGGGACCAGGCCGGGGTAGACGCCCACGCCGTACAGGGAGGTGCCGCACCGGGAGACATCCGGTTTAAGGATATCAACGAAGACGGCATAGTAGATGCCAATGACAGAACGACTTTGGGAAGTGCCGTGCCCAGTGTAACCTACGGGTTGAATTTCACCGCCGGTTACAAGGACTTTGATTTCACGCTTTTCGCATCCGGAGCAGCGGGCTATTACATCAACAGCCGCCTGTACCGTACCCTGATGTGGTCATCCGACTACCTCAATGCGCACAAAGACATCATGAACTACTGGACACCGGAAAATACGGATACCGATATACCGCGATTAGTGGCCAACGACCCCAATCTCAACAACAGGGATTCCGACAGACCGGGATGGCTGCAAAAAGGAGACTACCTTCGTATCAACACCGTTTCTCTGGGATATTCTTTCCCTGAAACGTGGTTAGACAAAACAAACTTTTTCACTTCGGCACGAATATACACCACCGTGCAAAACCTGCATACGTTTACGGCCTATAAGGGGTATAATCCGGATTTTAACTCCGGTGTATTCGAACCCGGATTTGACAACGGAACCTATCCGAGGCCGAGAACGTATATGTTTGGAGTGCAACTTTCTTTTTAACCCATTAAAATGCCACATCATGATGCTCAACTATAAAAAACTCAGATTCCTGAAATATTGTGCAGTGCCGGTATTGGCAGCTGTATTATTGGGGTGCGAAGACAAATTGAACCTCGACAATCCCAATGCCATGCCAACGGAATACTACTGGCAAACCGGAAATGATGCCATTGCCGGAGTAAATGCCGTGTACAATTCCCTCCTGGTAGACGGCTACTATATGCGTATGACGCCTATTCTTACCGATGTAAGAGGAGACGAATTGTACGGCGACAGTCCGTGGCTGGATTTAAACCAGGTAGGGAATTTCACTATTCTCGCTGTTTCCGGTCCCATACAGTGGACCTGGGCAGCGTACTACCAGGCGGTCTTCAGAGCCAATCAGGTCATAGCATTTGTTCCGGCCATAGAGATGGATGAAGAAACGAAGAACTCGGTGTTGGGAGAAGCCCATTTTTTAAGGGGACTGGCGTATTTTAACCTCAAGACCAACTTTCAGAAAGTACCTCTGATCACCGAAGTCCCGGAGCAGGGAGAAGCCTATCCTCCGGACGACTACTATCCCGCAACAGCAGAGGAAGAAGCAATCTGGCAACAGATAGCAAGCGATTTTTCCGCGGCTCAGGAGTTACTCGGAGAAGAACCGATGAACGGACAAAGCGGCAGGGCAACCAAAGGAGCGGCGACCGGTTTCCTGGGAAAGACCTATCTCTATATGGAACGCTGGTCTGCGGCCGCAACGGAATTTGCAAAACTGATCGACGGTCCGCTGAACCACTATAGTCTCGCAGAAAATTATCAGGACAATTTCAGTCCCTTTGTCGACAATAATGAAGAATCCCTCTTTGAGGTACAATTCTCCTACGACGCCGGGGGAAATGTGATGAATTACGGAGGCGAACCCAATGTATTGTGGCGACAGGTATCTTCCGTAGGACATACCTATGCCATGGACGGCTACGGGTATTCCGATTTCCTGCCTACCCGATGGTTGTATGAAGAATTTAAAAAAGAACCTACCGAAGCGGGGGGAACAGACCCCCGTTTATTTGCGACCATAGCTTCTTATGAACCATCCGAAGGCAGGACCACGGTATATAACGGTACGCCGTGGCCGCATGCGGAAGATGCCATTTACCCGAGGAAGTATACCAATGACGGATTCGGACTGGATACCGAAAGTCACGGTGGCGTAGAATTCTCCGGGATCAATTACCGGCTGATGCGCTATGCCGATGTATTGCTCATGTATGCCGAAGCCCTGAATGAAATGGGGCAAACCGCAAATGCGGCGGGCTATATGCAACAGGTGAGAGACCGTGCCGGATTGCCCGATCGCACGAGTGAATTTGCCGTCATGTCGCAACAGCAATTCCGGGACCAATTGGCACACGAGCGTTCGCTGGAGTTTGCACTGGAAAACATCCGTATCCACGACATCGTGCGATGGGGATGGTTGTACGACAATGAAAAACTGGAAGAGTTAAAGGCACATGATGGCGATTTTAACAGCTGGTCACCCGGTAAGGAGTACCTGCCCATCCCGCAGACGGAACTGGATGTAAATCCCAACCTGGAGCCGAATGCTGCGAATTAATTCAGTACATGACAAAAAGGATATAAGACCATAGGACGTAAGACATGGGACTTTAAAGTGTAAATAAGCCAGTTGCGGGTTACCGGTTGCCTGCTTGTAAAACAGGTAACCGGTAACAGGCAACCGGTCTCCGGCCGCTGCGTGATATTTCTTAAAAACAAAAATTCAATGATACATTTAAAATTTTACAAACAGTTACGGTGCCTGTTGTTCCCGGCCCTGATAACAGCAATAGCGGCAAATGCCCAGAACCCTGTTATTACCCATAAATATACGGCAGACCCTGCGGCTCTGGTGCATAACGATTCGGTCTATTTGTATACCGGACATGACGAAGCCGAAAAGGATTTCCATTTTTATAAGATGAAAGAATGGCTGGTGTTTTCCTCCGCCGATATGGTCAACTGGAAAGAACACAAAGTGCCGCTCAAGGTAAGCGATTTCAAGTGGGCCAAAGCAGATGCCTGGGCTGCACAGGTCATAGAACGGAACGGAAAATTTTACTGGTACGTTACCGTAACCCATGCCACTGTTCCCGGAAAAGCCATAGGAGTGGCCGTATCCGACAGCCCCACAGGACCTTTTAAGGATGCCCTCGGGAAGGCGCTGGTGACCAACGATATGACGAAAGCAACCGATATCAGCTGGGACGACCTGGACCCCACGGTTTTCATTGACGATGACGGTCAGGCCTATTTATACTGGGGCAATACGGTATGTTATTACGCAAAATTAAAGGAAAACATGGTGGAATTCGACGGCCCCATCCACACGGTGGACCTTCCGGATTTTACCGAAGCCCCCTGGATACACAAGCGCGATGACTGGTATTACCTTTCCTATGCCTATCAGTTCCCTGAAAAAACGGCCTATGCCATGAGTAAATCCATAACCGGGCCGTGGGAGTTCAAAGGTATTCTCAATGAAATTGCCGGGAACAGCAATACCAATCATCAGGCCATTATCAATTTTAAAGGAAAGGACTATTTTATCTATCACAATGGCGGCATCCCCACCGACGGCGGAAGTTTCCGGCGTTCCGTATGTATAGATTATCTTTACTATAATCCGGACGGTACCATGAAACGGGTAGTGATGACCTCTGAAGGAGTTGATCCGGCTGATTAGCCAATGTGCCAATTTGATAATGAACTAAAGTTAAAAATAGAATTAAAAGAAAAATTCCTCCCCCTCGGGGGACAATGTTGTTTAGTTAAGGTTATAATGGTTTTATTACCAAAACAAAAAGCTCCTCCCTTCCGATAGTTATCGGGATGATAAAGGGAGGTGGCACGACTTCAGTCGTGACGGAGGGTTAGAAAGCCCAGGCCACTGATAAAACTATAAGGTTTGGGAATAACCCCGGGACCTGGGCCGGGTCAAACTCCCCGACCCGCTAAAGCGCCCCCCTCTTCGCCCGGTAGATTATCGGGATGAAGAAGGGAGCCCTTTACAAATACTTTAAAGAAAGTAAACAAACTTTCTTAGCTAAATGACATTGCCCTCGGGGGAGGTGCCGGAGGCGGAGGGGGATTTCCCTATTAAAGCCCGCTCTCCACTAAATAGAAATACCCAAAGCAAATAAAATTCAAACCGAAGCCCCTTAACACCTAAGTCTAAAATCTAACATCTAACCATCATGATAAAATCAGTTATAACAAGTTTAGCCAGCCTTGCCTTTTTCACCGGTGTCCGTGCCCAGCAATCCGGGCCTATGATAGTCAAAGCCGATGAAGTTGTGGCCGAAATACAGCCTACCATGTACGGTATTTTCTTTGAAGATATCAATTTTGCTGCCGATGGCGGACTTTATGCCGAACTGGTAAAAAACCGCTCTTTTGAATTCACCCTGCCGCTTATGGGATGGTCACAGCCCAACAGTGACCGTCATTCCCAAAATGAAAATTCCGGTTTTGCCACCGTAATACGTTCGGATAGGAAACACAACGCGCGTTTTTGCAGGGTCGATGTGAAAAACGATGAGAGATACAGCCTTGTTAACGAAGGTTTCCGCGGTATGGGCATTAAAGAAGGGGAGCAGTACAACCTGTCCCTCAAGGCCGCAAAACAGGAAGGGAATATCACTAAAATACGTATTCAGTTTATCGATACCACCGGTCAGGTACTGGGAGAAACATCCGTTAGTCCGGAAAGTAACGATTGGAAAAAATATACGGCTGTGCTGACCCCCGTCCGTACGGTGGCCAAAGCACAACTCAAAATTACTTTTGAAGGAACGGGAAGCATAGACCTGGATATGATTTCGGTCTTTCCTGAAAACACCTGGAAAAACCGCCCTAACGGATTGCGGAAAGATCTGGTTCAGTTACTGTATGATATGGACCCGGGATTTTTGAGGTTTCCAGGGGGATGTATCGTAGAAGGAAGGACCCTCGACCGGAGGTACCAGTGGAAGAAAACGGTAGGGCCGGTGGAAGAACGCGATCTCCTGGTCAACCGGTGGAATACGGAATTCGGTCACCGCATCACCCCGGACTATTACCAGTCTTTCGGGCTCGGTTTTTTCGAATATTTCCAACTGGCCGAAGACCTTGGCGCAGAACCCCTGCCGATCCTGAGCTGCGGGATGGCCTGCCAGTTCAATACCGGGGAGCTTGTGCCCATGGATCAGCTCGATCCTTACGTACAGGATGCCCTGGATCTGATCGAATTTGCCAATGGCCCGGTGGACTCGTATTGGGGGAAGATCCGGAAAGATATGGGACACCCCGAACCGTTTAACATGAAATACATAGGTGTCGGCAATGAACAATGGGGCCCGGAATACATTAAGCGGTATAAGGTCTTCGAAAAAGCCATAAAGGAAAAATACCCCGATATGATCATTGTTTCCGGCAGCGGTCCCTTCCCGGACGGTGAATATTTCGAATACGGGATGAAGGAACTTAAAAAGCTGAATGCCGAGATTATTGACGAACACTACTACCGTTCTCCCGAATGGTTCCGGGAAAACGCCGACCGGTACGACAGTTACGACCGTAACGGCCCCAAAATATTTGCCGGGGAATACGCGGCACAAAGTGTGGCCATTGCCAGTCCCGAAAATAAGAACAACTGGGAATGCGCCCTTTCCGAAGCCGCATTTGTCACCGGGCTGGAACGCAACGCAGCGGTGGTACACCTCACTTCCTATGCCCCTTTGATGGCCCATACCGAAGGCTGGCAGTGGACCCCGGACCTGATCTGGTTCGATAACCTGGGAGCTTACGGAACGCCGAATTATTACGTGCAAAAGCTGTTTTCCCTGAACAAGGGGACCCATGTGGTGCCTGTTGAACTGGAAGGTAAAGCCGTTATCGGCCAGAATGAGCTGTATGCTACGGCTTCACTGGATAAAAACACAGACGAGATCATCCTGAAAATTGTAAATACGTCCGGACAGTCCAGGCGGCAAAAAATCGTATTCGAAGGTAGTTCACGCCTGGCTTCCCGAGGTAAAATGACCGTCTTGCAAAGTGACGACCCGGAAGCCGAAAATTCGATGGAACATCCGGATATGGTGAGTCCCGTGGAAAAAGAAATCAAGGTGCGGAAAGACGGAATGGAAATTTTCATGCAACCGTATTCCCTTAACGTGGTCAGGATAAAAAACGGTAAGTAGCTTTTAAAGTAATTACAGATGAAATGTAAGCATTATTTATTTTTCCTGTTTGTACTGTACCTTGTTTTACCCGGTTGTGCACAGGACATCCGCGTTCACGATCCGGTGGCGATCAGGGAAGGGGACAGGTATTATCTCTTTTGTAGGGGCCATGGGATATCCGTATTTTCTTCACCCGACCTGAAGAACTGGAACCGGGAAAAACCTGTTTTTGAGACTGCCCCGTCCTGGACGAAGGAAGTGGTGCCCGGCTTTAAAAACCATATCTGGGCACCCGATATTTCCTTTCACAACGGGAAATACTACCTGTATTATTCCGTTTCCGCTTTCGGTAAAAACACCAGTGCCATAGGTGTGGCTACCAATGTGACCCTGAACCCGGATGATGAGGACTTTGAATGGAAAGATCACGGTATAGTGGTGCAATCCGTTCCCGGCCGGGACATGTGGAATGCCATAGACCCGAACCTGGTGCTTGATGAAACCGGTACGCCGTGGCTTGCCTTCGGTTCGTTCTGGGGAGGGATGAAACTCGTAAAGTTGGCAAAAGACCTTGTTTCCATAGCCGGGCCGGAAGAATGGCACACCATAGCGAAAAGGGAACGCGACCCCTTTACGGCAGATGCCGATCCCGGTAATGCGGCCATAGAAGCACCTTTTGTTTTCAGGAAGAACGGCTGGTACTATCTGTTCGTTTCGTTTGATTTTTGCTGCCAGGGGGAAAACAGTACCTATAAAGTTGTGGCAGGAAGGTCTGAAAAGGTCTCGGGCCCATATCTCGACAAAACCGGAAAACCCATGACGAAAGGCGGGGGTTCTCTGGTGATCGAAGGTAACGACCGCTGGGCGGGAGCCGGCCACAACAGTATTTATACCTTTGACGGAAAGGATTTTCTTATTTTTCATGCCTATGACAATGATGACGGAGGTAAGCCCAAACTAAAGATCATGGAGGTACGCTGGAAAGACGGCTGGCCGGAAGTGGATAAGGACAAGTTGTAATGAATAACCCGGCCTGAAATAAAAAACAGGTTTTGGTCCGTCTGCTGCTTAATATAAATAATTGTCACTGCCGGCACCGGTTACCGGCGGATAGCAACGACCAAAAGGCAGGTATCTTCACGAGGACCCGACGGTAGGAGGGGATGTGGTGATCTCCCTGCAAGTATGCGCATACCTGTTGCTGAGCATTCTAAGATAAAAACAACTTTTTAAGCCACTAATTTAACAAAGGGTTGTTCTCTTTTGGCCACTGCAAAAATCCTTAACACCAATTTGTTGGCCACGGCATTGATGACGCTCATATGATGTTTGCCGTCTTTTACTTTTCGATTGTAATATGCCTTGAGCTGGGGATCGTGCTGTATGGCTGTAATAGCTCCCTTTGTTAAAATAGCTTTCAATGACTTGTCTCTTAAAAAATGAGTTTTTGTTTTCCCCCTCACACTGCTTCCTGACTGATACGGAAAAGGAGCCAAACCACAGTAACAGCTGAATTTCCTTGGGTTATCAAACTTGACAAAATTATCCGTTTCAGCGATACACTTTATAGCAATAACCGGACCTACTCCGATAACCGCGGTGACTTTCTTGTAGCTGTTTTTCAAGTCTTGGTCGGCCTCAATGAGCTTTCGCATTTCATTTTCAATGGATTCAATACTTCTTTGAAGGGATTTGTACTGTTTCTTTTCTTCTCTGATTAACATGCTCACATCGATCGACCGGTGCAATATCTCATTGGCTTTTAAGCTGTTTTGCACCTGTACGGACATCTTTACGTAACGCTCTCTTGCCCTGACAAGTGCTTTGAGCTTGCTAAGGTGTTTCCCCGGGAGTTGGTAGGGGCTCAATTTGTGCTTGTTTGTAATGGTGTATTCGGCAATCCGATAGGCATCCTTTGCATCACTTTTGCCTCTTTGTATACCCAGTGACTTTTTAAGTTCCAAAGGGTTGATAAGGTAAAAGATATAGCCTTTTTTGCTAAGGTTATTGAGCAAAGTTGTACCGTAATGACCTGTGTGTTCTAAAGCAAATACTGTATTGGTCGTATCAAAATCACTGAGCCACTTCTCAATAGCCTGTTGTTGATTGTCAAGGACGCCTCTGGCTTTTACTTGAACGTTTTCTTCGTTTAGGACACAATAATCCAAAGTGGCTTTCGAAATGTCAATGCCGATTACTTGATTTTTCATAACTTTGATTTAGCTATTAAAAAACTGAAGAACCAATAGGTCGGTGTACTAATGCTATTAATAAGCCTTTGCGCTTAACATTCTAAATGGTACCAAAACCTAAGAAGGGAAAGGACTAATGCTCAGTATAAACCTATGCGTTCAATAGCCGAAATAGTTCACCTTTTCCTTCTGGTTTTTCAGAAATTCAATATCATTAAACTTCCTGTAAATATAGAATGCTAAACTAATAGCCTGTCGAAGTATCGGGGGGGACTTGGTTTCCCCCTGTATAAAAAAACAAAAGATCATCCGTGTATCCGTGGCAATACAACGCAACCATTTTATAGTTTTAACGTCTTAAAAACAATGAAAAGGTTAAAATTGTTGTTGTTTTTGAATAGTGGTGTTGTGAAAGCGTCTTTTCTGTGGGGAGGTATGGTACTTTTGTTCTCGGGCTGCAGTGATGATGACCGTACAAATTCTTATCCTGTTCCGTTCTCTACTTTTGAAACGGATAACCATTGTTCGTTGAAAAATGCAGATAAATCTGAAAACGAAGTGTTTCTCCGTATTGAGAATACAGAAGACTGGGAAGCGTATGTTGAATGTCCGGAAGCAATTGAAGTAGATTTTGAATCGTATTTTGTATTGGCAGGACACACCAAACTCACGGCCTGTGGTTTTTTAAAGGAGCAGGAGGTCCTTTTTAACAACGGTACCCTGGAATATATGGTAGCGATTGAAGAACAGGATTGTCAGATGCCTGCTGAAGTTCCTTATTTTGCCATAATTTCCCGGGAGTATACGAACGCCCCGTTAAATATTAATGTTTCAGTAATTAAAAATTAATGATGTTCAGGTACTGTTGTTTGTTATGCGGTTTATGGATGTTGCTGTTGTCCGGTTGTAACAGTGATGATGAAGGAAGTGGTTTAAGAAATTATACCGCTGTTCTCATTGATAGTGATGTGTACCGTGAAGCGGACAGCGATAATTTTCACCTCGAAGAAGCGGAAATAACGGGAGATTCCCTGAAAGTACGCATCCGCTATGGCGGCGGGTGCGAAGAAGTGAAGCTTCAACTGGTGGGGTTGGAGGAAATCCTGGATTCCGACCCTCCGCAACGGAATATCCGTTTGTTGTTTGAGGATAATGATCCGTGTGAGGCCCTTGTGGCAGAAACATTTTATTTTGACCTTGTCCCCGGAAGAGTGAACGGTAGCGATCGGGTGCGATTAATACTGCCGGATTGGGACGAGCCCCTGTGGTATGTGTATTAAAATTTAAGGGAAAATGAAACGATTTGTTTCGCTATTCATAGCGGTTGTATTGTTAAACGGATGCAGCGATGACGACACTGCCGGTAGGGTTCCCCGAATAACAGGAAAGTGGAAACTGGTACAATATGTGAGTTACAATACTGCGGAAAACACTCCGGACACTACAGCTTATCCGGAAGATAACGTAATTTATGATTTTCGTATTGACAAAGTGCTCTCGGTCAACAAGGACAATGCCGGATACCATAAAGGGGAATACAGCTACAAACTGGAATCAGGGCATTTATCCGGTTCCCCTTCGGAAAAAGCGCCTGAAGAATATGTGATGACCATAGAAAACACCAAATGGGCTTTCGACCGGTTTTCAGATACCATAAGGTTAAGCCAGGCTTATGTAGATGGCGGTGTATTGTTTCTCGTTGAACATAACTGATCAGAATTTCATCACGAACCCGCCATGCGGTTTCACGGAGATTGAAACCTTTTCTGCCGGACTGACACCGGTCTTTGTAAAGCTTCCGGGAGTATCGCCGTCTGTAATCATATACCCTTCGTTATTCTGAATGAAGGAGAGGTCAACAACCAGTTCTTTTTCTTCATCTTCACTGTTAATACCGCAAACATACCAGTTGCCCCCTTTTTTCCGGGCAAAAACGGCGTATTTCCCGGGGTAACCGTCAATAAAGCGGGAAGTATCCCAGTCGGCGGGAAGGTTTTTAAGATAGCTGACCACATAATCGGGAACCTTCGACATGCCTTCCGGGGTCTCTGCGATGTGTTGTATTCCCGAGAGGAACAGTACGGGAAGTGCCAGTTCAAACCCGCTCGTGGTTTTCCGGTCTATGTTGGGGATTTCGGTGAGGCACATGGGCGTAAAATCCATCGGGTCGAAAACATTCCGGGTAAAGGGCAGTATGGAACAGTGTTCCGGGGCGCGGTCGGCATTTTCCTGTTCGAAGGAAATGAACTCAAATCCCTTTACGGATTCCATGGTCAGCAGGTGCGGATAGGTACGCTGCCAGCCCCTCGGCAGGGTGGTACCGTGACAGTTCACCAGTAACCGGTACCGGGCGGCATCTTCGAAAATATCGTGATAATAGGCGATCATGGATTGTCCGTCCCCCCCGAAAAAATCCACTTTTATCCCTGCGATCCCCATATCGCGGAGCTTTTGGAACTCTTCCCGCCTGCTTGCTGCGGTAAGCAGCTTGTTCCGGGGATGATAGGGCGTGGTATTCCAGCTGCCTGCGGAATTGTACCACATCAGGAGCTTTACACCTTTCTGTTTGGCATAATCGGCCAGTTCGGCAATTTTTTCGTAGCCTATGGTCGTGTCCCAGTTCACGTCCACCAGGCAATAAGGCCAGTCCATTTCAGAAGCATAATCTATAAATTCCTTCTGAACATCATAGGTGATGGAGGCGTCTTTCAGTATGGCCCAGCTCCACGAGGCGGCTCCCGGCTTAACAAAAGAGGTATCCATGGCAATGGCCGGTTCGGCAAGGTCGGTCCCCAGGGTGGACTCGGCAATGGTTTGCAGGCTGCCGATGGTAATAATACGCCAGGGCGAGTGCCACGGTAATACCGATTGCGGTGTCAGCCTTCCATCCGGAAAAACCTCTTCCTTTTGCGGAAAAGTAACCCGGTAGGCTTTTTCTTTTTCGTGATAACGCAGCCGGGTGCCGCAGTAATTACGTCCGAGACCGGTTTCACTGACCAGCGACCAGGAATTTCCTGTTTTGAAAAGGGCGGGATAAACCCAGCCTTCGCCAATGGGGGAGGGCGTCCCTACGGGAACATCGGCAAGGTAATTCTCTTCGTAAGACGGGTTGGTCTGTTGCCATCCTGTTTTGGCTTTGGCCATGGGTTGTAGCCAGGCCCGGGTATCGCCGGGGAAGTTATAGGAGGTCATTTCTTCCCGGATATTTTTAAGGGTACCGGGCTCTTCGTCCGTAGTAGTAAATACATATCGAAATGCGACCCCGTCGTCAGAGACCTGAAATTCAATGTCCATAGGCTGCCCGTCCTTATTTTGCAGATGGGCTATATAATGATGTGCTTCGTAAGAAATGTCTTTTTGTTTGCCGTGCAACAGGTGGTAACGGTCCTTTACAAGCCCTTCATCTGTTACCGAAAGCAGGGACAGGCCGGTATAAAAATTTCCGTCTTCCCGCAAGATCCCGAGGCGGGAACTGTCCAGGACAACGGAGTCCCTGTGATGTAGCAGGTAAAAAGGCGTATTGTTTTTTGACAGGCCGAACCGTACGCTGATATTTCCGTCCGGGCTGGTGAACACAGCGGAGGATGGAGTCCGGGAACAACTCAGGCTTATAACGGATAACAGGAGGATAAAAATTTTGGGAAACAGTGTTTTGATCGGTAGTTGCATTGATGTAATAATTTTAGATGTACAATATACATTTATTTATAGAGTAAAGCAAAAATGGGAGGAAAAAAGAAAGCGACCCGTTAGAAAACGGGCCGCTTTGAATGTTTTCACAACGGAATAATCCTTATTGTGAATTGCTTCAAAATTGTGAAGTAAATATATAAAATATTTTAGACCGGAAGGTGAGGTTTCCCGTAAAACGGATTAGTTTTTTTTAATTATTTTTAAAAACCAGATCAAAGCCCCCTGAATTTTTCCGGATTTTTCAATGTTTAAAGCTTATTAACTAACCGATATTAACCGTTAATTATGAAAAGAATTTTAGGATTAGATTTTGAGATGGCTTCTAAAACAAAAAAAACCAACGAAGTACGCAGGGTTTATAATCTCTTCTGCAATAATATAATAAAAAGCCCCTGTTAAGTACAAGAGCAAAAACTTATTGAGGCAAGCCTCACTACGGAATAAATCCTTATTGTGAATTGCTTCAACACAAATATACGAAAGAATATGGAAAACAAAAGAAAAAAGGTTTTAGGCTTAGATATTGGTACAAATTCAATTGGAGGAAGTTTAATAAGTATCCCAAAAGGATTTGAAAATTATGGAAATGAAGGTGAAATTGAATGGATTGGAAGTAGGATTATCCCAACAGATGGAGACTATTTACAAAAGTTTGAAAGCGGTGCACAAGCTGAGACTAAAGCTGCTTTCAGACGCAGTAAGCGTGGATCTCGCAGATTAAAACATAGATATAAACTTCGTAGAACACGGTTATTAAGAGTTTTTAAATTTTTGAAATGGGTGCCGGAAGACTTTCAGCTTGATGACAGTAGAGAATATAAAGATAGAATAAAATATGATGATGAATTTAGGCGCAACCATCATATTAGTAAAGTGCTGAATTTTTCAGAAAAAACAATATTAGAATTTGAAAAAGAATTTGGTATTGAGGGAAAGAAAAGCAAAAAGGGTAAAAGCATTGTTCCCGAAGACTGGATTGTTTATTTTTTGAGAAAGAAAGCGCTGACTGAACAAATCACAATTCCGGAATTGGTGCGCATTATATATATGCTCAATCAGCGTAGAGGTTTTAAGAGCAGCCGAAAAGATTTAAAAACAACTAATGTTTTACCCTATAAAGAATTTATAAAAAGAAAAGACAATGAGGATTATTCTGATGGCATAGAAACGCAGTTTGTTTCAATTACCAAGATAAAAGCGGCAACTTTTAAAGAAGAAAAGAAAGATAGGAAAGGAAATATCTCAAATGTTTATTTCATAGAAGCAGAAGACCCAAGAATGGAAACTTGGGAAGAAACTAGGAAAAAAGAACCGGAATGGGTTGGTAAAGAATTTACATTTTTAGTTACCCAAAAGATTGACAAAAATGGAAAGCACACTCAAAACAAACCGCAAATGCCCAAAGAAAGTGATTGGGGATTATGTACAACGGCTTTAAGTGAAAAAATACAAGAAAAAAATCAACATCCGGGTGAATATTTTTATGAACAAATAAAAGAAGCATATTTAGCAAAACGAAATTACAAAGCCCGCCAATTCCCAGTTTACAGGTGGCGTTATGAGAAAGAATTGGAAGCTATTTGGAATAAGCAATGTGAGCTAAACTCTGAACTGGCAGAACTTAATTCGGACAAAGCAACCTTAACCAAATTGGCCGAAATCCTTTATCCTACCCAGGCTAAAAATTGCATGCCAAAACTCGCTGAATTTCAAAACAATGATTTGCTACACATTATCAGTAACGATATTATTTACTACCAACGTGAATTAAAATCACAGAAAAACTCGATAAGCGAATGTCGTTATGAAAAACGCAAAGGAATTGATGGTGAAACCTACGGATTAAAATGTATTCCCCGTTCTTCGCCTTTATTCCAGGAGTTCAGGATATGGCAAGATATACACAATATTAGGTTCTTCAAAAGAGAATACAGAGTTGACGGGAAAACCAAGATAGATAAAGAATTTACTTCATCATACATAGATGATACGGTTAAGGAAAAGCTATTTGATTTATTTAATTCCAAAGCTTCAATTTCAGAAAAAGATATACTAAATCTGATTAAAGAAAATAAGCCTGAAAATGACATTGTAATCTCGGGCAAAAAAGATGGAGAGCACTCGCATAGAATAAACCTTTTTGCCAATCGTGATGCTTTAAAAGGTAACGAAATATTAACTCGTTACCGTTCCGTTTTCAAGAAAGCGGAATGTGATGATGAAAGTATTTTAGAAGACAAAGAAAAGCTGATGAAACTATGGCATATTGATTATTCCATTAGTTCTTCAGATGAAAAGAAATCTGAGAAAGGAATAATGAGTGCATTAGGTTGGAAAAAAGGAAATGAAGATGGTGAAAATAGCCAATGGATTAAAACTGAAAAATGGAACGTATTCAAGGTGCAGGAAAGAGTTGCTTTAGCCATTTCCAAACTTCCTGAACTAAAAAAAGAATATGGCTCTTATTCTGCTTGTGCCATTAAAAAACTATTGTCTGTAATGCGTTGTGGAAAATATTGGACTCCGATTGAAGAACTCGTTGCTGAAACGGAAAACCAATTAAAGAATACTACTAAAAAGAAAATCAAAAAAGAAATTGAAGAGTATTTGAAATGCTTGAAAAGTATCAATCCTAGGGCAACACAAATTAAAGAACGTTTGAACAGTATTAACAACAACATTAAGCACCTGAATGAAGTAGCAGATGATGACGTTCAAAAGCAAGTGCTGAAAAGTTTTATTAACAAAAGTGATTTAACGAAAGGATTGAGTACTTACCAAGCAGGCTATTTGATTTATGACAAACATTCTGAAAAAGATAAAATCAAAATTAACGATATTGAAGAATTTGCCAAATACATTCAAAAGGAGATACCAAATAACAGTTTACGAAACCCAATTGTAGAACAAGTGGTAAGGGAAACAATGTTCTTGGTACGTGATGTTTGGAAACAATATGGCGAAATAGACGAAATACATATAGAATTAGGTCGAAACCTAAAAAATAATGCTGATAGAAGAAAACAAATTTCAGAAAATAATAAAAATAATTTTAGTGAAAAACAACGAATCAAAAAAATGCTTTATGAACTGATGAATGATGGTTTTGAGCAATATGTTGATACGGAAATAAAAGAAAAAGCAACATTTGAAGTAAAGCCAAATCCCGAAAGCCCTGTCGATATTAACAAATTTAGAATTTGGAGAAGTTTATCCAATAAATCTGAATCAGAGTGGATAAAAAAAGTAAAAGAAGAGAAAATACCCACCAACCAAGAAATAAAAAAATATGCTCTTTGGTTAAGCCAAAACAGCCGTTCGCCTTATACAGGGAAAATAATTCCGTTAAGTAAATTATTTAACAAAACGCAGTATGAAATTGAACACGTTATACCACGTGCAAAAATGAAGAATGACAGTTTTAACAACTTGGTTATTTCAGAAGCAGCAATAAATCCTGAACCATATAAAGGTAGTATGCTTGCGAGAAATTTTATTGCTCGATTTGGAGGAAAGGACGGTAAAGAATATGAAATAAATGGGAAAAAGTATTTCATCTTAGGCGAAAATGAATACGAATCCAATTGCAAGGAAACCTTTAAACACCAAAAAGCAAAACTCAAAAACCTATTGGCTACAGAAGTTCCTGACGATTTTGTAGAGCGACAATTAAACGATACGCGATATATAGGACGAAAACTATCTGAATTGCTTGCTCCTGTTGCCAAAAGTGAAAACGGAATTTTATTTACAGGTGGAGCAATAACGTCTGAACTCAAAAACAACTGGGGATTAAATAGTGTTTGGAAAGAAATTGTCAAACCACGTTTTAAGCGTTTAGAAGAAATTACTGGTAATACATATATTGTTAAAGAAAATGATGAACGCGGCAATCCTGTTTATCATTTTAATGTAAAAGAAAATCAAAGTTTAAACATCAAGCGTATAGACCACCGTCATCACGCTTTAGATGCCTTGATTGTTGCGGCAACCACACGAGAACATATACGCTACTTGAACACGCTCAGTGCTGCTGATACTGATGAAGAAATTAAAAAAATTAAACAATCATTAGTAAAAGGCAAAATTAGGGACTTTAAACAACCTTGGAAAAACTTCACGAAAGATGTCAAAGACGAATTGGAAAAACTGATAGTAAGCTTTAAGACCAATAACAAAATTATTTCCAAGCCTAAAAACAGAACGGCTTACTATAAAATGGTAAACGATAAGCTCAAGAAAGAATTCAAAGAGCAAAAATCAAACAAAAAATGGATGGCTGTTCGGAAATCTATGTTTAAGGAGCCTTTGGGTGTGGTATGGTTGAAAGAAGTAAAAGAAGTTGGTGTTTTAGATGCTTTCAAAATACATATTAAAAAGAAACTTGTCAATTCTGATAAAGAAAAAAGAAAGACAGCTTCTTATATATATGATAAACAAGCACGACAGATTATTGATAATATTGTAAGTAAGTCAAATTTTGCAATAGATGAGCAAGAAGAACTATTAAAAGAGATGAAAAACTTTTTGAAAAGGAACAGTGTAAAAGTTACTACTGATAAAATCAATAAAAATGGGAAAGTTCAATACAAAATCGTTTATAAACTTAATGGGATAGGATATGAAAAAATTAAAGTAGCACATTTTGTTTCATACAAAACTAAGCGAATGGCTTTAACTAAAAAGGAGTATGCAGAGAAATTGACTGTAGAAAAAATGAAAAATGATTTTCCCTACTTTACTTTTATAAATAAAGAATACTTTGATTCTTTGCCTAATGAAAAACAGAACATCATAAAAAAGGCAGGTCTTGAAATCTCTGAAATGAAGTATCAAAGTGCTTTTAACAAACTATTTCTTGAACACATTCTTGAATACGACAATAATGCAAAAGAAGCATTTAATACAGAGGGTATTGAAAAGCTAAACAAAAAAGCAATTGAAAATCCTAAGATTGGAAAGGAAATTAGGTCTGTTACTCGTTTAGACGGAACTGTTGACATTGAAGATATGTTTAATGGAGGATTTTATGAAACTGACAAAGGCAGCAACGTTTATTTTGTAATGTACGAAAATCAACAAACCAAAAAACGTTCCGATTTTAGGTCAATTGCTACTCACAAGGCCATTGAAAAAGTAGTAAATGGTAAACCTGTTGCTGAAGGTAAAGAAGGATTTGATAAGATTATTTTATCTCCGGGCGATTTGGTTTATATGCCTACAAATGAGGAAAGGGAAAAAATTGAATCTGGAATAGAAGTTGAAAAAGCGATTGATTGGAATAATCGGAAACACATTTCGAGTAGTATCTATAAAATGACAGATACTACACAGGGAAAATGTTTGTTCGTACCCCATAGGGTTTCTTCATCCATTATTGATAATGAAGAATTGGGTTCAGGGAATAAATCAGCAAGAGCTTGGGATGGAAAAGTAGAATACGTAGTAAATTCAAAAGGAAAATTGACAAGAGAAGACTCAGGTACAATGATTAAAGAAACCTGCGTCAAACTCAAAGTAGATAGATTAGGGAATATTTCAAAAGTAAAGACATAATCAAAAGAGTTTCTTTTTATAAGGCTTTTTAATTTTTCCAAAAAACAAAATCAATAGGCGAATGCCTGTTCTGCAAAAAACACTATGCCAAAGCGGGGATCAACAGGCATCTAAAAAATACCTGGAAGAACAGATGATCTGGAATAAATCGGGCAGGTCATTTTTGCTAAAGGCAGAGCCTGATCCCGTAAAAAGAGAGCAGAGCGGAGGGATGTGGGATTTTTTGAGGTCCGGGAGATGCTCGATCACGACAGGGTAAAGGAATACGAAGATATGATGGAACAAGTCAAAGGAGAGGCCCCGATGAGCCGCAAAGGCAAAGACGCCTTGCCTGTAGTTAATTCTCCCAGGATAAGCGTTTGCGGGTATGAAGGCGGTACTATTGATACGAAAGGGGAGGGAACTTTGAAAATAATTTGATGATTTAGCTTATTGTTCAATTAATTACCAGCCAATGATAAAAAGAACCCTGTTTTTTGGGAATCCGGCCTATCTGAGCACCAAAAACGAACAGTTGGTCGTAAATTTCCCCGAAGCGGAAAAGGAAGAGAAAACCATCCCAGTTGAAGATTTGGGCTATGTCGTATTGGAAAATCCACAGATCACGGTTACTACCGGTTTGCTTATGAAATTGGTACAAAATAAAACTGCAGTGATCACCTGTGACAAACAGCACCTGCCGTGTTCCTTTTTACAGCCATTGGTAGGCCATAGCGAACAAACGGAACGTATCCGTTACCAGCTGAATGCCAGCCTGCCGTTAAAGAAAAACCTCTGGCAACAGACCGTAACGGCAAAGATCGGTAACCAGGCGGCCCATCTGACGGGTTACGGACATAATGCTAAAAAACTGAAGCGCTGGGCCACTGAAGTAAGAAGCGGGGATGCCGAAAACCACGAAGCCATTGCAGCAGCCTATTATTTTCAGCGGCTTTTTAACGATATTAAAGGGTTTAGCCGTAATCAGAAAGGTATACCGCCCAATAACCTGCTCAATTACGGCTATGCTATTTTAAGGGCTATAGCTGCCAGGGCATTGGTAAGTAGCGGTATGCTGCCTTCCGTTGGTATTTTCCACAGCAATAAATACAATGCTTTCTGCCTGGCCGATGATATCATGGAGCCCTATCGCGTATACGTGGACGGCCTGGTACGCGAGATAACCGACAGTGGTGATTATACGGAACTAACGAAAGACAAAAAAACATTATTGCTCACCATTCCGGCCATGGATGTAATCATAGAAGAGAAGAAAAGCCCCCTGATGGTGGCCATGAGCCGTACCACCAATTCCCTTTACGAATGTTTTATGGGCATAAGCCGCAGATTGTTGTATCCCCGATACGAACATGATACATTAAACTCTGCATAGAAAATAACCCGAAAGTCACATGGAAAACGATCGTTATTCCCGACTAAACCAATACCGGAGTATGTGGGTACTTGTACTTTTTGATCTTCCGACCGAAACCAAACGCGACAGACAGGTAGCCACCAGGTTCCGAAAAAGCCTGCTGGATGACGGTTTTTCCATGTTCCAGCTTTCCATTTACATGCGTTTTTGCCCCAGCCGCGAAAATGCCGAAGTACATACCAAACGGGTAAAGAATGCGCTTCCAAAACACGGTAAGGTCTGTATCATGCAGATCACGGACAAGCAATTCGGGATGATAGAACTCTTTCACGGGCATAAGGAAATGGAACCGGAAAAACCGAGCCAGCAACTCGAACTGTTCTGAAAAACACCTTCTTTTTTTATTTCTGATATTGCACATAAAAAACAGGATACCAGTTTTTTACAACAAGTATCCTGTGAATCCTAGGTAAAAGTACAATTCTGAAAGCAATTCACAACGGAGCGGCCTTTTGCTCCGCGGTTATGACTCCTGTGAATCCTAGGTAAAAGTACAATTCTGAAAGCAATTCACAACCATTTCTTTATCGAACTCACGGATTCGATTCCTGTGAATCCTAGGTAAAAGTACAATTCTGAAAGCAATTCACAACCCGAGGTGGGTGCCGCGGTCTACGGGGATGCCTGTGAATCCTAGGTAAAAGTACAATTCTGAAAGCAATTCACAACGATATTGGGATGTTGGGAAATGAAACTATCCCTGTGAATCCTAGGTAAAAGTACAATTCTGAAAGCAATTCACAACGGAACTCATATTCAAAACCGTCGATGAACTCCTGTGAATCCTAGGTAAAAGTACAATTCTGAAAGCAATTCACAACAATATCACTGACACCGGAATACTGAATGTCCCTGTGAATCCTAGGTAAAAGTACAATTCTGAAAGCAATTCACAACGCAGTTGCACATGATCTTTACTTTATGTTTCCTGTGAATCCTAGGTAAAAGTACAATTCTGAAAGCAATTCACAACAAATACCGCCTTATTTGTTTTGGGGGTAGCCTGTGAATCCTAGGTAAAAGTACAATTCTGAAAGCAATTCACAACTACCTAACCAATACCCATAATACGCGGATACCTGTGAATCCTAGGTAAAAGTACAATTCTGAAAGCAATTCACAACCACACTCGCCCTCGACCTCAAAGAAGAAATCCTGTGAATCCTAGGTAAAAGTACAATTCTGAAAGCAATTCACAACCCCTGTCGATACGATTACAACGACCGGATACCTGTGAATCCTAGGTAAAAGTACAATTCTGAAAGCAATTCACAACGCAATCGAACAGACAGGCCGACGGGTTTAACCTGTGAATCCTAGGTAAAAGTACAATTCTGAAAGCAATTCACAACAGGACGTTGATGCTAAACAGGGTATCGTAACCTGTGAATCCTAGGTAAAAGTACAATTCTGAAAGCAATTCACAACTTATTTTCCGTGAAAGCATCACCTAAGAATCCTGTGAATCCTAGGTAAAAGTACAATTCTGAAAGCAATTCACAACATGCTTGAGGGTTCTTAGGGTTTAGTTTGCCCTGTGAATCCTAGGTAAAAGTACAATTCTGAAAGCAATTCACAACAACAGAACGAGATATAATAAAAGCTACGTCCTGTGAATCCTAGGTAAAAGTACAATTCTGAAAGCAATTCACAACTGTACTGTTCTTATCACTGAACATCCCAATCCTGTGAATCCTAGGTAAAAGTACAATTCTGAAAGCAATTCACAACTAAATAAAAATGGTTGTCCTTTCACGTATACCTGTGAATCCTAGGTAAAAGTACAATTCTGAAAGCAATTCACAACAAAGACTGATAGTGACCAACACGGCCGGATCCTGTGAATCCTAGGTAAAAGTACAATTCTGAAAGCAATTCACAACAATATCACTGACACCGGAATACTGAATGTCCCTGTGAATCCTAGGTAAAAGTACAATTCTGAAAGCAATTCACAACGCAGTTGCACATGATCTTTACTTTATGTTTCCTGTGAATCCTAGGTAAAAGTACAATTCTGAAAGCAATTCACAACAAATACCGCCTTATTTGTTTTGGGGGTAGCCTGTGAATCCTAGGTAAAAGTACAATTCTGAAAGCAATTCACAACTACCTAACCAATACCCATAATACGCGGATACCTGTGAATCCTAGGTAAAAGTACAATTCTGAAAGCAATTCACAACCACACTCGCCCTCGACCTCAAAGAAGAAATCCTGTGAATCCTAGGTAAAAGTACAATTCTGAAAGCAATTCACAACCCCTGTCGATACGATTACAACGACCGGATACCTGTGAATCCTAGGTAAAAGTACAATTCTGAAAGCAATTCACAACGCAATCGAACAGACAGGCCGACGGGTTTAACCTGTGAATCCTAGGTAAAAGTACAATTCTGAAAGCAATTCACAACAGGACGTTGATGCTAAACAGGGTACGTAACCTGTGAATCCTAGGTAAAAGTACAATTCTGAAAGCAATTCACAACTTATTTTCCGTGAAAGCATCACCTAAGAATCCTGTGAATCCTAGGTAAAAGTACAATTCTGAAAGCAATTCACAACATGCTTGAGGGTTCTTAGGGTTTAGTTTGCCCTGTGAATCCTAGGTAAAAGTACAATTCTGAAAGCAATTCACAACAACAGAACGAGATATAATAAAAGCTACGTCCTGTGAATCCTAGGTAAAAGTACAATTCTGAAAGCAATTCACAACAGGTTGGATTTGACACTTTCAACGGTCGGTCCTGTGAATCCTAGGTAAAAGTACAATTCTGAAAGCAATTCACAACGACTTTTGATCGATGTGGTTAAAGAGCTAACCTGTGAATCCTAGGTAAAAGTACAATTCTGAAAGCAATTCACAACATGCATTATATTCTCCATATGTTGAGTTTCCTGTGAATCCTAGGTAAAAGTACAATTCTGAAAGCAATTCACAACCCAAAGGCAGAAAGTCTATGAACGGAGATACCTGTGAATCCTAGGTAAAAGTACAATTCTGAAAGCAATTCACAACCTCGTCTAAAATCGGTTGAATGTCTATTGCCCTGTGAATCCTAGGTAAAAGTACAATTCTGAAAGCAATTCACAACAGGTATTTAGGTATAGATATAGCGGGAGACCCTGTGAATCCTAGGTAAAAGTACAATTCTGAAAGCAATTCACAACTACAATCGACTATCTTTAATTGAAGAGACACCTGTGAATCCTAGGTAAAAGTACAATTCTGAAAGCAATTCACAACGCAAGCCTGTGTGCCTCAAAGTATTTACCACCTGTGAATCCTAGGTAAAAGTACAATTCTGAAAGCAATTCACAACATAGCAAAAGATATAGACTGCATATTCCTACCTGTGAATCCTAGGTAAAAGTACAATTCTGAAAGCAATTCACAACCGAAAAATTTAAGTGATATGGAAAACAATGCCTGTGAATCCTAGGTAAAAGTACAATTCTGAAAGCAATTCACAACCCATTAAGTAGTCGCCACATTAGAAGGAACCCTGTGAATCCTAGGTAAAAGTACAATTCTGAAAGCAATTCACAACAAATATCCTTTACCGTCAGCAATAACGTTGCCTGTGAATCCTAGGTAAAAGTACAATTCTGAAAGCAATCCACAACAGGTCAAACCTCTTTCTTCTCCTGTTATTTCCATAAATAGGGCCATCATTAATATCTGCCTGAGGATGCCTGTTATACGCAGGGACCGGTTTCTTCCGCCCCGCAATGATCCTGTTTTCCCGTATAAGAAGTTTGTTCCCTGTCGGAACGGTTTTAAAGTTCGGTATTTGTATACCGTTGCCCGGTGTAACGATCCTGTTCTGCTGTGTAACAGGTCTGTTCCTTATCAAAACGGTGTTGAAGTGAAGCATTTGTATTTTGTTACCTCACATAATGCTCTTGTTCTCCCGTATAACGGTTTTGTTTTGCCGCATAACAAGTCTGTTCCTTATCAAAACGGTTTTAAAGTGCGGCATTTGTATATCGTTTCTCCGTATAACGGTTTTGTTCTGCCGCATAACAAGTTTGTTCCTTAGCGAAACCGTTTCAAAGTGCGGCATTTGTATATTGTTTTTCCGCATAACGCACCTGTTCTGCTGTGGAACAATACAAAAGCACCGGGGTTTGAGGCCGAACCACCGCGATTCGGGTTGCATCCGGCGTACCGGGAAATCCTTCCTGCGTATTTAAACCGGGGTAGCCGGGTTTTTTACCATTCTTCTGTCCAGGGCAAATCTTCCCCCGCCCTGAAGCACGATCCCTATGGCCATTGCGATAGCCAGCAGGTGAAACTCAAAACCTTCCCCGGGCTGGTTGCCGAACCAGTTCATAAAAAAGCCGTTGTTCCAGTGATAGGGGATGGCCCCGAGCATCACGAGGCCGATAAGGAAGGCGGCTATACGGCTGGCAAGGCCGGCCAGTAAAAGAAGAGGGGCCAGGAACTCTGTACAGATCACGGCAACAGCGATGATCCCGGGAAGACCGTAATCCTGCGTAAGGTGATCCATAACCGGGGAAAAAGCGATTATTTTCTGATAGCCGTGTGGCAGTATAACAATACCCAGGCCCAGTCGTAATATAAAAGGAACGAGGGCACCGGAAGTCCGGAAAATTTTTTGTTTTACAGTATCCATTGTAGTAAGGTGTTTTTTGTTCCCTGCAAAAGTGTACAAAAGAAAAAGAAGAGAAAATAAACCAGATCAACAAAAAAGGTTAAACCGGTTTAACTTTCCTGTTCGGGTGTATTCTTTATCCTGCTCAGGAATTCCTTGGTAATGCCGAGATATGAAGCTATCATATATTGTGGTACGCGTTGTTCTATATCCGGGTACTGCCTGCGAAACTCCGCATACCTTTCTCTTGCGGGCAGACTGAAATTTCCGATAAGCCTGCCCTGGGAAGCGACATATGCCTTTTGAAGAATAATGCGAAAAAAACGTTCCAGTTTCGGGATGTCGAGATAGAGCTGTTCCAGGATATCGTACGGAAACTGTACCAGTTCGGTGTCTTCCAGGCACTGCACATTAAAGCGGGCGGGAGTTTGAGTAATAAAGCTGCCGAGGTCGGCAGTCCACCAGTTTTCGGTGGCAAACATAACAATGTGCTCATTCCCCCCCGGGTCCGGGTAAAAGGTCTTGAGGCATCCGGAAAGGACAAAACTCTCATAACGGCAGATATCACCCTGCCGGACGATAAACCGGCCTTTTAAATACTTTCTGTAATGTATTTTGGACAGCAGAAGGGATTCCTCTTCGGGGGAAAGGGAAACATAGCGGGATATATAATCCAGAAGCGGTGTAAAATCCATCCCGGAAAGGCTAATTATAATATTTACTGTTCCAGACCGCCCCGTTAAAATTCTTGCCGAGGGCAAAAGCGTAAAAAAGCGTAATACCGCATATGGATTTCAATACGAAGAAATACAACATCCAGAAATGCGAGGCGTCCGGATGCGGGGTAAACAATTTCAGTGGTATCATCGCTGTAATGGCCAGGCTTACTGCAAGAATAAGCAGGAAGAGATTGAAAAGGTTCTTAAACGGCAGCATCATCCATTTTCGCAGGGGATGCAGGTCATTGCCCCATTGGTGTATCAGGTAGAAATAGTTGTTGCCCAAAGGTGCAAATAACAGGGGGTCGTCGGCATTTTCCAGGCGGAACAGCCCGGCGGGGGCTATGAGTTTAAAACCTTTTAATTCGACATGGTGTTCCCTTTCCAGGCGTTTGATTTCCGTTAAGGCTTCCCGGGGGAATTCGCTTTTATAATATTTTGTGTCCAGAAAGCGGAGCCTGTAATCCGTACATATTTTCCTGATGTGAGAAACGTGGTATATCCGGTCCGTATCCAGTTTGTCGAAATTCAGTTTGTTGGTGCCGGGGCTTCCGTTTTGCAGGTTACCGGTAATGCGGTTGTCTTTTTCCCGGCTTTCTTCCAGTATCTGTCCTACAAGTTGCAACATGCCGGAATCGGACCTGTTGCGGTGCCGGCGCAGTTTGTCCTCTATGTTAACCCTGGATAACAGCATTTTTTGAAGTAAAAAAGATGTATCAAAAGTACGGAAAATGAAGAAAACGGTCAAGTGAAATATTTGTAATGATCCGTAGCCCGATAGGGTACGGCAACCGGCATAAAAAAGGACGACCTGCAAACAGGCCGCCCTTCTTACCAATATAATATCCGTGGAATGCTCCGCTATGGCACAGAACATTAACGGAATCAGGTCAGATCGAAACGGTCGAGGTTCATCACCTTGGTCCACGCTGCTACGAAGTCTTTTACAAACTTTTCCTTAGCATCGGCACTTGCATAAACCTCGGCTATGGCGCGTAATACGGAATTTGATCCGAACACCAGATCGACGCGGGTTGCCGTCCATTTCAGGTCACCGGATTTATGGTCGTATCCTTCGTAAACACCATTGTCCGCTTTCTTCCATTCCGTAGCCATATCGAGAAGGTTTACAAAGAAATCATTGCTGAGCGTATCTTCCTTATCGGTAAACACCCCGTGTTTGGAACCGTCAAAGTTGGTGTCCAGCATACGCATTCCGCCTACAAGAACCGTTAGTTCGGGAGCGGTAAGGGTAAGCAATTGGGCTCTGTCAATGAGCATGTGCTCCGCTTTGGCCGTAGGCGCCCCTTTTTTTACGTAATTGCGGAAGCCGTCCGCAGCCGGTTCGAGATATTCGAAAGATTCCACGTCCGTTTGTGCGGCCGTAGCATCGTTACGTCCGGGGGCAAAGGGTACTTCTGCCTTTACACCGGCATTTTCAGCGGCTTTTTCAACCGCAGCCGAACCGGCCAATACGATCAGGTCGGCAAGGGAGACTTTTTTGCCGCCCTCCGCTTCAATGTTAAATTCGGCCTGTATTTTTTTCAGGGTCTTTAACACCTTGTCCAATTGCTCGGGCCGGTTGACTTCCCAATCCTTTTGCGGGGCCAGGGCTATACGGGCGCCGTTGGCACCGCCGCGTTTGTCGCCTCCGCGGAATGTAGAGGCCGAAGCCCAGGCGGTGGAAACCAGTTCGGAAACGGAAAGCCCCGAATCCAGGACTTTAGCTTTAAGTGCCGCCACATCTCCCGCATCGATAAGTTTAAAATCCACTTCGGGGATGGGGTCCTGCCAGATCAATGCTTCCTTGGGCACTTCCGGTCCGAGATAACGGCTTCGGGGGCCCATATCGCGGTGGGTCAGTTTAAACCAGGCGCGGGCAAAGGCATCGGCAAAAGCTTGCGGGTTTTCAAGGAATCTCCGGGAGATCTTTTCGTATTCCGGGTCAAAGCGCAGTGACAGGTCTGTGGTCAGCATGGTAGGTTTCTTATTGGAACCGCCGTGCGCATCGGGGATAATGTCGCCTGCATCCTTGGCAATCCATTGATAGGCACCGGCCGGTGACTTGGTCAGTTCCCATTCGTATTTAAACAGGTTCTCGAGGAAGAAGTTACTCCATTGTGCGGGGGTTTGTGTCCAGGTCACTTCGGGTCCGCCGCCAATGGTATCGCCTCCGTGACCGGTTCCGAAGTTGCTTTTCCAGCCCAGTCCCTGCTGTTCTATCGGTGCGGCTTCCGGTTCGGGACCTTTGTGCGATTCGGGAGCGGCTCCGTGGGTTTTGCCAAAGGTATGGCCCCCTGCAATAAGGGCTACGGTTTCTTCATCATTCATGGCCATCCGGCTAAAAGTTTCGCGGATATCGTGAGCCGCTTTTACCGGGTCGGGCTCGCCTTCCGGTCCTTCGGGGTTCACGTAAATAAGCCCCATATGGGTGGCCCCGAGGGGTTTGTCAAGATCGCGTTGATCAGCGTCGTGGTCGTAACGTTTATCGGTAGCCAGCCATTCGGTTTCGGAACCCCAGTTCACGTCGTTGTCCGGCTCCCAGACGTCTTCACGGCCGCCTGCAAAACCGAAGGTACGGAAGCCCATGGCTTCCAGGGCCACATTTCCGGTGAGGATCAGCAGATCGGCCCAGGAAATGGCTTTCCCGTATTTTTGTTTGATGGGCCATAACAGCCTGCGCGATTTGTCGATATTTACATTATCCGGCCAGGAGTTCAGCGGGGCAAAACGCTGCTGCCCGCGGCCACCGCCTCCACGGCCGTCACCTATACGGTAGGTACCGGCGGCGTGCCAGGCCATTCGTATGAACTGAGGACCGTAGTGACCAAAATCGGCCGGCCACCAATCCTGTGAATCAGTCATCAGCGCCAACAAATCTCTTTTCAACGCGTGGTAGTCTAATTTTTTAAATGCTTCGGCATAGTCAAAGTCTTCTTCCATCGGGTTGGACTTGTTTGAATGCTGACTGAGTAAATCTACCCTTAACTGATCGGGCCACCAATCCTGGTTGGTGGTACCGCCGCCTGAAGTTGCATTGTTGCTCTTCAGGTCACCGTTGTGATAAGGACATTTGCCCATGTCATTTGAATTGCTTTCCATGTTTATTTGTTTTTATTGTATTATACGTAAGTTCTTGTCATTAAAATTAATAAAAATTCAGCCCTTACTCAATTCTTTAAATAAAATAATACAATCGTAATATAAATTTTGATTATGGTAATTTTTAAAAACATCGTCAAAAACTATATTTTGCATGACATCAGGATAATGTACCTGTCACTTTTTAATCCGGCAGGGGGGAAGTGCATTAATTTTCGGATTTTTATGCCCCGGGAGTGTAAAAAGTCTTAAACGGGCATTACTTTAAAAGGGGCAGAAGGGAAAAAGGAGGTTCCGGGTTCGGTACGGATGGGGATAAAAAAAGCAGACAAACGGGCGGAAAATGCCGTTGTCTGCTCTTAACTTTTGTCTTTGGTTATGCGTATTATCGCAATTCTGCCTGTAACTGGGTCTCGAAAGCCCGGCGGAACTTATCCATGATCTTGTCTACCTGCTTATCGGTAAGGGTCTTGTTTTCGTCCCGGAACGTAAAACTAACGGCATACGATTTCTTGCCTTCCGGTAGCTTGTCGCCCTCATAAACATCGAACAGGTTGATGTTTTTCAGGAGGTTTTGTTCGGTTTGACGTGCCGTGGTGTAGATATCGCTAAACTGTACCGAGCTGTCCAGTAACAGCGCAAAATCCCTTCGTACTTCCGGGAACTTGGGGATTTCCCTGTATTTCATCCCCGTGGTTTGAATGTGTTCCAGGATATTGTCCCAATAGAAGTCGGCATAAAGCACCTCCTGTTTTATGTCAAAAGCTTTCAGGATATCGGTCCGGATCACACCGATGTCTACCAGTTTTACTTTGTTGAGATTGAAGGTGATCCCTTCGGAATAAATATCGTTCTTTACCGGGCTGTATTTTATTTCGCCGAACCCGAGACGTTCCAGCACTCCCGAAACTATGCCCTTGGCGTAAAAAAAGTTGTTTTTTTCACGGGGAAGGCTCCAGTTCTCTTCGGTCTTGTTCCCCGTAAGGAACAGAGCCAGGTGCTTGTTCTCCGCCCTTTCTTCACCGAATTGATGATAGGATTTGCCAAACTCGAAAAGTTTGAGGTCCGCGCGTTTCCTGTTGCTGTTGTAAGCAATGGCTTCCAGTCCGGAGAACAACAATGTTCTTCGCATAATGGACAGGTCGTTGCTCAACGGGTTGAGCATGGTTACGTTGTTCTCGTCCTTTATTTTGGCAGACAGTTCGTTGTATTTGGGCGAGGTGAGCGAGTTGGCCATGATCTCGAAAAATCCCTGGGCTACGAGCTGGTCGGCCACCTTGTTCTGTACCTTGTAATCTTCGTACCGGGACGAATTGGAGACGGATGCGTTCAGCTTTTCCCCGAATTGTACATTGTTATAGCCGTATACTCTGAGTATTTCTTCAATGACGTCTGCCTCCCGCTGTACATCCACACGATAGGAGGGGATGGTGAGGCCCATACCGGCCTCGGAGATATTATTAACCTTGATCTCCAGGGAACTGAGAATGGATTTTATCACATCTTCGCGAAGGTTTTGCCCGATGAGCTTATTGATCTTTTCATAGTGCAGAAATACCTGGAAATCCTCAAACTTCCTGGGGTACATGTCCATAATGTCACTGGTAATTTCACCGCCGGCCACTTCCTGTATGAGGAGCGTTGCCCGTTGCAGGGCATATTCCACGCCGTTGATGTCTATCCCCCTTTCAAAGCGAAAAGAAGCATCGGTGCTGAGGCCGTGCCTTTTGGCCGATTTTCGGACGGACACCGGATTGAAATAGGCGCTTTCGAGGAAAATACTCGTCGTACTTTCGGTGACACCGGAATGAAGTCCCCCGAAAACCCCGGCGATACACAATGGTTTGTCGGCATCACAGATCATCAGGTCCTCTTCGTGGAGTTCCCTTTCCACCTCGTCGAGTGTAACGAACGTTGTTCCCGGCTCTGCTGTTTTTACAACAATCTTGTTCCCTGAAATTTTTGTCGCGTCAAAAGCGTGTAGTGGCTGGCCCAGTTCGTGCAATACGTAATTGGTGGCATCCACGACATTGTTCTTCGGTGTGATCCCTATGGCTTTTAGCCTGTTCTGCAGCCATTGGGGCGATTCCATTACCCTGAGGCCGGAAATGGTTACGCCCGCATATCTCGGGGCCCGTTCCTTGTCCTGTACGTCCACATCAATGCGAAGCGTTCTGTTGTCTACCCTGAAGTTACTTACGGAAGGGGTGATCATTTCCAGGTTTATATCCTGTTGCATGAGCCCTGCCCGCAAATCCCTGGCCACACCAAAGTGGCTCATGGCATCGGCCCGGTTGGGGGTAAGCCCGATTTCGAATACCGTATCGTCTTCCACCTCGAATATTTCACAGCACGGGGTTCCGGGCTTAAGGTCCTCGTTCAGGACCATGATACCATCATGGCTTTGACCGAGACCCAGTTCGTCCTCGGCACAGATCATACCGTAGGATTCTTCTCCGCGGATCTTGCCTTTTTTTATTTTCCAGGGTTTTCCTTTTTCATCATATAAAGTCGTGCCTATGGTAGCTACGGGCACCTTTTGTCCGGCAGCCACGTTGGGAGCGCCGCACACTATCTGTACCGGCTCGCCGTCTCCCAGGTCAACCCGGGTAAGTTTTAACCGGTCGGCGTTGGGGTGCTGTTCGCAGGATATAACGTGACCCACCACAATGCCTTTCAGTCCACCTTTAACTGACTGAAATAATTCGATTCCCTCTATTTCCAGGCCGAGATCCGTTAATAATTCTGCGGTCTTTTCCGCTTCCCAATCCAGTTTAATGAACTGTTTGAGCCAGTTGTAGGATATTTTCATCTATCTTGAAATTTGTAGCTTACAGGTTTTGCAATAGGTATGAACGGGGTATTCATCTGCACTTTTTCCTTTTATACAGAAGCGCAAAGATAATAGTTATGAACTTCCTATAAAAGCAGAGACGGGGATTTCAGTTTTTTTCGGACGCCGACATACTCCGGTGCGGGATACACCCCCCTGTATCCCCCCTCAAGGGGGGATTTATTTCTTTTAAAGAGTTTCACAACTCCCCCCCCCCAGGGGGGTGTCCTCCCCTTAAGACAAAGCAACCTGATTAACCGATTAACCAATAACCGGGAGCACGAGCGACCAGAGAAAAGTCGTAAAGAAAGAGACCAGGATACCGATGCCGAGGATCTTATTGGCCAGGGGAGGGTTCAGGTTGTGGTCTATGGCTATGATAGCTCCCGTGACCATGGGCGCCATAGCGGCTTCGAATACGCTTACCTGGGCCGTGAGCCCTTTTAAGGAAAAGAACAGGCAGCCTGCAAACAGTAATAACGGAATCAGGACGAGTTTGTAAGACAGGGCAAAAACAATCAGTCCCCGGTCGGTCTTCCAGTCTTTCAGCGGAAGTTGCATGCCTACCGAAAAAAGGGCCAGGGGCACCAGCGTCACGGCCAGGGCATCCAGTACGGGCCGAACGGGATCAAACGATATGAACGGGGGCAGGACGAATGCCAGGATAAACGCAATAAAGGGCGGAAAGGTAAAAATTTTCCGCAGGGTGGTACGCGGGTGAAAGGTACCGCCGTTGGATGCCTTTACCGCTGTAAAAATGGCCAGGGTTGAGATAATAATAAAAGTAACCTGGTCGTAAAACACGGCTATGGGCAGGCCTTTATCGCCGAAATAAGCCTGTGTAAGCGGAAACCCGAGGAAAGACGTATTTCCCAGCCCCGCAGTGAGGAGCAATACCGCCTTGTTCTGTTTGCTCAGCCGGTAAAAACGATCGAGTATGCGTATGCACAAATACGCCCCGATCCATACCAGAAAAGGCATCAGCAACGGCAGGAGCAGTTTTCCCGTCCATTCCATCTGCGGAAGGTATTTAAGAGCAACCGCAGGGAGGGCAATGTTGATCAGCCAGGCATTGACTGCCTTGAAACTGTCTTCTGGCAATGCCTTGTAACGTTTTACCAGGATTCCGGAAAGGATGCAGACAGCGATAAGAATAAAATTGGTCATATCCGGCAGGTTGTGTTTATTGGTTTCAGTTGAGGGACTTAAATCCCTGTAATTTATTGCAGCACTTCGACAGGCCCGGTATATCACACTTTAGTAATGTTAAAAATGATGGCCCGGCTATCAGTTATCCGGTTACTTAAACATCGCATATTAATTCAACAACTCATCAACCTAATAACCCAATAACCTAATACCCCAATAACTAAAGAACAAAGTCGCCCGGCAAAGATAGGAGGTATGACAGAAATAACCGAAGAAGAGGTTCCGGGAATATTCTTTATACAGACAGTTTGTGTGGTATATAGTTGGTGAAGTTTATGTATTTTAGCTTCCCGTACATGACATAAGATTTCAGACGTAAGATTACAGGATGTATGACACAGGATTTTGAAAATGTAAATAAGCCTGTTGTCTGTTGCCCGTTGCCCGTTGCCTGTTTTGGTCCCTGAGGCGAAGGGCCGGTTGCCCGTTTGAAAACAATTATAAAAACTGGTAACTGGCAACTCGTAACCGGAATCAGTCCTGCGTCTTTAAATCTTAAATCTAAAATCTAACATCTCATATCCATTTCCATGAATTCACCTTTATCGGTTTATCAGAATTATATCAAACGCTACCGGGACGAACTGAACAAGGTAAACAAACGGCTTTTTGTGTTCAGTATGTCCCGGCTGGCCGTGTTTTTTACAGTTGTATTTCTTACGTATTGGTTTTTCGGCAACATTAAATTGACGATCGGGTTTATCCTGGCCGGGATCGCGGTCTTTTTGTTCCTGATATCCCGGCATGCCGATCTCAGGCAGCAGAAGAGAAAGCTGCGCGAATTGATCCTGCTCAACGAAACCGAAATACAGGTGTTGCACCGTAATTTTGACCATCTTCCCGACGGGAGGGAATTTAAGGATGCGTCACATGCTTTTAGCCAGGATGTCGATCTGTTCGGCAACCGTTCCTTTTTCCAGTACCTGAACAGGACGGCGCTGGCAGCGGGGAAGCAGGAACTGGCAAGGCTTTTGACATCCAATGATATTACGGAAATTCCCCGGAAGCAGGAAGTTGTAAAAGAACTGGCGGAAAAAGTGGAATTCCGGCAGGAGTTTACGGCCATCGCCCGGCTCATTGACACAAAAACATCCCCGGCAGCCATATTGAACTGGCTTGGTGGGTATAACCGGTTTGTTCCGTCATATATGAAATGGCTGCCACTGTTGTTCTCCGCAATATCGGTTATTCTTGCGGGACTGTATTTCCTCGGTTTTATTTCGGGTTATGTTATTTCGGGTTACTTCCTGTCGGGCCTGGTGATTACCGGGAGTCAATTAAAAAAGGTGAGCAGGCTTTCCATACATGTGGGTAAGGTACAGGATACCTTTTATCAATACCATCGGCTGCTCGCATTGATAGAGCGGGAGGTGTTTTCTTCGCCCCGGCTGAAAGACCGGCAGGACAAAACAGGGCATTCGTCGCAAAACGCTTCGGATATACTCCGGAAATTCGCCAGAACCATCGATGCCCTGGACCAGCGGAACAATATGATCTTCGGGATACTGGGAAATGGTTTCCTGCTGTGGGACCTGATGCAATGTTATAAACTGGAGCAATGGATCGATAATTACGGGAATAGGGTGAGTGACTGGTTTGGTGTTATTCACTTTACGGATGCTTACAATGCACTGGGGAATTTTGCCTTTAACCATCCCGCTTACGTTTTTCCCGAAATTGTTCAGGGCAAAAATGTTTTAAGGACCACCCGGGCCGTCCATCCGCTGATCGATCCTGAAGAAGCGGTAAAAAACGATTATACCATTCAAAAAGAGGAGTTTTTTATCATTACCGGGGCGAATATGGCCGGAAAAAGTACATTTTTACGAACCGTTTCCCTTCAGATCATCATGGCCAACACGGGTTTGCCGGTTTGTGCGGAAACCTGTGAATACGCGCCCGTTAAACTCATTACCAGTATGCGTACGGCAGATTCCCTCGCAGATGAAGCCTCGTATTTTTATGCGGAACTGAGCCGGTTGAAGTTTATAGTAGACGAGACCGGGAAGGACAATTATTTCATAGTACTCGACGAAATCCTGAAAGGGACCAACAGTACGGATAAAGCCATCGGTTCGCGGAAATTTATAGAGAAACTTGTGGCTTTACAGGCTACCGGGATCATCGCCACGCACGATTTGAGCCTGTGCGAAGTGGCCGATAAGATCCCCCGGGTGAAAAACCACTATTTTGATGCCGAGATCATCGATGACGAATTGTATTTTGACTATACGTTCAAAGACGGGATATGCCGAAATATGAATGCTTCTTTCCTGCTCCGGAAAATGGAAATAGTGGACGCCTGAACATTACATACCCTGGCTCATCTGGCTTAACTGTTTGTAAGGGACTTCGGTATAGCCTTCAGGGATATCATAATTGAATACCGAGGTCTTTACACCGCCTTCCTCGATATCCGTAGCCTTAAAGATGAGACTGGCCTGCGGGGTCTGTATGTGATATTCCAGCGGTAACCCGTCAATACCTTTCATGTTAATGTTTCCCAATCCGTCTATCGACACGGGCTTTATGGCATCGGTATAGTACACGTCCAGTTGCGTGCCTTTCTTGGTGGTGGCGATCACTTTTTTGCAGGTATAGCCCAGAATATTTTTGGTCTCAGCTGTCGGTTCCACGTTTTCAACTTCAAAATCCTTGTTCTTTTTAATCATGTCGTCGTAGTCGGAGGGTGTTACCTTCGCCGCCATTTTTTGTCCCAAAACGTCCATAAGGACCAGTCCTGTCCTGTTTTCTGCATTGATCAGGCTTTTCATGTTCACACTTACGCCCATGGTATTCATGGTCATATTGGTTTTGGCCTCTTTTTCCGAAATATGGAATACGAGATCCGCTTCCATGGTAACGTCACCGGCCTGTGTATCCTGGGCGTTGGTGGTCATTTTATAGGTGATGGTACCGTTGTCAAAAGTCTTTTGGGCAAATGCGGCAGATATCCCGAGGACAAACGCTGCAATAAAGAATAACTGTTTCAAGGTATTAACTGTATTTACGTGGTTATAAAGTGTAAATATACGATTCGGAACGGTATTACCGGTAATAAAGGAAGGAATATTCTTCGGATTTTTAGTGGCCTCAGTTGAAGTCAAACCTGTGCACTTTAGTGCATCTCGCTTTAGCTTCTAAAAAGGTATAGTTAAAGTTATTAAGTTACTTAGTTATTGGGTTATTGAGTTTATGCGAAAATGAGGGAACTACAGTTGTTCCGAATACGAGTTACTATCTGAGTGCAGAAGGTATATTCTTTTTAAAGAAAAGACTTGGTTCTCTTACTCCGAAACAGTCTCAATGGATTGACGATAATGTAGATGGTTGGGTCTATAAATTATATTACTTTTTAGATGCCAATGAATTTAGTGAAGAATTTAAAAAATATGTAAAAAAGGTGATTGATGCCTTAATGACTGAACAGGCCTTAGTAAGTATTTCTCCTCTGATAAAATATCCTAAAGGGAGTGATTATGCTACTCGTTATCCGAAACTAACGGAATATCTTAAAAATCAGCTTCCGAAGGTTGCAAATATCTCTAGAATTGTCTATGCTATAAATCATTTTACTAAATTACCCATTTCTGAAATAAAAAGAGACCTGCAATGGGGTAGTGGACCTACTTTAGTAATAATGCAATTGGATAATTATCGTGAAACAAGTTCTCCAGATACGGCTGGGTTGTTTGACAAAAATAATCCGGACAATATTTATTTGGATGTAGATTTTGTTGAACAACTGGAAAACAAAACAACAGACCAGATGAAAGAGGATGCTCTTTTATTTTTTCTGGGCTCGACGATATTGCACGAATATGTTCATTATGGGGATTATTACAATGGTTTTGAATATCCAGGAGAAGAAGGCATACAATTTGAATATGCTGTTTATGGTCGAAATATTGAACCTGAAAAGGCGTATGAAATTTTAATGAACAAAAAATAAGGATCATGGAAAAACGAATGATTATATTACTATTTACGCTTGTTACATCATTATCCTGTATGTCTCAGGAATATAGTTGTTTAGAGAAACAAGACAAAAAAGACATTATAAAAACTATTCTTTTGCAAAAAAATGTATATGCGTATTTACACCTGGAATTGGATGAACGAAAACCTATTGAATTAATTGCTAATCCATTTCTAGATGGATTAGATTCACTTGCAGTAGAAAACACATATATAAAACTAGTAGATTCTTTAAATACGAATAAAGCTAAAATTAATTTAAAATTGGATATTATATCATGTGAAACGAAAACAGTTTCTTTTTCTTTCTCCAGTCCCATAGAAGGGGCTTTGGTCACAGGAAATTTAAAGAAAGAAAAATCTGTTTGGAAAATAGAGATTTTGGAAGATATAGAATTCTAAGTATTATTTGAAGTGGTTTAAACTTTCTCTAAATGATATAGAAAGTTATAACTGGACATAAGTTAAAAATTGTTTATAATCGACCTTAATTGTAGAATCTATAGCTAATTTATTTGTTGAAAATGGAATAGCCATTTGCTCTGTGTTAAAATATATACTGAGATAGTTATTGTTTTTATGTTAAAAATAGGGGTCAGTTGGTACGATCGTAAAGCCACACTAAAAGAGTGTACAGAGTCCTTTATTATCTTTTTGGAAAGATTAAAAAAACCTGATCCAAGATTTAACCAACGGTACGAAGGGGCTAACAGCCGAAAACTTGCCCTGCAAAAAAAGGTGGTTTGGGAGTATGAATATATAAAAAGAAAATTTTGTAAGAAATGTAAGGACAGTGACTATCCTGAATTTGCGTTTGATATTGGCTTTTGGAATGGGGCAGAAAACTGACCCAGAGTCTCTTAGTATCAGTGCATCTTTGGGAAGTGCCGAACCCAAAAATTGGAATAATAACTGTATTCTTTCTTTACCTTACAAAGGAGAAATATATGAATATTATCGGATAAAAGAAAATAGAGACAGGCTTAAGGAATTATTTGTTGATCATTGGAATCCTGAAATGGTAATGGATGATCAAAACAACTGGATTGCTTTATAAAAGTTAATAATCAACCAGGTCCAGAAACGGACTTGGCTTTCTTAAAACTATGATTATCATATGCATTCAAACAGGTCAATAAGGATAGGGATACTAAGCCTATTATTAACCATTTTAACATTCTTACTTTTATCTTATTTCGGGAAAAACAATGAGAGTTTTACTTTAATGCTTATTTTAGGTTTATTAGCTTTGTTTACTGCTATATTGTCATTAGCTGGATTAATATATGCTATAATTAGTTTTAGGGAAAAAAGGTTTTTCAAAAGTCTTTTAGGAATTTTTCTAAACCTGTTTTTTGGTATCGTGATAAGTTTAATAATATTGCTAAATGTATCGGATATAATAAAATATTTTTTATGATTATTGTCATGCTTGGATTGTAGTCTTATCCATTTTTTAGGTAAGACTACAATCCTACATTAGCTAAAAATTGCTTGTCGTATGACTAAAAAGGGATTAGACTTAAAGTCTAACGCCTATTTGCATACCCATAACGGAAAATGGAGGTCTTCGCTGAACAGTTCTTCGGTAACGCTTCCCACGAGCAGGGATGAGAACGTATTTCCCCCCTTATCGGAAACAAAGAACAGGTCTGTTTTCTCTTTTTTCCCGTGTTCGATAAGGTTCTCGGTAATGCTCGAAGTCCGTCCCGGTATGATCTCCAGCGGAATATTTTCTGCCCCCCCGGGGATTTTTTTCATGAATTTCCGGCCTTTTTCATTGGTGTGTTTTTCTACGGTAGGCACCAGGGTTTCCTTGGGCAGGTAAGGCGCAAACTGTAACGGGACATTATAGATATGTATCGCTTTTATTTGTGCCGAAGTGGCTTTCCCGACCTCCCGGGCCATGACAAAACTGCGTTTGGAAGCATTTGAAAAGTCGGTTCCTATCCATATGTTTTTCACCTTTGGTGCAGAATTTTTCGGTAGGGTCAGGATATGGCAACGGAGCATTCGCAGGAGTTTACCGCTTACCACCCCGGTACCTTTTACCCGGTTTTTATTGCCTACCAGCGTGAGGTGAATGCCATACTTGTTCACGATATAGGCAATCAGCGATTCGGTGTAGGTGTCATTGGATATGAGTACCTCCCATTCCGTTTTGCTTTTGAAGAGGGCGGTCACTTTTTCGTTCAGTTCTTCCCCGATACTTTCTTCGATATTAACATCGCCGAGTTCATCTTCAAACAGGTCACTGATCTCATATTTTTTGATGTTATGTACAAAGTAGACCTTTTCCGCTTTCAGGGTATCGGCCAGAAAAGCAGCGTAAGTAATAAGGGTTTCGTCAATTTCCGAAAGGTCCAGGGCAACGAGTATGTTTTTTATATCGGTAGTCATGATGTTTATGGGTTTTTATCTTTGTTTTCCTTTGGTCTTCTTTTTTGCAGGATATTGGAAACGATATCCTTGTAATTGTCAAGGTCTTTTTGCTCTTCGCGTCGTCGTAGTTTACGGTGATCTTCGTTGAGTCCCTTGTAGAGGGAATAGCACATCACAAGCAGGATAATGGCAAACGGCAGCCCTGAAACGATAACTGCAGTCTGGAGTGCCTTGAGTCCTCCGCCTATCAGCAGCACGGCGGCGACCGCTCCCTCCATGACGGCCCAGAAGATTCGCTGCGCCACGGGGGCATCTATTTTCCCGCCGGAGGTGATACTGTCCACCACAAGCGATCCGGAGTCGGATGATGTGATAAAAAAGCCCGCTACCAGTATGATGGCAATGATATTCAATACCATGGGTAAGGGGAAATCCTCCAAGAAGACAAACATGGCAATGGCTTCGTCTATCTTGACCTCGTTCACTACGGCCATGTTACCGGCAAGGGCATCCTGTATGGCGGTACTGCCGAAGGCATTGATCCAGAAAAAGGTAACCAGCGCAGGGACGATCAGCACCCCGAGAATAAATTCGCGTACGGTCCTACCTTTGGATATCCGGGCAATAAATATACCTACGAACGGGGCCCAGGCGATCCACCAGCCCCAGTAAAAAATGGTCCAGGTGTTCTGCCAGTGCGTACCGGTATAGGTTTCCGTCCATGTGGCTACTTCCAGGAAGTTGTAAAAATAGCTTCCCGTATTTTGAACAAAAGATTGGAAAATGTATATGGTAGGCCCCAGTATAACAACCAGGAGGAGGAGCAATACCGCAATACGCATGTTCCATTCACTGAGAAATTTTACACCCTTATCGACTCCGAGCACCACGGAAATGGTGGCCACAAGAGTAACTCCGGCGATGAGCAGCATTTGTGTGGTAATTCCCCCGGGGATGTCAAAAACATGATTAAGGCCTCCGGCTATCTGTCTTACTCCGAGCCCCAGGGAAGTGGCCAGTCCGAATATCGTAGCCAGTACCGCTATGACATCGATGATATCGCCCAGTATGCCATAGACCTTGTCACCGAGAAAAGGATAGAATACGGACCGGATGGTAAGCGGCAGTCCTCTCGAATAGGTAAAGTAAGCCAGGGCAAGGCCTACCAGTGCGTAGATCCCCCAGGCATGAAACCCCCAGTGCAAAAAAGTGAAGTTCATGGCTTCCTGTGCCGCCGCCACGGTTTTTCCGGTGGCGGTAGGAGGCGAAGTGAAATGGGAAATAGGTTCCGAAATGCTCCAGAACAGCAGTCCTATACCCATTCCGGCGCTGAACAGCATGGCAAACCAGGACATGGTCTTAAACTCGGGCTTGGCATTTTGCCCGCCTATCCGGAGCCTTCCGAACTTGCTGAAAGCCATATAGATCATGAAAAAGAGAAAAATATTAACAACCAGCACAAAAAACCAGCCGCCGTTATTGGCTACAAAATTCTGGATGCGTTTAAAATATTCTCCCGCACTGTCCTTATAAATGAGGGTCAGTGTAATACTGATGATCATAATGATCGCGGAGGAAAAAAATACCGGGCCGTTGATCTCGAGCCCAAAAATGGATTTTTTTTCATCACTTCGAACTACTTTTTTTGCCATAATTATAGTGTTTTCCCTGGTTAAAAATAATATCCTATGTTGATGTTAAAACGCGCTTCCCATTTGGCATCAGGAATACCCTGTGCAAAATCGTCGATAAAATTACCGCCCAGCCAGGAATGGTTTTTCCCTGCGGCAAGATCGATATAGGTGTATAAGTGTCCTGCCGCTACACCTATTCCGGTAACGTTCATATAACTGTCGGCAAAATCGTGTGCTGTTTTTTGGATGTACCCGAAATCATTGTAGAACTGAAGGGATTCCACGGGCCCCCACGATACGGGGACGGTATAGGCCACGGCGAGTGAAGCGAGGTTAGCCTTTGCAGCCACGAGGTAAGGCGAACCGTAGGCGGCCATTGCGAACATATCCGAACGTTCTGTCTCCGGGTTTTCCGGGGACTTGGTGTAATGCAGGATCTCGGATTTGAGGTTGAATGCCTTGTAGTCCAGTTCGTAAAAAAGCCCGTAACCGTAATGGTGACCGATTTCTTCCGTGTCCAGGTTATATAATCCCCCGTACTGCGCATAACCGCCGAACTGCTGCTTGAATTGCCTGCGTTGCCATTTGTAATTCAGCTTGATATTGAACTGGTTCGTTTCCTTGTTCCTGTAATCCGGTTCGCCGTCACCGTCGACGTCCATAGACGCAACGTCGTAGGAATACCTGCTGAACGAAACATCCGTAGCACCTCCGAAGGCTATACTTTCCGAATTCTTAAAAAAGGCGATCTGGTAATTGAGTCCTTCGTCCTTCCGGTGAATGAACTTGACACCGATATCGTGATCGTCTTCCAGGCCGATGTAATAACCGATATTAAAAAACCAGTTGTGCGAGTTGTATTGCTGTATCCCGAAAGGAACCTGGGTGAGTCCCACCTGGATTTCGTCCTTTTCATTAAAACGGTAGGCCAGCCATCCCTGTTTTAGTACACCTCCGCCGAATTCTTCGGAATACAGGCGATATTCGGCGTCGAGAGTGACCCCTTTGAGGGAGGCTTTTGCATTGATACGGAACATGTCGTACATAAAGTCCCCGCCCTGTTTTTTCTGTTCCTTTTTCCAGGAGGAATAGATATAGTTAAAACGGAGCGCCCCGCCGAATTTAACAACGGGCTTGTCCTGGGAAATCCCGTAAACGGGAAGAAAAACGATGAGTGGAAGTAATTTTTTTAAACGTATAATCATGTTTTTTATTGGTCTCGGTTTGCGGTTTAAAACCTTTGCTCCCGATAGCTATCGGGATAATCGGGATTATTGCAGCAACTTCAGTTTGTATAAAGTTTAGCCACGAATACACGGACTTACCAGTAGTCATTTATACAAATATTCGTGTATCCCTGGCCAAACAGACTTTCAGCCTGCAATAAACCTATGGACCTTATGCCCATAGAGGTTTAGTTAGTTCCCTGTACCGGCAGGAAAAAATAACGCCCTGGTTTGATTACCGTATATGCCCCGGACGACCGGATACAGTTTTTTTATATGGAATTCTGCCGAAGCAGGAACTCCGGGAGCTCCCTGCTTTCATAAAGTATCGGCCCGGGGTAGTAGCTTCCGCCTTACTTTACATGTTGGGGAAGCTAAAATCTAAATATACGATTTTTTTTAAAAACCGTGAGGAATAGTTGTCGAACTCCGGGGCAAAAGTATTAAAAAAAGATTTGTGTAAACGACGATTTTACGAAGTTGAAGCCATACGTCACTGTGAGGGATAACATTTGGACAACCATATAAATCGATAATGACACCCTCTGTAGCTCCGGGAATTAACATTTCGGCAAGCGCATCAATTGGCAATGACGTTAAGATAATCGTCACCGCGAGCCCTTCGATAAACTCAGGACAGGCTGTAGCGCGGCGGTCTCCTGGCAGGTTATGCGCATGCCACCGGAGGTATGTTGCCGGCTTCCAGAGATTGCCACCCTTCGGCTTTAGTTTATCCTTAGCCAGGTCGAAGGGTTCAGGGCTGGATTTACCTCCCTTCGTCGGTTCCTCGGAATGACGTGTACTTGTTAGGGTTTTAAGAACTGAGAGACAATACCCTCCCAACTCCAAAACTCCGGGACTCCCCAACTCCAAAACTCCCCAACTCCAAAACTCCCCAACTCCAAAACTCCCCAACTCCAAAACTCCCCAACTCCAAAACTCCCCAACTCCAAAACTCCCCAACTCACAAACCAAAAAAGTCTCCCGGGGCGGTACTTGCCTGAGAAAACCACTATACCGTATTTATTGCGGTTAACTGATATAATTCCATATGTTCTTGTCCTTGCTGAGCTGTGTATACGTATATCGTATGATCCTGTTTTCTTCCGAAGAAAGGGAAGGGTCGTTTTTTAATAACTGAAGGGCGTAGTAACGGGCGGCTTTCAGGATTTGATTGTCCTTGACAATATCGGCTATTTTCAGATGGAGTATACCGCTTTGCTGGGTGCCCATAATATCTCCCGGTCCGCGGAGTTTCAGGTCAACTTCGGCAATTTCAAAACCGTCGTTGGTACGGGTCATGGTTTCCAGGCGTGTTTTGGAGTCGGCAGAGAGTTTGTGCCCGGTCATCAGGATACAATAGCTCTGTTCCGCACCGCGTCCCACCCTGCCGCGTAGCTGGTGTAGCTGCGACAGCCCGAACCTTTCGGCGCTTTCGATGATCATTACGGATGCATTGGGTACATTAACACCCACTTCGATCACTGTGGTAGCCACCATGATCTGGGTTTCTCCCCGTACAAAGCGCTCCATTTCGTAGTCCTTGTCGGCCGGTTTCATCTTGCCGTGAACTACGGATACCTGGTACTCGGGTTTCGGGAACTCCCTTTCTATGCTGGCATAGCCATCCATGAGATCCTTATAATCCATTTTTTCGGATTCCTGTATGAGCGGGTATACAATGTAGACCTGTCTTCCTTTGCCGATTTCGTCTTTCAGAAACCGGAAAACCCTGAGGCGGTTACTGTCGTAGCGGTGCACGGTCTTTACGGGTTTTCGTCCCGGCGGTAATTCGTCAATTACCGAAATGTCCAGGTCGCCGTAGAGGCTCATGGCCAGTGTACGGGGAATAGGGGTGGCGGTCATGACCAGGATGTGTGGCGGAGTGGAATTCTTATGCCATAATTTTGCCCGTTGTGCTACCCCGAAACGGTGTTGTTCGTCGATCACGGCCAGCCCGAGATTGTGAAATTTCACCTTGTCTTCCAATACGGCGTGGGTACCTACAAGGATATTCAGTTCGCCGCTTTGGAGTTGCTCGTGGATTTCATTTCGTATTGAAGTTTTAGTAGAGCCTGTGAGCAGTTTTATGGTTATTCCCAGGTCGTTAACCAACTCTTCAATACCGTTGTAATGCTGAGTCGCCAGGATTTCGGTGGGGGCCACGATACAGGCCTGGAAACCGTTGTCTATGGCAAGCAGCATGGCCATCAGGGCTACAATGGTCTTTCCGGACCCCACATCACCCTGGAGCAGGCGGTTCATTTGTGCTCCTGTGCCGAGATCGTGCCTGATTTCCCGGATCACCCTTTTTTGTGCCCCGGTAAGGGAAAAAGGGAGATGATCGTTATAAAAACTGAGGAACTGGTCGCCTACCTGGTCAAAGACGTAGCCCCTGATCTTCTGTTTGCGTATACGGTTCTTTATGAGCAGTTGTAACTGTATGTAAAAAAGTTCTTCGAATTTCAGCCGGTACTGTGCCCTGGCCAGCAATTCCTGGCTTTTGGGGAAATGGATATTGAAAAGGGCCGCAGGCTTTGAGATAAGGCTCAGTTCACCAAGGAGGGAAGGGGACAGGGTTTCCATGAACTTTCCCCCGGTCTCCGTAAAAAGCTGTTGCATCAGTTTGTTGATAACCTTGTTGGTGATCCCTTTGTTGCTGAGTTTTTCTGTTGAGGGATATACGGGTTGCATCGCCGTTCGCAGGCTGCGTTCGTGATCGGTAAGAAGTTCCATTTCCGGGTGTGGCATCGAAAAGTGATGCCCGATGCGGTTACAGCGCCCGAAAATGACGTAGGGTACATTGAGCTTAATACTTTCCCGTATCCATTTGTGCCCGCGGAACCACACCAGTTCCATTTCACCCGTACCATCCGTAAAAGTGGCCACAAGCCGTTTTCCCCGTTTTTGTTCTACCGTTTTAAGGTGTACGACCTTACCCACAACCTGTACCTCGGAAGAATTTTCCTGTAACTCATTTATCTTGTAATAGCGCGTACGGTCAATATACCGGTTGGGGAACAAATTGATAAGGTCCTGGTAGGTGTGTATCCCCAATTCTTTTCGGAGCAGGTCGGCACGGTTAGGGCCCACACCTTTGAGGTAATCGATGGGAGTCTGTAACAGCTTAGGATTCATAAAGGCGAAGATAATTAATAAACCTTAAATTGAATACAGCCGGTAAATCGTTAATTCTGCTTAAAATATTTCCGGATTGATGGTGAATATGTAATTTAGGACGCAGCTTATGAAATTCCGCATATGAAAAAAGTATTGTTGTGTTGTTTTCTTTTGTTCCTGACAGGTTGGTGTGTTTTTGCACAACAGACCGAAAATGCCGATTTTGTCAGGGCTGAAGGTGCCATTACCATTCATCCGTATAAAAAGGAAATAACCGGGACGGTGACCTATTTTTTTGATGTGCTGCACCCGGTGGATTCCCTGTATATCGATGCCCGCAACATGACATTCGACAGTGTGCGACTGAACGGCAGAAAGGTCACTTTTCACAATAGCGGTTCCCGCCTGTGGATTACCTCCCGCTTTGAACCCTCCCGGAAAAACAAACTTGCCTTTCGTTATAAAGCCGCTCCGGAAAAAGCAATGTATTTTGTGGGATGGGACACCGATAATGCAAAAAAACAGGTCTGGACACAGGGACAGGGAAGGTATACCAGCAACTGGTTCCCGTCTTTTGACGACAGGAAAGAAAAAGTGGAATTTGATCTGACGGTTTGTTTTGATGAAAATTACAAAGTATTAATTAACGGGTTATTAAAAGATACTGCTGAAAGTGATGGTTTAATATGCTGGAAATATGATATGCAACATGGAATGAGCAGTTACCTGCTTGCATTGACCATAGGAAAATACGATATGATCCGGGATTTTTCCGGGAGCGGTATTCCCCTGGAAATGTATTACTATCCGGAAGACAAGGCAAAATCCGAACCGACGTACAGGTATACCAAAAGGATATTTGATTTTCTGGAGACTGAAATAGGAATGCCTTTTCCCTGGCAGAATTACAAGCAGGCTCCGGTACGGGATTTTCTGCACGCCGGAATGGAAAACACTACCCTTACCTTGTTTTCCGATGCCTTTATGGTGGATTCCACGGGGTACAACGACATGAACTACCTCAATGTAAACGCCCATGAGATGGCCCACCAATGGTTCGGAGACATGGTAACTGCACGGAGTGACAAACACCACTGGCTCCAGGAAGGTTTTGCCACCTATTATGCGCTGCTGGCCGAAAAAACTGTTTTTGGCGAGGATTATTACTACTGGAAACTGTATCGGTCGGCCCGGAAACTTACGGAAAGATCGGAAAAAGGAAAGGATGAAGCAGTGCTGGACCCGAGTGCCGGGAGCCTTACTTTTTATGAAAAAGGCGCTTTTGCATTGCATATGCTCAGGGAGAAGGTAGGTGATAAAATTTTCCGGAAAGGTGTACGGCAATACCTGGAAAAGCATAAATTCGGCAATACCGTGACGTCAGATTTTATGGATGAAATAGAGCAAGCCGGTGGTAAGAACCTGTCTGTTTTTGTGGATCGGTGGCTGAGGGATACGGTTTTTCCGGCGGAAGAAGCGATGGCTTCACTGCGGAAAAACACATTTATCCGGACCTACATGGCGCTGAAGGAAGGAGAGGTACCGCCTGAAGAACGGGAGGCGTTGTTGCATTCCGATATATACTATCCCGTGAAACAGGAAATCGTATTTCAGAAAAATGCGGATACTGCGGATGTGGCCTGGAACAAAAAGAGGTTGCGCTCGGGTGACCTGAAGATACGTCAGGCCCTTGCCCTGAGTATTGATAGCATCCCGGAGGAACTCAGGACGGCGTTTGAAACACTGCTGGAAGATGACAGTTATGTAACGGTAGAAAACGCCCTGGTAAAGCTCTGGATGAATTTCCCGGAAAATGCCCCGTCGTACCTCGGTAAGACAAAACATACGGAAGGGGATGCCCGGAAGAACGTGCGTATGTTATGGCTGGCCCTGGCCTTGTCGGCACCATCATATCCCTCCGGTACGGAACCGGAAGTTTTTAAGGCTAAAAGACAATGGAAGGAAGAATTAGCGGCGTATACATCGTCGCGGTATAGTTATCAGGTACGGCAAAATGCCTTTTCTTTCCTTTACCAGATGGGATTGATGCACGAAGAGGTGCTTGAAAACCTGGTCCGGGCCTGTGTACATCATACCTGGGGTTTTGCCGGTAATTGCAGGGAAATGCTGAAGGGCCTGTTAAAAAATGAATCCTATGTCCGGGAGATACAGGAATTAATTCCTAAATTGGGAGAGAAAGAAAAAGAGTTCTTACAAGGAGTGATGCCCCGGTAATAATGTGGCCAATACGGAACACGGAATGCAAGAGCCGTTCTATTGTAATAAAATGAGTGTCCGGGTGTCCGAATAACTCAATAACCAAGTAACCTAATAACCCAATAACTAACCCCCCAAAATAATTTACAAATGCAAAAAAAGTCAAACCTGTTCGCTAAAAAAACCGGAACTACATACAACAGTAACCAATGAAAGCCTTAGTCATATCCGGAGGAGGGAGCAAAGGTGCTTTTGCCGGGGGAGTGGCACAATTTCTCATTGAGGAGTTGCAGAAAGAGTACCAGTTGTATCTGGGGACTTCGACAGGGAGTTTACTGGTGTCGCACCTGGCCCTGAAAGAAGTGGAAAAGATAAAAAACGTATATACTTCGGTCACCCAGGACAATATTTTCAGTCACTGCCCTTTTAAAATCAGACACAAATACGGCACACAGCAGATAGCCATTAATCACTTTACCGTGTTGCGCAGTTTTCTGAGCGGAAGCAAAACCTTCGGGGAAAGCCATAACCTGAAACAGCTTATCCGGGATACCTTTACCCTGGAGGAATTTGACGCCCTCCGGGAACATCGAAAGGATATTGTGGTTACCGTGTCCAATTTATCACTGAACCAGGTGGAATACAAGTCGATCAACGATTTTGATTATGACGAGTTTTGCGAATGGGTGTGGATATCGTGCAATTACACCCCGTTTATGACCCTGGTGCGAAAAAACGGTTGCGAATATGCTGACGGGGGCCTCGGAACCATGGTGCCCATCGAAGAAGCCATAAGAAGGGGCGCGAAAGAGATCGATGCCATTATCCTGCATACCGAAGTAACTTATATGAACCGGATGCCTTCGCGAAATGCTTTTGACCTTTTGACCAACATGTTCCGCTTTATGCTGGACAGGATCGAACAGCAGAATATAAAAATAGGAAAGTTCGTAGCTTCACACCAGGGGGCAATTATCAATTTTTACTATACACCTACGGTTTTAACTACAAATTCCCTTATCTTTAACAAGGAAAAAATGACGAAATGGTGGCAAAACGGTTACGATTTTGCCAAACTGAAGAACCAGGGAACTTCTGAGATTTGATGTTGACAGCAGTATGATTGATGAAGGTTAAATATCATGAACAACATACCGATAATTAAAACCATATAACAGCATATGAAAGCCTTAGTCATATCCGGTGGAGGGAGTAAAGGTGCTTTTGCCGGGGGAGTGGCCCAGTATCTGATTGAACATCACAAAAAAGAATACGACATGTTCGTGGGGACTTCAACCGGAAGTTTGCTCATCCCGCACCTGGCAGACAATAATATTCCCAAGATATACGATATTTACACCTCTGTCAACCAGCGGAAAATATTCAGTAACAATCCCTTTGTGGTCCGGAAAAAAGAAGGCCGGGAATACGTAACCATTAATTACTTTAACGTAATGTGGCAGCTTATGAAGGGGAAGCGTACTTTCGGGGAAAGCAAGAATCTGAGACGAAACATAAAAAAAGATTTTACGGAAGAGGAATTCCACCGGATCAGGGAACGGGGAAAGGAAGTGATCGTTACCGTGTCTAACCTCTCCAAGAACAGGGTGGAATACAAGTCCATACACGATTTCGACTATGCGGACTTTTGCGACTGGATATGGATTTCCTGCAATTATGTGCCCTTTATGTCGCTGACCAGGAAAGACGGCTTTGAATATGCCGATGGCGGACTGGGGTGTGTAGTTCCCATACGGGAAGCCATAAAAAGAGGGGCCACGGAAGTAGATGCCATTATCCTGGAGGCGGAAAACATGGAATACAACAAGGTATTGGGTAAAAATCCGTTTTCGTTAATGGTGAACCTTTTCGGGTTTTTACTGGACCAGGTAGAGTTTCACGACATTGTAGAAGGCAAATTGTCGGCCATCAATAAGGATGTTAAGCTCAACCTGTATTATACACCGACCAGGCTGACCGAAAATTCCCTGGTCTTCAATAAAAAACTCATGGCCTCCTGGTGGGAACAGGGGTTGGCCTATGCCCGGGAAAAACAGGAAAAACTTGCCGAAGCTACCGAAAATAAGGAACAAACGGTGAACAGTGTGCCAAAACCCTGACAGCCTCCTGTTAGCTTAACTAACGTGGAATAATGTTCAAGCTTGTGAATCAAAAGCATGTTCAGAATTACACGCTTTGTTTGAGAGTTTTTAAAAGCTCCTCCCTTGATCCCGATAACTATTGGGACAATCGGGATCGGAGGGTTTGAAAACCCAAGCCACGGGAAAAATACAAAAGCCGGGGGAACATACCCAGGTTTCGGGCTGGGTCAAACTCCCTGTCCCGCAAGCGAAACACCCCTCTTCGTGTCAGGACCTGTGCCGGGTCCTTCGACTTGGTCCAGGATAAACTAAAGCCGAAGCAGGGAAGCCCTTTTCTTATCTATTATTCATGTTAACTATTATTCGCATTTATAACGGCTTGATCCAGGTAACCCTGCGTTTGTGCTGTTCGTTTTTCTCATAATGTTTCCAAAGCAACTGGGCGGAGATGTTTTCTTCCAGTTCGGGGTTGGATTCCACGTAGCGCATGCCACGCTGTTTGAAAATCTTGTTAGTTTCGTTAAATATAACCGCGGTGACCCCCTTGTTCTGGTATTTGGGGTCGACGCCTATGAGGTACAGGGTAGCGGAATCATTTTTTCTCTGGGCCTGCAGGATATGCCAGAAGCCGAAGGGGAACAATTTGCCGTTGGCCTTTTGCAGTGCCCTGGAAAAAGAGGGCATGGTAATGGAAAAAGCTATCATTTTGTCATTTTCATCCACGATAAACTTTACAAAGTCGGGATGGATGAACTTCAGGTACTTCTGTTTGTACTGTTCGATCTGCGGTTTTTGTATGGGGATGAACGATTGCAGGTCCTTGAACGAGCGGTTCATAAGGTCAAACATGTCATCGGCATATTTTACCAGTTCCCTGGACGATTTGAACTGCAACAGTTTCAGGTTGTACCGTTTGAGGATAATATCGGAGAATTTACTTATTTTTTCCGGTACTTTATCCGGAATGTGTATCAGGTATTCCACCCAGGCCGCTCCTTCTTCAAAACCGAGTGACTTGAAGTGTTCGGGGTAGTACGGATAATTGTAAATGGTGGTCATGTTGCTCAACCGGTCGAATCCCCTGACCAGCATTCCCGCTTTGTCCATGTTGGAGAAACCTACAGGGCCTTCCATGTATTCGAGTTCGTTTTCCCGGCCTATTTCGGCCACTTTGTCGAGCAGCGCTTTGGTCACTTCAATATCGTCAATAACATCAAACCATCCGAAACGCACTTTTTTCTTTTGCTGTTCCTCGATCTCTATCCGGTTGATAATAACAGCAATGCGCCCTGCGATTTCCCCCGTTTTAAAAGCCAGGAAAAGCCGGACTTCGGCGTTGTCAAGGGCCGGGTTCCGGGATTTGTCGAAAGTAGCTGTTTCTTCCTTGATGAGGGGCGGTACCCAATAAGGTGAGTTTTTATAAAGTTTAAAGGGAAATTTAACAAAAGCTTTTATTTCTGCGGGTTGTTCTGCTTCTTTTATGGTGATCATAGGCTGTTGTCTATATCAAACGGGTTTTCTTTTCTGTTGCGTTTTTTCTTTTTGTTTTTCCGGTTTTTCTTCCGGATCTTTTCGTATTTCATTTTCCGGCCGGCCTTGTGGTCCAGCAATTCCGGATCTTTCTTGTTTTCTTCACCATCTTCTTCCTCTATCGGAAGAGGTACGAGCTCATCCTGGTGATAATCCAGGCGGTACGAGACCCCGATGCCGCCAAACAGCCTGGAAGGAGTGTTTTTTATGTTGATCCCGGCGGAAGCATCTACCTGGAGGTTACTGTTTATCAGCCGTGCTGCGCCCAGCCGGAAGATACCGTCGCCATAGGTGTCGCTTTTAAATCCCTGGTGTTCGGCGAAGACGGAATAACGGGCATCGTTCAATGCGTGTGTAAGGGTAAGGATGTAACTGAACATGCTTTCCTCTCCGCCGAGACGATCGAAAATAAGGTTGGTGGTAAGTACCCACCTTCCGGCAAAATGGCTTTGGGTGATAAGCATGGCTTTCATGGAAAGGTTGGGCTCTTCCGGATAAAAGGGATTGTCGCCGAAAAGCAGGTTGGCGCCGATGTATGCCGAAACTGCCGGGATCAGGTCTTCCAAATGAAATGCCGTATGGTCGTCGCGCCAGCTATAGAGGTTGGCTTCCTTTCGTTTCGGTTCGAATATGAGGTATTTGGCCCCGATGGTGTTTTGGTAGAAATTACTTTGTGTAACGGTATATGGTGAGGAAGTGCCGTTGTAAGTGGTCTGGTCCCACATGTAAATCCCCTGCCAGGTGAATTCCAGTTTCTCATCGAGCATGCCCGCTCTTATGGCAAAATCGGCACCGTACTGGTTACTTTCGGTCAACAGGCCGTCGTGTTTGCGTCTTTCGTAAAAACCGCCCAGTTCGCCCTGGTACACATTTTTTCCTACGGAATATGCACTCACAGACCTGCCCGGGCGGTTGGAGTTGATAATATCCGTATATTGGGCATATATCGGGTGGCTTACGGTCAATATCAGGATAAGCAGTTTGTAACGGATGTGTCTCATAATCATGAATCAGGTGTTAGTGTTAAAGGCGGGTGCCGGACTTGAAAATATAACGTATGACCTGCTCCTATATTTGCCCAAATATATAGATTTTATTATTTTTTTATGAAATTGCGGGGCGTTTTCAAACAAGAGAATCGTATTTTTGACGTTAGAATAAATATTAATATTGCATGCAGTTACTGAGAACCATAGCGTTTATCATAATTTTTTATTACTTGTTCCGTTTCCTGGCCAGGGTGTTCGGACCATCCCTGTTCCGGTACGTTTCTAAAAAAGCACAGGAAAAACACCGGGAACAATACGGGGCGCATAAGCGGAACAACCGGCAACAACAAATGCGGGATGAAGGTGAAGTGGTGATAGATAATGCGCCGGAAGATATCAGAAGACGAAAAGCTTCAAAATCCGGTAAAAAAGTAGGAGAGTACATTGATTTTGAAGAAATTGACTAACTGAAACCAAACCTTCTTTCATGCAGCTAAAAAAGTTCTTGCCCCACTTTATCATTGTCTTGGTATTTATTGTTATTTCACTGGGATATTTTGTTCCCGCATTACAGGGGAAAAAAATATTTCAGAGCGATATTGCCCAGTACAACGGCATGGCCAAAGAACAACGGGACTTTATAGAAAAAACCGGTGAAGAACCCTATTGGACCAATAGTGCCTTCGGGGGAATGCCCACATATCAGCTCGGGGCCAACTACCCGCACGACTATGTAAAAAAACTGGATCGGCTTATACGCTTTTTGCCACGGCCTGCAGACTACCTGTTTCTTTATCTGGTAGGTTTTTACATTTTGCTGCTGGTCATGAAGGTCGACTATAAACTGGCCTTCCTGGGAGCGTTGGCCTTTGGTTTTTCCGCATATCTCATTATTATTATCGGGGTGGGACACAATGCCAAAGCCCATGCCATAGGCTATTTTCCCATAGTACTTGCGGGGATACTGCTTGCTTTCCGGCAAAAATATGTGTGGGGTTTTTTGCTGACGGCTTTCGGTATGGCCCTGGAAATCAGCGCCAATCACGTGCAGATGACCTATTACCTGATGTTGCTGGTACTGGCCCTGGGTGTGGTTTATGCCGCAGAGGCCGTTAAAAAGAAGGAACTGCCGCGTTTTTTCAAGACCTGCGGGATATTGATCGCAGCAGTGGTGCTCGGAATTCTGACAAATGCCACCAATTTGCTGGCTACCCGCGAATATGCCGAATGGAGTACACGGGGCACAAGTGAACTCACCATAAACCCCGACGGGTCTCCGAAACAGGATGGCAACGGGTTGGACAAGGAATATATTACACAATACAGTTACGGTATCCTGGAAACGCTTGATCTTTTTGTGCCGCGGCTTTTCGGCGGGTCTAACCAGGAGAAACTGGGCGAGGATTCCGAAACGTATGACTTTTTACTGAAACAGGGGGTACCCCGGGTACAGGCACTGGATTTTGCCGAGGGCCTGCCGTCGTACTGGGGGGCACAGCCCGGCGTTGCCGGACCGGCGTACATAGGGGCCGTGGTGCTGTTCCTGTTTATACTGGCCCTGTTTTTGGTTAAGGGAAAAGCCAGAAAATGGCTTTTGGCGGGGGTGTTGTTCTCCCTGTTACTTTCCTGGGGAAAGAATTTCAGCATACTGACCGATCTTATGATCGATTATTTCCCGCTGTACAACAAGTTCCGGGCAGTGTCTTCCATACAGGTCATACTCGAATTGTGCGTGCCTGTCCTGGCTATCCTCGGACTGTCGAAATTCCTGGATTCCTCGGTTTCCGAAACACAGAAGTTGCGGGCACTGAAATGGACTTCCATTATTACTTTCGGTACGATTGCCCTGCTTTTCCTGGGGCGCGGATTTTTTGATTTTACCGGGATCAACGATCAGGCTTACCGGCAGTATTACGGTCATCAGATAGTGGATATGATCAAAGCGGACCGGAAGGCCATGTACAGCCAGGACCTTTTGCGTACGCTGTTATTCGTGGCATTATCGGCCGGGGTGCTCTGGTTTTACCTCAAGGGAAAACTGAAATATATGTACGTGATCGGCGGTTTCACGGCCCTGATACTGTTTGACCTGAGTGGTGTGGCCAAACGCTATGTAGACAAGGACGATTTTGTACAGGCCAGGGTGATGGACGAACCTTTCCAGGCTACTCCCGTGGACAAGGAAATATTAAAAGATACCACTTATTACAGGGTTTACGAACCGGCCGAAGGGTTGAACGGGGCGAGGGCGTCCTATTTTCACCATTCCGTGGGCGGATATCATGCGGCAAAGCCCGGAAGGCTACAGGAACTGTTCCAGTACCAGGTGGCCCGGAACAACATGGCCGTACTGAATATGCTCAATGTAAAGTATATCATACAAAAAAACGAAGAAGGCAAACTGTTCCCGGCCAGGAACCCCGATGCTGCGGGAAATGCCTGGTTCGTCAAAAAGCTTATCCCGGTGAACAGTGCCGATGAGGAAATGAATGCCCTGGACAGCCTTGACATAAAAACAGAAGCTGTTTTTGACCGTAGTGTGTCCGGAGAAGGAATACCGGATAAGGAGACGACGTATGAGGTTAGCCCGGGGGCATCCATAGAACTGGTGGAATACAGACCCAATGCTTTGAAATATGTGGCGGATAATCCCGAAGCCGGGCTGGCCGTGTTCTCGGAGATGTATTATCCCCACGGATGGAAAGCGGCCGTTGATGGCGAAGAAGTTCCGTTTTTCCGTGTAAACTACGCTTTGCGGGGGCTTGAGGTTCCTGCGGGTGAACATACCATAACATTCCGGTTTGAACCGGAAGTGGTGAAAAAGGGGAGTACCATAGCCCTCGCCGGAAATGTTATATTGGGGCTGTTGCTGCTCGGAGGAATATTTTATGAGTTCAGGGGAAGGAAAGATAAAGACTGACGAGTTATTGCATTCCCCGGTTATCGGGTTGACTGTGAATCGCGAAACATAAACTACAAACCACAAACCCCGTTTGCCCTGAGAAAAGTATTGATCATAACGTATTACTGGCCCCCTGCGGGTGGTCCCGGTGTACAGCGCTGGCTCAAATTCGCAAAATACCTGGGTGAATTCGGAGTGGAGCCTGTGGTGTATACCCCTGAGAATCCGCATTACCCGATTGTCGATAAAAGTTTTGAAAAGGAAATTCCCGGAAAGGTGACCGTGATAAAGCGTTCCATTTTCGAACCTTATGCCATGGCTTCTTTTTTCTCCGGGAAAAAAACGAAACAGATCAGTTCCGGGCTGATTAATGAGAAGCAACAATCCCTGCTGGAAAAAATGATGTTGTGGATACGGGGGAACCTCTTTATTCCCGACGCCCGGAAGTTCTGGATAAAACCTTCGGTACGTTACCTGTCCGGATACCTTCGCAGGGAAAATATAACTACGGTAATAACCACCGGCCCTCCGCACAGCCTGCACCTTATCGGTATGGAATTGAAAAAACGCATTGGTGTGCGGTGGATTGCCGATTTCAGGGACCCCTGGACCAGCATAAGTTACCACGAAAAATTAAAATTATCCCGTTCATCACAGGAAAAACACCGGAAACTGGAACGGCAGGTGTTGAATGAAGCCGACAGGATTATCGCAACCAGCTTTACTACGGCAGATGAGTTCCGTACCATAACGTCACAGCCGGTTGAAGTGATCACCAATGGCTATGACCTTGCTTACACTGAAAAAGTGGAACAGGATAAAGCGTTTACTATTGCCCATATAGGGTCCCTGCTCACGGAAAGGAATCCTGAAATGCTCTGGGAAGCCCTTGCCGAACTTGTACGGGAACACAAGGATTTTGCCGATAACCTCGTGCTTAAATTTGCCGGTGTGGTGAGTAGCGAAGTAAAACAAAGTATAGCGGATCACGGTTTGGGAAAATACCTCAGGATATTGGGGTATATTACACATGAAGAAGCCTTGAAATTGCAAAGGGCTTCACAGCTTTTGTTGCTTATTGAGATGGACAAACCGGAAACCCGGGGAATTATACCCGGGAAGCTGTTTGAATACATGGCAGCAAAAAGACCGGTTATTGCCATAGGGCCGGAAGGCTGGGACGTGTCAAGGATCATTGCCGAAACCGCATGCGGAACCACTTTTACCTATGCTGAAAAGGAGGCTCTGAAAAACAAACTGTTCAAAAGCTATGAAAGGTTCCTCTGGAACAAGCTCAAAGTATCGCCCAGCGGGATGCAGAAATATAGCAGGAAGTCACTGGCGGGGAAGTTGGCTGCTATTGTTTTGGAAGAGAGTGAGTAGGAGTGAAAAAAGAGATGAGGACTGTTTTTTTGGAAGGTGCCCCCCTGTGTCCCCCCTGAAGGGGGGATCCATAAGTCCTTTTAATAGCGATAAAGCTCCCCCCTTCAGGGGGGACACAGGGGGGCGTGACGAATCGCCCGGAGGTCAAATATCTTATAAACCCGAAAACGATGGGAATCATAGTCCGGCAGACTTTAAAAAATACGATAAGCACTTACCTGGGGTTCGGCCTGGGAGCGGTAAATACGCTTTTTCTGTATACCAACTTTCTTACCGAGGAGTATTACGGCCTGGTGGGCTACCTGCTTTCCACGGCCAATATCCTCATGCCCCTTTTTGCTTTCGGGGTGCACAATACGCTGGTGAAGTATTTTTCTTCTTATAAGGAAAGCGGGGAGCAGCGAAAATTCGTTTTTATGATGTTTATCCTGCCCCTGTTCATTATCGTTCCGGCCGGATTACTCGGTACATTGGGGTATGAATATATCGCTGCGTTTTTAGCGCAAAAGAACCCTGTTGTAAAGGATTATGCCTGGGCCGTTTACGGCGTAGCTTTTGCAATGGCTTATTTTGAAGTGTTTTTTGCGTGGAGCAAGGTGCACATGCGCTCCACTTTCGGAAATTTTATGAAAGAGGTATTTCTGCGTGCCGTGGTCATGGTTCTGCTTTTTGCAGTGTATTTCGGATGGATCGGTACGGAGCGTTTTATCGTTTACCTTATGGGAGCGTATGTATTGCGCACCCTGGTAATGATGATCTATGCCTACAATGTACAAAAACCCCGTTTTATCTGTACTTTTCCCGTCAACGCAGGCCGGGTCTGGAAATACTCATCACTGATCGTTATTGCGGGGTCTGTTGCAGTAGTGTTACTGGACATCGACAAGTTTATGATCGGGCAGTACAAGATCATCGATAATGTGGCCTTTTACAGTGTGGCGGTGTATATTGCAATGGTCATTGTGGTACCTTCGCGGGCCATGCACCAGATTACCTATCCGCTAACCGCAAAGTTGATGAACGATAACCAGGGGGAGGAACTCCGGAAACTGTATAAACGCAGTTCCCTGACCCTCTATGTTATTGGCGGACTGTTGTTCCTGTGGATTACACTGAACATCGGAGAGCTCTACCGGGTGATTCCGGGAAATTACAGCGACGGGATAACGGTAGTGTTCCTTATTGCCGTGGCCAAGCTATCGGAAAACCTTATGGGGAACAATAATTCGATCTTGTTCAATTCGGAATATTACCGCACCATTCTCTTTTTCGGCATTTTTCTGGCGGTCCTTACCGTGGTGCTGAATATGGTGTTCATTCCGCTGTGGGGCATTTACGGGGCGGCTTTTGCCACACTTATGGCGGTGTTGGTATATAACGGCTCTAAAATAGGCTTTGTGTATGCAAAACTGAAAATGCATCCGTTTACGGGCAATACTCTGAAGACCACCCTCGCCATTCTCTTTGTGTTGCTGGTGTTTGGTTTTGCTTCGCACAGTCGCTTTGCTCATGTCTGGGATTTCGGTTTTTATCCGTTAGTGAATATCGTCCTGAAATCTGTTCTTATCGGCTTGGTTTACCTCTTCCTGGTGTATAAATTCAAACTGTCTGAAGATATTGTGGAAGCGCTGAAAAGGATATTAAAAAAAGCCCGCAGGTAAATGTGCTGCGGACTTTATCTCTAAACCTAAAAACTAACTAACTAAACCTTGTTTTTATCCCCGGCCTCCTCTTGAACGGGAGGATGTGCGGCGGGAGGAATTTCCTTTATTTCCCGACTGCCTTACCGAAGAAGACCTTACTTTTCGCTGCGGGGCGGCTTTTCGTATATTGGTATTTCGCGACCCGCTGCTTCTGTTTACCCTGGGCGTTCTGCTTTGTTTGCGGTGTACACTTCTTGTACTTTTATTTACCCTGGGGGCAGCGTTTCTCCTTACATTCGGTTTGGCTTTCTGCCTTGCGTTACTTTGCCCGGAACTCCGGCTGTAAGAATTTCTTCGGTTGACCGGGGTCCTGTTTCGAACAGCATCAGGGCGTTTTCTATTAACATTAGTATGCGATCTTACGTTTTTGTTACGTCCGGAAGCAGATTTTTTTACCGTATTTCCGGATCTGCGGGCAGTATTCCTTCTCGCTTCGGAGGATCTTCTGACCGTATTTTTCGTACTTCGCTGTGCAACTTGTTTTCGGTAAGACGTATAATCACGCCTTTTTACCCTTCTGTCGTTGTTATATACAGATCGTCGCCTGTTGTTATCCTTATAGTGGTATGTTTTACCCACATTGGCATAAGCCCTTCTGCGATTGTTCCTGTACGGCTTGTGATAGCTGTATCGTGCGGGATGGTAATACCTTCGGTAAGGCCTGTTATCCACTATACAATAACGGGGGTTCGGCCTTGCGAAATAACGGTGATACGGTCGGTAAACATACCTTCGGTTATACACGTTGATATATCCGGTAAAGTGACTGAACGCCCCGTAAGGATCGTAATAAACATGAAGTCCTCCCACACGCATTACTCTTCCGCCATTATAGTAAATGTTGACCGAACCTATCCGGGTTACCCTGCCGTAGTAATCGTAAAATACGGGGGTGTTGAGTACCTGGATCACTGCACCGTAATCGTCGTATTGTACGTAAGCATTATAATCATACCCGGAGTTAAAACTGATATTCACATTTCCGAGGTTGAGATTGGCATTTACATAAGGCCCGTTATCAACATAAAAATCGAATTCTCCGTTGGGAAAGACGGAAAAAGTAATTCCGTTTTCCACAAAGATGAACGAATCGTTATATCGGGAAGTGCTTACCGCAGCCGTATTGGCCGTTGCAGCACTTACGTAGCTAAAACTCAATAGTGTTGCCGTAAATAATACTAATAACCTTTTCATGACTTCCGTTTTTGAATTATATGAAACCCGTTTGATCGGTTTCAATAGAAAAATAGCAATGAGCGTGCCAAAGTTTAAGGAGGAGGATGAGAGGGAAGGTGGTTTAAGGTGTTAAAATACTTAAAAACAAAGTGTTATGAGTGTATTTGTAATGGGTGATTTTTTTGCCTGTACAGAAAGGCGGAGGAAGATCAAACGATATTTCCGTCCACCATAACCAGTTTACGGTCGGCCATGTCGGCCAGTTCATCGTTGTGAGTGACGATTACGAAGGTCTGTTGAAACTCATCGCGTAATTTGAAGAATAATTCATGCAGGTTTTCGGCCGATTCCGAGTCCAGGTTTCCGCTGGGTTCGTCTGCAAAAATAATATCCGGGTTATTAATAAGTGCCCTGGCCACGGCAACCCTTTGCTGTTCGCCGCCGGAAAGTTCCTTGGGTTTGTGGTCGTAACGGTGCGAAAGTCCCAGGAAATCCAGTAATTGCTTTGCTTTTTCTTCGGCTTCCTTCCTGGAAGTTCCTGCAATATAGGCGGGAATACATACATTTTCGAGCGCGGTAAATTCCGGTAACAACTGATGGAACTGAAAAATAAACCCGATATGCCTGTTTCGAAACTGTGCCATTTTTTTGGGGTTGAGCATTTCTACGTTCACATCGTTAATAAAGAGCCGCCCGGTACCGTTTTTGGTCATACGCTCCAGGGTGCCCAGTATTTGAAGTAAAGTGGTTTTTCCCGCACCCGAAGCCCCGACTATGGAAACAATTTCCCCTTTGCTGATATGGAGATTGACCCCTTTCAGCACTTCCAGGTCCCCGTAACTTTTATGAATGTTCTCTGCTTTGATCATGAATGGCAATTTTCTCCTTTGGTTTCGCCCTGGAAGCGGACTTACTTTATTGGTTCCTGAACGAAGCCGATGGACAAAAATAACTTTTAAATGGAGTTTCAGGACAATATTTGGAGTGAATTTTTATTCTTATATTTAATTTTAATAAGTTGATACGGATATGATAAACGAAAAAACAGTGGAAGCAGTATTTGCCGGAGGGTGTTTTTGGTGTACGGAGGCAGTGTTCAAACGGCTAAAAGGTGTTGTGCGAACGGAGCCCGGTTATACGGGCGGGCAGATAAAAAATCCGGCCTATCGCGAGGTCTGTTCGGGAAGGACAGGCCATGCCGAGGCCATCAGGATTACCTATGACCCGGAAAAGGTGGGGTTCGGGGATCTGTTGGAAGTGTTTTTTGCCACACATGATCCCACCACACTGAACCGGCAGGGAAATGATGCGGGCACGCAATACCGCTCCGCCGTGTTTTACAGGGATGAAGCACAAAAACAACAGGCGCTGGATTTCATAAGATCGCTGGAAGAACAAAAGGCCTTTAATGATCCGATAGTTACCGAAGTGACGGAAGCAGGGCCTTTTTACCCGGCCGAAGAAGAGCATATGGACTATTATGACCGCAATGAAAGCCAGCCTTATTGCCAGGTGATCATCTCCCCCAAACTGCAAAAACTGCATCATTTGTATAAAGATAAACTCCGGGAAGCCTAAATGATCGATTTTGAAGATATTACTTACCTTAAAGCGGGTAGCGAAGTACAGCAAAATGCATATCGTACACTTACCGGGCATGGGATACTGACGGCTCTGAAAAAATATACGCCTGTGCTCGCAGGGACCATACCGATTGATATAGCCGTAGAAGACAGTGACCTGGACATTATTTGTTGCTGGGAGGACAAGCCGGCTTTTATCCGGAGTCTGCAGTGGCATTTCGGGACTTTTTCGGGGTTCGTGACAAGGAACAGGGTAATATCGGGTACCGATACGGTACTGGCCGGTTTCAGGGCAGATGGTTTTGAAGTGGAGATTTTTGGCCAGAACGTGCCGGTATGGGAACAGTCCGCCTGCCTGCATATGATCGCCGAACACGCATTGCTGTGCGAAAAGGGAGAAGCTTTCCGGCAGGAGGTGCTGAAACTCAAAAGAAAGGGGTGTAAAACCGAGCCCGCTTTCGGCATGCTCCTGGAAATTAAAGGGAACCCTTATACGGAATTACAAACTTATGGGCGGAACGAATTGATAAGATATAACAGACACACCAATAAAAGCATAGAAAATGGGATATAAAAGATTCGAAGAATACAATATCAAGGTTACCGATGAGTTAAAGAACGGCTATCATACCATCATATCCGAACTGGGGGAGAACCCGATAAGGGAAGGCCTTAAAAAAACCCCGGAAAGGGCGGCCAAGGCCATGCAGTTCCTTACCCAGGGTTATCACCAGGACCCGGCGAAGATCCTGAAAAGTGCCATGTTCCGGGAAGGTTATAGCGATATGGTAGTGGTCAAGGATATCGAATTGTATTCCCTGTGTGAACACCATATGCTGCCCTTTTTCGGTAAGGCACATGTGGCCTATATCCCGGACGGGCAGATCGTGGGACTGAGTAAAATCCCGAGGGTAGTGGATGTCTTTGCCCGGCGTTTACAGGTGCAGGAACGCCTTACGCACGACATACTGGAATGTATAAACGAAACCGTGAGGCCCCAGGGAGTAGCGGTGGTTATTGAAGCGTCACACATGTGCATGATGATGCGGGGCATCCAGAAACAAAATTCGGTGACCACCACATCGGGTTTCAGGGGTGTTTTTGAAACTGTCGAAACGCGGACGGAATTCCTTCGCCTCATCGGTTCCGACCTGTCTTAGAAGTCGTATAACGGAATCCCGAATTTACAAATCCTGAACAATCATATGGAAAAAAATAAGAGCGGAAAATACAAAAAACTCGTACTGGGGCTTTTGTTCGATGCTATAGGCTATGTTTCCTATATTTTCCCCGGTTTCGGGGAGTTTACCGATATTTTGTGGGCCCCGGCTTCTGCGTGGCTCGTATCCCGGATGTACAAGGGGCAGACCGGTAAGGTGGCCGCCGTAGTGTCTCTTGTGGAAGAGCTGGCGCCTGGGCTGGATGTTATCCCGACCTTTACGCTTACGTGGTTTTATGTCTATGTTTTCGAAAAGCGAAAAAACATAGAAGCCGAAAGCGAAAAAAACAAACCCTGACGGGGTAAGGTCAGGGTTGTGTTACTAAGCCCCGGTCCTGTTCCAAAAGGAAAAACAGGACCGTTTATATAGTTATGAGAAAAGTATAAGGCGGGCTTAGTGTTGATGTCGATACCGTTTCAGGTACTTCCAGTTAAAATAATGGGCAATGGCTATTCCCAATGCACCCGGGGGAGTGAGAACCGCTTCCCAGAGTTCATGCACTTCAATACGGCTCAGGGCAATAAGGACAAAGCCGGATGTGGCCAGGAGAAGGGGAAACTTTTTATGGTGATATTTCCTGTAGGAAGGCCACAGGGATAAAAGCGCCAGGAAGAGGCCCGTAACAATAAAAGTCCATTCGATAGCGGGATTGGCCAGGAAGGAGAGGCTTCCGAGGGCCGAAAAAGTAATCAGTACCGGAACTATGGCACAGTGTATGGCACACAAGAGTGATGTGGAAAATCCAAGGTAGTCGTACAGGTACCGGTAATTGGTTTTGTTGTATCTCATAAACGCTACTTTGTTGCAAATATAGAATAAAAAAATATAAATGCAACGAAATTGCATTAACAAAAGCATTTTATATATTTGTCCTTAATAAATACAGAGGAATGATAACGACAAAAAACCTGTGTTTCAGTTACGACAGGGAACAGGAATTCCGGTTTCCCGATATAGAAATACCAAAGAAGGGGCACTTGCTCATACTGGGAGATTCCGGGGTGGGGAAGACCACATTTCTTCATCTGCTCGCGGGCTTGCTGACGCCGGACAGCGGGGCGATAACTGTAGAGGAAACAGACATAACACAGCTCAGCCAGAAAAAACTGGACAAATTCCGGGGCAGGCATATCGGTATTGTGTTCCAGAAAGCGAGGCTCATACATTCCCTTACGGTGGAAGAAAACCTTCTGCTTATCCAGCACCTTTCCGGAGGGGAGCAGAACAAGTCCCGTATACGCGATATACTGGAAAGGCTGAACATCGGGGAGAAAGCCGGGGCCCGGGGGAGTAACCTCAGTGAAGGACAAAAACAGAGAGTGTCCATAGCGGCCGCCCTCGTAAACAACCCCGATGTTATTCTGGCCGATGAACCTACATCCAGTTTGGATGACAAGAACTGTACGGCCGTAACGGGATTGCTGAAAGAACAGGCCGAATATACCAATTCCAGCCTGGTCGTTATCACTCACGATCAAAGAATAGCTTCTCAATTTTCCAATAGCATCCGATTATGAACATATATAAACTGGGAATCAAGAACGCGCTTGCCAATCCGTTGAGCACCTTGTTGAGTGTACTGCTGCTCGTGCTCAGTATCGGTCTTATTTCACTGATGTTACAGGTTACCAAACAGCTCGATGGTAAGCTCGAAAGGAACATCAGGGGCATAGACATGGTTATTGGGGCCAAGGGTAGCCCGCTGCAACTGGTGTTGTCTTCCGTATTGCATATCGATGTGCCCACGGGGAACATAAAACTCGGGGAAGCTGAAAAAATAGCCCGGAACCCTTTGGTGAAACAGGGAATTCCCGTTTCTTACGGCGATAATTACGAAGGCTACAGGATTCTGGGGACGGAAAAGAGTTTCCTGGAACTTTACAACGCGGAGCTGCAGGAGGGAAGGAGCTGGGAAAAACCTTTCGAAGTAGTGGTCGGGGCCGTGGTGGCCGAAAAACTGGGGTTAACTCCCGGCAGTACGTTTTCCGGTTCACACGGTTTGATGGAAAACAGTGCGGAAGCCCATGATCACCATCCTTTTACCGTTGTGGGGATACTCAAACCCGGAAATACGGTAGCAGACCAGTTGATTATGTGCGACCTGGAAAGTGTATGGCTGGTTCACGGGCATGGCGGGGAGGAAGAATATGCGGAGGCGGCAAAGCACGATCACGAAGAAACAGACGGCCATGAACACGATGAACACGATCATGAATATGATTTACCGGAAGAGGACAGGGAGATCACCTCGTTACTGGTACAGTTCAAAAACCCGATGGCTATGGTACGCCTTCCCCGGATGATCAATGAAAATACCAACATGCAGGCCGCCCTGCCCAATTATGAGATAGAGCGGTTGTTTAAACTCCTGAATGCGGGAAGCAGGGCCATAACCCTCATTGCCATTGTAATAATGCTGGTTTCGGGGATCAGTATTTTTGTAAACCTGTACAAGGCCGTTCGCGAACGCAAATATGAAATGGCATTGCTGCGCACCTACGGGGCCTCCAGGCTACAGTTGCTTTTGTCTGTTGTGGCGGAAGGGCTGCTCATCGGGGTAACGGGCTTTGTTATCGGAATAGTGTTCAGCAGGTTGGGAATGCTGATTTTGTCCGGGTATATAGAAGACAGCTACCGGTATACCATAGGAAATGCGATGGTGATGAAAGCGGAGGTTTTTTTGTTTATTTTTACCATACTATTGACGATATTTGCAACGATACTGGCAGCAGTTCCGGTGTTTTATCTCAATGTATCTAAAATTTTGACGGAAGATGACTAAACATTTTTTCTGGACAACAGTTTTTTTCTTTACGGTATTTTGTGTGCAGGCACAGCAGGAGGTGACGTGGAAAGACCTGGCGGATGTTTCCTTCACATCGGAATACTTCGAGGATACGGACGACTATTTCCTGGTTCCCGACTTTGGGAAAAGCGTTGAAGAACTGGAAGGAAAGGAAATTTCCATTACAGGGTATTTTTTAAGCCTGTCTCCTTCAGACGATATATACATGCTGTCCCAGAATCCGATGGCTTCGTGTTTTTTCTGCGGCGGCGGCGGACCCGAGACGGTACTGGAAGTGAAATTCAGTAAAAAGCCGTCCTTTAAGACCGATGAAGTTGTAACGATTACCGGGAAACTAAAACTGAATGCCGACGATATAAATCATTGCAATTATATCCTCACGGATGCACGTGGGTTTGCCCTTTGACAGCGGGAAATCCGGAAAAACGTATCTTTACGTATATTTGCTAAACGCCGGGAAGGCAAAAACAGGTAAAAATAAAAGTATGAATGCAGCGGCAGTGAACATGGACAAAGACATAGACGGCATACTGAAGTCGCACCGTTTAAAACGTACTTCGGCAAGGATAGAAATACTGATGCTCTTACTGGAAAGCGGTTATGCGATCTCCTATAATGATATCAGCGAACGTTTGGGGGACAAGTTTGATAAATCTACCGTATACCGCACCCTGAACAGTTTTGAGGAAAAGAGCATTATTCACGCGGTGAACGACGGCAGCGGGGGCATCAAATATGCCGTTACAAAAATAGAAGGTGCAGCGGCCCACGTACACTTTAAATGTGACACCTGCGAACAGACCTATTGCCTTTCAAACACAAAAATCCCGCCGGTTAATACGCCCGCAGGTTTTGTGGTGAAAGCGTCGTCATTGCTTATTAACGGCACCTGTAAATATTGTTCTTAGGATTTGGTGAAGATAAAGCCCAGTCCCATTCGCTTCAGCATCTTTTTTTCAAAGTTCCAGAAAAATTCAAACTGTCCGAATAGCCATCCGAAGGTGACCAGTAATACCTGGTATATGGGAAATATGAGTAATATTCTCAGGGTCCAGTAAAGGAAGGTATGCATATTTTCTTCATGCATTTCAAAGAAGCCCAGGAGCGGCCCTGCGAGTTTGGCTGCCGACGATCCGGTAATGGCAAAAACGAGAAGTATGATGAAAAGCTGTACATTGGAACGGATTCCCCAACGCTTTTTTAATTTATTCATACGAGGTGCATTTGACTGGGCAAAGATAATTAAGATTTCTTATATCCGAAGTGATTTTTGTCAGATCCGCGGAACAAAACCTGCCAGCCGCTGATTGTATTTCCGTTGAAAATAAATGAAATAATTGTAAAGTTTATAGTTTACTTCATAGCCGTAGTCGATGAAGGGATCGTAATCGATCTGCATGGTATAAAGGTCCGGACTGTAGCGAAAGGGTTGCTGTACACGCTGATTCCAGTTGATCACATAAATCCTGTTGCGATTTTCGAGGAAATGCTGTGAATAATAGCCTTCGGGCTTTGCCACACTGTTGAGCCAGATATTGAAGCCGGGCTCTATGATAATGATCTCGTATTCCAGGCTGTCATTGGAAATCGCAACGGAATCACTGCTTTGCGTATTGAAAATTTCCGATTCCTCCGGAGTATGGGCTACCTTTCCGGTGGCGCAGGCGAAGAGAGCTGCCACAACGATCAGGATGGCGAGTATGTATTTCAGTAGCACCTTCATGCTATTAAAAATACGAAAAATTGTTAAAAAATCCTATTTCGGGTCATAAAAAAACCGCTCCCTGATGAAAAGGAGCGGCTTTGCAGTTGCAAGGGAAATATTGGTTTATTTACCCTTGGACATATCTTTCATAGTATCTTCGATCATACCGTAGAACTGGTCTAACTTGGGCAGTACAACGATCCTTGTCCTTCGGTTTCTGGCACGTCCGGAAGCAGTTTCGTTGGAATCTACGGGGATGTAATAACTTCTACCTGCGGCGGTCATCCTTGCGGGAGCCACGTTAAAGTCGTTCTGGAGTATCCTCACCACGGCTGTTGCCCTGTGTACACTCAGATCCCAGTTGTCTTCGATTCCCGGTCTTTTAATCGGTACGTTATCGGTGTGTCCTTCCACCATAAACTCAAAGTCGGGCTTGTTGTTTACCACTTTGGCCACTTTTCCGAGGACTTCTTTTGCCCTTTCGGTTACGGTATAGCTTCCGCTTCGGAACAAGAGTTTATCGGAAATGGAAACGAATACCACACCTTTTTCCACGCTGATCTCAATATCTTCGTCATTGATGTTACCCAATACGCCTTTGAGGCTGGTCACCAATGCGAGGGTTACAGAGTCTTTCTTGTTCATGGCATCCTGCAAACGCTGGATGCGAAGATCTTTTTCCCTTAGACTTTCCAGGGATTTTTCCAGGTTTTCAGCTCCTTTTTTAGACAGGGTCGTGAGGTTGCCCATATTGTCTATAAGTGCGTTCTTCTCTGATCTCAGACTTTGGTTATCTGCTTCCAGTCTGGATTTGCTTTCCAGGCAGGAATTGAGCTTCACCGTAGCTGAATTCAACAGATCCTGGGTTTCTTTTTGCTTCGCTTCCAGTTCTGCATATTTCTTTTGCGATACACAAGAAGAGAAGAAAATGGCAACTCCTGCCCCTAACAAAATTAATTTTTTCATTTGTCTTAAAAATTTATGCCTGCACAGTCTGTTCCTCGTATTTGTGCAAGGCCTGTTTTCATGATTGTGTTTAATATTGGTTTAAAAAATGAGTTCCCAAAAGTATTAAAATCTTCTTATTAAACAAGATGTTTTTGTTAATCTTTAACTAATCTGGGGTATACTCTTACATTAGTAATGTAATATGCCCAAACAACTGACTTAATAACGTAATAATGCCCTTTCTTATTACCCTTGCCCCGTTTTTTTATGGTATTTTTCAGATGGTAGTAGTAGCTGACGTGTGCCCGGAGTACGGCAAGACAATGCTTGAACTTTAACTGGAAAACAAAGCGAATTCCGGCAATACCGTCTAATGTGAGTCGGGCGAAAACCAGGGGGAAAACGTAACGGGAAGGGGCGTTTTTCGTAAGTGAGAACAGGGAATTCCGGAAATTCAGAAAGGTTTTTTTCGGGTTCATATTGTGTAAGGTGGCACCGCCTATGTGATATACGTGGCTTTGGCCTACGTATAAAACGGTGTGTCCGGCATTCCCGGCGCGCCAGCAGAGGTCAATCTCTTCCTGATGTGCAAAATAATCTTCATCAAAACCGCACAGGTCTTCAAAAACTTCCCTGCGTATAAACATACAGGCGCCTGTGGCCCAAAAGATCTCGCGGGTGTCGTCATATTGTCCGTGATCGCGTTCCAGGGTCTGAAACACCCTGCCGCGGCAAAAGGGGTATCCCAGCCTGTCGATGTACCCCCCGGCAGCTCCGGCATATTCAAAGAAATCCTTTTGCTTGTAGTCGAGTATCTTGGGTTGTGCTATGCCAACATCCGGACGGTCCCGGAATATATCAACAATGGGGGAGAGCCAGTCCTTCGTTACTTCGATGTCTGAATTAAGCAGGCAAAAAATATCGGCATCCACATGCTTGAGGGCATCGTTATACCCTTTGGCGAATCCGCCGTTTACCGGATTTTGAATAATTTTCACCTGTGGAAAAGAATCGCGCAGGAAACCGATGGAATTGTCTGTTGAAGCATTGTCTGCCACATATATATCAGCTCCCGGGGAATGAGCGAGTACCGAAGGCATAAACCGCTCCAGTAATTGTTTTCCGTTCCAGTTGAGTATAACTACAGCTACTTTCATCTGTTTTTTGAGGTCTGAAGTCCGGTGCGCGGAGTCCGAAGGATTGCATGTGGATCAATTCTGCTTCCGGCTTCTGACTTTTTTCATAGGTTCGTGCGGGTCTTTTCCTGACAGGGAGGGACAGACCGCGGGAATAGTCCGTAAGATTAATATTAAAGGGCACAAATTAACGACTATATGCGGGAATATCCTCTAAAAATATGTATTTTTCTTCAGAATAATCCATTCGGCAAAAGTAATGCCGGAGACCGTTGGTGACCATGAGATAATCGGCTTTCAGCGCAAGGTTATAACGGGCTATCTGGTCAAAAGTTTCCTGGGTGATACGTACCGAAGGTGCTTTACATTCCACAATCAGGGTAATATGGCCCCGCGGCGTATAAATGACCACGTCATAGCGTTTTTTCAGGTGATTGATACGGAGTTCCTTTTCGACATTGATAAGCGACTTCGGGTACCCTTTTTCCTGTACCAGGAACCGGACCACGTGCTGGCGGACCCATTCCTCGGGTTGCAGCGCGATGAATTTTTTACGGATAGGATCAAAAATATAGGGCTTATTTTCTCTATTTTTGATGCGAAAGTCATATGTGGGAAAATTTAAGGCCTGCATGCCGCAAATATAAACAAAAGGAGCAACGGAACCGGAAAAAAGAGAGAGAGGCGGGAAGGTGAACCGGGAGATGCGAAGAAAAAGCGGGTTTGTGCCGATGCCCGGCCGTTAAACGGAATAAACGATAAACGTGTAAATTTTTGAACAGGAAAAACAGATGGACGAAGTAAAACGGATAGTAGCAGATATACAGAAAGGGGATATAAAACCGGTTTACGTTTTGATGGGGGAGGAACCGTATTATATTGACAGGATTGCGGAATTTATAGAAGACAATGTACTTTCTGAAGAAGAGAAGGGGTTCAACCAGGTGGTGCTCTACGGAAAGGATGTCGCTGTGGGCGATATAGTGGAAAGTGCAAAGCGTTACCCGATGATGGCCGAACGACAGGTGGTTATTGTCAAGGAAGCCCAGGAGCTTTCAAGGACCATTGAGAACCTGGCCCCTTATGCGGAAAATCCACAACCCACTACGGTCCTGGTACTGTGCTACAAGTACAAGAGTCTGGACAAGCGGAAGAAATTGTACAAGGCCGTAAAAAAGAGCGGTGTGTTGTTCCAGAGTAAAAAACTGTACGAAAACCAGGTAGGCGACTGGATAAGAAGGGTGCTGGCCGGAAGAAAGTACGCCATTTCGCCGAAAGCGGCACTGATGCTGGTGGAGTTTTTGGGTACGGACCTGGGCAAAATAAACAACGAACTGGAAAAATTACAGCTTATCCTGCCCGAAGGTACGGAAATCACCCCGTCCCATATTGAAGAGAACATCGGGATAAGCAAGGATTATAACAACTTTGAACTTCGAAAGGCTATCGGTGAGAAGGATGTGGTAAAAGCCACCAGGATCATCCATTATTTCGGTCAGAACCCCAAAGACAACCCGTTAGTGGTCACGGTAGCGCTATTATTTAACTTTTTTTCCCAGTTATTGCAGTATCACGGGCTTAATGACCATTCTCCGCGAAGTGTGGCCGGTGCTTTGCGCATTAACCCTTATTTTGTGAAAGAATACGAGGCGGCTGCCCGGAATTACCCCATGAAGAAAGTGAGCAGGGCTGTAGCCGTGTTACGTGAAATGGATGTCAAGGGAAAAGGGGTCGGAGCCTCCAATATACCACAGGCCGATCTGTTGAAAGAACTGCTGGTAAGGATTATGAACTGATTCCGTCCGGGATTTTTGTGGCTTGCTGTAAACTTATACCTTGTTAATTGAGGCTCCGACCGCTTTTTATCAACCCTGTTTATTATCAAGTTAAAGGTTAAAACCCTGCTCCCGATCCCGGCATCTATACGGGATAATCGGGATTATTGTAGTTACTTTGGTTTCTATAAATTTTTGTATATCCTTATAACTATTATTTTTTATGCATAGGGCGATTTTTTGGTCGTGGCACCGTCTACACTATATTTTCCGGGGCCCAGCAGGGCAATGGCGGCAAAAACTATCAGGTAGAGAAAGGCCAGTTCTTTTACTTTTAAGGGATCGCTGCCATGTACTACAAAAGCTGCTACACCCATTGTGATTATGGTCGGTATGGTGGCCCATCTGGTTTTAAACCCAATAATAACGAGGATGGGGGCTATGAATTCACCTATCATGGCCAGGATAAGGGAGGTTTTGACCCCTAAACCTATGGGGTCGGCGAACTGGATTTCTTCACCGCTTAATAACATTTGTAATTTTCCGTAACCATGAGTCATTATGAGAGCTGAAGCGCCAATTCTAAGCAGGGCCAGCCCCAGGTTGGAAGAGTTGTCTCTTTTCATTTTAAGATTGTTTTTTTGGTTTATACCCTACTAAAATAGGAAATTATATTGTATATAATAAAGTAAAAGGACGGAACAGGACGAATAAAAGATCTGAAAAAAGTACGATAAACCCCGGACAGGAGGGAAGAGCGAAAGCGGGATTTCGAGGGAAAAGAAGATAGGTGTAAAAGAAAAAGGCTGCCTGTAGGGGCAGCCTCTCTGAATTTTGGTGTTGACTTAATTATGCTTCCTGTAATTTGTTCAGGGCCGTATTAAATATCAGGCTCGGGCGCATGGCTTCCGTGGCAAGTTTTTCATCGGGGATGTAATATCCGCCTATATCTACGGGTTTTCCCTGTATGGTATTCAGTTCTTCCACGATGTCTTGCTCCCTGTTCCGGAGTTCTTCGGCAAGGGGGGCAAACTCTGCCTGTAATTCCTTGTCTTTTGTTTGTTCGGCCAGTGCCTGTGCCCAGTAAAGTGCCAGGTAGAAATGGCTGGTACGGTTGTCCGGTTCGTTCACTTTGCGCGAAGGGGAACGGTCGTTTTCCAGGTATCGCTCCGTAGCTTCATCCAGTGCCTCTGCCAGTACGATAGCCTTATTATTATTGTATTTATTGCCCAGGTGTTCCAGTGATACGGCCAGTGCCAGAAATTCTCCCAGCGAATCCCATCTCAGGTGATTTTCTTCCAGGAACTGCTGTACGTGTTTCGGTGCAGACCCTCCTGCGCCGGTTTCAAAAAGTCCGCCGCCATTCATAAGCGGTACGATAGACAGCATTTTGGCGCTGGTCCCCACTTCCAGGATAGGGAAGAGGTCGGTGAGATAGTCGCGAAGCACGTTTCCGGTTACAGAAATGGTATCTTCTCCCGCCTTGAGGCGTTTCAGGGTAAAGAGCGTAGCTTCTGCCGGAGAGAGGATGCGGATATCGAGTCCTTCGGTATCATGCTGTGGCAGGTATTGTTTTACTTTTTTGATCAGTTCCGCGTCGTGGGCCCGTTCTTCATCCAGCCAGAAAACGGCAGGAGTTTGTGTGGCCGCGGCACGGTTTACGGCAAGTTTTACCCAGTCCTGTACCGGTGCGTCCTTGGTCTGGCACATTCTCCAGATGTCTCCTTTTTCTACCGGGTGTTCCATGATCACCTCGTTCTTGCTGTTCGTTACCTGTACGGTACCGTCTGCCGGTATTTCGAAGGTTTTGTCGTGCGAACCGTATTCTTCGGCTTTCTGTGCCATAAGCCCTACATTGGGAACTGTGCCCATAGTGGTGGGGTCAAAGGCACCGTTTTCCTTACAGAAATCGATAGTGGCCTGGTAAACGGCTGAATAACTGCTGTCCGGAATTATGGCCTTGGTATCCTGTGTTTTTCCCTCGGCATTCCACATGCAGCCCGAATTGCGTATCATTGCAGGCATGGAGGCATCGATGATCACGTCGCTGGGTACGTGAAGGTTGGTAATTCCCTTGTCGGAGTTTACCATAGCCAGATCGGGACCGTCGGCTATACAGGATGCTATTTCGGATTCGATAGCTTTTCGTTCCGTTTCCGGAAGGGACTGGATTACCGCGAGGATATCTCCCAGTCCGTTATTGGCATCGGCACCTGCCTTGTCGAGTACTTCTCCGTATTTTTCGAAAACAGGAGCAAAGAATACTTTTACGGCATGACCGAATATGATGGGGTCTGACACCTTCATCATGGTGGCTTTCATGTGCAGGGAAAAAAGGACTCCCTGTTCTTTGGCTTCTCTGATTTGTTCCTGCAGGAATGCTACCAGTGCTTTTTTGTTCAGTACGGTACCGTCTATGATCTCCCCTTTTTGTATGGCGAGGCCTTCTTTGAGCACTTTTGTGGTACCATCTGCCTGTTTAAGGCTTATTTTTATGCGGTCTTCATCCTCCAGGGTCAGGGATTTTTCATTATGCCTGAAATCGCCTTCCGACATTGTAGCTACATGAGACCTGGAATCAGTTGCCCATGCTCCCATGCTGTGGGGATGTTTACGCGCGTAATTTTTTACGGCTTTCGGTGCCCTGCGATCGGAGTTCCCTTCGCGGAGTACGGGGTTGACGGCACTTCCCTTGATTTTGTCGTAACGGGTTTTAATGTCCTTTTCCTTCTCGTCTTTTGGATCGTCCGGGTAATCCGGAAGGGCATAGCCTTTGGCCTGGAGTTCTTTAATTGCGGCTTCCAGCTGAGGTATGGATGCGCTGATATTGGGAAGTTTAACGATATTGGCCTCGGGGGTTTTGGCCAGGGCCCCCAGTTCTGCCAGGGCGTCATTTATACGCTGCGATTCGGGGAGGTAATCTGAAAAACCGGCAAGAATACGTGCGGCAAGGGAAATGTCCCTCACCTCTACATCTATTCCGGAAGAGGCGGTAAACGATTTTATGATGGATAAGAGGGAATGTGTTGCGAGCGCCGGAGCCTCGTCTGTTTTGGTATAAACTATCTTGGGTGTTTGTGACATGATTATAAAAGGTAATTTTTGTATGAAATTTTCAGATTTGATACATTTTAAGCGACAGCAAATATACAATTAAATGTGGGAATGAGAGGGTTAGATATTTCAAAAAAACAGGGAATATCGGGGTAAAATGTTAGAATAATACGAAGGTGAGGAAGAGAAGCGCGGAAAGCGGAAAAAACAAAAGCCATATCATCATATTTCTATACTGATATGGCTTTCTGAAAATAGTTGTGTAAATCCGTTTGTCCCGGTGTTTATACCGGGTTTGCAAACTCCGGTTGCCGGTTACACCGCTATTTCCGTAGAAACACTTTGTTGTGATTATGATATCGCACTCCGTGTTTCTGCATACTTTCCTGACTTCCTACACTGTTCCGTTAATAGTATCAACGAATCTTTTCGGCATAGATAACAAATTGTTTCTAAGTTTCTGTCCAGCTTGTATTGTGTATCACAATAATGCTTTTCCAGACATTGTCAAAAAAGTATTTATTTACAAGAACGTTTCCTTTGTATTCGGAAGAGTGGTATAAAGATACAAAAACGAAACAGGAATAGAGTATATTTACCCGATTAAAAATCAACATGTTATAAACCGTAGTTATTAACAATGGTTAATAAAAAAAGGCCATTCTGTAAAGAATAGCCTTTTAGTGTTTTTGTACGGTAAAAAAGTTTATGATCTGACCTCTTTAATTCTTGCTTTTTTACCCCTGAGCCCTCTGAAATAGAATATACGGGCGCGTCGTACTTTACCTTTTTTGTTGATCTCTATTTTTTGGAGTGCCGGCATATTTATAGGAAAAATACGCTCTACACCAACAGTACCGGACATTTTACGGATAGTAAAAGTCTCGGATGCTCCCTGGCCTCTCCTTTGTATTACCACACCTCTGAAGAACTGTGTACGGGTTTTTTCACCCTCTTTAATTTCGTAGTAAACGGTAATGGTGTCTCCGGCAGAGAATTCCGGGAATTCCTTTTTGGTAACGAATTCGTCCTGGACAAATTTTACTAAATCTTCCATTGTTCTGTTTTTAATCGCGTTTTTTCAAAGCAACATTCACGTCCTTCGCCAGAGGTTGATCTGAAATCGGGTGCAAATATAGTTAATTATTTTAATTGGAACAAAGAGGAGAGCAGTTCTTGTTTTGTGTATTTAAAATACTATTAGAAACCCCGTACAACCGGGAGCATGGGCGAGTTGAAAGGTAATTCCTCATTGTATAAGATAAAATTCTGCTTTTTAAAAAAGTTTAAGAAAAGAATGGCGATTCAATGTTAAAAAGAAGTGTTTTTTTGTAGTTTTAACATCGGAAATCAAACTGGTAAAACAGGATTGTCCATTGAATCCAACTAACTCAAATAATTTAATACAGCTCATAAAACGGGGGGATGAAAAAGCCTTTGAAACCCTGTACCGTTTGTATGCCAATAATCTGTTTGTCATAGCAAGGTCCTACCTGAAAGATGATTTTCTGGCCGAAGAAGTGGTGCAGGGCATTTTTATTTCGTTATGGGACCGGAGAAAAGAGCTTCACATCCGGGGAAATACGGGAGGGTATCTGTTTAAAATGGTGAAAAACCGTTGCCTGGATATTCTCAGGAAACCGAGAAAGCTGATTTCTATGGAAGATGAAACAGTACTCCTTGAAAATAAGCTAAATTTCAAGGCATTACAGGATAAGGAAGCCGCTTTCCTGCTGGAAGAAGAACTGGAAAAACGTATAGAAGAGGCTGTGGCGCTGCTGCCTAAAACCTGTAAAAAGGTGTTCCTGAAAACCAAAGTGGACGGACTTAACTACAAAGAAACCGCCGAGGAACTCCGTATCTCCGTAAAAACCGTAGAAAGTCATATGACGAAGGCATTAAAACATATGCGTTTGCATTTACGTGAGTTTTTGTCGTGCTTTTCCCTGTTCGGAGGAATTCCTTTCCTTTAAATGTGTTCGAACGACAATTATTTCCTTTTGATGTATTGATAATGGTAGGTTACAGGTTGCTTTCACTGTGACCGGAGAATCCTAAAGACCATAAAGATTTTCGATATAGCTGAAATCCCGGTAAAACAATGTCTGAATTACTTCCTGCATCTTAGTAATCATAGATCATAAATCTTACATCTCATATCTGAAATCTAAAACCTGACTTTATTCCACAACTTTTGATCCTGCCCCGTTATTTTGCGATCACTTCGATCCGTATTCCCGGTTTTTTGATTGTTCTTAAAATAAAGCGGATGTTTTAATAAAGACTGAATTTTTTGAGAAATAATTGTCCATGTCATAAAATTTCACATAAAACTCAGGGTAAAACATTTTTTTAACGTCTTATTAATATATGCTTAACAGTTTAAACACAAAAATGAAAGACGAGACCATTGTTAAATATATAGAAGGCGAACTGGGAGAAGAAGAAAAACGCCGTGTTATGGAATGGATATTTTCAACACAGGAAAACCAGGAACGGTATAATCTCCTGAAGGCCAAACACACGGCATCCGGTTTCAATATACCCGTGCTCGATACGGAACAGGCCTATTTACGGGTTAAGGAAGCAGGCCGGAACAAAAAATTGAGGCAGGTATTGATACGGGTAACGTCTGTGGCGGCAATACTGGCGTTGGGATTGTTGATCTTTAATGTTTTGAATTCCCGCGGATCGGGGAGTGCCCTTCCCGGAATTGCGGAAACAGAACTTGTGGAGGAAATCACCCCCAAAGGAGTGAGCAGGGAAATTGAACTGCCGGACGGTACACAGGTGGTACTGAATGTGGACAGTCAATTGCGATATTCCAGAAGTTTTACAGACAGTATAAGGGAAGTTTTTCTTAGCGGCGAGGCCTATTTTGAAGTGCAAAGGGATACGACACGCCCTTTTATAGTACACGCCGGGGAGATGAACGTAAAGGTATTGGGGACCTCTTTCAATGTCCGTTCCTATTCTGAAGACACTGATGTCAGGACCACATTGGTAGAAGGGGTTGTGGAAGTGGGAAGTGCTTATGCCGCGCCTGTTAAACTGGAACCACTGCAAGCCGCAATGCTTAACCGGGAGGAAAAGCACCTCAAAATAAAAAAAGTATCCCGGGAGGAAGCCGTTTCCTGGAAAGAAGGGAAACTCATTTTCATGGAGACCCCCCTGGAAGAAGTGCTGGAAGACCTTGAACGGAAATATGATGTGAATTTCAAGGTGCAATCCGAAGCACTTTATGAATACCTGTACACCGGGACTTTTGATAACCTTACTATAGAAGAAGTACTGAAGGTATTGCAGATATCGTCCCCTATAGATTATAAGAAGGAAGAAAATAAAATAACCTTGTATTAATTAGGTAAAAAAAGAAGAAGGTGCGGCAACACCTTCTTCCGTGAGTGTTTAATTAAACTAAAACCAGTCTTGTTTTAATCTAAAAAACGTTTAAAATTATGAAAAAAAACTATCGTTTTAAATTGTTTGGCAGGCATTTCCTTTCGGGTTCCGGAAAAATGCCAGCTAAACAAATGCTCAGGATCATGAAGATTTATGTCGTTTTGGTATGTCTTACCTTAGGAGAACTCTTGGCCACCAACATTAAAGCACAGAGTATATCATTAAACCTGAAGCACAGCAGCTTGTCTGAAGCTCTTGCGGAAATCGAACAGAAAACCGATTATCACTTCTTTTACAACAACAGGTTGGTTGATGTTTCCAAAAAGGTGAGTATCGATGTGGATAATGCAGAACTGGAGACGGTGCTGAAACAATTGCTGCATAACCTGGAGATCGATTATAAAATGGTAAAAAACCAGATCGTACTCTTCCCGAAAGGAGATACCTATGTGGTACAGATGATAGAGGAATTTCTGGAAGATATGGAGAAAGACGACCCGGGAAAGGAGCAGGTACAAACGGTTCAGCACAACAAAAAACCGGCAGAATTAAACCGGGTATTGCAAAATCTGGTGACCGGGAAGGTTACGGACCATACCGGGATGCCTTTGCCCGGCGTGAACATTGTGGTGAAGGGGACTACCGTTGGAACCCAAACCGATTTTGACGGAAATTATACGATCGCTGCCGACGAAGGACAGGTATTGATCTTTTCCTACGTAGGACAAAAGACCGAAGAAATACGTGTGGGGTCCTCCGGGACGGTAAATTTAAGGATGGAAGAAGATGCCCAGGCTTTGGAAGAGGTAATAGTTGTAGCTTACGGTACCACTACTAAAGAAGCATTTACAGGTGCTGCTTCTGTAATAGAACCGGAAGATATTGAATTAAGACCTGCAACTTCTCCGATTTCAGCCATTGAGGGAGCTGCTACAGGCGTTCAGTTTACCTCTGCATCCGGACAACCCGGTTCTTCCCCGAATATAGTAATTAGAGGTGTTGGGACACTTAACGGTTCTGTCGATCCGCTTATCATTATTGATGGTATTCAGTTCGAAGGCGGTTTAAACTCCATAAACCAAAACGATATAGAGTCCATAACAATTTTAAAAGATGCTGCTTCTACTTCGCTTTACGGTTCCCGGGCAGCAAATGGTGTTGTGATGATCACTACTAAAAAAGGGAGAAGGGATTCTTCACTCAGGGTCAGTGCAAATACTCAAACCGGTATTATCACAAAGGGAGTTGACGAGTACGATGCCGTTTCTCCCGGTCAATACTACGAGTTGATGTGGCAGGCGTATAAAAACTCATTGAACGAAGCCAATCCGGAAGCAGAAGCTTCTGCAACCATATTTAACAGATTGGGTTACAATCCGTTTAATGTACCAAATGACGAGATTGTGGGTGAAGACGGTGTTCTAAATCCCAATGCAAAAGTTATCTTCAAAGGACTGGACTGGTATGATGTATTGGAAAGGACCGGAAAAAGGGAAAGCCATAACGTCAGCGTATCAGGTGGCGGTGAAAACTTTAACGTATTCTTTTCTGCTTCAAACCTCAAGGAAACCGGATACGTTATTGAAAGTGATTTTCAAAGGACAACCACCCGTTTAAATGCCAGTTTCTCCCCCAAAAAATGGATTACATTAGGCGGGTCGGTTAATTTGGCCTTATCAGAGGCCAATGGTCCGTCATATGATGAACTGAGTAGTATTGTAAACCCTTTTAGTTTTGCTAAAAACATGGCCTCTGTTTATCCTATTTATATTGTAGACCCCGGAACAGGTGAGTATATATTAGACCAGGAAGGCGAACTTCAATTTGATAGAGGAGAAGGTTATCCCAATTACGGCATCCAATCCAGGTCATATGGGTCTAGTGTTGGCCGGAATGCCGTAGAAGAACTTATCCTGAACAGTAACCAAACAAAGATTAATAATCTGGGGTTCCGCTACAACGTTGATTTTAATATTATTGACGGTTTAAAAATAAGTTTCAATTACGGCCAGGATATTCAGGATTATATTGATAAAGAATACGAAAACAATCTGGTTGGAGACGGTGCGCCGGACGGACGTTTCAGCGATTTCAGATACAGAAGAACCGTAAAGAACTTTAACCAGATCATCAATTACAACAAATCGTTTGACGATCATAATTTTGAAATCACCCTGGGTCACGAAAATTTTGACAGGGAAATTACCGATATAGACGGATTTAAAACCAGGCAGACGGTTGCAGACATCCATGAATTTGATAACTTTTCGGTAATTTCTTCATTAGACGGTTCTACCACAGAAAAGACACTCGAAGGCTATTTTGCCAGGTTAAATTATAATTTTAACAATAAATATTATTTAAGCGGATCTGTCAGAAGAGATGGTTCTTCCGTGTTTACCAACTACAAGTGGGGGACGTTCTATTCTGCAGGTGCCTCCTGGAGAATAGACCGGGAGTCTTTTATGGACAACGCAAAATTTGTAAATAACTTAAAGTTAAGGGCCTCTTATGGCGAGGTTGGTAATGACCGGCTGGATGATGATAACTATTATATATCGCAAGGTCTTTTTGCAATCTACCCCAATGCCGGTACGCCCGGAGCATTCTGGGATGCGGCCGGTAATGCCAATTTACAATGGGAAACCATGGGAATGTGGGATGTTGCCCTGGAATTCGGGTTTTTTAACAACAGAATTAACGGGGCCCTGGAATACTACAAAAAGATATCCTCTGACTTATTATACAATGTACCAACCCCGATATCCGAAGGTGTTTCCAAAGCACCTGATAATATTGGTGATATGTACAACGAAGGATTTGAATTGGGCCTGAACGGCGTGATCGTAGATGGCAAGGATTTCTCCTGGGAAATGGGCATCCAGGCTTCTACCCTGAAAAATGAAATCACTTTCCTGCCGAGCCCGTTCATAACTGGTTCCAAACGTTGGGAAGCCGGCCGGTCGCGATACGATTTTTATATCTATGACTATGCAGGTGTAGACCCGGATAATGGAGATGCCTTATTTTATATGTACGAATCCAACCCGGACGATCCCAACGGAGCTAATGTTCCCGTTATGAATGAAGACGGATCGCATGCCACGACCAACGATTACCAGGAAGCCAACAAGGGATATGTGGGAGAGAGTTCGGTTCCCGATGTTATCGGGTCTGTTAGAAACGGGTTCTCTTATAAAAATATCAACCTCAACTTCCTGTTCGTTTACCAGTTGGGCGGTAAAATTTTAGACTACGGTTATGCCGATATGATGCATGAAGGAGATTACGGTTATTCTTTACACCCCGACGCCCTTAAAGCATGGAAAAAACCCGGAGATGTAACCGATGTTCCCAGAATGGAAAACGGTAATGCCGATTTATCACCCAGGTTATCCTCAAGATGGTTGACAGATGCATCATATATAGCGCTGAGAAATGTTAATTTATCCTACAATTTTGGGGATAAAATTTTAGACAAATTAGGTATGGACAAGCTCAGGTTTTTTGTGTCTGCCGAGAATCTGGCATTATGGGCAAAAAGAAAAGGTTTAAATCCGCAGTACAACCTGTCGGGGACACCTGCGGGGAACGATTTTAATCCGAGTAGGGTGGCCTCCGTTGGTTTGGATATTGCTTTTTAAAAAAGAAAAAAATCAAAAACTTAAAAAGATGAAATATAAAATATACTTGATCTTACTAACTATAATAGCTACGATCCCGGTAAGCTGCTCCGATGATTATCTGGAGAAGTATCCCACAGATTCAATCTCCGACCAGGAAGCTTTTAGCACTCCAGACAATATGTTGCTCGTGTTAAACGGGTTGCACAGGCAAATGTATGCGCAAAGCCCGTTAGACGACTATGATAATTCCTCGAGGTCGGGAGAAAGCCATTTTCTCCCTTCATTAGATGCCATTGGAGGGAATATCCTTCACTCCTCGCGGGGAAACGGTTGGATGAGATCGGATCTGCAATGGACTACTCATACTATTGCCAGTAGTACAACGAACTATAGTTTTTGGTATCAGCGTTACCATTTCATTTCCAGTGCTAACGGAATTATTAATGCTGTTGCCAATGGCGATTTTACCCGGGATGGGAAACTGAACAATATACTGGGGCAGGCACATGCCTATAGAGCATGGTCTTACTGGAGGCTTGTCACCACCTTTGCCCGCGGATATATCATTGGCGATCCGGATACAGACCCCGGAGTACCCTTATTGTTAGACAGGGGTGTGCCATTTGAAAGCGGGCCGAGAGTTACCGTTGCCGAGATTTACAAGCAAATAGAAGATGATATCGACCTTGCCATCGGTTATTTGGAAGAAGGAATAAATCCGGGAAGTGGTTCCAGTGCCAAGTCGCATATATCTGTTAACGCAGCCTATGGTATTAAAGCCCGTGTAGCTTTATCCAAAGGAGATTGGCAAACCGCAGCCACTTATGCCGAAATGGCAAGAGAAGGATATCCGATTATGGGTGAGTCCGATTGGAAGTCCGGTTTTAATACCTTAGACCTTTCTGAAGTGATCTGGGGTGGCAATGTAATAGATTCGGAAACTAACTACTTCCAGTCTTATTTCTATTATATCTGTTCTACATTTAACGGCAGCCAAAACAGAAGTAATCCTAAATTTATAAGTAAAGCGCTTTACAATCAGTTGCCCGAGACAGATTACAGAAGGGATGCCTGGTTGCCTTTAGCGCCAAATACTAATCCCGATGCGTCAAATGACCAGGGAGGGAGTTATGAAACAGATCCTAACTACGATAATGAAGACGATTTCTGGAATGCCTGGGAAGACATCATCACCACTTATGGTATGACAACGGGCCACAATACCCACCCGTACATAAATGTTAAGTTCCTGCAAAAAAATCCGGGAACCATAGATCCGGATGATGTAATTTACATGAGATCTTCAGAAATGGTTTTAATCGAGGCTGAGGCAAAAGCCATGGTGGGCGACATAACCGGGGCTCAAAATGCATTAGCTCTTTTAGGTGAAGCAAGGGATTCCGCATTTGATAAGTTGGCCTTCGGTACAAAGGAAGCGCTTATGGACCAGATTAAACTTCAAAGACGGGTAGAATTATGGGGAGAAGGCTTCAGTTACCACGATAACATCAGGTGGGATGAAGGTTTAGACCAATCAAACTCCGGGGCTGCTGAAAAGTTGTACCAAGACGGTTTTCAACAGGAAAAACCTTCCGTAAACGATGCCTGGATCTGGAAGATACCCCAGGCGGAAATTGATGCCAATCCTAATTTAACAGAGGCTGACCAGAACTGATAAAGGTTTGATAATGACGATTAAGTGAAATCAAAAAAAGCTTAAATATTTGTTGTTATCCGATTGAATTAAATGAAAGGGGCTGTCTTTTGAAAGGCAGTCCTTTTTTTGTCTTAATCTCGGCGTTAAATAAGGCTTGAAAAAAATTTGGAAGACTCGGACCAATGACAGTTAAACCTACTTATACCCGCTTGTAATGAACCGGGATCTTAAAGGTTTTGATGTATCCTATTATCTATTGCTGCATCTTAAAATAATAATCCGCCGAGTGCTTCCCCGAACCGTAGATCAGGAAAAAGATACAGGCTACAAAGGTCAGGGAAGAAGCGATAAGGTTACCGCTGTGCATTTCCCCGATAAAATTAATGACAATGGCTCCTATAAGAATAGGTAATTGTGCAGCCACCGACCACCGTGTCAGCAGTCCGAAAATGATCAGTATACCGCCGAGCATGTGGGCCGAGGCTACGTAGTGTACGGTCAGCATGGCTCCCCACCAGTTCTGTATCGGTTTGATAATGTCTATCAGGTACTGGCTGTTAACAATAAAGGAAGTCCCTTTCATAAACAGGAATACCCCGAGGGCTATCCGTAAAATGTCAAGCGGATAATAGGTATGCGAATTGGCCCATTTGTTTAAAGTTTTTACTGTTCCCATGGTTCCGGTCTTTAAAAATACACCCCTTAAGATACAAAAAAAACAGCAAATATTAAATTAATTTGCTGTTTTTCAGTGTTTTGTTTTTAGGGGTAGAACGTTATTTATCCCTTTTGACATTGATAAAAAAGCGATCGGTGGCTATCGAGATCCCGGCGGGCGGAGTGTCCAGCTTTTGCCATTCGGCGGTAGGGTGCAGACGTACCGTTTCTCCGTTAATACTGGCGTCTACGGGCATATTGAAATGGTTAACATCTACAATCCACCGGTAGGCAGCGCCATTGCCTTCCCTTTTCAGCTCCAGTACCGGGATGTCCTTATGCCTCAGGTACTGGTCAAATACCGGTTCCAGGTCGAGACCGGTTTCCTGTTCAAAGAAATTCAATACCATTTCGGTATCCACGATCATGTGTTTAAAGGTCTCACTGAAATTTTTTATCAGTTGCCACCACTTGTCATCATCGTTGATCATATGGCGGATGGTGTTGAGCATCAGGGCGCCCTTGGGGTACATGTCTCCGGAGCCTTCCCTGTTCACGCCGTAATCGCCGATAATGGGCTTGTCGTTCCTTACATTCTGTTTTAACCCGTTCACATAGGCTTGCCCGTCTTCATAACCCCAGCGGCATTCTACGTAAACGGCTTCGGAATAGGTGGTGAAGCCCTCGTGTATCCACATATCGGCAATATCGGAAGACGTAATGCTGTTACCGAACCACTCGTGACCGGTTTCATGGATGATAATAAAGTCCCACCGGGTGCCTATGCCCGTACCGGAAAGATCACGTCCCAGGTAACCTTTCATGTATTTGTTACCGTAGGCCACCGCACTTTGGTGTTCCATACCCAGGTGAGGGGTTTCCACCATCTTATAACTGTCTTCCTTAAACGGATAAGTGCCGAATTTTTCCTGGAAACAATCCATCATGGGCTTGACTTCCTGAAAGTGCTTTTTGGCCTTTTCGAGATTGTAGCTCAGTACATAAAAATCCATGTCCAGTCCCTTGTATGTTTCCCCGAAATGGGCATAATCCCCTATATTCAGGGCCACATCATAATTGTTTATGGGGTTGGTAACCTTCCAGTCCCACCGGGTATAGCCGTTGCCCAGGTCTTTTTTACCGGTAAGCCTGCCGTTGGATACATTCATTAGTCCGTTGGGAACCGCCACCTTAATGGTCATGCCGTTCTCCGGCTCGTCGCTCTGATGATCCTTGTTGGGCCACCAGGCGCTTGCTCCCGTTCCCTGAACAGCCGTAGCAATCCAGGGTTTTCCGTTCTTGTCGGTTTTCCAGTCGAAACCTCCGTCCCACGGGGCGCGTTTGGCGGTAATGGGATTTCCCGAATAGTAAAAAGTAATACTGTCCTTACTGTTTTTTGCAAATCCTTTATCATTCTTTATAAAAACAGCATTGTATTCCCGGCGATAGGGAAGGCGCTTGCCGTGATACAGAATGGAATCCACTTCCATATTCTCAAACAGGTCGATTTGCATGGAGGTCAGCCGTTGCTGCGGTACAAAAACGATACGGTTGTACCCCTCGATATATTTTTTGTCCGGGTCGAGTTTAATGCTCAGGCGGTACTTCCTCACGTCAAAGTTTCGTTCCGTACGAAGGGAGCCTCTCAGGGTATCTCCCCGGGTATAGCTTTCCTTGTCCTGGAGCAACTGGGCGTGTATCCCTTGAATACCTGCCAACACTAAACCTAAAAGTAAAATTTTTTTCATGGATTCCTGAATTTTCCCCTTCGGCTCCGCTCAGGAACCGAATTAAATTTAACCAATATTAAACCTTAAACCTTAAACTTTGAACTTAGAACTTAGAACCTTAAACCTGCATCACCCCGGGATTATACGGTTTTTCAATCGGAGCGTGGTTGGCAGCTTCGATCCCCATACTGATCCATTTCCGGGTATCGGCAGGATCGATCACGGCATCGGTCCACAACCTGGCCGCAGCATAGTAGGGAGAGGTCTGCGCATCGTATCTCGATTTTATCTTGTTAAACAGTTCTTCTTCCTTTTTCTTGGTAATGTTTTCCCCTTTTTTCTTCAGTGAGGCCGTTTCTATCTGTAACAATACCTTGGCGGCCTGGGAACCTCCCATTACGGCGAGTTCGGCACTTGGCCATGCAAAGATAAGCCTGGGATCATAAGCCTTGCCGCACATGGCGTAGTTACCGGCCCCATAAGAGTTCCCTATAACCACCGTAAACTTGGGAACCACACTATTGCTCAGTGCATTAACCATTTTGGCCCCGTCTTTTATAATGCCTCCGTGTTCGCTTTTACTGCCTACCATAAAGCCCGTGACATCCTGTAAAAATACCAGGGGGATCTTTTTCTGGTTGCAGTTGGCTATAAACCGGGTGGCTTTATCGGCGCTGTCGGAATAAATAACTCCTCCGAACTGCATTTCGCCCTTTTTGGTTTTCACTACCTTTCGCTGGTTGGCCACAATACCTACAGCCCATCCGTTAATACGTGCATACCCGGTAATGAGTGTTTTGCCGTAGCCCGCTTTGTATTCTTCCAGTTCCGAATTGTCTACCAGGCGTTTTATGATCTCCTTCATGTCATACTGGTCTCCTCTCGATCTGGGGAGGATTCCGTAAATGTCTTCGGGATTTTCCTTCGGTTTGGCGGCCTTTGTACGGTTAAAACCGGCCTTGTTAAAGTCGCCGATCTTGTCCATGATATTTTTTATGGTGTCCAGGGCGTCCTTGTCGTCTTCAGCTTTGTAGTCGGTGACACCGCTAATTTCACAGTGAGTGGTGGCCCCGCCAAGGGTTTCGTTATCGATGGTTTCGCCTATGGCTGCTTTTACCAGGTAACTGCCTGCCAGGAAGATACTCCCGGTCTTGTTCACGATCAGTGCTTCATCACTCATTATGGGGAGATATGCCCCACCGGCCACGCAGCTTCCCATAACGGCGGCGATCTGAGTAATGCCCATGCTGCTCATGATGGCATTGTTTCTGAAAATCCGGCCAAAGTGTTCCTTGTCAGGGAATATTTCATCCTGCATGGGCAGGTAAACCCCGGCACTGTCCACCAGGTAAATGATGGGGAGTCTGTTTTCCATGGCGATCTCCTGGGCGCGGAGGTTCTTTTTTCCCGTAATGGGGAACCACGCCCCGGCTTTTACCGTGGCGTCATTGGCCACGACGATGCATTGCCGTCCTTTGACGTACCCGATCTTTACAACAACACCGCCGGACGGGCAGCCCCCGTGTTCTTCATACATGTCATCCCCGGCAAAGGCTCCGATCTCTATACTGTCGGTGTTTTTGTCCAGCAGGTAGTCAATGCGCTCCCGGGCGGTCATTTTACCTTCGGAATGCAGCTTTTCAATCCGTTTTTGCCCGCCCCCCTTTTTTATCGCGGCAAGCCTGTTCCTGTATTCGGATACGAGCAGTTTATTGTGGTCTTCGTTTTTGTTGAAGTTGATATCCATGTTTTTTGATTAGAATGCTGCTAAAATACGAAAAGAAGCCCGAAGTTCGAAGCCGGGGGGATATGTTCAATGAAGGAACCGGGTAATGTACCCCGGGAGCTAGTCGGTTATGGACTTTTTAGTCGACAGGGAGTTGTGCTGCCGAATCCCGAAACCGGAATAATAATCGGGAGACTTTGATGGAACGCTATCCGTAATCCTTAAATATTTCATAAATTGTACGATATTTGCGCGCTAATTTGGTACAAATACGGACTTTTGTACATAAATCATATTTAATGGACACATCGATGGGAATGAATAAGAATACGATATTCGGTTGGGCCTCCTTTATCATGTTTTTAATAGGCACGGCACTGGTATTGCTGGGCGTCTTGAAATACAGGGACTACGCCATAGGTTTTTCGGTAGTGGGAATCGGGTTTTTTGCCATGTCGTGGATCTTTAATGCGCTGAAGGGAAGGGTTTGATAGAAATTGAATGCCCCTCTGTGTGTCCCCTAAAGGGGGAAACCATACGTTCTTTAAAAGATATAAAATCCCCCCTTTAGGGGGGGACACAGGGGAACGTAACGAAATACTTAATACTTAAAAACCACAAACCATAAAAACAAATAACATCTTATGTCAGACGATAAGAAAGTCATATTTTCAATGTCAGGCGTTTCCAAAACGTACCAGAGTACAAATAAAACCGTGCTTAAAGACATTTACTTAAGCTTTTTTTACGGGGCCAAGATCGGTATACTCGGACTTAACGGTTCAGGGAAATCCACTTTGCTGAAAATTATTGCCGGAGTGGAAAAGAATTACCAGGGCGATGTCGTTTTTTCGCCGGGGTATTCCGTAGGATACCTGGAACAGGAACCGAAACTGGATGAAGAAAAAACGGTGATCGAGATCGTTAAGGAAGGCGTTGCCGAGGTGGTAACGGTACTTGATGAATACAACAAGATCAACGATATGTTCGGATTGCCGGAGGTTTATGAGGATGCCGATAAAATGCAAAAACTCATGGACAAGCAGGCCGAATTGCAGGATAAGATCGATGCTACCAATGCCTGGGAGCTGGACACCAAGCTGGAGATCGCTATGGATGCCCTGCGTACACCTGAACCGGATACGCCCGTTAAGGTGTTGTCGGGAGGAGAACGCAGGCGTGTGGCCCTTTGCAGGCTGCTTTTACAACAACCGGACATCTTACTGCTGGATGAGCCTACCAACCACCTCGATGCCGAATCCGTGCTTTGGCTGGAGCAACATTTACAGCAATACAGCGGAACGGTCATTGCCGTAACGCACGACCGTTATTTCCTGGACAATGTTGCAGGATGGATACTGGAACTGGACAGGGGCGAAGGCATTCCGTGGAAAGGGAACTACTCTTCATGGCTCGACCAGAAATCCAAACGCCTGGCCCAGGAACAAAAACAGGCCTCCAAGCGGCAGAAGACCCTGGAACGGGAGCTCGAGTGGGTGCGTATGGCCCCGAAAGGGCGACAGGCCAAACAAAAAGCACGTCTCAATAATTACGATAAACTGCTCAATGAAGACCAGAAGCAACTGGATGAAAAACTGGAGATCTACATTCCCAACGGTCCCAGGCTGGGAACTAATGTTATAGAATCCAAGGGAGTAGCCAAGGCATTCGGTGACAAACTGCTCTATGACAACCTGAATTTTAAACTTCCCCAGGCGGGAATAGTAGGGATTATTGGCCCTAACGGTGCCGGAAAGACCACCATTTTTAAAATGATCATGGGGGAAGAAAAGCCGGACAAGGGGGAATTTGTTGTCGGAGAGACGGCCAAGATCGCTTATGTAGATCAAAAACACGCCAACATCAATCCGGAAAAATCCATTTGGGAAAACTTTTCCGACGGACAGGAACTGGTGATGATGGGCGGGAAACAGGTGAATTCCAGGGCCTATCTCAGCCGTTTTAACTTTTCGGGAAGTGAACAGAACAAAAAGGTGTCTGCATTGTCCGGCGGTGAACGAAACCGGCTTCACCTGGCCATGACCCTCAAAGAAGAGGGTAACGTACTGCTCCTGGACGAACCGACGAACGACCTTGATGTAAATACGCTCAGGGCACTGGAAGAAGGGTTGGAAAACTTTGCCGGCTGTGCTGTTGTCATTTCACACGACCGTTGGTTCCTGGATCGTATCTGTACCCATATCCTGGCTTTTGAAGGAAATTCCGAAGTGTACTTTTTTGAAGGCGGTTTTTCTGATTATGAAGAAAACAAACGCAAGCGCCTGGGTGCCGAAGTAACGCCCAAAAGGATCAAATACAAGAAACTTATCAGGGAATAAGACAACCCGGCTAAAACAAAAGTCCCGGATTTCAGACCCGGTCATTTCCACAACGGGGAGAAGCAAGGTCCGGAATCCGGGATTTTTTATATCAAATGATCTTTTTGATCACCCGGAGTTTATGCGTGTGCCTCCTGGCTTCCACACTAAAAATCCCGGTATGGTCTATACGGTCAATACGTACCTTACCGTAGGCGTGGATTACGTAATTGTCTTTCATAATAATGCCTACATGTACAATATTCCCTTCGTCATCGTCAAAAAAGGCCAGGTCGCCCGGTTCGGATTCTTCGATAAAGCTCAGGGGCTCGCCCTGTGTGGCTTGTTGTGCAGCTCCCCTCAACAACGGATAACCATTCAGCTTGTACACCATTTGTGCAAGTCCTGCCGCATCGATGCCAAAGGGTGTTTTACCACCGTGCTGATGGGGGGAGTTCAGGAATAAAAACGCGGTTTCCACCAGGTTCTCCTTGGCTTGTTTACCCGATCGGACATTGCCTTCAAAATGGTGTGAAAGCAGGGAAGAGGAACACACATGTGCCCCTACGGGTATCGGCATAAGCTGTCCGTTATGGTCCGTGATGAATTCTACCATGTCGGCAGACAGGCGGGGAGTACCCTTGTCTACCTTTTTATACGTTTCCTCTTCGATCTTGAGGAACTGTTTGTTATCGATCCACCCTTCATGCCGGTCGGCTGCAAGACGGATTCTGCTCCAGTATTTTTGTTGTTCTAATACCTTGAAATGTTCACCGTACAGGGCCTGGGAGGTGAGTTCGGCCGTATCTGAGGGATGAGATCGTAAAGGAACGATACTGAGGTTACAAATTCCGTATTGCATCTATTTCAGGGTCGGTTTTTTTACAGTTTCGGAGTCTTGGAGCCGGGGAGCTGATCAGTCGGGCATATAACTCATCAACTCCGAGCTCTTCAACCAGAAAACTAAGAACTATTTACTTATTTTTCAATTACAATGGCCGAAGCGCCGCCTCCGCCGTTACAGATGGCAGCTGCCCCTGTTTTTGCGTTGTTTTGTTTTAAAACGTGTATAAGGGTAACCAGGATACGTGCGCCCGAGCATCCCAAAGGGTGCCCGAGGGAAACGGCTCCGCCGTTTACATTCACTTTGTCGTCGGTTAATCCCAGTAGCTTCATATTGGCCAGTCCCACTACGGAAAAGGCTTCGTTAAATTCAAAAAAATCGACGTCTTCCAGCGTTATCCCCGATTTTTCCAATGCTTTCGGCAATGCCTTGGCGGGGGCTGTGGTAAACCACTTCGGTTCCTGGGCGGCATCTGCATACCCTTTTATCGTGGCCAGGGGGGTAAGCCCCAGTTCCGATGCTTTTTCCTCGCTCATCAACACCAGTGCGGCGGCACCGTCGTTTATGGTCGAGGCATTGGCGGCGGTCACCGTACCGTCCTTAGAGAACGCCGGACGCAGGGAAGGTATTTTATCCAGGATCACATTTTTATATTCTTCATCTTCTTTTACCAGAACGGGGTCACCTTTTCGCTGTGGTACTTCCACCGGGACAACTTCATCGGCAAACCGGCCTTCTTTCCATGCCGAGGCAGACCTTTGATAGGACTGTACCGCAAAATTGTCCTGGTCTTCCCTTGAAAAGCCGTATTCCTTTGCGCAGGCATCCCCGCATACGCCCATTGCATTCTGGTCGTAAGCATCGACCAGTCCGTCTTTTTGCATACCGTCTTCCATTGATACCGGACCGAATTTCTGTCCCTTGCGCATATGTACGTAATGGGGAATGGAGCTCATGTTTTCCATTCCGCCTGCCACGATTATTTCCGCATCACCGAGGGCTATGGCCTGGGCGCCCTGCATTACGGCTTTCATACCACTTGCACATACCTTGTTGACCGTAGTACAAGGCACGGTATCGGGTATTCCGGCATAAATGGCTGCCTGCCGGGCAGGGGCCTGACCTTCCCCGGCCTGTACTACATTGCCCATCAATACTTCATCGACTTTTGAAGGTTCCAGGTTTACTTTTTGCAGTGCACTTTTGATGGCCACAGCACCCAACCTGGGGGCGGGAATGCCCGAGAGGCCACCCATAAAGCTCCCTATCGGGGTCCTTACCGCAGCTACTATAACTACTTTTCTTGTCATTTTATTCTGTTTTTAGTGTGTTTTCTGTTATCGGGTTTTGAAAAAGGATTCATTTGGAATTTTAACCTTACGAACTTCAAAACTTAAATTGTTCTTAACCTGTAATCAAAAAGGTTTATGTTGCGAATTTAAGTAAATTTGAGATATTGGGTTGCCGGTGAACCGAGTTATTCCCCGTATTGTTTTCTTTTCCCGATCCGGTCGAGGATATGTTTTGCCCTGGCGCGGTATGCCGCAGAGTGTTCATTGTACCCCTGTTCGAGTACCAGACGGAGTTCGGGGTATATCCATTGAAATTTCTTTCCGAGCAGAAAAAGCGAATGCATGGCGTACGCTTTCACAGCCACCTTTTCATCCCCGATAAGCCAGTCGAAACAGGTTTCCGTGATCTTCCGGAGATGGTCTTCGGTAAGGGAATTCTTTACGGAATTCCGGTGTTCGCTAAAATAACGCTCACAAAGGATCTCGCAAATCTTTCCTGAAGACCGTATGGCGCCGTGGGCTTTTAATTTACAGATATTACCGACAAAGGTATCTGCGTACGGAAGTATCCACTCCGGTTTTTCCTTGCAAACGAATTCCAGTACCCAGCAGGCTTTGGCCGAGATCTTTTCATCTTTAACGAAACAGGCTTCCAGCAGGTCCGGGAACAGGGCAGGGGTATTGAGAATTTCATCGGAAAGTGCTTTCCGGTGTTTCCGCAGGGCATTTACGTAGTGGAGTTTGTCGTAGATGTTGTTTTGCAAGTTATTTTGAATTTTTGAGTAACGAGATGGCTTTGGGAACGCCGGTTGTTGCTTTTTCGGAAATAATTGTGAGGTTGGGAACGCTGTCTTCTGTAATATTGGGTTTCGGGTCGATAAAATAGAGGGGGACGTTTTTCTTCGTGTAGTGGACCAGTCCGGCGGCGGGATATACCTGCATGGAAGTGCCCACAACCATCAGGATATGGGCCCGGCTTACCTCTTCAATCGCCTTATCCATCATGGGAACGGCTTCACCGAACCAGACAATATGGGGTCTTAACTGGTGGTGGTGTTCGCAGAAATCGCCCATGCGGATATCTTTTTTCCAGTCGTAGATAAGGGCTTCGTCAAAAGTACTCCGGGCCTTCAGCAGTTCGCCGTGCAGGTGGACCACATTTTTACTGCCCGCACGTTCGTGAAGGTTGTCTACATTCTGGGTAACAACGGTCACTTCATATTCGGATTGCAGGTCTGCCAGTGCATAATGGGCGGTATTGGGCTCCACTTCAAAAAGCCGGCGTCTCCGTTTGTTGTAAAAATCGAGTACCAGGGCCGGATTTTTCCGGAAACCTTCCGGTGAGGCCACTTCCATGACATCGTGGCCTTCCCAGAGTCCGTCGGCATCCCTGAAGGTGTTGATCCCGCTTTCCGCACTGATTCCCGCACCTGTTAAAACAACAATTTTTTTCATTGTAACGTTTTTTAATATCGGGTTCCGGTAGTTTTTTCGGGGTTTACGCACAAAAGGCGTGTGTTTTATACCGTTACCGAAAAAGCATAAGGGTTTAAATTTTAGTCTAAAATAATGTAAATTGTGCCGGATTAAAAGTGATATATTTAAAAAGTTACGGAGCACCGGCCGGGACATTCCGGGGAAACCGGAAGTCGTAAATCGTAAAGACCGATGGCAGATACAGCATTGTTAGAATACCTGGAGCGTTTTTTGACCGAAGAACGGAGACAAAAGTTTGCAGACGTATTGTCGCGGCGTACCAAACATTTTACCGTGGCCATACAGGATGTATTCCAGGTGCACAATACCAGTGCGGTAATACGCAGCTGTGATGTTTTCGGTATTCAGGAGGCGCACATCATAGAGGAACGTTTCGGTAACAGGCTGGATAAGAATATAGCCATGGGTGCACAGAAATGGGTTGATGTTCACAGGCATGCTTCCACCGATGACTGTATAAAGGAACTCAGAAGGCAGGGTTACCGGATCATAGCGACCACTCCCCACAACGATTCCTGTTTTGTGGATGAATTTGATGTATCGCAAAGGTCGGCGTTGTTCTTTGGTACTGAGAAAGACGGGCTCTCCGATGATGTTATGGATCAGGCCGACGGTTTTTTAAAAATACCGATGGCCGGGTTTACGGAAAGCCTGAATATTTCGGTTTCGGCTGCCATTATCCTGCATACCCTGACGGGAAAACTGAAAAAATCGGGAATCCCCTGGCAGCTTTCGGAAGAGGAGATGCTTGAAAAACGGATGGACTGGTCGCGGAAATCGATAAAAAGCGTTGAGGAAATACTCAGGCGGTATTATGCCGGTACGGAAAAGTAGGTTTTCCGGGATTTACCTGTTATCCACACGGTTAAGCACTTTGTATTCTTCGTAACAATCGTGAATGGCATCCAGGATCTGAAGGTCGTTTGCGGTACGGATAAAATCCTTGGAATAGTTACAGTTCCGCAATATTTCGTCAATGTCCACGCGATCGATCTGCAGGAGTTCACTCAGGGTTTCCCGGTCGAATTTCGAGGCGAGGAGGTTGCGTATTTCATCGTCTTCCTTCATTTTTCGGAGCTTGCGCATTTCCCGGGGTTTCTTGCCGAATATATTGTGCAGGAAATCGACAGGGTTGAAGATGGCTCCCATGACTTTTGAAATGGCCCCGGGATTGGCGCTTCCCGCTTCATAACCTTTGGGCAGTCCGGAGATACTGTACCGCCCGGCATTGTTTATGGGAATGTTCTTGGCATCGATCTCCAGGTAACCTGTGAGTTTGTAAGGTCTTATCACCACTTCTTCCAGGGCATAGGCAAGCTCTGTCATCCCTATCCTGGTACCTTCAAATTTAAGCATGTCATTGGTGACCCTGATCTTTATTGACTTAAACCCGAGGAATGAAAAGTACAGGGTGTCGTTTGCCCTGGCGGTTATCTGGAATTCCCCGTTGGAATTGGAAACAGTACCGATCACCTGGTTCAGGTTTACCACATGCACATTGTCCATTACCCTGTCCGTACTGGTATTGAATACCACGCCCTTAACTCTTTCCGCTTCCTGCGAAAAGCATAAAATCGTAAAGAATAGGGTGAGTATAAATGGAATTGTCTTTTTCACTAGTCATTTTATTTTTCCCGGGGGCACAGAAAGGGATACAGTCCTGCCATATTCGTGAATCCCTGTCTGATCAAAGCCCTTTCCGCTGGGGTTGCTCCGGAGGCTAAAAATACTAAACCAAAATGAAAAAAAGGGGCCTTTCCCTGTTTTTTTAATATACAATTAACAGCTCTTTTACCGTTAAGGTCTCCCTGTATGCTGTGCGACAAGGGCTTGCGATAATATGAGTTAAAGTGCTGTTTTTCGTATATTTTGCATAGCTTTTGCAAAAGCCTTTACAAAAGCGCGGAAGCTATTTATCGTCTTCTGCCTTTTCTCCCTTTTTTACCAAAACCTTTATTGGGCCCGGAAAACTTGTTACCGTTGCGTTTTCGGCCCCGTCCTTTATGGCTTCCGCCGGGATTCTTGGAAATTTCGATATTCACAAAACGGCCGTCCTTCTTGAAATCGGTAAAGGTCTGAAGAATGATTTCAGTGTGCGCGGCATTCGTATTGAAAAAGGAAAAGCTTTCCTTGACATCCACTTTAAAGATATCGTCCCTGTCAAGATCGACGGTATCACGTAAAAAGTCCTTCAGGGATTTCCAGTCATAACCGTCCCTTTCGCCGACGTTGATAAAATAGCGAACATCACCTTCTCCCGGAATATCATCAACAGCGGGAGCTTTATCGCGTCCTGTGGCATTTACGTTCAGGTCCTTGGCATTTTTGTAATAGTTGAAGAACCTGCCGAATTCCACCGAGACCATTTTCTTGATGAGCTCTTCGCGGTCTATATCACGGAGTACATCGTTGATGGCCGGGAGATAGTGGTTCACCTCTTCATTGATCTCCGTGTTTTTAATTTTACTGGCCAGGTGGTAGAGCTGTATTTCACAGATCTCCATACTGCTCGGGATCTTTTTGGCTTCGAACTGTTTTTTTAAGACCTTTTCAATGGCTTTTATCTTTCGCAGTTCACTTTTGGCAACGATCACTATGGATATCCCGGATTTTCCGGCACGTCCGGTTCGTCCGCTGCGGTGATTATAGATCTCTATTTCGTCCGGAAGTTGATAGTTGATAACATGGGTAATGTCATCGACATCGATTCCCCTTGCGGCTACGTCAGTGGCCACAAGCATCTGTATCTGCCTGGTCCGGAAGGCTTTCATTACCATATCCCTCTGGTTCTGGCTCAGGTCGCCGTGAAGGGCCGCAGCATTGTAGCCATCTTCGATAAGCTTTTCGGCTACATTTTGTGTATCCCTTTTGGTACGGCAGAATATTACCGAAAATATATCCGGATTGGCATCGGCCAGGCGCTTCAGCGCCAGGTAGCGTTCCCTTCCGTTTACAAGATAGTATTCGTGCTGTACCGTATCTGTTCCCGAATTTTTGGTGCCAACGGTGATTTCTTCGGGGCTGTGCATGAATTTCTTGGCGATGGTCGCCACTTCTCTGGGCATGGTGGCCGAGAAGAGCCAGGTGTTCTTTTCTTTCGGGGTATGCGAAAGGATGGAGGAAATATCTTCGTAGAATCCCATGTTTAGCATTTCGTCTGCTTCATCCAGAACACAGTACTCGATTTCGGTGATATCCACCATACGCCGGTTTATCATATCCTGCATTCTTCCCGGAGTAGCCACTATGATCTGTGCTCCCCGCTTTACATCCCTGGCCTGTTCGGTAATACTGGCGCCGCCGTAAATGGCTACGACGCGGAGGCCTTTGACATATTTGGCATAGTTTTTCAGTTCATTGGTAATTTGTAAGCACAATTCCCTTGTAGGGGAAAGGATCAATCCCTGTGTGGTTTTGTCGTTTGCATTGATCTTCTGGATGAGCGGGAAACCGAAAGCTGCGGTCTTTCCCGTTCCTGTTTGTGCCAGGGATACCATATCGGTATCATTGGCGAGGAGGACCGGTATAGCTTTTTCCTGCACCTCTGAGGGTGTTTCAAAACCCATATCTTCAATAGCCATTAAAAGCTGCTCGTTCAGTCCTAATTTTTCGAATTTGTTCATATATAAATTAAAATAAGGGGCAAAGGTACTCTTTATTCGCGGTTAATTGTTATAATTTGCCAATTATTTGCTTTAACCGGCTGTTGCGGAATTAATTGTGACAGATAATGTTAGGATGAAAAAAGTGTTTTTTATACTTTAGAGAGGCCATCTGCAAAGGGCAAAAACCTCGTACGAACAAAAAAAATATGCTTTTTGCAGGTGATATTAATACCGAAACGGACACATACTTATAAAACATTTATATTCCGAGCCATGATGTACAACCTGAAAACATATCGAGACCGGGAAAAGTTTTTCCTGGACCTGTACATGTCTTTTTTCCCCGATGTGGCTGCTTATATAGAAAGACGGGGAGGGACATTGGAAAATGCCAGGGATATTTTCCAGGAATGCCTGGTGATCTATTATGAAAAAATAACTGAACAACAGGCTTCACCGGTGCGAAACGAAAAGGCATACCTGATGGGAATGGCCAAAAAACTCTGGTACGGGATGTACCGGGATGGCGGCAAATTTCAGAAAATAACCGGGCAACAGGATATTTTTCCCGGAGATTATGCAGACGACCACATGACGCTTTCTGCCCGGGAAAATATTCTGGACGTCCTGGAACAAACGGGCCGGAGGTGTATGAATATGCTGAAAGCTTTTTACTACGATAAACTCAATATGCAGGAAATGGCGGAACGTTTTGGGTTCGGCAGCGTGCGTTCGGCCACCGTGCAGAAGTACAAGTGCCTGGAAAAGGTGAGGGACAAGGTAAAAGAAAAATCATTGCATTATGAGGATTTCACTGCTTGAAACCAAACAACTGGAAGATCGTATTTTTCACAGGGAAACCGATGGGGAGGCTCTTGTAACCGACGTAAAGCTGTACCTGAATGAAGACCTCAGACAAAAACTCACCGCCCAGAAGCAGGTTTACGGTTATGTGAAGGCTTACGGGAGGAAGAAGCTGAAAGCAGAAATAGCATCGGTACATCACCGGATTTTTCATGAAGAACAACACCGGGGTTTCCGGAACAAAATACGGCGTATCTTCCGCCGCCGGGAAAAATAGAAGACCACTGAAGTCTGATATCTCATAACTGAAATCAAACATCTTATAATCTGACAATATGGAAATTTTATCCAGTGTAATTCCCATGGTCATCGACAGTCGTGACCGTGGAGAACGGGCCTATGATATTTACAGCCTGTTACTGAAAGAACGCATTGTGTTTTTAGGGTCGCCCATCGACGCCCCGGTGGCCAATCTGGTGGTAGCGCAGTTGCTTTACCTCAACAGTCAGGACCCTAAAAAGCAGGTCAACCTGTATATCCACAGTCCGGGCGGCAGTGTTTATGCCGGAATGGCCATTTACGACACCATTAAAATGATGTCTGCCCCGGTCTCTACGGTAGCCGTCGGGTTTACGGGAAGTATGGCTACAGCGCTCCTCACTTCGGGAGTGAAGGGGAAACGCTACGCACTTTCCCATGCCACGGTACACATGCATCCCGCCAGTGGCGGAGCAAAAGGTTATACCGAGGATGTACGCATAGCCACACACGAGCAGGAGCGTATTCAGGCCCAGTTATTTCATATTATAGGAAATAATACGGGACATACCCGGGAAGAGGTCGAGGAGCTCTTTTTACGTGACAAGTTTATGAGTGCCCCGGAAGCTAAAAGCTACGGACTTGTGGACGAAATAATGGGAGATATCAGCGATGTGCTTACCCTGAAAAATCCGGGGGGCAAGGTTTCTTTTTTTAATTCCGGTAAAAATTGAATGCCTTGAAGTACTGGTTGTTGCAAAGTTTAACATATTCCGGCTGCTGCCTCGTAATCTCTTTTATTGTATCTTGCGGTCCTTGAAAAAGGACTTCACGAACTGCAATAAAATTTTGAAAAGATGCCCGGAGCTTTTGCTTTGTTTTTACGGAGAATCACACTGATTTGCATTGTGGTATTTTCCATAGTGTGCCGTGGACAGGAACAGGAAAAATCAAAAGATGAACAGACCCTCTGGCAGCTGTTTAAATATGACGGTGCCAATATGTTTGGCGGGATAGCACATGCATACAGTCGCCCTTTTCACTGGGAAGGGGACGACTGGCTCACCTTTGGCGGGGTGATGGCCGGCACGGGCCTGCTTTATCTCGCCGATGAGGAGACCAGCGATTTCTTTATGCGGCAGCGCGATGATATCCCGAAGGGAATACGCGATTACGGCTGGTATTACGGCAGTCCGCAAAACAACTATATGCTTACGGGGGCGGTGTACCTCACAGGACTGTTCACTAAAAATGAAAAATGGCGAAGGACGGGGGTACTGCTCATCGCTTCGGCAAGTGCCGCCGGGTTCCTGCAACAGGTAAGCAAGTTAATGGTGGGGCGTGCACGGCCGAGAACGGGGAAATCCAGCGATACCTTCAAACCCTTTCCCAATGATGCGGATTACCATTCTTTTCCTTCGGGGCATGCCATACTATCCTTTACCAATGCCTATGCCCTGGCCAAACTGGTAAACAATCCCTGGGCAAGGGCGGGAATTTATACCGTAGGTCTCATCCCGCCCGTTTCGCGACTTTGGGAAGGGGCACACTGGCTCACCGATGTTACCCTGAGTATTGCGTTGAGCATAGCCACGGTTGAGGCGATAGACCGTTATCTCGATACGAAATACGAATCGCCCTACCGCAGGAAGAATAAAAAAGTGTCGTGGAACCTGAATCTGGGTCCCGGAAGTGTGGGGATCATCGGGGTGTTTTAACTCCGGTCCGGGTTCTCCAGGTAGTCGATCAACTGTTTTACGGCTTTTCCGCGATGCCCAATGGTGTTTTTTACCTCAAGAGGAAGTTCGGCAAACGTCTTTTTGTAACCTTTCGGGAGGAATACCGGATCATATCCGAACCCGCCGTTACCCGATTTTTGTCTGGTAATGCTGCCTTCCACAATACCCTCAAAAAAAATCTGCTTTCCGTTCAGGTGTAGCGCTATCACAGTTTTAAACCGGGCTGTCCTGTTATTTTCATCGCGGAGTTCGTACAGCAGTTTTTCGATGTTGTCCGCCGCGTTTTTTGCTTCGCCGGCATACCGGGCCGAATATACTCCCGGGGCTCCGTTCAGGGCATCCGCTTCAAGTCCCGTATCGTCTGCAAAACAATCATAGCCGTATTTTTCCCGTACATAATCCGCTTTTTGCAGGGCGTTCCCTTCAATGGTATCCGAGGTTTCGGGAATATCTTCGGTACAGCCTATATCGTCCAGACTCAGTAGTGTGATGTAGTCAGGCAGGAGCGCCTGTACTTCGTGTAATTTGTTCCTGTTGTGTGTGGCAAAAACCAGTTTCATTATAAGATGTATTAAGGAATTAAAAAAGAAAAACCACTTCCGACTTCGTACTTCTGACTACGCTCACCTGTGATGATAGGGTTCGTTGTTGAGTATGGTAAAGGCCCGGTAGAGTTGCTCGGTAAAGAAGAGGCGGATCATCTGGTGTGAAAATGTCATCGGGGAGAGCGATAATTTTCCCCCGGCCTGTTTGTAAACCGCTTCGGAAAAGCCATAGGGACCGCCAATCGCAAAAACCAGTTGTTTTATGCCGGAGTTCATCTTTTTCTGAAGGAATTCCGAAAAACCGACCGAAGTGTATTCCCTGCCCTTTTCATCCAGCAGGATCAGGACATCCGCCGGTTGTATTTTCTTGAGCAGGAGTTCGCCTTCCTTTTCCTTTTGCAGGGCTTCATTCAGTTTTTTGGCATTTTTGATGTCCGGGATAATTTCCATGTTGAACCGGATGTAAAAGCCCAGTCGCTTTTCATAATCCTGTATGAGCGATTGCAGTGCGGCATTGTCGGTCTTGCCTATGACGAGGAGTTTTATGTTCATAAGGACAAAATAAGTCTCATGAATTATAAGACGCAAGTATTTTTCCGGAAATTTGATAATTCGGTGATTTGATGATGCGTCAATGGGTGTGAGTAGATAAATTTATATATGAACTGCATTTGACAGTTATATGTAAACGATATGTATTATCTTTATATAGCAAGGATAGAATCGGGTATACCGTGGGTTGAAGGATCGTCGGAGCACGGTTGATAGTAAGGTTCAGGAATACATTGTATGGGCCTTGTTTTAAAATTTAAACAGTTTCTTAGTATTTTAGCGACAAAACCGTCAAAATATGATCACAAAAGAACAATTTGACCGTGAGATCGACCTGATTATTGTCAATGCCGTCCGGGAGGATGTGGGGGACGGCGATCACAGCTCACTGGCCTGTATCCCGGTATCGGCACAAGGCAAGGCAAAGCTTTTGGTAAAAGACCGGGGCATTATTGCCGGGGTGGAGTTTGCCCGGAAAGTTTTTAACCATGTAGACGAAAGTCTCGGTATTGAAGTATTGATCGAAGACGGACAGCAGGTGGAACAGGGCGATATTGTCTTTTATGTGGAAGGGAGCTCTCAATCTATTCTCAAGGCCGAACGGCTGGTGCTTAATGCCATGCAACGCATGAGTGCCATAGCCACCAAAACGCAGAAATACGTAAAACTCCTCGAAGGTACCGGGGCCGGGATACTGGATACCCGGAAAACCACTCCCGGAATAAGGGCACTGGAAAAATGGGCTGTGAAAATAGGCGGCGGACAAAATCACAGGTTTGCACTTTATGACATGATCATGCTCAAGGACAACCATATTGACTTTTCCGGGGGAATTACCAGTGCCATTGCCAAAACCCGGAAATACCTCGAAGAAAGAGGGAAGGACCTGAAAATTATTGTGGAAGCCAGGAACCTTGAGGAAGTAGAGGAAATCCTGCAATGTGACGGGGTATACCGCATTTTGCTGGACAATTTTAACTTTACGGATACGACAACGGCGGTAAAGCGAATTGCAGGCAAATGCCAGACGGAATCTTCGGGAGGAATTAACGAAAGTACCATCAGAAAATATGCCGAATGCGGAGTGGATTATATTTCTTCCGGTGCCCTTACACATTCCGTATACAATATGGACCTGAGCCTGAAAGCAGTCAATGGCTGATGTTCACCTGATCTGCTCCGGAAACCGAAAAACCCACTGCACGGTGGCTAATTTTAACTTATATGTCTATAGAAATTGAAGAAAAACTTGCTAAAATTCCGGTAATTAACCTTCTTGTCGCATTTTTCAAAAAGATCAAACTGAGGGCGTTTGAAGGGCTTTCGGTTTACGACCTGCTCGAAATGTATGTGCTGGGCATAGTGAAGGGGGCATTAACATACCGGGCGAGTGCCATTTCTTTCAGTTTTTTTATGGCTATTTTTCCGTTTCTGCTCTTTGTGCTCAATCTCATTCCGTATATGCCTGTACAGGAAGGTGAGTTCCTGCAGTTTATAGACGGGTTGCTGCCTCCGGAAACGGCTCCTTATTTCGGCGATATTTTTAGCGATATCGCCAGCAAGAAAAGGGGGAGCCTGCTGTCTTCGGTATTTATACTCTCCATTTTTTTAATGACCAACGGGATCAATGCCGTTTTCGGCGGATTCGAGACCTCTTACCACGTGAAGATAAGCAGGAACGTTATCCGGCAATACTTTATCGCTTTGGGAGTGGCGGTTATCATGGCACTGTTGCTGCTATTGTCCGTCGCGGCTTTTGTTTTTTTCCAGACCGATATCATTGACGAACTGAGCGGGAAGGGGTATATAGAAAATGTGGAACTCTGGATCAATATAGGTAAATACCTCTTCTTTGTCTTTATAGCTTATCTTTTTACCGCCATTCTCTATTATTTCGGTACCGCCGAGGGCAGGGACACCCGTTTTTTTTCTCCCGGTGCCTTGTTGACCACCATACTGTTCGTGCTGACATCCTATTTTTTTGGAATATATATCAAAAATTTTTCGCAGTACAACGAATTATACGGTTCCATAGGAGCCCTGTTAATATTGATGTTGTATATATGGCTTAACTCCAATATCCTGCTTCTCGGTTTTGAACTGAATGCTTCTCTTCGTAGCCTGAAGCGAAAATTTTAATATATTTATTTCTGTAATCACAAAAAACAGTTAAGATGAGACAGATCGTAAAATTGTGTAGTATTTTTTTATTGCTGGGTACATTGTCGGCAACCGCCCAGGATATTTTCGGCAAGTGGAAAACCATTGATGATGAAACCGGACGGGAAAAATCGATAGTGGAAATATACCGGGAAGACGGAAAGGTGTTCGGGAAAGTAGTGAAAATACTGAACAAGGACAGGCAGGATGCCGCATGCGACAAGTGTAAGGGCGCTAAAAAGGACAAGCCCATTCTGGGAATGGTGATCATCGAGGATATGGAAAAGGACGGAGAGGAATATTCGGGAGGGAGCATCCTGGACCCGAACAAGGGAAAAGAATATCGCTGTAAGCTCTGGGTGGACGAGGATGATCCGAACAAACTGAATGTACGGGGGTATGTGGCCTTTTTCTATCGTACGCAAAACTGGTTTCGGGTGAAATAAAAGAGGATAGGTTAATGCGATAATCCGGAAATGAGATAACACGAACAGGTAACGATAACGATAATTGTGAAAAAACTGTCTGCTGATTCGATCGGCCTTAAACATTCGGAAAAGACAGTCTTCCTTATCTTTGTTTCATGCAACAACAGTATTTTGTAGACGTTATTCTGCCCATACCTGTAGAAAAGCTATTTACGTACAGCATTTCCGAAAGGGAATTCGGGTTCATAAAGCCCGGAATGCGGATTGCCGTACCGTTCGGAAAATCAAAGATATATACTGCACTGGCGTACAAATTGCACCGGAATCCGCCACAGGTTTACGAAGCCAAGGAAATACACCAGATACTGGACGAAACCCCGGTGGTTACGGAACAGCAGTTGCAACTGTGGTTCTGGATGGCTTCTTATTACATGTGTGCCCCGGGAGAAGTGTTCCGCGCCGCGGTACCCGGAGTGTTGCTGCTGGAAAGTGAGACGATCGTATTTAAAAATGAGAAATTCCGGGAGGCCGAAATAACTCTGAAAGATGATGAATGGCTGGTTTACGAAGCTTTGCAGCACCAGCCGATACTCAAAGTCACCGAAATTGCCGCAATCCTGGATAAAAAAAATGTCCTGCCCGTATTAAAGCGCTTGCTGGAAAAAGATGTGATCCGGGTAAAGGAAGAGATACACGAGCAATACCGCCCCAAACTGGTGCGGTTTATACGTGTGGCACCGGCTTACGATTCGGAAGAAGCTTTGCGGGAATTACTGGATACACTGAACAGGGCCCCGAAACAGCGGGAAGTATTGCTGTCCCTTTTTTCACTCTCTGCCGGTACTATAAAACCGGTAAAACTAAAAGACCTGCAGGAAAAGACAGGGGCTTCGCCCGCCGTGATCAACAGCCTGCTGGAAAAAGAGATTCTTGAAGACTATCATATACAGACGGACAGGGTGGGATATTCCGGCAAACCGGTAAGCGACACCAAGGAACTGAACGAATTCCAGACAAAGGCACTTGGCGGGATCAGGGAGCATTTCCGGGCCAGGGATGTTACGCTGTTATACGGCATTACATCATCGGGAAAAACCGAAATCTATGTAAAACTCATGGAAGAGGTCCTTGCCCGGGGGCAACAGGTGCTCTATCTGTTGCCTGAAATTGCACTTACCTCGCAGCTCATTTATCGCCTGCAAAATTATTTTGGTGAAAAAGTGAGTGTCTATCATTCCAAATATTCCAATAATGAAAGGGTAGAAGTGTGGAACAATATGCTGCAGGGATCGTCGAGGACACAGATCGTACTCGGTGCACGGTCTTCGGTATTCCTGCCTTTTTCTGACCTGGGACTGATTATTGTGGATGAGGAACACGAAGCCTCTTTTAAACAGTTTGATCCCGCTCCGAGATATCACGCCCGCGATGTTGCGGTAGTGCTGGGGCGGTTTCACGAAGCCAAAATACTATTGGGTTCTGCAACCCCGAGTGTAGAGAGCAGTTATAATGCCAAGGCGGGAAAGTACGGACTGGTAGGGCTGAAGCGAAGGTACGGCAATGTATTGCTGCCGGAAATGGAACTGGTGGATATCAAGGACAAACGGAAAAAGAAAAGGATGAAAGGCCATTTTTCCGACCGTTTGATCGAAGAGATCGAAGCCTCTCTTGCCGAAGGGGAGCAGGTCATCCTTTTCCAGAACAGGAGAGGCTATGCCCCGGTTATGGAATGCAATACCTGCGGGCACAGTCCGCAATGTCCCAGTTGTGATGTCAGCCTCACCTATCACCAGACCCGGAAGCAGTTGCGCTGCCATTATTGCGGTTACCACATGGCCTTGCCGTTGAGTTGTGTGGCCTGTGGCAGCAGTGAACTGGACACCAGGGGCTTCGGTACGGAGCAGGTGGAAGAGGAATTGAAATCACTTTTCCCTGAAGCACGGACAGGGAGGATGGATTCTGATACCACCCGCGGAAAATACGGGTATGAAAAGATCATTACTGCGTTTGAACAACAGGAAACGGATATACTCGTCGGTACACAAATGCTCACCAAGGGGCTGGATTTCCGGAATGTAAGCCTGGTGGGGATCATGAATGCCGACAGTTTACTCAATTATCCCGATTTCCGGGCCTTTGAAAGGAGTTTCCAGTTGATATTGCAGGTGGCCGGACGTGCGGGGAGGACGGAAAAGCGGGGGAGGGTGATTATACAAACCTATAATCCCTATCACCAGATATTACAACAGGCCTCCATGAACAGATACGGAGATATGCTCACCGACCAGTTGAACGACAGAAAGCAGTTTCGTTATCCTCCGTTTTACAGGCTGATAAAGATCTCTTTCCGGCACAAAAATTACAATACGGTACGGGAAGGTGCCGAATGGTATACCGGTGCCCTGCGCAATTACTTCAGTACTGCGAACTGGAAAAGAGAATATATCCTGGGGCCGGAATCACCTGCCGTGGGGAGAATAAGGAACCGGTATATCAAGGACGTTCTGATCAAAATCCCGCCGGGACAAAACCTGAAGGCGGTGAAGGAAGGGATAGGGCGCATTCACAAAAGCTTCAGTGCCATAGCGCTTTACCGGAGTATCCGGGTGGCCTTTGATGTGGATACGTATTAACGACAGAACGGCAGCATACGGGAACCGGTTATTTGCCGAGCAATTCCGCCAGTCTGGCCTTGCGGTTCCTGCTGAGCGGAAGTTTGGTGCCACTCACTTCAACGATACGGCTGTTGTACCGGTCTACCTTGTCCAGGTTTATAATGAAAGATTTGTGTATCCGCATAAACCGGTCTTCGGGAAGTTCCTGTTCAAAAGATTTCATGGTAGAAAGCACTATAATACTCTCTTCGTCGGTAAGCAGTTTTACATAATCGCCGAGTGCTTCGATCCATTTGATCTCATTGAGGAAAACCTTGTGTTTCTTCAGATTGCTCTTTACAAAGATATAATCGTCGTCTTCTTTGGCAGCCGTTTTCAGCTTGTGTTTTTCCAGTGCCCGCTTAACCGCCATTTCAAAACGTTCCGAAGAAATGGGTTTGTGGAGGTAATCGGTAACATCATAATCAAAAGCTTTCAGGGCATATTCAGCCTTACCGGTGATAAGGATGACCTGTGGCGGGTCCTGCAGGGACTCCAGGAGGTCAAACCCCGTGATGATAGGCATTTCTATATCGAGGAAAATAAGGTCTATTTTTTTTAGCTTTAACCCGTTTTTAGCTTCAATAGCATTTCCGTATTCAGCGACAAGTTCGAGGGAATTGTTGTTGTTGATAAGCTTAGCCACTGCCATTCGCTGAATGTTGGAATCATCTACAATTATGCAATTCATCTTCATTGCTTACTATTGCCTTTTGGTTAAGTTCCTTGTTATTTTTAGAGAAAAATCCATTTCCGGGTACTGATTGGGGAACCCTGTCTTTAATATTTCATCCCGGGGTATTTTAGGATAAGACAAAATAATAAACAATTTTACTGAAATTTTTTACATCCACCAATTTTGTGGCGGAAAAAAGAAATAAAAAAGACCACCGGCAGAAATAATGTGTACGTATTTTTTGTTGTTAAGCTATAAAACAGTATTTTTGCAGCCTTAAAATAAAAAAGTTAATTATGAATCATTACGAAACTGTTTTCATTCTAAATCCCGTTTTATCTGAGACCCAGGTAAAGGAAGCAGTTAAGAAGTTCGAGGATTTCTTAATCTCCAGGGGGGCGGAATTTGTATCCAAAGAAGATTGGGGGCTTAAAAAACTCGCCTATCCCATTCAACACAAAAAAAGCGGCTTTTATCACCTGTTTGAATTCAAGGCACCCGGGGAAGTTCTCAGTCCTTATGAAACCGAATTCAGAAGGGATGAAAGGGTTATGCGTTACTTAACCGTAAAACTGGACAAGCACGCTGTTGCCTGGGCAGAGAAACGAAGGAAGAAGTTGAACCAAAAAGCTTAAGAAATTATGTCATCTATCGAACAACAGGCCAAAGGTAAAAAAGACGGGGAAATAAGATATCTTACTCCTCTGAATATTGAGACCACCAAGGCTAAGAAATACTGCCGTTTTAAAAAGTCCGGAATAAAATATATCGACTATAAAGACCCGGATTTCCTGCTTAAATTTGTAAACGAACAAGGTAAGATATTACCCAGAAGACTTACGGGGACATCGTTAAAGTACCAGAGAAAAGTGTCTGTGGCCGTTAAAAGAGCCCGTCACCTGGCTTTAATGCCTTATGTAGCTGATTTGTTAAAATAAAAAAGGGCAGACAATGGAATTAATATTAAGAAAAGACGTAGATAATTTAGGATTCAAGGATGATTTGGTAACCGTAAAAAACGGTTACGGACGTAATTACTTGATTCCGCAAGGGTTTGCCGTACTGGCAACACCATCTGCCAAGAAAGTACTGGCAGAAACCCTGAAGCAAAGGGCATTCAAGGAGCAAAAGGTCATTGAAGATGCCAAGAAGACCGCAGAGGCCCTGAACCAACTGGAAATCAAGATCACTGCAAAAACAGGGAGCGGAGACAAACTCTTCGGTTCTGTTACTACGATCAACCTTGCAGAGGCACTGGAAAAAGAAGGGCAAAGTATTGAAAGGAAATACATCAGTATTAACGGTGGAAGTGTAAAACGAACCGGAAAATACAATGCTGTTATCCGACTGCACAGAGAGGTTATCGTCGATCTGCCATTTGAGGTTGTTGCAGAAGCGAAATAGTTAACACGCAACGTTAATAAAATCTTAAAGGCCGCTTATTAAGCGGCTTTTTTTATTGTATCTTGTCTGTTAAAATTAATATTTGTTTTGCAACTAACTCAATATTTTATGAAAAAGACAGGTGTTTTATTAACTATTTTGGTGTTTTTGTTTACAAGTAACATATGTGCCCAGGTAACCACGGCCAATATGAAAGGTCTGGTTACGGATAGCAGCAATGAGCCTTTGCCGGGGGCCAATGTAGTAGCCGTCCATACGCCTACGGGGACTACCTACGGAGGTGCCACGAATTTTGACGGTCGTTTTAACCTGCTCAATATGAGGGTTGGCGGGCCATATACGGTTACTGTTTCGTATATCGGTTTCCAGACCCGGGAATATACGGATGTTTATCTGGAGCTGGGAAAGACCATTACAGTTGATGTTGTATTGATCGAAGACAGCCAGCAACTCGAAGAAGTGGTCATTACCGGAAGCAGGTCGGGAGTTTTTGGCAGCGGAAGGACAGGTGCTGAAACCAATGTGGGAAGACGGGAACTGACCCGCTTGCCGACCATAACCCGGTCTGCCCAGGACTTTACCCGGATGGAACCTTCGGCCAGCGGAGGATCGTTCGGGGGAAGGAACGACCAGTACAATAATTTTTCGCTGGACGGTTCCATATTTAACAATCCTTACGGACTGGATGCGGCCACACCGGGCGGACAGACCGATGCCCAGCCTATTTCGCTGGATGCCATTGACCAGATACAGGTGGCCACCGCACCTTATGATGTTACCCAATCGGGTTTTACGGGAGCTTCTGTCAATGCAGTGACCAAAAGCGGAACCAATGAATTTCACGGCACTGTTTACGGGTTTTACCGAAACCAGGACCTCACCGGGAGTAAAGTAAAAGGCGAAGAGATCTTTGTGCCCAAACTTACCCAGGCACAATACGGAGCGAGTATAGGCGGGCCGATAGTAAAAAACAAATTGTTCTTCTTTGCCAATTTTGAAAGGGACCAGCGGGAAGACCTGGGATCGGCCTGGGTGGCCAACCGGGGTACCGGGGCCATCAATGAGTCGCGCGTACTGGAAAGTGACCTCATATCCGTATCGGATGACCTGGCAACACTGGGATATGAAACGGGTCCCTACGAAGGGTATATACACGAAACCGAATCCGTAAAAGGGATCTTCAAGCTTGACTGGAACATAAACGACAAGAACCGCCTGGCCTTTATTTACAATTTTCTCGACGCTTCCAAGGAAAAGCCCGCACACCCTACGGCCATAAGCAGGAGAGGACCGGATGCCACAACACTGCAGTTCAGGAACTCCGGATACCGGATAAACAATGAGATCCAGTCCTTTCTGATAGAACTGAACTCCAATTTCACCGACAATATCACCAACAAATTACAGGTGGGGTATACCCATTTCAATGATTTCAGGGACCCGTTTTCCACACCGGCACCGGTGATCAATATCACCAAGGACGGTTCGCCCTATATCATTGCGGGGCACGAACCTTTTTCGATAAACAACAAACTGGACCAGAAGGTGTTCCAGGCCACAAATAATCTCAATTATTTTAGAGGGGACCACACCTATACCGCAGGGATTTCTTTTGAAAAATTTATGTTCAAGAATTCCTTTAACCTTACGGGATACGGCTTTGATATTTTTGGCAGTGTGGACATTAACGATTTTAACGCTGCCGATTATCAGGAAGCATTTGATAATGCCATTGCCACCTTTGAAACAAAAAACGCGGCAGGTGACGGTAATGACGGCGGATGGAACCTTTCAGAGGTCAATGTGGGGCAACTGGCCTTTTACCTTCAGGACGAATGGAACATTACGGAAGACTTTAAACTCACTTATGGCGTTCGTGTCGATAAGCCCTTGTACTTTAATACATCAGAGCTCGTACAAAAATATATAGATACCGATAACGGCCAGTTTTACGATCCTTCTACACCCTATTTCGATCCCGATACAGGCGAAGAGGTCTTTTTCGATTCCACAAAAATGCCGAATGACAACCTGTTATGGTCGCCCCGGCTCGGGTTTAACTGGGACGTGAACGACGATAATTCCCTGCAGCTACGGGGAGGAACAGGCGTTTTTACCGGGCGGCTTCCCTTTGTCTGGATCGGAAACCAGGTAAGCGGGGTGGACCAGTTTTTCTATCAGATCGTCGACCCCGATTTCAAATTTCCGCAGGTTTGGAGGAGCAGCCTGGGTATGGATTACAGGTTTGAGAACGGACTGATCGTCACGGCCGATCTTGCCTATACCAAGGACATTAATGCCGTACACGTGCAAAACTGGGGACTGAAAACACCTACGGCCACTCTGAATGGTGTAGACCCAAGGATGATCTACGGAACCGCAGACAAAGGAGAATACGCGGCCTATGTGCTCACAAATTCGGATAAGGGACGGGTTTTTAATGCCTCGCTTCGCCTGCAGAAGAATTTTGACCATGGTCTTTATACCAGCCTGGCGTATAATTATATGGATTCCAGGGACGTAAATTCCATTGAAGCCGAGATCACCGGAGATGCCTTTACCTTTAACCCCGCCCTGAACAACGTCAATGATGATGTACTTGCACATTCCAAGTACGGGGACAAGCATCGCTTTGTGGGCATAGCTTCCAAACAGTGGAAATACGGCAATGACAAATGGGCCACCACGATTTCCACTTTTTTTGAATATGCACAGGGAGGTCGTTTCAGCTATACTTACGGAGGCGATATTAACAATGACGGCTCGGTCATGAACGACCTTATCTATGTACCTACCGCTTCGGAGATCAATGCAATGAATTTTACAGGCCCGGGACAGGCCGAGGCCCTGGAAAATTACATCAGTCAGGACGATTATTTAAAGAGTCGCAGGGGACAATATGCAGAGAGGTACGGAGCCATAGCGCCCTGGAGGGGGCGATGGGATTTTAAATTTTTACAGGATTATAATATTAAAGTATCCGAAGATAAGGTGAATACCGTTCAGTTTAGTGTAGATATCCTGAACCTGGGCAACTTTATAAATTCCGATTGGGGACTGGTACAGACGGTGACCAATACGCAGCCGATCGGGGTTGTGGTAGACGAAAATAATACCCCGGTGTACACTTTTAATCCGGACCAGACCAATACCTTTGTGTATCTCAGTGATCTGCAATCGAGATGGCAGATACAATTTGGTTTGCGTTACAGCTTTTAATTCTGAACGAAAATTGTGAAATTTGCACCGTTTTTGCCCGGTCCGGGCAAAAACGGTTTTTTATTGAGATAAGGTTAATGAGGTAAATATGAAATACAGGCGACTTACAAAAGAACAACTGGAAGAATTGCACCGGGAATTTATCAATTTTCTGGCTACACAATCCATCACTGCTGAAGAGTGGGAGAAATTAAAACGGGAAAAACCCGAAACTGCGGAAGAGGAACTCGATGTGTTCAGTGACCTGATCTGGGAAGGTGTACTCAGAAAGGTAACATATCTTGAGAACATATCGGCCCGGCAGATGCACCTCTTTTACCTGACCGAAAAAGAGATGAAACTCATCGGTATACGAATACTCAACCCGGATATTGACCTTACGACCGAAGAGGGCTTTGGCTGGTTCAAGAAGCATTTTATGACCGATATGGTAGAAATTGTAACTGCGGCCAAGGCATATTCTGATGATAAAAACCGTGATAAGTTTGAACTCATAGAAAAAGGCGGGGTAATAACCAAAGGGGAGTTGTATCGCTGGTTTGACGAAATATTGAAAGAAGAATAGTCCCGAAAAGGATAAAGCGGGAAAACTTCTGCGTTATGGATAAACTTTGCCTTCGGAGGCGCTTCCATATGGTCAAAAATTAAGATATTTGTGCGTATTTAAAAATTACGGTTTATCCTTATGGTGAAAAAATGACAGTATCAGGATAAACAAGACCAAAGCACTACATGCACTAAAAAGCATAGTATTAACGCTTTTCGAAACCAATAAAGAAAACAGAAATTACAATTCCCCGATGGCGCAAAAACCAGGTATACCCAAAGGAACCCGCGATTTTTCTCCCGCGGAAGTGGCCAAGAGAAATTATATCATTGCAATCATACGAAAACATTTTGAATTGTTCGGTTTCCAGCCCATTGAAACCCCCAGTTTTGAGAATTCCTCGACCCTGTTGGGGAAATACGGTGAAGAAGGCGACCGGCTTATTTTTAAAATACTCAACTCCGGAGATTTTCTGCGCAAGGTGGATGACACATTGTACAACAGTAAGGACAGTGCGAAACTTACCGGGAAAATATCTGAAAAAGCACTCCGGTACGATCTTACCGTTCCCTTTGCCCGGTATGTTGTGCAACATCAAAACGAGATAGACTTCCCTTTTAAACGCTATCAGATACAACCGGTATGGCGGGCCGACAGGCCCCAGAAAGGGCGTTTTCGCGAGTTCTACCAGTGCGATGCCGATGTGGTGGGCTCACAGTCACTCTGGCAGGAAGTGGAATTTGTACAGTTGTACGACACGGTTTTTGCCGCTCTCGGACTGAACGGGGTGACCATAAAGTTAAATAACCGGAAAGTGCTTTCCGGCATTGCGGAGGTGATAGGAGCCGGTGATAAACTGATCGATTTTACCGTGGCGCTCGACAAACTGGATAAGATAGGTGAAGAGGGAGTGAAAAAGGAGATGCTCGAAAAGGGAATTTCCGAAAATGCCATAGCCAAAGTACAGCCCTTGTTCCGGTTTGAAGGAACGGCGGGTGAAAAACTGAACCGGCTTTCCGAACTTCTCGGTACATCGGAGGAAGGTACAAAAGGGGTGGAAGAATTACGCTTTATCTGTAATACCATAGAAGCGACCGGATTGCAATCTGCCGTTCTCGACCTGGACGTAACCCTGGCACGCGGACTTAACTATTACACCGGGGCCATTTTTGAAGTAGCTGCTCCCGGTGTGGCCATGGGCTCCATAGGAGGCGGGGGACGTTATGATGATCTTACCGGGATATTCGGCCTCAAGGGGATAAGCGGTGTGGGCATTTCTTTCGGCCTGGATCGTATTTACCTCGTTTTGGAAGAACTCGGGCTTTTCCCCGAGACCGTAACGTCTTCCTCAAAGGCGCTGTTCATTAATTTTGGCGAAGCAGAGGCTTATTATAGCGTGAAAGCCATAAAAACACTACGGGAAACCGGGATAAAAGTAGAGCTCTATCCCGACAAGGCCAAGATGAAAAAACAGATGCAGTATGCCGATAAACGGAATATCCCGTTTACCGTATTGGTAGGGGAGGATGAAATGGAGAAAGGGCGATACACGCTGAAGAACATGCAGACCGGAGTACAACAATCGGTCTCCCTTGAAGAACTTATCAGGGAATTGGCTGCTGTTTAAAAAACGGGTCCGGTATAAAAGTGGTATTGCTGGGGTGCAGACACAGGTTAAGCCATTGAGTTCATGCGTGATGGATGGTCTGGTCAATGAATAACCTGAAAACCAGTAATTAAAGTGCAACTCATTGGCTGTCAAAATCGCTGTATCTTTCAGTACAGCGTGGTTTGGTTTTCGTAAATGAAGGAAGGCAGGAAACCGGAAACTTGCAATAAATTAAAACCCCAACGATCTTTGATCCTGATCCTAAAAAACCATCCGGAGAATAACTTCACGGGAAAGAATAAAAAGAGAAATAGCCATGAAGCAACCTGAATTCTCTCTAATTATTCAGTTTACTTATTTATGGCTATTTCATCACCCCAAACTTACTGATTTACCATTGTACGGATAAAATTATTTATCCCCTCTTTATCCGTACGACCGGTATTGTGACAGCAAATATACAGTGGTTATCCCCACCCGGAAATCCCGGAAATCAGGGATTTTTACAGAGTTGTTCTGTATCAGCATATTACACACATGTTGCTCAGGGCATAGAGTAGAATACCAAGCCCGGTAACAAGAAAAAAGGCAATAAGCCCTGCTATTATTCCGCGGGATGTGGACAGGGTTATTGTGCTTCCTATGGAAAGGATGATCCCCACGCTTCCCAGTACGATAGCCATGGTATAGGATTGTTCAGAAAAGAAAAAGAGAAGGCCCGCGATGGATATCCCGCTACACAGTAATGAAAGATTGGCCAGGAGCCTGGCTTTTTTATTTTTTTCCAGCGAAGTCCCTTTCATGAGAAAACAGAAATAAGTTCTGCCGGTAAATATACGATGTTTGTTTTACCGGATAAATAACTGTTTTCGGGGATTTGCAGGTTGGCGGCAGGTGTTTATCTTTGGCCGAAATATAAAAACGATGTACGATCAGTTTAAAGTATACCGGTTTGACGGTGCCACATTACAGGTTTTAACAGAAGACCTCCGTGCTGAAGGATGGGATATTACCGCCGTATGGAAAAAAGGGAATAGAAAACAGGAGACTTATAACGAAAAGGTCAATTCCCTGCAACTGGAGATCAACGGGAAATGGTTTTTTCGTCAGGCCGGAAACAAGGGTTTTGTACGCCTGAACAAACTGGATGAAGACCAGTGTACTTTTTTCCTGGGATTGCTGAAGAAACACGGGCTCTATTCCGAACCGCAATGGGGGCTGGGTATTGTACTCTATGTCGTTTACGCCCTGCTGGTTTTCTTTATTGCATCTTCACAGGATAAAGCGTGGTTGAGTATGGCCTTTTTTATTTGTGCCCTGTTCCTTACCCTGTTTCTGGGCATCGCCTACCTGAGGTCCAGGGAAGAAGTCTCCGCTACGGTCTATAAAATATCGCTGGTGTTCGGTATAGCGGGTTATGTATTAACGGCACTTTCATCACTGCTATGCCTTCCCCTGATGTTTAATATTTTCCGGAATTCCCTGTATCAGAAAATAAACAAAATACCTGTAAGCTGATATTTTACCTCACCTGACATTGCAGACTTACCGAGGTACCCATCCCCGGTGTGGAATCGATATCCATATCACCTTCCAGCAACTCTGCCCGGGCTTTTATATTGGAAAGCCCCAATCCCCTGGAGTTTACGGACTTGTCGGGATCAAACCCTTTTCCGTTGTCTTCCACGGTAAGGAACAGTTTGTCTTTTCGTTGTTGCAACTGTACCAGGATGTGAGATGCTTCGGCGTGTTTTACGGCATTGTTTACGAGCTCCTGGACTATTCTGTAAACCGTGATCTGTTTTTCCTCCGGAATGTCCCTGTCTACATTTATCACCTGGCAGGTCACTGAAATTCCCGGCTGGGATATCCTGCTGCAAAATTGCTTTACCGCCTCTCCCAGTCCCTGTATATGCAATACCTGTGGCATAAGGCTCCGGGCTATGGAACGCAGTTCGTCCACCGCTTCGTCGATGTGCCTTACAGCCTCGGAAACTGCTTTCTTTGCCGGTGTTTCCCGTATTTCGGTCAGGGAATTGGACAGAGACAGTTTTATTCCCGAAAGCAATCCGCCCAGGCCGTCGTGAAGGTCTTTGGCTATTCTGCTCCGTTCGTGTTCTTCCCCGTTTATGGTAGCGGACAGCAGGGATATTTTGTGTTCCTGTCCCATGGTATCCAGCTCCAATTGATGTACTTTTTTTTGCTGTGTAATAAGCCTTTTCCCTTTTCTGTAGTACAGGTAATACAGAACGGTGATCAGCATAAGAGCGGCTATTGTAATGAGGAGCAGCCATATGCCGAGCCGGTTTCTCACCAGTTTGAGTTCTGCGGTTTCCTTTTCAAATTCCAGTCGGGCAATTTGTTTTTCTTTCCGGGCGGTTTCGTATTGTTTGTCCAGCCGGTGCATGTTTTTAGTGAGTTCCACCTCGTTAAGGCTGTCCGAAACCCTGATGTATTCCTTGAGGTAGTGGTACGATTCCGGATAATGATTGAGTTCAAACTCCAGGTCACCGAGCATTTCCAGGCCCAGTAACTGAAAGTGAAAATCCTGAATATCGGCCCCCAGGCGATAGTTTCTTTCGGCGGCAGCCAGGGCTTTATTGTATTTTTTCTGTGTTTTATACACATCGGCCAGGCCGATAAGGGCGTTGGACATGTAATGAAAATTTTTAAAACCGTTGGCAATGTCCAGGCTGGTCCGGTACATTTTTTCAGCAGTATTGTAGTCTTCTTTCTTAAAGGCCAGTTCTCCTTTGAGGTAATACAGTTGCGACATCTGGTCTACGGTATCCCCGCTCGATTCCAGGATGTTCTCGGCTTCCTTCAGGTAGTCATCCATCTGCTGCAGGCTGTCCATATCATTCAGGCACATGGCAATATCCAGGTGTCTCGTGCCGGAATAGTACCGGTTTTTATCCGATTCATCATAAGTGTCAAGTGCTTTTTTGTAGTATTCCAGGGCTTTTTGGTACTGGGTTTTGTTGGAGAATATAACCCCGAGGTTCCTGTAGGTGAGGGCCAGGTTGGCCGTATCTTTCAGTTCGGTAAATACGGGAATGAGCTGGATGTATTGCTCCTGTTGCTCCCGGATGTCCCCGTTCACCCCGTAAAGGGCTGCGACATTTAGCTGAATATGGGCCCGCATCTTTCGTGCGGACAGGGAGGTATCCCTTGCCAGGGCATTTTGGGCAGAATCCATGTACTTTTGGGCCTCTTCAAACCGGTACAGATTGTAATAGAGCCTGCCCGTGTTGGCATAGATCCTGGATGTCAGTACAGGCTGCTTTTCCTTATCGGTAAGTGCTAATGCTTTGCGAAAATAATCTTTGGCCTGAATGCTGTCACCCGCCGGGAGCCTGTTGGCAATGCGCATGCTGAGCACCGCCCTGGAGCTGTCGGAGGTAGCTTTTTGAAGTTCATTCCTGAGGCTATCGGTAACCGATTGTTTCCGGTGTTCCTGTGCAGACGTAAAAAATGAAAAGAGAAGACAAAAGAGAAACGGCAAGGTTAGGGTAGTGGTCTGATGCATATAATATTTTTTTGTTTAGCTATAAATTTAAGGAAATACTCGGTTTTGGAATGCCTTTTGAATGATGTGCGGAAATAAAAACGTTTTATTGTTGTGCGAAGGGTTCGTTTATCGGTTGTTTTGAATGTCCCGAATGGCCTTTGCAATATTTTCGGAAAGATTGGTGAGCCCTATCAGATGTTCGATGATCAGTTGGCCTTCTTCCATTTTCGATTTGAAGTTGTCGTCATATGCACCGTTGGAGTTCCGTATTTCCTTTTCGCGTATTTTTTTCAGTTCGGTAAAACGGAGGTTCAGTTCTTCCCTCGCTTCCGTATTTACGGGAATTTTCTGTTGCTCTTCACTGAGAAGCTGCATGGCATTGTCCAGGTTTTTGATAATGGCACGGCTTATAGCGTTAAATGCATCGGAAGCCTTTGTTGTTTTCCGCGATTGAATAAAGGTGCCCAGGGAGGCGGCGGAAGACAACAACGTATGGTTGAGTACTACAATGGCGTAAAATTGCCCCAGCTGTTTTCGTCTTGATTTGGGTTCCTGTGTCATACGTTGAAAGGAAGCCATGAGGTTGCCTATTTCAATGAAGGCGTGTTTTCGTGCCAGGCGATAGGAGAGGGGGACTTCCCCTTTTCGGTTATAGAATGTGGAGATCTCCCGGATATAATCCCGGGTGGCTTTGATCGAATTTTCCAGGAAAGTGGGCAGGTTCAGGAATTCCCAGGAAGGCCACAGAAAATGATTGGCCGTAAAGGCAAGGGCCGTACCGATGAGCGTATCTGTAATGCGGAAAAGGATCACATCCCGGATATCAGGGGCAAGCATACCGTAAACAAAGATCACATACAGGGTGATAAAAGTGGCTGCAATGGGATAGTTCCGCTGGGTAAAGGAAAAGCCGAGTACCATGCAGGTCATGGCAAAAATACCCAGTACGGTACTGTTGTGTACTACGGAAATGACACCGAAGGCAATAACGCCTCCGGCCAGGGTTCCGATGGTACGGTGAAAGGAACGCTGTTTGGTGAGCCCGTATCCCGGACGCATGATCACCACTATGGTAAGCAGTATCCAGTAAGTGTTTTGTATGGGCAATACACTGCCTATCAGAAAGCCGACGAGTACGGTGAGGGTAAGCCGCAGGGAATGACGGAATATTGTGGATGAAAAACTGAGGTTTTGTGTCAGGATAATAGGTGAATAATGAAGCGGTGTAAGGAGCTTTTCCAGGTCTTTGTCCTTGCGTTTCAGGTCTTTCTGATTTACGGCATGGGTAAAGGTATATTCCACCACCTTTATTTTTTCGGCCTGTTTTTCCACGTAGTTGAACATATTGGTCAGCACGAGGACTTCCTCCGTAGTCGGGGCGCCTGAAGCGTTGGTTTCTTCTTCGTAGCGGGCGATGGCTTTTTTAAAGGATTCCAGGTCCTTGTACGGATGGTGTTCAGAAGTGTATTTTTTTCTTTTCTCCACGCTTTGCCCTAACCGGTTCAGCAGAGCAGCCAGGTTATAGGCCAGGTGCTGGTAAGCATTCAGCACATACGGATATTTACTGAAGGTACGGTGCAGTTTTTCGTGATCAAAAGAAGTGGCCATGGCCAGTTCCAGGATTTCCACCAGTTCTATATGGGCAATAAGCAATCTTCTGTTCTGGTTGGAAGACCCGCCCTTGGTCCGGTTGCGTATCAGGGTTTCCCGGAGTTTTTCATGGATATCGTTGAGTTCGATCTGGAGGGTAAGCAGTTTCTCGGTGATCTTGTCCCTGTTCGCATTACCGTCCCACAGTCTGCCCCGGAGTTTCAGGTATCTGGAGGTGAGCAGGGTACATTCGGCCATCTGGAGTTCTGCATACCGGTAGGGCCTGATGTAATAAAATAACATGGAAATGCACAGGTAGAATATCCCCCCGCCGATCATCATTCCGGCATGTTCAAAAAGTTCCGGCCCGGTATAGCTGTGACTAAAGGAGAGGGACATGGCGAGCAGGCCGGAAAAGGAAACCAGGGTGGCCCGCTGCCCGTAGACAGCTATCATGGACAGGAAGAATACCAGCAGAATAAGCACAGGGTAGAATATCCAGTTATTTATTGTGGCAAGACTTATGAGCACGGTACTTCCCGTAGCGATAAGGTTGGAAGCCAGCATACCGTTGATCCTGTGCCGCAGGTTTCCGGGAATATCACTGATAAATGTAAAAAGCGCCCCCAGGGCTATGGTAAAACCGATACTAAAGAGGTTGAGATAAGAAAACAGGACAACCGGTGTAGCAGCAGCTATGGCCACTTTAACGGCCCTGATAAAATCGGTACTTTCTAAGAATTTCTGGAGCTGGCGATTCATATTCCGGATTGCTGGGTACAAAAGTAAGGATAACGGAAATATTTATTAAGAAAATACGGGGATTTAAAAAGGGTATTCGGTGATCGGTATTCGGTATGATGATATAAGGATGGTGATGAAGTACAAGTGTAGTGCGGAATTAGAAGCGCTTTACCTTTCGTTTGCCGATATGTTTTTATATGCTCGCAACCAGAAAATATTCTCCGCTTGCCGGTAAAAGGTTATCCTTTCTGTCTTTAAAATACATTTCTGTCATATCCTTTGTCGATATGGTCTGTATGCCTCTCAACCCGATTTCTTCTGCCAGCTTTTTTACTTCGCTGACCGGTAAAAAACTAACAAAAGGAGTTCCCGATGCCTCAGCTCCTTTATTTGCGATTTCCTGCATCGGTCGGTCTTCTTCGTCGAGCTGGTCCAATGGTAAATAAAATGCAATTGCAATAACCGAACCCGGGGCAAGTAAAGTCATTTTCTTAAGTGTGTCTGTAATGGCTTCTTTGGTAAGGTATAGTGTGACCCCGATACAGGAAACAAAGGCTTTTTGGTTGATGTCAAAGTTTTTGTTTAATAATTCATTCCACCAGGATGAAGTTTCAAAGTCAACAGGAACGAAATGAAGATTGTCTGGAATTTTGTAACCGTTTTCAATAAGTTTTTCTTCTTTCCAGGCCAATGTGCCCGGCTGGTCAATTTCATAAAGATCAAGGTGCGAACTGATCTCTGTATTTCGTTGCGCAAAACTGTCAAGTCCGGCCCCCAGCAAAATATATTGTTTTACTCCTTTTTCGATTTGTTCTTTTGCCAGGTCTTCAACAAAACGGGCACGGGCAACAACAGAGGCACGAAGCCGGCTGGTATATTTCATATCGGGACGTTCCTGCCAGTTGTCTTCGGGCCTGATCAGGTCGTAACCTATTTTGTCTTCAATGATATAGGGTTTGTCGTCTGTCAAAACGTGTAAAGCTCTCCATAAAGCTGTCCGCAATGCCGTGTTGTCGGGTTGTGTTGTTTTTTTGCTTTGCTTCATATCCGATTTCATTAAAGTTACTGTTTTTAAAATGACCAATACAGCAAAATTAATGTCGGAAAATCAGGATACTCTTTCCATATGGCAAGAAATACTATGTGCTTACGATTTCTTTTCGTATTCTGCTCAATGAGGTATCGGTAATACCTAAATAAGATGCTATGTACTTTAATGGAACTTGTCGGATAATCTGCGGCCTTTCATTTAACAGATTTAAATACCTGTCGGTAGCATTCATTGTCAGCATTCTGATAGAGCGTTTTTTCATGATAAATAAATGACTGGTGGCCCAGGTTCTTCCCCATTCCCGTAATCCTTCTATTTTGCCAAGCAATTGCTGAAATAATTGATATTCAATTTTCCAAACCGTTCCGTTTGATAACGCCTGAAAATTTTCCATCGAAGGGCTTCTGTGAAATAAGGAAAAAGACTCTATTAATAATTCTTCCGGGCCATAAAATTCAGTCGTTACTTCGTTACCGTTATAATCATAAACAAATGACCTGAACAAACCTTTTTCAATAATATAATACTCCCTGGCAATTTTACCTTCTTCTAAAAGTAAACTTCCTTGCTGTACATCCATTCGGCTATGTGCCTTAGCGATTTCTTCGTAATCTGTTTTCTCGATATAAGGACTATTATAAATCGTTTGAAAAAAATCTTTTTTCATATTTTCTTATTCAATCGCCTGTTTTATTGAATGCAGGAGTATTTCCAAATTACCACCAATATAATCCCATACCGAACACCGAATACTGATCACCGAATACCAGCAACCGATTCACAACCGTTCCCGTATTTCTTTCAGTTCCGATTTGATCTCTTCGGCCCAGGTTTCCAGGTTTTGCGAAGCCATTTCCAGTTGGCCGGAGATCTTGCTGACCACCTGCCATATTTCCTGTATGTCTCCGGCATTTACTTCAATTGCAGGATATTCCCGGTTGATAGAGACAAGCTGTAGTTTTTCCCCGGAAACAACGACTTTTTTCACGACCACCGTATCCGGGAGTACTACCACATAGATCTGGTTCTCTTTAATGTCCGATAGCTTTTCTGCTGCACGTGCAATAACCCATTCCCCGGAATGCAACACGGGGTGCATGCTGTTCCCCTCTACCTGAAATCCCCGGTAAGAAGCATTGCGGTATTCCGGGAGGGGCAGGTCAAAAGCGGGGAGGGATTCGTACCATTCGGGGTCCTGCAGGTTATGTGCATACCCGGCGGAGGCTTTGACATTTACCAGTACGATATTTTCGTTTTCTGATGAATTTAAAGTAACTACTTTGGGAAGTATGCTTTGTTCCGCAGGGCGCAGGTATTTCTGTTCACTTTTCCCGAACAGCCACAACGGATTGATCCCGAACTGTTCGAGCAGTGCAGCCACCACTTCCCCGGATATCCGGGTTTTCCCCCTTTCGATATCGGCCGTGGAATTTTTGATCCCCAGGCGTTCTGCAAAAGCCTGTTGCGTCAGGTTCAGGTCCCGGCGGAGTGCTTTGAAGCGCCGTATTTCGGTATTTAAACTTTTGGACATAAGACAAATATAGGTGTTAATATGGAAAATATCCTAAAAAACATTGGATTATTTCCTTTTATATGGAAAAATTCCATATTTTTGGAAAAATTCCTGATGTATGAACCGGACCATCCTTCATTTGGACCTGGACACATTCTTTGTTTCCGTAGAGCGGTTGTTGGACAGTCGTTTAAAAGGACGTCCTTTGCTGGTAGGGGGACTCAGCGACCGCGGTGTAGTGGCCGCATGCAGTTACGAGACCCGTGCTTTTGGCATACACAGTGGTATGCCGATGAAAATGGCCAGGGAATTGTGTAAAGAGGCTACAGTGATCAAAGGAGACGCTGCGACATACACCAGGTATTCCGAGGGTGTCACCGAACTTATCCGGGAAAGCGTACCCGTGTTTGAAAAGTCCAGTATAGACGAGTTCTATGCCGACCTTTCGGGGATGGACCGTTTTTTCGGAACTTATCGCTATGCTTCCGAGCTCCGGCAGAAGATCATCCGGGAAACCGGGTTGCCGATATCCTTCGGGCTTTCCGTGAACAAAGTGGTCTCCAAGGTAGCCACGAACGAAGCAAAGCCCAATAACCAGATCTGGATAGCGCTCGGACGGGAGAAGCCTTTTTTAGCCCCATTGTCAATAAGGAAACTTCCCATGATAGGTGACAAGACCTACCTGACCCTGCGCAACCTCGGGATAAAACAGGTCAGGACCCTACAGGAAATACCGGTGGAAATGCTGTACCGCGTGCTGGGCCGTAACGGACTGACCATCCGGGAACGGGCAAACGGTATAGACATGACCCCGGTAATTCCTTTTTCCGAACGAAAATCCATCTCTACGGAGCGAACCTTTGACCGGGACACCATTGACGTAAACCGGTTGCGGTCATTGCTGTCTGCCATGACGGAAAACCTGGCTTTTCAGCTGCGAAAAGGAGAGAAACTTACGGCCTGTATCAGTGTAAAGATCAGGTATTCCGATTTCCAGACCCATTCCAGGCAGTTGAAAATACCCTATACCAGCGCTGACCATATCCTTATCCCCAAGGTGCTGGAACTGTTCCGTCAACTGTATAACCGGAGGCTCCTTGTACGCCTTATCGGGGTCAAGTTCAGCCACCTGGTGCACGGTAACTACCAGATCAACCTTTTTGAAGATACCGAAGAGACCATACGCCTCTATCAGGCCATGGACAAGATCCGCCTGCGGTATGGCGACCGCAGCATTACCCGGGCTTCGGCCCTGGGCGTAAAGACCATAGGAAGAATGACCAATCCTTTCAACGGACAACCTCCAACCATTTTAGCACATAGAAAACAGTAATGTATTTAAATTGTCACACCTATTACAGCCTGCGCTTCGGTACGTTTTCCGAAGTGGAACTCCTGGAACTGGCCCGTGAAAACCACGTTACCCAACCGGCACTGACCGACATCAACAATACTTCTGCCTGCCTTAACTTTATTCGCAAGGCGGAGCAGATGGGCATGAAACCCGTTGTCGGTGTGGATTTCAGGAACGGAACCGATCAGCAATTCGTAGGTATTGCCAAAAATAATGAAGGGTATACCGGGCTCAATACCTTTTTATCCGGGCATCTGCGTGAGGATAAGGCCTTTCCCCGGCGTGCCCCGTCCATTCCGCATACGATTATTATTTATCCCCTGGAAAAAACGGAAGCACATCAATTTCAGGACTTCCGGGACAATGAATATATCGGGGTTTCTGTCAATGACCTTCGGAAACTCCCTTTGTCGGCCTGCCGTCATTTAAAAGACAAACTGGTGGTTTTACAACCCGTGACTTTCCGGAACAAAAGTGATTTTAATGCTCACAAGCTGCTGCGGGCCATAGACAACAATACGCTGCTGAGTAAACTGTCGCCCGGAGAGGTCGCTTCGGAAGATGAGAAAATGTATCCCCCGGAAAACCTGTACAGGGCTTTCGGCGAATATCATTTTATCCTGGAAAACACGGCCCGGTTAATGAAGGAATGCCATATCACCTTCGACTTTTCCGCTGCCAAACAGAGCAGTAACCAGCAGACCTATACCGGGGACAAGGCCCGGGACGAAGAATACCTCCTGGAACTCTGTATGAAAAACATCCGCTATCGCTATCCTGACGATCAGAAGATGGCCTTGGAACGTTTGCACCGGGAACTGGAACTCATTAAACAGAAAGACTTTATTTCTTACTTTCTGATCAATTATGACATTGTGGATTATGCCAAACAAAAAGGCTATTTCCATGTGGGCAGGGGTAGCGGGGCCAACAGTATAGTGGCTTACCTGCTGGGCATTACCGATGTGGACCCCCTGGAGCTGGATTTGTATTTTGAACGCTTCATCAACCTGTTCCGGAGTACACCTCCCGACTTCGATCTCGATTTTTCCTGGCGGGACAGGGATGATGTCACCCGCTATATTTTTGAACGCTTTCCCAATGTTGCCCTGTTAGGCACTTATGTCACCTTTAATTATAAAGGCGTGGTGAGAGCGCTGGGAAAAGTGTTCGGACTGCCCAAGGAAGACATTGATCGCCTGAGTGCCGGGAATTACGATCCCTATAAATTGGATCAACCTTCACAACTCGTATTGAAATACGGGAAACTCCTCCAGGGAATGCCCAGTCATATCAGTGTGCACGCCAGTGGTATCCTTATCAGTGAAGTCCCCTTAAACACATTTTCCGCTACCTTTTTGCCCCCCAAGGGATATGCCACGGTTCAGTTCGATATGCACATTGCAGAGGATGTAGGGTTGTACAAATTCGATATCCTGGGCCAGCGCGGACTGGCCAAGATCAAGGAAACCCTGGAGATCATCAGGTATAACCGCCCGGAAGAACCTCCTTTGGATATACATGATGTCAACCGTTTTAAAAAGGACCCGAAGATCCACAGCATGCTGGAAAGTGCGCAGTGTATGGGGTGCTTTTATGTAGAATCGCCTGCCATGCGGATGTTGTTACAGAAGTTGCAGGTAGACAATTACCTGGGGCTGGTGGCCGCCAGCTCCATTATCCGCCCCGGTGTGGCCAAAAGCGGGATGATGCGGGAATATATCCTCCGGCACCAGGACCCCGAACGGGTACAACAGGCCCATCCCGTATTGTTAAAGATCATGCCGGAGACCTACGGGGTAATGGTCTACCAGGAAGATGTGATAAAAGTGACCCACCACTTTGCCGGGCTTACCCTGGCCGAAGCCGATGTGCTGCGGAGGGGTATGAGCGGCAAGTTCCGCTCAAGGTCAGAGTTCCGGACAGTAGAGGAGAAATTTGTTGCGAACTGTCGCCAAAAAGGATATGATGACGAGGTGACCCTTGAGGTGTGGAAGCAGATCGAAAGTTTTGCCGGGTATGCCTTTGCCAAGGGACATTCCGCTTCCTATGCCATAGAAAGTTACCAGAGTTTGTTCCTGAGGGCCTATTATCCGCTGGAATTTATGGTAGCCGTACTGAATAACGGCGGTGGGTTTTACCGCCCCGAAATTTACATACACGAAGCCCGGATGCTGGGAGCAACGGTCCATGTGCCCTGTATTAACCGCAGCCGTATGGAAAACAGGATATCCGGAAATGATATCTATCTCGGCTTCGGGTATCTGAAAGAGCTCGAAGAGCGGGTGTGTTACCGGGTAGTACAGGAAAGGGACAAAAACGGCTCTTTCGCTTCCCTCGAAGATTTTATAGACCGGGTGGCCATAAGCATAGAGCAGCTTGCCATACTGATACGCATCGGCGCTTTCCGCTTTACGGGGACGGATAAGTACGAACTCCTCTGGCAGGCCCACCTGCGACAGGGCGTCGTTCCGGGAGAAGAGTCGCAATACCGGATGTTCAGGATGCAACAGAAAGAGTTTGATGTTCCTGTGTTACAGACGACTGAACTGGAGGCGGCTTTTGACCAGCTGGAACTTCTCGGGTTTTGTCTGAGCAGTCCTTTTGAACTGCTACAGGAACGGTCCAAAAGCAACAAGGGCGCCCAGGACCTGAAATATTGCGAAGGGAAGTATATTGATATTTACGGCTACCTGGTTGCGGTGAAAAAGACGCAAACCCATAAGGGGGAAGAGATGTTTTTCGGCACCTTTATCGACCATTACGGGGAAGTGTTTGACGTAGTGGTCTTTCCCCCGGTGGCCCGGAGAAACAGGTTCCGCGGAAAGGGCATATATCGGCTGTATGGAAAAGTGGCCAATGAATTCGGGTTTTTCAGTATAGAAGTGGTGAAAATGAAGAAAGAAGATTATATCAGCGACCCGAGGTTTGAGAGTTGATCCCGGTGTAAGGGGGAATACATTGCAGGTATTCCGTATAGGCGATTACCGGTACGGGTTTCGGGGTTTATGCTCTGTCAGGGTAAGCCGTGATTTTTTTAACCCGGTCCCCGTTAATGTATTGCCCCGATAATCCCATAGTTTTTACCCCGGAAAATCAGAACGATCACGTATTATGATTCCCTCTTTGAACGGGCTGCAGGGGAAAATGAAAATAATGTTAATAATGTGTGAATTTTAAACAGGAGGTATCATTATAAGAACGTCTTTCAGAGGATTCCCTGTTTCCTGTTTCGGCAGGGATGCTGTTGCTTTACCTGTTTCATTTATAGTTTAATAAGAAGTTTCATACAGCTCCGGAAAGTCCAAATAGTAACATTCCGTTAACAATAAAAGAACGACAGGGACATGGTATATTTCTAAATTAGGACTGCAATTTTTTTTCAGGAAATGGCAGCCAAAGACGAAATTTTTTTCAGAAAACTGTTTGACGAAACCCACGCAAAAGCATTTAATTTTTTAAAGGCTTTGAGCAAGGATGAAAACGTTGCCCGTGAGATCTCCCAGACTTCCTTTATAAAAATATGGAAGCACATTGACAAATTTAAAAAACACCCCAATCCGCAGGCACTGGTTTACGTAACGGTAAAAAATACTTTTCTGGATGAAATGCGAAAACAAAACAGGCTCAATGCAGTACTGACCTCTATCGAAGAAAACGAATACCTTAACCATACTATTGCAGATACAGGTAATGAAGGCCCCGCTTCCGGGGAAACTTTTACGGCAGTACACCAGGCCATTGAAAAACTGCCAAAGCGTATACAACACATCTATACACTATATCAGTTCGAAGAATTGAGTCCCGTAGAAATTGCCGATACCCTGCAGCTTTCCATCACCACGATAAGAACCAACATAGAAATGGCCAAACTCTTCCTGAGACGGGAGCTTAAAAATTTCAGGAATTAAAAAAATTTTTAAACAGAACTGCATAACCGCAAAGCCAAACCACTATCTACTGAAAAATACAGCGGTTTGGCGGGCAATTTTTATGATACATCAAAGTTGCCATACCTTTCAGTATATAGTGGTGTAGCCCATATGTTTTCCGCATATTGCAGTAGCTTTACATCAACTGCACGAAAAAGAACTAAAAACCCCGGCATTACAGGTTTAAACACCATAATAATCAATTCAACCGTAAGAACAGAGATTCCTATCGCAAGAATATAAACTCCCATCGCAAGAATATACATTCCCACCGCAGGAACAGTCAGACCAACCGTAAGAATGTTAAAAAGCCCCGGTTGTGTGTTAAATCCGGCTCGGCCAAATTTTTCATATTACAACGGTCCGTCAATGGTAATAGTGTCTTACCTTTGTTTAACTCACTAAATGTGACCCATTCTCCCATATTTACATGGGGAATGAATTTATGAGTCTGTCTAAGTTTTATTTTGAATGCCTTAGGGATTGCCCTGTAGTTGACTGTATTTTTCAAAACCGGGTAAAATAAATATGTATATAAACCTGAAAATTAAAAACAATGATCGTAGTAAAAGTAACGTATACCGTTAAGGCAGCATTTGCTGAAAAGAACATGGAAAACATCCGGGTATTTATGTCGGATTTCAAAAAGCAGGACACCGGGACATTTCGGTATAATGTATATGTAAGCGAAGACAAAAAGACCTTTACGCATCTTTCACATTATAAGGATAAAGCCATACAGGATACATTGCTGAATGTACCTTCATTCCTGTCTTTTCAGCAACAACGGGACGAAAGCGGCCTTGAAAAATCCCCGGTCATTGAAGTATTGACCCCGGTAACGGCTTCTTCTGCTATTTTTTAGCTGATCGTTCGGGGTTTCGGAGATTCTGCCACGATTACACAAACTCCAAAACTCCGAGACTCCGAAACTCCGAACTCATCAACTCAGTAACCAAGTAACCAATCCCCCTCCTTAACCCTAACTTGATTTCTTCATAACATTAATTTCATTTTTAAAGCACCCCTTAAATCGTTCTACAGGTGAATTAAGAAGAACGATGGATTTAGAACTGCTAAAAAAATACTGGGAAGGAAAGTGCTCTGACGAAGAGACGGCAAGGGTGGAGGGGTTTCTCCGGGAAAATCCCGAAGAAGCAGACCACTTGCTGCGCAACGAATGGAACCGGGCTGCGGCGACCATTTCCGAAAAAGATAGCCTTGCCATCCGTGAAGCTGTTTTTGCTACCGTAAATACAGATAAGGATAAAACGGATAAGCCAAAACGTTTTTCCCTTTCCGGGATGAAAAAGCCGTTAATGATAGCCGCTTCCGTTATTTTGTTCATTGCTGCGGGAACTTCGGTTTATCTCCTGCAAGAGGACAGGGCAGCACACTGGACCGTTATCAATAACGTAAAACACAAGACGAGGGAGGTCCAGTTGGAAGACGGCACAAAAATATGGCTTAAGCCCGGGTCGTCCATATCCTATTCCGACAGGTTCGGGGAAGAGGAACGCTATATAAAATTGCAGGGAGAGGCCTATTTTGACGTCGCCGAAGATTCCCTGAAACCTTTTAAGGTACTTACCGATAATATTACCACACGCGTACTGGGAACGATGTTCAATATCAAGGCCTATGCGTTTGAAGAGCACATTCAGATCATCCTTACCGAAGGTTCCGTAAAAGTTACCCTGAAGGACGAGGATGAGGAACGCGAAATTGCCAGGATGCGCCCGGGTGAATTACTGAATTTTGACAAGGTCAACAACAATACCAGTATAGATTCCATACGCAACAGCAAAGAAGACCTGTATAAAGGAAACAAGCTGGTGTTTTACAACACCACTATAGAAGAGGCCCTGACCAGGATATCCAGAGTGTACCGGATACCGGTTGACATGAACGATCTGTCTGCAACAGACAGGAAAAAACATGTGTCCGGGGTTTTTCATAACACATCGCCCGTGGATGCCATGCAAAAGATATTGTTTATCCATCACATGAAACTGGAACAGGGCGAAGGGAAACTGCTGGTTAAAAAGAAACAGCAATAAAAAAATAAAAAAGCGTTGCGGCGAACAACGCTTTTTGAAAAGTATGCAAACATAACTAATAATAAGCTCGATCGGAACATCAACAATTATTAATTAATCTATTTACATACGGATAATACATGAAAACCAAAATTACGGAATACTGTTTAATTTCAAACAGGTATTTAGGAAAAGTCTGCTTTTTATTTTTTTGCTGTGTCAGCCTGTTAAATGCCCGGGTCACCCCTGCCGGGGCCGCCCCCCCCGGCCAGGAATCCGGACAGAACCTGAGGGTGTTCATGGAAAGACTGATAGCAGAAACCGATTACAATTTTTTATTTGACGAATCGCAATTAGAAAAGGCCACTTTAAAAAATAAAATAGCCATCAGGGACAGGGCCATCAGGGATATACTCCGCGATATAGACAGGCAGGTCCCTATAGAATACAGTATAGAAAACAACAATGTTTCCGTCCGCCTGGTACCGCCACAGCAACAAAAACGGGGAAGACTGAACGGGCATGTTTATGACGACCAGAACGTACCGCTTCCCGGTGCCAATGTAATCATAGAAGGCAGGAACGGGGCACTGGGAACATCTGCCGGGTTTGACGGGGATTACGATATGCAATTAGCACCCGGAACCTATACGGTAAGGATAAGCTATATATCTTTTACCACCCAACGTATTACCGACGTGGTAATTAAAGCCGGGAAGACAACTACACTGGATGTTGTGCTGGAACCTTCCAGCGAGACACTCGAAGAAGTGGTAGTTACAGCCGGGTACAATCGCAGGGCTAATAATATAGCGGCTTTAAATACCATCCGGAAAAATGAGGTTACCGCCATAGACGGGATCACTGCCGAACAAATAGCCCGTACCCCGGACAATAATGTAGCCCAGGTGCTTACCCGTGTTACCGGGCTGCATGTACAGGACAATAAATACGTGGTGGTACGCGGGGTTTCGGAGCGGTATAACAATGTGGCCATGAACAATGCCCTGATGCCCAGTACGGAGGCCAACCGCAGGAACTATGCATTTGATATCATTCCCAGTAACCTTATAGAAAGCGTTATTGTCCATAAAACGGCAAGCCCCGATCTGCCCGGGGAGTTTACCGGGGGCTATGTGAATGTAAATACCGTAGAGATCCCCAATAAAGATTTTTTAACGGTAAAAATAGGGACAGGCGGTAATGAAAATACCTTTGACGATTTTTATTCCCTGCCGCGTTATAAGAACGATTACCTGGGGCTATCGAGTTCTGACAGTAAGTTACCTGTGTTGGCTAATGAGTTGAGAAAATCTGCCTTAGCAGGAATAAACGAAGATGAATTATTGCCGCTTTCCAAACAAATGCCCGGGAATGACCGCTTTCGAATAAGCCGTTATACACAACAACCTACCCAGGATTATTCGATAACCCTGGGAAAGATCATTGATTTGGCAGGCGATGATCGCTTGGGTATGACCGGAGCACTTACGTATCGTAACGAACAAACCAAACAAGGATATTTTGAAGAGGAACCTGGGAGCAGGCTTATTTCAGGCGGGGATCGTTATAATTTCCTTACCCGTCTGGGAGGAGTCCTTAACGCCACTTACGCCTTTGGTGTTCATAAAATAAGCCTGAAAAATACTTTTTATCAGAAGCTGGAAACAGAAAACACGCTGTATAACGGAATCGATTTACATGAAGGACCTGCCGTTACGGGAGTGACGGAAGAACGGATTGTTAATAGTTTTGGACAAAGTATATTAAAAGGAGAGCATAACCTGGGGATGCGAAATACCAAATTAGACTGGAACCTGGGAATTGCCAGTTATACAAGAGACCAGCCCAATAATATACAATATGAAGGAAGAAGCCGTGCAGCCAGTTTTAGTTCTTCAGACAGGGAATTGATATTTCAGGAATTCCGCAACCCATATCCTCCTTATTATTATGTAACTGCCCGGCAAATTGAAAGCCCGAAAGACTATTATAGTAAATATGAAGAAAAGCGCTATACGGCCGGATTAAATCTGGAAATTCCACTTTCAGCTACCAATAGTAAGAACAAGATATTAGCTGGTTATTCCGGAAGTATCCGGGACATTGATTTTGACCAATCCAGATATGTAATCAGACCTCATGGAAATACCAATGTTTTTGACTTTGTCGGCCTTCCCGTATATGAAGTACTTAATCAGGAAACTTTTGATGACGAATTATTTCATTATTATCCCCAATCTGTAGGAGTGGGTGGAGTAAATGGTTTGGGAAATGGTTATCAAGGTTCTCAGAATTTGCATGCGGGATATTTTTCACTGGACGCTTATCTAATTAATAGATTACATTTTTCCGGGGGGCTCAGGGTGGAATATAATGATATGAGAACAGATACGGGGATAAGGGATGTTGATTTAAATGAGGATACCGGTGAGGTTACCATAAGTGAAGAACCGGAATCTTATACAATGTACGAAACAGACCTTTTACCTTCAGCCAATCTTATTTATGAAATAACTCCGGAAATGAATGTCCGGGCCTCTTATTTCCGTTCCCTGGCCAGGCCGGAATTTACGGAACTCGGAAAATACACTTATTATGACTACAATTTGCGAACTGTAATTGTTTCCGGCTACCGGAATACCGATGATGAAGGAAATCCAATACTTTTAGAGCAAACAACGGTAGATAACCTGGAATTACGATGGGAATTTTATCCCACTCCCGAAGAATCCTTTTCCGTTTCGGGTTTTTATAAGGATTTTGACAAGCCTATTGAACTTCAGTTAAGTGCCAATCAAGGAGAAGCTACTCCTTTACGGGCAAGTTATTATAACCTGAAACGGGCCACCAATTATGGAGTGGAGATCGATTTCCGGAAATCGTTTGCTTTTCTGAACTCTTCATTTGGTGAAAACCTTTATCTGTTTGGCAATGCTTCTTTTATATGGTCTGATATTTATTACGACCGGGAAGATGTGCCTGTAGATACGGGAGAAACGGATGAGGAAGGCAATTCCATATACGAACTGGCCGTGGTAGAAGAAAGCAGGCCGTTATACGGGCAGGCTCCCTATATTGTAAACGGGGGATTGCAATATACGGGAGCGCATTTTGGCTTTACGGCCAGTTATAACCGGGTGGGGCCCCGTATCGTACTGCCCGGCGGGACCCCTTTTTACCACGAATACGAAAAACCGCGGGATGTGCTGGACCTCCAGTTCCGTTATGCCTTTTTACAGGACAACCGCGCGGAGTTCAAGCTAAATCTTGCCGATATTTTTAACGATCCCGTGATCCGTTATTACAACAATATTGACCCGGAAACCAAACAGGAAAGGGTAGAATATGTTTCGCAACAGGGAATAGGAAACCTTCGGGTCCCCTTAAATGATCCCAGCGGAAAGGAGTATGATCCCGAATATGACCTTATACGCCGACGGTTTGACCGTCTGCGGAGTTTTATGGTAAGTTTTAAATACACCTTTTAAAAGCGCCTATTATTTTAAGTGATTTATAAATAACAACCTTAAAAATTAAATCTGATGAAAACCAAATTTAGCTTACTTGCTATGTCTGTAGCTGTGTTACTGACAAGCTGTTCCAAAGAAGACCCGATCGAAGAAAACGATCCGACCCTTAACGCGGAATTCGCAATGCTTTCCGTGGGTGTAGACAACAGAAGCTGGCCTGCAGCTACCGGTACCGTTTCCGGTGTAATTAGTTCCGATATGACACTGACTGATGATAGGGTATGGTTTATAGACGGCCCTACATTTGTTGCCGACGGTGCTACGCTTACCGTAGAAGCCAATACCCTGGTAAAATGGAGAACCCAACCTACCAGCGGAAGTGCTTCCTATCTTTTGGTAGAAAGGGGAGGCCGACTGGTGGCTGACGGTGGAGCTCCCAATACTTCAATTGTATTTACTTCAGATCAGTCTGCAGGGAACCGTTCTGCCGGAGATTGGGGAGGTATTATACTGTTAGGAGATGCACCTACAAATAAGTCAAATAATGAGGAAATAGAAGGAATCCTGGCTGAAGATATTCCGAGTGAGATTAGTATCAGCTACGGAGGGAATAATTCCGGTCATGACGGAGGTATCCTGCGTTATGTACGTATCGAATATGCCGGACGTGATCTTGGTGCCGGAAATGAGATCAACGGTCTTACCCTAGGTGGTGTTGGTAACGGGACTACCCTGGAAAACATCCAGGTGTCTTTTGGTAAAGACGATGGCTTTGAATTTTTCGGGGGAACCGTGAATGCCAAAAACCTGATCGCCTTTGGAAATGCCGACGATGATTTTGACTTTGATTTCGGGTACAGGGGGCATATACAATTTGCCGTGGCCCAAAAAGTTCCCGGGGTTGATTTTTCCAGTGATCCCAACGGTATAGAATGTGATAACGACGGTAACGGCAGTGGCGATACCCCGGTTACCCGTCCGGTATTGTCCAATGTTACAATTCTGGGGATGGGTACAGGATCTGCAGCAACACCTACTTTGAACGGTAACCGATGGAGAAGAAATACTTCTTTTGTATTCCGTAACTCTATAATTGCCGGTTATGACGACAGGGGAGTACTGTTTGACGGTACTGCTGTTGTAAACAAACTGGATAATGCATCCGAGTTTATGCATAACCTGGTACATTCCTATGCTTCCGCAGGAGGTGTGGTACTGCCTTCGTCGGCTACAAGCAAAGCCAATTACAGTAACAACACGATCAGTTCTACTGATTCTAACTTTATGAATTTAACAGCGCCTTACAGCATTACCAGTCCGGATTACGGTCTGGCAAGTCCGCTGCCTGCTTTCGGAACCAGTTTTACAGGTCTTTCCGGGTTTTTTACCCCGGTAGATTATAAAGGTGCATTCGGAGCCAGTGGTAGTGGTCGATGGGATGACAACTGGGCCTCTTATCAGCCTAACAGCAACCCGTATTAATTAACTTATCTTAAAAATAATAGGAAAGAAGTACGGTGTAACAGCCGTACTTCTTTAAATATTAAGGTTGAAAGTTAAGAACAGCTTTAATTGGGGAAATAAAAATCAATAAAATCTATGGAAATAAAATATATAATAGAACGAGTAAAGAATGTAAACCCCGGAATATTACTGGGTATTACTTTAATTAGTATTTTTTCCGGTTGTGATACCGAAGGCGACCTGGCGGAGGAAGGGACTTATGTATCAGTTAATTCGCACGACTTTACCATTATCGGAGATGCAGAAAGTGAGCTCGGTTTTTATATTAACGGGGATTCTTTGGTTAATGGTACGGAATATTATCCAGAAGGAACAGTATTGAATATCGAATTAAGAAAACGGGAAACAGGTGAGGTATTAGTAGACAGTACCCGAACTACTGTTTTTGGTGAAGATATAATCATTACGGCCTTTTATACCGGGGATATTATAATTCCTATGAAACCTTTAACAGAAAAAGAAAGAGAACCCGCCCCGGAGGGTTATAAAAAAGTACGATTTATAAATTTCATTAAGGATGAAGGTTTTTTAGGCGGCAAAACGCTCAAATTGGAAGTATACGGGGTGTACCCTTATGAGGGTGGCTCAAGACCCGAAGATGAAACAATGACAGATAATCCTATATATGTCATTGAAAACATTCCCCCGGATGATTTTTCTCCCTTTATAAATATCCCGGAATTGGAAACCGTCAGTAGAGAGACCGGTTTGGATATACAACAAACAGTGGCTAAAATATATGATGCTGAGACCGGGGAATTACTTTCGGACGCTTATGTTGAAGAAGGTGAGATTTTTCCCGGGTTCCCTTCTTTTGGAATAAAGAGGAATGTAAGAGGAGAAAAACAGATCGGAAATTTGATAAGTGCCGGAAATAACAATGCAGCCACATTACAATTTCAATCCTCTTTTTATGAAGAGGTCGGTTATGTTTATTCGCAGTTAATAATAGAGGCTCTAAGTGAGTAATTTATTTAGGATTTGTAATCTCTAAATATATAAACAAAAACCTAACCTTTCTTATGCCGGGATACTGCCCGTTTCCCAACTTCTTCCATGCCCGGCATACCATAGTCCGAAGACCGAAGTCCCGTATTTTAAAACCGCCTTTTCTTCGGTCCTCGGTCTTTTTTATTTCATCATAGTTGCTATCCTCAAACGGCATTTGGTATTCTTTTTCCCCGAAAACGTTAAAAATGACTAAATTAGTACGGGCCATACACCGGACATGAAATAAGTTTTTGAATACCGGACTTGTGAAAAGAGGACTACAACTTAAATTAAAGCAACTGCTGGCCATTATTATTGCCTGGATGGTCATTGGGTTTATCATTGCGGTCTACGACCACCTGATCCTGCATACCAAAACCTCCCTCGGCCCCACAGCCGACTATTCGTTTGCCATTTCCGTGATGCGGAACGTAGGGGGCGGGCTTATAGGGGCATTGATCGGGGGGAGTTTGCTGGTGTTTTATATCAATGTCAGATACCGGGATAAACCGTACGGATATACCATACTGATCGTAAGCGTTACTTTTGTTTGTATCATAGCCCTTATTACATTGATCATGGCAGCGATCATAGTCCCTTTCCAGACCGGGAGGCCTTTGTATGATCCCGCATCCAAAGAAGCATTCTACAACTTTGTTACGGACAGCTACCCGGTAAAGAACGGCATGGTGTGGTCGTTTATCGTGGTGATGACCCAACTGCTTTTACAGATGAACAGCAAATACGGCCCGGATACGTTCTGGAATATCATCAAGGGAAAGTACAATACACCGAAAACAGAGGAACGGATATTCATGTTCCTCGACCTGAACTCTTCGACGACCATAGCGGAACGCCTGGGCGACGAAGCCTATCATGCATTGCTCCGGGATTTTTTTGCGGATATCACCGATCCGATCCTCGAAAACCACGGCAATATCTATCAATATGTAGGCGATGAGGTGGTTGTGGTCTGGAAGTTCGAAGACGGAAAAGAAAACCTGCAATGCCTCCGCTGTTTTTCGGAAATGAAAAAATACATAGCACAAAAAAAGGATAGATATATACAACGTTACGGCGTGGTACCTTCTTTTAAGGCGGGAATACATTGCGGCAGGGTAGTGGCCGGGGAGATCGGTGTCATCAAACGGGATATTACCTATTCCGGGGATGTACTGAACACCACATCGCGTATCCTGGGCCTGTGTGCAAAGTTCAGGGAGGAAGTCATCGTTACTTCCGAACTGTTATCGGAACTCGACTCCGGAAACGGCTTTGTCATCCGGAACCTGGGGGCCATCAGGCTAAAGGGCAAGGAGCAGGAAGTCTTGCTTGTGGGGGTGAGAGAAGCGGGGGCGGGGGAGTCTTGGAGTTGAGAAGTCTTGGAGTCTTGGAGTTGGGGAGTTAATATGAGTTCGATCTAAGTTGAAAATGTTATTATCATTTATTCGGTAATCCAAAGGTTGATTCTCAAAGTGATACTCTTAGCTTATTCTGAACTCTTGTCGGTTTATTAAGTTAATGTGAATAATGGATAAGAAAAAAGCTCCCTTACTTTAGGAGACGGGGAGTTTGACCTGGCCAAGCCCTGGGAGGTATACCCAAACACTTATGTTTATCCAATGGTTTGGGATTTCAAACCCTCCGTCACGACTAAAGTCGCGCCACCTCCCTTCTCCCGATCCCGATGGATATCGGGACAATCGGGAGAAGGGAGGAGTTTTTAAAACTAAAAAAAGGACTTAAACTTTTACAATGCTTTTGTCCTGGACAACTTATCCATTATTCACGTTAAATTATGCAGGTGTTATAGCTTATAAACAGCCAAAAACAGACCATTACTATTCTACTACCAACTACCAGACTAAACAACTAAGAACCAAAAAGTGCCCCAACTAATAAACCCAAAAAACATTCGTGTATCCGTGGGAAACTGCGCAGCTACAAACCGGAGGATTGAGTTGAAGAGTTCGGAGTTCCGGAGTTGATGAGTTATGCGAAGTCTCTGTGACGTCCTGTAAGGGCAAACAAAAAATATTCGTGTATCCGTGGCAAAAAACTCCAAGACTCCAAGACTTCTCAACTCCGAGACTCCTCAACGTCTCCTCCTTTCTTCCGCCTGTGATACCACTCCAGGGCCTTGACATTGCTGCCGCAACTCTTCATGCTGCACCAGCGCCGCCTGCCGTTTTTGGTGGTGTCCAGGAAGAGCCAGCCGCAATTCGGACATTCCTTTATCCGGTGTAGCCTGCCGGACAGCATCAGGTCATGAGCATCCAGCAGAACGGGGGCAATGATCCGGGAAATGTTTTCTTCGGGCAGGTCCCAGTCCCTTTCAAAACCGTTCTTGCTTTCCTTTAACCTTAAATTGGAAAGATATTGTGATAGATAACGGTTAAAGGCCTTCATGTCGTCTGCGTTTACTGTTTCATTGTTGCTCAATGCTAAAAATATGCGGTATAGTAATTCACGAAAAGTGATGATTTCTTTTAGCGGATCTTTTCTTTTTGGTGTAGCGGCCAATGTTGAAGTATTTACCGGAAGCAACTCCAGGCGTATCCCCCAGGCTATAAGGTCATTCGGTTCCAGGAAATAGTCCTGTAGCGGTTCTTTTTTGCGGTGGTCGACAGTGTTTACAAAATCAAGACAAAGTGTTCCTCCGGCCAGGTTTAAATTGTTTATGGAATTATTTTTTACCATTTATATTTGTTTAACTGGTAAAATAAATTAATTTTACGTTCTAAATTCGTTTTAATGGTAAAACAAAAATAACAAATTAAGTCATTAACCAAAAAGCAATAATCATGATCACAAGAGTATGGCACGGCCGGACACAACCGGAAGATGCGAACAGCTATCTGAAATTCCTCCTGGGCAAAGGTACTGCGGAATACCTGCAATGCGAAGGCAATAATTCTGTAAAAGTATGGCGGCAGAAAGGAACGCACGAATGTCATTTTTATACGGTGACCGAATGGAGGTCGGCGGAAGCCGTAAAATCCTTTGCCGGTGAAGCTATGGAAAAAGCCCGGTATTACCCGGAAGATAAAGGGGTATTACTGGAATTTGAAGAAAAAGTAAACCATTATGAAACTTTTACGGTTTCTGACAACAGGATCAGGGATTATGCGCGGCAGTTAAAAGAATTGTTTACCGGTGCAAACTGGCATTCGGAGAGCCTGGATAAAAAACTAAGGGATGTAAGCCCGTCCCTGGCTTTTGAGCAGCCAGTCCCCGGAGTGCACAGCATAGCCGAGATCATTTGGCATTGTATTTACTGGCGTATGGTTTTTATCAGGTTTGCCCAGGGGGATACGGACTATAGAAACAGCACGGTGGAAAAGCTGAATTTTCTGCCGATAGCGGAATTAAAACAAAAAGGGTGGAACGGATTGCGGGAGGAATTGCAACAAAGCCAGGAGGAGATCTTAAAACTACTGGAAAGCAAAACGGATGATTTTCTCTCTGAAAAAACACACCCGGAAGGAGATACTTTTGATTTCATCCTGGAAGGTATTGTGCAGCACGATATCTATCACCTGGGGCAGATCGGACTGGTTAAGAAAATAATATCCGTATCCCGGTAGCTCAACATAAATCTCCTTCACTTCATTTTTACGATGCCACCGGGGTACGGATTTGGCCTATTGATCCCGGTCGGGGAGTAACCATTTGTTGCAGTACTTTCGTTGTACGATAAAATTATGGTCCGGGTTATCAGGTCATTACGTTTACCAATATTGCTTAAATATATACCAATTACCCGGACTATAATTTCATTGATGCCCTTTACTATTTGATCCTGATATAATTTTCGGAAAACGTTCTGTTTCCGTCTTCATTAATGCTGATCTGCCGGAACCAGTCTTTACCGCCCTGTAATTCAAAGGAAAATACCCGCGAGGTGTCGATAATGCGCATCATACTGGCGGAACCGTATTCCAGGGTTTCAACAAGGCTGGTATCGGTAGTGTTATATTTCCCGTAGCCATACCACTGTGTGGAATCCTGCGGTACCTTCCTGGTCCACATGACCTTCCCGTCCTGGTACATTTTTACCTGCCGGTATCCTTCGGTATTCGGAAAACTATCAGTAACTTTATTGTCTTCATAGGTGTAATAATTTACCAGTTCCCAGACACCTTCCAGCGAAACGGGAGTATTTTCTTCGCTGTCCCGGCGGTGGTTCCAGGCCAGGAATACAGTTGCCAGAAACACGATAGCTAAGGCGTAACTCAAATTTTTCATAACAAGGAACTTTTGGGTTATTAATTATTTAATGATGTAGTATCTAATTTACATAAAATTAATGAATTATCATATTTTTTTAGATATTTATTGTTTTGTGGTGTGAAAATGAAAAATATGATAATATAAAAGAAGGAAATCCGCGGAAGCCATGACTGTAACGGTCTTGCGGTATTACGACTTGGCATAACTATTGCGTTATAGGAATACCCGGTAATACCGGGAGTGTGTTTATTTGTTGATTTTTAGAAAGTTAAAAAGTAACAGGTATTTTTTTTAAACTGTTGTAATGACAGAATGACTTACAGATAAAATATGGCTAAATCAAAGTTTTTAAATATTGACAGTTTGTCATTTCAGGGGATTGACGAAGATGCGGAACTCATACCGCTCATGACCCCGGAAGACGAAGAAGAGATTGACAGGGAAGAACTCCCGCGGGAGCTGCCCATTTTACCGCTGCGGAACACGGTGCTGTTCCCCGGAGTAGTGATACCTATCACTGCCGGGAGGGACAAATCCATTCGGCTGATAAAGGATGCCAACAACGGCGATAAGGTGATCGGGGTGGTTTCCCAGAAAGATGAAGAAGTGGAGAACCCCGATGTGGAAGACATCAATTCCCTGGGTACCGTGGCACGTATCCTCCGGGTATTACAGATGCCCGACGGGAATACCACGGTGATCATCCAGGGGAAAAAGCGTTTTGAGATAGACCAGGTGGTCTCTTCGGAACCTTATATGAAGGCGAGGATAAAGGAAGTAAAAGAAGCAAGACCGGAGCGGGACAATGCAGAGTTCCTGGCCATTATTGAGTCCGTTAAGGAGCTTTCACTGCAGATCATTAAGAACAGCCCGAACATTCCTTCGGAAGCATCTTTTGCCATCAAGAATATAGAAAGCGGCTCTTTTCTCATCAATTTTGTTTCTTCCAACATGAACCTCAGTGTGGAAGAAAAACAGGAGCTCCTGGAAATGAACAATCTCCGGGAAAGGGCGCTGGCTACACTGAAGTACCTCAATGTGGAATTCCAGAAGCTGGAGCTGAAGATCGACATACAGTCCAAAGTTCGTCACGATATGGACCAGCAGCAGCGGGAATATTTCCTGCACCAGCAGATGAAGACCATACAGGAAGAACTCGGCGGTGTGTCGTATGAAGAGGAGATCGAGGAAATGCGCCAGAAAGCCAAGGGCAAGAAATGGGATACCAAGGTCAAGGAACATTTTAACAGGGAACTGGCCAAATTGCAGCGAATGAACCCGCAGGTGGCCGAGTATTCCATACAACGGAATTATCTCGACCTGCTCCTGGAGCTCCCCTGGGGCACTTATTCCAAAGACAAGTTTGACCTGAAAAGGGCACAGCGCATACTGGACAGGGACCAATACGGACTGGACGAAGTGAAACGGAGGATCATCGAATATCTTGCCGTACAGAAACTGCGTAATGATATGAAATCGCCCATACTGTGCCTGTACGGGCCTCCCGGGGTAGGGAAGACCTCATTGGGGAAATCCATTGCCGAGGCACTCGGCAGGGAATATGTAAGGATGTCCCTCGGAGGATTGCGGGATGAAGCGGAGATCAGGGGACACCGTAAAACCTATATCGGTGCCATGCCGGGAAGGATTGTGCAATCCCTGAAAAAGGCAGGAACATCCAACCCGGTTTTTGTACTGGACGAGATCGACAAACTGACTTCCAGCCATACGGGAGACCCGTCGTCTGCCATGCTGGAAGTGCTGGACCCGGAACAAAACATGGCTTTTTACGATAATTTCCTGGAACTGGGGTATGACCTTTCCAGGGTGATGTTCATTGCTACGGCCAATAACCTGTCGACCATACAACCCGCACTTCGGGACCGGATGGAAGTGATCAACGTTACCGGGTATACCATTGAAGAAAAAGTAGAGATTGCCAAAAGGCACCTGCTGCCCAAACAGCTAACAGAACACGGACTTACTTCCGATGACCTCAAGATCGGGAAAAAAGGACTGGAAAAGATCGTGGAGGGCTATACCAGGGAATCGGGGGTAAGGGGACTGGAAAAACAGATCGCCAAAATGGTACGTTTTGCGGCCAAGTCCATAGCCATGGAAGAAGAATACAGTGTAAAGGTGACCCCGGCGGATATTGAAAAGATACTGGGGCCTGCCCGTATGGAGCGCGACAAGTACGAGAACAACGAGGTGGCCGGTGTGGTCACCGGTTTGGCATGGACCAGTGTGGGTGGAGATATTCTCTTTATAGAATCCATACTTTCCAGGGGAAAAGGCAACCTTACCATTACCGGGAACCTGGGGAAAGTGATGAAGGAGTCAGCTACCATTGCCATGGAATATATTAAGGCCAATGCAGAACAGCTTGGTATTGACCCGGAAATATTCGGTAAATATAACGTGCACATCCACGTCCCGGAAGGGGCAACACCTAAGGACGGGCCGAGTGCGGGTGTAACAATGCTGACGTCACTGGTATCGCTCTTCACCCAGCGGAAAGTAAAGAAAAGCCTTGCCATGACCGGAGAAATAACCCTGCGGGGTAAAGTATTGCCCGTAGGAGGGATAAAAGAGAAGATCCTGGCTGCCAAAAGAGCACGCATCAAGGAAATACTGCTCTGTGAAGATAACCGGAAAGACATAGAGGAAATAAAACCCGAATACCTGAAAGGGCTTACCTTCCATTATGTGACCGATATGAGTGAGGTGCTTGACCTGGCACTTACCACACAGAAGGTTAAAAACGCCAAAAAACTCTGACGGAAAGTCATAGCTATAAATAAAAACTGCCTTCGGGACGCTGTTATGGCGCATTCCGAAGGCTTTTTTATGGATCAATCCCAAAGATTTTAGATACAGGACGTACGACACAGGACTACACGACGTAGGAATAGAATAGTTTAAAGTCAAAACGGGCTCGGGATTTAAGGTCTTCCGTGTTTCCTGCATAACTGTGAAAGAACCTGTAACCTGAAACCCACTTCATGTCTTAACACGTTACGGTAATTTTTGAGTAATCCACAACTTTGGGTATGAATACCAATACCGGATCAGGATCAAAGGTTGTGGGGTTTTTCGTTTGTTGTAAGTTTCCGGTTTTGGCTTTGCCACGGATACACGAATGTTTTTTGGGCTGAATGTTGTATGTGAGGCCGATACATCGTAAACCCGGGATCGTTTCCGGTTTCATGCCTTCCTTAACAAAGCATGCTGTACTGAAAGGCACAGCGGTTTTGGCAGGCTGTGAAATTGTATTTTAGTTATTTGGTTATTCAGTTATTTAGGCATCACGCATGAACTCAATAACCTGTCGATAACCTGTTAACCCAACAACAAAACTAAAATTTTTTATACTACTCAAGGGCTGCAATAAATGACTCTCAATTGAGGTCAGTACAAACCTGTAACAAAAAGAAACTATTTCATAAATCGCAGGTCATACCTCTTATGTCCTGCTGTTTTATGTCTGAACCCCAACAATGTCCACAACTTTTGGGAATGATCCCCAATACCACAGGGGATGACTTAAAAAATTACCCCGATGCACAGTACCGGGGTAATCAGGGATAAAAAAAATTTTGGTTGGTTTCCGATTGATATTTTAAGTAGTGTAAATAGATGTAAATCCTTTTATCCATGCTTCGGCCATAAGATAAGCGCCCGGCATGGAAGGGTGTACCCCGTCAGGGCACCAGTAAGAAGCCGGGGCGGCTTTCAACGCCTCGTCGAAAACTTCCTGATAGGGAATCCATACCGCATTATAATCTTTAGCTATTTTTTCTGCCGTTTCCCGGTAAGCACTGAATTCGGGAAACCATTTGCCGGTAATGGCCGATCCGCCTTTTACTGCAAAAGGCTGCCCCAGGATGAGTTTTACATCGGGGTATTTTTGCAGGGTATCATCCAATAACTTCCGGAGATCGCGGTCGTAAATTTCCACTGTGCCGTTGTAATTGCCGTTGAGCTTATGCCAGAAGTCATTAACACCGATCAGTATACTCAGTACATCGGGTTGTAGCTGGAGGCAGTCGTCCTGCCATCGGTCGGCAAGCTGATATACCTTGTTACCGCTAATACCGCGATTGTAAATGGTCCATTCCGTTTTTGGGTTGTTGGCCATGACATGGCTCACGATATTGAAAACATAACCCAGTCCCATCCCGCGGGAGTCGTTCGGGTAGTAATGCCCGCGGTCCCTTCCTGCATCTGTAATGGAATCGCCCTGAAACAATACGGTTAGTTTTTCCGGAAGGTTAAGCGGCGTTGTTTTTTGTTTTGAGGTCGTTACGGCCTGCATGGTTTGAAAACCCAGCAACCCTGCCGAAGCCAGGGATGCAGACTTTATGAAATTTCTGCGTTCGGTTGATTTTATATCAGTTTTCATGCTCTCAAATTTAATATTATTCTTTTTAAATCGGCAAAAAATATTTTTTTTCTTTTTGCGAATAATGGAGGGGATTTAAAGAAAAGCATTAAAAAAATGTGCTAAAGCATTGTGTTATTGTAAAATGTACATTAATTTTTTCGTTTTGCCTTATCATTATTTTTAATGTTACATTTTGAGAAGGGGCAAACGAACGGGGATTTACAATGGTCAGGAAAAACAAGTTAATATCCCCGGACGGTTCCTTCAAAGTTTTGTTCAGCCCTAAAAGGCATCAAAATAATACGGCCAAATAAAAAGTAATATTTAATGCATTTGTAAAATCGGTATCTTTAGTGTGATAATACAAACAATTCAGTTATGCAAAAGTATACCGGACCGGTACGCAAAAAGGGAATTTTAAGGGCTGTCCTGCTTTCCGGTCTCCTGGTCGGCACCCTGGACATCACTGCGGCATGCATACAAGCCGGAATCGGGGGCATCGGACCGGAACGGGTGTTGCGGTATGTAGCCAGTGGTGTTTTCGGGGAAATGGCTTTTTCGGGCACTGTTGCATATGTATTTTTCGGGCTTCTTTTTCATTATTTTATAGCCATGTGCTGGACCGTCTTGTTCTTTATTTTATATCGCAGATTGCATTTATGGAAGTACAACCGGATGATGACCGGGGTAGCGTACGGCATTTTCGTAGGATTATTGATGAATTTTATAGTGGTACCGCTTTCCAATGTTCCCCGCGGACCGGTAGGCATACTTTCGGCAGTTATAGCCGTAGCCATATTGATTGTGGCCATAGGGTTGCCGTTGTCGTTCCGGGCATATTCGTTTTATTCCGGTTTGCAAAAGGGGAAAGGAGGGTAATTATCTGCCCAAAAGTGAAATGAGGTGTTGTTCGTTAAAATCCGACAGTTGCCTTAATTTCAGGTCGGCGATGTCAAATCCGTCCAGGTGAAATTCCGCTCCGGAAGGAACGGCTATTGTTTTCATTCCTGCATTTTTAGCTGACATTAGTCCGTGAACGGAATCTTCAAAAACAATACATTTTTCCGGAGGGGTGCCCAGTTTTTTTGCGGTGGTGAGATAAACCGCCGGGTGAGGTTTGCCGTGAGTTTCATGTTCGGAAGAAGACACGGCATCAAAATAAGGGGCAATGCCCGCTTTTTCCAGCACCAGAGGGATGAGCCTCGAAGGGGAATTGGTGGACAGCCCGATTCTGAAGTTCCTTTCACGAAAGAGTTCCAGGACCTCCTGTATGCCTGTCATGGGCGTTCCTTCTTCCAGAATAAAACGGCCAACCCGGTCTACGACTTCGTTTTCCAATTCGTCCAGGCTTTTATCGCTCCAGGGATTTTGTTCATACCAGAACCGGGTTACTTCGGCAGTGGTCATGGTGGCGGTAATTTCAGACAATTCGGGGGCGACATGTACGCCTACGGAAGTAAAAACTTCGTACTCGGCCTTTTTCCAGGCCGGTTCGGAATCGATAAGCACCCCGTCCATATCAAAAATAACGGCAGTTGTTGTTGCGGGCATACGAAAAATACTTTTTAATCCATACAAAGATATCTTTTCTTTTTTAGCTGCACTTTTTTACGCTTAATTTCCACGCTCTGTAGGCTTTCGGCATGCAATGCCCGCAGGGACGGTAACCGCTGTTCCGGGCTTCCTCTTCGGAAGTAAAGAATACCCTGTTCTTCCGGTGCATTCTCTTACCGGACCCGCAACCGAGCGTTCCGTATATTTTCAGTTTTTTATGGCCTCCCCAGCAAATGTATTTCCCCCGGATATATGTTCGCAATAGAACGTCTGAAATGTCATTGTGTTTTAGCATGGTATGGCAGGATTTTATACGGTGTTTGTATCCGGATGATCAACTTATTGCGTCGTGAAAAATGACCCCGAGTGTATGGCGTTCTCCCCGGGTTACTTCGCTTACGCCGTGTTTCATACGTACCCGGTAATATCCCCGTTTGCCTTTTTCCGGGCGGAAATTTGTGGTGAATATCAGCATATCGCCTTTTTCCGGACGGAGTACGGTTGCCCTGGATTGTGCCCTTGGCACCTGTTCGGTGAGTACAAATTCTCCCCCTTCGTAATCTTTGCCCGGTTCGTTCAGGAAACATACCGCCTGTAACGGAAAAAATACCTCACCATAAAGGTCCTGGTGCAGGGTGTTGTATCCGCCCTTACCGTATTTGAGTATTAAGGGGGTGGGTTTTAGCTGTCCCTTTTCGTGGCAGCCGGCCAGTAATTCGGAATGGTTTCCGGGAAACCGGGCTTCGGATCTCAACACCTGCATCCACAGGTTGGCCACGGGGACGAGCCTGGGATATACATTTTGCCGGATGGCCTGTATGACACGGGGCAGGGGGTAATCGTAGTATTTGTATTCTCCCAGCCCGAAACGATACCGTTCCATGACCACTGTTTTTCTGTATGCTGTTGTGCCGTTATATTCGTTGATCAATGCGTGGCATTGCTGTTCTGTCAGCCACCCGGGAATAATGGCATATCCTCTTTCGTTCAGGTTACGGGTAACCTCTTCCCAGTTACAGTTTGCCGTTTTTTGCGCTATATCCTCCATTGCCGTCTTTTATAAGGTTATATCGGTCCTTGCAGCTTCCCATCCGATAATGGCCGTTTTCCGGTTGTTCCCCCAGCGGTAACCACCGATGGTCCCGGTAGACTGGATCACACGGTGGCAGGGGATAAGAAAAGCTACCGGATTGCTGCCAATGGCGGTACCAACGGCCCGGGACCCTTTGTCGTTTCCGATTTCACGAGCTATATTTCCGTATGTGGATAATTGCCCCATGGGTACGCGAAGCAGCGCTTCCCACACTTTTAGCTGAAATTCCGTGCCTTTCAGGTGGAGTTTTATCCGGTCTGTTTCGTCCTGGTTGTGTGTAAATATATGAAGGGCATTTTGCTGAAACATATCGGTCATTTGTTTGAATTGCGCATTCGGAAAATTTTTCGTCAATGCTGCAAAGGCTTCCGTTTCATTATCGGCAAATGCCATGTGACAAATCCCTTTGGGTGTAGAGGCCACCAGGATATCGCCAAAGGGACTCTGGGCAAAACTGTAATGGATCATCAGTTTTTCCCCGCCGTTTTTGTATTCACCCGGGGTCATACTTTCAATATTTACAAAGAGGTCGTGAAGCCTTCCGGTTCCGGAAAGTCCCGTGTCATAAGCTGCATCGAACAAGGTGGTATTTTTGTCCCGGAGTACCTGTTTGGCATGTTCTACGCTTATATACTGCAAAAATTTCTTGGGAGTGACCCCGGCCCATTCCTTAAACATCCGTTGAAAGTGAAAAGGACTGAGGTGTACCTGTCCGGCTACTTCTTCCAGGTTGGGTTGCTCCCTGAAATTTTCCCGGATGTATCCTATTGCTTTTGCAATACGATCGTAATTTAACTGGCTTTGCGTATTCATCGTATTTCTGTTTTTATACACACAAAAGTAGTGGCCACTGTACAAGAGGGAAACCCGGAATTTGCGGAGTTCGGTTTTGAAGGTAAAAAATACAAAATTCCCCTTTTATGTGTTCGAAACAATTAGGTGGATTTCATCGGAAATATCAGCATTTCGTCTATATTCCTTCAAGAGTTGTCGTTTTGACATGGCCCGGTTAATAAATAGTGGCATTTTTAGGATATAATCCAAACAACCCAAACGCTCTACTGGTTAATTTCTTTTAGCTGTAAAAATAAGATTTTGAGAATCAGTTATTGCGTAATAAAGACAATAATATGATAAAACTACTACTTGCCGATGACCACCCCATTCTCAGGAAGGGACTTCATTTTCTGATCGCACAGTTGCCCGATACGATGATAGTGGCCGAAGCAGAGGATGGCAAGGATGCCCTGGACAAGATACGGCACTATAAACCGGATGTGGCTTTTATGGACATTACCATGCCCTGTATGAGCGGGTTGGAGGTGATAAAAACCATTAAAAAGGAAACTTCAAAGACCGACTTTGTGGTGCTGACCATGCACGATGGCATTGAATATTACCGCAAAGCGATGGATGCGGGCGCAAATGCCTATTTGTCCAAGAATGTTACTGTGGAAGAACTTATGGCCTGTATGGAAGCTTTGCAGGAAGGCAGAACATATGTATCGGACTCCGTACTGAAAAAATTGAACAGCACGACTTCTGAACTCCATAACCTCACCAGTCGTGAAATAGAGGTCCTTCGCCTGTTAATAGGAGGGAAGACCAACCGGGAAATTGCGGAAGCACTGTTTTGCAGTGAAAAAAACGTGGAAAAGATAAAGACCAATGTTCGCAAAAAACTCGACCTTCCATCTTCTTACGGCGCATTGTTATCCTGGGCCATTCGCAATAGGGTGTTCTTATAGGATGTAGCCCTTCCCCGTTCCCGGCTGTTCATTTTTACTTGCTAAGTGAAATTTAAAATGCTCCGATGCTTGCTTGCGTCGAAATATTTTTTCGGGATTTTCCGGTTTATGTCTCGCGAGCATATTCCGGGGTTGTTGACTTCCCCATACCACATATTTGTGATCTGATGTGTTTTTTTCCGGAAAAGAAAGATGTTGTTTATACACTTGTGTTTTTAATTTAAATAACTGTTAATCAATTTTTTAATGGATTATTAAGTTGCGTTTTACAAGTGGTTTTTTTACGATAACCTTCAAAATGCGACCATTGATCGAAGAAAAACTACAACTAAGCGAAAGTAGGGGATTCCCTATCTCCTGTTACGGGGGTTGAGTTATAAGTTTGTTTGGAAAAATTAAGTTATAGGGAAGAAAACTACTTCGAAAATCTTACGCAGTATTCACAGCTATTCCTGCAGTATTTACACGCTGCACGAAGGAGTATATTCTTCTCTGTTGTCCCGGTCCGAAAACCGTTAGGGACGAAACTTAATTAAACCAAATAATCCTGTCAGTAAGGGAGGATGTAAGACTAAAACTTAAATAAAGCATGATGAAACAATTTTACGCTGTAGTATTTTTTCTGGTAATTACTTTTTCTGCACATGCCCAGGTGGGTATCGGAACATCTTTGCCGGACAATTCTGCCCAGTTGGACGTTGTGGCCGACAATAAGGGGGTGTTGATTCCCCGTGTCGCTCTTACCGGTACCACAGACCAGACAACGATCGCCAATGGCAATGTAGAAAGTTTATTGGTTTTCAACACGGCCGATACGGCCGACATCAGGCCCGGTTATTACTATTGGTATGCCGGAAGCTGGCACCGTGTGGTATCGGCAGAAGATGTTGCAGGTGGTGATCTCCCGGATAATATAGTCATTTACAATCCTGTAAAAAATGAGTTTACCTATATTGACGAAAACGGGGTGACGCAGATAATTACACTGGAAGACGTCATTAAAGCCAATGAAACCATAACCACCCTGATAAACAACGGGGATGGTACATATACCTATACTTCGGAAGACGGTACGGAAACCATCATTAACGTCCCCGCCGATGTGATTAATCAATTTGATGAGATTATCAGGAATGAAAAGGTAATTAACAAAATAACCGAGTTGTTTCAGAACACGGGAGGAAATGTTTATTATGATGGTAATACTTTCACTTATACTGATGAAAAAGGGGAGACCCAGACGATCAACTTTGAGGAGCTTGTCAAGTCCAACGAAACGGTAACGACTTTAGTCAATAATCAGAACGGCACCTATACCTATACTTCCGAGGACGGTACGGAAACCATCATCAACGTCCCTGCCGATGTGATCAACCAGTTCGAAGAGATCATTCAGAACGAAAATGTGGTCAATGAGATCACGGAGTTGATCGAGAATGTAGGCGGTAATGTATACTACGACGGCAACCAGTTTACCTACGTTGATGAGAATGGAGAAACCCAGGTAATCAATCTTGAAGAATTGGTACAGGCCAACGAGACGGTCACGACCTTGGTCAATAACCAGAATGGCACCTATACCTATACTTCCGAGGACGGTACGGAAACTATCATCAATGTCCCTGCGGATGTGATCAACCAGTTTGAAGAGATCATTCAGAACGAAAATGTGGTCAATGAGATCACGGAACTGATCGAGAATGTGGGCGGCAATGTATACTACGATGGTAACCAGTTCACCTACCTTGATGAAAACGGGGAAACCCAGGTGATCAACCTTGAAGAATTGGTACAGGCCAACGAAACGGTAACGACTTTAATCAATAACCAGAACGGTACGTATACCTATACTTCCGAGGACGGTACGGAAACCATCATCAACGTCCCTGCCGATGTGATCAACCAGTTCGAAGAGATCATTCAGAACGAAAATGTGGTCAATGAGATCACAGAGTTGATCGAGAATGTTGGCGGTAATGTGTATTATGATGGAAATACCTTTACCTATGTTGATGAAAATGGGGAGACCCAAACAATTAATATTGAAGAGCTAGTCAAAGCTAATGAAACAGTAACGACTTTAATCAATAATCAGAACGGTACGTATACCTATACTTCCGAGGACGGTACGGAAACCATCATCAATGTCCCTGCCGATGTGATCAACCAGTTTGAGGAGATCATTCAGAATGAAAATGTGGTCAATGAGATCACGGAGTTGATTGAGAATGTGGGCGGTAATGTATACTACGATGGTAACCAGTTCACCTACCTTGATGAAAACGGGGAAACCCAGGTGATCAACCTTGAAGAATTGGTACAGGCCAATGAAACGGTAACGACTTTAATCAATAATCAGAACGGTACGTATACCTATACTTCCGAGGACGGTACGGAAACCATCATCAACGTTCCTGCGGATGTGATCAACCAGTTTGAAGAGATCATTCAGAACGAAAATGTGGTCAATGAGATCACGGAGTTGATCGAGAATGTCGGTGGTAATGTTTACTATGACGGCAATCAGTTCACCTATGTGGATGAAAACGGAGAGACACAAGTGATCAACCTTGAAGAATTGGTACAGGCCAATGAAACGGTAACGACTTTAATCAATAATCAGAACGGCACCTATACCTATACTTCCGAGGACGGTACGGAAACCATCATCAACGTTCCTGCGGATGTGATCAACCAGTTTGAAGAGATCATTCAGAACGAAAATGTGGTCAATGAGATCACGGAACTGATCGAGAATGTAGGCGGAAATGTTTACTATGATGGCAACCAGTTTACCTATGTGGATGAAAACGGAGAGACACAGGTGATCAATCTTGAAGAATTGGTACAGGCCAATGAAACGGTCACTACACTTTTAGATCATCAGGACGGCACATTCACCTACACCAATGAAGAAGGGATAGAAGTAACCTTTGATGCCAACACGACATCGATGACTGACAATAACGACGGTACGTATACTTTCACCAATGCCAACGGAGATACCATTATAGTAGATGTACCTTCCAGCGTTGTGGAGAACATCACCAACGAAGGGGACATTTTCACCGCTATCGAAAACCTGATCAAAAATATCGGCGGTAATGTGTATTACGATGGAAACAGCTTTACCTATATCGATGAGAATGGCGAAACCCAAACAATCAACTTTGAAGAGATCGTAAAGTCCAACGAGACGGTCACGACCTTAGTCAATAACCAGAATGGCACCTATACCTATACTTCCGAGGACGGTACGGAAACCATCATCAACGTTCCTGCGGATGTGATTAACCAGTTTGAGGAGATCATTCAGAATGAAAATGTGGTCAATGAGATCACGGAGTTGATTGAGAATGTGGGCGGCAATGTATACTACGATGGTAACCAGTTCACCTACCTTGATGAAAACGGGGAAACCCAGGTGATCAATCTTGAAGAATTGGTACAGGCCAATGAGACAGTAACAACTTTAGTGAACAATCAGAACGGCACCTATACCTATACTTCCGAGGACGGTACGGAAACCATCATCAATGTCCCTGCCGATGTGATCAACCAGTTTGAGGAGATCATTCAGAATGAAAATGTGGTCAATGAGATCACGGAGTTGATTGAGAATGTGGGCGGTAATGTATACTACGATGGTAACCAGTTCACCTACCTTGATGAAAACGGGGAAACCCAGGTGATCAACCTTGAAGAATTGGTACAGGCCAATGAAACGGTAACGACTTTAATCAATAATCAGAACGGTACGTATACCTATACTTCCGAGGACGGTACGGAAACCATCATCAACGTTCCTGCGGATGTGATCAACCAGTTTGAAGAGATCATTCAGAACGAAAATGTGGTCAATGAGATCACGGAGTTGATCGAGAATGTCGGTGGTAATGTTTACTATGACGGCAATCAGTTCACCTATGTGGATGAAAACGGAGAGACACAAGTGATCAACCTTGAAGAATTGGTACAGGCCAATGAAACGGTAACGACTTTAATCAATAATCAGAACGGCACCTATACCTATACTTCCGAGGACGGTACGGAAACCATCATCAACGTTCCTGCGGATGTGATCAACCAGTTTGAAGAGATCATTCAGAACGAAAATGTGGTCAATGAGATCACGGAACTGATCGAGAATGTAGGCGGAAATGTTTACTATGATGGCAACCAGTTTACCTATGTGGATGAAAACGGAGAGACACAGGTGATCAATCTTGAAGAATTGGTACAGGCCAATGAAACGGTCACTACACTTTTAGATCATCAGGACGGCACATTCACCTACACCAATGAAGAAGGGATAGAAGTAACCTTTGATGCCAACACGACATCGATGACTGACAATAACGACGGTACGTATACTTTCACCAATGCCAACGGAGATACCATTATAGTAGATGTACCTTCCAGCGTTGTGGAGAACATCACCAACGAAGGGGACATTTTCACCGCTATCGAAAACCTGATCAAAAATATCGGCGGTAATGTGTATTACGATGGAAACAGCTTTACCTATATCGATGAGAATGGCGAAACCCAAACAATCAACTTTGAAGAGATCGTAAAGTCCAACGAGACGGTCACGACCTTAGTCAATAACCAGAATGGCACCTATACCTATACTTCCGAGGACGGTACGGAAACCATCATCAACGTTCCTGCGGATGTGATTAACCAGTTTGAGGAGATCATTCAGAATGAAAATGTGGTCAATGAGATCACGGAGTTGATTGAGAATGTGGGCGGCAATGTATACTACGATGGTAACCAGTTCACCTACCTTGATGAAAACGGGGAAACCCAGGTGATCAATCTTGAAGAATTGGTACAGGCCAATGAGACAGTAACAACTTTAGTGAACAATCAGAACGGCACCTATACCTATACTTCCGAGGACGGTACGGAAACCATCATCAATGTCCCTGCAGATGTGATCAACCAGTTTGAGGAGATCATTCAGAACGAAAATGTGGTCAATGAGATCACGGAGTTGATCGAGAATGTCGGTGGTAATGTTTACTATGACGGCAATCAGTTCACCTATGTGGATGAAAACGGAGAGACACAAGTGATCAACCTTGAAGAATTGGTACAGGCCAATGAAACGGTAACGACTTTAATCAATAATCAGAACGGCACCTATACCTATACTTCCGAGGACGGTACGGAAACCATCATCAACGTTCCTGCGGATGTGATCAACCAGTTTGAAGAGATCATTCAGAACGAAAATGTGGTCAATGAGATCACGGAACTGATCGAGAATGTGGGCGGCAATGTATACTACGACGGCAACCAGTTCACCTACCTTGATGAGAACGGCGAAACCCAGGTGATCAATCTTGAAGAATTGGTACAGGCCAATGAAACGGTCACTACACTTTTAGATCATCAGGACGGCACATTCACCTACACCAATGAAGAAGGGATAGAAGTAACCTTTGATGCCAACACGACATCGATGACTGACAATAACGACGGTACGTATACTTTTACCAATGCCAACGGAGATAGCATCACGGTAGATGTTCCATCGAGTGTAGTAGATAATATCACCAACGAAGGAGATATATTTAATGCCATTGAAAACCTGATTAAGAGTATCGGCGGTAATGTATACTACGATGGTAACCAGTTCACTTATATAGATGAGAACGGGACTACTCAGGAGATTAATTTCGAAGAGCTGGTACAAGCTAATGAAACCCTGACTTCTTTGGTTGATAATGGGGACGGAACAATTACCTATACCGACGAAGCAAGTAATGCCACGATCATAAAATCGGTAATGCCCAAGTTTTTCTATATGCCCTCGGTAGCAGTCCCCACCGAAGTCAGGGGTACTCCGCAAACACTTGATTTATACAGCATGTACAGTAATCAGTTCGGTACACCTATGGCCAAAAATTCAACGGCTACCACATTACCGGTATTACCTGCAGGAGCACTTAATTATTACATAACATATTATGATGATACGGTGTTTGAAAGTGTATCGGTGAGTGATGCCGGAGTACTGACCTATACCGTAAAAACGGGGGCGGAGATATCCTCAGCAAGTTTTATGAACATTGTATTTGAAGTGAAATAGGAGCAAAGGATGAAAAAAATAACATATATCGCAACCATTGTATGCTTGTGCTTCCTGTGGAAAGGGCAGGCTCAGAATAAAAAGATAGTTTCTTTAGAGAAGAAACAAAGCACTTTGAACAAAAAGGAAGTTCAGGATTTGGAATACCTGAAGGCAGGTACACCATACAAATTATCCTTTACAAAAGAAAGCGGCCCTTTATATACGTGGGATAAAAAAGGAGGTGTCGAGGTAGTGCAATTTGAAGATGTTTCTCTGTTACACGAATTAAAGAACACCAGGTATACCGAAGATTTCGGTACTGCACAGTTGCTGATCATTAATTGGAATAGCGGGGAAGCTATGGAAATTACCGAAGCCGACCTGGCTTTGTTTAAAAACCTGCGCTATATCCTTATTCATAGTTATGAACCGTTAAATGAAAGCCTGGTAGCCAACATGGTCCGTTCATTACGGTCTTTTGATACAGGGAGAGGCGAAGTGGAGATCCTCTTCGAAACCTTGGAAACAGCAAATTAAAACCCGATTCTATGAAAGCAGATTTTATAAATACTACTTTGCGGGTTATTGCCTTCCTGTTTTTGTTTATGGCCCATTTTTCAGGGTTTGCCCAGGTTAGGGTGCCTTTTGAACCCCGGACATCAGACAAGGCTCCCGCACCATATACGAATGCGACCAATTACAACCTGCAGGGTGATTTTACTATGATCGGTAATACGAATATGACATTGGTCAATTATTCTGACTTTACCAATAACAGTAATACTGATATGAGATATGTGGATATCGACGGGGACCAGAATACACTTAACTCCTCTTCGGCTACACTCACCCTGGAAGGAGAAGAGGAGTGCTCCGAAATTATTTATGCGGGATTGTATTGGTCGGGAAGATCTCATAATGGCTCAAGTAGTCCTAATACATTTACGGTATCGGGTAAAGAACTGGATAAGCGAAAGGTCAAACTAAAAAAAGCGGGGGGCACCTACCAGGAGATTACTGCCGGGCAGGATGATATTTATTACCCGACTACTTCTGATGGTTTTATGTATTCTGCCTATGCCGATGTCACCGATTATGTAAGAGCGAACGGAGCAGGTGAATACTTTGTAGCGGATATGGCCCTCCGGGAAGGGAACGGGGGAGGAACCGGTTACTACGGAGGTTGGGGCCTGGTCGTGGTTTATAAAAATCCCGCTATGAAATGGCGGGATATCACAGTATTTGACGGACATGGCTATGTCACCGGTTCGGCAACGGTCAGTCACCAACTATCAGTATCCGGTTTCCGGGCTGCACAGAACGGAGACGTAGCTGTAACATTAGGTATGATGGCAGGTGAAGGGGATGTTGGTATACCTGGGGATTATTTTCAGATCAGAAATGCAGCCGATTCCAATTGGATATATTTAAACCATGGAGGTAACGCGACCACTAACTTTTTTAACTCTTCCATATATACCGGGGGAAATTCCCGGAACCCGAACTTACAGAATAATACGGGACTTGACATTAGTATATTCGATCTGGATAATAATGGCAACCAGATTATAGCCAATAATCAGACATCGTCCCGATTCCGTTATGGAACCACCCAGGATACTTATATTATTTACAACATTGTTTTTGCCGTGGATGCCTATGTGCCGGAAGTAGACGGAGTAAATACGCCTACGGATACGGGAATAATCCATGACGGTGTTGTAGACCCGGGACAGGAAATGGAGTTTGAACTTTCCATATATAACCGGGGAACCGAAGCGATCGACAATGCCAGGGTAGAGGTACCTCTTCCGCCTAATGTACATTTCGTGGAAGCTTCGGCAGAAACGCTCGGAGGAACCATTACCTGGGAACATCCTGACAGCAATGATCCCGATGAAACCCCGGGAGGTAAGATTATATGGGACATTGGTACCATACCGTTGGGAAATACCCCCGATGAACTACTGGGGAAACTCAGGTACAAGATTCGCGTTACGGACGATTGTACATTGTTGACCACCTCTGCCGGCAGTTGTGGTTTGAACATTCCGATCAACGGACAAATAACAGGCACCGGAGCCACATCGGGTACATCATTGGATACCGATTTTATCCGGGAGTACGCTTCGGGTGATTGTTACGGACCCGTTTATGGTGATTTTTTATCAACGATAAATATAGCCGGGGTTACATGCCCTGATGTTACGGATGAAGGCTTTAAACGCTTTACATCCTTTTGTACCGGGGGAAATGTTGCGAGAACGACTGTTACCGATAGCTATCCATCCGGAACAACATTTTACGACGGTATCCCCGGAGAGGCAGGTTCACAGGAAGTGACGGGAGATTTCCATGCAAATATCGATGGCACAACAGTGACCAGATTCTATGCGGTTGTACCGGGGATGGAACCGGGGTGCTACCTGCAATTAGAGACCATCCTGGAAAAATGTATAGTGATAACCAACCCCATGCTGCCCTCAAAAGCAAAACAATAAGATGATGCACAATACCACATTCATAAAATTAATGGGTGCCTGTTCTGTTTTCCTCCTGGCATTCCGTACATCGGCACAAACCGTTAACACGGGTGAACTGGTTATAACTCCGGGAACACAGGTGTCTACACTGGGCGATTTCGACAACAGGGAAAGCGGTGACCTTATCAATGACGGGGAATTTTTTGTCTACGGAAATTTCAATAACGACGGCCTGGTGAGTTTTACTGCCGGACAGGCCTCCGGAAAAACCCTGTTTACCGGGCTTTACGGGGTACAGTCCATATCCGGGTTGATGCCGTCCGATTTTTTCAATGTATTGTTTGACAATCCCGCGGCACAACCCTCCTTTAACCTTTCCGGCGATATCAATATCTACGGAAAGGCCGGGTTTAAGGACGGTATTGTAGATGGCGATGCCTACGGCGGACTGGTCACTTTTCAGCAGGGGGCCTCTCACAAGTTGGTCTCCGATGACAGTTTTGTAGACGGACAGGTCCGTAAAATAGGCGATGAAGCCTTCGATTATCCCGTAGGTGACGGCGGCTATTACCGCAGGGCCTCCATGTCTGCCCCTTCGGATGCTTCAGATCACTTTACCTCGCAGTACATCCTGGAAAATTCCAATACCCTGTATCCGCATTCCGCTAAGGAAGAAGATATAGAACAGATAGATAACGCAGAATACTGGGAGATCAACCGTACCAACGGGGCGTCCGGAATTGTACTTACGCTCACCTGGAATGAGGATACAACCCCTTCGGATATGATCAGGGAAGAAGAAGGCAAATCGATCCGTATTGTGCGTTGGGATGCCGAAAACAACCGGTGGAAAGACGAAGGCGGTACGGTAAACCGGGAAGAACAGACCGTCACCACAGCCGTATCGGGCTATGGGATTTTCACTTTCGGAAAGGTCATGGATGACGAAATACCGGATAGCGGCCTGGTAGTCTATAACGGTATATCGCCCAACGGGGACGGCCGGAACGATTTCTTTTTCCTGAAAGGCATAGAAAATTACCCGGACAATACCGTGGAGATCTACAACCGCTGGGGCGTAAAAGTATACGAAGCAAAAGGGTATAACAATACCAATATCCGTTTTGACGGCTATTCACACGGCCGCGCTACGGTAAACAAGGGCAGGTTATTGCCTACCGGGACCTATTTCTATATCCTGAAGTATAAGGACGGGAACGTGATGCGGGACAAGTCGGGGTATTTGTATATCAATTAACGAAGGGGACAATGAAGAAGCAAAAAACGAGACAGATGAAGAAGCTATTTTTGGTATTAGGGTTGTTGGGTTCATGGATAACTTTTGCACAACAGGAACCGCAATACACACAATATATGTATAACACCGTGAGTGTTAATCCCGGTTATGCAGGTACCCGGGGGGTAGCCAGTATACTGGGACTGTACCGGCAGCAGTGGGCGGGCCTAGAAGGAGCTCCCGAAACTGCACAGTTTTCCATCCATTCCCCCATAAGTTACCGGGGACACGGATTGGGGCTGTCCATTATCAACGACGAAATCGGACCTTCCAGGGATACCTATGTCAATGCCAGTTTCTCCTATAAACTGCAACTGGGATATGATACCTGGCTGAACCTGGGAATAATGGCCGGGGGAAGTTTTCTGGAAGTCAACTACGACAAGCTGAACATTCATGATCCCGGCGACCCGGAACTCAGCGGCAGGTTGAGCAAATTTTCCCCCAACATAGGCGCCGGGGCCTACTTACATGCCAGTAACTGGTATGTGGGACTTTCCGTACCCGCACTGCTGGAAACCCACTTTTATGACGATATCCAGCAGTCCGTAGCCAAGGAAAAAATGCACTTCTATCTCATAGGAGGTTATGTTTTTGACCTTAGCCCGACACTGAAATTCAAACCCGCTGCATTGGTCAAGGCCGTAAGTGGTGCGCCACTGGGGGTCGATGTTTCAGCCAATTTCCTGTTCAACGAGAAATTTACGCTCGGAGCGGCCTATCGCTGGGATGCTGCCGTAAGCGCCCTGGCCGGTTTTAGTATCACCGAAGGGCTTCATGTAGGCTATACCTATGACTGGGATACCACTGGACTGGGAAATTACAATTCCGGGACACACGAAGTGTTTCTCCGTTTCGAATTTGTTTCCTCTTCCAGGAACAGGATGATTTCTCCGAGATTCTTCTAAACCAAAGTAACAGTACAATGAACAAAGCACTATTTATAGCAGTTTTATACCTTGCGGGAGGTTTTACAATAGCTGCCCAGGAAACGCGGAAAGCCCGTGCTGACAGTAAATACGAAAAATTTGCTTATATTAGGGCAAGCGAACTCTATGAAAAATTGGTGGAGGCAGGCTATCAATCCAACGACCTGTACGGAAAACTGGCGGATACCCATTATTTCAACGCCCGTTATGCCGATGCCCTGCCGTATTACAGGAAAATGCTGGAGGGACCCGGTGATGTGGAAGCGGAATATTATTACCGCTATGCCCAGTGTCTCAAGGCAGGGGAAAAATATAAGGAAGCCGGGAAGATGCTCAATCGGTTTTACGAGCTGGTAGGAAAACCAAAAGATGAAAAATCACTTGCAGAAGCTGTGCATACGCTCAAAAACAACAAAAAGCGGTTTACATTGAAAGACGCAGGCGTCAATACGGCATATGCAGACTTTGGCACGGCCTATAACGGGGAAGACAAGGTCATCTTTGCTTCGGCGAGGGATACCGGGATATTTGTCAAAAGGACGCACAAGTGGAACGAAAAACCGTTTTTAAAGTTGTACAGTGCTACGGTGAACAGTGACGGGCTTCTGGAAAACCCGGAAAAAGTGGCCGGGGATGTTAATTCGAAGTACCATCAGTCCACTCCGGTTATAACCCGGGACGGAAAAACGATGTATTTTACCCGGAATAACTATCGCAAAGGACAATATGGTAAAGCGGAAGACGGGACCAATCACCTGAAGATTTACCGCGCTACATTAAAAGACGGGAAGTGGGGTAACATAGAAGACCTGTCTGTAAATAACGAAGCCTATTCCACGGCCCACCCCGCACTGAACGCAGACGAAAACCTGTTGTATTTTGTTTCGGACCGTTCTGGGACGCTGGGAAGTTCCGATCTTTTCGTAACAGAAATAAAGGAAGACGGCAGTTTTGGTGAGGTGCGTAATCTGGGAAGTGTTATAAATACTCCGGGAAGGGAGTCCTTTCCCTTTGTGGATGAAACAGGCGTATTGTACTTTGCTTCCGACGGGCATCCCGGCCTGGGAGGACTGGATGTCTTCGCGGCGATAAAAGACCCTTTCGGAAGTTACAGGGTGGTTAACCTCGGTAACCCCGTGAATTCCACCGCCGATGATTTTGCTTATATCACCCGTCGTTCCGGAGAAGGTTTTCTGTCTTCCAACCGGGGAGAAGCAAGCGGTTTTGACAATATCTATTCGGCGGTGACGGAAGTTCCGTTGGCTTTTAACGCAAAACTGTGCGGCGAAGTGAAGGACAGTATCACCAAAAACCCGTTATCCGGAGCAGAAGTGATACTTTATGACAACGAACACAAAGAACTGGCCAGCGTACAGACTGATGCCTCGGGGAATTTCTGTATTTCGGTATGGCCTTTTGCGGGATATAATCTCCGTGCGGGAAAGGAAGACTACCGGAGCAAGGAAAAATGGATAAAGGAACTGGACAACGGTGAAACCCGGGAGGTGGTAATAGAACTCAACCGGGAAGACATCCGGATCACCACAGGAGATGACCTGACAAAAAAACTGGCCCTGAAACCCATATATTTTGATTTTGACGGCGCTGCTATACGAAAAAGGTCAGAAATAGAACTTGCGAAAGTGATTGCGGTGATGAAGAAATATCCGGATATTGTTATAGAAGTACGTTCCCATACCGACAGCAGGGGAAGTGATGCCTATAACAGGGCGCTTTCCGAACGAAGGGCAAAGGCGACCGTAGATTATATTGTCAATAAAGGAGGGGTGTCACCGGATCGGATAAGCGGAAAAGGTTATGGTGAAACCAGGCTTATCAACCATTGTTCGGATGGGGTGTCGTGTAGTGCAGAAGAACATCAGTTAAACAGGAGAAGTGAATTTATTCTTATAAAAATGTAATAAAACAGGGAGGAGACTATACTAAACAATAGGTATGGTGACGTTTGTATTGGAAAGGAAGGAGTTCCGGAAATGGGACAGTATGTGTAATACAGGAACAATATGAAAAAAAAGAAAAAGACCGGTCGTGAGCAGGAGCCCAAAAAAATCCTCGTTACGGAAGCGTTTTCCGTAGATGATGTCCTGCAGAACCTCAAAGATTATTTTGGTTTTAAGACCAATAAAGACCTTGCCGAATTTCTGGGGGTGCGGCCCAACACCATATCCACATGGAAAAAGAGAAACAGTATTGATTATGAAAGACTCATCACTATAGGCAAATTACATAAACTTGATTTTAACCGATTGTTCTCTCATGATGTGTACGAACCAAAAGGAATAATCGTTGTGCCTCTTGAGCTGCAGTACCAATACGTGTCAAAAAGGAATGACAAATCCTTCATAGCCAACCTGCCCAGGTATCATTTTCCCTTTTCCCCCGGAGAAAACACCAGAGCGTTTCAGGTTACCGATTTTTCGGCCATTTCCAACTTTAAAGGAGTGTCTTACGTGATCGGGGAACGGGTATACGATACAAAATCCGTAGTAGAAGGGAGCACTTATGTTTTTGTCAACACAAAACAGGGTATTTTTATCGGCCGCGCCGATCTGAACCCTGAGGATGACAGTATTGTGTATGTAATGACCAACGATAACAAGATCCCTCCCGGTAAGGTAAAGATGACTGCCGGGAATATTGCTGAAATATGGAAAGTCACCAATGTGGTTTCTCACGATTTTATAGACTGATAATGAAATATTACCCGATGGGATAAAGATCAATTAGTTGTTGTTGAACTCAACCCGATTAATTGCTGTGGTTTTATAAAAAGGGAAGGTGAGAACCTTTCCTTTTTTATTTGTAAATTGGTGTTTCTATCCGGTAGCCTTGTTGGGCATGACAAGACAACCGGAATTCTCACTTTTTAGCTGTAAAACCAATGCACGAAACGTTTTTTATCCACACGTTCATTTACCTGGCAGGGGCGGTGATCATGGTTCCGATAGCCCGGTATTTTAAACTGGGCTCCGTATTGGGTTACCTCCTGGCAGGGATGCTTATCGGGCCGTCTTTTCTTGAACTCGTAGGCGAGGAAAGCCAGGATGTTATGCATTTTGCCGAATTCGGCGTAGTGATGATGCTTTTCGTTATAGGGCTTGAACTGGAACCGCTACGGTTATGGCGATTGCGCCGCAGGATTTTGGGACTGGGTGGTGCGCAACTCATAAGTACCACTTTACTGGGGTTTGTCATTGCATATTACATCGGATATTCCTGGCAGGTTGCCCTTACAATAGGAATCATTATTTCCATGTCGTCCACCGCCATTGTATTGCAAATACTCGATGAAAAAGGGTGGAACAAGACCATGGCCGGCAGAAGTTCATTTGCCGTACTGCTTTTTCAGGATATGGGCATAATTCCCGTCCTGGCCGTACTTCCCCTGCTGTCCGGTAACGGCAGGACAACAACTGCAGAAGAAACAACACTGTTAGGGCATTTGCCGGGATGGGGACAGACACTTGCCGTAATTGGTGCGGTAGTTGTGATCGTTGTGGCCGGGAAATACCTGCTATACCCGGTATTCCGCATTATGGCCAGGACACGTTTGAGAGAAATGTTTACTGCCATATCGCTGTTATTGGTGGTGGGGATTGCCATTTTAATGCATGTTGTGGGACTGAGCCCTGCGCTGGGAGCTTTTCTCGGCGGGGTGTTACTGGCCAACAGCGAATACCGGCACGAACTGGAAAGCGCTATTGACCCGTTTAAGGGATTGCTTCTCGGGCTCTTCTTTATGACCGTGGGATCTACGATAGATTTCGGCCTGATAATGGAACAGCCCGGACGTATTACGGCCCTGGTTTTGAGCATAATTGTGCTGAAAGCAATTGTCCTTTTTGTGCTGGGCAAAATATTTCACCTGAGGAATGCACAGAATGCTATTTTTAGCCTTGGCCTGGCCCAGATCGGGGAATTTGCCTTTGTTCTGCTGAATTTCAGTCTGGCAGAAGGCATCATTTCCAACGAAATAAACTCCCTGATGATGGCCACCGTAGCCATATCCATGGCATTTACACCGCTTATCATGCTGCTGAATGAAAAACTAGTTCTTCCCAGGTTATGTGCGGTGAGCACGGATGATAAAGATGGTGATTACAACGATGTTGAAAATGAGGAAAATCCGATCATTATCGCCGGATATGGCCATTTCGGCAATACGGTGGGGCGTTTTCTCCAGGCCCACAACGTCCCGGTAACCGTACTGGACTACGACAGTGATAATGTGGATTTTCTCAGGAGGGTGGGACTGAAAGTCTATTTCGGTGATGCTACCAGGCACGACCTCCTGGAAATAGCCGGGGCCAATAAGGCGGAGATACTGATCATTGCCATCGGAGACAAAGAAAAACGGATGATGCTCATCGACACCGTAAAAAGACATTTTCCGCATTTGTATATGCTGGTCCGTGCGAGGGACAGGGACGAAGCCTATAACCAGATGAATGCCGGGATGATGCACATCTACAGGGAAAACCTGGATACCAGCCTGCGGTTAGGTGTAGATGCACTTAAAATACTGGGACACAAAAGACATGAGGCAGTTCGTGCCGCCAAAACCTTTTTTATTCATGATGAAAAAACGCTGAAGTATCTGTCCAGCATACGCAATGATGAAGAATATATTGTAGCGGTAAGGGAAAAGATGCAGGAGCTCGATATACTGATGAAGGCCGACCGGGAAGAGTTTTCCTCAGAATTCCGGACCAAAACCTGAAAAGCGGATTAAACCGTACATATGATGTTGTGTGTGGTGTTAAATAAATTATAAATCTTGCCGGTTTCAGTGTAAAGCCCTGACCAGGGGTTGACCGGGCGGAAAATATCCCCTATATTTATATTTGGCGTTAAACCCGGCTCTAATATTCAAAACCACTGGAAACATGCAGAAAAAACCGGTATACCTCGATTATAATGCCACCACCCCCTGTGATCCGAGGGTGGTAGAGGCCATGATACCGTACTTTTCAGAAAATTTCGGTAACGCGGCCAGCAGGGACCACAGTTTCGGGTGGGAAGCCGGCGAAGCAGTGGAAGATGCCCGTGAGCAGGCGGCCCATTTGATAGGTGCACGGGCAAAGGACGTGATATTTACTTCAGGCGCTACGGAAGCCGTAAACCTGGCCCTTAAAGGCATAGCTTTTTCAGAGCGTTTTAAGGGGAACCATATTATAACCTCACAAACCGAACACGAAGCGGTACTTGATACCTGTAAATATCTGGAACATAACGGGTACAGGCTTACTTATCTGGGCGTGGACACCCTCGGACATATCGACCCGGATGAGCTGGAAAGTGAAAGCAGTAGCGAAACCATTGGTATTGCCCTCATGTACGCCAATAATGAGACCGGGTTAATAAACCCTGTTAAGAGAATAGGGGAAATAGCAAAAAAACACGGAATACCTTTCTTGTGTGATGCCACTCAGGCCGCAGGTAAAATACAGATCCGGGTTGCAGATGAAAATATTGATATACTGGCTTTCTCTTCCCATAAAATGTATGGCCCTAAAGGAGTGGGAGCGTTATATATGAATAAAGAAATTAAACCGGCTATAGCCCCGCAGATACACGGGGGGAAACACGAAAGGGGATACAGGAGCGGAACACTGAATGTCCCCGGAATAGCGGGATTCGGAATGGCGGCCCGGATATGTACGGAAGAAATGCATGCAGAAGTGGAAAGACTCGCAACCCTCCGGAACATCCTGGAGGGAGAATTACTCGCTATTGAAGGCGTTAAAATAAACGGTGACAGGGATAACAGGCTTTCGCATGTCACCAATATCTCCATTGAAGGCATTGAAGGGGAAGGTTTTGTACTGTCTTTGGCAAAAGATGTTGCCGTAAGCCGGGGCAGCGCCTGTTCAGGCAATGTACACACGCCTTCCCATGTGCTCCGGGCCATGGGAATGTCCGCAGAAAATGCAGGCAGCGCAGTGCGTATAAGCCTGGGGAGGTTTACTTCTGAAGAAGAAATACGTTTTGCGGCAAAAACCATAAGGGAAGCAATTATAACGAAAAGAAAAGCCCGGCATATAACACCGGTCGGAGACCAAACCAGAATCTGATATCTCAAATCTAACATCTCATGTCTCATATCTAATACCTAAAGATTAAGTGTGAAGGAAATAAAGCAAATAATAAAAGCATATGACCAGGCAAACTCACAGGGGAAGAGAACTGCTCTGGCTACCGTAGTCCATGTGGAGGGTTCTTCCTATCGCCGTCCCGGTGCACGCATGCTTATTACCGAAGACGGCGAACTCACAGGCGCCATAAGCGGCGGTTGCCTGGAAGGAGATGCATTGCGCAAGTCCTTGCTGGTCATTATGCAGGATCATCCCATGCTGGTAACCTATGACACTTCTGATGAAGACGATGCCTTTATCGGCGTTGGACTGGGCTGTAACGGCATCATACAAGTGCTTATAGAGCCTGTTCTGGCCACGGTTCAATGGAATCCGGCAGAACTGCTCAGAAAACTGGCGGAGGACAGGTTACCATCCGTTCTGGTCACCCTTTTTTCACTGGAGAACAGAAGGGACAATACACAGGGAACAAGATTATTGCTGAAAGAAAACCGGGTATGGTCAAATGACGGAGATCCGCTGCCTTTTCAGGAACTGCTTTACAGTGATGGCAAAGCGGTCTTAGAAAAAGGGCACGCTGTTTTTAAAACATACCAAGTTGAAAGTGCCCCGGTTAATGCCTTTATTGAATATGTGGAACCGGAAATACGACTTGTTATCGCCGGTGCCGGAAATGACATATTCCCGGTGGTTGATATGGCCGGTGTCCTGGGCTGGGAAACCACCCTGATAGACGGAAGGCCCAACTATGCCAGTAAACAGCGTTTTTCTTCCTGTAATATCATTATAGGCGAGCCTGAAAATGCACTCGAAGAAGTGGAAACAGATAACCGTACCGCTGTGTTACTCATGACCCATAATTACAATTACGACAAAGTGCTGATAAAACAATTACTCCGGCGCGGAGTAAGATATATAGGCATGCTCGGCCCGCGTAAAAAAAGGGAACGAATGCTGGAGGAAATCCGTAAAGAAGGATTTCCCGTTACAGGAACCCCTGCAAACGTTTTTAGTCCGGTAGGGCTCGACATAGGTGCCGAAACATCCGAAGAGATCGCACTTTCAATAGTTTCGGAAATAAAAGCTGTTTTTACGGAGAAGCCGGGAAAATCACTCCGGGATAGTGACGGCCGTATTCATGAAAAAGGTAAAAAGACTTATATAACTGATCAAAACGGAATAAATGTATAAACAGGCAGTAATTACTATCGCCTTACTAACAATACTCTTTTCCTGTAAAAGAGCAGATACGTTCGTTGTAAATTCGGTTGAGGAAAATGCCGGTATAGATAGCATTTACATTTCGGAAATACCGGATAGAAACGGGGAATACCTGGCAAAAATTTCTTTAGATCATAAAGAAAAAAAGAAAACGTATACCATAAAACGACCAACAACAGCCCATCTGCATACCAAAGAGGGTGAAAAAGAATATCTCACAATTCTTACGCCCGGTAAGGAACTTGATATTGTTGTTCATAAAGACTCTGCAATACAAACAAATAGTCTGAGTGATTCTCTTTTAAATTATATATCCAACAGCACACTTCCCTTTCTCAATGCGAACCTGAATGTTTTCATGGGAAAAAATTCAAATACGGATACTGTGATCCGGGTTCTGAATGATTTTCGGGAACGAAGAGATCGTGTAATAAATACGCACTCAGAAAAGTTAACGGAAATGGAGAGCCATATTCTCAAATTTCAGAATTCGGCGAGAATATACAATTTTATGTTTTTTCTTGGACGGGTTTCCAAAGATATGGATTTGGAGAACAATTATTTTGACTTTTTAGAACAGATAGACCATAATAGCATTCAATTTCTGGAATATCCCGGTTTGGCACTACACAAGCTGGAGAGGGAGTATTTTCAGAAAGAGGATACACTGGAAAAAATTGACGTGTTCCTTGACTATATCGAACAAAGGACGGAGAACAAAGAATTATCAGATTGGTATAAGGTGACTTATGTGATGAATTTAATTGAATATCCGTTTCCGTGGAAAAATCACGAAGACAAGTTGAACGCGTCGGTTTTACGGGAAATATTACAACGGGAACAATCCAACAGGTTTTACAATAAGCTGGGAAGGATATCAGAAGCATATTTTTCTGCGCAAAAAGGAGCGCCTGCCTATGATTTTGAGGGTGAAGCTAAAAACGGGGAAAAACTAAGGTTGTCCGATTTAAAAGGAAATATTGTTTTTATAGATGTTTGGGCTACCTGGTGCGGACCCTGTATCAATCAAAGGCCAGATGTAATTTCGATGTCGGAACAATATAAAAACAATCCGGAAGTCAGCATATTAATGATCTCTGTAGACTCTTCAAAGGAAAAATGGGCGGAATTTCTTGCGAAGAATCAAAGCGGGGCCGGGACAGATCTGTTAATCAAAGATGGAAAAGAGGGAGATTTCGGACAAAATTACAATATACAGACGATACCGAAATATATACTTATAAACAAAAACGGAACGATTGTAAGTTCTGCTATTGAAAAACCTTCGGAAGCCTTAGACCTTATAGAAGGGCTTGTTGCAGGGAAGTAATAAATACTATTGATATGTAGAAGTATTGGAAAGTAAAATGACCACAGCTGATAAAATTAGAACCAGAACATACGGTATCATCATTCTTGCCGCAGGAAGTTCCGCACGTATGGGACAACCCAAACAGTTGCTGGAATACAGGGGTAAATCGCTGTTACAACATGCTATTGATGAAGCTACAAAAACGGGGGTAAAAAATATTGTGGTTATTCTCGGGAACAGTGCGGGCAGCATAAAACAAAATGTAAAACAAAACGGAACGGTATTTCTGGAAAACCCCGAGTATGAAGAAGGAATGGCCTCCGGTATCCGCCTCGGAGTAGGTTACCTAACAAAAGACAAGGAAAATATGATAGAAGGGATATTGGTTATGTTATGTGACCAACCTTTTGTAAATTCGGAACTTTTAACTAAACTACTGGAACGGCAAATAACAACCGATGCTCCCGTAGTAGCCAGTTCTTACAGGAATAAGAAAGGCGTTCCCGCATTGTTTCACAAAGATGTTTTTCCCGAATTGCTCGCCCTGAAAGGGGATAAAGGAGCCAGGGGAATTATCCGGAAGAATGACAGGGAAACGATAACGGTGGAATTTCCCCGGGGAAATACCGATATTGATACTCCGGAAGATTATAAAAAGCTGGTAAGCGGACATTAAGATAATATAAAGGAAGGATTCAGATGGATAAGATGATAAAGGATACGTACAACAGAACCCATGATTATCTCAGGATATCGCTTACCGATGTGTGTAACCTGCGGTGTTTTTATTGTATGCCGGACGAGGATTACGACTTTACCCCGGAAGCCCGGTTGATGCAGGTCGATGAAATTGAGACCATAGCAAAGACCTTTGTAGCGCTCGGGGTGAATAAGATACGGCTTACCGGAGGGGAACCTTTGGCGAGGAAAGATGTAGGGGAAATTTTGCAAAGGCTTTCAAAGCTTCCCGTAACCCTGACAATGACCACCAATGCCACCCTTTTGCACCGCTACATGGATATTCTGAAAGAAACCGGGGTCCGGTCGCTGAACATAAGCCTCGATACCCTGAAACCGGAAAAATTCCTGTGGATGACCCGCAGAAAACAGTTTAAGTCGGCACTGGACAATATAGAACTGGCCATGGAAAACGGTTTTCACGTAAAAGTGAATGCCGTTATTATGAAAGGATTGAATGATAACGAAATACTGGATTTTGTGGCCTGGACCAAAGACCATCCCATTCATGTACGTTTTATTGAATTTATGCCTTTCAGCGGCAATAAATGGACCAGCAACCAGGTGTTTACCTGGAAGGAAATGCTTGAGATCGTGAAATCGGAATACCGTCCCGAACGCTTGGCGGAAGGCCCGCACGACACGGCCAAGAAATACAGGATTCCCGGCCATAAGGGAACGTTTGCCGTGATAAGTACCATGAGTGCCCCGTTTTGCAGCGGCTGCAACCGGATGCGGCTCACCGCGGACGGAAAGATGAAAAACTGTCTTTTCTCCAAAGGAGAAATGGACCTGCTGGCCGCATTGCGAAAGGGGGAAGCACTGGAACCCCTCATCAGAAAAAATGTGTTGCAAAAGGCCAGGGGACTCGGGGGGCAGCTCGATAAAGACTTTAAAAAGATGGACGGAAAAGACATCGAAAACCGCAGTATGATCAGTATAGGCGGATAACAATTTGTAAAATAAGAGTAAAATTAGGGACGTAAAGCTAAAACCGCAAGTCATACATCATAAATCCTGAAGTTATAAATCAAATCAGATGATCCCCGTAACCGAAGCCAGAAAAATAATCAGGGAAAACATGTTTTCCCTTCCGCCTGTTGAAGTAGATGTGGAAAAGGCAGTAGATCATGTCCTTGCGGAGGATGTATATGCCACCTGTGACATTCCGCCTTTTCACCAGTCGGCAATGGACGGGTATGCCTTTGTTTTTAAAGACTGGAAAAACGGAGGAAGCCTTCTTGTAGATGGGGAGATCCCCGCGGGTAAAGGGAGTAAAGCCCCCATATCAACAGGAAAAGCCGTACGGATTTTCACCGGTGCCGTTGTGCCCGAAGGTGCCGATACAGTGGTTATGCAGGAAAGGGTTACCCGGAAAGGGACACAACTTTTCATAGAAGACGAATTGCTGGAAGAAGGGAGGAACATCCGTTACAAAGGCACGGAAATACGAAAAGATGATCTCGCATTACCCGAAGGAACGGTATTGTCACCCGCCGGAGTAGGATTTCTGTCCGGTGTGGGCATTGCCAGGGTAAAAGTATACCCCATGCCTTATGTAGCCATTGTCGTAACAGGGAATGAGTTGCAACAGGCGGGAAAAGAACTGCAACCGGGACAGATCTACGAGTCCAATGCATCCATGCTCAGGGCGGCTTTGAAACAAATTGGGATAGAAAAAATAAGTGTTCACCTGGCAGAGGACAAGCTGGATACCCTAACCGGTATTCTCGGGAACGCTTTGAAAAACAACGATGTCGTATTGCTTACGGGCGGTGTAAGTGTGGGCGATTATGACTTTGTGGTCAGGGCCGCTGAAAATTGCGGAGTGCAACAATTATTTCACAAGCTGAAACAGCGGCCGGGAAAACCGCTTTATATGGGAAGAAAGGAGAATAAGCTGGTTTTTGGCCTTCCCGGTAATCCTTCGTCCGTACTGACCTGTTTTTACGAATACGTATGGAATGCCCTGCAGGCACTCTGCGGGCGGGAACGGCAACTGACATCATTAAATGTTCCCTTGAGCATTGCGTATGCCAAAAAGAATGCGTTGACCCATTTTTTGAAAGGGATCTATAAAAACGGTGAGGTAACCCCGGCTACGGGGCAGGAGTCTTTCCGGCTCGGTTCCTTTGCCCGGGCCAATTGCCTCATTGAGCTCGGTGAAGAAGTAAAGGAATATGAAAAGGGAGAAGAAGTAACAATACATCTGCTGCCATTATACGGGTAGTGTAGTATTGCGTATGAAATACATTTTGTTTTTCCGTTAATAAAAAAATGCAAAAAGATGAAAATACTGGTTTTCGGACAATTAACAGACATTTTTGAAGGTTCTTTGGTGCGCCTGAAGGATATTCCGGATACCGATACGATGATTGACAGGCTGGAAGAAAAATATCCTGCGTTAAAAAAAATGAAGTACCTCATAGCTATTGATAAGGAAATTGTAAAGGAGAATACGGTACTCGGTGAAGAAAGTGAAGTAAGCCTGCTTCCCCCGTTCTCGGGAGGTTGAAAATCCTGCCAAATCACTGACCGATCCGGATACCGAATACAATAGCCTAAAAATCGTTCGTGTATCCGTGACAAAAAACAAACCGATAAACACGGGAGTTCCTGGTGAATTTAAACAAGAGGATTACCTATAACATAACAAACATTGAAGAAATGAAACGTACCCCGAAGAACATATTCCGGGAAGGAGCTGTTCCCGCTTCCTTTATCGGAGAAAGCATTCAGAAACACAGTACCAAAAAAGAGATTGGTGCCCACAGTATCTTCCTCGGACAGGTAAGGGCCGATGAAGCGGACGGAAAAAAAATAGAAGCCATAGAGTATACAGCATATGAAGAAATGGCGCTGGAAAAAATGCACGAAATACGTGAATCGGTCTTCGAAAGGTATCCGATTACCTGCATGCATGTCTATCACAGCCTCGGTAAAGTGCCCGCCGGGGAAATTTGCCTTTTTGTCTTTACTTCTTCGGGACACAGAAAAGCGGCCATAGATGCCTGTAATGAACTCGTGGAGCGGATCAAAGCCGAACTTCCCGTGTGGGGCAGGGAACTGTTTGAAGGAGAAGGCTATCAGTGGAAAGTGAATAGTTGACGGTTTTGTTTCCTTTTGATCTTAATACAGCAGGAAATTTCCTGAACAATACCGTATCTATTTATTTTGAACAAGTATAAATAGACTTTTTTACAGTTAAAAAACAGGTTATAACTTCTCACGACTGGCGGATTATAATTAAATTTAAGCTGCTTAAAGGCTTGTATGTTAACAAAATAATTCGCTATGGCACAGTATACCATTCATGTAAACGGAGAGGAACACCAGGTAGAGGCAACGCCCGAAATGCCCTTGTTATGGGTGTTGCGGGATATTCTTGATATGAAAGGCACCAAGTTCGGGTGCGGAAAGGCGCTTTGCGGTGCCTGTACCGTACATTTCGACGGAGTGGCCACCCGCTCGTGCAGTCTTCCTGTTTCCGCGGTACAATCGGCTGAAATTACTACTATTGAAGGGCTTTCGGAAAACGGGGATCACCCGTTGCAAAAAGCCTGGGCGGAACACGTGGTGCCCCAGTGCGGCTATTGCCAGACCGGGCAGATCATGTCGGCAGCGGCATTGCTCAGGGAAAACCCGTCCCCTTCGGATGAAGAGATCAACAGTGCCATGCAGGGCAACCTGTGTCGCTGTGGTACATACAACAGGATAAAAGCGGCCATTCGTACCGCTTCCGGAGAATAATCCCGAATCAAAAAAACACTTCTTTATGAAATCTATGCTTACACGTCCGGAAGAAACCAAAGAGAAGACCGATATTTACAAACCCGGCAGGCGGGACTTTCTAAAACTGGGCTCCCTGGCAGCTACCGGGCTTGTGCTCGGGGTTAGTTTTAGTTGTAACGACCGTAAAAAAGGCGGGGAGGTCACGACATTTACAGCTAATGTTTATCTTAGTATAACTTCCGAAGGAAAAGTGATTATCACTGCCCACCGTTCTGAAATGGGACAGGGGGTACGGACTTCCCTGCCCTTGATCATAGCCGATGAACTCGGGGCCGACTGGGAAAAAGTGGAAATCGTTCAGGCCGAAGGTGACGAGGAAAAATACGGTAACCAGAATACGGACGGGTCGTTCTCCGTGCGCATGTTCTACAATCCCATGCGGGAAGCCGGGGCCACGGCAAGGCTGTTACTCGTCCGCGCTGCTGCCCGAAAATGGGAAGTGCCGGAAGAAGAGTGCAGTACGGACAATAGTAGGGTTATTCACAAGGCCTCCGGTAAGGAGATCGGTTTCGGGGAACTGGTAGATACCGCCGCTGCTTTGCCTGTACCGGGACCGGATGAAATAACTTTAAAAGACCCCTCGGAATTCAAAAGAATAGGAAAAGATACGCCTATTGTTGACCTCGACGATATTATTACAGGGAAAGCGGTTTACGGTATTGATGCTGCTGTTCCGGATATGAAAATAGCCGTAGTCCAACGCTGTCCGGTAGTAGGCGGAACGGTAAAATCCGTAAATGACAAAGCGGCGCTCGCAGTAGAAGGCGTATTGAAAGTCCATACGATCGAAGGAGCAGGGATTCCGCCACAGTTGAACAAACCGCTGAGCGGAGTAGCGGTGATAGCCGAAAACACCTGGGCCGCAATACAGGGTAGAAAAGCCCTGGAAATCGAGTGGGACCTGGGCCCCAATGCGAGTTATGATTCTGAAAAACAACAGCAGGCACTGCTGGAAAGTACCAAAGGAAAAGGCACGGTAAGGCGGGAAAAGGGGGATTTCGACCAATCCCTCCGGGGAGGTTCTAAAGTTATCGAAAAGACCTACCTCGCTCCGTATTATGCCCATGGTACCATAGAACCGCCCTGTGCCCTGGTATGGCTGAAGGACGGAAAGTGTGAGGTCTGGGCACCAACACAACACCCGCAATGGGCGAGGGGTTCCGTAGCAGAAGCCCTGGGGATGGACATTAAGGATGTGAAAGTAAATGTCACTCTCATAGGAGGAGGCTTCGGCCGTAAGTCCAAACCCGATTTTATTGTGGAAGCCGCCCTGCTCGCACAAAAATCCGGATATCCGGTGAAAGTGCAGTGGACAAGGGAAGACGATGTGCAGCACGATTTTTACCATGCCATGAGCGCACAGCGGATAAGGGCGGTGATTGACAAAGACAACAAAGTGGCAGGCTGGAACCATCATTCCGTTTTCCCGTCCATCAGCGCCACCTCCAATGCAGAGGCCGTTCAGCCTTCTGACGGAGAAATGGGGCTGGGCTGTGTGGATTTTCCGTATGATGTGCCTTCCATACGCATAGAAACCCACGATGCCGAAGCCCACGTGAGAATAGGGTGGTTGCGTTCGGTGAGCAATATTCACCACACTTTTGCCTCCGGCAGTATGCTCGATGAGATCGCAGAAGCCCGCAACATGGACCCGGTGGCCAATGCCCTGGATATGCTGGGAGAAGACCGGAGCATTACGTTCAATGAAGAAATGCCACAGGGTGGATATGAAAATTACGGAGAAAGTATCGAAGATTATCCCTGGGAAACCGGAAGGCTCAGGCGGGTTATAGAACGCGTTGCCAAAAATTCCGGATGGGGAAAGGACATGCCGGAAGGACAGGCACAGGGCTTTGCCGTACATCGCAGCTTCCTGACCTATGTGGCCTGCGTGGTGGAAATTGCTGTGGATGACAGGAATAACATCACGATCCCCAATGTGTATTATGCCCAGGATTGTGGCCGGCCCGTGAATACCGACCGCATCCGTTCCCAGTTTGAAGGCGGTTCCCAGTTTGCAGCCAGTCTGGCCCTTAACAGTGAGATCACCATGAAGAACGGGCAGGTAGAGCAGGACAATTTCGATACCTATCAAATTGTGCGGATGCCGCAATCCCCGCAACAAATCCATGTGGATATTGTTGAAAGTGATGCCAAACCCACCGGAGTGGGCGAGCCTCCCGTTCCGCCGTTTATTCCGGCCCTTTGCAATGCCATTTATAAGGTCACGGGAAAACGGATAGACAAACTTCCCATAAATCTGAAGCCCAACGCATAGCATGGATATTGTGATAAATCCGGATGTTACGGGTCTGGCTCCCCGGTTACTGGAACTTTATTCCGAAGTAGCGGAGATTCCCGGAGGTATCATCCGGAGAAAAGAAGAAATAGATGATGCGTATATTTCCGGTTTTTTGTCCAATGCAACTAAAAACGGCCTGATATTGACGGCTGTAGATGAAGGAAAACTCGTAGGTGAGATACATGCCTATACCCCGGATATTTACGCTTTTCAGCATATTTTGACCGATCTGACCATTGTGGTGGCCCCGGACCACCAGGGGAAAGGGATAGGGAGAAAGCTGTTCGGGGAATTTTTAAGGACCGTCAGGGAGAAATACCCTCATATATTGCGTATTGAACTCTACGTACGGGAACACAATACCCGGAACGTAGCTTTTTACAGGAGCCTGGGATTTGTAAATGAGGGACGGCAGGAACACAAGATATTCAAGTCGGGGGCTGAACCGGAAACACCATTGCACATGGCCTGGTTTAATCCCGGATATTTTGTTAGATCGTATTAAAACCTGTTACAAAGGCCCCGGTTTTCTTTAGAAATTCATATTCCTTTTTCATTTTGTCGTCCGAAAGTTTTAATATTGTATAGACTGTCGGATATCAATTCCCCCTGATAAATTATTGACAGTAACATTTAAAGATCATTTTTCGGGATTATGGGCTTTATTACCAAATATGCAGGCGGTAAATTTATAAGGATCGCCAGGGGAGATATCAATAACTATGCGGATGTTATCAACCAGTCGGCAGCCATTTCCATTAACGAAACCGCAGAAGAAGGTATTTGTTTCGGAACACCCGAAGACCCGCCTCCCGGGGATCTACTCATAAACAGTGCCTATTTTGCAAAGAAGAAGACCGAACCGGTATTTGAAGAAACTAAAGAAAAATACACGGTTGTTTCCGGAGATAACCTCAGTAATATTGCACGCAATTATGAAGGAGCCACTGCCGACAGTATCATGAAGGAAAACAAACTGGACAGCGATGTGATACAGGTCGGGCAAGAATTGAGTATTACCGGCAGACAACAGACCGGGGAAAAGACAAGTTTTGAAAGGGTAACCGGAGCGAATGTCGGTGACGCGATTTATGTTGTAGCGGAACATTTCGGTGCGGTGAATTGTATACAGGTCACTTTAAAGGAAAAGGAAGCCTTGCTTACGGACGGAGGGGCATTGGCCGTGTTACAGGACGATAATGAGATCACCACCATAGAACTCGGGGAACCGCAAGAAGAGGAATTAAAGGGAAGCCTTCGTTATGCCCGGATCGAACTTCGCCCGAAAGATGATGAGAAGCTGGAAGAGTGGCAGGAAAAACTTCAGGAGGAAGAAATACTGGGTTATACCGATGGCCGGCAAAGCATTCCGCCGGAAAGCTATGATACGATGATCGTAAAAAACGGCTGGGAACCGGAATACGGAGATACTGTAAAGAGCTTGCTTTCCATCGAGGTGGAAGCACAGGCCGAAGGGGAAGTGATCTATTGCGGCCGGGACAGGAGCAATATCTTTTTGAATGAGGATGAGGAGTGGTTCGAGGTGACAGGGTCTAAAGTAATTCATATATATCATACAGGACATATTTCGGAGGTAGACTTGACTAACTCAAAAAAAGTTAGCTATGTTTATCATGATGAAAACGATGAGAAATATAATTTAATAACATGTGATTTATATACTGTAAAGAAAAAGGGAACCGGGCAACCTGTAGATTCATTTAGAGAAGAAGAACCGGTTGAAACCATTGATTACACTTCATATAACAGTATGGGGGTCGATGCAAAAACATCTCATATATATGAGGATGGAACAGTAATTACAGATGGGAATAAATATGGGCAAGCACATTATAAAATAAAATATCCGGCTCTGGATGAGGATATTATTTTGGTTCATATGAAAGAAATTAATAATAGAACTGCCGAGATACAGTTCCACTTTGAACAAACCAAAAGAGAATATGCAAATCCAGAATATTTTGCAGCCTTTTTAGGTGCTTTAGCCGATATAGGTCTTGATGTTTCATGCACAGGTTCGTGTTATAAAGATGGATCTGCATTTCCAAGTTTGGAACACAGTAATGGTTTCGCAATAGATACGGGTTATTTATGGACATTGGAGGATGATCAAAAAATAATTGATGCCATGAAAAAGTTTGGATTTTCTAAAAGAATACGTGGCAGTTCTAATTATTTGGATGGATTGACAGATCATACTAAAAGAGATGGAGGAAGCTTACATGATACTCATCTTCATTGTTCTCAATTGAGTCCAAAGTATAAAGACTAAGTTATGATAAAATATATAATAGTATTTTTTATATGTCTATTAAGTTGCAAAGACGGGCAAAATGATGTATCCCGAAAGAAGGAACTATCAGAAAATGATTCAATTGTTTTCAAAGATTCGGTTAATCCCAATAAAAAAGTTAAGAATACTGTAGAACTTCCTTATGGTTCGAAAGAAATACGTACCTATCCTTTTCCTGAGAGTTGGACGTATCCTTCTGTTTTTTCTGATAATCAATCAATAGATCGAAACACTAAGGTTTTAAATGATATTGTAAATTCATTACAAAAAAGTAAAACCTTGCGAACAAATTTATTTGTGCAGGGGGTTAACGATTATAATAAATATGATGAGAAGTTATTTGACTTCTTGAATAAGAATTCCTTAACTATTGAGTATAATATTTTAGAGATTTTACCAGAAAAAGGAGGATGTAATATTGTAATTAGAGGATATGAAAATCTGAAAAAAGGGGCGTATATTAAAGATATTGTAACAATTAATAAAAAAGGAAAAGTAATAGATTATTTAAATATATATTATTCTTTATCTAAGGATTTACACAGCTCGGAAAAAGGATTTTATATAGATAAAAATTACCAGATTTATATAAAAAGCTTTGAAGTATATGATAGCGAAACAAGAATGATGGAAAGTACGATTTACAGTATTGAGCATGGAAGATTTAAAAAGATAGAGTAAATGATTTATTTGTCCAAGTAAGAACAATTCTTCTCAATGGTTTCGGGTTGCAGGAAATGGTATAAGAATAAGATCGATCAATAAAAAGTGAAAGGAATTGGCTTAATCTCGATATATGCTATATGTATTGGATGTTTTCTTTGCTGTAAGGAAAGTCCCGGAAATACTCAGGAAAAAAGTTTGTCAAAAAAACACATAAGTATTTCTACTATTTCGATGAGATTGTTTCAGGAAAGTATTGTCTACAAAAAGCAACAATTACAAGGCCCGGGTTCTTTAAAAAATTGTTTTCAAAAAATATCTTCAGACAGTGCATCTGATAATTACTTTGTGGAATATGTCAGAAAATTTCCTTCTACGTTTCAAACCTTTCAGGAATATTTTGGTTTTGACGATGTAACAGGAAAGGCAATGCCACTCTATAAAGAAGCCAATGAATATATAGATAAATTTTTTCAGGCTTCCGAGATTTGTTGTCAAAAAGAAGTATTTGAAAAAATAATTAAAATTTCCCAAACCGGAAAGTGGGACGCTGACGCCGTAAATTATCTAAGGCATAAAATCAAGGGAGTTAGACAGTAATCCTGATAGCCTGTTTCAAATATTATCACGAAAAGATCTACAGGAACAAACAGGGTTTTGTTTTTTTATTTTGATAACCCTCATCCTCCGGAAACAATTCCACAAAAACTATTGGACATGGCCAATAGTAACGCAATCAATGCTGGTGCTATAAAAGAAGGTTTTGACCGGGTCAAAAAACAAGAGATAGATTAATAATTAGCCTCACCTAAAACTTTTAACATCCGTATATTCTTAAAAAAACAGCTTTCTACTCCGGAAAACGAAAAGACTCCCAAAATAGTTTTAATAATAAAACCATAATAATTAATTTCACGCTTTGATTTTTAATGTTGGTTGCAAACTGCCTTTTCCGGGAAATAGCGGATGGTTAGATATTTGAAAAAGAACAGACAATAGTGGAAAAATATTTAGAGGAACTCAATGATGCACAGCGGGCCCCCGTACTTCATATGAATGGCCCTTTAATGGTCATTGCCGGTGCGGGATCGGGCAAGACGCGGGTGCTTACCTATCGCATTGCATACCTGATGAACAAGGGCGTGGATGCTTTTAATATCCTGTCACTGACCTTTACCAACAAGGCGGCCCGGGAAATGAAGAAGCGTATTGCCGATATTGTGGGAAACAGTGAAGCCAAAAACCTGTGGATGGGAACTTTCCACTCCGTGTTTGCAAAAATACTGCGCTTTGAAGCCGATAAACTCGGGTATCCCAGTAATTTCACCATTTATGATACACAGGATTCCCAGCGTCTTATCAATGCCATTATCAAGGAAATGGGACTGGATAAGGACGTGTATAAATACAAACAGGTTCAGAACAGGATATCTTCGTATAAAAACAGCCTTATTACCGTAAAGGCTTACTTTAATAATCCCGAACTTGTAGAAGCCGATGCCATGGCAAAACGCCCCAGGCTGGGAGATATTTATGCCGCTTATGTAGACCGCTGCTTCAAGGCAGGAGCGATGGATTTTGATGATCTGTTGCTGAAAACCAACGAACTGCTTACGCGGTTCCCGGAAGTGCTGGCCAAGTACCAGGACCGTTTCCGCTACATCCTGGTGGACGAGTACCAGGACACCAACCATTCGCAATATCTCATTGTCAGGGCATTGAGCGATAAATTTCAGAACATCTGTGTGGTAGGGGATGATGCGCAGAGTATCTATGCTTTCCGGGGAGCTAATATCAATAACATTATGAACTTCCAGCGCGATTATGACGATGTTAAAGTATACAGGCTGGAACAAAATTACCGCTCCACAAAAAATATCGTCAATGCGGCCAACTCGGTCATAGAAAAGAACAAGACCCGGCTGGAGAAAGTAGTGTGGACCGCTAATGATGACGGGAATAAAATAAAAGTTCACCGCAGTATTACCGATGCCGAGGAAGGCCGTTTTGTAGCAGGCTCCGTTTTTGAGAACAAGATGCAGCACCGGCTTTCCAACGGAGAGTTTGCCGTACTTTATCGTACCAATTCACAGTCCCGGGCCATAGAAGATGCGTTGCGCAAAAGAGACATTCCCTATCGCATATACGGGGGATTGTCTTTCTACCAGCGCAAGGAAATAAAAGATGTACTGTCTTATCTCCGTTTGGTGATCAACCCTAAAGACGAAGAAGCGCTGAACCGGGTGATCAACTACCCGGCAAGGGGAATAGGGCAGACCACGATGGAAAAGCTTACCGTGGCGGCGAATCACTATAAACGCTCCATATTCGAGGTGATAGAACACCTGGACAAAATAGATCTGAAGATCAATGCGGGTACGCGGCGTAAACTGGAAGATTTCATCACCATGATCAAGAGTTTCCAGGTTACCGCGCAGAGTGCGGACGCTTTTGTGCTCTCCGAACACGTGGCCAAAAAGACTGGCTTGCTGCACGAATTCAAAAAAGACGGCACGCCCGAGGGTATTGCACGAATGGAGAACGTGGAGGAACTACTTAACGGTATCCGGGATTTTGTGGAAGGCCAAAAGGAAATAGACGGCGCTACGGGTTCCCTGCCCGAATTCCTGGAAGACGTGGCCCTGGCCACCGATATGGACAAGGATACTTCAGATGACGACAGGGTTGCCCTCATGACCATTCATCTCGCCAAGGGACTGGAATTCCCCTATGTGTATATTGTAGGGATGGAAGAGGATCTTTTTCCCTCGGCCATGAGCATGAACACCAGGAGTGAACTGGAGGAAGAACGGAGATTATTTTACGTGGCACTGACCCGGGCAGAAAAACAGGCTTACCTCACCTATACCCAGAGCCGCTATCGCTGGGGTAAACTCATCGATGCCGAGCCCAGCCGTTTTATAGAAGAAATCGAAGACGAATACCTGGAATACCTCACCCCGCCGATGGATGCTAATAATCGTTACAAACCCATGATCGATGCAGATATTTTCGGTGAAGTGGACAAGAGCAAACTGCGCCTCAAAAAACCGGTAAGCGGAACACCGCCGGACAAACAAAAACCTTCGGAAAACCAACTCAGAAAACTCCGCAAAGTAAAACCGGATATCGGGACTCCCGTAGGCAACGGAAATACCGTTCTTTCCGGTTTATCCGTAGGGAATAAGGTAGCCCACTCCCGTTTTGGTAATGGCCGGGTGATCAAAGTGGAAGGTGTGGGAAATGACAAAAAAGCAGAGATCAAGTTCGATAACGGGGAAGTAAAAAAGTTGCTGCTCCGCTTTGCAAAACTGGAAGTGATAGAAGAATGACCCTTTCGGTTAAAATAAATTCATTAGGCGATATCATTCCTTTTGATATAACACTGTGCCGTGTGCGACTGGTATTCGTCTGTATGACGAGTGTCTACCTCAAAAAATAAAATCCCGGATTTTTGTTAAAACCCGGGATTAAAATTAAATACAGTGTAAAGCGTTAGCCTTTAGAACAAATACCTTTCGGCCTCCCCGTTTTCGTTAAGGATAAGCATTACATTCCTTTCGTTGGGATTGATCTCGGAAGCAATTTGCTGGGCTTCTTGCACATTAGATATTTTCCTGCCGTTGATCTCCACGAGTATGCGGCCTTCCAGATTGGCATTATTCAGGTACGGAGCGGTCCGGGTAATTTTCACCCCGCCGCTTATGTTGTATTTTTTCTTGTCTTTTTCAGAAATGTCTTTTACCTGCATTCCGAGTTCGTTCAGGACATAAGTACTGATCTTGCTCAGGGTAACCGGGAAAGTCCGGGTTTTTCCATCCCTGTCTACGGTCACTTTAACCACATCGCCGGGGCGCTTGGAATTGAGATATCCCGTAAGGTCGGCAAATTTTCTTATTTTTATGTGATCCACGTTTTTAATGATATCTCCTTCCGTAATTCCGGCTTTTTCGGCTCCGGAGCCTTCTTCCACACCGCCTATGTAAACACCGTCTACGTCATTGAGTCCGTTTTCCGAGGCATACCTCGAATTTTTGGGCACAATGGAAACGCCGAGAAGCCCTTTTTGTACATTACCGTATTCCAGGAGGTCTTCCACTACTTTTTTGGCAATGTTGCTGGGTACGGCAAAGGCATAACCGATATAGGTCCCCGTTCGGGAGGTTATGGCCGTGTTGATACCGATCAGGTCGCCACGGGCGTTTACGAGGGCACCTCCGCTGTTTCCGGGGTTGACCGCAGCATCTGTCTGTATGAACGACTGGTTGTTGCTACTGCTCAGGTCTCTCGACTTTGCGCTGATAATACCCGCGGTTACCGTAGAAGTAAGGTTAAAGGGGTTACCGACGGCCAGCACCCATTCTCCTACTTTGGCCCCGTCCGAATCGCCGAAAGCCAGGTATGGCAGTTCTTCCCCGGCATCGACTTTGATCAGTGCAATATCCGTTGCCGGATCGGAACCGATAAGCTCGGCCGTGTAGGTTTTGTTATTGTTCAGTGTTACAGAAAGTTCGGTAGCACCGTCAATTACGTGGTTATTGGTGACGATGTACCCGTCCGGAGAGATAATGACCCCGGAACCGGTGCCAACCTGCGTGCGTTCTCTTGTATTCCCGAAGAAAAGGTCCCGCATGCTCATGGGCCCTTTACTGGTGATCCGGTTCGTTACGTGTACCACGGCGTGTACTGTTTTTTCCGCTGCTTCCGTAAAGTCCGTAGCCTCCGCCGAGACAAGAGGGGAGGAATTATAACTTGCCGTTACAAAATTAGGGGTATTGTCCCTGTGTTCAACAATGACTTCCTCCTTTTCAAAAAAAGTCTTGTAAATCCCCAAAGTAATAAGTCCTCCGAGGACGGATACTATAAGCAGACTAATAAACTTTTTCATAGTTTGAAATTTTTAGGATTTATCGAATCTTTATTAATCAGTTTTTCGTATTTACAGTCATTCCGAAACGAAGGGTTTTTCGGAATCCGGCTTCATCCGGTGATGATCCGGAATAAGTGAGTGCCCTTTTACCGGAATGACATGCTGTTTTTCAGACCGGTTCCCTGCAATGCAGGTCAGCCGGATACTCCTCAATTTGTTTTAACATTCAAATTTAGTGGTTTATTATTTTAACATTTCAACTTTAACGGCAGTTTAACAGGGGGAGAATAGCTGTTAAATTGTATATTTGCCATAGCTGAAAATGTGTCGGAATACCGACCTAAACAAGAACGAATGCACCTTAGCTTTTATAAATACCAGGGAACGGGAAACGATTTTGTTATGATCGATAACCGGCAACAGAAATTTCCCAAAAATAATACCAAACTGGTAGCCAGGCTCTGCGACCGAAAATTTGGCATAGGTGCCGACGGTATGATCCTGCTGGAAAACGATACGGACACCGATTTTAAAATGGTGTATTATAACGCCGATGGTAACGAGAGTACGATGTGTGGCAACGGCGGAAGATGTATCGTGGCCTTTGCCTGCTTTTTGGGTATTATCAAAGAGAACACGCGTTTTCTGGCCATAGATGGCGTGCATCATGCTACCATAAACGGAGATAAGGTACGTCTGCAAATGACAGATGTAGATCAAATAGAGGTTTTTGACAACTATGTGTATCTGGATACGGGGTCTCCGCACCATGTTCAGGAGATCACTGATATAGATAATTTTGATGTGAAAAAGAACGGGGAGAAACTCCGTTACGGAAAGTACGGTAAGGCAGGCAGTAATATCAATTTCATAAGCCGGGTAAAGGACAATCTGTTTAAAGTAAGGACCTACGAACGCGGTGTGGAAGACGAGACCCTGTCCTGTGGTACGGGCGTTACCGCCGTGGCCATTGCCATGCACCGTACCGGGCGGGCTTCCGGGAACCTGATCTCACTGGATACTCCGGGAGGGACCCTCAGTGTTTCGTTTGAGGAAAAAGCGGGAAAATACGCTAAAGTATTTCTCGAAGGTCCTGCTATGCAGGTATTCAGGGGAGAAATTGATGTTCTTAAAAAAAATATTTTGTAAATTACATTAGCGGGAATCCGCCAGTTACGTTTGCCGTGCAGTATTAATTTATGAAAAGACTATGGTGACACTTACCGGAAAACATATTTTTTTAAGGGCGCTGGAACCCGAAGACCTTGATTTCCTATACAGGCTGGAAAATGACGAGACCATATGGGAAGTTAGTGAAACCCAGGCCCCGTACTCCCGTTTTGTACTGAGGCAATATCTGAAGAACAGCCACAAGGATATTTATGAAGTAAAACAGTTACGCCTGGTCATTTCTGATTATAACGACAACCTTCTCGGGTTTATAGATTTGTTTGATTTTAATCCGAAAAACAAAAGGGCGGGAGTGGGTATCGTGGTGCTCGAAGAAGGGAACAGGAACAGGGGAGTAGGTACGGAAGCATTACGGCTGTTAATAAACTATTCCTTTGCCAACCTCGGAATACATCAACTTTATGCCAATATCACCGAAGATAATGCAGCGAGCATACAATTGTTTTCCAACCTGGGCTTTGAACGGGTAGGTGTGAAAAAGGACTGGAATTTTGCCGGAGGGCAGTTCAGGAATGAGATATTGTATCAGAAAATAAATCATGAATAAAGGAACGGGCGCCGGGAAACCCGCATCCGTTCGTTGTACAGCAATACGAAAATATAAGAAATGTATATTCGGAAAATAGTAGTAGCCATATTACTCCTGGGTGTTGTCCTGGGATTATTTTTTGTGTATAGGGTCTATACGGCCATATTTGCCCCCAATACCGGGTTCAATAATGAAGAAGCCTATGTCTATGTGCCTACCGACGCAGGTTTCCCGGAGGTAAGGGAGCAACTGGAACCCCTCCTGAAAAATAGCAGCTCTTTTGAAAAAGTAGCGGAGAAAAAGGGATACGCTGCAAACCCCAGGCCCGGGAAATATATTATCAAGAAGGGGATGAGTAATAATGATATCGTGAATACCCTGCGGAGCAGGAATACTCCGGTAATGGTTTCCTTCAACAACCAGGAGACCCTGGAAGACCTTGCCGGGAGGATAGCAACACAGATAGAAGCTGACAGTGTGGCACTCCTGGAGGTATTTGAAGACAATGCATTCCTGGACAGCATCCAGTTAGATAAAAATGAAGCGCTGAGCCTGTATATACCCAATAGCTATGAATTTTTCTGGAATACTTCGGCAGAGGAATTCCGCGAGAGGATGCTGAAGGAATACGACAGGTTCTGGAACGAAGAACGCCTTGCAGAAGCAAAAAGGCTCAACCTGGACAAGGAAGAGGTCATTACACTGGCTTCCATAGTACAGAAGGAGACAACCAGAGTAGATGAAAGACCACGTGTGGCGGGGGTATATCTCAATCGCCTCCGGAAAAATATCCTCCTTCAGGCCGATCCCACGGTCATTTACGCCATAAAAAAACACACCGGTGATTTTGATACCGTTATAAAAAGGGTATTGTATAAAGACCTGGAGATCGATTCGCCTTACAATACCTATAAATATGCCGGGCTTCCTCCGGGGCCTATCGCCATGCCCGACATATCTTCCATAGATGCCGTGCTCAATCCGGAAAGACACGATTATTATTATTTTGTGGCCAACATCAACAAGCCGGGATATCACAAATTTTCCAAAACCCTGGCGCAGCACAATGCCAATAAAAGGGAGTATGTGAACTGGCTCAACAGTCAGAGCGTACATCGGTAAAAAAGGATAAGCGGTATGGATTTTTGTCGTATATTTAAGGGAACAAATTGCAAAAAGAAGCGTAGATAGTTTTTAGAATAAATTAACACTTTGATTTTCAGTTTAATAAAAAAGTTGTATATTTGCCCCCGCAAATTTCGAGCAGGTATTTTTCAGGTTTAACGACATTATCCGGGGAAGCAAGTCCCGGTTCGTAAGTCTCGAAGAAATAAAACGTAATGGGAAAGAATATACTGAAATATGCTGTTTTAATTATTCTTTTGACCTTTATAAGTTTGGGATTTACTTCGACAAAAGAAGTAAAGATCAATAACGGATATAGAGTATCCGGTCCTTTATTGGCCACAGTGCATGAAGAAGACGAACCGCTGACTGTTATTAATCCTCCGTTTCTGGGGAAATCTTTTGTGGGGTTCAAGGAAGCTTTGGGTTTTAAGGAATCCAGAGGGAATTATTTCGTGACCAATCACCTGGGGTATATGGGGAAGTATCAATTCGGTACTTCTACCTTAAAGCTGATAGGGGTTTATAATTCCTCCGATTTTCTTAACGACCCTGAACTGCAGGAACGTGCCTTTATTGCTAATACGGCACGGAACAAATGGGTACTCCGCAGGGATATTAAACGTTGTGTGGGCAAGCGCATAGGAGGGGTATATATTACCGAATCCGGTATTCTGGCCGCTGCACATCTGGCAGGACCGGGTAATGTAAAAACTTATCTCCGTTCTGCCGGGGTGAGAGGTTTTAAGGATGCCAACGGGGCTTCCATACGATATTATATGAAAAAATTTTCCGGTTATGATACTTCTTATATAAAAGCCAACCGGAAGGCAAAAATTTAATTTTGGTTAAGCATACGTTTTTTTCAGGATCCCGGGTCTTATAAAGGCCCGGGATTTTGTTTTTAGACCGCAAAGATTTTCAATAGATCTGTAATCCCGGTAAAACAATTTAAAGTCATAGATCGTAGGTCTCACGTCTTATACCTAAAATCCAATTTTACTCCACAACTTTTGATGCAGATGAATTTTTTTGTTATTCCGTTGTTTATCGGGATTGAATAATAAAAATACACGGCCGTTTATGCAGGCTTTCCTTGTTTTCCTTCCATTGTTCCGCAGTTTTTGTATGTATGAATTCTGTCGGGAGGGTGATATCACAGGCCACGCAAATCCGGGTATCGCTTTTCAGGCTCGAAGAAAGGTCGGCCAGTAACTGATCGTTCCGGTATGGTGTTTCTATGAAAATCTGGGATTGGGAGAGTTCGGCAGAGCGCCGTTCCAGTTTTTTAATTTCATGGCGTCGTTTTGCCTTGTCTATGGGCAGGTATCCGTTAAATGCAAAACATTGTCCGTTCATACCACTGGCCATGAGGGCGAGAAATATAGAAGAGGGGCCCGTAAGCGGTGCTACCGAAATTCCTTTTTCATGGGCCAGTGCAGCAATCTCTGCTCCGGGATCTGCAATACCCGGGCAACCTGCTTCGGAAATGACCCCGATGTCAAGCCCGTCGAGGCACGGGGACAAAAAACCGGGAATATCTCCCGCTTCGGTATATTTATTCAACACCTGTACCTGCAATTCGCTTTGTTGTTTTTCAGGGCAGATCCCTTTTATAAACCGCCTTGCGGATTTCTCGTTTTCAACGATATAGTGATCGGTGGTTTCAATGATACTTTTCACGGATGAAGGAAGTACCTGCATGGGATCTACACCACCAAGCGTAGTAGGGATGAGATATATGGTTCCGTATTTATTGTTTGTAGGTGCCAAGTTTTAAATGTGTTAGATGTTAAGAGCGTTTTATCGGGAATGATTGTTTTTCAATTTTTTAACAAGTATGTCACAGGCGTGGTCAAGCATTTTAAAAACGTTTTCAAATCCCTGAGGTCCTCCGTAATAAGGATCGGGGACGTCCATGTTTTCTCCGGGATACGCCAGATTCAGGATCAGGTCTGTTTTTTGTTCATCTTCCGCGCTTCTGGCCATGCCGATCACATTATTGTAATTGGAGTTATCCATTACATAAATATGATCAAATTCATCAAAATCAGACACCTGGAATTTTCTTCCGAGTTGATTGCTGATATCGATATTGTGTTTCCGGGCTATGGCAACAGATCTCGGGTCGGGAGCTTCGCCGATGTGATAGTCCGCTGTTCCGGCAGAATCTACAGTTACCGTTTCACCTGACATTTTGGAGCGCAGAATGCCTTCGGCCAGCGGGGACCTGCATATGTTGCCGAGGCATACCATGAGTATCTTGGTTTTCATTCTTCAGAAATTATTAGAAAGTCTGGTCTTGCTTATGTGCGCAAGATAGGAAATTATGACAATAAAAAGTTGGGGTAGTGGAAGTGGTTGGTTAATTTACTGGGAGAGCTTTTTGGTAAGATCTTCCAGGTGTTTGCGGAACTGTTTGTCGGTTTCCGCGAGGTTATCAACGGTTTTGCATGCGTGTAGAACCGTGGCATGATCCCGTTTTCCGATCTGTGATCCGATACTGGCCAGAGATGCCTTCGTAAATTTTTTGGCGAAGAACATGGCAAGTTGCCGGGCCTGTACGATATGTCGTTTCCGGGTTTTGGACTGCAAGGTGGTGACGTCCATCTGGAAATAGTCTGACACGACTTTCTGGATGTAATCTATGGAAACTTCGCGCTTGGTGTTTTTAACAAATTTCTCAACGATCTGGGTAGCCAGTGCTACGGTAACCTCCCGTTTGTTGAATGAAGATTGTGCGATGAGGGAAATAATGGCGCCTTCCAGTTCTCTGACGTTGGTCTTGATGTTTTTGGCTACGTATTCCACGATCTCTTCGGGCATATCCACTCCGTCCCGGTAGAGTTTGTTTTTGAGGATGGATATCCGGGTTTCGTAGTCCGGGGTTTGCAGTTCAGCAGACAGTCCCCATTTGAATCGTGAGAGCAGGCGTTGTTCGATGTCCTGCATGTCCACCGGTGCCTTGTCGGAAGTAAGGATCACCTGTTTGCCGTTCTGGTGGAGGTGATTGAAGATATGGAAAAACACGTCCTGTGTTCCCGATTTTCCGGAAAAGAACTGTACGTCGTCGATAATAAGAACGTCTATGAGTTGGTAGAAGTGTATAAAATCGTTGCGCGTATTCTTTTTTACGGACTCTATATATTGTTGTGTGAATTTTTCCGCAGAGATATAAAGCACTGTCTTTTCGGGATACTTGTCTTTGATATCCACACCGATAGCGTGGGCAAGGTGTGTTTTTCCCAGGCCTACACCGCCAAAAATAAGAAGCGGGTTAAAGGAAGTGCCTCCCGGTTTGTTGGCAACGGCAAGTCCGGCGGAGCGTGCCAGGCGGTTGGAATCACCTTCCAGGAAATTGTCGAAATTATAATTGGGATTTAGTTGTGACTCTATTTTTATATTCCGGATACCGGGAATGACAAAGGGATTTTTGAGCTCCGGGTTTTTGTGCTTTACGGGAACATCCAGTTCCTGCGGTTGCAGATTGGACCGGTTACTGCTCGGTATTTTTTCCGTAAACGGACGTTGGTTGCCATAGGTGTTCTCCATTTTAATAATGTATACCAGTTTGGCGTTTTCTCCCAACTCTTTTGTAAGAGCTACTTTTAACAGTTTGACGTAGTGTTCTTCGAGCCATTCATAAAAAAACTTACTCGGAACTTGTATACTCAAAGCGTTATCGGTAAGTTTGACAGCCTTTATGGGGTCAAACCAGGTCTTGTAAGCTTGGGGCTGAATATTATCTTTTATGAAGGATAGACAGTTGTCCCATACCGATTGCGCAGTTAAATTCATTCCTCGTATAGTTTATTTCCGTTAGGTTAGTGATTATGAAGAAGATCGAAAATGCTATATCTTCCCGCCTTAGGTTGAACAAATATGTGAACAAAAAATTGAA